>CAZCNY010000002.1:0-347669 GCA_964500675.1 uncultured Verrucomicrobiaceae bacterium | reverse complement strand
CCCTCTCCCGCAGGGAGAGGGGAGCAAACACGCCACTTAATCAGCAGCATTTTAATCATTAAACGTATCGCGCAGCCCGATTGTTTTATTGAACACCGGCTGTTGCATGGAATGATCGTAACGATCCGCGACAAAATAACCTTCACGCTCGAACTGAAACGATTGCTCGGGCTTGGCGTCGGCGAGACTCGGCTCGATATAGCATTCGCTCAAGATTTGCAGCGCATTCGGATTCAGATGCTGCATGAAATCCTCGCCGCCGCGATCGGGCGCATCGTGCAAAAACAGGCGATCGTATACGCGCACCTGTGCTTTCTTACCGTGCGTTGCCGAGACCCAGTGAATCACACCCTTCGGCTTCACACCATCGGCCGGATCGGCACCGTGCGTAGCGGCGTCGTAGCTGCAGCGCAATTCGATAATATTGCCCGCCGCATCTTTGATCACTTCATCCGCTGTAATCACATACGCATTGCGCAGCCGCACTTTTTTGCCGAGCACGAGTCGTTTGTATTTTTTATTGGCCTCTTCGCGAAAATCGGCGCGATCGATCACCAGTTCGCGCGTGAACGGCAATTTGCGCTCGCCGAATTCGGCGTGCACCGGATGATTCGGCGCATTGAGCCACTCAACTTTTTCTTGCGGGTAGTTCGTAATAACGACTTTGAGCGGATCGAGCACGCACATTGCACGCGGTGCGTTTTTGTCGAGATCATCGCGAATCGCGAATTCGAGCATCGCCACATCGACGATACCTTCGCTGCGCGTGACGCCGATCATGTCGCAGAAATTGCGCAGCGCACGTGCGCTGAAACCGCGGCGGCGCATGCCCGAGATCGTCGGCATGCGCGGATCGTCCCAGCCGTTCACAATTTTTTCATCGACGAGCTGTTTCAATTTGCGCTTGCTCGTCACCGTGTAATTCAAATTGAGGCGCGCGAATTCGTATTGCTTCGGCTTGGCCGGCACCGGCAGATTGTCGATGAGCCATTCATACAACGGGCGATGATCTTCAAATTCGAGCGTGCAGATCGAATGTGTGATGCCTTCGATCGCATCGGATTGTCCGTGCGCGTAATCGTAGCTCGGATAGATGCACCATTTGTCGCCGGTTTGATGGTGATGCGCTTTGCGGATGCGATACAGAATCGGATCACGCAAATTGATATTGGGTGCGGCCATATCGATTTTTGCGCGCAGCACACACACGCCTTCGTCGAATTCACCGCTGCGCATTTTTTCGAACAGCGCGAGATTTTCTTCGACGCTGCGCGCGCGGTACGGGCTGTCTTTACCGGGCTCGGTCAAGGTGCCGCGATATTCGCGCGCCTGATCGGGCGACAAATGACACACGTACGCCTTGCCCGCGCGAATCAAATCCAGCGCCCACGCGTGCAGCTGATCGAAGTAATCCGAGGCGTAGCGCACCGCGCCGTTCCAGCGAAAGCCGAGCCATTGCACGTCGGCCTGAATCGCATCGATGAATTCCTGATTTTCTTTTTCGGGATTGGTGTCATCGAAGCGCAAATTACACGTGCCGCCGAATTGCTCCGCCAAGCCGAAATTCAAACAGATCGACTTAGCGTGGCCGATATGCAGGTAGCCGTTGGGCTCGGGCGGGAAGCGCGTCGCGATCGCGCCGCTAACGCGTCCCTGCGCGATATCGTCTTCGATAATCGTGCGCAGGAAATTGTGCGTGGCTTTGCTGTCGGCTGTGGAATGGGTCGGCTTGTCGTGCTGGCTCATGCGCGTCTCAACGAATGGATCGAAAGGATGATAAGGAACGGTAAAGCCCGTATTATAGCGGCTTCACTTCCCTTAATTCACTGATGACACCACCATGATTACTCTGCACACTAACTATGGCGATATTAAACTCATGCTCGACGTCGAAACCGCGCCGAAGACCGCGGCCAACTTCATCGAGTACGTCAAAGCTGGCCATTACGACGGCACCGTCTTTCACCGCGTGATCGACAACTTCATGATTCAAGGCGGCGGCTTTACGACTGCCATGACGCAGAAAGACACACGCGAACCGATCGAAAACGAAGCCGATAACGGCCTCAAGAATGAAGCCGGCACCATCGCCATGGCGCGCACGATGGATCCGCACTCGGCCAGCGCGCAATTTTTCATCAACGTTGCCGATAACAATTTCCTCGATCACACCGCCAAAACCTCGCAAGGCTGGGGCTATGCGGTATTCGGCCGCGTGGTCGAAGGCATGGACGTGGTCAACCGCATCAAGGGTGTACCCACCACGCGCAAAGGCGGTCATCAGGATGTTCCTGTCGAAAATGTGGTAATTACCAAAGCTGTCGTCGACGAATAAGCCGCTGTGTACGAATAAAAAAAGGAACGGGCTGTGACCACGCTGTTCATTTCCGACTTGCACTTGCAGCCGTCGCAACCGCGACTGCTCGACGCGTGCCTGCGCTTTTTCGACGAGCGCGCGCGCGCGGTGGAAGCACTCTACATTCTCGGCGATTTGTTCGAAGTGTGGATCGGCGATGACGACGACGCGGCGTGGCTCAACGATTTTGCGAGCGCGCTGCAGCAATTGCGTGTTAACGGCACGGCTTTGTATTTCATGCATGGCAATCGCGATTTTCTCGTCGGCAAACACTTTGCCGCGCGCTGCGGCATGGAGTTGTTGAGCGATCTGACAGTGATCGATTTATACGGCCGTCCGACTTTGCTCATGCACGGCGACACGCTCTGCACCGAAGACAAGGATTACCTCGCATTCCGCGCGCAGGTGCGCGATCCACAGTGGCAACGGATGATTTTGGCGGCACCGCTCGAGCAGCGCCGCCAGCTCGCCGCACAATTGCGAACGCAAAGCAAAATGGCCGCGAGCAACAAAGCTGAAGATATTATGGACGTGACGCCTGCGGAAGTTGCGCGCGTGATGGCGAAAAGCGATGTCGATTTATTGATTCACGGTCACACGCATCGTCCGGCACGCCACGCCCTCATCGTCAACGGCAAACCTGCCGAGCGCATTGTGCTCGGCGATTGGCGCGATGACGATTGCATGTGGTATGTGCGAGCTGAGCGCGACAATTCTGTTGAGCTCATCAAGCACGCAATTTGATCGCAGGGGCGCAATCAAGCGCGCACAGGTCCGCTGTGAAAGCGAAATTCGCCGTCCTCCGACTCGATCAACTCGCGCTCGCATTCAGCAAAAAACTCCACGCGAGCCGCAATCGGCTTGTCGGAATAACGCTGAGCGAATTGCAAATAATGCTGGAAATGGCGCGATTCGGAAGCAAGTAAACCCATATAAAACGCTTGCAGTTCCTCATCGAGCAACGGCGCCAACCGTGCAAACCGCTCGCACGAACGCGCTTCGATGAACGCGCCAATAATCAATGTATCAATCAATTTTGCAGGTTCATAAGTGCGCACGTGTTTGTGCAGCGCGCCCGCATAGCGCGCGGGTGACGTTTGTACGTATTCAATGCCGCGTTTCGACATAATCGACATCACCTGCTCGAAGTGACGCAATTCCTCGCGCGCGAGTTTCGACATGCGCTGCAGCAAATCAACCTTATCGACGTAGCGATACAAAAAATTCATCGCCGTGCCCGCGGCTTTTTTTTCGCAATTGGCATGATCGATCAGCAGCAATTCTTGCTGCGCGAGCGCATTTTGCAGCCATGCATCCGGCGTTTCGCAGCGCAAAAATTTTTGAATGGAGCGGATATCGGGCATCGCGGATCAGTGCATTCGATGAGGCGCGCCAGTATAACGAGCGCATCGCGGGTGGTGAACCGCGGATTGATTTTCGGTATCGCGCTAGTAGTGCACCGCGCTGGTATCGGGCGGCGATAAATCGATGCGGAAACTGCGCGACATCGGCCCCATCTCGGTGTCGATGGTCAGCAACAATACCAAATAGTGTTCACCATCTCCGAGCGGCACGGCCTGCATTTGCAACGCAATCGGACGCTTAGCCGCAGCGAGATCGATACGCTGCGTCGTTTCCCCCACCGTGTCTGCGCCCTCCTGTTTTGCGACTTCGACAAGCAATGTGCCGCTATTCAGCCGCGTATTGATCGCGATGTCGATGATCTGCGGCTGGTCGGCGGTGGCGCTCTCGATTTGATATGTCAAATTCACGGGTGCCGATGGCGAAACACTGCCGCGTGCGCTGACGACGGCACCCGCGCGTGTTGTCGCAGTCGACTGCGATTGCGAACATGCCGTCAGCAACAGCGCGCAGAGAAAAATCATCTTTTTCATAGCGTCTCTCTCGATTGCGCTCAAAGCGCTTGCGCTCCCACTTGAAAACACTGATCGCCCGCAGCGACCGCGCTATTTTTCACGACGTTGCCGACATGAAAAACACTCAGCACATAACTGCGCCCGCTTTGCAATATGCCACTGCTGTTCACGGTCAATGTCGTGCCGCCGGTCGAACTCTCCTGATACAAAATAATGCTGCCGCGATCGAGCAGCTCGACCCCCGCAACGCCAGCACTGTTAAGTGGCTTTATGTCGAATTGGTAGCGTCCGCTCTGCGGCGGAATAAAGCGCAGGTAACGCTGGTTCGACAGCGTGTTTTCGGTACCGTAGGCATTACTTGAACACACGGTTTTCTTACTGCCCGACGCATCGAGCACGGTATAAACAGGTAAGTCGAGTCCGCTGGGAGCGTTATTTTCGCTTTCTGCAAACGATGAGATTGCATCGCCATTGATCTGCTCCAAATCCAGCACGGATGCAACGGCGTTGGCAAACGCGGGCTGCTCGATTTCCAAACGTTGGCCGTAACTAAAAATCGAAGCGAGCGCATCGGTTTGTTTGTAACTGCCGGCAAAAGTTTGTAGCAACGCACCAAGTCCCATGCCGTAACCACCGTCCGCCGCAGCGCTGCCGAGCG
Source organism: uncultured Verrucomicrobiaceae bacterium (assembly GCA_964500675.1). GTDB lineage: Bacteria > Pseudomonadota > Gammaproteobacteria > Pseudomonadales > CAMLJR01 > CAMLJR01. The sequence continues at coordinate 342,778 of CAZCNY010000002.1, read as the reverse complement.
AGTACAACGCGCGCTGCACAGAGCTTTCGGAAAACCAGCCGGTCGGAATGTTCGCATTGGTAAAACGCAGCCGCACATCGAAATAAAATTCGCGCGCAGGACTGTTCGTTGTCGATACTTCGTCGGAATCGCGGTAGATCGGATCGTGCAGTGCAAGCGCGGCAAACGCCGTAGCCCACCCCTCATCAAAAGCTAACCGCGGGTCTTCATAATCGAGCAAACTGTGATCGCCGCCGACACTGTCCGAACGCGACAGTGTGAACGTGATGAAGTGACCGAACTCGTGCGCGATAACCATCTCGTCGAATTCATCGGTATTCACCGCGGCGTCGCCGCGCAGGTATATCGCCACCGCGCTGTGATCGAAAAACGCGCCGCCGATTTTGCCCTGCTGCAATGTGCCGTTATCATCGCTCGTGTTTTTCGTGCTCCAGAAAAACGTGAGCGCACCCAATTGCGTGGCACCGCGCTCGTCGAGCACGGCATCCATCGCCTTGCACGCCGTATCGAGAATGGCAAACGGAGCCGCGGTACGCGCCGCGCTATAACTTCCACCGACCCGGCCCGAAGCAGCATGCAAATCGCGCCGCGGTCGCGCAGCAGCGCTGGCGGCCGTGGTTTCTGTCATCGTATACAACGCGCTCGATGCCGTGTTGTCGGCAACGGCAAAATTCCAGCTCGCCGCGCTAGCCGTGTCGATGGCACGATACACCTGAGCGCGCGCGCGCACACAGACTCTCGCGACACCGGGACTCAACCGATACCAGCCATCGCCGTCCGTCAACGTCGTTGCGACGACGGTACCGTCGCAACGCACGCCGTCGCTTGAGGTCAGCGCTTCGACCACAACGCCGCGCGCCGGCAGCACCTGCTGGTTGTTGTAGTCGAGCCCGGCGCCGAGCTGGCTAAAAAATGGCACGCGATCGAAGGTGACGCGGCCGCTGATCTCACCCGCAACTTGCGCTGGCGGCGACATCAAACTAAACGCGGAAGTTGTCGGGCACTGCTGGATGGAGCTGTTGTTGTCGGGCATTGCGGGCGCGGGTATCGCGGCTGTCGTGGTTGCCGTCGGCGAGCTTCCGCCCCCTGAATTACCCGACGAGCCACCGCCTCCACCGCCGCACGCGGACAGCGCAGAGGTGCAAAATAAGATGAAAAGCAACTTGTAACTTTCTGCTTTTACTTTATTTTTCTTTTCTCGATACAACATTAACGCGACGATTCACTCAGGCAGTGGCAGCTATGTAGCGCTGATAATGCGCCTCGGATAGTAATAAAAACTCGCGGTCGATTTGCTCGCGCAAAACCGGCAACTCCACATCGCAATACCCAGCCTCAAGCGCAAAACCGAAGGCGCGAGTATCGCCGATCTGGCTTGCCCCCGCGCGCAACAGCTCGAACACCCACACAAATGGGCTTTTGTGCGCGGAGTAGCGTATCCGCTGAGACTGCAAGCGCTGCTCCAGTAGCACGCTATCAAACACGGCGAGCTTCGCGCTGACGATCTGCGACAGCAGCTGATCGAGTCGCTGATTGATCGCTCGCTTCTGCTCCTCACTGTATCCGTTCCACTGGATCACTTCATGAGCGTAACGTTTGCAGCCGCGACAGACCACGTCGCCGATGCCTGTCGAGCAGACACCGATGCACGGGGTGGGAGTACGCGTGAGTAACTGATCGACCACGGCGATAATTCTAGTAACAAATTCAAATATGCAAACCATATTGCACAATTGTGTCGCAGTCGAATGAATTCGACTATCGCGAAATTGTTGCCAACCACTCCAAATAACCTGCTGCGATCTTTAATCGGCGCAGATCAAGGCGTTATACTAGACGCCCGCTTTTTCGCGACGACGCATGTACGCTTGCGCTGTCGATAGACCCCAACGCCGGTATCCCGGCATTGCGGGCATTCCTGAACCGTTTAGCTTTTTGGATCAACTGGGAGTTCCACTGTGCTCGAAGCCTACCGCAGTCACGTCGCTGAACGCGCCGCTCAAGGTATTCCTCCGAAACCGCTCAACCCCGAACAGGTCGCCGCGCTGGTCGAGTTACTCAAGAACCCGCCGAAAGGCGAAGAGCAATTCCTGCTCGACCTCGTTACCGATCGCGTTCCACCCGGTGTCGACGAGGCGGCTTACGTCAAGGCGGGCTTCCTGACCGCGATTGCCAAGGGTGAAGCGAAATCGCCGCTCATCGATCGCGCCAAAGCCGTGCAACTACTTGGCATGATGCTCGGCGGTTACAACATCGATACCTTGGTCGGATTGCTCGATGACAAGGAGCTCGGCGCCGCTGCCGCGAAAGAACTCAAACACACACTGCTCATGTTCGACCGCTTTCACGACGTGGTTGAAAAAGCCAAAGCCGGCAATGCCAACGCCAAAGCCGTGCTGCAATCCTGGGCCGATGCCGAGTGGTTCACGAGCCGCCCGGAAGTCCCGCAATCGATCAAAGCCGCGGTCTTCAAAGTTACGGGCGAAACCAACACCGACGATCTCTCGCCCGCTCCCGACGCGTGGTCGCGCCCCGATATTCCGCTGCACGCACTCGCGATGTACAAAATGGCGCGCGAAGGTTTGACGCCCGATCAGCCCGGCACGACTGGCCCGATGAAACAGATCGCTGAACTCCAGAAAAAAGGTATTCAAGTAGCCTTCGTCGGCGACGTGGTCGGCACCGGCTCGTCGCGCAAGTCAGCGACCAACTCCGTGCTCTGGTTCTTCGGCGACAATATCCCGGGCGTGCCGAACAAGCGCAGCGGCGGTATCTGCTTCGGCGGCAAAGTCGCACCGATTTTCTACAACACGATGGAAGACGCGGGCGCACTCGTATTCGAAGCGCCGGTCGATAACATCGGTTTCGGCGACATCATCGAAATCCGCCCCTACGACGGTAAAATCATCAACACCGCGAACGGCCAAACCGTTTCCGAATTCGCGCTGAAATCCGACGTACTGCTCGACGAAGTGCGCGCGGGCGGTCGCATCAACCTCATCATCGGTCGCGGCCTCACCAACAACGCACGCGAAGCGCTCGGCCTGCCCGGAACCACGCTGTTCCGCTTACCCGCAGTTCCGGCCGACACCGGCAAAGGCTTTACGCTGGCGCAGAAAATGGTCGGCCGCGCCTGCGGCCTGCCTGCGGCAAATGGAAAGCAAAGAGGCGTTCGCCCCGGCACGTATTGCGAACCAAAAATGACTACGGTCGGCTCGCAGGACACCACCGGCCCAATGACGCGCGACGAACTCAAAGACCTCGCTTGCCTCGGCTTCTCGGCCGATCTCGTGATGCAGTCGTTCTGCCATACCGCCGCTTATCCGAAACCCGTCGATGTCGAAATGCAGCACACGTTGCCCGACTTCATCCGCAACCGTGGCGGCGTGTCGCTGCGCGCGGGCGACGGCATTATCCATAGCTGGCTCAACCGCATGCTGCTGCCCGATACCGTCGGCACCGGCGGCGATTCGCACACGCGCTTCCCGATCGGTATTTCGTTCCCCGCGGGCTCCGGCCTCGTTGCGTTCGCGGCGGCAACCGGCGTGATGCCGCTCGATATGCCCGAGTCGGTGCTCGTGCGCTTCAAAGGCAAAATGCAGCCCGGCATCACACTGCGCGATCTCGTGCACGCGATTCCGTACTACGCGATCAAGCAAGGCCTGCTGACCGTTGCCAAGAAGGGTAAGAAAAATATTTTCTCGGGCAACATCCTCGAAATCGAAGGCCTCGAAAATTTGAAAGTCGAACAGGCTTTCGAATTGTCGGACGCATCGGCTGAACGCTCTGCTGCCGGCTGTTCAATCAAGCTGGGCAAAGAAACGATCAGCGAATATCTGAACTCAAACATCGCACTGCTGCGCTCGATGATCGCCGATGGCTACGGCGATGCGCGCACGCTCGAACGCCGCGCGCGCAAAATGGAAGAATGGCTCGCCAACCCGCAATTGCTCGAAGCCGATAAAGATGCCGAATACGCGGCGATTATCGAAATCGATCTCGCCGATGTGAAAGAGCCGATCGTGTGCGCGCCGAACGATCCCGACGATGCGCGCCTGCTCTCCGAAGTCGCCGGCGACAAAGTCGACGAGGTTTTCATCGGTTCGTGCATGACCAACATCGGCCATTATCGCGCCGCAGGAAAACTGTTAGACAAAGTCGCAGCCGGCTCGCTAGCAACGCGTCTGTGGATCGCGCCGCCGACACGCATGGACGAGCATCAGCTCAAAGAGGAAGGCTACTACAACATTTACGGCCGCACCGGCGCGCGCACCGAAATGCCGGGCTGCTCGCTGTGTATGGGCAACCAGGCGCGCGTCAAACCCGGTGCGACCGTGCTGTCGACTTCGACGCGTAACTTCCCGAACCGTCTCGGCGATGGCTCGAACGTGTATCTGACCTCGGCGGAACTCGCTGCCGTCGGCTCGATTCTCGGCCGCATTCCGAGCGTTGCCGAATACATGGAATACGCTGGAAAACTCGACGCCATGTCAGCGGATATTTATCGCTACATGAACTTCGATCAGATGGCGGATTTTCAAAAATCGGCTGACGACGGCAAGCGCATTGCCGCAGAAGTCATCGATGTGGTGCCATCCTAACGGCGCAGACCGTAGCCGGTGAAATAATTTTTGCTGCTTGACGTTGCTCTGAACGTTGCCCCGCTTGCGGGGCTTTTTCTTTTTTGCGCATTTAACGTTTTTAAAAATCAATCGAGTCAAAAACGCCGATGGTTTCGCGAAAAATTTTAATACCGCTCGTATTGCTGGCTGTTTGGCTCGGGGCGTTTTATTACATACGTTTTGCGCTGATGGAAAACCCGCACTGGGTCGCGGTGTGCGACGACAAAACCATCGGTATCGCGTGCAGCGCGCGCGCGGCTCTCGGCCTTGCCATCCATTTTCAAGTTCTCGCGCGTTGCGCGCTGCTGCTCGCCCTGCCCGCTTTTTTTCTGCGCGGGAACCGCGGCAGAAAACTCGCATGGGCCAGCTTATTTTTGGCGGCACCCGCGCTCGCGCTCTATACGGTAACGCTCGCGGTATTCGCGGGACTCATTGCGGGACTGCGACTCGTGCGCGACGAGCGCCACAACGCCGCGGCAAGCAATACCGATGCCGCAGCCCATCCCAGCGCTTGAGTGTTCGTGAACCGCTCTTGAAATAACTGCACAGGAATTCCAAACGCAATCACCATAAATAAAAACAGTGTTTCGCGGCGCGGCACGGTGACAGGCCAGCGCAAGTAAATCAGCGCGGGCAGCAAAATGATACAGCTCGGAAACTCGCGATAGCGCGCATCGAATACCAGCTGCGACATCAACACGGCACCGACGAAACCTGCGGTGAGTAAACCGTCGCGCGCGCATCGCGATAAAATTCCCGATAATTTTTCACCGCGTAAATTCGCTCGCGATGGGTGAGTGCGCGTCCTCAGCTGATTTCGTACATGCAATAACGCGAAAAAATTCACCGCGATCAATGCAGCCGTCCACACCCATTCCCAAACGTCGCGGTTGTCCATCACCGCCTGCAGCAACCACAGCGCAATACAAACTCCCGCCAGCGAGGCGAGCAGCGGTGTCAACATCGCGGCAATTTTATTGTGCGGCAACCCCATCAACAGCAAAGCAATCGACGCCGCGATCGCAGAAACCAGCAACCAACGCTGCCAATCGGGGCAATTCGAGACGGGGCCGGCCAAAATATGTTTATCGTGGCGATCGGCATCGAATAATCCCCAATAACCGCCCACCGCACCTTCATTGACGCGCTTCCACGGTTGATCGAATGCCTCGATCAGGTTGTACTTCCAACCATTACGCTCGGCGAGATCGACAAAGCCGCGTATGAATTTTGCTTCGTTGACGAGACTCGGCACGGCGGTTTCGCGCTGACGTCCGTGGCTTGGCCATCCGGTTTCGCCGATCAGAATATCTTTCGGCGCAAATCGCCGCGCGTACTCTTCGCGCACAGCTGCGACGTGTTTGAGCGCCTCATCATTATCGATACCCGTCGGCTGATCTTCCCAATACGGCAACAAATGAATCGTGATGAAATCGACCACGGGCGCAATCTGCGGATACTTGAGCCAAAACTCCCACACATCGGCATACGTGACCGGTTGCTTCACGCGGCTTTTCACTTCGCTGATCAACTGCGCCAGGCGCGCACCCGAAATATCTTTGCGCAGCAGCGCCTCATTGCCCACCACCACGGCTTGCACGACATCGGGATAGCGATTCGCGGTCGCGATCAATTGTTCGATTTCCAGCCGCGTATTTTTTGGGTTCGGACTCACCCAGGCGCCGAGCAACACTTTCATGCCGTGCTTCCGTGCGTAGAACGGCAAATCGTCGAGTCCCGTCATCGAATACGTGCGCACGCACGAAAAATATTTCGACAGCAATGCCAGATCGGCATCCATGCGTTCGGGCCGGATAACAAAATCCGAACGCAGCGGCGTTTGATTTTTATCGAAAGGACTGTACGACACGCACTGCAATTTATGCCCGGAAGAAACGATTTTCGGCAACTCGACAGCGCGCCCTTGATGCCACCAAAACGCGCAGAGCGCAGCGGCCGCAACGATCGAAGCGAGCGCATAATAAATGAGTGCGGAGGATTTACTGAGGGCTGGGGCCATGCAGAATGTTGCCGAATGCTGAGAAAGCGAAACTCTTGTCGAATCGACGCGCATCGTAACAGCTATTTATCCGAGGTTGAAACACAGACCCAACCCGATACCGGCAGCAACTTCGGGTTGTGGTGGCAGCGCGCAAGAAAAGTCGGTAGAGTCTGCGCGCCGTGTTCGGCTTATGCCGACTCCATCAACCCACTGCGGAATTCGCTATGGATCTGCTGCTTCAACTCGTGCATATGCTCCTGCATCTCGACGCCACCCTCGGACAGGTGATCGCCAACTATGGCGCGTGGGTGTATGGAATTATGTTCCTCATCATTTTCTGCGAAACGGGCTTGGTCGTATTGCCGTTTTTGCCGGGCGATTCATTGCTGTTCGTCGCCGGCATGTTCGCCGCCAAAGGCGATTTGAGCGTCGCACTGTTGATCGCATTGCTCTGCATCGCGGCGATTTTGGGAAATACAGTCAATTACGCGATCGGCAGCTTTCTCGGTCCGCGTGTTTTCCTCTGGCCCAACTCGCGCTTCTTCAATCGCGATGCACTCGATCGCGCGCATCGCTTCTACGAAATGCACGGTGGCAAAACGCTCGTGATCACACGCTTCATGCCGATTCTGCGCACGTTTACGCCGTTTGTCGCCGGCGTGTCGGCAATGACGCACAGCCGCTTTCAGTTGTTCAACGTGACAGGCGCGCTGTTGTGGATCGTATCGTTGTCATTGGCCGGCTATTTTCTCGGCAACATACCCTTCATCAAAAACAATCTGACGGCTGTCATTCTGGCGATTATTGCGGTCTCGCTGCTGCCCGCATGCTTCGCCTGGCTGAAAAATCGCAACGCGCGCGCGGCATCGATTTAAAAAAAACAGACGCAGTGTGCAGAAGTATCACCGCGCGCGCTGTGCGAACCCGGAACTTTATCTTAGAATAAAGCCCCCTCCCGAAGCGTCGATTGCGCCGGATTTCTATGGCCGAAATCACCAACCCGCCCCGTTCGTACCGGAATCTGTTCCACGCAATTTTCGTGTTGTTCAGTTTGTCGGCGATCACGCTCGGTATTTGGGGGGTGCTCAATCGTCCCGAGGAAGTGCCGCCGTGGCCGAAGCATATTTCGGGATTTGCCTATTCGCCTTATCGCAACGGTCAGAGCCCCATCGATGGCACCTATCCCAGCGCACAGCAAATCGATGATGACATGGCGCTGCTCGCGCAGTACACCGATCGCATTCGCACGTATTCGGTCAGCGATATTCTCGGCGACATTCCCGGCATCGCCGCTAAACACGGGTTGAAAGTTACCGTCGGCGCATGGCTGTCGGATAATCGCGAAGCCAACATCGCCGAAATCAATAAATTGATCGAGGTCGTCAACGCCAATAAAAACATCGATCACATCATCGTCGGCAACGAGACGCTGCTGCGCCAGGAACTCACGGGCGAAGATCTGGTGATGTACATGAATTACGTGCGCCAGAGCATCAACCGTAAAGTGCCGGTATCGACCGCCGATTCGTGGGATTTTTGGCTGATCGGCAACGGGAAGGGGGAACATCCCGAAAACGCGCACCTCGCCGCGAGCGCCGATTTCGTCGGCGTGCACTTTTTGCCGTACTGGCTCGGCAAACGCGTCGAATTCGCCAACGACGATATTGAAGCCTCGTATCAAAAACTCAAAGCGCAACCCGTATTCAAAAACAAACCGATTCTGATCGGCGAGGTCGGTTGGCCGAGCCGCGGCCGCGACATCGATAATGCCAAAGCGTCCGATGCCGAGGAAGGCAAATTCCTGCGCCGCTTTTTCCCGCTCGCGGAAAAAGAAAATTTTCAATATTTCATCATGGAGGCTTTCGATCAGCCTTGGAAGATGAAACAGGAAGGCGCGGTCGGCGCGTACTGGGGCGTGTTCAACGCCGATCGCCAACCGAAGTTTGCGTTCAAGGGACCGCTGCAACCGATTCCCGAATGGCGCACGCTCGTTGCGATCACGATTGCGCTCGGCATTCTGACCTTCCTCATGTTCCTCGTCGATGCGCGGCAGATGCGCCGGCGCGCCGTGAGTTTTCTCGCTGCGGTCGCGTTCCTCAGCACGTCGACACTCGTGTACATGGCGTACCAAATACTCGATCCGTACGCATCGGCGGGCACCATTGTGCTCGGTGTGATTTTATCGCTGAGCGCGATCGGCGTCGCCACCGTTTTATTCGTCGAAGCGCACGAATGGGCCGAAGCCGTGTGGGTGATGCGGCGCAAACGTCCGTTCGGTCCCGCGTCGGAACTCGACAACGGCGTGCATCCGAAAGTGTCGATCCACGTGCCGTGCTACAACGAACCGCCCGAGATGGTGATCGCAACGATCGACGCACTGCGCAATCTGCGCTACGACAATTACGAAGTGCTGATTATCGACAACAACACCAAAGATGAAAGCGTATGGAAACCCGTCGAAGCCTACTGCGCGCAATTGAACGATCCGCGCTATCGTTTTTTCCACGTCGCACCGCTCGCGGGTTTTAAAGGCGGCGCGCTGAATTTCGCGCTTGAGCACACCGTCGCCGATGCCGAAATTATCGCCGTCATCGACAGCGATTATCAGGTGCATGCGGATTGGCTGCGCGATCTCGTGCCGCATTTTCAAAATCCAAATATCGCCATCGTACAGGCGCCGCAGGATTATCGCGACGGCGACGAGACGCTGTTCAAGAAAATGTGTTACGCCGAATACCGCGGCTTCTTTCATATCGGCATGGTCACGCGCAACGATCGCAACGCGATTATTCAACACGGCACGATGACGATGGTGCGCCGCAGCACACTCGAACATCTCGGCGGCTGGGGCGAAGATACCATCACCGAAGACGCCGAACTCGGTCTGCGCGTTTTTCACAACGGTTACGAAGCGGCGTATATCGAGAAGAGTTATGGCAGGGGTTTAATACCCGACAACTTCATCGATTATCGCAAACAGCGTTTCCGCTGGGCTTACGGCGCCGTGCAGATCATGCGCAAATACGCGCGCCAATTATTTCTCGGCGCCGAAACGCGGCTTACGCTCGGCCAGCGCTATCATTTTGTCGCGGGCTGGTTGCCGTGGATCGCCGACGGCATGAATTTATTTTTTACGGTCGGCGCGCTCATGTGGTCGTACGCGATGATTTTTTCGCAACGTATCGATCCACCGCTCGCCATCTATGCAATTCCGCCGCTCGCGTTATTTTTCTTTAAATTGCTCAAGCTCTATTACGTCTATCGCAGCCGCGTCGGCACCGATCAAAAAACCACGCTGCAAGCGGCGCTCGCGGGGCTGGCACTCAGCTATGTGATTTCAAAAGCGATGCTGTACGGCGTCTTCACCGATAAAATTCCATTCCTGCGCACACCCAAAAACAAAGATCGCGAATCGCTGTGGTTCGCCTTGCTGCTCGTTTCGGAAGAGACCATTATCACGCTGCTGCTGTGGGGGGCCGCCATTGGTATTGTCATCACCCACCACGACAATCTAAAAGCCAGCGATCTGCAATTGTGGCTCGCGGCGATTATGATTCAATCGCTGCCCTACTTCGCCGCCGTCGTGATGTCGGTCATCAGCAGCTCGAAACCGTTCAGCGGCACAACGGCCGCAAACACAGCGGCCGATGCCGGGTGACGTCGGGGCACTTCGCAAAAAATTAATACAGCTTTGTCAGCATGGCGTCATCATAAAACGGTTAACTCGCCGCCCGCCCGCCAACGCGTCTGGCAGTGTGCTCAACCGGAGCCGTTCAAGCGCCTATTTAAATTCCGCCACGAGATGACACGATGAACGTGTTGCAGCATTTATTCGCGACATTCTTGCGCACGCGGCGCGCGACGCGGCACTTTCGCCGCTTCGCCATTCTCGATGCTTTGCGCGCACACGGCGGTCCGCGGCAAATTCCACCCGCTCTGAACCGGCAACTGCGCGAGGCCGCGCACGCCGACAGCGAAACACTGTGCGTACACCTGCACACGCATATCGACGGCCTTAGCGAAGAGCAAGCGGAGAAAATTCGCAAGCACAGCGGCTTCAATGAAATCGAACAGGAAAAGCCCTTGCCGTGGTGGCTGCATTTGTGGCTTTGCTACAAAAATCCATTCAACCTGTTGCTGACCGTGCTCGCGCTGATTTCGTTCTATACCGAGGACAGAACGGCCAGCATCGTCATTTCCAGCATGGTGATTCTATCGACGCTGCTGCGTTTTGTGCAGGAAGCGCATTCGAATCGCGCCGCGGAAAAACTGAAAGCGATGGTGAGCAATACCGCCACCGTGCTGCGCAGCGCCGATCCGACCGCGGCGACGGATGAACATGCCGATTCCCAAGCCGCGGTTAAACGCACGGCGCGCGTTGAATTACCGATCAAATTATTGGTGCCTGGCGATATCGTGCTGTTGTCGGCGGGCGATATGATTCCAGCCGATCTGCGTCTGCTCACAACGAAAGATTTATTCGTCGGCCAAGCCGCGCTCACGGGTGAATCGCTACCCGTGGAAAAATTCGCCACGCTCAAAAATGTGGACACACACAATCCATTCGAGCTCGACAATATTGTGTTCATGGGCACCAATATCGTCAGCGGCGCCGCGCGCGCGGTGGTCGTTCACACCGGCAATCGCACCTATTTCGGCGCCTTGGCCGAGCGCGTATCGAGCAGCGATCGCACACCCACCGCCTTTCAGGCCGGCATCAATAAAGTCAGCTGGCTATTGATTCGCTTCATGCTGGTGATGGTACCCGTGGTGCTGCTCATCAACGGCTTCACCAAGCACGATTGGCTTGAAGCATTTTTATTTGCGCTCTCGATCGCGGTCGGCCTCACGCCCGAAATGCTGCCGATGATCGTCACCTCGACGCTGGCCAAAGGTGCGGTCGTGCTGTCGCGCAAAAAAGTCATCGTCAAACGGCTCGATGCGATTCAGAATTTCGGCGCGATGGATGTGCTGTGCACCGATAAAACCGGAACGCTGACACAGGACAAAATTTTTCTCGAACGCCATACCGATGTCTATGGCGAAGCGGCCGATGAAGTTCTCGAATACGCATATCTCAATAGCTACTATCAAACCGGCTTGAAAAATCTGCTCGATCACGCGGTGCTAGAACATGTTGAAATTCACCGCGATCTCGATGTCAGCGTGAATTTTCGCAAGATCGATGAAATCCCATTCGATTTTCAGCGCCGGCGCATGTCGGTGGTGGTTGCCGAGCGCGACGATCACCACGAGCTGATCTGCAAAGGTGCGGTCGAAGAAATTCTCGCGTGCTGCACGCGCGTTAAACACGGCACCAACATCAATGCGCTCGACACCGCAATTTTGGAGCGCGTGCGCGCCGTAACCGCAACATTAAACGAGGAAGGTCTGCGCGTCGTCGCCGTGGCCATGAAGGAATTGCCACCGACGCAAGCGGTATACGGTATCGCCGATGAAAGCGATCTCACGCTGGTTGGCTACATCGCCTTTCTCGACCCGCCGAAAGAATCGACGGCACTGGCGATCAGCGCACTGAATGCGCACGGCGTCGCGGTGAAAATTCTCACGGGCGACAACGAACTCGTCACCGCGAAAATCTGCCGCGAGGTCGGCCTCGAAATTACCGGCATGAAGCTCGGCGCCCACATCGAAACGATGAACGATGCGGAGCTCGCTGCCACCGTCGAAACCTGCAATGTATTCGCGAAACTCACGCCGGCGCACAAAGAGCGCATCGTGCGCGCGCTGCGCAACAACGGCCATGTCGTCGGCTTTATGGGCGACGGCATCAACGATGCGCCCGCATTGCGCGGCGCCGATATCGGTATCTCCGTCGACAGCGCGGTCGATATCGCCAAGGAAGCGGCCGATATTATTCTGCTCGAAAAAAGTTTAATGGTGCTTGAGGAGGGCGTGATCGAGGGCCGCAAAACCTTTAGCAACATGCTTAAGTACATCAAGATGACGGCGAGCTCGAATTTCGGCAATGTATTTTCCGTTTTGATCGCGAGCGCATTTTTACCATTTTTGCCGATGCGCCCGCTGCAGATACTCGTGCAAAATCTGCTGTACGACATTTCGCAAATCGCGATTCCATTCGATAATGTCGATGAGGAGCTTCTGAAAAAACCGCAGCATTGGAATCCCGACAATATCGGCCGCTTCATGATTTTCTTCGGGCCGATCAGCTCTATTTTCGATATCGTCACATTTGCTATTTTATGGTTCGTACTCGGCGCCGACTCACCTGCGCAACAGACGCTGTTTCAATCGGGCTGGTTTGTCGAAGGACTGGTTTCGCAAACATTGATCGTGCACATGATCCGCACGCCGCGCATTGCCTTCGTGCAAAGCCGCGCATCATGGCCGCTGTTGGCCGCGACGCTGATTATCATCGCGGTCGGAATTTTTTTACCAATGGGACCGCTTGCGGAATATTTCGGCATGCGCCCGTTACCGCTCAAATATTTTCCACTGTTGCTGCTCATCATAATTGCCTACATGACGCTGACGCAGGCGATGAAACGTTATTACGCGCGACGCTACGGCTGGCAATAAATGTCGCGCTTTACCGACGCGAAATCTGCGTCGGTCATGATCACCTTTTGAAATAACCGATGATCGTGTCGAGAAAATTCGTCTTGGTTATCCAGCCGCCATTGCCGTCTTGGTAAATCACACCGTAGGCATTAGGATTGAATGTATCGCGGTATTCCCAATAGGTGTAACCGACGTCGCTCGCATTTAACAATGATAACAAAGCATTTAAATACGTTTGATCGGGATCATCGCCTGACTGTACGCCCGCCTGTTGTACGAAAGTGGGAACATTAAAACTCGATCGCAGATCTAACAGATATTGCAAACGCGTGGTGAGATTATCGATATTCTCGGTCTGCGTTCCGCTGGTGTACAAAAACATATTGCCCGTGTAGACAACATCGGTCCAATTGGCGTTATACGCAGCACCGGCCTGTTTAATATTGTAAGTACGCGCTCCTATCAAGAAAGGAACTCCCGGAGCGACCGATCGAATCGCGGTCATCACCTCGTCGTAAAAGGTTGTAATATCGCGGTCGCTCGCACTAACAGGATTTGGCTCCGGCAGAGGCTCGAACATTCCCAGGTAAGGCGTATTCTTGTAGCGCGCAGCAATGAATTTCCACACTTCGATAAATTTTTCGCGCGCGACCGGATCGGTCCAGAAATTGTGTCCGTTAGGATAATTGCCGCCAGGATCACAATACGCAACTTCATTGGCATCCTGTGTGCCATTCTGCCCGCAATCGGAATCGATAAATAAAACAATCCACAGATGCGCAGCCGACGCTTGCGCGATCATCGCATCGAGGATCGCCAGGTGATTGGCATCGATGCCAGCTGTTGCGGTTTGCGCATCGTCGCGGCTATCGATATCGGGCCCTTCATAGTAACCCCACCAGCGCAACGGAATGCGCACACTATTCGCGCCCTGCTGAGCGTTATCCGCCGCGTCATTCGATTGCGCCAAACCCCAACGCCCCCAGTTCCAGCCGCGCAGCATCACGGCTTTACCGCTCGAATCAACAAGGTTCTGCCCACTCACGCTCAGGTGTGCGACAGCCGACCCCGAAGCAGAAGATGACGAACTTGACGGGTTATCGCGACCCGAACCACCACCGCATCCGATCAATACCGTGGCAGCGAGTGCGAGCAATACGGAACAACTGGTCGTCGAGAAAACGGATTTCGGATTCATGCGCTCCTCGAAGCGTTAGCGATAATTAAGCTTATAACGCGAAACTGAGATTTCGGTTGACGCTACAGCACGCGCATTTAAAACTTTCTAGCGCCAGCGGGAGAGCTTACAAAATCCGATTGCGCCGTAAAAAGAACAGCGAAATTGAGATACCGATCAGCATGCAGATCACTGCGTGCCAAAAACCGCTTTCATTGTGACTCCACGGTAAACCCAGCGTGTTCATGCCGAAAATGCCCGTGATCAAATTGATCGGTAGCAACACCGTGGTCAGCACCGACAACAAATATAAATTGCGGTTGGTCGCTTCACCGAGACGGCCCGCGATTTCTTCCTGCAATAGCCGCGCGCGTTCCTGCACCAACTCCAAATCCTGCGCGGTGCCATCGAGCCGCTCGACGGCCTGACGCAATTCGGTCGTATCGGTATTGCCGGCCCAGCGATGCACGCGCGCCAAACTCTGCGCCAGCGCATGCCGCTCACCGTTGACATGGCGGCGCAAGCGCGCCAGTAAGCGCCGCACGCGCCCGAGTTCAGCGCCTTGGTCGCGCACAAATCCAGCCAGAATTTGATCCTCGGCATCGTCGACTTTTTCGGCGTGATCTTTTACCACCAACTGGAACGTCGCCGCGACCAGTTCGATCAGCCGCGCGAATAAATCGATCGTGCTCGTCACTTCCAAACCCGCGCTCATTTCGCGGCGCAATTGATCGACGGCCTTGAGCGGATGTCGCCGCCCCGTAATCAATATATGTTTGTCGGTGTACAGACGCAGCGTGCCGAAACCCTCGGGATCGCCATTGAAGTCGTGATGCAAATCACCGATGACCAGCGCGATACCGTGCTCGGCGACTTCATGGCGCGCCTGCGCATCGTGATCGAGCAACAGATCGCGCGCGTCGGGTGGAATCGCATCGCAGGCGGCAATCCAATTCGCGGCGCGCGCATCGGTCAGGTTGAAATGCAACCATACCGGCCCCGTCACCGCATCCACATCGAATTTTGTATCCCAGCTCAGCGGTAGTGCGGCGCCTTGCGGCTGCAACACGAAACCGCAAATCAAGCCGCCGCTGTCGGGAGTATCTATCGTCATTGCCGCGATCCGCTCTGCGCCTATTCGGCATGGTTATGTTCGATGTGGTTACTATAGGCAATCGCTGGCGGGCTCGCGAATCGGCAGACAGTTGTTGCACATGTGCTCGCGCGAAATACCGTGGCCATCGATGCAGGGCTCGCCGATGGATCCGCTTGCGCGTACGATGAGACAGGCTAATGAATCTCGACAATGCTTTTTGTCGGTTGGGACATGCAATGACGGCGAGCAGCGAAAACTATTTTTCCTCATACGACGGTTTGCGGCTTTTTTATCGCGACTATCGCGTCGCACGCGACGGGTCCAGTGATCACGATCAGCCCACTGATCGCGACCAGTCCTCGCAGCGAGACAGTACCGGTGTTGTTCTCTGTCTGCACGGACTCACGCGCAACAGCCGCGACTTCGGCGCACTCGCCGCGCATTTGCAAACGCGCTTTCGCGTGTTGGCGCCCGATATGCGCGGCCGCGGTCATTCCGAATACGATCCGCATTGGCAGAATTACCATCCGGGGACTTATGTGCTCGATATGTTTGCGCTGCTGCGCGAGTTGCAAATCGAACGTGTCGCGATTATCGGCACCTCGCTCGGCGCTTTGATGGCGATGCTCATGAGCGCGCACCAACCGCGCTCGATCGTCGGCATGGTGCTGAATGACGCGGGGCCCGAAATCGATCCGCGCGGACTCGCGCGCATTGCGCAATACGCGAGCAATCAACCCAGCGTGCGCAATTGGGACGATGCCGCGCAGTACGTTAAATCGATTTACGGCGAGGCATTGTGGGGATTGAGCGATGCCGACTGGTTCGCCTATGCAAAATTATCGTACCGGGAAAATGCCGACGGAATTCCAGTGCCCGATTGCGACCCCAACATCGGCGCTGCATTTCGCGATGCGTCGGTGACAACGAAAAACGCGCCGCCACAAAATCTGTGGCCCGTATTTGCGCAGATTAAAGCCACGCCAACATTAGTGATTCGCGGCGAGCATTCGGATATTTTGAGCGCGGCGACGGTACAACGCATGGCGCGCGAAAAGCCCGACTTGCAATATATCGCGGTGCCGAACCGCGGTCACGCGCCGCTGCTGAACGAGCCGATGTGCGTGACTGCGATCGAGCGCTTTCTTGCGGAATTGAAATTCTGAGCCAACTATTTCTGTGCAAAGAAAGCAGCGAACTGATCGATAAAGTCCTGCAATTGTGCTTTCGGTAAATCGTTGATGCCCGCCGCCGCCGCGCGGCCGCCGCCCGTGGGAAAACGCCGGCATAATTCATCGGCGCCCGTTTTATTGTTGAGAGGTGCGCGCACGCTGATTAAATAATTGCCGTTACTTTTTTCCGTCAACACGGCATGCGCGCGCGCGGGAAATTGGTTGGTCAAATCGTTGCTGTACACGCCGCTCACACGCCGCGCCCACGCTGCGTTCGGCAACATAAATACCGCGGCCTTTTGCGTGGCAACTTCGGGCTTTATCGCCGCAGCGCTCGCCATATCGTGACGATAACCATTTTCGAGTTTCTCGAATTGCTCGCGGCTGTCGCGAATGAAGTCGAGCGGATTCGCGTACGGGCTCACGCGCTTGAACAACTCCACTGGCGGAAAATGCAGATCGTCGATGTTTTCGCCGTAGCCGTTGTAATTAATATAGGTGCCGAGATGTTCGAGCCGTGTTAATTCGTCGGCACTCACGTTGAGATTCTTCGCGAGCGCGAGCGCACTGTTTTTCAAATTGTCGCCGAACGCGCCAACTACCGCCCACGCGCAGAATTTTCCCTGTAGATGTCCGTTGACCAGAATACTGGTGCAGACATCGGGCGCTTCGTTGATGATGGCACGGAGGCGCGGATGCTGCGGAATCTCACCCGCGTAATGATGATCGACATAAAAAATGTCAGCGCCATTCGCCAGCGCACGCTCGACACCGAACCGGTTTTTATCCATTGATATGTCGAGCACAGTGAGCTGATCGCCCGCCCCCGCTTCAACTTTATCGAGTAACTCGATATCGCGCTTAACGCCCGTCACCAGGACCGATTCGACGCGATCGGCATTACGCAATTGTGTTAAGGCACAGATGCCGTCGGCATCGCCGTTAAATACATCGATATAAGCCATTGTATTTCCTGAATACCTTTGGGATAGAAAGCGAATAAGACCAGCATAGCACGGCGCTTTTGCAGATTGCTCCCGAGCGGCGCTAATTCGTGCGACCGGCCGTGAAACCTATCGGCATGAAAAGCTAAAAATGCTTGCAAAGCCAATTACTGCCTATTATATTTACTGTCATAGCAGTTATTGATCAGGCAGAAGACCATGAACGAGCCCAGCGCAAAACTCGACCCTGCGGATATTCGGATCGAAAATCCCAAGGGATTGTATAAACAGGAAGGCTACCGCCTCTGTGAAAGCCTCGGCTATCTTGTCAAACGCACGATGTCGATGCTGAGTGGCGCCATCGATCAGGAGCTGGCGCCTTACGATCTCACCCACCCGCAATTCAGCATTCTCGTTATTCTCTCCGAGCTCAAATGCCAAACCGCCGCCGATCTGGCACGCGAAACCTGCGGCGATACCGGCGCCATTACACGCATGCTCGACCGGCTCGAAGCCAAAGACATGATCCGCCGCGTGCGCAGTGTGGAGGATCGTCGCGTGGTGAATATCGAACTGACGACTACGGGCAAGTTATTCGCGGAAAAAATGCCCGTGATCGCCATCAACGTGCTGAATCGACACCTCGATGGCTTCAGCAAACAAGAACTCGAAACCATGAAAAGTTTTTTGCGACGCCTGCTCACCAACGGCGGTGTACGTATCCCCGGCACCGACGCCAGCCAGTAGCGCATCAATAGTGATGAGTAAAACATCATGAAACGATTTTCGTACAAAATTAAGTTCGTAGCATCGCGCCGCGACACCTTTCTATTAGGCGCCGCGCTGATATTAATCATTGGCGGCTGCGCCAATTACGACGGTATCGGCAGTACTGCGAAACTGCGCGCGACCGAGTCGTTCGCCACACAAAAAACGTTCGCTGTCACTACCGGTGACTGGCCCACGCAACAATGGTGGCGACAATTCAACGACGCGCAATTGAATACGCTGATCGATGCGGCGCTTGCGCACAATCCTACGCTCGATGCCGCGGCCGCACGCATCAAGTTTGCGCAGGCGTATGCGGGCACCGCACGTTCGGCACTCTATCCGCAAATCACTGGCGCTGGCGATATTTCGTATCAGCACTTCAGTGAAAACTCACTTTATCCACCGCCGTTCGGTGGCAGCTCGCTGTTCAACAATACGCTGCGGATAAATGGCGCGTATGAATTGGATTTTTGGGGGAAAAATCGCGCAGCGGTCAAATCCGCGGTTTCGCTGGAGCGCGCCTTGAAGGCTGAACAGCAAAGTACGATATTACTGCTGGCGAGCAATGTCGCAAAAACGTATATCGAACTTGACCGCTTGTTTATGCAGCAAGATGTTGTCGCGCAGTCCTTGCAACAACGCGAGAAAATTTTTTCACTGACCCAACAACGCGTCGATGCGGGACTCGACACCCGCGCCGAACTCAAACAAGCCGAAGCGGAATTGCCGGTATTGCGCGGACAGCTCGCGCAGATCGACGAGGCGATCGGCTCGTCGCGCAACGCCATAGCGGCTCTGTTAGGAGCGGGACCCGATCGCGGCTTGCAAATTCAACGCCCGCGGCTCGCACTTGCACAGACCGAAATTAAACTACCCGCGAATCTACCGGTAAATTTATTGGGCCGGCGCCCCGATGTCGTTGCCGCGCGCTGGGAAGCTGAAGCGGCACAGCAGCAAACGGTTATCGCTAAAGCGCAGTTTTATCCAAACGTCAGCCTGACCGGTTACATCGGTTATTCGAGTCTCGGCCTTGATAATTTGTTGAAAAGCAACAGCGAAGAATACGGCATCGGTCCAGCCATTCAATTGCCGATTTTTAATGGCGGCCGTCTGCGCCAAAATCTGAAAAGCAAATACGCGGGTTATGACGCCGCTGTCGCCAACTACAACACAACACTCACGACTGCATTGCGCGATGTCGCCGATCAGCTCAACGCGTTGCACTGGTTGCAAACGCGACAACACGAACAGAAGATTGCGGCAAACATCGCACGCACTGCTCTCGATCTGGCGACGCAGCGCTACGAGGCGGGCTTGGGTAACTATCTCAGCGTGCTCAATGCCGAAACGACGGTGCTCGCGCAGGATCAGCTCGGTGTCGAATTGAGCGCGCGCGCGTTCGACCTGCAAGTCAATTTGATTAAAGCCTTGGGCGGAGGTTACGACGCAACGCAACAAACCGCCGCTGCCGCCAACTCATTATCGTCATCGCGACGCATCGAATACTGAGGAGTTTTATCATGGACAACACTGACACCAGCGCGAATGCTCCCGCACAAAACGGCAACGGCAAACGTAAAAAACAAATGCTCATCGCGGCATCCGTTTTTGCTGCTATCGGTATCGCTTACGGCGCGTACTGGTTGTTCGACGGCCGCTTTTACGAAAGCACCGACGACGCCTATGTTGCAGGTAATGTCGTGCAGGTAACACCGCAGGTCGCGGGCACAGTGGTCGCGATCAAAGCCGACGATACCGATTTCGTTAAAGCCGGAAGCGACCTCGTGCTGCTCGACAAAGCCGATGCACAAGTCGCGCTCGATCAGGCCGAAGCGGCACTGGCACAAACGGTGCGGCAGGTGCGCTCGCTATTTACCACGAATGCCTCGCTCGCCGCGAACGTCGAACTCGCGCAGAGTCAGCTCGCGAAAGCGCAGGCCGATTTGGCGCGGCGTAAAAATCTCACCAAAACGGGCGCGGTTTCCTACGAGGAATTGAATCACGCCGAGACCGCAGTCAAAAGCGCACAAGCGGATCTGTTAGCGGCAAAGGAAAAGCTGACGACCAATCAGGCTTTCACGGAAAATACGACTATCGAAAATCATCCCGCGGTGCAACAAGCCGCGGCGAAGGTGCACGAAGCTTATCTTGCGCTGCGGCGGGCGGCGATTCCGGCTTCGGTTAGCGGCTACATTGCCAAACGTTCGGTGCAAGTCGGCCAGCGCGTAGCGCCCGGTATTCCGCTCATGGCGATCATTCCGCTCGATCAAGTGTGGGTCGACGCCAATTTCAAAGAGGGACAGCTCGCGCGCATTCGCATCGGTCAACCGGTCAAACTCGAAGCCGACATTTACGGTAGCAAGGTCGAGTATCGCGGCAAAATTGTCGGCCTCTCGGCCGGAACCGGCGGCGCCTTCAGTTTATTGCCCGCGCAAAATGCCACAGGCAACTGGATCAAAGTCGTTCAGCGCGTGCCGGTTAAAGTTGAGCTCGATCGCGAACAATTACGCGCGCATCCGCTGCGCATCGGCTTGTCCGTCGTCGCGACGGTGGATATCAAGGATCAAAGCGGATCGCAATTGGCCGATGCCACGCGCGCGCAGTCGGTCTATCAAACCGACGTGTACAGCAAACTCGATGCCGAGGCGGATGCGCTTGTGAAACATATCATCGCTGAAAATAGCGGTTCTGCAGCAAAAAAAAATGCGGTCGCCAAACAGCCGCAATCGAATCGCCGCAATCGATTCGCAGCGGATGTTGCGACCGTATCTACCGTGTTTTAAACCCCTATCAGGTTAAGCGCGAATCATCATGGCTAACATACCCTCGACTAACGCCGCCCCGCGGCCGCCATCGCCGCCGCCGCTGCACGGCACGCAATTGTTGCTCGGTTCGATTGCACTTGCGCTGGCGACGTTCATGAATGTGCTCGATACGTCGATTGCGAATGTGTCGATACCAACTATCTCGGGCGATCTCGGCGTCTCGCCGAACCAAGGCACATGGGTCATCACCTCGTTCGCCGTTGCGAATGCGATCTCGGTACCGCTCACGGGTTGGCTGACGCAACGCTTCGGGCAAGTGCGCTTATTTGTTACATCGATCCTTTTATTCATCGTCGCTTCGTGGCTGTGCGGACTCGCGCCGAATATCCAAATGCTGATCGCCGCACGCGTGCTGCAGGGCGCGGTTGCGGGGCCGATGATCCCTCTGTCGCAAGCTTTGCTGCTCAATACCTATCCCAAGGAAAAAAGCGGCGTGGGCCTTTCGATTTGGGCGATTACAACGTTGGTTGCTCCCGTCGTGGGTCCTGTGCTCGGCGGCTGGATTTCCGATAATTATTCGTGGCCGTGGATTTTCTATATCAATTTGCCGGTCGGACTGATCACCGCCGTTATTATTTGGCAGCTTTATCGCACGCGCGAATCGCCCACGCGCAAATTGCCGATCGATAGCATCGGTCTCGCTTTACTTGTAGTCTGGGTTGGCGCACTGCAAATCACGCTCGATAAGGGTAAAGAACTCGACTGGTTCAATTCGAGCACGATTGTCGCGCTCGCGCTGACGGCATTTATGGGTTTTGTTTTCTTTTTGATTTGGGAGCTCAACGAGAAGCACCCGGTGGTCGATCTCAGTTTGTTTAAGCGCCGCAATTTTTGGGCGGGAGTGGTCGCCTTCTCATTTGGATATGGCGCTTTCTTCGGCAATCTCGTGATACTGCCGCTGTGGTTGCAAACGCAAATGGGATACACCGCGACGACCGCTGGACTCATTCTTGCGCCCGTGGGTTTTCTCGCGATTTTGATCACGCCGATTGTCGGCAAAAATCTGGCGAAGTGGGATCCGCGCTGGGTGGCAACAACAGGGTTTAGTACGTTCGCTCTCGTTTTTCTTATGCGCTCGCATTTCAATACGGGCATCGACGTTAAGGGCTTACTGATACCAACGATTATTCAAGGTATTCCGATGGCGCTGTTCTTTGTTCCGCTAACCTCGATTTTATTATCGGGTCTGCCGCCCGAGCGCATTCCATCAGCAACCGGTCTCGCGAATTTTTGCCGCATTCTGCTCGGCGGTTTCGGTTCGTCCATCGCAACCACGCTGTGGGATCGGCGCAGCGCGTTTCACCACGCGCAATTAACCGAAGCGGTCAACGCATATAATCCGATTTTCACGCAGAGCATGCAAAAAGCGCAGACTCTCGGCATGAACGCGGATCAAGCGCATGGCTTCATCGAGCACAATATTGCAATCCAAGCCGGCATGCTCGGCGTCAACGATATTTTCCATGCATCATCGATCTTATTTATTGTACTGATTGGATTTATCTGGCTGGCCAAACCTGAAAAATCGTCGGTGCCTATCGATGCAGGCGCGGCACATTAACGGCGGATTATTTCGTGCATCGCAAGGGCGAATGCAATCCGCCCCTGCGGATTTTTTTGCTTATTTCACCACGATACGATCGTGATTTTTCTGTACGAGCTTATCGCCAATCCCTTTTACATCGGCAAGCTGCTCGGGCGATTTGAATGCACCGTGCTCCTTGCGATAGGCGACGATCGCTTCGGCTTTGGATTGACCCACGCCTTTCAAACCTTCAGCCAAAGTGGCGGCATCGGCGGTATTGATATTGACGGCTTTGACGGCATCCTGAGCACACCAGCCTGGCGCGGCGGCGGTCAACAGTGCGAGGGAAAGAAATAGCGGACGAATTACAGTTTTGAGTTCCATGTCTATTTTCCTTGTGTAGACGTTAAGGTTCATTCCATTGCCGCCTGCTTGCGGCGCTCATAAATTAACGCAAAGTTAATTCAATTCGCAATACCCAGCTCGCGCAAAATCGCGCGCAGCGCGGTCATGGGATCGGCAGCGCGCGTTATCGGCCGGCCGATAACGAGATAATCGCTACCGCTCGCGCGCGCTGCTGCCGGTGTCGCAATGCGCATCTGATCATCGCTGGCGGCTGCGGCCGATCGAATGCCGGGAGTGACTAATGCGAACGGCTGCGGCGGTAATTCCGCGCGCAATAAAGCGCATTCCTGCGCCGAACAAACCACGCCATCGAGTCCGCATTGCTGCGCCAGATGCGCGAGTCGCAATACGTGTTGCGCGGGCAGTGCATCGATACCGATCGCCCGCAACTGCGACGCATCCATACTCGTCAACACGGTGACTGCAATAAGCAACGGCGCATTTTTGCCGAACGCGATCAACGCGTCGCGCGCAGCATTCATCATGTTGGGACCGCCGCTCGCGTGCACGTTGACCATCCACACACCGAGGTCAGCCGCCGCCGCAACAGCTGCCGCCGTGGTGTTGGGAATATCGTGAAATTTCAAATCGAGAAAAATGTCGAACCCACGCCCGCGCAACGTTTTGACAAGTTCGGGACCCGCGCGCGTAAACAACTCTTTACCAATTTTGAGACGACACAACGCCGGATCGAGCTGATCCGCCATCGCTTCGGCGTGCTTGCGATCGGGATAATCGAGTGCGACGATGATGGGCGATTTCATTATTTCAAAAACCTCTTTGCTTAATCGCCTTCGCTGCCAGCGATCGGCTGCATCGTATTCCAGTGTTTGCAACTCGGGCACTGCCAGTGAATTTGACGACCGGCGAAGCCGCAATGATCGCATTGATAGGTCGGCTTACCGGTGGCCAATTTCTGCAGCAGCGCCCGCAGAATTTCGAGATTGTCTTCCTCGCACGCGCCATCGCGCTGCATCGACATCAAATTTAACAATCCGCGCATCGTTGGGCGCGCGCGCATTTGCTCCGCCAGAAATTTTGCCGCGGCGACAGCGCCATCGCGATGCGTAATTTCCTCGCAGATCGCGAGCACCAATCGCGTCGACGCGTGCTTCACCAAACATTCGCGCAAATAGTTGACGAATTGCTCACGCCGCCCTACCGCGTCGTAACAGGTGCGCAAGGTATCGAGCATTTCCGGAACCAGCGCGGAATTCTGTTCGGGAATTTTTTGCAGCGCATCGATCGCCGCTTGGAAGTGACCTGCACGGTATTCGAGCAGGCCGATCAACAGTGATGCGCGCACCGATTTCGGATCGCGAATCAATGCCTGAATAAGATGCGCGCGCGCACCGTCGAATTCATTTTTATCGAGCGCGTATTGCGCCAGCTCGCAATGAAAATGCGCGATGGCGCCATCGAGCTCGGGATCGGGATCGGGTGCGCTCAAAAAGAAATTACGGCGCGGCAATAACCGTGTCGCCATTTCGATCGCTTTCGTCCAGTCGCGTTCGGCCTGATAAATTTCGACGAGATGACGCAGCGCAGTCGGCCGCAGCTCTTCCGAGCTTTGTACCAGTTCCTGTAGAATTTTTTCCGCGCGATCGTACAACCCCGCGCTGATGTAATCGCGTGCGAGTTCCAATTGCGCACGTTGCAACTGCAACGGCGGCAGATTGGGACGCGCCAATAAATTTTGATGAATGCGGATCGCCTGCTCGACATCGCCTTTGCGCCGCATCATGTTGCCAAGCGCCAAATGCGTATCGAGCGTTTCCTTATTGACCTCGAGCGTATCGACAAATGTCGCGATCGCTTCATCGGGACGGTCATTGAGCAGATAATTCAAGCCGCGAAAATACTGTCGATACGCGGCGCTGGCACCACCCGGCAACGGCGAAGCGCCACCCGCGAAACGGCCGAGCAGCCAGCCGCAGGCGATCGCGGTGAAAACGAGCAGAAACAACCAGACCATGGTCATGATTAATGCCGGAGCGCGGAGCCTCTAAGTTCTGACAGTTCGCGTTCACAGGCTTCCAAACGCCGCCGCAGACGATAGCGATTGGCCTGCAATTTCACGAGCGCCACGCTTCCGGCCGCCAAACCGGCGAGCCCGCCGAGTGCAAACGCAGCCAGCAGCCATACCGCGAGCGGACGCTCTTGGAGTTGTAGCGCGAGCAAATCGAGCGGCACGCCCTGCTTATTCTGCAACGAGAACAGCAAGCCAAAAGCCAACACCAGCAACAGCAGTAGCGCGATCAGCGCGCGTCGTATCCAGCGCATTGCACCTTCCTCTTTATGGCCGCATCCTTTTAGCTGGGTCTCTGCCAGCACATTGAATGCAGCTCGCAAATGTTCAATTTAAAAAAAAACGGTATGATCGCGCGACCATACCGTTTTTTGCATTTCATCGCCACACCGGCGACTGCGCGTGACGAATCAGTAATCTTGAATACTCTGATTCACGCGTTCACGCATCTCCTTGCCGGGCTTGAAATGCGGAACATGCTTGCCCGCCAGCTCTACCGTATCACCCGTCTTCGGATTACGCCCCTGGCGCGGTTCGCGATAATGCAACGAAAAGCTGCCGAAGCCGCGAATCTCGATGCGCTCACCGCTCGCCAATGTCTGCGACATATGTTCAAGCACCGCTTTCACGGCGAGCTCGATATCCTTGATGGACAATTGCGGCTGTTTAGCTGCAATACGCTCAATCAATTCAGACTTAGTCATGTTGTTTTCCCGCTCAATCGTTGACCTAGTACTTAATCATTAACCAGTAGCCTAGTTCATCGGAGCACTTGCAACAATAAAACGGAGTGCAATAAACGTGAATACAACAAAGCCAACTGCAACAAAATCAGCGCTCTGGGTGAACTCAGAGCGCTGAATGCTGACGGTTTACTCTTGGTTTTGCATCTGCGCTTTGATCAAATCACCGATCGTGGCCGGAGCAGCTTGTTCCGTTTCCTGCTCACGGTGCGCGCGCACCGCCTCTTTCTCGTCATCGATGTCCTTGGCTTTAACGGACAAACCGATCACGCGATTCTTGCGGTCCACACTGATGATTTTGACTTCGATGCTGTCGCCGACTTTCACTGCATTGCGCGCATCTTCCACTTTATCGCGGCTGATTTCGGAGGCTTTCAACACGCCTTCGATTTCTGGGGCCAAAGTGATGACGGCAGCTTTCGCATCGACCTCTTTGACCGTGCCCATCACGATCGAACCTTTGTCGTTGGTGCCGACATAGCTCGTGAACGGGTCCTGCTCCATTTGCTTGATGCCGAGAGAAATGCGCTCGCGCTCGGGGTCGATCGACAGAATCACGGTCTCGATCACATCGCCTTTCTTGAATTTGCGCACGGCTTCTTCGCCGGTCTCGTTCCAGGAAATATCGGACAGATGCACGAGGCCATCGATGTTGCCTTCGAGGCCGATGAAAATACCGAAATCGGTGATCGATTTGATCGCGCCCGAAATCTTGTCGCCTTTCGCATACTGACGGCCGAACGCGTCCCACGGATTTTCCTGGCACTGTTTGATGCCGAGAGAAATACGGCGGCGCTCTTCGTCGATATCGAGAACCATGACTTCGACTTCATCGCCGACATTCACGACTTTCGACGGATGAATATTTTTGTTGGTCCAATCCATTTCCGAAACGTGCACGAGACCTTCGACACCTTCCTGCAATTCGGCGAAGCAGCCGTAGTCGGTGAGATTGGTGACCTTGGCTTTGACGCGCGTACCTTCGGGATAACGGCGAGTGATTTCCACCCACGGATCGGCGCCGAGCTGTTTCAGGCCCAGCGATACGCGATTGCGCTCGCGGTCGAATTTGAGAATTTTGACGTCGATTTCGTCGCCGACATTGACGATTTCGCTCGGGTGCTTGATGCGTTTCCACGCCATATCGGTGATGTGGAGCAGACCATCGACGCCGCCGAGATCGACGAATGCACCGTAATCGGTGAGGTTTTTGACCACGCCTTTAACCGCCATGCCTTCTTGCAACGCGCCGAGCAATTGCTCGCGCTCTGCGCTGTTGGCTTGTTCGAGCACGGCACGGCGCGAAACCACGACGTTGTTGCGCTTCTGATCGAGCTTGATGACTTTGAATTCGAGTTCTTTGCCTTCGAGGTGCAGCGTATCGCGCACCGGGCGCACATCGACCAGCGAACCCGGCAGGAACGCGCGGATCGTGTTGATGTCGACGGTGAAACCGCCTTTGACTTTACCGTTGATAACGCCTTTGACGACCGCCTCTTGTTCGCAGGCTTTTTCGAGATCTTTCCAGGCTTCGGCGCGCTTGGCTTTTTCGCGCGACAGGCGGGTTTCGCCCCAACCGTCTTCGACCGCTTCGAGTGCCACCTGCACTTCGTCGCCGATCTGCAATTTCAATTCACCGCGCTCGTTTTCGAACTGATTGCGCGGGATCACGCCTTCGGATTTGAGACCGGCGTGTACAGTGACCCAATCATCATCGATATCGATGACCACACCCGTCACGATCGAACCGGGGTGCATATCGATGGTTTTTAAACTCTCTTCAAATAACTCCGCAAAACTTTCGCTCATATTTGTACCCACTATAAATGGAGCTTACCGCCCCCCTTCGCCACCAGCTTGCGAAGGTCTGGTTAATATCCCGAACAATTGCGACAGCTGGTTTTTTCGCACCTGTTCAGATCAATTTACATTTACGTCTGATCAAATCGCATTCGCATCGGATCAATTCGCGTGCGTGCGTCAGATCAGTTCGCGCTCGCTCAACAGTTGCAACGCGCGCTGGAACACTTGCGTTATATCCAGCGCGGTACTGTCGATCACCACAGCATCGGGCGCGGGCTTGAGCGGCGCTACCGCACGCTCGCTGTCGCGCTTATCGCGCTGCCGGATGTCCTCTAAAAGGGCCGCGAGGGTAACACTTTCCCCTTTAGCGATCAACTGCTTATAGCGTCTTTGCGCGCGCTCTTCGGCGCTCGCGGTCAGAAACAGTTTGAGCGGGGCATCGGTAAACACTTGCGTGCCCATATCGCGGCCATCGGCGACCAGACCGGGCTTGCGCGCGAAATCGCGCTGGCGCTGCAAAAGTGCCGAGCGCACCGCCGGAAAAATCGCTACGCGCGAAGCGTAATAGCCCGCGCGCTCGCTGCGCACCTCGTAGCTGATGTCGCGCCCATCGAGCAACACCGCAGCGGGCTCGCCCGCTTCGCCGGAGCGAAATTCGATATTCAAATGCTGCGCAATAATCGCCAACGCGGGTTCATCGTCGAGATCGGCGCCCTGCTCCACCGCCACCAAACCGACGATGCGATACAGCGCGCCGCTGTCGAGCAGATGCCAGCCCAAATGCTGCGCGAGCATTTGCGCGAGCGAGCCTTTGCCCGAGCCACTCGGCCCATCGATCGTCAACACGGGAATGGCCCGCGTCATCGACGTGCACCCTCAACGTGAATGTGCATGCCCGCTCTCTGCGCCAGCTCGACAAAATTCGGAAACGAGGTGGTAACGTTATCGCAATTTTCAATCGTGATCGGCGCCTCGGCGCGCAGCGATGCCACCGCAAAGGCCATCGCGATGCGGTGATCGTGATGCGAATGAATCACACCGCCACGCAAATGCCCGCCGGTGATGACGATGCCGTCAGGCGTCGGCTCGGCGCTGACACCGAGCGTTTTCAAACCATCGGCCATCACCTGGATACGGTCGCTTTCCTTCACACGCAATTCTTCGGCGCCGCGCAAAATCGTTTTGCCTTGTGCGCAAGCAGCCGCAATAAATAGCGCTGGGAATTCGTCGATTGCGAGCGGCACCTGGTCTTCGGGAATATCGATGCCGTTGAGCGACGCGTAGCGCACGCGAATATCGGCCACCGGTTCGCCGCCGACCACACGTTCGTTTTGCACGGTTAAATCGGCGCCCATCGCTTTGAGAATATTGATCACGCCGATACGCGTGGGATTGATGCCGACATGCGTGAGCGTGATATCGGAATTCGGCGCGATCGCGGCGGCGACCATGAAAAATGTTGCCGACGAAATATCGGCCGGCACTTCGATTTTGGTACCGCGCAATGTGCCTCCGCATTTCACCGCGACCGTCGCGCGGCCGCGCCTTTCGACGGGATATCCAAAACCGCCGAGCATGCGTTCGGTGTGATCGCGTGTCGGCGCGGGTTCAGTCACTGATGTTTCACCTTCAGCGTACAAGCCCGCAAGCAATAAACACGATTTCACCTGCGCGCTCGCCATCGGCAAATCGTAGTGAATGCCTTTGAGTTTTCCTTGACCTTTAATGGTCATCGGCGGACGACCGCCCTCCTGCGTTTCGACAGTTGCGCCCATCAAACGCAGCGGTGTTGCAACGCGCTCCATCGGCCGCTTCGACAACGATTCATCGCCGACCAGCGTCGCAGAAAAATTTTGTCCTGCAATTAAACCCGACAACAATCGCATCGACGTACCCGAGTTGCCCATGTCGAGCGGGCCTTTCGGCGCCTGCAAGCCGTGCAAACCGACACCGTGCACAACGACACGACCGTTGTCGGGTCCTTCGATGCTCACACCCATGGCGCGAAACGCATTGAGCGTCGACAACGCATCTTCGCCTTCGAGAAAACCCGTTATTTCGGTCGCGCCTTCCGCAATCGCGCCGAGCATGATCGAGCGATGCGAAATCGATTTATCGCCCGGAACGCGAATGGTGCCGGTCACGCTGCCGCCCGGTTGCAGTAAGAACTTCATAGCTCACTCGTCGCCTAAAGGGTTGTCTGCGCGTTTACGCAGCGCTTCCGCGAATTGATCGCGCGCATCCTTCGCGCGCGTGAATGTTGCAAAAATTTTGTCGCCTTCTTTGGCTGCGATCGCGGAACGCATCTGCGCCAAATGTCCGGCAAATAAATCGATCACTTTCAACAACGCCTCGCTGTTCGCCAGCGCGATATCGCGCCACATAGTCGGATCGCTCGATGCAATGCGCGTGAAATCGCGAAACCCGCCCGCCGCATATTTGAAAATTTCACGCTGCGCGGGATCGCCGGCGAAGGCATCGACGAGTGCGAATGCGGCGACGTGCGGTAAATGACTGGTCGCGGCTAGAATCGCATCGTGCGTGTCGACATCGAGCCGCGACAATTCAGCGCCCGTGATTTTCCACATTGCCTCGATGCGCTCTAACGCATCATTCGAGGTGCGCTCAGTGGGCGTGACGATGACGCGGTGATTGACGAACAAATCGGCCTGCGCCGCCGCGACACCGCTTCGCTCGGAGCCCGCGATCGGATGCGCGAGCACGAGATTCGCGGGCTCTTTGCCAAATGCGCGCCGCGCCGCGCGCAATAGATTACCTTTCACACTCGCAACGTCGGTGATGATGGTCGACGCGGAGACCAGCGGTACAAGTTTTTCGATCATCGTTTCAGCAATCAGCGTCGGCGTCGCGATCACGACGATATCGGCGTCTTTGACGGCTTCGGCGAGATCGAGGCTGTAACGATCGATAACGCCGAGCTCAATGCCTTTCTGAAGCGATTGCGCGCGATGTCCCCAGCCGATGACTTCGTGTACGGCTTTATTGTGTTTAAGCGCTTTCGCCAGCGAACCGCCGATCAAACCGAGACCGAGAATGGTCAAGCGGCCAAAATTATTCGCGCGGGCTCGCTCACTCGCTTCGCGCATATCACTCACGCGGTGAGAACCTTCGTCAATGCGCTGAGAAATTTTGCATTTTCCTGCGGCAATCCGATCGAAACCCGCAAGTGATTCGGCATCTGATAAGGTACGAGCGGCCGCACGATCACGCCCTCATGCAGTAGCTTCTGATAAATCGGTGCTTCATCGCGCGGCATCTCCACTGTGATGAAATTGCCCACTGAGGGGATGTAGCGGAGATCGTGTTTTTTTAAGCCATCGATAATTTGCTGCATGCCCTGCGCATTCATGCTGCGCGAGCGACGCAGATAATTGTCATCGTGCAACGCGGCAACGGCCGCCGCAAGCGCAATGGCGTTAACATTGAAGGGTGCGCGCACACGATTGAGCAAATCGGCAATTTGCGGATTCGATACCGCGTAGCCAACGCGCAACGCCGCGAGACCATAGGCCTTTGAAAACGTACGCGTCACGATCAGATTCGGAAATTTATCGAGCAAATCGAAACCATTCGGAAACTCGGGCGTTTCAACATACTCCGTGTATGCCTCATCGAGTACCACGATGACACGCTCGGGCACCGCGCACAAAAATTTCAGTAGCTCCAGTTTGGGCAGCCACGTACCGGTGGGATTGTTCGGATTGGCGATGAACACGACACGCGTATCGTCGGCGATCGCGGCGGCCATCGCATCGAGATCGTGGCCCCAGCTTTTTGCCGGCGTCACGATCGCGCGCGCACCGCACGCCTGCGTCGCGATCGGATACACGATAAAGCCGTATTGCGAAAACACGGCCGAGGTATTCGGATTCAAAAACACGCGCGCGATTAAATCGAGCACATCGTTGGAGCCACAACCAAGCGTCAATTGATGCGATTGCAGATTGAACTTCTCTGCAATCGCGCGCTTCAATTCAAAACCGTTGGCATCGGGATAACGCGTGATATCTTGCGCGGCTTTTTCGCACGCGGCCAGCACAGCTGCCGACGGCCCGAGCGGATTTTCATTGCTCGCGAGTTTGACGATATCGCTCAATCCGAGCTCGCGCTGCAATTCCTCGATCGGCTTGCCCGCCTGATAGGGGCTCAATCCTTGAATTCCCGCATTCGCAAGCGCAAAAAAATCACAGCTCAATTGATTCATTCTCCGAGATGTTTACCCCCCTCTCCTGCAGGGAGAGGGTACCAAAAACCTAAATCACCGCACGCGGATACGACCCCAGCATTTTCAACATCACCGATTTGGCTTCGATCTCGGCGAGAATTTTGCCAACCTTCTCGTCCTGCCGATGGCCTTCGAATTCAATGAAAAACACGTATGCCCAATTCTCGGTGCGCGACGGCCGTGTATCGATGCGCGTGAGCATCACGCCTTCGCGCTCGAATGGTTCGAGCAGGCGAAACAGCGCGCCCGGCTTGTTGTGCATCGACACCACGATCGAGGATTTATCGTGGCCGCTCGGCGCCACATCGTTGCGACCGACAATCAAAAAGCGCGTCGTATTGTTGGCGTAATCTTCGATATTTTTTGCAATGGTCAGCAGGTTGTATTGCTCCGCCGCGAGATCGCCGGCAACGGCAGCAATGCCATCTTGCTCCGCAGCCATGCGCGCCGCTTCCGCGTTATTGCTGACCGGCACGATTTCCACATGCGCCCAATTGCTGTCGAGCCAATTGCGCGCCTGCGCCAGCGCCTGCGGATGCGCGCAAATCTGTTTGATTTTCGTCGCATCGGTATTGGCGTTCGCAAGCAGATGCAAATTGATGCGCAGCTCGACCTCACCGCAAATCTTCAGCGGCGAGTTGATGAAATTATCGAGCGTATGATTGACCATGCCCTCGGTCGAATTCTCGACGGGAACCACACCGTATTTGCATTGCCCCGATTCGACCTGAGCAAACACCGTCGCAATGCTCGGCTGCGCGAGCGCGATCACCGAATGGCCGAAATGCTTAAGCGCGGCCGCGTTGGTAAAACTGCCGGCCGGACCGAAATACGCGACTTCGATCGGCTTTTCGAGCGCGAGGCACGCCGACATGATTTCGCGAAAAATGTGCGCGACGGTTTGCGCATCAAGCGGACCTTGATTGCGCTCCATCACTTTGCGCAGCACTTGCGCTTCGCGCTCGGGCCGATAAAACATCACCTGCGACAGATCGGCCTTGCCGTTTTGCTGCTCGAACTCCTTGAGTTTGACTTCCGCAACTCTCTGCGCGCACTGCGCCCGCTGCGAAATCAGCTCTTGAAGCTGCGCGTCGATACCATCGATTTGCTGACGCAGTTTGTCGAGTTCGGATGCACTCATCGCTTTATCGAGCCCACGCGCCCAGCGTTAACCATGATGTTGCGCGAAATGTTTCATGTAATTAATTAACACATCGATCGCCGCTTCCGGCACGGCGTTGTAAATGCTCGCACGCATGCCACCCACTGAACGGTGCCCGGCAAGATTCAGCAAACCGGCCTCTTCGGCACCGGCGAGGAAATTCTTGTCGAGCGCCTCATCGGGAAGCACGAATGGAATATTCATCGATGAGCGGCTCTGCTTCTCGATCGGGTTGCGATAAAAACCGCTGCTGTCGATGTACGCATACAGTTTCTCGGCTTTGCGGCGATTGATTTTCTCCATTCCGGCGAGACCGCCAATGTTTTTAAGCCACTGGAACACAAGCCCCGCGAGATACCACGCGAATGTCGGCGGCGTGTTGTACATCGAATCGTTGTCGGCCGCGGTTTTGTAATCGAGCATGACCGGGCAGATCGGTAGCGATTTGCCGAGCAGATCTTTGCGCACGATGACAATCGTCAACCCCGCCGGGCCGATATTTTTTTGCGCACCGGCGTAGATCACGCCAAACTCGTTGACGTTGATCGGGCGCGACAAAATCGTCGACGACATATCGGCAACGAGCGGCGCCTTCACCTTCGGCGTCCAGAAAAACTCGACGCCGCCGATCGTTTCATTCGGCGTGTAATGCAAA
This sequence comes from uncultured Verrucomicrobiaceae bacterium, assembly GCA_964500675.1. Classification (GTDB taxonomy): domain Bacteria; phylum Pseudomonadota; class Gammaproteobacteria; order Pseudomonadales; family CAMLJR01; genus CAMLJR01. Next base: position 309,058 of record CAZCNY010000002.1, on the reverse strand, counting down.
TACGCCGCATTGCCGCTGAGCGTCCATGTATCGAACGCCGGAATCGTCGAAAAGTTCGTGTCTTCCGCAGTCGCGACAACATTCACTTTGCCGTAACGTTTCGCCTCTTTGATCGCCTTGATCGACCACTGCCCGGTGTTGACGTAATCGGCCACGCCGCCAGTCTCGTTGAGCAGATTCAGCGGCACGGCAGAAAATTGTGTGCTCGCACCGCCCTGCAAAAACAGTACGGCGTAATCGTCGGAGACATTCAGCAAATCGCGAAAATCTTTTTCGGCCTGCGCCGCGATTTCTACAAACTCCTTCGAGCGATGGCTCATTTCCATCACGGACAAGCCGCGCCCGCGCCAATCGGATAACTCAGCTTTCGCCTGTTCGAGCACCGCTTCGGGCAGTGCTGCCGGTCCTGCGCAAAAATTGTATTTCCGTGTCATGGCTTCACACCTTAAAGAATTTGTTAGTGTTCCCCTCTCCCACAGGGAGAGGGGATTATTCCTCTGCCACTTCCTCGTCGCCAGTTTCTTCCGACTCCGCAATCCGCTCGATGCCCACTAACTTTTCGCTTTCTTTCAAACGAATCACACGCACACCCTGCGTATTGCGGCTGAGTTCGGAAATTTCACTCGTGCGCGTGCGCACCATCGTACCCTGATCCGAAATCAGCATCAGCTCGTCGCCGTCGAATACCTGCACCGCGCCCGCGAGACCGCCGTTGCGCTCGCTGATCTGCATCGCGATGACGCCCATCGTGCCGCGCCCTTTGGTGGGAAAATCGCTGGCATCAGTGCGTTTGCCGTAACCGTTTTCGCTCACGGTCAATACTTTACCGCCGTCTTGCGGAATAATCAGCGAAATCACGCGCTGATCCTTATCGAGACGGATGCCGCGCACGCCGCGCGCGGTGCGACCCATCGCGCGCACATCTTCTTCACGAAAGCGCACCGCCTTATTCGCGCTGCTGAACAACATCACATCGCAATTGCCGTCGGTGATCGCGGTGCCGACCAGCACATCGCCGTCATCGAGTTCGAGCGCGCGCAAGCCGACGCTGCGCTGCCGCGAAAATTCGGTGAGCGGTGTTTTCTTCACGGTGCCATTCGCGGTCGCCATGAAAATGTAGTGATCGGCGAGATATTCTTTCACCGGTAAAATCGAGGTGACGCGCTCGCCTTCATCGAGCGACAGCAAATTCACCATCGGCCGACCGCGCGAGCCGCGCCCCGCCACGGGAATTTGATAGACCTTGAGCCAGTACACTTTGCCGAGATTGCTGAAACACAGAATCGTATCGTGCGAGCTCGTAATCAATAAATGCTCGACAAAATCTTCGTCTTTTACCGCCGTCGCCGATTTACCCATACCGCCGCGGCGCTGGGCCTGATAGTCGGCCAGCGGCTGCGTTTTGGCGTAACCGCCGTGCGAAATCGTGACGACGCGATCTTCTTCCGCGATCAAATCCTCGATCGACAAATCGAGTTGCGACGTGGTGATTTCGGAACGGCGATCGTCGCCAAAATCGCTTTTGACTTGCCCAAGCTCGCCGCGAATAACCGCCTTCAGTTTGTCCGGATCGGCCAGAATATTCAGGTACTCGGCGATTTCGACGAGTTTTTCCTGATACTCCTCGATCAGTTTTTCGTGTTCGAGACCCGTGAGTTTTTGCAGGCGCAGATCGAGAATCGCCTGCACTTGCTCGGGCGACAAATAATAACGGCCGTCGCGCAAGCCCATTTCCGCCGGCAGATCGTCGGGGCGGCAGGCATTGGTACCGGCGCGCTCCAACATGCCGAGCACTTCGCCCGGCAGCCATGCCTGCGCGAGCAATTTATCGCGCGCTTCCGGCGTATTCGCGGAGGCTTTGATCAACTCGATGACGGGATCGATATTCGCGATCGCCACCGCGAGACCTTCGAGAATATGGCCGCGCTCGCGGGCTTTTCTCAGCAGATAAACCGTGCGGCGCGTAACGACTTCGCGGCGATGACGGATGAAGGCCTCGATAATATCCTTCAGATTCAGCAGGCGCGGCCGGCCGTCGATGAGTGCAACCATGTTGATGCCGAATACACTTTCCATCTGCGTTTGCGCAAACAGATTATTCAGCACCACCTCACCCATTTCGCCGCGCTTGATTTCGATAACGACGCGCATGCCGTCCTTATCGGATTCATCGCGCAGCTCGGAAATGCCTTCGATTTTCTTTTCTTTGACGAGCTCGGCGATTTTTTCGATCAACCGCGCCTTGTTCACCTGATACGGCAACTCGTGGATGATGATGGTTTCGCGATGGGTTTTGTCGTCGGTTTCAATCTCGGCGCGGGCGCGCACGTAAATACGACCGCGGCCCGTGCGATACGCTTCGACGATACCGGCACGGCCGTTAATGATGCCCGCTGTCGGAAAGTCGGGTCCCGGAATATATTCCATCAATTCATCGACGCTGACGTCGGGATTATCCATCACCGCGAGACAGCCGTTGACGACTTCGCGCAAATTGTGCGGCGGAATATTCGTCGCCATGCCGACCGCGATACCGGTCGAGCCGTTGACGAGCAGATTCGGCAATTTGGTCGGCATGACCTCGGGAATTTTTTCGGTGCCGTCGTAATTCGGCACCCAGTCGACGGTTTCTTTGTCGAGATCGGCGAGCAATTCGTGCGCGATTTTCGCCATGCGAATTTCGGTGTAACGCATCGCCGCGGGCGAATCGCCGTCGATCGAACCGAAGTTGCCCTGCCCGTCGACCAACATATACCGCAGCGAAAACGGCTGCGCCATGCGCACGATGGTGTCGTACACAGCCGAATCGCCGTGCGGGTGATATTTACCGATCACGTCGCCGACGATACGCGCGGATTTTTTGTACGCCTTGTTATAGTCGTTGCCGAGTTCGCTCATCGCGTACAGCACGCGGCGATGCACGGGCTTCAAGCCATCGCGCGCATCGGGCAACGCGCGACCGACGATAACGCTCATCGCATAATCGAGATACGACTGTTTGAGCTCGTCTTCGATGTTGACCGGCAGAATTTCTTTGGCGATTTCACCCATGGAAAAAGCATTTCCTTGTTATCGATTCGCTAGCGATTTTCCCCTCTCCCACAGGCAGGGGGAACTTAATCAACGCCCTGAAATAAAGCCGCGAATCATACCATAAATCAATGCCCTACCGACAGCTCGCGTTTCCAGCCAAAAGGTCCGAGGCGCACTCTCGCGCAAGGTTTGCAGGTATACTGCCGGCCTGCCGCCAAACTCATGAACCGCCGTGGGCTCAACCGTTGTCGAATCAACCCTTGCCGTCGCGCGCCGACACTCTCATCTTCGCGCGCTGGATCATTCCGATCGTGCCCGCGCATGCCGTCTACGACCACCATGCACTCGTGATCGATCGCGGCCGCATCGTGTCGCTGCTGCCCGCCGCGCAGGCGCGCGCGATCGCCGCCGATGAAGTCGTCGAGCTGAATGAGCACGCATTGCTGCCGGGCCTCGTCAACGCGCACACACACGGCGCGATGTCGTTGCTGCGCGGCTATGCCGACGATTACGCGCTGCACGGCTGGCTCAACGACCACATCTGGCCCGCCGAAGGCAAATGGGTGGGCGAAGCGTTCGTGCGCGACGGCACCGAACTCGCGATCGCGGAAATGCTGCGCAGCGGCACCACCTGTTTCGCCGATATGTATTTCTTTCCCAACGTCGCCGCGCAAATCGCGCACGACCTCGGCATGCGCACGCAACTGCACTTCCCCATCTTCGATTTTCCGACCGCGTGGGGCCGCGATGCCGACGATTACATTCACAAAGGTCTCGCGCTGCGCGATGATTTCAAGCACAGCGAATTGATTTCGATCGGTTTCGGCCCGCACGCGCCGTATACCGTGAGCGACGCGCCGCTGAGCCGCATCGCCGTGCTCGCCGCCGAACTCGATTGCGCGATTCAAATTCACGCGCACGAAACGCAGCGCGAAGTCGAGGAGTCGCTCGCCAAATATCAAGAGCGCCCGCTCGCGCGCCTGTCGCGGCTCGGTTTGCTGGGGCCGCGCATGCAGTGCGTACACGCGACCGCGCTGAATGACGACGATATCGCACTGCTCGCGCGCAACAACTGCCATGTCGTGCACTGTCCCGAATCGAATTTGAAACTGGCGAGCGGCTTCTGCCCCACACAAAAACTGTTAGACGCCGGTGTCAATGTCGCACTCGGCACCGATGGCGCCGCGAGCAACAACGATCTCGATTTATTTTCAGAAATGCGCACCGCGGCGCTGCTCGCAAAAGCTGTCGCGGGCGATGCCGCCGCACTGTCCGCGTTCGATGCGTTGCGCATGGCGACACTCGACGGCGCGAAAGCGCTCGGCCTCGACGGCAAAATCGGCAGCCTCGAGCTCGGCAAATGCGCCGATGTGATCGCTGTCGATTTAAGTGCGATCGAACAGCAGCCGCTGTTTCATGCGCTCTCGCAACTCGTCTATACCAACAGCGGCACGCATGTGAGCCACAGCTGGATCAACGGCAAACGCATGCTCGATAATCGCGAACTCACCACAATCAATCTGCCCGATCTGCGCGAAAGCGTGACCCGGTGGCAAAAGAAAATAGGAGGACACCAATGATAGCCTCTGCATCAACAACCTCCGTAAATGTCGATCGCGCCGAAATCGCGAAATTCGAAGAACTCGCGCATCGCTGGTGGGATCGCCACAGCGAGTTCAAAGCACTGCACGACATCAACCCATTGCGCGCGAATTACATCGACGAGCGCTCGCCCGTCGCGGGCAAGCAATTGCTCGATGTCGGCTGCGGCGGCGGCATTCTCGCCGAGGCGATGGCGGTGCGCGGCGCGAACGTCACCGGCATCGATATGGGCGAAGCGCCGCTCGCGGTCGCGCGCCTGCATCAATTCGAATCAAATGTGAGCGTGAATTACCGGCGCATCACCGCCGAAGAATTGGCCGCCGCAGAGCCTGCGCAATACGACGTTGTGACCTGCATGGAAATGCTGGAGCACGTGCCCGATCCGCAATCGATTATCGACGCGTGCGCGAAGCTGTGCAAAGCGGGCGGCGATTTGTATTTCTCAACACTCAATCGCAATCCGAAGTCGTATGCGTTCGCGATTGTGGGCGCCGAATACATTTTGAAACTGCTGCCGAAAGGCACGCACGATTATGCGAAATTCATCCGGCCGTCGGAACTCGCCGCGTGGTTGCGCAAAGCGGAGCTGCAACTGCGCGACATCACCGGCATGGTTTACAACCCCATTACGAAGAACTACAAACTCGACGCGCGCGATGTCGGCGTGAATTATTTGATGCATGTGAAAAAGCCGAGCTGATTCGATGCCATCACCCCTCAAAGCCGTGCTGTTCGATCTCGACGGCACGTTGCTCGACACCGCTCCCGAGTTCTATCAAATCATCGGCACGATGCTGCACACGCATGGCGCGGCACCAATTGCTTACGAAGACTTTAGAGAAAGCGTTTCGGACGGTGCGCGCGGTATGGTACACAAAGCGTTCGGTATCGATCCGGGCGAAGCGCACTTCGAATCACTACGCAACGAATTTCTCGCGCTGTATGAAATGCATCTCGCTACCCACACGCAATTATTTCCGGGCATGGCGGCAACGCTTGCGTTTATCGAAAGTCAACATTTGCGCTGGGGCGTGGTGACGAACAAGCCCGTCGGCTTTTCGGCGCCGCTGCTCAAGCGCCTGAATCTTGCCGAGCGCTGCGCAACGTTGATCTGCCCCGATCACGTGAAGCAGCGCAAACCCGATCCTGAAGCGTTGCTGCTCGCGTGCTCGCGAATCGATTGCGATGTGAGCGAAGCGATTTACGTCGGCGATCACCGCCGCGATATCGAATGCGCGCGCAACGCCGGCCTGGCATCGATCGCATGCGAGTTCGGTTATGTGCACAGCGATGATCCGTGCGCGAATTGGGGCGCGGATTTTATTGTGGCAAGCGCGGATGCGATCGTGCCAATTCTGAAAAATTTCATTCGTTGAGAGATTTATGATTTCGACCATTCCTGCTGATTACACTGCTGCGCCCGACCTTCTAAAAGGCCGAGTCATTCTCGTCACGGGCGCAGGCGATGGCATCGGCCGCGCTGCTGCAATCACTTTTGCCGCGCACGGCGCCACGGTAATTCTGCTCGGCAAAACCGTTGCCAAACTCGAAGCGGTTTACGATGAAATTGAAAACGCGGGACATCCGCAAGCCGCCATTTATCCGATGAAACTCGGCGGCGCGACGCCGCAGGATTACGAAGCGTTAGCCGAGATTATCGAAACCGAATTCGGCCGCCTCGACGGTCTGCTGCACAACGCGGGCATCCTCGGTCAACGCAAAAATATTCAAGATACAACCGCAGCCGATTGGAACGAAGTACTCAACGTGAATCTCACGTCGAACTTCCTGCTGACTAAATATTTATTGCCGCTGTTGCGCAACAGTGCAGACGCATCGATTGTTTTCACCTCATCGAGTGTGGGCCGCAAAGGCCGCGCATTTTGGGGCGCTTACGCGGTATCGAAATTCGGCGTCGAGGGTTTATCGCAAATCCTCGCCGACGAACTCGATACGACAACAAACATCCGCGTCAACTGCATCAACCCCGGCCCCACCAACACCGCCATGCGCCGCATCGCCTACCCCGCCGAACTTCCAAGCGTAAATCCATTTCCCGAACAGATTATGTCGACGTATTTGTATTTGATGGGTGGGGAAAGTAAGGGTATGACCGGAAAAAGCTTTGATGCGCAAGCTACAAAACAATAATTTTGTCTCCATTGTTTTCAAAGCGCTCCAAAATAGGAGTCCTCTTTTGTTGCATATTCATTTTCACTTTTTAACACCAAGCCCTGATCGCAAACGGCGCAATGCATTTCATTTATTGCGCCCCACGAAAAACAATCCGATCGCCAACAACAAATACGGCACTAGCGACAACGCATCCGCATACGTGCCCGCATAAAATGCATTATGCTGCCCTGCCCAGCTCGTAAGTATTGAATCGAACTGCGTGAATAAGCCCGCGCTAAACGCAATCACAATCCCCGCCAGCGCGCCGCCCGCGATGTAACCCGAGGCAAGCAGCACGCCTTTGCTGCGATCGCTTTCTGCGGCTTTCTCTTCAATCGAAAGATCTGCAAAATTTTTATCATGCAAACGACGCTTGTCGGTTAACCATCGAATGGCGCCGCCGATAAAAATGGGGGCCGATGATGACAGCGGCAGATACACGCCGACGGCAAACGGCAGCGAGGAAATGCCGCTCATTTCGAGCACGAGCGCGATCACGACGCCGAACAGCACCAGCGCCCACGGTAATTGCTGGTCGAGGATGCCTTTGATGATGTACGACACGAGCACGGCTTTCGGTGCGTCGAATTTGCGCACTTCGCTGCCGTCGGGCCGCGTTGTATAAGTGCCGTTGATGCCGGGATCGACGAAATACTTCGCGGCGCCGTTGTCATCGACGAGATATTTTCCTTCCGGACCATTCACGTTGTCGGTTTTGTGCCACACGAAATACGTGTTGTGATCGCCTGCGGCTTGCGGACCCGTCAATGTTTCGCGCGTTGTTAAATCTTTTATATCGACATGCAAATTCGTCGCAATCTGCGCGGCGGGCACATAGACGGTCCCAGCTTCATTCAATTTCAGCAGGATCGGGCCGAGCAACAACGCCGAAGCGAGCGCACCGCAGATAATCGCGTATTGCTGTAGACGCGGCGTCGAGCCGACCAGATAACCCGTTTTCAAATCCTGCGATGTCGCGCCGCCATTCGCGCACGCGATGCACACGATCGCGCCCACCGACAGCGCCGTGACGTAATACGGCGGCGCGGTCCATCCGAGCAATAAAAAAATCAAACACGTGAGCAGCAATGTTGCGATCGTCATGCCCGATACGGGATTGCTCGATTGACCGATTTCACCCGTAAGACGCGACGACACCGTGACGAATAAAAATCCGCACGCCAAAATCATCAACGCACCGATTAGATTCATGCGTAGCGGCGCGGCGACGCTGATAACGGCAATGATTGCGAGACAGCCGATCAATACCCAGCGCATGGGAACATCCTGTTCGGTGCGCACCGCGCTGCGCTGCTGCGGGCCGAGGTCGCGAAGGCTTTCACGCAGACTGTGCCAGATCGTCGGCAAAGCGCGCAGCAAACTCACGAGGCCACCCGCCGCCACCGCGCCCGCACCGATGTATAAAATGTACCCACTGCGAATGTCGTCCGCGCTCATATCGCGAATCAATTTCGTCGCGGGCGACAGCGGCACTGCAAGCGCATCGCCAAAAAATTTAACCAGCGGAATCAACAGCAGATATGCGAACACGCCGCCCGCGCACATCGTCGACGCGATGCGCGGGCCGATGATGTAACCGACGCCGAGCAACTCGGGCGAAATTTCCGCCGCGATCGAAGCGCCTTTTAATGGCGCCTTAAAATTGAACGATACGACTTCTTTCCAACCTTTCAGCGCGGTATTGCCGATTTTGTAGAGCAAGCCGGCACAAAAGCCGACGAAAATCACCAGCGCGCGCTGCTTGTCTGCCTCGATGGTCGCGCCATCGCCGCTGGCCCTGCTCGCCTCCGCCGCGATCAGCACCTGCGCGCACGCAGTGCCTTCGGGGTATTTCAACTCGCGATGACGCGCGACGATCAGCGTGCGCCGCAGCGGAATCATCATCAAAATGCCGAGCAGACTGCCGAGCACCGCGACGAGCAACACGCGCGTAATTTCGAGATCGAAACCCAAAATTAAAATCGCGGGCATCGTCACGCCGAGGCCGAATGCGATCGATTCGCCCGCCGAGCCCGCCGTCGATACGATGGTATTTTCGAGAATCGTCGCATCGCGCCCACCGACTTTCGCAAACAGTCGAAACAATGTGATGGCGATCACCGCAACGGGAATCGACGCGCTCACCGTGAGGCCGACTTTGAGCACCAAATAAAGCGACGATGCGCCGAAAATAACGCCCAGCACGACGCCGAGCACAATCGCCTTGGGCGTGAACTCGGCACAATTTGCGGATGCGGAAACGTAGGGCTGATGTGTGCTCGATGCGGTAAATTCGCTAGGCATTATTCGCGGCTCGAAAATTTTCCGAGCCAATATTGCACAGAATGCTCGCAAAGAGAATTTGCGGCTCTATTCGTTTCTTTTGTTTCGTTACGCTAATTCGAGGAAGTGCGCTTGCAAGGATGACAACTCGCTTACAAGGGTGAAAGTTAATGGCGACCCGGAGGGGACTCGAACCCCTGACCTCCGCCGTGACAGGGCGGCATTCTAACCAACTGAACTACCGGGCCGCGTAACTCTTCTTACACGGGACGTCAACTGCGCAGTTAACGTACAAACGATGCAGAGTATGGTGGGTGTTGACGGGTTCGAACCGCCGACCCTCGCCTTGTAAGGGCGATGCTCTACCAGCTGAGCTAAACACCCGCTGCAATCGAGGCGCGCATTCTACATAAACGCCTCGCGAAATCAAACCCTAATTAGAAAAGCCGCTATACAGTCTCAAACGTGCTGATTAACATGACGCCCCTATCGCACAGAGTCTGCGTCATGATCGCTGAAATTTACAAAGATTTTCATTTTGAGGCAGCGCATCGGTTACCGAACGTTCCCATAGGACACAAATGCGCACGCTTGCACGGCCACAGTTTTCACGTGCGCATTTATGTGCGCGGCGAAACCGGGAAAGATTCGGGCTGGGTGCTCGATTTTGCCGACATAAAAACCGCCTTTGCGCCACTCAACAACCAACTCGATCACTATTATCTGAATGAAATCGCGGGACTCGAAAACCCCACCAGCGAAAATATCTCGCGCTGGATTTGGGATCGGCTCGAACCTGCGTTACCGCAGCTGTATGCCGTGGAAATTCGCGAAACTTGCACGAGCGGCTGTATCTATAGAGGGCCGGAGAACACTTAAAGCATTATGAACCCGAGTGCATACTCACTGTGGAACATTCATAAATGCATAGCAGCAGTAACACGGCCCCAAAATTATGCGCGGTAACACTTATTCACACCGCAAAATACTCTTTCGGTTAGAGAAGCAAATGCAGCCGTTTGTCGCCATGACCTCCTAAATAACCTTTAAAATATATCATAACATATTGTTTTTATTTGATTTATGTTAAAAGAACATATTTTGATCGTTTTGTTAAAATGCCGATGAACGGCGGGCTCAGAGAAATTGAGGGGACGTTATCCACGAAGTTATCCACAAAAACTGTGGACAACGTTTTAGGGCAAAGAAGAGTTTTAATGCACCGGGAAGCCCGCGCTCAGCGTGCTGACCAGATCGACAGCCTGATCCAAATTCGCAAAACGGTGGCGCTCTTGAATTTGCCATTGAACTGTGTCGCAAGGCAGCGGCAACAAGCACGACATCACTTCTTGCTCAGCGATGAAAATACCGTGATAGCCGCCTTGTGGCGCGAAATCGGGACCCACCACTAAGTCGAACTGCGGTAACCCTTGCTTGTGCGGGATGTCTTTGAACGCAATCAGCCGCTGCTTTGCCTCCGTGCTGTAGACCTTGCCCAGGCGCTCCGCCAAACCGGCGTGTCCAAGCACTTCAACCAACTGGCGCCGCCGCTCAAGCAACGCCCCTTTATCGACCGGCGCCGGTTCACGCACTTGCGGTTTGTCCGCGTAATCTTCGAGCGCCTCATCAGCCTCATGCAGCGAGCCACGAATAATGCGCACCGCATCTTTGAGTGCCGCTACAGCCTCGGGTTTATGCGCAATGATTTGCTGATAATCGAGACGTTTGCACATCTCGACCAAATCGATGGCTTGGCTCAGCAACTGCTGTATATCGTCTTTATTGCTCACGCGACTCGTCTGGCAAATTATGGGTTTTTGTAAGCACAGTATATTTTTATAAAGACAGTATAGTGCGCGACCGCAATTCCGCCGCTTCTGGACTTGCCGCCTTTGGAGAATGGGTAATGCCACCCGAGATTTCCGCTCTTGACGACGCTATCGGTGCCGCCTGCCTGGCAGATGAGGAGCGCTGCCTCAACGCGCTTATCGATTATCTCGATACCGATTCGTCAGCGCAGCAGGCGATCAGCGCCCAAGCGGCAACGTGGATCGCTGCAATTCGCGAGCGTTACCCTACGCCCACAGGCATTGAAGCGCTGCTGCTTGAATATTCGTTAAGCAAACCCGAAGGCATCGCGTTGATGTGTTTAGCGGAGGCGCTGTTGCGCATTCCCGATGCAGCGACCGCCGATCAGCTGATTCGCGACTTATTGAATCCACTCGCATGGGAACGGCATCTCGGCCACAGCGATTCGCTGTTCGTAAATGCCGCGAGCTGGGGCTTGACGCTCAGCGGACACTGGCTGCACGCAACCGAAATACCGCAAGGGAAACGCAGTGATTGGCTGCGTCGACTTGCCGCCACTCTCGGCGAGCCCGCACTACGGCAAGCGTTAAAACAAGCGATGCGTTATCTGGCCAATCAGTTCGTACTCGGAGAAACACTCTCCCAAGCGCTGCAACAAGCTGCCAAACGCTGGCATGAAGGCACCACACATTCGCTTGATATGCTCGGCGAAGCGGCGCTGACCAGTGCCGACAGCACACGCTATTGGCAAGCCTATCGCGATGCGCTCGCGGCGTTGCGCGACATAGAAACTCCGCCCGGCATTGCGCGCCCAAGTCTTTCGATCAAACTATCCGCGTTGCATCCACGCTACCACAGCGCGCACAAAAATCGCCTGTGGAATGAGCTCGCGCCTGCGCTTTGCGAATTTATCGAGACCGCCGCCGCCAGCGCAATAGACGTAACCATCGATGCCGAGGAGGCCGATCGACTCGAATTGTCCCTGCAATTATTCGCGCATGTGCTGCAATACGTTTCGCCTGCTGCACGTTCGCACATCGGCCTGGTCGTGCAAGCCTACAGCAAGCGCGCGTGGCCGACCCTGCAATGGCTCGAAACTTTAGCGAAACAATTGCAGGTGCGTCTCAAGGTGCGCCTCGTGAAAGGCGCGTACTGGGATAGCGAAATCAAACGCGCGCAACAACGCGGCCTCTCCGATTACCCCGTATTCACCAACAAGGCCGCCACCGATATCAGCTATCTCGCTTGCGCGCGCTGGCTGCTGCAACGCCCTGCGCAATTTTTCCCGCAATTCGCAACGCACAACGCCGTCACCGTCGCCGCGATCTTACACATGCAAAGCGATACCGCGCGGTTTGAATTGCAGCGCCTGCAAGGCATGGGTGAAGTTTTGTATCGCGTGGTGCGCGAACAATATCCCGCGTTGCAACAGCGCATTTATGCGCCGGTCGGCGAATATCGCGATCTCCTCCCCTACCTCGTGCGTCGCATCTTGGAAAACGGTGCAAACACATCGTTCATGCATCACCTGCGCGACAACTCGATCGCCATCGAAACGCTCGCCGCTCATCCGCTGCAATCTTATAACGCGACTAAGCGCCTGCGGCTACCGTCGGCGATCTGGCCGCATCGCGTCAACTCGCCCGGCATTTATTTACACAGCAAAAATTTTCGCGACAATTTTTTTGTTGAAATCGATCGCTTTCGTTCCAAGATTTATGACGTCGGCACCACCGATACTCAAGACACTATCAGCATCGCAAGCCCCTGTAATGGGCAGCTCGTCGGAACGTGGAACGCAAGTACACCGAGTGCGATCGACGCCGCGCTCAAGATCGCACGCGCGCATCTACTTGAATGGCAGCCGACATCGATAGAAACGCGCGCAAACCTGCTGGAAACCTATGCCAATCTGTTAATTGAAAACCGCGCCGAGTTAATCGCCTTGATGGCGCGCGAAACTGGAAAAACGCTCGAAAATGGCATCGATGAAGTGCGCGAGGCAATCGATTTTTGCCGCTACTACGCGCAGCAGGCACGCGCAATTCTGCCAGCGCAACCATTGCCCGCCGTGGTTGGCGAGCACAACGAATTGCGCTACTGCGCGCGCGGTATTTTTGTCTGCATCAGTCCCTGGAATTTTCCGCTTGCGATTTTTACGGGACAAATCGTCGCTGCTTTGGTCGCGGGAAATGCCGTCGTTGCCAAACCCGCTGAGCAGGCGACACTCACGGCGCAATTTGCCATCCGGCTCATGCACGCCGCCGGCATTCCCAAAACCATTTTGCACTGCATGCCGGGCAATGGCGAAAGCGTCGGCCACCATCTGTGCGGGCATGCCGACATCGATGGCATCGTGTTCACGGGCGGCTGGGAAACCGCACGCGCCATTCAACAACAACTCGCACAGCGCGATGGCGCAATGATTCCCTTTATCGCCGAAACCGCGGGCATCAATGTGCTTATAGCCGACAGTAGCGCGCAACCTCAGCAATTGGTCAACGACGTGTTGCGCTCGGCGTTCGACAGCGCTGGCCAGCGCTGCTCGGCGTTGCGTTTATTATTGCTGCCGGACAGCTGCGCCGATACCATCGAAGCATTGTTGTGCGGCGCAATGCGCGAATTGCATCTGGGCGACCCGCTCGATTGGGCGACCGATATCGGCCCGGTTATCGATAACGATGCAAAAATTGCGTTGCGGAATTATATCAATCAACATCGCGCTGAAATTTTATTTGAAATGGCTGCACCGTCTTCGGGCAACTTCATTGCGCCGACGGTGATTCGATTGCCACGCATCGACGCATTGCAGCACGAAGCATTCGGACCGATATTGCATATCGTGCGTTATCGCGAAAACGCCACGGATCAGCTCATTGAAAGCATCAACGCTCTCGGCTACGGACTCACTTGCGGCATCCACAGCCGCAATTTGCGATTCGCACAACAACTCGCACAGCGATTGCGCGTTGGCAATATCTACTTAAATCGCGATATCGTCGGCGCCGTTGTCGGCGCGCAACCGTTTGGCGGCTGCGGCAAATCGGGCACCGGACCCAAAGCCGGCGGCCCCAATTATTTGCTGCGATTCATCACCGAAAAAACCTTCACCACCAACATCGCCGCCATCGGTGGCGATTACGATTTGCTGACAAAATAGCAGAAAAATGCTGACTTACTTGGCCGGACGCGCTTCGTTACGACACCATCTACATGAAAAATCAAACGAATTGCTCACAACTAATCGTTGCGAAATTCACGCGCTGTCACATTTATGTAACAAATTCGTTACATGATAGCGGCCACGTAAGGCGACCCCTTACCCGTAAAGCATTTTTACCTGTAAGCCAATGTGCAACCGAAAGCCAACCAAACCTGGGAGACTCCTGGATGAACCGCAAACTGCTTCCATCGCTGATCGCCGTATTGACTGTCGGCGCTGCCGGCGTAGTTAATGCTGCTGACAATATTCCGACCGTTTACGGCAAAGTGAACGTAACGCTCAACAATTACAAATTCGATAGCATCGCCAGTCCCACCGAATCCTACACCTCGCTCGACAACTGGAAGCTCGAAAGCAACGCCTCGCGTCTCGGCGTTAAGGGCGATTACGAAATCTCTAGCGATTTGAAAGCCATTTACAAACTCGAATTCGAAATCTATCCCGATGGGGACAGCAGCTCGAACGTCTTCGGTCAGCGCAACACCTATGCAGGTCTGCAAGGCGACTGGGGTACTTTGTTCGCAGGCAAAAACGACACCCCGCTCAAAGCCATTGCCGCCGAAACCGTTCAGCTCTTCAAAGATCTGCCGCTCGGCGACTTCAAATATGTCATGGCCGGTGAAAACCGTCCGAACAACATCATCCAATACGCCACACCGAAAATGAGTGGATTTATTTTCAGTTTGCAAGCTGCTCCGGGCGAACAGAGCGGTTCGAAAGGCGCCGCCGGCACAACATCAACCTCGAACACCAACCACGGTTTGGCTGATACCTTCTCGGGTGCATTGACCTACGATACCGATGGTTTATACCTCGCTGTCGCCGATGATCACAACCAATCCAACACCAACACCTTCCGCTTCGTCGGCCAGGTCGATGTTGGTCCGGTAAAACTGGGGGTGCTCGGGCAGAAAGCCGATCGCAATAATTCAACCATCGCTGGCTCGAATGCTTACATTCAATCGATGGGCTATTTACCCGGTGATACCACAAACTCTTCGGGCACTCACTCTCAAGTGAATTCCATTCAGCAGTTCGGCAATACTTACAAAACACAGGATGCCTACGCGTTGACCGCAGCGTGGAAAATCGACGCTTGGACACTCAAAGGTCAGTACGCGCAGTCGACCTCGAAACACGATAGCGCTACCAACCTGAGCGATACCAAAGCAAAAAATTATGCACTTGGTGTTGATTATGCGCTCAACAAAAACGCCAAGGTTTTTGCTTACTACGCAGCGATCGATACCGACGGCGACAAATCCGTTTATGACGGCAAACTGAAAGACAAAACTGTCGCTGTAGGCTGGGAATTTAAGTTTTAAGTTGTACCCCTGTTGGACTCTCCAAACTTGAAGGGGGCTTCGGCCCCCTCTTTTTTTATCCAACGAATCTATAAGACAATTTGATTGCAAATTTGTGAATGTTGAAGAGGACCGATCGAATGATTAACCGCAACCTGTTGGCGCTGCTGTTATGCGGCAGTTTTATTTGTGTCGTCAACGTTCACGCGCAGGACAAAGATGTCGATCAAGCCGACACGCTGGATTTCGAAGCCTTTCACAAAGACAAAAAAGAAGCGGTGAAAGTGTGGGACAAAGACTCAAGTACACCGACGAAAGCGTACAGCGATACACCGGTTGCGACGAAATCAACCTCTGTCGCGCAACCCAACGCCACCGCCACGACCGCACCCTCGGCAGCCGCCGCAACAACGCCGATCGCAAGCAGCGATCTCAGCGGCAAGCGTTTTGAAATTCGCGAGCGCTATACACTTACGCGCAGCGCAAAAACACCGTACTCCGCGTTTTACGTCATCGAGCCACTGTATAAGCAAGCGGCGCAATTGTGTCCGAAAGGCTGGAAGAAACTGGCCGAGCGCTCGGAGCCGGTCGAGCAGGATTATTACCTGTATTACGAAATCGAGTGCCTGTAACTCGGCATCAAGCTAAGTCGCGGCTGTGCACCAACCGCTTTAATTGTTTCAACAACTGCTCGCGCTGCGTCGGCGTTAAGCGCCGATAGTTTAACGCCTCGAAGCACGCGGTAATTTCCTGCACAACGCGCCACTGCGGCTGCTGCCGCAACACCCATTGCGCATAGTCGCCGGGCGCCATCGCGGGCGGACGCGGATAACCGCGCCGCGCCAGCCGAGTACAAAATTGCGCGTAATACCGCTGCTCTATCGGCAATCTCGCGCCGAACCAACGCCAACCCAGCAGTGCACCCGCGACGATAAAAAGAATCAGCGCACCGCCGCCGACAAGCAGCAGCGTCATGCGCAGCGGATTGATCTCGCCGAGCAGCGCGCGCAGCACAGTGACCTGTGCTTCGTCGCGATAATTCACCACCCAGCGCGTCCACGCGTAGTTGATCGCATCGACGCGCCAGCGCACGGCATTTATCCAGCTCCACGCGCGCAAGCGATCAACCGACAACGGCTTTTGCGCAAGAAATTCGCTGTCGCCAACAGCGCGCTCAAGACCGCTTTCGATGCGTTGCGGTGCCACTGCGGCCGTCGGATCGAAGCGCACCCAGCCCTGTTCCGGCAACCACGCTTCCGCCCATGCATGCGCATCGAACTGATGCACAAGCACAGTGTTCGTCAGCGGATTAATTTCGCCGCCCTGATAACCGACCACGACGCGCGCAGGAATTCCCGCAGCGCGCAGCACGAATACAAAACTGCTCGCATAGTGTTCACAAAAACCGCGACGCGTATCGAATAGAAATTCATCAATGCTGTTATCACCGAGCAATGGTGGTTGCAACGTGTAAAAAAATGGCTCGTGCCGAAAATTGTCGGTGACGGCATCGATCAGCGCCCTATCATCGGCGAAACGTGCGCGCAGATTTTGTGCCCACGCGCGCGCGCGCGGATTATTTCCCTTGGGTAAATCCATTTCGTATTTGCGCTGACGTCGATCGAGCCGTACATCGAATCGCGCGTGCGGATACGCGCGCGCGCGATAGGCAAATTTTTCGGTGACGATGTCGCGCGCGCGCAGGTGATAATCCGTCGTCAGCACCGTTGCCGGTGAAATCGCTTCCGGTACGCTCAGCGCATACAGCCAGCGCTGATACGTCGGTTCGAGAAATACTTCATACTCGATCGAGTCGCCGACCAAATGCGGTGTCGATGTCAACCGCATATCGTTAATTGCGCTAGCGCGCCATGTGCGACCATCGAATGCATCCAACACCAGGCCGCGCCAGTACAAATCGCGCGGCGCAGGAATAGGACCGTTGAAAGTTGCGCGAAACGCCAGCGCATCGGATTGCGATAGCCGCGCGATATCACCCGGCGCCAAATGATCGGACATACCCGTGTGTGCGCCACCGCCCGGCAACGGCACCTGCCACAACGGCGCAATGCGCGGAAACACCAAAAACATTAACAACAGCAATGGCACTGCCTGCGCGCTCATAACGCCGGCCGTGCGCAGCGGTTGCCAGGAAAAACGCAGCGGTTCGTCCTGTTGCAGCGCGATCAGCGCCGTCGTCAATAACAACACCGGCACGCTCATGTACAACACGGTACCGAGACCCTGCTCGAATAAAAATTCGGTGAGCGCGACGAAGTAGCCGAGAAACAACAATAAATACGCTTCGCGCTGCGTCGCCGCCTCGGCCAATTTAAAAGAAAAGCAACTGATGAGCAGCGCAACGGTGGGATCCAGACCGACAAAGCTGCCATAGCTGAAACGAATCCCCGCCAAATTCGCCAGCACGACGCCCGTTTTCAACCAACGGTTCGGAAATGACCACTGCCCGCGATAAACCTGCACGCGCCACAACGCGCAGATCGCCCATGCGAATGAAATCCAAATGGGCAGACGCGAAACGTGCGGCGCAATCAACGCGACTTGCGCCGCGAGTAACCAGCCGAGACAGTGCCGTGGTATCCACGCCGAGCCCGTCATGACGATTCCTGCACCACGTGAATTTGTGTCGCTTGAATCTGCTCGTCTTGAACCCGCTTGTCTTGAACCTGCTTGTCTTGAAACAGAGCCAGTACACGCAGCGCGCGTTCGCGCTGTTCCGCACCGCCATCCGGAGCGAGCGTGGTGCCCGGCAATTGCAAACCGAACACTTCACCTCTGCGTTCGAGTTCCAACACCCAATAGCAGAGCACGCCGAGACGGCGTTCGCGATCGCCTTCGCACGCGTCGTAGCTCAACCAATGCGATTGCACTTGCGTCTCGGCAAATTGCTTGGTTTGCAGCGGCTGCCCCTTGGCGTACGCGCGCCACAACACGTGCCGCAAATTATCGCCGCTGCGGTAAGTGCGAAAGCCGTAGAAATCGTCGCTGCCTTTTTTGAGCGTGCGCGCACCGTGCTCCGCTTCACCGTCGCCGCCAACCGGACACGCTGCCGCAATGGGACGCGGGTACACCAGCGCGGCGATGTCGAGATCGATCCACGTCCAGGCCCGCATCAACCCCAATGGATAAAAAGTTTGTACGAGCAAACGCCGCGGGCGCAGCCAACCGCGCCGATGCGAACGATGAAATAATTTTACCGTCGCAATTTGTGTATCGAGCAGCGAGAGACGCGCTGAAGGTTCGCCGGGCCAACCTAATCCGATCGCGTGATGCGCGCGTTCGCGCGTGCGCTGCAATTGCAATTCAAATTCCGCCATTTCGCCTGCGAAGGTTGGATATCCGCGCAGCGCTTCGATACAAAGCCCGGATAAATTACTGAAGGTGTGCAGAATTGCAACGACGAACAAACTGAATAAAAAAAACACCAACGCGAATGCCATGTTGTTTTGGTAATTGATCGCCGCGATCAACATCACGATCAGCGTGGCAAGAAAAAACAACCCTGCGCGCGAGGGAAAAATAAATATGCGGCGCTGATCGAGTGTCACGCTGCGCGCGGCGGGAATACGCCGCTGCAACCAGCGTTCAAAGCGCTGCTGCCACCAATGTTGCCGAGCCGTGTCACGTAACGGCGAAGTGCTCACGGACGTACCCTCAAACCACCGCGACCTTGCGCAACAACTGCTCCACCAACGCCCCGGCATCACCGGAGTGATCAATGTGCGCATGCAAGCGATGTTCAACTACCGGCGGCAGTACGATTTGCACATCTTCGGGCACGACATGACCACGTCCACTCATCAGCGCCCATGCTTTCGCGCTGCGCAATAAAGCGAGCGCACCGCGCGGCGACAAACCGAACGCGAAATCCGGTTCATTGCGCGTGTAGGCGATCAGACGCTGCACATAATCGAGTAACTGCTCGGACGCATGTACGTTATCGACGGCGCTTTGCAATTTTTGCAATTGCTCTGCCGTCATGCACTGCTGCAACTGCTGCAATTGTTTGTGCACATCCTCGCCCGCCAGCAAACGCCGCTCCGCGGTCGGATCGGGATAACCGAGCGACAGCCGCATCAAAAACCGGTCGAGCTGCGATTCCGGCAGCGCAAACGTACCGGCTTGCGTCAGCGGGTTTTGCGTCGCGATGACAAAGAACGGCTGCGGCAGCGGGCGCGTCTGCCCATCGATTGTCACCTGCTGTTCGGCCATCGCCTCAAGCAGTGCCGATTGCGTTTTCGGTGTCGAGCGATTGATCTCATCGGCGAGCAAAACCTGGGTGAAAACCGGTCCCGGCAGAAATTTAAATTGATTGGTTTGGCGATCGAAAATGCTCGAACCGAGAATGTCGCCCGGCAACAAATCGCTCGTGAACTGCACGCGCCGATACTGCAACCCTAACACTTTGGATAGGGCGTGCGAGAGCGTAGTCTTACCCATGCCCGGCAAATCCTCGATCAGCAGATGACCGCCGCTGATCAGACAACAGAGCGCCAGGCGCACCTGACGTTCTTTGCCGAGCAATACCCTGCCGACTTCATGGACAGCGCGATCGAGTAATTTTTGCATGGACGCTCCCGGGAACGAATTCTCCAATATTGCGCCGTTATACCACGGCTGCAATTAATTCTGGGAGGCTCTGGTATGATGCGAACCGCTGCGGAAAATTAAGTTTCCCGCAGCAGCTGAGGCAGGGATTAATCGTTATTCCAAGGCGTGCATACGGGCTCTTTATTGACGTCTTTGTATTCGCACAAAGACACCGCGCCATTCTGGCGATTCAAACGCCACACCGAAAGCAAATCATTGCCAACGATCAGGCGAAATTCGCCAGCGCTCGCATCTTTAGCGCTCCACGGTGCACACGAAGCAGGCGCTTTCTTGTTTTCAAAACTGCATAGAGAGACTTGGCCGGTACCTTCGTTGATGCGCCACACCGATAGATTGCCGCTGGTAATCCCTCCGCCAAAGGTCGCCGCAGAGGCCGCTTGCGCAGCGCAGAGCAATACAGGAATCGCGAACTTTGTTATTTGCATGTTCAATTCTCCCATTATGAATCTTATCGTTGTGGCAGCTGCTGCGCCGATCGAATACCCACGAGAGCTGCCGATTTCAAGTGCGACCGCAACCGTTTACAAAAGCACGAATATAACTGTAGCTCTAGCTACCGTATTCAACAATGTGCGCTAGGTTACGTCGACGTTAGAAAACTCAACTGACGAGGTCGAAGGACGGTAAATACGAACGGATGCGGGCTGCGGCGGCCGTCAATTCCTCAGTGGTCGCCATCCCGCCATTGCCAAAATCGAAATCTTGAATCTGATCGATGGGAAATAAATGAATATGCGCGTGCGGGATCTCCAAACCGCAAATTGCGACACCGACACGCGCGCATGGGAAGGCCTGTTTGATCGCGCCAGCGATGCGCTGCGAGACTCGCATCAGATGCGCAAGCAATGGCTCCGGCAAGTCGTCCCAATGATCGACTTCGGCGCGAGGCATGACCAGTACATGACCGGGGCGCATCGGGCGAATCGTCATCAATGCAAATGTCTCTGCATCCTTCCAGACGAAATGCCCGGGCAGATCGCCGGCGAGTATCTGCGAAAAAATACTTGGCATAGTTGACCCGCAAGGCGCAGAGGCCGTGGGCAAGTTACTTCTTTGCAGCGCGCGGACCTTTTTTGCGGGGGCGGGTATTGCCGTAAGAACCTTTGAATACTTTGCCGCGAAACGTTCTTTTATCGCCTTTACCCATCTCGGAAATTCCTCATTAAATCGATTGAATGCAAGCCGGAATCGAGTAGTGCCTGCCCGGGGTGCGTATGATGCCGACAGCGCGCGCGCGACGCAAGCGCGACGAAATTGTTGCGCATTGCGCTGAGTAAAAGTACGTTTATCGAGACCGGCATGCGCCGGTCTCGCCCGCAGCACAATACGCCGATCTTTTGACACGGCAGATGTGGCACCGCCCCTTCGCTCTGCGCCCCTATCGCAACCCATTAATAAAACAAATTTTTTCTTCAAAAAAAGAGCGTGGCACAGTTTTCGCCTAAACGTGATCAATCGCAAACTTTTTGACACTGACCGATTCGATTGCGCCCATGAGAAACATCATGACAGAAAACAAGCAAGTGCCCTCCGCTGCGATGCATGTTGTCAGCTCAACCGTGAAGGACACGGAGTCACTGGCGAGCGAACGCCCTCTGACCACGCAATTGCGCTTTGCCAATTTGCTGTTACGCAGCCTTGATATCAACGAAGTCCTGCGCCTGTTTGCCGGCGAAATGCTACGCGACTTCGCGCTCGAAAGCGCAACTTACCGACACACCGCGCTCAACATTCAGATGGAGTTTGGTGACAACGGTCTGCACCGCTGCGAATACGAGTTGAAATTCGACAACGAGTATTTCGGCGAACTGCAACTCACACGCAACAAGCGCTTCTCTAAACGCGACCTTGAGCGTATTGAGTTGAATATTTCCAGCCTCATGCCGGCACTGCGCAATGCCTTGCAATATCTCAACGCCATGCAAACTGCAACGCGCGATGCCTTGACCGGCGTTGGCAACCGCATCGCATTGGAGATCACCGCCGAGCGTGAAATCGCGATGGCGCGCCGCACCAATCAACCGACGGCAATTTTGGTTCTCGACATCGATCACTTTAAGCGTATCAACGATCGTTATGGTCACAGCGCAGGCGATCGCGTGCTCGTCGAAACAGCGCGCAAGCTGCGCGAAAATTGCCGCGAATCCGATTCGGTATTTCGCTTCGGTGGCGAGGAGTTCGTCGTGTTGCTGAGTCAAACCGAAGAGAACGGCGCGTTCGCCATCGCCGAGCGCATCCGCAACGCGATTGCAACCATGAACACACAATACGAACAAACCGGAATTCATGTCACTGCAAGCATTGGCATCGCATGCCTCAATCGCAGCGAAACGCTGCACGCATGGTTCGATCGCGCCGATCGCGCGTTATATCTGGCGAAACAGGCGGGCCGCAATCGCGTTGTGCGGGCAGCGCAACGCAACATCGCATAGAAACTGGAGGCAAATAATATCAGCGGACATTAACGCGAGGAGTGCCGCCGCGTCGGCTTGGCTGTGATGGGCCGGTTTTTACGCTGCGCGCGTGCATGCTGTAACTTTTCCTGCGGAGCAATCCCGACATTGGGCGGCGCAGGCAAATCCGTCAACTGATACAACGCGAAAATCATCTCGTCTGGCATATCCTGCCATTGCCCCTGTTTGAGTCGCGCTGGCAAAAACACGGGGCCATAGCGTACGCGCTTCAGGCGGCTCACTTTGAGATTCTGCGACTCCCACAGACGCCGCACTTCGCGGTTGCGCCCCTCCATCAAACATACGTAGTACCAGCGATTAGCGCCCTCGCCGCCGCCCGTCGTAATATCCGTGAAGCGCGCGATGCCATCATCGAGCACCACGCCCGTACGCAAGCGCGCGAGAGTGTCATCGTCAACTTCGCCGAGCACGCGGCACAAATATTCGCGATCGATATTGGCCGAAGGATGCATCAACGCATTCGCGAGCTCGCCGTCGGTCGTGAACAGCAATAAGCCACTGGTGTTGAAATCGAGCCGCCCCACCGCAATCCAACGTTCACCTTTCAGTTTTGGCAAACGCGCGAAGACGGTCGGCCGCCCCTCGGGATCGCGCACCGTGCAGATTTCACCTTCGGGTTTGTTGTAGATGAGCACGCGCGTGCGACGCTCTTCAGAAACTTTCACTGCGATCGGGTGGCCGTCGACGAGAATGCGATCGCGCGCTTCGACGCGATCGCCGACATGCGCAATTTTGCCGTTGACGGTAACGCGATTCGCGCCGATTAATTTTTCCATCTCGCGGCGCGAGCCGATACCTGCGCGCGCCAGCACCTTCTGCAATTTTTCGCCGGTAGTTGTATTGCTATCGGTCGAGAGCTTTTCGCTGTGTTCGCTATCGCTCACGAAATATCGCCAGCGTTAGCGAGCTCTGCCGTTGCGGGAGCATCGATTATTTCTGCGGAACCGGCCGCAACAGCGACCTCCGCAACACCGGCAATTGCATTGATCTCGGCAATCTCGGCAGCGACGGCATCACCCTCGCTCTGCTCGGCGATATTCACCGTGTCGATGCCCTCGAGCGCGAGTTCGGTATTGAGCGAATCGAGATCGCGAATCTCCGCGAGCGTTGGCAAATCGTCGAGATTCTTCAAATTAAAATAATCGAGAAATTTGCGCGTCGTTGCGTACATCGCGGGCCGCCCCGGCACGTCTTTATGACCGACTACGCGCACCCAATCGCGTTCGAGCAGGGTTTTGATAATGTTGGTTGCAACGGCCACGCCGCGGATATCTTCGATATCACCGCGCGTAATCGGTTGCCGATACGCGATGAGCGCGAGCGTTTCGAGCAACGCGCGGCTGTAACGCTGCGGTTTTTCTTCCCACAGACGCGCGATCCATGGCGCGACATCCTGTATGACTTGAAAACGAAATCCGCTCGCCACTTCACGCAATTCAAAACCGCGACCCGCGCATTGCTGCGCTATCGCTGCTAACACAGCGCGAATGGTGTCGTTCGCGGGACGCTCGCTGTCGTCGAACAATGCAACGATCTCCTCGACAGTCAACGGCTTTCCCGCGGCGAGCAGTGCGCCTTCGACAATGCGCTGTAAATGTTCCGCGCCGAGTTCGATATGCGGCAAGGGAATTGGCGCTGCGTCGACCTCGGCGGCGATTTCTTCCACGGTTTCAACAGACTCAACAGACATAACCAAAACCTTTATGACGATTTCGCTTTGACGTGAATAGGACCGAATGACTCGCTTTGCACGATTTCAATCAGCGACTCCTTGATCAACTCCATCACCGCAAGAAACGTTACGACGACGCCGAGCCGGCCCTCCTCGGCGGAAAACAAAGCCACGAACGGCGTAAAACGATTCGGCGATACGCGCGCCAGCACTTCCGACATACGTTCGCGCGTCGACAATTTTTCTTTTTGCACGTGATGACTTTCAAATAAATCGGCACGGCGCAGCACTTCGCCCAGCGCAATCAGCAACTCCTGCAAATCGACCTGCGGTTCGGGCTTGGTTTTATTCAAATCAGGCAAGGCCGCCGAGATCAGATGCAGCTCGCGACCGACGCGCGGCAAGTCATCGATATCCTCGGCCGCCTTTTTGAAACGCTCGTACTCCTGCAGGCGACGGATCAATTGCGCGCGCGGATCCTCGCCCTCGTCCTCTTCTTCGGTCGAACGCGGCAGCAACATGCGCGATTTGATCTCGGCGAGCATCGCCGCCATGAGCAGATATTCGGCCGCCAACTCGAACTGCATGGCGCTCATCATATTGACGTACTGCATGTACTGTTCGGTGATCGCAGCGACGTTGATTTCGAGGATATCGATGTTCTGGCGCTTGATCAGATACAGCAGCAGGTCGAGCGGTCCTTCAAACGCTTCGAGAAAGACTTCGAGCGCTTCGGGAGGGATGTACAGGTCCTTCGGCAGTTCGGTGATCGGCTTGCCCTGCACGATGGCAAACGGCAGCTCGGTCTGTTGCGAACTGGCCTGACGCAGCTCCTGCAGGCGCACAGGCACCACCGGCTCCGAAGAAATAACCACTTCTGCATCAGCAAGTTGCAATTCAGAGTTCACGCTAGTAATTATCTCGATCTCGGTGTGTTTACGGGTTGCGCCGAAGCTGGCGGCATTATAACGGCAGGATTCGAGCACCGATAGGTAAAGCGCTTTTCCGCAACCGCATCAAGCGGTGAACGGCGCGCTATCGCCACGCCCCTGACGCACGACGACGGGGATATCGTCGGCCAGATCGATCACCGTCGTCGGCTCGGCGCCGCTGGCGCCGCCATCGATAACGAGATCGATGTCGTGCTCAAGTCGCTCGCGAATGTCGAGGGGATCGGTCAACGGCAGCTCGTCGCCCGGCAACAACAATGTCACGCTCATGAGCGGCTCGCCGAGCGCCTCCAACAGCGCCTGCGCGATGCGATTGTCGGGCACGCGCAGACCGATGGTGCGGCGCTTGGGATGCAGCAGGCGTCGCGGCACCTCGTCAGTCGCTTTCAAAATGAACGTGTACGGCCCCGGCGTGCAGTTGCGGATTAGGCGGAACACCGTATTGTTGACGCGCGCGTAAGTGCCGAGTTCGGATAGATCGCGGCACACCAGCGTAAAGTTATGGTCGTCATCGAGTTTGCGAATACGACGGATGCGCTCAAGCGCCGCCTTATCGCCGAGCTGACAGCCGAGCGCGTAAGCCGAATCGGTCGGGTACGCGACGACGCCGCCACGCCGAATGATATCCGCCGCCTGCTTGATCAGACGCGGCTGTGGATTGTCGGGATGAATTTGAAAAAATTGACTCATTGCTTCCTCGGCCATGAGAGCTTTCTCATTCGTTATCGATGCCCATTATGTGTTATCCGCGCAAGCACGACTCACTCTACTTGCCCGCCTTCAACCCTCGTCGATTGGCCAGCGCGACCACACCGGCTCGCATATTTTCGGCAGATCGGCAATCTCACCCAGCTGACACCAACTCGAACCCGCGCCGTGAAAATCGCTGCCGACCGATGCCTGCAAATGATGGTGCGCCGCGAGCTGCGCGAGAAATTGGCTATCCTGTGTCGATTGCCGCCCCACCACCACCTCCATCGCCACGCCGCCAAAGGCCGTGAAATCGGCGACCAGCTTGCGCAGACGTGTCGCGGTCAGCCGGTATTTGAGCGGGTGTGCAAGCACGGCGACACCACCCGCCGCGCTGATCCAATCAATTACCTGGCCCATCTCGGGCCACAGCAGCTTGATATCGCCCGGTTTACCGGCGCCGAGAAAACGATCGAATGCCTCGTCTTCGGAGCGGACATGGCGTTGCGCCACCAAGTAGCGCGCAAAATGCGGCCGCCCCACTTGCGCCGACCCCGCCAGCGCTAACGCCCCTGCGGTCGCACCCGGCATACCGAGCTTGGTCAAGCGCGCGCCGATCATATCGGCACGCTTGCGCCGCGCTTCGGTGTAATACTCGCAAGCCGCCAAAGTGGCCGCATGCTCGCTATCGATACCGAGTCCGACCACATGCACGCCTATCGTGCTCCACACACTCGAATATTCAACGGCCGGCAGCAATTGCAAGGCTACTTCGGCGTTCTGCTGTATCCAACTGCGCGCCACGCGGTAACCTGCAACCGTATCGTGATCGGTGATCGCAAGCAATTCGATACCACAACGCTGCGCGTGCTGACACAGATCCGGTGGACTTAACATGCCATCAGAGGCATTAGTGTGCGAGTGTAAATCGACGCGCAACAAAAACTCCCAAAAACATGAATAGATTGTGGCCGCGAAATGAAGTGGAGGGCCTGCGCAGAAGTCAGTATATTAGGGGGCGCTGTCAGCGTACGCGAACATTTTTTTGCGATAACCCTTTTTAGAATTAAGCCATGTCGGATACCGTTGCTCAACCCAAGAAACACAGCCTGCTCGCCAACCTCGGTTTTAACATCATCATTCCGACGATCATTTTGTCGAAACTCAGCGGCGACAATTTTCTCGGCCCGGTGTACAGCGTCATCGTTGCGCTGGCATTCCCCATCATTTACGGTGTGCGCGATTATCTTTACGCGCATAAACCGAATTTCTTTTCAATTCTCGGCGTAATCAGCGTCATTCTAACCGGCAGTATGAGCCTGCTCAAATTGCCGCCTCATTACATCGCCATAAAAGACGCCGCCGTTCCCGGATTGCTCGGTCTCGCCACGCTGCTTTCGATTTATACGCGCTACCCGCTCGTGCGCACATTTCTCTACAACGACCAGATTCTGCAAATCGAAAAGGTCAGCGCTGCGTTGCACGAGCACAATGCGACGGCGGAATTCGAGCGCCATCTGGCCGTGGCCTCGTATCTCGTCGCGGGTTCCTTTTTTCTCTCGGCGGTATTGAATTACACACTCGCCAAAATAATTTTAGTCAGCCCGCCCGGCAGTACCGAACTGGCACAGGAGCTCGGCAAAATGACGGCGTTGAGTTTCCCCGTGATCGCACT
Source organism: uncultured Verrucomicrobiaceae bacterium (assembly GCA_964500675.1). Lineage (GTDB taxonomy): Bacteria > Pseudomonadota > Gammaproteobacteria > Pseudomonadales > CAMLJR01 > CAMLJR01. The sequence goes on along the minus strand of CAZCNY010000002.1, from coordinate 281,536 downwards.
GCCGTGCACGCTCGTACTGGCCGGAACGCTGTATTATTTGTTGAACAATATTCAAAAACTGACGCAGCTTACGCTCGACGAAATCGTGCAGGAAAACTGAAGACAGAAAAACCGAACAAAAGCAGGACAACCGAATAAATGTTGTATGCGATTATCAGCGAAGATGTTAACGACAGTCTCGCCAAACGCAAAAGCGTGCGCCCCGATCATCTCGCTCGTCTCGAAGAGCTCAAACAACAGGGTCGATTATTCGTTGCAGGCCCGCATCCGAAAATCGACTGCGAAGACCCCAGCGAAGCCGGCTTTAGCGGCAGTTTGGTGATTGCGGAATTTGAAAGCCTCGATGCCGCACAGCGCTGGGCCGATGCCGACCCCTACCTCAAAGCCGGTGTCTATGCCCGCGTTATCGTCAAGCCATTCAAACGCGTATTGCCGTAGCCGAGCCGACAATCAATACAGTCGCGACATTGCGTCACGCACGCGGCCACGCCGCTTTGCCGAGCCACTGCTCGATCACCTCGGCAGGTTGTGGCCTGCTGACGAAATAACCCTGCACTTGATCGCAGTTCATACTGCGCAACAGCGCAAGCGTCGCCTCGTCTTCGACACCCTCGGCAATCACATCGAGATTTAAATTATGCGCCAATGCGATGGTGGACTTCACGATCATCGCATCGTGCTCATTGCGCACCATTTCGCCGACAAACGTGCGATCAATTTTGAGCGCATGAATCGGCAGCTGATGTAAATAAGCCAGCGACGAATAACCGGTGCCAAAATCGTCGATCGAAAATTTAATACCGAGCTCGGCAAGGCTGGCGAGCAACTTGGCGGCACCGACCGGATCTTGCATTAACGCGGTCTCGGTGATCTCAAACTCTAATAAACTCGCATCGCTGTGATATTTTTCCATCATCTGTCGAAGCTGAATAAAACACTGCTCATTGATCAAGTTACGCGCCGATAAATTCACCGCTATCGAATAGCGCAGACCGCGTCGCAGCCAATCGCGTTGCTGCAACAAGGCTCGCTCCAACACATCGATGGTCAAGGCATGAATCACATCGCTCACTTCCGCGAACGGTAAAAACACCCCCGGTGCCAGCAAGCCGTGTTGTTGATGCTGCCAGCGCACCAGCGCTTCAAAACCATCGACACTACCCGTGCGTAAATTCAGTCGCGGCTGATAGTGCAAAACCAATTCTCTATTCGCGATCGCGCTGCGCAACTCTTGCATCAACGCCAGCCGTTCCGGCGTATACGAATCGAATTCTCGATCATATAGCGCCCAACCGCTGCCATTGCGCTTGGCCTGATACATCGCGACATCGGCCAAGCGCAATAATCCAACGCCGCTCGCACTCTGTTGCGGAAATAATGCAATACCGATAGAGCCGCCAATTTCGAGAATAATGTCATCGACGATAAATTGCTGCCGCAGCAATTCAAGCAAGCCCTCGGCCGCTTCTTTTAATCGCAACGGTGTCGCGTCGCGCATTAAAATGGCAAACTCATCGCCGCCGAGGCGACACAGCAACGCATTTTTTTCTTGCAGTCCGTTCGACAAACGTTGCGCCAAGCTCACCAACAGTTGATCGCCAACATGATGGCCGAGCGTATCGTTGACCTCTTTAAAACGATCCAAATCGAGCAGCATAAGACCGCTCGCACGCGCAGGCTCCGTGTCGAGAGTTTGCAATTCGCGCCGCAACAATTCGCGGTTCGGCAGCCCCGTCAGCGTATCGTGCGTCGCCTGCTGCTCGATGCGCGCAATAAATAAAACATTCGACAGCGCCATCGACACCGCATTGCCGATCGCGACCAGATCATCGCGTTGCGCGGGCTCCAACGCGATGACTTCGCGGTATTCAAGCACGATGAGGCCGATGCGATCGACTTCACCGCGCAACCAAATGCAGACAATCGATCGCGTTCCGCGCTCGCGCATCGCCTCGCGCATGACGGTAGTTGTCGGCAGCAGATCGAGATCGTTCAGTATCGCGATGTCGGCCTCGTATTCGGTCTCGATATCGGCATACAAAGTCCATTGCGTGAGACTCCCGGCTGGCCCCAGCACGAGACCGAGACCATCGCGCTGCGCGACCAAGGTGGCAATATGCGTCGCGGCATCGTAGACAAAAAATCGCGCGAGTGGCGCCGATCCGTGCTCGGAAAGAATTTGCACGCTGGCGCGCGCTACCGCTTCAACGTCGCGTAACCCGTACAAGCGCGCGGCGATGCTATTGATACGATGCAGACGTTCGTTGCTCTGTCTGAGCGCATCTTCGGCAGCTCTGCGCTGACCGATATCGCGTATCGCCGCGAGCAGATGCGGTTCTTCATTGATCGTTATGTAGGAAAGCGCCACCTCTGCGGGAAATAGGGTGCCGTCGAGCCGCATGTACTGCCACTCGAAAACCTGCCGCTGACCGCGCTCGGCCGCCGCTATTTTTTCGACAAATTCAGAAGAAGAACGGCCATCGGGCTGCGATGGCGGCGAAAAGCGACCCGGTGTCTCGCCAATAATTTGCTCGCGCGCGCATGCGAACATTTCCAGCGCGCGGGCATTGCAATCAACCGCATACCTGCCCCGCCCGATAAGAACCGCATCGTTGGAATTATCGAACAATGTGCGATAGCGCCTTTCGTTTTCGCGCAACTTACGCTCGTAAGTGACATCGGCAAACGTGCCGAGTATCGCGACTGGCAAACCCTCGACGTTGCGCTCGCACACCCACGAGCCGGCGACCCAATGCGTTTGGTTGCGCGCGAGTATGCGCAGCTCGGCATCGCCGCGCTCCCCGCTCATCGCCGCCGTGCGCATAATGTCGAGCACGGTATCGCGATCGCCGGGATGTAGGCTGCGCATCCAACCGTCGCCGCGATTAGCCGCAGCATCGGTGCCGGTTAAATTCAGCCAATACGGATTGGCGTAGACACAACTGGCCTCAAGATCGTATTTAAGGATGCCGATCGGCAACGTGTCGGCGACAAAGCGCAACCAATGCTCATTGCGGCGGACCTCGGCATAAGTAATTAGCTGCGCGATCAAATCGGCAATCGAGGCGATAAACCAATGCTCGGGCGCGGACCAAATACGCGCGGCCACATAGTCTGAGGCCACCAGCATGCCCCAACTTTTGCTCGCGACATGCACCGCGCTATTTAATAGCGCCTTGATATCGGGACTCACCAAGCCCTGCGCGATAAATTCGCGAAAACTGGAGTCGCGCCGAATATCCGCAATAGCTTCGACATACAGTGATTCGAATCGACGAAAATATTCCGGAAATTGCGCGCAATGAAGTTCCGCGCCGTGCGTAAAGCTTTGATCGGCGGCTTCATACCCCAACACCAGTGTCAGTCGTTCGTGGTCCGGGGTAAACGACCACAACCAAGTACGCTGAGTCCTCAGGGCGGCATTAACCGTCGCAAGCACCATGCGCAGCGCGTCATCAAGCGAACCCGACCAAAGCCGGCTGTCGCGCATCAATGCAAGGTATGCTTCAACGAGCGGATGCTGGGCTCGCGCATCCATCGCGTTGGATTCATTTAGCATTATTAGGACCCCCACAGGGAGGACGATCTTATTCAGTGTAAGAGAATTTTGCGCAAGTCGGCATTTTTGCGTAAAACTTTCGACTAATGGCGAGAGAGCGACCAATCGTTGGCTCACGACGGTTGTTGCCGTTCTCGATTCGTCTTTTAATAGGCGGGGCCGGAGCAAGGAGCACACCGAGTGCTATCCGGCACGCATGGCTCATGCTTGCCCGGTGCGAAAATCAACTTGCCCGGCGCGAAAAACCGATATCGACAAAGAAGCCCACACAGAGAGGTGACCCATTGAAACGATTGCTGCGAACCGCGTTATATTGTTCCCTGCTGCCATTTGCCAACGCGCTGCACGCCGAAGATCAAGTACGCTACGTGCGCGACTGGATCACGATTCCGCTGCACCAAAGTCAGAACGCTGAAAGCGCGATTGTGTATTCCGGCGTGAAGAGCGGCACGCCGCTGACTATTGTACAAAGCGACCCGGGCAGCGGCTTCACGCGCGTACGCACCAGCGATGGCGTCGAAGGCTGGATCGCTTCGAGTTATCTGATCGCGGAGCCGACGGCGCGCATGCAACTGGACAAAGCCAACGCAGAACTCGACGAGTTGCGCAAGACCAACACGCGGTTGGAACAGGAGCAAGCGAATATTCCTGCCGATCAAAAGCTCGCTGCGCAGCAGCTGACGCAATTGCGCGGCGACAATGCGCGGCTGCAACAGGAACTGCAAACACTGCAACAGGCTCCCAGCCATGCAACGCAGTTGGCGCAAGACAATATTGACTTAAAGAAAAATAACACCGAACTGCTGGCACAAGTCGCCACCACCAATAAAGCGCTGACAGAATTGCAGCACGCGCAAAATTACAGTTTGTTTCGCGAGGGCGCCCTCGCCGTGATCGGAGGTGCACTGCTGACGGTTCTACTGCCGCGCCTGAAACCGAAAAAGCGCTCGGAATGGGTTTAATGCCAATACCATGACGAAGAAAACTGCGCTCAGCATCAATCTCAACAAAATTGCACTGTTGCGCAATTCGCGCGACACCGACTATCCCAGCGTGACAACACACGCGCAAATGTGCATCGATGCCGGCGCCGATGGTATCACGGTGCACCCACGGCCCGATCAGCGCCACATTCGCGTCGATGATTGTTTCGCACTCGCAAACCTGCTTAGCGTCGAATTCAATATCGAGGGCAATCCGTTTGCGGGTCCGCTGCGCAGCTCGCGCCGCGGCGTCAGCGATTATCCGGGTTTTCTCGAGATCGCACGCGCAATCAAACCGGCGCAATGCACACTGGTACCCGACAGCGATGCACAACTGACCTCGGATCACGGTTTCGATTTGCGCAGCGACGGCGATCGGCTCGCGCCGGTCATCGCGCAACTGCGACAATGGGGAATTCGCGTCAGTTTATTTATGGACCCCGACCCCGCACAGATCGCGCTGGCCAGGCAAATCGGTGCCGATCGCATCGAGCTTTACACAGGCCCTTATGCACACGCATTTGCATCCAGCGAAAATTTCGATCGCGTGTTTCAACGCTTTTATCGCGCCGCGGAAGCGGCCGCGGAGTTCGGTATCGGACTAAACGCGGGGCACGATTTGAATCTGCACAATCTCGCGCACTTTGCCACCGTGCCGCAATTGCTTGAAGTGTCGATCGGTCACGCGTTTACCGTCGATGCCATCGAACTCGGCTTAGCCAACGCCGTGCGCGCTTATCAACGCTGCCTCGGCAAAAAACTTGAATGACATTTATTTATTACGTTTTTATTCAGCTCGACACGGACGGCCAGCGCGTGCTGATAAACAGCGCAATTAGAGATCGGCGACAATGCATTCAAACATGACAACGCTAGTCGGCGACATCGGCGGTACCAACTGTCGCCTCGCCCTGGCCCGCGACGGCGAATTGCTGCACGGATCAATCGCAACCTACGCTGACTCTACCTACGCGACATTGACTGACGCCGTTCGCGACTATCTGCGCGAGCAGGGGACCGAGATCACAATTGCCTGCCTCGCTATCGCAGGACCCGTCACTGGCGACGCAGTCAAGCTGACCAACAACGCCTGGCATTTTTCGATTGAGAAAACCCGCACCGATTTGAATTTAACGGCGCTCGAAATCATCAACGACTTCGAGGCCATTGCGTTAGCGTTGCCCTATCTGCGCGCTGAGCATTTGCAGCAAATCGGCGGCGCTGAACCGGTGCCGGACGAGCCGAAAGTCGCCATCGGTCCCGGCACTGGTTATGGCGCGGCACGCGTCGTTCGCTGCGGAAAAACATTTATTGCGCAGCCGAGCGAAGGCGGCCATGTATCGATAGCGCCATCGACCGAGCGCGAATTCGCTTTGTGCGCCTGGCTGCTACGGCAACATTTGCAAATTACACGCGAACAATTGTTGTCAGGACCTGGGCTCGAACGTATCTATCGCGGGCTTTGTGAAATAGACGGCATCGACACTGAAGCACTGAGCCCGGCGGAGATTCAGACGCGCGCCACTGCCGGCGGCGATTCTCGCTGTGTCGCCGCATTGAATATGTTTTGCGAATTTCTCGGCACCGCAGCGCGCGATCAAACGCTCGATGCGCTCGCGCAAGGCGGCGTTTACATCGCGGGCGGCATCGTCAAACGTTTTATCCCGTTTTTGCGCGCCAGCGGATTTCGGCAGCGCTTCGAATGCAGCGACACGATGCGACCGCTGCTGAAATCTATTCCGGTCTACGTGATCACCGAGGATAATCCCGGCTTGTTCGGTGTCGCCGCGCGAACAGCAGAATTACACAACGCCTGAATTACATCGTCATTACCCAATCCGACAACCCGGGACAATCAATCTGTGATTATTCGCATGGAAAGATCCTTCTCGTCATTTATCAATAGCGCGCAGAATAGGGACACCGAACGCACTTACTTTTGCAACCATCGCGATATGCCGCTGTCTTATGGGGCAATCGGACCGGTAGTGGCGCTTTTTGATGGCTTAAAGCGCGCCCAATTTGGTTCATCGCCCCCTGTTTTTGCACTTCGGAAAAGCAGCGCAGTAATTACGAAGCGCGAAATTGCGGGGACTCTGCAATAGTTACTCAGAATAACTAATCCCATCAGAGCCGAATATACTGTTGCCTGGCACAATAGATTTTTTGTAACAGTTCGCATGCATTATTGTGAACTAACGCGCGCGCATTGTGGCTTGATATTTGCTCCTTACGGTAACAGCGGATCGGGTAAACAATCGCGCGAACCAGTTTGCATTTGCGAGTAACGCCCGTTATGTCAACGCGGAAGACATGTAACTTGATCATCAACACGAATATCGATCTCAGGAGGATGCAATGACTCGACTCGCTTTGGTTACCGGTGGTATCAGAGGTATTGGCAAAGGCATTTCTGTAGCGCTCAAGGCGGCGGGATACGACGTCGTGGCAGCGTATGTTGCTAACGATCAAAAAGCCGCGCAATTTACGGAAGAAACCGGCATCAAGTGCATCAAATTTGATGTGAGCGATTTTGAACAATGCGGTGTCGCGATTGAAAAAATCAAGCAAGCGATAGGCGACATTTCCGTGCTCGTTAATAACGCCGGCATTACTCGCGATAACGCTTTCAGAAATTGCTCACTGGACGATTGGAAAGAGGTTATCGATATCAATCTCGGCGGGCTTTTCAACATGTGTCGAATCGTTTTCCCCGAGATGATCAAAACCGGTTATGGGCGCATCATCAATATGAGTTCGATGAACGGCCTTTGCGGGCAGTATGGACAAGCTAATTACACGGCATCAAAAGCGGGAATCATTGGATTTACAAAAACACTGGCGCTTGAGGGCGCGAAGTACGGCGTTACCGTAAACGCCATCGCCCCCGGCTATGTAAATACGGAAATGTTTGAAGCAGTGCCTGATAAAGTAAAAGAAAAAATCCTCGCGAAAATACCCATTGGCAGAGTGGGAACGATTGAAGAAGTTGCGCGCGGCGTTCTGTTTCTTGCTGCGGAAGATGCCGGTTTTATCACGGGCTCGACGTTATCGATTAATGGTGGGCAGTACTTGCAATAACCTCCAATTTAATTCATGGAGCGAGCTAATTCACGGAATCAACTGAGTAGGACGAAAGCCATGAACGATGTGTATATCATTGGTATAGGACTGACACCAGTTGCGAAGAATGCGCAGCAAACCCCTGTCCAACTAGCTTCTCGTGCGATTGAAGACGCTATTGCCACATCTGGCATTGAGCGAGAACAGATCGGCGCGCTATTCGTTGGCAACATGATGTCCGGCATGTTATCCAACCAAGCCCAACTGGGCCCCATCGTTGCCGATCATGTCGGCTTGGCCGGCGTAGAAGCTTTGGCAATCGATGCGGCTTGCGCCTCTGGCGGCAACGCATCGCGATTGGGATTCATGGCCATCGCTGGCGGCTTTCACGATATCGTGATCGCAGCGGGCGTCGAGGTCATGAACCACGTATCGCGCGAACGCATCACCGAAGCGCTGGCCACCGGCTCCGATTGGGAGTCCGAGGGCGCTCACGGCGAATCTTTCATTTCTCTCAATGCACGTTTAATGCAGTGCTACATGGAGAAATACCAAGTGAACGCCGATCACTTCGGCTATTTCTCGATTAATTCGCACGCTAACGCCAATACCAACCCGAATGCGATGTTGCATAAATCCATGACACTGGATGAATACCGGCAGGCGCGCGTACTGACGGCGCCCATCAAATTAAGCGATGCACCACCCGTAAGCGACGGTTCCGCCGCGATAGTGCTGGCCAGTCGCGAAGTGGCGCTCAGCGCAATGCGACGCGGTTACCCCGCAGTGCGAATCGCCGCATCCGCGGTGGCGACCGATCAACTCAACAGCCGCGATCGCTGGAAAAGTGTGTCGCTACCCGCAGTTGGCAAGTCGAGTCAGCTAGCTTACGCACAAGCGAAGATTCGGCCCAGCGACATCAACTTCTTTGAGTTGCACGATGCGTATTCGATCATCGCGGTACTGAGTTTGGAGGGAGCCGGTTTCGCCGAGCCGGGCAAGGGTGTTGAGTTTGGAGTCAACGGTGATATCGCCTTATCGGGCAGATTACCGCTGTCAACGATGGGCGGACTAAAAGCCAGAGGGCATCCCGTAGGCGCAACCGGGTTGTATCAAATCATTGAAGCCTATCAGCAGCTCACTGATAAGGCGGGTGCGAATCAGGTAAAAAACTGCCGCATAGGGATGACTCAAAGTATCGGCGGCACCGGCGCAACAGTCGTTACACACCTGCTCGAAAGAGTGGCGTAGTGAAACAGTGGAAAGAAGATTTGAGGAAAACTATCTGAGAAAACCGACATGCGCGCACCCGGAAATTACCGAGTGCGCGACAAGCATCAAACGAGCGTTTTCAACACAACCGATTCGTCGGCCAAAACAGCTGGATCGACTTTCACTTTACCGGCAACTAATTTCTTACCGATCATGAAATCTTGCGGACGATTGACGCAATCTACCGAAATGACAACGCCATCTTTTAAATAGAAAGCGGAAAAATTATTCGCTTCCATCGAACCGCGAATAACAACCTTGTCGTAGCCCTGCGACAGACCAACCATCTGCAATTTAAGATCGTACTGATCCGACCAGAACCACGGCACGCCCGCGTGCGCCACTTTCTGCCCAACAATAGAAGCCGCCGCGACCCGCGCCTGTTCACTCGCGTTAGGAACGGATTCCAAGCGCAACCGCCGACCGAGAAAACCGTTTTCGTGATTCGTGCAATCGCCCGCAGCGACGATATCAGGATCGCTGGTTTGCGCGAACAGATCGACGAGTACACCGTTATCAACCGCAAGACCGGCCTGCTCGGCAATTTCCGTGTTGGGGATCAACCCGATACCCACGATTAACAAATCGGCTGGGATTTTAGTGCCGTCCTGCAACACGACAGCCTCGACTTGCTTATCGCCTTCGAGAGCCTGCACGCCAGCGCCCAAGCGGATATCGACGCCATGCGCGGTATGCACGCCGTAGTAGTACTGCGATAACTCAGGCCCCGTCACACGTGCCAACATACGCGGCAGCGCCTCGACGAGCGTTACCTTCAAGCCTTTCTTGATACCGACCGCAGCCGCTTCAAGACCGATATAGCCACCGCCGACGATGACGAGGCGGCGCCCCTCTTTGAACTGCTCTTTCAGCCGAGCAATATCCTCCAAGGTTCTGACATAGTGCACGTTGGGCTTTTCAGCGCCCGGCAGCGGCAACCGACGTGCGCGCCCACCTGTCGTCAGTGCGAGCTTGTCGTACTTAATCAACTCACCGTTATCGAGTGTAACCGTATGTGCCTGGCGATCGATCGCGGTCACTTTTACGCCTGTGCGCAGTTCGATATTTTGCTTCTCATACGTCGCTGACGGTTTGAGGTACAACGCCTCCTCACCGATCTCTCCCGAGAGATAGGCTTTGGATAATGGTGGGCGACGGTAAGGAGGGGCTTGCTCGTCGCCGATCAAAATGATACGGCCGGTGTAACCCAATTGCCTTAGCGCGGTCGTAAGGTCGCTGCCGGCCTGCCCTGCACCCACGATTACAGTCGTAGTGGTCATATCTGTTGCTCGGGTAGATGTAACACAATGCCGTCGAGCTTGTCGCTCATGATGATTTGGCAGGCCAAGCGGCTGGTAGGCTTTGTCTCCAACAAGCCATCGATCAAATCGACTTCGATATCGGACGCTTTCCCCGCCCGCTCCGCCCATTGCGGATCAACAAACACGTGGCATGTGGCGCACGCTGCCGCGCCACCGCAATCCCCGAGAATACCGGGGACGAGGTTATCAATCGCCGCCTGCATCAGGTTCACGCCATTTTTGACATCAACGACATGCTGCTGCTCGTTTTTATCGATATAGATTGCTTTTGACATTTGTACTCCTGCTTCAACCGCCTGTCGCGGTACTCACTGCAATATTATTAGCATTCAAAATACACAAATGCCGCGTCGATTGAACGAGCACGGCGTGCCGACTTGAAAAAGAGTGAAGGCTGCTTGATCTACCTCAAGCAAAGAATATTCACTTCGATCGATTAAATGATCTCACCGATCTCCGTGCCCACCGCATAGGTTTCACCGGCTGGTTGCTTGTGTACAAGTTTTCCAGACTCTGGCGCTTCGATCTCCTGCACCGACTTATCGGTTTCGAGAGAATAAATCGGTTGTCCAGCGGATACCGTTGCACCGTCTTCTACCAACCACTCAGCCAATTTACCCTCGGTGGTCGACATTTGCAGTTTTGGAATCGTTAATGAGGTTGCCATTCAGTATTCCCCTAATCCTTATCTTTTAAAGAAATAATTCGCGAACCCGAGCTGCGATGGTGCGAGCATTGGGTATTTGCGCGGTTTCGATAATTTTGGAGTAAGCGATCGGTGCGTACGCCGCGCCGAAGCGTGAAGCAGGCGCCTTCAACTTGCTGAACAATTGCTCGTTGATGGTGCTGGCAATTTCGGAACCCAAACCACAGAACTCGGTGGCAGCATGAACTACGAGCGCGCGTCTGGTTTTCTCAACCGACGTGAAGATGCGATCGTAATCCAATGGCAGCAATGTGCGCAGATCGAGAACCTCGGCATTGATACCCTCTTTAGCCAACTCTTCAGCAGCAGCGAGACATTGCATGACCTGCCAACCGTAAGTGATCAGAGAAATATCCGTACCTTCGCGTTTGACTTTTGCCACGCCCAACGGGATGCGGTAGTCACCAACAGGCACCTGCTCGCGCAGAGCATAAGTGAGCATCATGGATTCGAATTGGATACAGGGATCTTCATCGAAAATACAGCTCAGCAATAAACCCTTAGCTTCGGTCGGTGTGCTCGGATAAACAATTTTGAGTCCCGGGTTATGCAGCAACATCGCCTCGGTCGATTGCGAGTGTTGCGCGCCGAAACCACCGATGCCACCGCCCGCAATCATGCGCACAGTCATGGGAACATGAGTCGTGGCACCTGACATATAGCGCTGTTTAGCGGCGTGGTTCGTAATCTGATCCATACAGACACCGACGAAATCACAGAACATGATTTCGGCGACAGGGCGCATACCCACCAACGCCGAACCGGTGGCGGCGCCGATAATCGCCTGCTCGGCAATCGGCGTCGGTCGGATCCGCTCGCCCCACTTGGTCTGCATACCCTTAAAGCATTTGAAAACGCCGCCCGGGTCATCGCCGATATCCTCGCCGAGACAGAACACGTTTTTATCGAGTTGCATCGACAGATCCAAGGCACTCTGTACGGCCTCGAACATGGCCATTTCCTTGGTCTCGCCGGTATAAGGCGCCTCGGCTTCGCGCTTGTCGCGCTGACCGCGTCGCGGCACCACGGTGGGATCGCCGTAAACGTCCAGCAGCATTTCATCTTCGCCGGTCACTGCGCTGCTCATAGCCCATTCAATCGCTTCCTGCACTTCGGCTTTGGCGGCGTTGTCGATGGCAGCGAGTTCATCCTCAGTGCAAATACCCTGTTCGATTAACAGCGCACGCGTAGCTGGCACAGGCCAGGCTTTTTTGGCTGCGACGAGGGCTTCCCCTTTGACGAGGTGGCTCCAACCCACCCCGGCGTGTGGGCCGAGGCGCAGAGTCATGGCTTCGACAAATACCGGACCATTGCCAGCACGCACATCGGCAATGATCGATTTCATACCGTTGTAGAAAGCCACGGGGTCGTTGCCGTTGAGCTGCACGCCTTTGAAGCCAAGAGCCTCGGCGCGGTCGGTGAAATTCTTGCTGGCGGTGTATTCAGGAATCGGCGTGTATTCGCCGATCAGATTGTTCTGGCAGAGGAAAATAACGGGCAGCTTCCATACGCCGGCGAGGTTCATCGCCTCATGTACGGCGCCGATGCTGGTCGCACCATCGCCGAAGTTAACAATAGTGACTGCTTTTGTTCCCCGCATCTTTTCAGCCAGGGCAAGTCCGTTGGCGATCGGCGCACCGGCACCCACAATCGCTGTCGTCAGCATAGAGCCGGAGGATGGGTCCGATATGTGCGGTGAGCCACCCTTGCCCTTGTTGACGCCACCTACCCGGCCAAGCGCCTCGGCAAAGAGACCTTTCAGCGGCACGCCTTTGGCTACCTGGTCGTGAATACCTCGGTAGATGGTGACCATGTGGTCTTCATTGGTAATCAGGGGGGCAATGGACGCCGGAATGGCTTCCTGACCCGTCATCGGCCAGTAGGTAAACTGAAATTTGCCACTCGACAGCCCCGACTGGATTCCCTTATCCACTTCGTGGATTCGTGACATCTGGCGATAAATTTCGCGCAAGGTGTTGGGGTCTATTGCAACATCTTTAGACGTAATTTCGGTTTGCACCTTTACTCTCCATGGTTAGCGTATAGCTTGTGTTTAGCCTTATGCACATTGAGCGCTGCAAGGTAATTGGATACTTGCGAGCCTCTCGCGGCGATCGTGCATTATCTTGGCTGGAGTCGGAGTCGTGACTGGTTGCGTTGTTATACACTGCTGTACAACAAGGCCGATCATTATCTACAGCACCGAATTGAATGTAAAGGTTCCACCTAGGCGCATACGCCCCCCATTTAACTAAATGATAAGAATTTTAATTAAATGTTAAGAATTCTAATTAAATGCTTAGTTATCTCCACGCTCTTAGGGAGAGTTCGCGGATGCCAAAAAGGCAAGAATTTCGCGCACACAGCCCAGCGGATTTTCTAAATGCAGCAGGTGTCCCCGCTCAGGCCAATCAATGCGCCTGATATTGGCGGCGGACGCTTCAATAAGCTCGGCGATCAAACGAAAATCTTCTACATCGCGACCGCCGGTGAGCATCAGCGTGCGAGTCTTTAATTCGTGCAGGCGCTCGACATCGGGCAACATTAACTTATGGTAATCATGAACCCACTGCGCTCCGGAGTAGCGCGTGATCGACTCAAACAACGCGGATGCCCCAGCGCTGTTGCGCGTCGATGCGAACAACGGATGCTGCCACCACAAATCCCGCGCTTCATCCATCGCGCCAGCGCGCGCTTTGGCAACGATGGGTCGCCACAACGCCTTCCACGCCGCCGACCATTCCCACGCCACCATTCCGGGGCTGATCAAAATTAAATTGCGCACGCGCTCGGGATGATTAATTGCAAAATTGAGCGCAACCGCGCCCCCCATCGACACACCAATAAGATCGCACCGCTCAACCTCGATTGTATTTAGGATGGCCAGCAAGTCATCGGCGTGATCAAAAGGCTCAGCGCTGTCATCAGACGATCGGCCAAAACCGCGCAGGTCATAACGCAATGCCGGCAGCGAATCCCCAAGCGCAAACCACAAACGATCCCACGCACGAAAGTCCTCCGCAAAACCATGCAGAAATACCGCGCGCGGTTGCTCACCCATTTGCCGCGCAAAAAATTCCATTCCGGCAGCACTGATTTTCAGCTCTTTTTCCAATACGTTTCCCTCGCTTTAAAATCGCCACGGTTTACAGAATCGATTTAAACCGCCGATCGTCACCCACTGTATACTGCACCGCATGATTTCAAATTCGCAACCCAAACGCGCAAGCGCCGCAGCGCCGAAGCGCCGCAATGCCGAAAAAAGCCGGGCCAAAATTCTGGCCGCTGCGCAAAAGGCTTTTTCCGAGCTCGGTTACGCACACGCCGGCATTCGCGATATCGCCGCAATCGCCGATGTCAGCTCGACATTATTGCTGCGTTATTTCGGCTCGAAAGCAGCGCTGTTCGAAGAAGCACTGATCGATGCCATGCGCATGGATGAGTTACTGCAGAATGGCAAGGCAGGATTTGGCGAACACCTCGCCGCGCTGTTTCTCAATACTAAACTTGAAATCACACCGCCATCGATGATCGCGTTAGCGACGCACGATCCCGAAGCGCGCGAAATCACCACGCGCGTTATCGCAGAACACGTGCTGCCACCGATCACAAAATGGCTCGGCGCGCCCGATGCGCGCGCACGCGCGCTACAAATCATGTTGCTATCGACTGGGTTCGTGCAATACACGCGGCAGCTGCCCAAATTATTCGCAGCGCGCGGTGCCGATAAAAAACTGGCGAAATGGTTTGCGCAATCGGTGCAGGCAATTGTCGATCAGGCGTAAATCGCAACGGCATTGAACCGGCATTAAACAGCCTCGGTCCGCCCGCCCTCATAAGTTATCAAGTGGTTACTTAAGGCCGCCGCCGTGGTATGCTGCGGCCAACCCGGCTCAATACCTTTACATTGCGACGCAAAACCTGAGTGACTCACTATGAATGCCGACGGCAGCTGGAAAGTAACTCTGTCCACCAAAATGGGTGCACAAGACCTGCTATTGCACATCGCCACACAAGGCAATAGCCTCACCGGCCGCATCGAAAGCCCGATGGGCAATATCGATATCGCTGGCGAAATCAGCGGCAACACGCTGCGCTGGGATATGAAAATCAGCAAGCCGATTTCGATGAAAGCGAGTTATGAAGTATCGATCGACGGCGACACAATGAGTGGATTTGCAAAACTCGGTTTTCTCGGCAAAGCCAAAGTGAGCGGCGAGCGCATTGCCACCAGCGCGCCAACGAGTTCATCTGCACAACAAGATGACGCACCCAGTTTCGTCACGGGCGACTCGATCGACCCGCAATACAACGAACCCTATATCGATGTGAACGAATTGCGCAGCGAACCCGTTCCGCATCGCTATGTGCACGGCGGTTTCAAAAATACCGGCGCGCGCTTCTCGTTTTATTTTCCGCCCGCAGAGCAATATCAAGGGCGTTTCTTTCACAACACGTATCCGCTCGCGCTGTCCGAAGATATCGGACCGTTTCCGATTGCGTTCGAAGTCGCCACCGGCAATTTAGGTTTCACACTCGATAGCGGCGCCTATTACGTGCAAACCAATTTAGGCGGAACCGATCGCACGCCGATGGCCGACCCCGCGATTGCGGCGTATCGCGTCAACGCTGCCGCTGCAAAATATTCGCGCGTCGTTGCAAAAGAACTTTACGGCGAGCATCGCGTTTACGGATATTTATTCGGCGGCAGCGGCGGCTCGTATCAAACCATCGGCAGCGCGGAAAATACCAGCGGCGTGTGGGATGGTTTCGTGCCGTTCGTAATGGCCGTACCCAATGCCGTGCCGAGCATGCACACCGTACGCATGCACGCGCTGCGCGTGCTGAGAAAGCGCAATAAATTTCCCGCCATCATGGATGCCATCAACCCCGGCGGCAGCGGCGATCCTTACGCAGAATTAAACGACGAAGAGCGCGCGGCGCTGCGCGAAGCGACACTCATGGGTTTCCCGCCGCGCGGATGGTATGCCCATGAAACGATGGACAGCGGCTATTTCAATTTCGTTGCGCCGCTGGTTCCGATGCTCGATCCCACTTACAACGACGACTTCTGGAGCAAGCCGGGATATTTAGGCACCGATCCCAAATCCGATATCGGCACACTGCGCTTTCATTTCGACACGACCATCACCAAAGTCATCGATGGATTTTTCAAATCCGTCGAACTCGAAGCAGTACCTGAAAAAGATTTTGCCGATTCGCATCTGATCATCATGAGCGGTGCAAATGCTGGCAGCAGCGTTCCCATCGCTTCGATTAACGGCAACACCATCGGTTTTACCTTAGCCGCGGATCAAGCATTAATTAGTAGCATTCAAGTGGGCGATAAAGTGCGTATCGATAATTCATGGGCACTGGCGATGCAGACGTATCATCGCCATCAGCTTCCCACACCCGATATGGTCGGCTGGAATCAATTTCGCGACAGCAACGGAAAACCGCTCTATCCGCAGCGCGATATATTGATCGGCCCATTATCGGCAGCAGGCACCGCCGGCAGCATGCCGAACGGCAACATCCACGGCAAAGTGTTGGTGTTAGAAGTGTTGATGGATATCGATGCACTGCCGTGGCAGGCGGATTGGTATCGCTCGCAAGTCAAAGAAAAACTCGGCGACCTATCGCCACCAGAATCAGTCGAAAATAATTTTGCACTATGGTA
Source organism: uncultured Verrucomicrobiaceae bacterium (assembly GCA_964500675.1). Lineage (GTDB taxonomy): Bacteria > Pseudomonadota > Gammaproteobacteria > Pseudomonadales > CAMLJR01 > CAMLJR01. Next base: position 264,948 of record CAZCNY010000002.1, on the reverse strand, counting down.
CATCGATCACGCGCATCACGACGATCCTGCTCCCGGGATAGCACAAGCGCACGCCGTGAGTTTTGCGGGTGCGCTGCAACAGGCATTGCGCGATGTGAGCACGTGGGTCGAAAAAGGTATTCACCCCGCCAATACGCGTTACGAAATTATCGATTCACAGGTGCATGTTCCCGCTAACGCAAAAGAGCGCGGCGGCATTCAACCCGTCGTCGAATTGCAGGCCAATGGCGGCGTGCGTGCCGATGTGAAAATTGGCGAAGCGGTTGACTTCACCGCAAACATTGAAGTGCCGCCCAACGCAGGAAAAATTATTGCGATCGAATGGTGTTTCGAAGGCACGGGCGAATACCCGGCTAGCGAGAAAATCGATACGCCGCAGGAACGCATGCGCGTATCGGCCACGCATGCATTCACCAAAGCCGGCACCTACTTCCCTGTGGTGCGCGTCACGTCGCAGCGCGAAGGCAATATGCAAACGCCGTATGGAAAAATTCAAAATATCGCGCGCGTGCGCGTGGTAGTTGAATAAAAATATCGCGACAATAACCACTAAAAAGCTGAGAGCGCGGCTGATCGAGCTAAGCAGAAGTTGACACTTCGACGCGAAGCCGCGTGATATGCGTTGTCTTTAGCTTCCAGCTGCCATCGGTTTTTTCGTAAGTTTCAAGATAATGACCATATCCTGTCATCAAGGAGAACTCTCCACCGGGAGGAAAAAACAATCGATCTGTCATCGACCAAATTCCTTTCGCCGTAGTGTCGCTGGTAAATTCCACTTCGAAATTATAGCCTTGATGAACACTGACAATGCCGAATTTGGCCATGCCATCAGCGACCCAGGCGTCACGCCCTCGCAGGATGACGTTCATGGCAGGAATAAAATCTCTGCCCGTTGCCGGATCGGTACAACAACCCATGAAATCCAGTTCGCAGTCTTCGGCTAAAATTCCCTTAACCAGATCTCCGTCACCGGTATCCACCCCGCGAAAATATTTAGCCTTTAGCTGTTTGAGTTGTTCGATGGCGCTTAAGCGCTCGATCTCATTCATCATGACTCCTTAACGATTCATACGCGCCCGATGAATCTAACGAAACCCCTGCCAGCGCATCCGCATTTTTAAAATAATGGCAAAAAATACCTAGCCGATAATTGGAAAGCGGCCATCATCGAACGGTTTATATTGCACGAGTCCCGTGGTATCGAACGCATCCACGGCGCCACCGTTCCAGCAGGCGTCGGCGGGACTTACCATGACGGTATAGGTCCATCGCGGCCCGTCCGTCAGATTCAACCCGGCCGAATGCACGACCATATTCGAATGCACGGTGACATCGCCGGCAGTATAAGACTGCAATTCAGTTGGAGCACAGTGCTCAAGCAACTCCGGATAAGCATCGAGCACATTGCCTTTGCCGTACGTGGAAAAATGACCGAGCGCGCCAAAGCGATGCGAACCGTTAAGGAAAGCCATCGTACCTTTTTCCGGAGCAAGATCCTCTAGCGCTATCCAGAATATCAGCGCACCCGAGCGATCAGATCCCGCTGCCGCATAGTCCTGATGCCAGCCAGTGATACCGTTGCCGCCGTGCGCGCCCTTATTTTTCGAAGGTAGTTTCACATTGTAATAGTCCGTGAAATAGCGAACGCCTACGGGCACCTTGCGCGCCATCAGCAGTGCGCCATTTCGCCCGCACTGTCTGATGACCGGACCGAGTACGGCGTTATCGAGTCCATGCATCGTTAATGGATTAAAATAGGCAAAGGCTGCCGGCGGAGCATTTCTATCGCCATGCTCGCCCATCTTTTCTTTGGCGATCGCGAGCATCGCGTTGACACTTTCAATGGGAATGAATTTTTTAAGCTTAACCCAGCCAAATTTTTGTAAGTGGGCAATTTCCTCAGGCGTCACTGATCGAAATGCGTTGCTGTTCGATGCTACATTCATGTTCATAGTTTTACGCGCGCTCACAAAAGTATTTTGCGAGAGCATAGGCAGCGCTATAAACCGCCACAAGAACAAAGTGTTTAACCCCTGAACTATCTTTATGCGGCGATGTAGGCGAAAAAACTTCGGAGATTTCCATGTCCAAGCCACCGATTGAACAACAGGAAAACGCCAGCGCCTTTTATGCAGAACTGGGCGTGGATGTCAGTTATTACCCCGCGCTCTGGCACACCTTCAAAGTCGGTCATCTCATGACAACCGATCTCGACCGTATTTGTCGCAGCTATGGATTAAGCATCGCCGATGCCCACCTGATGGGAGCGATTAGAATCAAGGGTTCAGCGCAGCCACGCGCAACGGATCTGGCGCAGCTACTCAACGTAACCAACGCCGCGTTGTCGACACGCATCAGCAAGCTAGAAAATAAGGGGTTGCTAGAGAGCAGCCTATCGAAAAGCGATCGTCGCGCAGCGATCTTGAAGCTAACCCCCGAAGGCATTCGCTCGCTCGATGCGGCGATCAATGCCATCGGCAAACAGTCTTTTTTTGTGCGTTGTTTCCGTCAACTTTCTGAGCAGGATCAGCAGGATCTGGCGAGGATTATGGGAAAAATGCACGACCTGCTTGATCGAAACTTCCTCGCCACAACCCGTTAAACTTTTTGCAAATATGTAATCTCAACTGCTACGCAAACAGCAATTCGATTCACCGCAACTGCAATTGTCGGCCACGCACACATCCACCAAACCCGGCACCTACTTCCCTGTAGTTCGCGTCACTTCGCAGCGACAGGGCAACGCGCAAACTCCGTATGGACGAATTCAAAATATCGTGCGCGTGCGTGTGGTGGTTGCGTAGACCGATCCGTGTAGGGCGCATTAATAATGCGCCGAATGCGGTGTCACGAATGGCGCAACAACCTGAAGGTCACAAGCGCCCTTCGATTATTGCGCCCTACGACCCTAGTAATCATCCCATAGGTACGAGCTCGCCACCTAGCAGCGCACCATACCCGTATCTGACATGCTCTGATCTTCGACGATCCTTTGGCAGCTCGATGATTTGGATTGATAATCCACCTAATGATTTCACATGTCGCGCGCAAAGGAAGACCATCATTAACTCTACAACATCAACCAAAGACTGTAAGCTGTGTTTAAAAAACAAAGCAACTGGAGCTTTCTCGCCAGGCAACTTCGGATGAATAATTTCAAGCATGGGCGGAAGCAACATATTCTTCGAGTCTAGACTAAAATCATTCACAACTAATCTTTGTTCAGGTCTTGGATGCTCTACGCAGTTTCGAGCATTGCGAATGAGCTGCAAAAACGGCAGCGCATTCGCTAAAAACTGTGCAAAATTATCTACATCTTGAGACCCACCATCGATTTTTTTCTTAAGAGATTCCCAGCCACCAGAACTAATATTCGGATAAAAAATTTGCACAAGTCTAAACAAATTACTCAATGCATGATCGGCTCGTTGTAAGAACTCCTTACATCTTGCTTCCACATTACCAACAGTTGGCACGACAAAAGAACGATCCTTACGAATACTTGGATCCAGATTCTCGGTTGCTGTTTTTTCTGCGTTACTATAGCGCTCTTCCAGCTGATAAGCCCCAGCAATATCTCCCGCAATATCCAGCACCAGTGAGAAAGCCTTTGCACCGTCGACCTCGGTCAGAGAACAGGGGTTTTGAAACAGATTATGAGCAGTCAATACAACTGCGCCCACCCAAGGGTCGTCTGCTCCGTAAGGAATGACTCGTTGAACTGTATTTGGTGTAGCAATATTCGTTCGTTCTGGGTCTACTTGGTCAGCAAGCTTTACCGCGTATATACCCTTGCCTTTAATCACCAAAAGCCGGTCGCCCGCCGAGATCATATCCTTTATCGGACTACCGTCATCTGGCGTGCCTATCTCCAGCGATCCTCCGCTATTCCTTATTTCGTCAATCATCCGTGGGTTGTCAGTTGGGCCTTTCATGGGTCGCCTGCTCATCGCCTTGTCCGTCTCATCTTAACTCGAAAACGAACATCACATTTGCACCACGCCAATATAAGAATATTCTTATTCAACCTTCGCAAACCGCGCCCGCAACGCTTTTTTATCCGGCTTACCCACCGCTGTCTGCGGAATGCTTTCAATAAACTCAATAAATTTCGGCGCCTGAAACGAACCTTTGCACTGCGCCACGAGATCAATCAATTCCTGCGCATCGACGCTCTGCCCTGCGCGCAACACGATGAGCGCTTTCACTGCTTCGCCCCATTTCTCGTGTGGCACGCCGATGACTGCAACCTGCGCGACTGCGGAATGTTCCGCGAGAATATCTTCGATTTCGCGAGGATACACATTGAAGCCGCCCGTGACGATCATGTCTTTGGTGCGATCGATGATGCGTAAAAATCCGCCCGCATCGCGCACGGCGATATCGCCGCTGTGTAACCAGCCGCCCGCAAAAGTTTCCGCCGTTAATTCGGGATTATTGCGATAGCCGTTCATCACGAGCGGGCCGCGCACGCAAATTTCGCCGGGTTCGCCATCGGGAACCGGATTATTATTCGCATCGAGCAATTCGACGTGCAGCCACGGCGATGGACGGCCGCAACTGGCGAGGCGGCGCATATCGTTGATATCGTGGTCGCGTTTGCGCAACATTGTCACCGCCATCGGCGCTTCGGCTTGACCGTAGAATTGCGAAAACACGGGACCGATGCGCTCGATCGCTTCTTTCAAGCGCGGCGGTGAAATCGCCGAAGCGCCGTAAAATACCGTTTCCAAACTCGACAGATCGAATTCGCCAAAACGCGGATGATCGAGCAATGCGTAAATCATCGTCGGCACCAGCATCACGCAATTGATTCGATACTTTTGAATCGATTGCATCACCGCGATGGGATCGAAATTCGGCAGCACCAGCATCGTGCCGCCTTTCAACAACGTCGGCAAAAACATTGCAGCGCCCGCATGACTGAGCGGCGTGCACGACAAAAAGCGCAACGGATTCGGCCATTCCCATTCCGCCATCATGATTTGAAGCGTCACCAGCGCAGTGCGATGCACACTCGCCAGCGCTTTCGGTTTACCGGTGGTGCCACCGGAATAACCGAGACGCACCACATCATTGGAATCCACCAGCGGCACAATTAATTTTTGTGGCGTAAATTTTTGCGCAAGCTTGCTCAAATTTTCCGTGATGGAGTTGGAGCCAAATGCGAGCAACCGCATTTTTGGTGACTTCTGCGCAAGTTGCGCTGCGCGCACGGCATAATTATCGACATCAAAAATCAAAATATCGATTTCCGCATCTTGAACGACATGCAGATGATCGGCCAAACCACCGAGTGGATGCATCGGCACGTAAATCGATGCCATCAATTGCACGGCATTGGCGACATGCAAAACTTCGGGTCGATTCGCGGAGAGCAAACCCACGCGCGTGCCTTTGCCGACACCCAAACTTTGCAACGCCTGCACGAATTGACTCGCCGCATCGCGCACATCGCCGACGGTCAACAGCGGTCCATTCAACAATTGCAGCATTGGTCTATCTGCATCCTGACTCAATGCATTGGCAAGTAATTCGGGAACGTGCAGCGGGCGGTGCAATAAATCCATTGTTAGAATCTCAATCGCGAATATTAGAAATATAATCCCACCGATTTCCTCCCCCTTCAGTTAACGGGGGAATAGAACAATCAAAAACTGATAACGATTTTTCCGAACTGCTTGCCACTTTGCAAATGACGCAATGCATCGGGTAATTGCTCGAACGAATATCGGCTATCGATGACAGGATGTAATTGATGAAACGCCATCGCGCGATTCATCATGTAAAAATCATCGCGGCTGCCGACCGCGACCGACGATATCTGCACGCCCGAAGTAAACAACGACGACACGGCATTCGGCCAGCCCGTCAACAAACCCACCAGGGCGAGACGACCACTTCTGCGCGTCGATGCCAGCGCGCGATCCACCGTTTGCGCGCCGCCGACTTCAACAGTTAAATCTACGCCTTCGCCATTCGTCAATGCGCGCACGGCTTTATCCCATTCGGGCTGCGCGTTGTAGTCGATGACCTCATCCGCGCCGAGCGCTTTGAGACGCGCGCAACGTTCGGGATCTGAACTCGTCATGATCACGCGCGCGCCGAATAATTTTGCAAATTGCAGCGCGAATACCGAAACACCACCGGCGCCCTGCAATAGCACCGACATGCCCGGCATTAATGGCGTCTCGCCACACAGCGCGTGCCACGCCGTGACAGCAGCGCACGCCAGCGTGGCGCCCTCTTCAAAACTTAAATGCTCGGGCAAGACGACGGCTTCGCTATGATGCGCGACAATTTCTTCGCGCATCACACCGGGCAAGCCGCTGCCGCGACACAACACGCCGGTGTTGCTGCGCCAGGGGCCGCCAATCCAATCGGGATTGAAAACCAGCGAGACGCGATCGCCCACTTTTATGCGCGGTGTGTTGAGGCCAACTTCGATCACCTCGCCCGCACAATCCGAGCACGGAATAAATCCATCGCGGCCCGCTTTGGCGATGGTGCCAGACACCGCGAGCAGATCGCGATAATTCACCGATACCGCGCGCACCGCGATACGAATTTGTCCCGATGCCAGCGGTCCCGGCGCGGGTAAATTTTCAATGACGAGCGAGTCGATACCGCTCACTGTGCGCGTAAGAAATGCTTTCATACATCAACCTGCCCTAGTAGATTGAAAATGCAATGTACATCGAACATCCAAGACACATCGATTGAGCAATCGACAACAGTGCCATGCGGCACCGCAGATTAACATACAGGGACAGGTTGCAGGATGGCTGGGAAAGCGGAATCCAATGCGAAAATGGCGCGTGGAAATACGGTGTTAACGATCGTACATATGAATGAAATCGCGCACCAGCGGATAAACCTCCTTGTCCCAGCGGCGGCCGCTGAACACACCGTAATGACCGACACCGGTTTGCACGTGATGTTTGCGCTTGTACGCACGCACTCCCGCGCACAAATCCTGCGCCGCGAGTGTTTGTCCGATCGAGCAGATATCGTCGCGCTCGCCCTCGATGGTGAATAACGCGGTGCGTTTGATTTTCGCAGGATCGATGGTGCGGCCTTTGTACTGCATGATGCCGCGCGGCAGATGGTGCTCTTGAAATACGCGCTGCACGGTCTGCAAATAAAAATCGGCCGACAGATCCATCATGGCAAAATACTCTTGATAAAACTCGCGTGTTTCACCGGCTTTTTCGTGATCGCGGCGAATCAGATTCGCGTACATCTCAAAAAACGAATGCACATGCCGCCCCATATTCATCGACATGAATGCGCCGATTTGCAGGAAGCCGGGATACACGCGCCGCAACGCGCCGCTGTAGCGCAGCGGTACATAACCCACCACCGTTTTTTCAAACCACGATAACGGTTTGCTCATCGCGAGCTCGTTGACTTGCGTCGGATTGATGCGCGTATCGATGGGCCCGGCCATCAACGTCATCGTCGCAGGCTGTGCGGCATTGGCATCCTCGGCCATCACCGCAACCGCCATCAACACCGGCACCGTGGGCTGACAAACGGCCAGCACATGCGATCCGGGTCCGAGTTTTTCGAGGAAGTGAATAATGTGTTCGGTATATTCGTCGAGACCGAACTCACCGGCGGACAGCGGCACATCGCGAATATTGAGCCAATCCGTAATATAGACATCGTGATCGCGCAGCATGGTTTGCACGGTCGCGCGCAGCAACGTCGCAAAATGTCCCGATACCGGCGCGACGACAAGCACGCGCGGCTGCGGCGCAACATCCTCTTTCTTAAAATGCAGCAGCTCGCAAAACGGTGTGGCGGCAACGACCTCTTCAGTGACTTCAACCTCCACCTCTCCGACCAAAACATCGTCGAGATTAAATGGCGGCCGATGATGCGTAAGACCCGCGAGCGCAGTAATATCGCAAGCGCCGCCCAACAGTTGCCGCATCAATGAGGGCTTCAACCAATCGAATGCCGGATGATGCAGCCATGGCGATGTCGCTCGCGCTATCGCACGCACGGGTTTTGTAACATCGGCATACGCTTGATACATCTGATACATCAAGGGATTTCTCATCATGTGCCTGCGTCAATCTCGGATTGGTTCAGTATCATTCAGCGCTAGAGCCCAATCGATCGCGAGTATTCTCTTGAAGTTTTTTTTCAAAATACAAACAGCAACATACATGCCAGAGAAACGCTCAAATTGGTGCATAAATTGCACCTCCTTCCGCATACTTTCTCTCTGCCAGCATAACAGCTAAAGGGGCGCTCCATGGCAAACACCACCACTCTCACCATCAGCAGTAAAAATTATTCGTCGTGGTCATTGCGCGGCTGGCTGCTAACCAAACTTGCCGGAATTCCCTTTGCAGAAAAAATTATTCCGCCCGACGATCCCGATATGCGCGCGGAGATTCTGCTGCTCTCTTCGTCGATTCTCGTGCCCTGCCTCGACTACGACGGTATCAAGGTTTGGGACACACTTGCCATCGCGGAGTTTCTTAACGAAATTGCGCCGCAAGCCGGCCTGCTGCCCGACGATCGCGCTGCGCGCGCGCATTGCCGCTCGATTTCCGGCGAAATGCACTCGGGATTCAGCGCGCTGCGTTCGGCATTGCCGATGAATTTAAAAGCGCATTTTCCGCATTTCAAAATCTGGTCGCGCGCGCAGGCAGATATCGATCGCATCTTGATCGTCTGGCGCGATTGTTTGAGCCAATACGGCGGTCCGTATTTGTTCGGCAAACAAATATCCGTTGCCGACGCCATGTACGCGCCCGTCGTCACGCGCTTTGCCACCTACGACGTAAAAATCGATGAGGTCTGCCATAAATACTGCAGACATATGCTGGCGTTGCCGCAACTGAAGGAATGGATCGCCGCGGCGAAACTCGAACCCGAAGATATCGATGAACTCGACGCCGAATTTTGAGCGTTAAATTTCCGGGGGCCAATTTTTCAAGCACTGATTTACAGCAGGCGGATCAGTGCGTCGCACTGATCTGGCCCGGCATTGCAGCATCGCCGCACAATAAAGCGGCACCGTAAGAGTTAGGCTTTGCCACTCGCTGGCCGATGCAGATTCGGTAACAACACCGTAAGAATTCCGAGCAGCGGCAGGTACGCGCAGATCTCGTAAACGAATTCGATACCGCGCATATCGGCAATTTTTCCCAGTACAGCGGCACCGATACCGCCCATGCCGAATGCAAAACCAAAAAACAAACCCGACACCATGCCGATCTTACCGGGCATCAATTCCTGCGCGAAAACCAAAATCGCCGAAAAGGCGGACGCTATGACAAAGCCGATGACAAACGTCAGCATAATCGTCCAGTGCAAATTCACGTGCGGCAATAACAACGTGAAGGGCGCCGCGCCCAGAATCGACACCCAAATGACGCGCTTGCGGCCGATGCGATCGCCGATCGGCCCGCCGAGAATGGTGCCGAGAGCAACCGCAAATAAAAACACGAACAACGGGCCTTGCGCCGTTTGCGCGGTCAATTGAAATTTATGCATCAGATAAAATGTGTAGTAACTGGTAAGACTCGTCAAATAAAAATATTTTGAAAAAATCAGCGCCAACAAAACGAGAATCGCACCGGCGATTTTTCGGTTGGATAGCATCGACGTTTTCGCGGGTTGCATTCGGCGCTGCTGTATATGCTGCGTTTGCGCCTGCGAATACCATCCGGCAATCCGCACCAGAATAAACATCGCCAATAATGCCGCGATCGAAAACCAACCGATAGTGCGCTGCCCGTTCGGAATAATCAGCCATGCGGCCAGTACCGGGCCAAATGCACTGCCGGCATTGCCGCCAACCTGAAAAAACGATTGCGCAAAACCGTGTTGACCGCCCGAGGCAAGACGCGCCACACGCGAAGCCTCGGGATGAAATACCGATGAACCGCTGCCGACCAGCGCCGCGGCGATCAGCAAGATATGGAAGCTGGGAGCAAATGCCAACGTCAGCAAACCGAGCAGTGTCAGCGCCATGCCCATCGCCAATGAATACGCCTGGGGACGGCGATCGGTGTACAAGCCGACGATCGGTTGCAGTAGCGACGCAGTGATTTGATAGGTCAGCGTGATCAGACCGACCTGCGCAAAGCTCAACGCGAATTCGCCTTTCAACAGCGGATATATCGCCAGCAAAATCGATTGCATCAAATCGTTGAGGAAATGCGAGAAGCTGATCGCGCTGAGAATTTTATAGTGCACGGGCTCGCGCCCCTGACGCTTCTCAAGCGCCACCTCCACCAAAGGCTCCAACAATGGCGATTCAGATAGCGGTGAATTGGCTTGCATGGCTGCTCCGGCAGAATTATCAAACACTGAATTATCAAACACAGAACTATCAAACACGGAACTATCAAACACGGAACTATCAAACGTTGAGTGCGACACCGTTAGGCTCGCCCTATAAGACTAGCGGGACAAACCCCGCCCGTCTTGCGAGAATATGACCACTCTCTTCGCAAAACGGGCTGCAATATGGCTTTTCAGGATGGCAGGTATCGCCGCTTCGATCGAACCGAGTTACCGGTGGCCGCGCTGGCTGAGGATTACCCGAACGGCGAAAGCACTCCGCGCCATCAACACCCCAATGCGCAATTGATTCACGCCGTGCGCGGCGTGATGGTTGTCGATACGATCTTCGGTCAATGGATCGTGCCGCCGACGCGCGGCCTTTGGATTCCGGGCGGTACCGATCATTCGATTCGCATGGTCGGCGCGGTGATGATGCGCACGGCTTACATCAATGCCGCGGCCGCACCGGAGATGCCGCAGCATTGCGTGGTATTGAAAATATCGCCATTGCTGCGCGAATTAATCATTGCGATGATCGACGCTGAAATTCCGTACGCACGCGACTCGCGCGCCGGCCGTATCGCGCGGTTAATACTCGATGAAATCCGGCAAATGGGCACACTGCCTTTGCATCTGCCGATGCCGAGCGATAAGCGTTTACTGGAAATTTGTCATGCGATCAACAAAACGCCCGATGACAATACCACCGCGAACGAATGGGCACGGCGTTTACACGTCGATCCGAAAACGATACATCGTTTATTTTTACGCGAAACCGGTATGACTTTCGGTCAGTGGCGCACGCAGGCGAAATTATTATTGGCGCTGGAACGATTGGCGGCGGGCGATAAAGTGCTGAACATCGCGCTCGACCTCGGCTATGGCAATCCGAGCGCGTTCGCGACGATGTTCAAAAAACAATTCGGTATCGCGCCGAGCAGATTCTTCGAATAACGCCTGCAAACGTCGCGCTTTCCTGCAACCACGCAATCTCAACGCACCGCCGTACGCATCGTCACAAACTCTTCGGCAGCCGATGGATGAATTCCGAGCGTGCTGTCGAAATGCGCCTTGGTCGCACCGGCGCGCAGCGCCACCGCGAGTCCCTGAATCACCTCGGCGGCATCGGGACCAACCATATGCGCGCCGAGCACGCGATCGGTGGCCTTGTCGACGACAAGCTTCATCAGCGTCTTTTCCGAATTGCCGGCCAGGGTATGTTTGAGCTGCGTGAAGCTCGACGTAAATACCGCGATTTTGAAACACCGCGCAAGCGCGGCCTCCTCGCTTAAACCGACAGTGGCAAAACTCGGCTGCGTGAAAATCGCGGTCGGCATAACTTCTGTATCGACCGCGGTCGGCTGCGATCGGAACAAGGTCTTTGCTACCGCCATGCCCTGCGCCAACGCCATCGGCGTGAGCTCGGCACCGCCGATCACATCGCCGATGGCATAAATATTTGGCACGCTCGTTTGAAAATAATCGTCAACGACGATATGCCCTGCACTGTCGCAATCGACGCCTACAACTTCCAATCCCAAACCGTGCGTTCGCGGCCGCCTCCCGGTGGCGTACAACGCACAGTCGCTGACAAACTTCTCGCCCGCATCGGTGGTTATGTGCAAATCCGCTCCAGGGCGATCGATGCGCGCAATATCGCAGTTAAACCGCATCGCGATACCTTTCTTCCGCATTTCGTCAATTAAGTGCGCGCGCATCTCGCGATCAAAATCGCGCAGCGGTAATTCGCCGCGATAAATCAATGTCACGGCGACACCCATGCCATTGAGAATGCTCGCGAACTCCAGCGCGATGTAGCCACCGCCAACGATGACGACACGGCGCGGAAGACGGTCGAGATGAAACAATTCGTTCGATGTGATGACGTGCTCTCGGCCTGGAAATTCAGGGACCCAGGGCCAGCCGCCCGTCGCGATCAAAATAGCGTTTGCCGTTACCGTCTCGTCGCCGACACGCACGGTATGAGCATCGACTAGGGTCGCGTGCCGATGAAATAGATACACGCCAGACGTTTCGAGCAACTTGTTATAAATCGTATTTAGCCGATTAATTTCCGAATCTTTATTTTTGATGAGTGTGCGCCAATCGAATGCCGGTTGCGCAAGTTGCCAACCGAACCCGGCGGCGTCGCGAAACAATTCGTCAAACTGCGCGGCGTACATGAAAAGCTTTTTGGGAACGCAGCCAACGTTGACGCAGGTGCCGCCCCAATATAAATCTTCCGCAATCGCGACGCGCGCGCCGTATTGCGCGGCAAAGCGGCTGGCGCGCACACCGGCCGAACCGGCGCCGATCACAAATAAGTCGTATGAGTATTTATTCACGCGAGGACGCTCGATATTCAAAGCGCTCTAGCTTACCTGAAGCGAATACGCTGGATGTACCGGAAGAGGCCCGGTTAAACCTCGATATCGACCGAGCCGCGGCGACGTTCGGCGCTGAGGCGACGATCGATCGCGCCCTTACCGCGACCGCGGCGGCGATCGGGATTGCGCCGGCGCTCAACTTTCGGCGACTCCGAGCGCAATTTGCTCGCCGGCATATCGCGCGGCTCGGCGCGCGAAGCCGGCTTCGGCGCACGATCCAACGTCGTTACCGCTACCGGATTAATGTTTCGTAGGTCCACCATAAACGTTACCCCCGATGAGGAGTATCGGCTCGCCCTGGCGAAACTTTAAGCAGACCGCAACAAAAATGTGGTTCGTGCGAGCCACTTCACAAACCGCGCGCGACCACAGCGGCTCACGGATTCTCAGGCGCGAACCAGGCCAGCTTGCCGTGCAACCGCACCACCTCGCCCACGATAATCAATGTCGGTGCCCTGATCCCCGCGTTTTGCACGCGCGCCGGCATATCGGCGAGCGTACCCGTCACCACGCGCTGATGCCGCGTGGTGCCTTGCTGAATCAATGCGATGGGCGTTTGCGGCGTGCGCCCGTGCGCGATCAATTGCGTGCAAATAGCGTTGAGCCCGGCCAGCCCCATGTAAAACACTACGGTTTGATTGGTGTGGACGAGCTCGTGCCACGGCAAATCGGTCGTGTTGTTTTTCAGATGCCCCGTCACGAAACGCACCGATTGCGCGTGATCGCGATGCGTGAGCGGAATACCCGAATACGCCGCGCAACCCGACGCAGCGGTAATCCCCGGCACCACCTGAAATGGAATTTTGCGCTCGGCGAGCGTTTCGATCTCCTCGCCGCCGCGCCCAAATATAAATGGATCGCCGCCCTTCAAGCGCAAAACCTTTTTGCCTTGCAGGGCGAGATCGACGAGCAATTGATTGATACCGCCTTGCGGCACCGCGTGATCGGCGCGCGCTTTGCCGACATAAATTTTTTCGGCATCGCGCCGCGTCAGATCGACAATTTCTTGCGCGACCAAACGATCGTACAAAACCACATCGGCTTTTTGCATCAAGCGCAGCGCTTTGAATGTCAGTAGATCGGGATCGCCGGGACCCGCGCCGACCAAATACACTTCGCCGATTTCGTCGTTGATTTTTCCCGCATTCAAGCGCTGATCGAGTTCGGCTTCCGCGACTTCTTCGCGCCCCGCCAACACAAATTCAGCGACAGGTCCTTCGAGAACTTCTTCCCAGAATTTGCGGCGCGTATCGACATCGGGAAATTTTTGCGCGGCTTTTTGGCGAAATTTGCCGACAAGATGAGCGAGACGGCCGTACGCGGCGGGAATGACCGATTCGAGTTTCGCGCGCAATTGCCGCGCTAACACCGGCGATTGGCCGCCGCTGCCGATGGCGATCAGCAAAGGCGAGCGGTCGATGATCGACGGCAAAATCACCGAGCACAACGCGGGATTATCGACGACATTCACGGGCACATGACGCGCTTGCGCATCGCATGAAACCTGTGCGTTAACAACTTCATCGTCTGTTGCAGCGATCACGAGAGCAGTGTTGTCGATATCACTCGCTTTATACGTGCGCAGAAAACTTTCGCCGCCAGAATTTTTTGCTAGCCGCGCAAGTTCAGATTGAATGTGCGGCGCGATAACAAAAACGTTGGCACCGGTTTTCGCGAGCAAGCGCGCTTTGCGCAACGCAATCGCACCGCCGCCGATGACGACGCAGCGGCGATCTTTCAACAATGTAAATAGCGGTAGGTAATCCAAAGCCCTCACCCCTAATCCCTCTCCTTTAGCCCCTTTAGGGCCCGGAAGGAGAGGAGAAAACTCAGCTAATGCGGTCGATACCGCCCATGTATGGCTTCAATACATCGGGCACGAGCACGCTGCCGTACACTTGCTGATAATTTTCGAGAATCGCCACGAGTGTGCGGCCGATGGCGAGACCCGAACCGTTGAGCGTGTGCAATAATTCAGGCTTATTGGTTTCGGGATTGCGCCAACGCGCCTGCATGCGGCGCGCCTGAAAATCGCCAAAATTACTGCACGACGAAATCTCGCGATATTTATTTTGTGCCGGTAGCCACACTTCGAGATCGTACGTGCGCCGCGCCGAGAAACCCATGTCGCCGCCGCACAGCAACACTTTGCGGTACGGCAGATTCAATAATTGCAAAATGCGCTCAGCATGCGTGGTGAGTTTTTCGAGCGCCGCCTCCGAATGCTGAGGTCTAACGAATTGCACCAGTTCGACTTTTTCGAATTGATGCTGACGAATCATGCCGCGCGTATCGCGACCGTAACTGCCCGCCTCGCTGCGAAAACACGGCGTGTGGCAGACGTATTTAATACCTTCATCAGTTAGTTGCTCGGCATCAAAAATCACATCGCGCGCGAGATTCGTCACGGGCACTTCGGCCGTTGGAATCAAATAATAATTTTGTTCACCTTGCAGCTTAAACAAATCCTCCTCAAACTTCGGCAAATTCCCTGTACCACGCAAAGAATCCGCATTAACCATGTATGGCACGTACACTTCCTGATAACCATGCTCGTTCGTGTGTACATCGAGCATGAATTGAATCAGCGCGCGATGCATTTTCGCGATACTGCCCTTCAGCACCACAAATCGGCTGCCAGTTATTTTGGTTGCGCTTTCAAAATCGATACCGCCGAGTTGCTCACCAATATCAACGTGGTCCTTGATCTCAAAATCAAACTTGCGCGGCTCACCCCAGCGCACGACCTCGACATTGCCGGTTTCATCATCGCCTTCGGGCACGCCGCCATCGGGTGTATTCGGAGCGAACATAAGCCACGCGTCCATTTCCTGCTGAGCGGATTTGGCCGATTCAGTCAGTTGCGCGAGCTGCTGTTCGATTTTCGCGAGCGTCGCATTCACCGACGCTTTCGCCACATCGACACTCATACCCGACTTGATCAGTTCGCCGACTTTTTTCGACGTCTGATTGCGCTCGGCCAGCAATGTCTGACTCTCGGTCTCGGCCTTACGCCGCGCATTATCGAGATCGCGAAAGCGCGCCACGTCGAAATCGAATTTTTTCTTGCGCAGTTGCGCGGCGATTTCTTCGGGGTTTTGGCGTAGCAGTTTGATGTCGAGCATTTAATTAAACCTATCAAAAATTATTTCTGGAATTCATCTGCCAACTGGCACTGAAAGTTCCCTCTCCCTGCGGGAGAGGGTTAGGGTGAGGGCGAAATTGACACTGCGCCAGATCGGCCCTCACCCCTGGCCCCTCTCCCGCAGGGAGAGGGGAGAAAACATTACGAATAACGTTTATTCGCACTTGCTTCATCAAGACTGCGCAGATACGCCAGCTTCTCGGCGATTTTCTTTTCCAGCCCGCGATCGACCGGATGATAATAAACCTTGTCTTTCAATTCTTGCGGCAAATAATTCTCACCGGCCGCGTAACCGTGCTCCTCGTCATGCGCGTAACGGTACTGCGCACCATAACCATCCTGCTTCATCAACTTAGTCGGTGCATTGCGCAAATGCAGCGGCACATCGTAGCTCGGTGAATTGGCGATCTCGGCTCTGACCGTGTTGAACGCAGAATACACCGCATTGCTCTTTGCCGCGCACGCCATATACACGACCGCCTGCGCGATCGCCAGCTCGCCCTCGGGGCTGCCGAGCCGCTCCTGCACGTCCCACGCACTCAATGCCAACTGTAACGCGCGCGGATCGGCATTGCCGATATCTTCAGTCGCCATGCGCACCACGCGGCGCGCGATATAAAGCGGATCGCAGCCGCCATCGAGCATGCGCGCAAACCAATACAGTGCGGCATCGGGTGCGCTGCCGCGCACGGCTTTGTGCAACGCGGAGATTTGTTCGTAGAACACATCGCCGCCTTTATCGAAACGGCGCACATGTCCCGCGAGCACCTCGTCCATGATCGCCGCGTCGACTTCCGATTTATTCTGCATACCCGCGAGATCGAGGGCGAGTTCGAGCAAATTCAACGCGCGGCGCGCATCGCCATCGGCGGCTTCGACCAAACGTTTTAATTGATCGAGCGCGACATGCGCCGCTTCTTTTTGTTTCGTCAGTGCGCGCTCGACAATTTGCAGCAGGGCTTCGGAGGTGAGCGAACGCAATCGGTATACGCGTGTGCGCGACAGCAACGCATTATTCAATTCGAACGATGGATTTTCCGTCGTCGCGCCGATAAAAATCACAGTGCCATCCTCAACGAAGGGCAAAAACGCATCCTGCTGCGATTTGTTGAAACGATGCACTTCATCGATAAATAAAATGGTTTGGCGACCGCGCTGTGCTTGCTCTTTGGCTTCATCGATCGCCGCGCGAATTTCCTTCACGCCCGCCAACACCGCAGAGATCGAAATAAAGTGCGCATCGCACACCGCCGCAATCAATTTCGCCAGCGAGGTTTTGCCGACACCGGGCGGCCCCCACAGAATCATCGAATGCAGCATGCCCGCATCGAGCGCTTCGCGCAGCGGTTTGCCTCTGGCGAGCAAATGCTCCTGGCCGAAATACTCGTCGATATCGCTCGGCCGCATACGCGCCGCGAGCGGCTGATAGTTCGCGGCGCCGTTGTCGGCCGAATTAGAAAATAAATTACGGCTCATCGATAACCACGTCGACGCCTTGCGGCGGCTCAAAGTGGAATAAGTTATCGGCCAGCACGGGGTTGCTCACCAGCGAATTGAAGCGAATATCGGTGCGCTGATCGAGGTTGTCCTGCAAGATCAATTGCGAAATGCCATTATTCGTGAATACCAATGTCAGCGCACGAAACAACGCATCTTTTTGTTTCGGCACCAAATGAAAATACTCGCCCGCGGCACCCTGCTCGCGCGTCACCGCGTAATTCGCTTTGATGCGCTGCGTTTCACCGCTCAAGATGAGAGCGGGTGCATCAGCCAATTGACCGCTGAATTTCTGCCGCGTCGCCTGCTCCAAATCGTGATCGTAGCGCCACATTTCATTGCCATCGGTGACGATCAAGTAGGCAAACGGCGAAGTGGTTTCCCAACGCAGGCGATTGCCGCGTTTCACAGCGATGGTGCCCTGCGAGGTTTGCAGCACTTTGTTGTCGGCATCGCTGACGGTTTGCACAAAATTCGCCTGCAACGATTTCACGGGATCGAGCAGCGCAGCGAGCCGCTGCAACGCGGCGTCATCGGCAAAGCATTTTTGCGAAAAGAAACCCAGAGACGAAAATAATACAATGAAAAGGACGGCGATAACGCGCATTAATTAATCCCTCGGCGCCGGCGGTGCCGGCACTTTAATCTCTAGGTGCTGGCGGTGCCAGCACTTCGCGACTGCCATTGTGGTTCATCGAAGTGACAACACCCGCGGCCTCCATCGCCTCGATCAAACGCGCGGCGCGGTTGTAGCCGATACGGAATTTGCGCTGCACAGCGGAAATTGATGCGCGTCGCGTTTCGCAAACGAAATTGACAGCCTGGTCGTAGAGTTCATCGGTCTCGGCATCGCCGCCCTCTTCGCCATCACCGCCGGAAGTGAAACCGGGCACGCCATCGTAATTGTTGCCCTCTTCGAGCAAACCATCGATGTAATCGGGTTGGCCGCGCCGTTTCCAATCGGCGACCACACGATGCACTTCATCATCGGAAACGAATGCGCCGTGCACGCGCACGGGCAGACCGCTGCCGGGCGGCATATACAACATATCGCCGTGGCCGAGCAATTGTTCGGCGCCGCCCTGATCGAGGATCGTGCGCGAATCGATGCGCGACGAAACTTGAAACGCGATGCGCGTCGGAATATTCGCTTTGATCAAACCCGTGATGACATCGACCGAAGGCCGCTGCGTGGCGAGAATTAAATGAATGCCGGCCGCGCGCGCTTTTTGCGCGATGCGTGCAATCAACTCTTCCACTTTTTTACCGACGATCATCATCATGTCGGCAAACTCGTCGATAACGACGACAATCATCGGCAGCGTTTCTAAATTCGGTGCCTTCGCAATTTCTTCGCCGGCTTGATAATTATCTTCGGGTTTCCAAAATGGATCGGTGATCGGCGTGCCCGCTTGCATCGCGTCCAGCAATTTGCGATTGAAGCCCGCGAGATTGCGCACACCGAGCGCAGCCATCAATTTGTAGCGGCGCTCCATTTCCGCAACACACCAGCGTAATCCCGCCGCCGCATCTTTCATATCGGTGATGACGGGTGCGAGCAGATGCGGAATGCCTTCGTATACCGACAATTCCAGCATTTTTGGATCGACCATGATCAAGCGCACGTCGGCGGGCGTAGCTTTGAACAAAATGCTCAACAGCATCGCGTTCACGCCGACCGATTTACCCGAACCCGTCGTACCCGCGACGAGCAAGTGCGGCATGCGCGCAAGATCGGCGACAATCGGTTCGCCGCTGATATCGTGACCAAGTGCGAGTGTGATCGGCGACTTCGCGTCTTCATACGCTTTCGAGGCGAGCACTTCGCGAAAGTTGACGACCTCGCGATCCTCGTTCGGGATTTCGATACCCATCACCGATTTGCCCGGAATCACTTCGACCACGCGCACGCTGATCACCGCGAGCGAGCGCGCCAGATCTTTTGCCAGACCGACAATCTTGCTCGCTTTGGTTCCCGCCGCCGGTTGAATTTCAAAACGCGTGATGACGGGACCCGGCAATACCGCGACGACTTCGGCGCTGACACCGAAATCGGCCAATTTAATTTCGAGCAGCTTCGACATCCCTTCGAGCGTTTCCGTCGAATAGCCTTTTTTGTTCGAGTGATCGGCTTCATCGAGCAATTCGAGCGTTGGCAACGTTGTAATCGAATTGTTATCGAACAACGATTGCTGCTTTTCGCGTTGAATGCGCTCGCTTTTTACCGGTATTGGCGGCGGTGCCGGCGGCGGTGTGATTTTAATCGGCGCTTTTTCTTTCTCGCGTTCTTTTTGCTTGGCTAGCGCCTCCTGCCGATGTTTTTGCATTTCGCGATCGCTGCGTTCGCGGTCGCTGCGTTCGCGGTAATACTGCAACCACTCCCAAAATTTTTCGCTGCCGCGCAAAATCAGCGCGCCGATTTGATCCATCAATTTAAGCCATGAAATATCGGCGAACACGGTGAGTCCGAACAACAAAATCGCGACCATGATGAGGCGGCTGCCGACACTGCTGAGCGCCTTTAGCGCGGCGCCACCGACCGCCTGCCCAAGCACGCCGCCTGCGCCGAATGGCAGCGCATTGTGCACGCTGGCGCCCTCTACGCCCGAAGCAATGGTCGCAAGCGCGGTGCTTGCAATCATGATGAGCGTGAGACCAATCACGCGCACGACAAAACCGGGCCAGTCGAAGCCATCCTCGCGATGGCGATCGCGATACAAAATCCACGCGCGATAGCCGATCAACGCGGGAAACAAATACGCCATGTAACCGAATAGCGAAAAAAACACATCGGCCAGCCACGCGCCAAACGGACCGCCGGTATTGCGAATGCGATCACCGCTGCCCGTGCGCGACCAGCCCGGATCTTCGGTGTGATATGAAAGCAATGCGATCAACAAATACAAACAGGCGGCGACCAGACCGATGAACGCGCCTTCGCGTAAACGCAAGCGTTTTTTGTCGAGCACCCGTTTTTTGTCGATAACCTTGTTATTGGCGGTAGCGCTGCTGCTGGATCTGCTCAATCGTAATTCCGCGCTCTAATTAAATAATTACCCGGTGGCCAAAAATCCGGCTTGGAATTGGAAAAATCGGCGTCATATTAACACCCTGCGGCTGTTTTTACCGCCCGCAGGCGATTGTGACTTTTAAAGTCGATTGCGGCTTTTGCTGCGAAAGCCTCTTCCAGTATGATCGCTGACAATCTTCGAATCCGTTCTGACTTTGGATGCCCCTATGACAGCCGTAACCATGACCGCTCCACAGCATCACCGTTTGATCATTCTCGGCTCCGGCCCCGCCGGCTATACCGCGGCCGTTTACGCCGCGCGCGCCAATTTGAATCCGGTCGTTATCACGGGTCTGCAACAAGGCGGTCAATTAACCACCACCACCGAGGTCGATAATTGGCCCGGCGATGTTCACGGTTTGCAAGGCCCCGAACTCATGCAGCGCATGCAACAACACGCCGAGCGCTTCAACACGCAAATTATTTTCGATCATATCGAAGAGGCCGTGCTGACGCAGCGCCCGTTCTTGCTCAAAGGCGGCAGCGCTACTTACAGCTGCGATGCGCTGATCATCGCCACGGGCGCCTCGGCACAATATTTAGGTCTGCCCTCCGAGCAACATTTTATGGGTAAAGGCGTCAGCGCATGCGCGACCTGCGATGGATTTTTCTACAAGAAACAAAATGTCGCCGTGATCGGCGGCGGCAACACAGCGGTTGAAGAAGCGCTGTATCTGGCCAATATTTGCGCGCAAGTCACACTCGTGCACCGCCGCGATACGCTGCGCGCCGAAAAAATCATGCAGGACAAGCTGTTCGAAAAAGAACGCAACGGCAATATCCGCATTATCTGGAATCACACGCTCGACGAAGTGTTAGGCGATGCCAGCGGCGTCACCGGGCTTCGGCTCGTGAGCACGCAGGACAGCAGCAAGCAGCAGATCGACGTCGCGGGTGTTTTCATCGCGATCGGCCATGTGCCGAACACGGGAATATTCGACGGCCAGATCGATATGCACAACGGCTACATCAAAGTGCGCACGGGACTTGAAGGCTTCGCCACCGCAACCAATATTCCAGGCGTTTTCGCCGCGGGCGATGCCGCCGATCACGTCTACCGCCAGGCTGTCACCTCGGCCGGCTTCGGCTGTATGGCGGCACTCGATGCTGAAAAATATCTCGATGGTCTCGCCTGATTTTCACAGGGAATAGGTTTCAATCACATAGGCTTTAATCATCATGATGACGCTGCCACGGCTGGACTGGAATAGCTTCTGGTTTCCGGCCGTTGCGCAGGCGCTCGACGAGCCCAACGGACTGCTCGCATTCGGCGGCGATCTGCGTCCCGAGCGTATTCTCGCCGCCTACCGGCGCGGTATTTTTCCGTGGTATCAAGACGATCAACCGATTCTGTGGTGGTCGCCCGATCCGCGCGCCGTTCTGTTCCCGACACACATCCATATTTCGCGCAGCATGCGTAAAGCGCTGCAAAACGAGCGCTTTTGTGTGCGGATGGACACGGATTTTGCCGGGGTTATGCACGGCTGCGCTGAAATTACCGCGCGGCGCGACGGCACGTGGATCACGCCGGCCATGCACAACGCTTACTGCAAACTGCATGAGCTGGGTTATGCGCATTCGATCGAGGTGTGGTCCAACGAAACGCACAGATTGGTTGGAGGTCTCTATGGCATTGCGCTGGGCGCGGTATTTTTCGGCGAATCGATGTTCAGCCGCGAAGAAAATGCTTCCAAAGTGGCGCTGATTCGGCTGTGTCAGCAATTGCTGAAATGGGGATTTGCCGTGATAGACTGCCAAGTCAGCAACCCCCATCTACACTCGATGGGAGCAAGCACGATTGCGCGTTCTAGTTTCGTAAAACTGTTGGAGCAGCACACCAATCGCATTCTGGACTGCAACAGCCGTGCTTGGCGGTTCGAAGGATAGAGGTAGTTTCAGGGACTATTCACCCAATCAAATACATCAAGAAAATGTAATTGATTGACAAGTTAAAGCATGAGGCGTTTGCAGTGACGATTCTTTCGACACTCAAAGTGTTTGCAACGCACCCGCATGCGTGCAGCTACCTACCCGATCAGCAGGCGACGACGTTATTTATCGATCCCGCCGCGCCGATGGATAGCAATACCTACAGCCAGCTTTCGGAAATGGGGTTTCGCCGCAGCGGCCCGCATCTCTATCGGCCGCATTGCTCGCGTTGCAACTCCTGCGTGCCCGCGCGTATTCCTGTCGATCGCTTCGAGCCTGATCGCCGCCAACGGCGCGTTTTGAATCGCAATGCCGATCTCACGGTCATCGATCGCACGGTATTGCATGGCGACGAGTACTACGCGCTGTATGAAAAATATATCGAAGGCCGCCACCGCGATGGCGATATGTATCCGCCGACGCGCCAGCAATTTGATTCATTTCTGACGCGCGAGTGGGACTTAACGCATTATTATTGTTTTTATGAGCAGGCCGAATTTAATGAGCAGGCCGGTTTTTACGAGCGAGCGGGCATTTCCAGACAACAAAAGCTGCTCGCCGTGGCGGTGGTCGATGTTATGAGCAACGGTCTTTCCGCCATCTATAGCTTCTTTGATCCAGACGTTAAAGAGCGCAGTCTCGGCGTCTTTGCCGTGCTGTGGCAAATTCAGCGCGCGCGCGAACTCAACCTGCCGAATGTCTATCTGGGCTACTGGATCAAGCAGTGCCGCAAAATGTCGTACAAGATCGAGTACCGTCCGATCGAGCTGCTCGTCAATAACCGCTGGGTCACGCTGACCTGACGCACTACAGCGATCGGCTTTCCTCGAGTAGCGTTGCGAAAACAAGTAGTTTTGCGAAAACCTCCGGTTTAGGGCAAAATGCGCGCACTTTTGAATCCGCACCCCCTTGACGAACATTCCGGGCGTCAAAAATGACGCACTTGAGGTAACCGCTGCATGGCGAAAGAAGACCAAATTGAAATGGAAGGTGAAGTGATCGATACGCTTCCCAACACGACCTTCCGCGTCAAGCTCGAAAATGGCCATGTTGTGACTGCGCATATTTCAGGCAAAATGCGCAAGAACTACATCCGCATCCTCACCGGCGACAAAGTTAAAGTTGAATTGACTCCCTACGATTTGAGCAAAGCTCGCATCACCTATCGCGCGCGCTAAGTTCAGCTTTTTCAAAAACAATAAACTCCCCTCTCGTAACAACAAAAAGCCCGCAGTGCGGGCTTTTTGTTTTGTGCCGTTTAAACCGCGATATCGAACTATTTCTGTTCTTTCTCTTTCACCTCTTTCTGTTCCTTCGGCTCGGGTTCCGCCGTCAGCACCAGCTCGCCGTTTTGCAGCTCGACATGCACGGTGCCGCCATTTTCCGCAAGATTGCCGAACAACACCATTTCGGCCAACGGCTTCTTGATGTGCTCTTGTATCACGCGTGCGAGCGGACGCGCTCCCATGTGCTTGTCGTAGCCTTGCTGCACCAGCCAATGTCGCGCTTCGTCATCGACAACCAAATGCACACGTTTGTCATCGAGCTGGCTTTGCAATTCGACGAGGAATTTGTCGACCACACTGAGTACGATCGATTCGGGCAGCGGTTTGAATGTGACCACCGCATCCAAACGGTTGCGGAATTCCGGTGTAAACATGCGATTGATCGCTTCCGTGGCGTCGGTGTGATGATCCTGCTCGGAAAACCCGATGCTGCGGCGGCTGATGCTCTCGGCGCCCGCGTTGGTGGTCATCACCAAAATCACATTGCGGAAATCGGCCTTGCGACCGTTGTTGTCCGTTAGCGTGCCGTGATCCATCACCTGCAACAGCAAATTGAATACCTCAGGGTGCGCCTTCTCGATCTCATCGAGCAGCACCACACTGTGCGGATGTTTGGTGACTGCGTCGGTCAATAGCCCTCCCTGATCGAAGCCGATATAGCCCGGCGGCGCCCCGATCAGCCGCGACACGGTATGGCGCTCCATGTACTCGGACATATCGAAGCGGATCAATTCAAGGCCGAGAATTTTTGCAAGCTGACGGCTGACCTCGGTTTTGCCGACGCCGGTCGGCCCTGCGAGCAGGAACGAACCGATCGGTTTCTCGACGGGTTTCAGTCCCGCGCGTGCGAGCTTGATCGAGGTCGCCAACGCACCGATCGCTTCGTCTTGGCCAAACACCACCATCTTGAGGTTATCTTCGAGTTTCTGCAGCGACTCGCGATCATCGGACGATACGGTCTTGGGTGGAATTCGTGCAATTTTCGCTACCACCGCCTCGATTTCGGGCACGTTGATAACCTTCTTACGCTTGCTCGGCGCCTGCAGCTGTTGATAAGCGCCGGCTTCGTCGATCACATCGATCGCTTTATCGGGCAGGAATCGATCGGTGATATAGCGCGCCGACAATTCAGCCGCTACCTGTAGCGCTTTGTCCGTATAGCGTAAACCGTGGTGCTCTTCGAAGCGGCTTTTGAGGCCACGCAGGATATGGTACGTATCCTCGACGCTTGGCTCGCTGACATCGACTTTCTGGAAGCGCCGACTCAGCGCGCGATCCTTTTCGAAAATGCCGCGGTACTCCTGGAACGTGGTCGAGCCGATACAACGCATCTGCCCAGAAGTCAGCAACGGTTTCAATAGATTCGAGGCATCCATGACACCGCCCGATGCGGCGCCGGCGCCGATGATGGTGTGAATCTCATCGATAAATAATATGGCCTTGGGACGCTTCTTGAGCTCGGCGAGCAAGCCTTTAAAGCGTTTCTCGAAATCGCCGCGGTATTTGGTACCGGCGAGCAACGAGCCCAGGTCGAGCGAATACACCACGCTATCCTTGAGTATCTCGGGTACCTCACCGTCGATAATCATTTTCGCCAGGCCTTCCGCGATCGCGGTTTTACCGACACCCGATTCACCGACCAGCAGCGGATTGTTTTTGCGGCGACGCGACAAAATCTGCGCGACGCGCTCCACTTCATCGATACGACCGACGAGTGGATCGATACGACCTGATCGCGCCTCTTCGTTCAAATTGCTCGCGTAAGCTTCAAGCGGGCTGCGTTCGCTTTCGCCACTGCTACCGATCTGCTCCTCGTCGGACTGCTCGCGACTATGCTCCAAACCGTGCTCGGAGCCGCTATCGGCCACTTTGGAAATGCCGTGCGTGATGTAGTTCACCACATCGAGCCGCGCCACGCTTTGTTGCTTCAGAAAATAAACAGCCTGACTTTCCTGTTCGCTGAAAATCGCGACCAGCACATTGGCGCCCGTGACCTCCTTTTTACCGGATGATTGCACATGAAAAACCGCGCGCTGCAACACGCGCTGAAAGCCGAGTGTGGGCTGCGTTTCGCGGTGCGGATCGCCGTCGGGAATGAGCGGTGTCGTCGAGTCGACAAAATCGGTGAGCTCGCTGCGGAGTTTACTTAGGTCGGCGCCGCACGCTCGCAATACTTTTGCCGCCACATCGTTATCGATCAGCGCCAACAACAAATGCTCGACGGTCATGAACTCATGCCGTTTCAACCGAGCGCCTTTAAAAGCTTGGTTCAGCGTGACCTCAAGGTCTTTGCTCAGCATACGACTACCTCAACATTGTGCGCTATCGGATGTACCCGCTATTGGGTTAATCATCGTCCAGCGCTTCGATTTCCGCCAACAAAGGATGTTGATGTTCCTTTGCGTATTGATTGACCTGAGCCGCTTTAGTTTCCGCGATGTCCCGGGTAAATATGCCGCAGACCCCCTTGCCCTGAGTATGTACAGTCAGCATTACCTGCGTCGCTTTTTCGCGGCCCATGTTAAAAAACGTTTCCAAAATCTCGACCACAAACTCCATCGGCGTGTAGTCGTCGTTCAGTAACACGACCTTGTACAGGGGGGGCGGCTTTAACTGGGGTTTAGCCTCCTGAACGGCAAGTCCAGCGTCGTCGCCTTCGGCATCGCGCGGGTCATCGTCACCCATGCCTAATGTTAGTCGAAGATTTTTCACCTTTCCCATTGCGCTCACAAAACTCCCGATTCAAAAACCACGCCACCATCATACTTTGACTACTTAACGAGAGACAGTGGCGAGAACCCCCCAGCGACGCCCTGGCAAGCGTCCTTGACGCGCTTGACTATTGGTTAAAAAATGTTTAAACAGGCCACGTTTTGATCGCCTGGCCCCTGCTCGGTTCACGCGATGAGTAGGGCCTAGCGAGTTTGCTCCTGGGGGAGCGTATTAGGAAGGGTCCGTGCTATGCAAACAGGCATTGTTAAATGGTTCAATAATACAAAGGGGTACGGTTTCATACTGTCTGACAACGGCGGCGGCGATATTTTCGCGCACTATTCCGCTATCGATATGGATGGTTATAAAACACTAAAAGCTGGGCAGTCCGTACAGTTTGAAGCAGAACAGGGACCGAAAGGACTGCACGCGATGAAGATTCAGGCCGTCGAGATTTCTGTGGAAATCTCGACCCCGGAACAATCGCTTTCCACCGAGGCCATTTAGGCTCTCGTCAAGCCCGGTTAGCCGGCTCTCTCGGCTGACGATAAAAACAACATTAGGTGGCCGCCGTCTGCCACTCATGCTTCTTTGCGTCTTTAATAATTAATCCCCCGCACCGACACCTTATTGATCACTCGGACATCAGCGGCAAACGTGTTAGGATTTCACGCCGCGGTTCACAAGACTGCACGCGCTTGAGATTGACTCGACTGCGCCGCCGCTACACCGGCGCGATTGAATTCCGATCTATCGCACTGGAACTCTTTCAACCTTCTGCATCATTGCCAAAACGCTTTTTATTGAATGGCGCCTATGGCTTACCAGGCAATGGGGCTGGCGGGTTGCCGGTGCACAACTTTTCGTTCTACGGGTACGAGAGAAGGGGTAAAAGCAAAACATGACAACATCGAAAATCATCTATACCGAAACCGACGAAGCGCCCGCGCTGGCAACCTACTCGTTGTTACCCATCGTCAAAGCGTTCACCGAATCTTCCGGTATCGCAGTTGAAACGCGCGATATCTCGCTCGCCGGCCGCATCATCGCCAGCTTCTCCGAATACCTGACCGAATCGCAACGCATTTCCGATCACCTCGCCGAACTCGGCGAGCTGGCGAAAACCCCCGAAGCCAACATCATCAAACTGCCGAATATCAGCGCCTCCGTGCCGCAATTGAAAGCGGCGATCAAAGAGCTGCAAGCGCAAAACTACAAGCTGCCCGACTACCCCGAAAACCCGCAAAACGACGAAGAGAAAAACCTTAAAACACGTTACGACAAAATCAAAGGCAGCGCCGTGAACCCGGTGTTGCGCGAAGGTAACTCCGATCGCCGCGCTCCGCTCTCGGTAAAAAATTATGCGAAAAAGCATCCGCATAAAATGGGCGCGTGGAGCAAAGATTCAAAAACTCGCGTCGCGCACATGACGAGCGGGGATTTTTACGGCAGCGAAAAAGCCACCGTGATCGCCGCCGCGGGCAATGTCAAAATCGAATTCACCGGCAATGACGGCAACGTTAAAATTCTCAAAGAAAAAACCGCAGTCAAAGCAGGCGAAATTATTGACGCCGCGGTGATGAGCAAAAAAGCGCTGCGCCGTTTCATCGAAGAGACTATCGCAAGCATGCCGGGCCGCGAGGTGTTGATGTCGGTGCACCTGAAAGCCACGATGATGAAAGTGTCCGATCCAATCATGTTCGGCCACGTGGTCGCGGTTTACTACGCCGACGCATTGGCTAAACACGCCGACACGCTGCAACAACTCGGCGTCGATCTCAACAACGGTCTCGGCGATCTCTATACTAAAATCAAAGCACTGCCCGTCGCGCAGCAAGTCGAAATCGAAGCCGATATCAAGGATGTTTACAACGTACGCCCACCGCTCGCGATGGTGAACTCAGACAAAGGCATCACCAACTTGCACGTGCCGAGCGATATCATCGTCGATGCATCGATGCCCGCGATGATTCGCGATTCGGGCAAAATGTGGGGCGCCGACGGCAAATTGCACGACACCGTCGCGATGATTCCCGACCGCTGCTATGCCGGCATTTATCAAGTCGTCATCGACGATTGCAAACGGCACGGCGCGTTCGATCCGGCGACAATGGGCAGCGTGCCTAACGTCGGTCTCATGGCGCAAGCCGCCGAAGAATACGGCTCGCACGACAAGACATTCCAAATCGCCGCTGATGGCAAAGTGCGCGTGGTCGACGAAAACGGCAAAGCGCTGCTCGAACAAACGGTCGAAGCGGGCGATATTTTTCGCATGTGCCAGGCGAAGGACGCACCGATTCGCGATTGGGTGAAACTCGCGGTCAACCGCGCGCGCGCGAGCAATACGCCCGCAGTGTTCTGGCTCGATCCGGCACGCGCGCACGATGCGCAATTGATCGCAAAAGTAAAAACTTATTTAAAAGATCACGACACCAGCGGTCTCGATATTCAAATCATGTCGCCGGAAGCAGCGATCAAGTTTTCGCTGGAGCGCATCCGCGCAGGCAAAGATACGATTTCTGTGACCGGTAACGTACTGCGCGATTACCTCACCGATTTGTTTCCGATCATGGAACTCGGCACCAGCGCGAAAATGTTATCGATCGTACCGCTCATGAGCGGTGGCGGCTTGTTTGAAACGGGTGCAGGTGGTTCGGCGCCGAAGCACGTGCAACAACTGCTCGAAGAAAATTATCTGCGCTGGGATTCGCTCGGCGAATTTCTCGCGCTGGCCGAATCGCTCGATCACTACGGCAATGTCACCAACAATACCAAAGCCAAAGTGTTCGCAAAAACACTCGACCAAGCCAACGGCAAATTCCTCGATAGCGATAAATCACCTTCGCGCAAAGTCGGCGGCATCGACAACCGCGGCAGCCATTTTTATCTCGCGCTGTACTGGGCGCAGGCGCTCGCCGCACAAACCGACGACCGAGAACTGCAAGCTAAATTCGCTCCGCTCGCACAGGAACTCACTGCGAACGAATCGAAAATTGTCGACGAGTTGATTGCGGTGCAAGGCAAGCCCGTCGTTATCGGCGGCTACTATCATCCGAATCGCGAACTCACTGCAAAAGTGATGCGACCCAGCGCAACATTCAACGCTGCGCTGGCAACATTGAAATAAAATAAATCGAGGCAACAAGCCCCGTTCGCGGGGCTTTATTTTTTCTTCCCTCTCGCTGCGGGGGTCTAACAAGGAGAGGGGTTGGGGGTGAGGGCTGGTGGCGCAACTGATTCTATTCAACAAACCCTTTCGCGTGATGTCGCAATTTTCGCCGAGCGGCGACAAAGCCACGCTTGCGCAATTCATCGATATTCCCGGTGTGTATCCTGTGGGCCGGCTCGATTTCGACTCCGAAGGATTGTTGCTGCTCACCGCTGACGGCGCGCTGCAACATCGCATAGCACACCCCGACGCAAAACAGCCGAAAACGTATTGGGTGCAAGTCGAAGGTGCGCCGAACGAAGCCGCCATCGCGCGCCTGTGTGAAGGTGTTAGATTGAATGACGGCATGACCCTGCCCGCGCAAATCGCGCTTATCGACGAACCCCCATTGTGGCCGCGCGACCCGCCGATTCGCGTGCGCCAGGCGATCCCCACACACTGGCTCGAAATCGTCATCCGCGAAGGCCGCAATCGCCAAGTGCGGCGCATGACGGCGGCAGTCGGACTGCCGACGCTGCGCCTTATTCGCGCCGCCATCGGAGAATGGACACTCGATGGCCTCGCACCGGGCGCGTGGCGGTGCATTGAAATCAACGCGTCGCGAACGGGTGCCGGGCGGCGGCGTCAGCGCGTATAATGCCGCTCCCTTTGCATTCCCCGGCTCGATTCGGAACCTTATGGATTGGTACCCCCACGTCACCGTTGCCACCGTCGTCGAAGATAACGGCCGCTTTCTGCTCGTCGAGGAATACGCGGGCGAACAGCTCGTGTTCAATCAACCAGCGGGTCATCTCGAACAAAACGAAACACTGATCGAAGCCGCATTGCGCGAAACGCTTGAAGAAACCGGCTGGACGGTGGAGATACAAGGTGTCGTCGGCATCGGCCTTTACACCGCGCCGAGCAACGACATCACATATTACCGCACGTGTTTTTTCGCGAAACCGATTGCGCACGACGCCAAGCGCAAACTCGACGCCGGCATCGAGCGCGCAGTGTGGCTCTCGTATGACGAAATTCAAAAACTCGCGCCGCGTATGCGCAGCCCGCTTGTCACCAAAGTGATCGAGCAATATCTAAACGGGCATCGCTACCCGCTTGCCTCCATTTTCGCCTGATGAATTCATTGCGATGAACGCCGCTGGCAATACCGAAAACAAGCACGTCATCGTCGGCATGTCAGGTGGCGTCGACTCCTCCGTCGCTGCGCTGCTGCTGCGCGAACAGGACTATCGCGTCGAAGGCCTGTTCATGAAGAACTGGGACGAAGACGATGGCACCGAATACTGCACCGCGCGCGCCGATCTCGCCGACGCGCAGGCCGTGTGCGACCGCATCGGCATTCATCTGCACACGGCGAATTTCGCGGCGGAATACTGGGATCGCGTGTTCGAGCATTTTCTCGCCGAGTACCGCGCGGGGCGCACGCCGAACCCCGATATTCTTTGCAACAAGGAAATTAAATTCAAAGCGTTTCTCGATTATGCGATCGAACTCGGCGCGGATTTCATCGCGACCGGTCACTACGCGCGCATCGGCGAAATCACAACCCATGCCGGCAATAAAAATGTCGCCGAATTATTGAAAGGTCTCGATCCGAACAAAGATCAGAGTTATTTTCTACACGCGGTGAGCGGCGAACAATTCGCGAAAACATTATTTCCCGTCGGTGAATTGCCAAAATCGCGCGTGCGCGAAATCGCTAAAGCGCACGATCTCGTCACGCACAACAAAAAAGATTCGACCGGCATCTGTTTCATCGGCGAACGCCGCTTCAAGGATTTCCTGCAACAATATTTACCCGCGCAACCCGGCATCATTGAAAGCGTCGATGGCCGCGCGATCGGCGAGCATCACGGTTTGATGTATCACACCATCGGCCAGCGCCAGGGTCTCGGTATCGGCGGTTTGCATGGTGCGGGCGATGAGCCGTGGTATGTCGTGGAAAAAGATCTCGCGCGCAACGTGTTGATCGCGGCGCAAGGCAGCGAACACCCGCGCCTGTACAAACGCGCGCTCGCGCTCGGCACCGTGCATTGGATCAGCGGCGAGGAACCGCCATTGCCGCTGCGCTGCCGCGCTAAGACGCGCTATCGTCAACCCGATCAGGATTGCGTGCTGATTCAGACGGAAAACGGCTATCGGCTCGATTTCGATCGACCACAGCGCGCGATTACGCCGGGACAATCGGCGGTGCTGTACATCGATGAGCTATGCCTTGGCGGCGGCGTGATTGAGCAAGCACTGGAGCAATGATGAATTGACGACGAATTCGATAGAAGCACAAACACTTGCGCTCGCCGGCATATTGCAGGCGGCCTATCTCGTCGATCAGATCGCGCGCACGGGTCAAGCCGACAGCGCCGCGATGAACAGCATTCTGCACAGTTTGTTCGTTTTCGATAGCGACGATCCCGCCGTGGTCTACGCCGGCGCGCACAATCTCCAGCTCGGTTTGCGCGCGCTGCGCGACGTGTTGTCGGGCTACAATCGCAACGGTTATCAAGGTACGGTGCGCTACGCGCTCGGCGCGTTGATTTTGCAAAAGCTGCTCGCCAAAGCACCCGAAGCGCAGGGCACGATTCGCGCGCGCTTACAACACGCGGAGAA
Source organism: uncultured Verrucomicrobiaceae bacterium (assembly GCA_964500675.1). GTDB lineage: Bacteria > Pseudomonadota > Gammaproteobacteria > Pseudomonadales > CAMLJR01 > CAMLJR01. Next base: position 232,832 of record CAZCNY010000002.1, on the reverse strand, counting down.
AAAGCTCGAATTCTTTACGCAGGATATCAATGAAATAGCACCGAGCCTTGCGTCGATTTATCAGGATACGATCAGCGGCTTTAAATATCGAATTCAAGTCACTGGCAGCCTTCAACAACTGCAAAATTCAGCCAATGCCGACAAGATTCGCGCGCTGCTGCTCGCCGCGATCCGCTCCGCCTGGTTGTGGCGCCGCGTCGGTGGCCGCCGCTGGCAGCTGGTTTTGAATCGCAACGCACTCAAGCGCTGCGCTGAGGCTCTGATTAGAAGCTGAGATTCGCTATTATGGCGGCCACATTTAATTGGCAGCAAAACCTCCCCTTTTAAGTTCCTTTGATTAAACGGGGGAATAAACAATTTAGTCACCCTCTCTTAAACAAGGTTTTTAAAAATGGAACTGTCCGCCCTCACCGCCGTGTCTCCGCTCGATGGCCGCTACGGCAGCAAGACCGCGCAATTGCGCGGCGTGTTCAGCGAATTCGGTTTGATCAAGCAGCGCGTCATCGTCGAAGTACGCTGGCTGCAAAAACTGGCTGCGCACACGGGCATCAGCGAGGTTGCGGCGTTTACCGCGGAGACGCAGGCCGCACTTGAAAAATTGCTGACCGGGTTCAACGAAACGCACGCACAGCGCATCAAGCAAATCGAAAGCACAACGAATCACGACGTCAAAGCGGTCGAGTATTTTCTGAAAGAAGCGCTCGGCGCGACGCCACAACTCAACGCGGTTTCGGAGTTCATCCATTTCGCGTGCACATCGGAAGATATCAACAACCTTTCGCACGCGTTGATGCTGCAAGAAGGCCGCGCGATTGCGCTGACGCAAATCGATCGCATCATCGCGAAGCTGGTCGAACTCGCGCATGCGCACGCCGATGCGCCGATGCTCGCGCGCACGCACGGCCAGCCCGCAACGCCGACGACGATGGGCAAGGAATTGGCCAACGTGGTGGCGCGTTTGCGCCGCCAACGCCAGCAAATTGCAGCGGTACAATTGCTCGGCAAAATCAACGGCGCGGTCGGCAATTACAACGCGCACCTGTCTGCTTATCCGAACATCGACTGGGCAGCGAACGCGAAAGATTTTGTCGAAGGTCTCGGCCTCGTGTGGAACCCCTACACCACACAGATCGAACCGCACGATTACATCGCTGAATTGTTCGATGCGTTCGCGCGCTTCAATACCATTCTGATCGATCTCGATCGCGATATCTGGGGCTACATCGCACTCGGCTATTTCAAACAGAAAACCGTCGCCGGCGAAGTCGGTTCGTCGACGATGCCGCACAAAGTGAACCCGATCGATTTTGAAAACTCCGAAGGCAATCTCGGCCTTGCCAACGCACTGTTCGAGCATCTCGCGCGCAAATTGCCGATCTCGCGCTGGCAGCGCGATCTCACCGATTCGACCGTGCTGCGCAACATGGGCGTCGGTTTTGGCTACGGTGCGATTGCGTACGAAGCGGCGCTCAAAGGTCTGAATAAACTCGAAATCAATCGCGCGCGTCTCGCTGAAGATCTCGACAAGGCGTGGGAAGTATTGGCCGAGCCGATTCAAACCGTGATGCGCCGCTACGGCGTGGCCGAGCCCTACGAAAAACTCAAAGCGCTCACGCGTGGGCAAAGCATCAATCGCGAAATGATTCAGCGCTTTGTCGAATCGCTGGAAATTCCAGCCGACGCAAAAGCTGCTTTACTCGCTTTAACGCCGGCGACTTATATTGGAAATGCGATTGAGCAGGCACGAAATATTTGATTTTCGCGCGCTTAAACTCCCCTCTCCCCGCGGGAGACGGAACTAAACCCGGCCGGCATCTCGTCGCGAGTACATATGCAACTAAAAAATTTCAACATCGATATTTTCCTCCGCGATTACTGGCAGAAAAAACCACTGCTGATAAAAAATGCGTTTGCATCTTGGAGCAATCCCCTCGAACCCGATGAGCTCGCGGGCCTCGCCTGTGAAGAAGAAGTCGAATCACGCTTAATTCTACAAACACAAAATAATTGGAAACTCGAACACGGCCCCTTCGCCGAATCGCGCTTTGGCGAACTCGACAAAAAACGATGGACGCTGCTGGTGCAAGCAGTCGATCACTATGTGCCGGAAGTCGCGGCTCTCATCGAACCGTTTCGCTTCGTGCCGAATTGGCGCATCGACGATGTGATGGTGAGCTACGCGGCGGACGAAGGCGGCGTCGGCCCGCACTTCGATCAGTACGATGTGTTTTTAATTCAGGGGCTGGGCAAGCGTCGCTGGCAAGTCGGCGCGCTGTGCGATCACACCACCGGATTATTGCCGCACGATGATTTGCGTCTGCTCGCGAATTTCGAAGCCACCGACGCATGGATTCTCGAGCCCGGCGACATTCTCTACGTACCGCCGCGCATTGCGCACAACGGCGTTGCTGTCGGCGAAGACTGCATGACGTATTCGATCGGCTTTCGCGCGCCGTCGCGCAGCGAGTTGATCGCGCACTGGTGCGATCATCTACTGGCCGATATGCAAGACGACGATCGCTACAGCGATGCGAATTTACACACACAAAAAAATCCCGGCGAAATTTCTTCGGAGGCTATTGCGCAATTACACGCGATGGTGACGGAAAAAATGCTCGACCGCAATGCATTCGCGCGCTGGTTCGGACAATACAACACCACGCGCAAATACCCGGATATCGATTGGCAACCCGAAGAACCGATCGAAGTCGAAGAGCTGCGCGATCTGATTTTAAGTGCATCGGGCGCCGGTGGTTTTTCGCTATACCGCAATCCCGCCAGCCGTTTTTCGTTTATTCGGAAAAACAATTCCGTCCTGCTATTTGTCGATGGACACCGTTTCGAATGCAGCAATGAAACGACTGCGCTCGCCGAACAGCTCTGTGCGCAAGATCGCATTAAAATCGATTCAGATTTGCTTAACTCAGATGCAGCGATACATTTAGTCGCAACGCTCTACAATCAAGGCAGCGTGGCTTTTGACGAAAATGAGCATTGAAGTTCGCAGTGCAAACTGGCAACGCGATCACGCCATTCTGAGCGAAATTCGGCGTCGCGTTTTTATCGAAGAGCAAAACGTCCCCGAAGATTTGGAGTGGGATGGCGCTGATGAAGAGGCACAGCATTGGCTCGCCTTTCTCAACAACGAACCCGTCGGTACCGCGCGCATGCTGCGCAATGGCCATATCGGTCGCATGGCTGTACTCACGCGCGCCCGGCAGCGCGGCGTCGGCTCACAAATTCTGCGCGCGATTCTTACAGCCGCGACGCAACAGCCACTGCGCGAGATCTATTTACATGCGCAAACACACGCATTACCGTTTTATGAGCGCCTCGGCTTTATCGCCGAAGGTCCCGAATTTCTCGATGCAGATATTCCACATCGCACCATGCGCTTGATATTGCGCCAGCAGCGCCTGCTCGGCAGCGATGCCGGACGTTTTAGCGTGAGCGATCGCACGCTTATTGCGCTAGAGCTCGCGAAGCAATCCCGCCGTCAATTGCGCCTGCTCTCGCACACGCTCGATCACGAGCTATTCGATCGCGCTGAGTTTGCCGGCGCGATTTCACAACTCGCGCGCACCAGCCGCTTCAGCGAAATCCGTTTGCTCGTTGTCGAGGTAAAACCGATTATCGAGCGCGGTCATCGCCTGCTCGAATTGTGCCGGCGTTTAAGCACGACACTGCACATTCGCCGCGCCGATTGCGAGCCGGAAGATATCAAGGAAAACTTTCTGGTCGCCGACGATCGCGGTGTGTTGTGTTACGCTCTGCGCGAGCCGGAAAAAGCCTGGGCCGATTTCAACAATCGCCCGCTCGCGGAGGATTACACCGCGCAATTCGACGAGTTGTGGCAGCGCAGCATCAACGATCCCGAATTGCGGTTGTTACATATTTAAAGGTACGTTGGTTTAAAGGTACGCTTGTTTAAAAGTACGTTTACTTAATATCTAAGAGAAAAGGTCGAAATCAGGAAGAAAGAGGACGCCATGAAAAAAATTTTTATTGCGTTATTTTTGCTCGTCACCGCTTCATTTTTCTTAAATTCCGCATGCTTCGCCGACTCGCGCGTTTTCACCCTCGTCAACCCCCACCCCGAAGAAGTCTTGCAGGCACTGCGGAATACCTACGGCGATAAACTGGGCGCCGACATTGTGCGCGGCAAGCTCGTCGTCATCGGCAGCAGCAAGCAACTCGATGAAGTCGCCGCGCTACTCTCGAAAATCGATCACGCACCGCTCGCGCTGCGCCTGATGTTGCGCGAGCAGCCGCCGGCCGACGATGCACCGGGCGCCATTACATATTCGACCGATAGCAGCGGCTACACCATCGACACCGTCGAAGGCGCGTTTGTCGCCATCGATTATCAAAAAATCACGCAGCAACCTACCAGTAATGGCTGGTGGATCGCGATCAACAACGTGCCGACTGAATTCACGACGATCACACTGCAAGTAAAAATTGAAAGCGGCCGCAAAGCGATAGTGCTCATCAGCTACGCCAAGGAAGAAAACCAAGAGCGCCGCGTATTCGGCAATACTGTCGTGGGCGATCTCGGCACTTGGATTCCCCTGCTGCCTCGCCCCACCACACCGAATGACGGCACCATCAGTAGCGGCCCCAAACCGGGGGATCAATTGTATTTGCGTGTCGATAAGAGTTTCGATAAATAGCCGACGAACTGATTTACAGCATCACGCCCACGTCCGTATCGCGCGCAATTAATTCATAACGGTGCAAGGCGCGGCAGGCTTCTTCCGTTGCCGAGCATACGTGGCCGCTGCGCAAATCGAATGCGTAATTGTGCAATGGACAGCGCAATACATTATTTTGAACGCTTGCGCTTTCGAGCGGATGCCCGCGATGCGGACAGAGCGCCTCGATCAGGTATTGCTCGCCGCTCTCTTGCAGCAACAGCAAATGATGCTGATCAATTTTGAATGCGCGGCGATAGCCATCGTGCAGATTGATGAACTTCTCGAGTAAATAGAAGCGCATTTTGCCTTCCCTGCTATCGCCGCCTTATAAAAAACTACTTATGCTGATGCTCAGCCAGAAACAGCCACGTTTCGAGCACCGAATCGGGACTCAGCGAAACGCTGTCGATACCCTGTTCCATGAGCCACAACGCGAGATCGGGATGGTCCGACGGACCCTGTCCGCAAATTCCCACATATTTACCCCGCTTCTTGCACGCCGAAATCGCGCTTTTGAGCAGCACTTTCACCGCGTCGTTGCGTTCGTCGAACAGATGCGCGACGAGACCCGAATCGCGATCGAGGCCGAGTGAAAGCTGCGTCAAATCGTTCGAGCCGATCGAGAAGCCGTCGAAGTATTCGAGGAATTGTTCGGCGAGCAAGGCATTCGAGGGAATCTCGCACATCATGATGAGCTTGAGTCCATTTTCGCCGCGCTTGAGACCGTTCGCGGCAAGCAATTCGACAACCTGTCTCGCTTCGCCAACCGTGCGTACGAACGGGATCATAATCTCGACATTGGTGAGACCCATGTCATTGCGCACTTTTTTCAGCGCGCGGCATTCGAGTTCAAAACATTCGCGGAACGATTCGGCGATGTAACGCGATGCACCGCGGAAACCGAGCATTGGGTTTTCTTCGGCGGGCTCGTACAAGCTGCCGCCGATCAAATGTGCATATTCGTTCGATTTGAAATCGGACATACGCACGATCACGCGCTTGGGCGAAAACGCGCCGGCAATTGTCGCGATACCTTCGACGAGTTTTTCCACGTAGAAATCGACCGGCGATGGATAGCCCGCGATGCGCCGCTCGACGCTCACGCGCACATCGCGCGGCAGCGAATCGAAATTAAGCAAGGCTTTCGGATGCACGCCGATCATGCGGTTGATAATGAATTCGAGCCGCGCCAGACCGACACCGGCATTCGGATACGCCTGAAAATCAAACGCGCGATCGGGATTGCCGACGTTCATCATAATTTTGAACGGCAGCTCGGGCATTTTCTGCAAATCGTTCGTGGTCACGTCGAAGGCGAGCTGACCGGCGTAGACCAGGCCGGTATCGCCTTCGGCGCAACTCACGGTCACGGGCACGCCGCTGTGCAAAACCTCGGTCGCATCGCCGCAACCGACCACGGCGGGAATTCCCAATTCGCGCGCGATAATCGCCGCGTGACAGGTGCGGCCGCCGCGATTGGTGACGATCGCCGAGGCGCGTTTCATGATCGGCTCCCAATCGGGATCGGTCATGTCGGTGACGAGCACATCGCCCTGCCGCACCTGTTCCATTTGCGCGAGGCCGGTGATCACGCGCACGGGGCCGCTGCCGATGCGCTGACCGATCGAACGGCCTTCGCACAATACTTTGCCTTTTTCCTTGAGCAGATAGCGCTCCATCAGCGTATTCGAGCCCTGACTTTTTACCGTCTCGGGGCGCGCCTGCACGATGTAGAGTTTGCCGTCGTCGCCGTCTTTGGCCCACTCGATATCCATCGGCCGCGCGTAATGTTTTTCAATAATCAACGCCTGCCGCGCGAGCGCTTCGACTTCGCTGTCGTCGATCGAAAAACGCTGACGCAACGCGTCGGGCACATCGACGGTTTGCACCGAACGCCCCGGCTTGCTGCTGTCGGTGTAAATCATTTTGATCGCTTTCGCGCCGAGATTGCGCCGCAGCACGGCGGGGCGATTCGCCGCGAGCGTTTCCTTGTGCACGTAAAACTCGTCGGGATTCACCGCGCCTTGCACCACGGTTTCGCCGAGACCGTACGAAGCCGTGATAAATACCACTTTGTCGAAACCCGATTCGGTATCGAGCGTGAACATCACACCCGAAGCGCCGGTCTCCGAACGCACCATGCGCTGCACGCCGGCGGACAGCGCAACGTGTTTGTGATCGAAACCTTTATGCACGCGATACGCGATCGCGCGATCGTTAAACAGCGATGCGAAAACTTCTTTCACCGCGATAAGAACGTTATCGATTCCACTAATATTGAGAAAAGTTTCCTGTTGGCCCGCGAACGATGCATCGGGCAAATCTTCCGCCGTTGCGGATGAGCGCACAGCGACGGCGATATGAGAATTTCCAACCGACAAGGTCGCGAACGCTTCGCGCACGGCTTGCTCAAACTCGGGCAACAGCGGTGTTTCGACGATGCGGCGGCGAATTTTTTCACCGACGATGGCAAGCTGCGCGACATCATCGACATTGAGTTTATCGAGCTCGTCGTGAATCCAATCGTTGAGGCCGCTCTGGCCTAGAAAATCGCGATACGCATCGGCCGTGGTGGCAAAGCCGCCCGGTACCGATACACCCGCGCCGGCCAGATGACTGATCATTTCGCCAAGCGACGCATTTTTGCCGCCGACGCGTTCCACGTCACCCATGCCCAAATGATCGAACCAAATCACATATTCAGCCAACGTCGTAGTCTCCGTAATGCGGTCACATCAAAAGGGATGCACCGGGGGCAGTGCGCGAGCTCGCGGCGATCACTGTTCAGGCTGCCTCTGCTACAGGCGATCTGTGCTACAGTCGGTTTATGGTGCGCGCCGAACCCCTCGAAAGGCCGCCAATCATACCGAAAAACCGGGGGGTTTTCCCATCGGGCCGGATATTTGATACGGCGTCCCCGGACCATCACACCGTAGCGAGGATAAGCCGGCAATGCGACGCAGCGCTTTTTTCATCTCCGATAGCACCGGCATCACGGCTGAAACGCTCGGCAAAAGTTTACTGGCGCAATTTGAAAATATTGAGTTCGACAAAACCGTGCTGCCTTTCGTCGACACGCGGGAAAAAGCCCAGATCGCCGTCGGCCGTATCAATGACGCCGCCGATCGCGACGGCGCGCCGCCGATCATTTTCGACACCATCGTCAATCAGCACATTCGCGCCATCATCGCGGGCGGCAACGGCGTGCTGATGGATATTTTTTCCACTTTTCTGGAGCCGCTCGAACGCGCGCTCGACAGCAAATCCGGACTCACCGTGGGCCGCGGTCACAGCCGCGATACCGAAACGCGCTACCAGCAGCGCATCGCCGCTCTCAATTACGCGATGGAAAACGACGACGGCGCGCGCATCAATCACTACGATCAAGCGCAGTTGATCCTGATCGGCGTGTCGCGTTGCGGCAAAACGCCGAGCTGTCTGTATATGGCGATGCAACACGGTGTCTTCGCCGCGAATTACCCGCTGACCGACGAAGACCTCGAGCGCGGACACATTCCAAAACCGCTGCAGGCGCATCGCAATATATTGTACGGCCTCACCATCGAACCACAGCGTTTGGCGGCGATTCGCAACGAGCGCCGCCCCGGTTCGCGCTACGCCAACATCGCCAAATGCGAAGACGAAGTACGCATGGCGCTATCGCTATTCGAGCGCAATGGCATCAGCTATATCGACAGCACACACGTATCGATCGAAGAAATCGCGACCAAGATCCTCGTCGAAAAAGGACTGCGCGAGCATATGCCATGACTATACTGTTGCCTAACTCCTGAATAATTAAGCAACACGTCTCTTGCGTTTTTAATTGATGTCGCTTTAATTGATGCCGGTTCAACTGACCTAACTTTAATGACTGTTTCGCCACCGCTGCCGCTGCTCACTCGCACAGGACTCTTGCTGCCGGGCGGTGGCGCGCGCGCGGCGTATCAAGTCGGCGTGCTCAAGGCGCTGGCCGAGCTCACGCGCGAACAGACGCACAACCCGTTTCCGATTTTATGCGGCACGTCGGCGGGCGCGATCAATGCGGTCGGACTCGCGACGCAAGCCGAAAATTTCACGCACGCCGCCGCCTGGCTCGAATCGCTGTGGCTGCGCCTGAGTTTCGATCACGTCTATTGCACCAACTGGTTCGACATTTTCCAAAATGCGTGGCGTCTCGCACGCTCGCTTTTCAACGCCGGCGTGGCGGTGGGCCATCCAGTCGGGCTGCTCGACAACTCACCGCTGCGCGCGCTGCTGAAAAAAGTTTTGAATTTCGATCGTATCGGCGAACATATTCAACACGGCCATTTGCGCGCGGTGTCGGTCACGGCGATGAATTACACGCAGGGCGTGTCGATCAGTTTTTTTCAGGGCGGCCCCAATCACGCCAACTGGCAGCGCTGGCGCCGCCAGGGTATCGCGTGCCCGCTGCAACTCAATCACCTGATGGCATCGACTGCGATCCCTACGATTTTTCCGCCCGAGGAAATCTGGGGCAATTACTACGGCGATGGCGCACTGCGGCAATTAACGCCGATCAGCCCCGCTCTGCATCTCGGCGCCGAGCGCGTACTGATCGTGCCGGCCAACGGTCATAAACGCAATTACGCGAAACCGATTCGCAAAGTGCAAAGCCCCGCGTTCGGACAAATACTCGGTCATCTGCTCAACAGCGCATTTATCGACAGCCTCGAAACCGATATCGAATTGCTCGAACGCGTGAATGAATTAATCGCCATGGTGCCCGAACAACAGCAGGAGCAAATGCCGCGCAAGTTGTTTCCGGTGGAAGCGTATGTGATCTCACCGTCGCAGGATATCGATACCATTGCCGAACTGCATGTAAAAGAATTGCCGCGCAGCATCCGCGCGTTTTTGCGTACCACCGGCAGCGGTTACAACAGCGGCGGCGTCAATGCCGCGAGCTATCTGCTATTCACGCGCCCCTTCGTCGAACAGCTGATCGAATTGGGTTACGGCGATGCAATGGCGGAAGCGAGCGAAGTTGTCAGCTTTCTCGCGCGCGCACCCGCGCAGCCGGCACGCGCGCATCCATCCGAGCAACATTGACAGGCACGGCAATGCGCACGCAATTGCTCGCCATTTCCGCGTTGATCCTCAGCATTTTATTGCTCATCAGCGGCAATGCTTTCTTAATGACATTGCTCGGCGTGCGCCTGAGTCTCGAAGGCATGGAGCCCGCATTGATCGGCGGCATTCTCGTGTGTTATTCGATCGGCTTCGTCGTCGGCACACTGTGCGCCAATCGCGTGATCGCACGCGCGGGTCACATTCGCACCTTCGCCGCGTTCGCTGCAATTGCCGCGTGCGCGGCGCTATTACATCCGCTCTGGATCAACGCAATATGGTGGGCGCTGCTGCGCGCGCTGAGCGGAATCGCGATGGCAACATTACTCGTTGTTGTTGAAAGCTGGTTTTCGAGTCGCGCCACCAATGCGAATCGCGCCACGCTATTCGCGATTTATCTCGTCGCGTTTTATCTTGCCACCGCGAGCGGTCAACTGCTCATCAACGCGGGCGATCCGCAATCGTTCAAATTATTCAGCATCGTCGCACTGCTGTTGACGCTGGCGTTGATACCGCTCGCGCTGACACGTCTGCCGGCGCCCGCGCTCGACCACGTACACCATTTATCGTTGTCGCAGCTCTATCAAAAAACACCGCTCGCATTCACCGCATCGCTGATCAGCGGCATTGTCATCAGTGCGTTTTATTCGATGGCTCCCGTCTACGCGCACCTGACGCAGCGCTCGCTGGAAGAATTATCGATTTTCATGGCCACCGCCGTGATCGCGGCGATGCTGTGCGCGTGGCCGATTGGAAAATTATGCGATCGCTACGAACGCCGCACGGTCCTGCTGTGGATCGCCATCGGCGCAGCGGCCGCGAGCTTGGCCGCCGCCGTGAGCGGTACGCTCGCGCTGCCGTTGCTGCTCGTGTGTGGCGGTATATTCATGGGCTTGGCCGCTGCGATATATCCCGTGGCTGTCGCCATCGTCAACGACCGCATCGATTCACATTACATCGTCGCGGCCAGCGGCGCCCTGCTTTTGGCCTATGGCATCGGCAGCTGCATCGGCCCGCTGTTGAGTTCGCTGCTCGTCAGCATGATCGGCGCAACGGGATTGTTTTTCGGCAACGCGCTCGTGCTGCTCGTGCTGGCGGTAATTTCGCGCTACTGGATTCAGCACATCGAACCGCTGCCCGTCGCCGCACAGGAACACTACATCCCCGCGACGCCCGCCACTACGCCGGCAATCACCGAAATCGATCCGCGCAACGAAGCGTTCATCAGCGATGCCATGCGCCAATGAAGCACGCGTGCCGAATTCAATACGGCATTCATCATCGCGCGGCGAGAAACCGGGGCTTTTCTAAACGGGAATACCGGCGGTGCGTGTAAGCGGCGGACGCCGATCGCGCCACGCCGCGACGCCAAATAACAGCGCGAGACCGCTCACCGACAGAGCGCCGCCGATCAATTCTTGCGGCAGCGGCACCAGCTCCAATTCCGCGCGGTAATTCCCCGCCGGCAAATCGATAACGAGCAAACCGCTTTCGCGCGCTGGAGCGACATGCAAGACAACGCCATTTTCAATTCTCGCGCGCCAGTTAGGAAAATAAAACTGCTGCACACGCAACGCTGTCGCCTTTTGCAAATTCACTTGCAATACGATATTGCGCGGCAACCACTTTGCGATTTGTATAGCGCCCGCGCTCGGTTCAAATACCAGCTGTGCCTGACCCGCAATCTCGATGCTGGTATCCGCCGATTTCGACGAATTCCACTTCGTCGTGTATTCGGGCGCGTCGAGACCATTGCGCACCGCGTTGTCGCGCCCCGTTATCCACCATTGATGATCGAACGGGTCGAGTTTATTTTTGACATTCGCGGTGGCGAAACACCAGATCAGTGCAGCGAGCGAAATCAACAGCGCCGTCGCCGAAAACCAATCGCGATGCACTTGCAAACAACGCAGCGCGTGCAGCGCGGCAATCGCCGCGGCGAGATCGACCACCATCGCGATACGCCACGGAAATTGCACCTTCCATAATTCGGGCACGTTTTCCCACACGAAGGTCGACCACGACGACATTAAAAACCAAGCGACGCCGATGAACACGAGACAGCCGATGAGTTTTTTCGTGCCCACCGTTTCGCGCCAGCGGAACGCCGGCAACCAGCACAGCGCAAAAATCGCCGTGGACACGCCGATCAGCATAAACAAACGGTCGGCAAACGCGTGCGCGCCGGCATCGTGATGCGGTGCTTCGTTAATCGGAAAAAACCAATGATGAAAATCGAAATACGGCGTCCACAATTTTTCCGAACGCACGTATTGTTCGCTAAACAGCGCCGGCACCCAATAAATTCCCGCGAGTAATAAACCGATGGCAATCGCGGCGGCAAAACGCCCGAGGTGTTTCCACGAATGCCGGCTCCATAGCAACACGAGCACATAACCGCCGACGCAGATCGAAAACAGCAACGCCGATGGCAGATGCGAAAACAACATCAGCGCGTAGGAAATCGCGAGGCCGACGAACGCGCGGCGGCCGTCGAACAGTTTTTCGCTGTAATACAGCACCAGCGGCATCCAAATGTAATTGGTGAGTTCGCCGATATCCTGCCGCCGCCACAGATCGATTTCGAAATGATAGGGCAGCAACATGTACAACACGGCGCCGAGCAATGCGATACCGAGCGAATAGCGTCGCTGCGCGTAACGAAAAAAAGCGAGACCCGACAGCGCGATGAACAGCCATTCGCCCCACGCGAGCTGCACAGTGAGTTTCGCGGCCGGCGCTAACAGCGCAGGAATCGACGCGATATAAAACGGCAGCGGCGCGTAAAAATAAAATACGGGGCTGCCCGCGCCGTGATTCATATTCATCAGCCAGCGCGGATACAGATCACCCTGCGCGAGCTGCGCGGAAAAGTTTTTCAGCCACACCAGGTTATAAATAATGCTGTGGCCGTTTGAAGCGCCATACCACAGCATCGGCGCGCAGGCGAGCGCGGCCACTGCCAGCAATACGAAAACGGCAATTGACGCCTGCCACGCCGTGCGTTTATTCATTATTTTGTGCGCAATGGATCAATGCCCGCAACCCGCCGCGCTATCTTCATGTTCGCTCGGGCAACTGCTGCCGTCAGTGTTGCGGATAGCATCGGCAATGCCGAACATCGGCTGCTTCAACATCGCCTTGAGCTCGTCGCTGGCGCCGATACGACGCAATGTCTCATCCATGCACAGGAGCCATTGATCGCGCTCGGCGGGACCGATCGCATACGCTTTGTGCGGTTTGGTCAAACACACGGTGCCGTATTTTTTGTGGTAATGGTGCGGACCGCCCATCCAGCCCGATAGATATTCGTAAAGTTTTTCTTTGATATCGACGAGGCTTTCACCATGCATCTTGCGGATTGTTTCCGCTTCAGGAAGCTCGTCCATGACATCGTAGAAAGTTTCCGCCAACTTGCGGACACCGGCTTCACCACCGAGCAATTGATAGGGAGTTTGCATGATTGTCCTCGACTAAACGCTGCAAAGAGAGGCCAGCATAAAGGTGCCATGATTATACGCTATGACGCGCATCAAACCTTAAGCGGCTCACCGTAAAAGCGCCCGTCATAACATATCGATCAATTGCCTCGCGGCATGGTAGGGCGTGGTCTCGCCCGCAATCACTTTCTGCTCCAGCTTCGGCAGCGCGCGCTTGACTTCGGAATTTTGGCGCAGGCGCAGGAACAGCATTTCGTGCAGCAGCTTGTGCATCCAATCCTTGGCTTGGCGCGCGCGCTTGGCGCTGAGGTAGTCATTTTTTTGCGCGGCGATCTGGTAGTCGCTAATCATGCCCCATACGGCTTCGATATTTTTCTTTTCGAGCGCCGAGCAGATCAGCACCTGCGGCGTCCAGAAGCTCGTGTGGCGCAATAAATTCAGCGCACTCTGATAATGCGAGCGCGTGCGATTGGCGAGATTCACGCTTTCGCCATCGGCCTTGTTGATCACGAGCGCATCGGCAAGCTCCATGATGCCGCGCTTGATGCCCTGCAATTCGTCGCCCGCGTTGGGCAGCATCAGCACCATGAAGAAATCGACCATGCCCGCGACTTCGTATTCGCTCTGACCGACGCCGACCGTTTCGACGAGAATCACGTCGTAACCTGCCGCCTCGCACAGCAGCACGGTTTCGCGCGTGTGCTGCGCGACGCCGCCGAGCGTTCCCTCGGACGGCGACGGGCGAATGAATGCATTGTCCTGACGCGACAATTCTTCCATGCGCGTTTTATCGCCGAGAATCGAACCACCCGCGAGCGGCGAACTCGGATCGACCGCGAGCACCGCAACTTTTTTGCCGAGACTAATTAAATACAAACCGAAAGTTTCGATAAAGGTCGATTTGCCGACGCCGGGAATCCCCGTGATACCGACGCGAATACTTTTGCCTGTGTGCGGCAATAATTGTTCGAGCAATGTTTGCGCGGCCATGCGATCGCGATCGAGTTTGCTTTCGATCAGCGTGATGGCTTTTGCGAGTGCACGGCGGTTGCCTTGACGCAGTAATTTTGTGTCGATAGCCGACATAAAAATCCTAACTTAAGCTCAGTGGCTTTCTCCCCTCTCCCCGCGGACCCTAAAGGAGAGGGGAATAAACAAAAAAGGCGGACCGAAGCCCGCCTTTTAAATTACACCCATTTATTTTCCAGCGGCTGCGTTGATCGCATCGAGCACATCGCGCGCCGCGACGGGAATTTGCGTGCCGGGTCCGAAAATTCCCTTCACGCCTGCATTGTACAAATAATCGTAATCCTGTTTCGGAATCACGCCGCCCGCGACCACGATAATGTCATCCGCACTCTGCTTCTTCAGTTCCGCAATCAGTTCGGGCACGAGCGTTTTGTGGCCCGCCGCCTGCGACGAAACACCGACCACGTGCACGTCGTTTTCGATCGCCTGACGCGCGACTTCGGCGGGCGTCGAAAACATCGGCGACAGGTCGATATCGAAACCGACATCGGCGAACGCGGTAGCGATCACTTTCGCGCCGCGATCGTGACCGTCCTGCCCCATCTTGCAGACGAGCATGCGCGGACGGCGACCGTGCTTCTCGATGAAGCTTTCGATATCGCTTTGAATGCTTTTCCAGTTTTCGTCTGTTTGAAATGCTGAACCGTACACGCCCGACACCGTTTGCGCCTGTGCGTTGAAGCGCCCGAATACACGCTCCATAGCATAGGAGATTTCACCGACCGTTGCGCGCGCGCGCGTGGCTTTGATCGCGAGATCGAGCAGGTTGCCCTGACCGCCGTTCGCACATTGATAAATCGCTTCGAGCGCATCTTCAACCGCTTTTTCGTTGCGCGTTTTACGAATCTGCGCGAGACGTTTGATTTGCGATTCGCGTACGGCGTTGTTGTCGATTTCGAGAATATCGACAGCGTCCTCTTTTTGCAGACGATATTTATTCACACCGACGATCACATCGTCACCGCGATCGATGCGCGCCTGTTTGCGCGCCGCCGATTCTTCGATCTTAAGTTTCGGCATGCCCGATTCGATCGCTTTCGCCATGCCGCCGGCCGCTTCGATCTCTTCGATCATCGCCCACGCTTTATCGGCGAGTTCCTGCGTCAGCGACTCCATGAAGTACGAACCGCCCCACGGATCGACGACGTTACAGATGCCGGTTTCTTCCTGGATGATCAACTGCGTGTTGCGCGCGATGCGCGCCGAGAATTCGGTTGGCAGCGCGATCGCCTCATCGAAAGCGTTAGTGTGCAGCGATTGTGTGCCGCCGAATACCGCCGCCATCGCTTCGATCGCGGTGCGCACGACATTGTTGTAAGGATCTTGCTCGGTGAGCGACCAGCCCGATGTTTGCGAGTGCGTACGCAACATTTTCGAGCGCGGATTTTTCGGATTGAATTCGCTGACGATGCGCGCCCACAGCAAACGCGCCGCGCGCAATTTCGCCACTTCCATATAGAAGTTCATGCCGATGCCCCAGAAGAAGGACAAGCGGCCCGCGAATTTATCGATATCGAGACCCGCGGCAATCGCGGTGCGAATATATTCTTTGCCGTCGGCGAGCGTGTAAGCGAGCTCAAGCGCAGCATCGGCGCCGGCTTCTTGAATGTGATAACCCGAAATCGAAATCGTGTTGAATTGCGGAAGATGTTCAGAGCAATACGCAATGATGTCACCGATGATACGCATCGATGGCAACGGCGGATAAATGTAGGTGTTGCGCACCATGAACTCTTTCAGAATATCGTTCTGAATAGTGCCCGACATTTGCTCTTGGCTAACACCCTGCTCTTCACCTGCAACAATGTATCCGGCGAGAATCGGCAACACCGCGCCGTTCATCGTCATCGACACCGAAACCTTGTCGAGCGGAATGCCGTCGAACAAAATTTTCATATCTTCGACCGAGTCGATCGCCACGCCGGCTTTACCGACATCGCCCGTCACGCGCGGATGATCGGAATCGTAACCGCGGTGCGTCGCCAAATCGAATGCGACCGAAACACCCTGACCACCCGCGGCGAGCGCCTTGCGATAAAACGCATTCGATTCTTCCGCCGTCGAAAAACCTGCGTACTGGCGAATCGTCCACGGCTTGCCTGCGTACATCGTCGCCTGCGGACCGCGAATGAACGGCTCTAAACCGGGAAACGTATTTGTGTACGGAAGATTTTTAATATCTTCCGCGCTGTAAAACGGTTTGACGTCGATACCCTCGGCCGTATGCCAAGTCAAATCGTCGAGCGAACCGCTCTTAATCGATTTCGTTGCGGCTTTTTGCCATTCTTCGAGCGTGTGCGGTGCGGGTTTGTAGTCGTTGGACACGATTTTTTACCTAAATTGAAAACCAATTAACCATCAGTGATCCACGGGTGGCTGACTCAATTCGATCAGCACGCCATCGCAGCTTTTCGGATGAATGAAGATCACCATGCAATCGTGCGCACCTTTGCTCGGCGCATCGCTCAGAAATTGATAGCCTTTCGCTTTCAGGTGCGCAACATCTGCTTCGATGTTGTCGGTGCGAAAGCACAGGTGATGAATACCGCCGCCCTTCTTTTCGAGATATTTCGCGATCGGTCCTTCGCCGCGCAGCGGATGCACGAGTTCGATGCTGGTCGGCGGCAGCGGAAAAAATGCCGTCGTGGTTTTCGCCGATTCGACTTCCTCCGTGCCTTCGAATTTGAGACCGAAATCGTCGAGAAAGCGTTTAATCGCTTTTTCTAAATCGGGTACGGCGATCGCGATATGGTCGAGCGCGGTAATCATTTCAAATCCTCACAGCTTGGCCATCTTACAACTCGGCCATCTTACAACTTGGCATCTTTTTACAACTTGGCCAAAAACTCGGTGGTTTTTTTGCGCTTGCGCGCAGCGATTTCCTCCGGCGTCTCGATCACGATTTTCTCATCGGGCGTGATCTTGAACAGCGGCTGCCCTTTTTTGATGATAACACCGTCGGCGTCGATGAGTATCTTGTCGATAGTGCCCGCGAACGGCGCGTAGACTTTGTTGAACATCTTCATGACTTCGACGATGTAGAGCGGCTCGCCCTGATTGAAGTGCGAACCCTCTTGCACAAAGCTTTCCATACCGGGCGCTTCGCGCGCGTAGTACATGCCGCCCGAAGCCGCGAGAATTTCGTCGGATTTCGCCACCGGCGGCGGCACCAGAACCTTGGCCATTCTGTCCTGCAACGCTTTCACGGTGAGTTCGTCCGGAATTGCGATGGTGAGATCGTCATTGACCTTGAGATCGTAATAATGCGTGTCGATCGCCACCATCGGCAATAGCGACAGCAATTCGGTGCCGGCCTGATAGCCCGCATGCGCTGCGCGTGTGGCGGCCCATTGCTCGTCGTTAAATCCCGCGGGGCGACCGCCTGTCATCACTTTTTCGACATCGGCATACGTCGAAACACCGAGTCTGATTTGCAGCGCGGTGTAGAAATCGAGCGCGTTTTGCAGCAATTCATCGTCGTGATCCCAAATCATGTAAGCAGCGGGCTTACCCGGTTCGTAATCCATGTGCAGAAAACGATAGAGTTCGGACAGCACCAGCATCGGATTCACGTGCCAGACGATGCGACCGTTATCGACCGTGAAATGATTGCGATTGAGCGACAGCCAACCCGACAGCAAATGCGGCTGCGCGAACAATTCCTGCACCGGACGCATGAGCAGGCTCTCTTTGCGCTCGAGCACCGTCGCCATCGCCTTACCATTCGCCGCAGCGCTTTTAACGAGGCGTGCGCGAATTTGCGAAAACGCGAATTCGACATCGATTTGATTCGCGATTTCTTTCAATTTGCCGACCGCGGTCAAATACGGAACGATAAAACGCGTGGTCGGCCGCGCATTGATATTCTGGCCGATAAACCAGTTGACGAGACCGTAGTGAAATTCGAGGTTGGTCGCGAGATCCTTGCCGCGCATTTCGCTGCGGCGCAAAATTTCCGCAAGACGCCGATAACTGTCGAGACGCGTTTTTCCCGTCGTCAGCAACAGCGCGATATTCGAATCGTACGCACCCGCGAGGTGATACTTCATGAACATATCGGTATCGGGGTTGTGCACGCAGATACCTTGATCGTCGCGAATTTCGCCTTCGATCGCATTCGACCAGTATTCGATAACGCCACCCGCGTGCGGCTGCAATGCTTGATTGGTTGCGTTGAGTCGCGCTTCGACCGAGGTATCCTCGCGCACGAGACGCTCGGGTTTCGGCAAACGTTTACCGTGACGCGCGAGCAATACCATTGCTTCGACGAGTGACTCGACAATGAAATATTCACCGGGATCGGCCGGATTGGCGAATTTGAGTTTGTAGCAAAGCTCGGTGACGCGGTGCTCGACCTGAATGCGCGTGTTCATTTCCATGAAGTAATGCGAGTGACCGTCGACGATACATTCAAACGTCGATACCGAATCGAGCTTCACGGCTTGGCCAAATCGCGCCGCTTCATTTTCCATTTTTTCGAGAATATCGAGATCGCGGCTCAGCGCGAGCAACTCGTCGCGGCGCCCCGCGCGCTCGGCCGCTTCGATCGCGGCCTTCAATTCTTCGATAGTAACCGACACTTCCAATAATTTCTGTTCGTGCATTTGCAGCGAGCAATCGCGGCCGCCCATCGTGATGCACCAATCGCCGTTGCCGACCACCTGAATTTCCTGGTGACGCGTGGTTTCGATGTTCATCTCGATCAGCACATTTTTATTGTCGCCGACACCGTTGCATTTCACTTCGGCGAGAATTTCGCGCAACAGAGCGGGGCCGTTAGCAATCGCTTTCGCGACTTTTTCTTCGAGCGTTTTGCCCTCGTAATTATTCGGCGCATTCATGATGCGCTGGCCTTTACCACCGCCACCCGAAATCGCTTTCAGGCGGAAACGATTGTCCGGCTTTTCACTGAAGACTTTAGTGAGCTGCTGCTTGAGCACCGCGCCCATTTCATCGATCGTGAATAAATCGATGCCTTTGCGATACGACGCGAGCAATACCACATCGGCTTTATCGGTCAGCGTTTTCGCGGCATCGAACGCGCGCTGGTCGAGCGGCAGCACTTCCGTATCGACCAGTTTGATGAGATCGGCTGCGGTCGGATATTTCGCGAGCAATGTCAGTGCCGTGAGATTATCGACACCGGGCGTAGTCGATACGCCGACACTCAATGCCGTGCGCTTGGCTTCATCTTTCAAGCCAGCGGCGCGCACGGTGTACGAACACGGGCCGATAAATTTGAGGCCGGCGTTCTCCATCGAGCGCACCATTTCCTCGTCTTCGGCCATAAAGCCGTAGCCGGCGAAAATACTGTTGTAGCCGTTGTCTTTCGCGATCTGAATAATTTGGCGGATACGCTGCACGCGCTCTTCTTTCGTCGCGCCGGTGTAATCGGGCACGCGATGCACGCGATCGGGATCGGTCAGTTTGCGCAGCTCGGGTGCCAGCGCATTGGTGTACGTGATCGAATCTTTTTCGGAGAGCAAAATGCCGTAACCGTGGATGCCCATTTCATCGAACACATCCATGGCTTCTTTGCGAATCGGGCCGCGGCAGATAATGAGCGGACGCACATCGTCGCAGGCAAACGATTTCACCCACTCCGAAGCGCTGAGACCCAGGCGGCGCTCCGCGTGAATCAGCGGGTTATGCAGATAATATTTATTGCTCGGTTGCACAGTGAGAAACCTCAATTTTTGTATTACTCCCCTCTCCCTGGGGGAGAGGGAATTATTAGAAAAACTCGCGCTGAACGCCCTGCATCGGTTCAGCGTTGTAGTGACTGAGATGAAAGCCCACCGCTTCGGTCAGCGTCTTGCGCAAATCCGACGGCATCGTGATTTGCGAAATCGAACCGAGGCTGAGCGCCTCGTTCGGATTCATCAATTGTTTTTCATAGCGTTGCGCGAGCGCGGCCTCCTGCTCTTTCGCCCACGCGTGCGCGGCTTTTTCCGCGGCGTTTTGCGCATCGGCCGCACTCATGCCCTTCGCGGTATTTTCCTGCGCGAGCGATGCGATTTTATTTTTGGTTTCAATGCGAATGTCGCGCAGTTCATCTTTGAAGACGAACTCGACACCGGCGGGTCCCATCACCGCCACGCGCGTGGTCGGCAAGGCGATGACGAGATCGGCGCCGGTCGGATAATTGTTGTACGACGCGTACGCGCCGCCGAATGCGTTGCGGATAATGACGAGAAAACGCGGCGTGCGCAGATCGATAATCGCATCGAGCATGGCGCGGCCCGCCTGCACGATGCCGCCGGTTTCCTGTTCGCGGCCCGGTTTGAAACCTGTGGTGTCCTCCATGAAAATCATCGGAATGTTGTACAGATTGCAAAAACGGATAAAGCGCGCGTTTTTGTACGCAGCATCGATATCGATCTGGCCCGAACCCACGGCGGAATTATTCGCGACGAAGCCGACGACATTGCCGCCCAAACGGCCTAACGCGCAGATCGTGTTGCGCGCGCGCTCGGGTTGAATTTCGAGATAATCACCGTGATCGCAAATCTGCTGGATCATGATGCTGACGTCGATCGGCGTGTTGAAAGCGGTCGGCGAATTCAGCGCTTTTTTCAGCAGGATATCGACGTCCCACGTTTTGCGATCGAGCGGATCGGAGGTCTTCTGGAACGGCGCCAGCTCATCGTTGCCAGACGGCAGATAATCGAGCAACTGACGCACCTTCATCAGCGCGGAAACTTCGTCGGGCACGACAAAATCGGTCACGCCCGATTGCGAATGTACGCCGGGTCCGCCGAGCTCGTCTGGCGTTACATCCTCACCGAGCACTGTTTTCACCACGCCGGCGCCGGTCAGACCGAAGAACGTATCGAGCGGCTGAATCACAAAGCTGCCCTGGCGCGGCAGATACGAGCCGCCGCCCGCGTTGTAGCCGAACATGCACATGATCGAAGGCACCACGCCGCTGATCTTGCGCAACGCGGTAAACGCCTCGGCATAACCGTCGAGACCGCCGACACCCGCGGGCACGTAGGCGCCCGCCGAATCGTTCATGCCCACCAGCGGAATTTTGCGCTTGCCCGCGAGCTCGAACAGACGCGCCAGCTTGCTGCCGTTGGTGGCATCCATCGAGCCCGCGCGCACGGTGAAATCGTGGCCATACAGCGCGACATCGCGGCCGTGAATCTTGACCACGGCGGTAACGAGCGAAGCACCATCGAGATTCGGACCCCAGTTTTGATAGAGAACCTGCGCCTCGGTACCCGCATCTTTGAGTACGTCGATGCGCTCCCACACCGTCATGCGCTTTTTCTGATGCTGGCGCTCGACGTTGGCGACACCGGCCGCTTTCTTTGGGCGCTGAATGAGTTCGTACCCTGCCTTCAGCGTGGTTTCGTAGAGACCGGGCGTGTAGTTGATCTGGCCCGGAATGCTGAATTCGACGTCTTTCTTTTCCGCAAACGGATTGTGCAATGAGGGCGCAATTGGAGAGGGCGTAACAGAAGAGTTGGTGGCCATGCCGGTGTTCGTCTCGATGTTAAGCTGAACGGATTGTCTTTTACGCGACTGCTTAATCAACGCAGTATTTTCCGCGCACCGAATCGATCTGGGGCGCAAATAATTCGCGGAGCAAATTGCGGGCCGCTTGAGCGCGGGATAAAACGGGTCGCATTCGTGCGGCAGCAATGGGCGCGGGCGCCTACAACAAACGGTTTCCCCGCGCGCGACGGGCGCATAACACGATATCCACGCTGAACGGAATATCCACGCCAAACGGGCGCGTAACGTTAATTCGATAACCCATTAAAGTCAATGGAAAAAGCCGGATTGCGCACGGGTTTGGAGCGCGTTTACAGGTGGCCGGGCAGCCGCCGGCATCGTTACAATGCGGCGCCTCACATCCTCCCTCGCGAAGCGCGCCGTGCCCCTACTCCAAGACCTGCCCTACACCCCAAACAGCGCGCATTGGTTTGCGCGCGTGCGCGATTTGGGCACACCGGTATGGCTCGACAGCGCTTGGCCGTTCAGCCAACGCGGGCGCTACGACATTATCAGCGCAGCACCGTTAACGCGGCTCTCGGATGCCGGCAATGCGGATATTTTTGCCGGCATGTCTGAACAGCTGGATTCGCTCAGACCCATCAGCGGCGAGGACGGCCTTCCGTTTCATGGCGGCATCATCGCGTTACTCGGCTACGAGTGCGGCCGGCGCCTGCACAAACTTCCGCCGCAACCCAGCGATTCCGCTTTTCCTATTGCTCTTGCCGGCCTCTACAGCTGGGCCATCGTCAGCGACCACGAATTACGACGCACCGCTCTGGTGATGCGCCCGGAAACACCAACCGAATTGCGCAGGGATTTACAGCGTCGGCTGCGCGGGACATTCGCAATTCCACGCATGGCATTTAATTTAAACTCCGCGTGGCACGACGATTTTGCCGCGCCCGCGTATCGGGATGCGTTCGCGCGCCTGCAAGAATACATTCGCGCCGGCGATTGCTATCAGGTGAATCTCGCGCGCCGCTTTCACGCGAATTATTGCGGCGATCCATTTGCCGCGTATTTGCGCCTGCGCGAAATCGCCGCCGCGCCGTACTCCGTTTATTTTGAATATAAAAATAGTGAAAGCGACGACGGCGCCGTGCTGTGTTTTTCTCCCGAGCGCTTTCTTGCCGCACAAGATCGCCAACTGCTTACGCAACCGATCAAAGGCACCGCACCGCGCGATAGCGATCCGACACGCGACCGCGCATTCGCGGAACAATTGCGCAACAGCGAAAAAAATCGCGCCGAGAATTTAATGATCGTCGATCTGCTGCGCAACGACCTCGGCCGCTCGTGCAAACCCGGCAGCATTCGCGTCGAGCAATTATTTGAATTGCAAAGTTTCGCCACCGTGCATCATCTCGTCAGCAGCGTTCGCGGCGAATTGCGCGACGATAGGCACGCGCTCGATGCGTTGAAAAATTGCTTTCCCGGCGGTTCGATCACAGGCGCACCGAAATTGCGCGCGATGCAAATCATCGATGAACTCGAACCGAATGCGCGCTCGCTATTTTGCGGTGCGATCGGCTACATCGACACCAACGGCAACATGGATACCAACATTGCGATTCGCACGCTGCTGGCCCACCCAAAAACTGCGCATCAACAAACTATTTATGCCTGGGCCGGCGGCGGCATCGTCGCGGATTCGAATTGCGAAGAAGAGTTGCAAGAAACCGACAATAAAATCGAAGTGCTGCTGAATGCATTGACTGCGATGCAGTAAGTCGCCATCAATGTATCAGCATTGCTTTTCGAGTCATCTCCACGCGCACGGTTTTCCAACTCACGACCGGCACGCCATCATTTGCTGCCGGAATAAAATGCCAATGCGTCGTTGCATAAGCAACAATGAAGTTATCGAGCGCTGGATTACCGTCGCTTTTTTCGACGCGCACTTCACCGACGGCACCGTCCTCAAAAATTTGTACGGAAATTTCCGCGCGGTACATATCGGCAAGCTGCCCCGCGCCGGCAGCATATTCAGCCGCGGGAACAGTTAACGCAACCTCGGGAGAAAATTTTGCCCCAATAACAACCAGCGGCCGAGAGACCACAGGCGTTCCCAAAGGCAACTCAAGCTGTGGCATTTCGATGGTAACAGGAGGCGCTTTAAGATGCAGCGGCGCCAGTTTTACATTTTCAGGCGGACGTTTTTCTTGCTTGAGCAATTGCACGATAACGGATTGACCGATTTTGTTAATTGGCAACACAATTCGATCTCGCAGCAGTGCCGCGACTATCGCCAGATGAATTGCAACCACAAACAGAATGCCGACACCCCCTATCAAGGGGTCAGACTCCTTTGATAACCGCATCCAAATACCTATGCGATTTGCGATCGCCGCCGCGCCTTATTTGTGGCATCGCGAATGGCGCTCACGGTCGATTCGCTCAAACGCGAACGAAATAGCTGCCGGTATGCCGACTGCCGCTGTTCCGCGCTGCGTCCGAGGCGCAGATATTCGCTATGCGCAACCACAAGATCATCGCTGCTGCCAAGCGCGTTGAATCCATAGCCCGACCACTGATATTCGGAAGGATGATCCACCCTATTGGCACGCGCCGGATTCATTTCGATATAGCGCATGCAACTCAGCAGATAGGCCTCGGTATCGATCAACGTGGCCTTGTAGCGCCCCTCCCATAAAGTGCCGGTGCGACGATAACAGAAATTGTAGTACTGCACGTAATAGCGACCGATCATCTGCATCGCTTTTCCTATGCCATCTTCTTTGTGCGGCGTGATAAGCAAATGCACGTGATTGGTCATCAGCACATACGCGTGGATATCGCATTGATGCTTATCGCAAGCAGCCTTGAGTTTTTCGAGGTAAAATCGGTAATCCGCTTCGGCGCAGAAAATTTCCTGGCGGTTATTGCCGCGAACGATGACATGCTGAGGATGACCGGGAATTACAAAACGGGGAAGTCGAGCCATGAAAGAAGCGTCCTGCTATGTTGAGTTTGCATTTTACCGCAAGTCAAATTGAAATCAATCGAGCCTGACCCTATTGATGCTATCGATCCTCGGTTCGTTTGGCGCTTCTCATATCACCACCAACACATTAGCCAAAATATGCAAAAGCATGGGAAAAAGAATTATATTTGTCGACTTGTAAACCCAACCGAAAACTAATCCCAGCAAAAAAGCACCACCCATAGCAGCCGGGTTAACATGCATTGCCGCAAAAACTGCCGCGCTCAAGATGACTGCAGAAAAATCCCCAAGCAACCTACGAAATGCAAAAAAATAGACCCCCCGATACAATATTTCCTCTACCACAGGAGTAATCAGCACACTTACGAAAAGCCGAACACCTTCTATTGAGGAGGATAAATTATATATATTTCTAACTCCAAAAATATTTTTCGAAAAGTTGTATTTATCATCGTGCGGCACACTATACTTCGACTGAAGAAAGCGGAGCAGAATAACAAATGCAACCCCTATAAAAATAGAAATTGCCTCTTTTAACGATATTTTTTTTGAAAAAAGGCCAAAGTCCTTTACTTTTAACCCAGAAAAATGACAAGCCAGATAGGCAAAAATAAACATCGAGAAAACATCGATCACAACCTCTACAAATATATTTTTCCTATCCTCCATGAACCCCAGAATATCAGAGCAATTCTCACAAGATTGGCTTCTCTTCCGTAAAAAAACAAATATGGAAATACAGATAAAAGAAAATAGATACGCAACAGTAAAAGATTTTATAACACCACCAGCTTTGACATGATACTCGCACCCCATCACCTTTCTTTTTTCAAGAGAATGAATAACAGCAGCCGAAATAAAAATTACCAGAAATTGGATACTCTTCGGACCCAACAAAACCTTTAATGTGATAAAAATATTTTCCATTCTAAAATTTACCAGCCCACAAAATCATATAACTATCACATTCTTTAAACTCAAAGCAGCATAGAATTAACCATTTTCACCTAGAGTTACTCAATCAACAAAATAGACCTCCATTCATCGAAATCTCTCCATCTATTATTGCGAAGCCCCAGGCCCTTTCAAACGAAATTCATTAAATCTTTTATATTCCTCATCGAAGTCATTTCCTTTCCAATTCCAGCTTTGAAATTCTTTATACGATGAGTGCTCTGTTCCCCCAGAGGTATTATATACATTAAAATCATATTGGGCCTTAGCTCTATCCATACCATAAAATGCTTGACCACCTTCAATTATTTGCTCTTCCGTACCGGAAACCAAATTTCCATCACCTAAAACATATTCTTTGGTTACACCCCACAGATAGTCCCGAACCTTTCCAAATATTCCGCCGGACTTGTCCGAATGATCCATTTCTTCATTAAAAGCCTGCGAAAACGCCGCACTTATCGCCCCATTTGCAAACTTTCCACCTGTTAATTCCGAAGCAGTTCCTCCAGCCGCAGCCGCGAGAGCAATTCGAGTTGCCTCCATGCCAAAACCTGACCCAGGTGCAAGACTGGTTAACGATAATCCCGTCGACAATCCAGCTCCGACAAATCCACTCCCGAAATTTCCCCCAGACAACACTGACATCACACCGCCAACCATTCCATGCGTGACAATAGATTCCGCGCTATACACGGCCGCTTCATTGAGCGGCATCGTCGAAAAAGCTTGAACCGGGGTAAGGTTGAAATAATCTCCTACCGAATGGAATGCATACGCTGATGCGCCGGCAATTGCACCCGCTTTTAGTTGGTCCGTCAAACTACCGCCCATCATCTCTGTTACATAGGCACTATAGCCCGCAACACATGCGCCGCTACCACCGCAGAAGTAAACATCTACCGCAGTCATCGCTACCATGCCAATCTCGCGAACCGTCGCGGAGTTCTTAACCCATTTATCCACTGACTGCGACATTATCCAGGAAAGCCCGGGGTCAACTTGACTTATCACTGCACGCGGACCTTTTGAAATCGCATCTCCCAAATGTCTTGCTGCACAAATAGGGTTCCATTTACTGCAAAATCCGCTCGGATCAGTGAGAGTGAGGGGATTATTTAGGACATACGCATAACGGTTATACGCTTGCAAATTTTCGCCATCTTGCACAATGGGATCGGCCTGAATAAATCGACTAAACCTTTCGTCGTAAATCCGCCCGCCGTAATTGATCAGTCCCACCGCGTCGAGCGCGTCCTGTCCCGTGTAGCTGTGCGTGGTGAATTGCTGTGACACCGGCAGGAAGGTTGTGCTCGCGAGCACTGTTTGCCAATCGGTGGCATCGACACGCTCGCCCCATGAGTTGAATGCGTATTGCTGCTTCAAGCTCACCACTCTTTAACAAATTGAAAGTTTCCGCTTCTGGCATAGTGAGATTCGGCAATGACGGGCTTGTTTAAAAAATCGCGGCCAAGGGGCTTTCGAATAGCTTGCGATCCGACTCCACAAAAAAGGGGGCGACAGCCCCCGTGAAGGTGGAGAGCCCAACCTTTAAAACTTAAATTCCCAACCTACGGCGTAGGTTTTATCCTTCAGCTTGCCATCAAATTTTGTGCTGTCGCCATCGGTATCGATTGCAGCGTAGTAAGCGAAAACCTTGGCATTTTTGTTGAGCGCATAATCGGCGCCGAGCACGTAGTTTTTCGCTTTGGTATCGCTCAGGTTCAACGAGCTGTCGTGTTTCGAATTCGATTGCGCGTACTGGCCTTTGAGCGTCCAATCGTCGACCTTCCAGGCTGCGGTGAATGCATAAGCATCCTGTGCTTTGTAAGTGTTGCCAAACTGCGCGATTGAGTTCACTTGCGAGTGAGCACCCGAAGAGCTTGTGGTATCACCGGGTAAATAGCCCATCGATTGAATGTACGCATTCGAGCCGGCGATGGTCGAGTTGTTGCGATCGGCTTTCTGCCCCAGCACACCGAGCTTTACCGGACCAACATCGACCTGACCAACGAAGCGGAAAGTATTGGTGTTGGTTTGGTTGTGATCGTCAGCGATCGCGAGGTACAAACCATCGGAGTCATAGGTCAACGCAGCCGAAAATGTATCGGCCAAACCGTGGCTGGTGTTCGAGGTCGAGGTGGTACCGGCGGCGCCTTTCGAACCGCTCTGTTCGCCCGGAGCCACTTGCAGGCTGAAAATAAATCCGCTCATTTTCGGACTAGCGTATTGAATGATGTTGCTCTGACGGTTTTCGCCGACCATCACGTATTTGAAATCGGCCAGCGGCAAATCTTTGAAAACCTGCACTGTTTCTGCCGCGATTGCTTTCAGCGGAGAGTCGTTTTTACCGGCAAACAATGTACCCCAGCCGCCTTGCAGACCGGCATAGGTGTTGCGTTGGTTGAAAACGTTTGAACCGCTGTCGCCATCGGGATAGACCTCGAACTCCAGCTTGTAAATAGCTTTGATACCGCTGGAAATAGCGTAATCGCCCTTTACGCCGAGACGCGAAGCGTTGCTCTCGAGCTTCCAGTTATCGAGCGAAGTGTAGGATTCGGTTGTGCTGGCAATGCTATCGAACTTGTAATTGTTGAGCGTTACGTTGACTTTGCCGTAGATGGTCGGAATGTTATCGTCAGCATATGCGCCGCTAGCGCTCGCGCCGATAACGAGCAGCGGCAACAATAATTTGTGCTTCATTTACGATCCCCTAATGATTGATTTTTGAAGTAAGTTTTTCAAACCAACAGCTGACCCGCAGTACTGAGTACGATTTATAACAATCACTTGTACTAACAGGGTATAACGCGTCAATAGTTATAACGCAGCAACCATGCCAAACGGCATCGCAACCAATTTCAATGAAATAACGTTCTGATTTTGTGATTAATTAATTTGCAATAATTCTGTATTTAGCTGTTGCACGAATTTAGTCTGCTTTTAACAACGCACTTGCCAAGTGCAAATTACGAAATTTTTTGATTTTATTTGGCACAAAAATCTATCGAAAAAACGTGTCGATAACACGTCTATGACAAGTTTAAATTTAAATTAATTTTTAAATATCGGAAGAGCGAGATAGGGATCAAAGATCGATAAAATGCAGCAGATGGCCACTGGCTGCTGCATTTTTCAAATGAAGAAAAAGAATTATTGTTCTACGAATGCGCGCTCGATGACATAGTCGCCCAAATCACCGTGACGAGCTTCTGCAAATCCCATAGCGTCGAGCAGCACGCAGGTATCCTTGAGCATTTGCGGGCTGCCGCATATCATCAATCGGTCCGACTCTCTGTTTAAGGGCGGTAGGCCGATGTCATTACACAACTTTCCGTTTTCGATCAGATCGGTGATACGCCCTTGATACTGGAAAGGTTCGCGCGTTACGGTTGGGTAGTAGATCAATTGTTCGCGCACCTGCTCGCCGAAGTACTCGTTATTGGGCAGATCCTGGGTAATTGCGTCGCCGTAAGCCAGCTCTTCGACATAGCGAACGCCATGAACCAGCACGACCTTTTCAAAATTTTCATACGTCTCCGGATCGCGAACAATACTCATGAAAGGCGCCAATCCAGTCCCCGTACCGAGCAGGTAGAGATTTTTGCCGGGAAGTAAATTATCGAGAATCAAAGTGCCGGTCGGCTTGCTACTCACCATGATGCTATCACCCGGCTTTAAGTGTTGTAGTCGCGACGTCAGCGGCCCGTCCTGTACCTTGATACTGAAAAATTCGAGATGTTCTTCGTAATTCGCACTGACAATACTGTACGCGCGCATGAGCGGCCGACCTTCCACTTGCAGTCCGATCATCACGAAGTGTCCGTTTTTAAATCGCAATCCGCTAGAGCGGGTGGTGGTAAAGCTGAATAGTGTATCGGTCCAATGATGTACCGTCAGAACACTTTCTTCATTTAATGCTGCCATGGAATATTACCTTCCTCTTTCTACAAAATTTCATTACCTTTTTTACAAAACCGCATCAATGCGAAAGATGGCTCGACGTTTTACGTGAGCATCATGCGCCCGCCATACACGAGCGCGAGCACCAGACCGGCTAAAAAAATTGTGTTTACGACGAGCTGAAACAACGGTCTCCAACCTAAACCAAACATCTCGCCCAGCAATGTTTTACTGCCGAGACCGGCGATCGCCAATAGCAGGCAACCGTGCGATAAATCAGACAGGCCAGCGCGCAAGCGCGCTGGAATCAAAGCGTAATTCGCGCCGATCATCAATAAAAGAAAACCCAACAAATAGAGCGGAAACTTGGCCCTGCCGCCGCTATCGCTGCGATAAAAAAATGCGACCGACGCCACGATCGGTACCAGCATGGCGACACGCAACATTTTCGCGAATGTCGCCAAATCGCCGACCGGTTCGGAAATAATGTAACCCGCACCTGCCACTTGGGCCACGTTGTGAATAGAGCTACCGAGAAATAATGCCGCCGCTGTCGGGTCGAGTCCAAAACTGGTAGCCAACAGCGGATACAGCACCATTGCCGTGGAGCTGAGCGCAGTGATCACGACGACCACGAACAACAGATGGCGTTCATCGCGCTTGGCGCGCGGCATTGCCGCGGCAACGGCCAGCGCGGCGGAAGCGCCGCAAATCGCAACCGCGCTGCCCGCGATCAAACTCGACGCGCGCGTCAATCCCAGCAACCGCCCCAGCACGATGCTGAAAACGATCGTCGCCGGAATACTCAGCAGCAGCAAAGCGAAGAGCGCGGGGCCGACGTTTTGCACTTTCGAAAATACGATTTGCGAACCAAGCAGCGCCACACCAAAGTGAAGCACTTTGTGCGCGCAAAAATTGATGCCCGGTAAATAATTCGCATCGCGCGACAGACCGCTGAACGCGAGCCCGAGCAATAGCGCGATCAACAGCGCCGAACTGCCGACGTAATCCTCAAGAAAACGCGAAGCCAACGTCACGGTGAGACAAAGCATCGTACCCGGCAAAATGGCTTTTCCATTTTTCAGCGCTCCGGTCGCCATACCCGTCCACGCATCGCGCCATTTTTTTTGCGAAGCGATTGTTTTTTGCAAATCGACCACTTTTTGCGAATCAATGATCATCGAAATGCTCCCGTACCGTGCCGTTGGCGATCGCGCGCAAATACACCCAGTTGTAAAAACCCTTGTCGTGCCCGTCGCTGAAAACGAATTGCAAACCCGATGTGCCCACCGCGTTGACACCCGCCACTTGTATTTCCGTTATCAACGGCTCTTTGCCGATACGCTGCGCGCGGCGACACCACGCACACGCGCAGAATTGGCGAATCGTCGCAAACGGAATCGCTGTGATCTCGCCGTCGGGCCACAGCATTTCGAGCTCATGACGCGCGGCGAGAACGGTGATGGAAACGGGAATCATCGCAGTCATGATCACACCGCTATCGAAGCCAATTTATTTTCGCGATCGGCCCACTCGTCCGCATCGCCCGAATGTTCTTTTGTGTGATCGAGTACCGGCCATTCGCGCGCCAAACGCGCATTGAGTTCGATGAAGTGAACATATTTCTCGGGTAATTCTTTATCGGATGCAATGGCATCGATCGGGCACTCGGGCACACACAATGCGCAGTCGATGCAGACTTCGGGATCGATGACGAGCATGTGCTCGCCTTCGTGGAAACAGTCGACGGGGCAGACGTCGACGCAATCGGTGTATTTGCAGCGAATACAGTTGTCGGTCACCACGAATGTCATGTTCGATATCTCCGCGATGGTTAACCTGGGATTAAACGGCTATTTTCAATTGGCCCAACGCCCAGCGCGCCAATTTACGCACATCGGGATCGGGGTCGTTGACGGCGAGATCGAGATAGGGGCGCGCGGCGGCGTCGCCGATTTCGCCCATCGCCGCGACGGCTGCTTTGCGCAAATTCCCCATCTCGCTGCCGACACAGATGCCGAGCGCGGGAATCGCTTTGACGGCGCGCAATTTGCCGAGCGCTTCCGCCGCTTTCTCGCGCACTTGCCACACCGCATCGCCGGCGGCATCGATCAAAGCGGGAATCGCAACTTGAATATCGAGGCGGCCCAAGGCGGTGGCGGCTTCGATGCGCACCTGCCAGTGCGCGTCGTTCAACGCGCCGATCAGCGGTTGCGCGACGATGCCATCGACGCCGAATCGCAATGCGCCGACCGCGACGCGACGCACTTCATCGTCGCTATCGTTCTGCGCAATTTGAATGATCGCGGGCAACGTGTCCCGCTCACGCAGATAGCCGAGCACACTCACCGCTTCGCGCCGTACCAGCGCGTCGCTGTGCGCGAGCATTTGCAACGCCACCGGTTTTGCGGCGGGCACAGTGAGCGGTTTGAGCGCGCGCAAAATACTCGACACCACAAACGCATCGCCGGGATTGCTGCGCAACGCTTCTAGCAGTGCCGGCGCAACATCGGCATCCTTTAAATCGGCAAGCGCATGCGCGGCAGCGTTGCGCACATTTTCGTCGGCGGCGGTCAACGCTTCGACTAACGCTTCCGCTATATCGGCAGCATCGAACTCATCGATCACCTTCGCCGCTTCCTGACGCACCGATGCATCGGGATCCTTGAGCGCAAGCAGCATTAGATCGACTGCGCGCGGATCGGCAACATCGATCAGGTCCATCGCTGCTACGCGGCGAATACCCGCATCGGCGCTTGCCAAACGCGCCGCGAGTTCGTCGAGAACCGGATCATCATATTTATTCATAACGATTTCCTCGCGCCATGACACTGGCGTTAGCGCAATAGATACGGAATATTGACTTTCACCGCGTTGGTCGGGCAGTCCACTTCGCACGGCATGCAGTACCAGCATTCGTCGTATTTCATATGCGCTTTGCCGGTTTTCTCGTTGATCCAGAGCACATCGAGCGGACACACATCGATGCAGGTGCGGCAACCCTTGTCGGCGATACATTTGTCATCGTCGATGACCACGGGTACGTTGGTGTATTGAATGGCAACTGGCATAGCGATTCTCCGATTCGTAAAACGCTGAGCTACGTTCGATACCGTCAGGCGTTGGCAACCTTTTGCACGCGCAACCGCGAGTAGGCATCTTTTTCATCGTCATCGAGCGGCACGATGTATTCCTCGACCGTGCGTTTGAAACAACGCGGTTCGCCGTCTTCGCCCTTGATCAAATGCTGATGGCAAAACCATTCACTGTCGTTGCGCTCGGGATAATCGACGCGGTAGTGATACAGACCCCAGCGGCTTTCGGTGCGTGCAAGCGATGCGCTCGCAGCCATGATGGCGCAGTCGAGAATTTGTTCGGTCTCGCTCGCGCGCAATAATTCATGCGCGTCCTGCGCATAGAGATATTGCAGATCGGCGCGAATTTCGCGGAAGCGCTCGAGACCGATTTCCATTTTTCGCGTGACTTTCGGCGGCTGCAGATAATCGTTCACGAGCCGGCGAATTTTGTATTCCATCTGACTCGGTGGAATACCATCGCTGCGGCGCAGCGGCGCAAGCAGGCGATCGCGTTCGCGCGCGATGAATTCACCGTCGAGTTCGGGCAGTTCGCGCGTGCACGCAAAATCGGCGGCGTTTTCACCGCAGATCTGCCCGTACACGAATGCACCTAGCATGTAGCTGTGCGGAATCGACGCCATATCGCCGGCGCCGTATAAACCCGGCAGCGACGTTTCGCCGCGCTCGTTGACCCACACGCCCGAGGCCGAATGACCGCTGCAAAAACCGATTTCGGAAATGTGCATTTCCACCATGCGCTGCCGGTAATCGTTGCCGCGACCGTCGTGAAAGCGACCGCGGCTCGGACGCTCGTTGCTGTGCAGCACGTGCTCGATTTCCTGAATGGTTTCTTCGGCGAGGTGATCGAGTTTGAGAAATACAGGACCGTCGCCGCCTTCGAGTTCGCGATAGAACTCAAGCATCATCTGCCCGCTCCAGTAATCGCATTCGATAAAGCGCTGACCGTGCGCGTTGGCGGTATAGCCGCCGAGCGGACCCGTGACATAGGCGCAAGCGGGACCGTTGTAATCCTTGAGCAGTGGATTGATCTGATAACACTCGAGACCGCGCAGCTCGGCGCCGGCGTGATATGCCATGGCGTGACCGTCGCCGCAATTGGC
The DNA here is from genome assembly GCA_964500675.1 of uncultured Verrucomicrobiaceae bacterium. Classification (GTDB taxonomy): domain Bacteria; phylum Pseudomonadota; class Gammaproteobacteria; order Pseudomonadales; family CAMLJR01; genus CAMLJR01. The sequence goes on along the minus strand of CAZCNY010000002.1, from coordinate 199,070 downwards.
GGGATTTTCGTAGGTGCCGAACAAATAACCCGACGCGGGCAGACCAATGCGGCCAGCTGCGCCCGTGCAAATAATGACTGCTTTGGCACGAATGACGATGACACTCGCATCGCGCGTGCTGAGTGCTACGCAGCCACTGACGATGCCGTGTTTATCTTTGAGCAAACGCGTCGCCTGAAAACGGTTTTCGACGATGACGCGATGCCGGCGCAGACGGCGATACAAAATCTTTTTGACGTTATGACCTTCCGGCATCGGCAATACGTAGGTGCCTAGGTGATGCACTTTTTTCATGTCGTAATCGCCGGTCTGATCTTTCTGGAAATACACGCCCCAGTTATCGAGCTTTTGAATCATCGCGAAACTGCGCTGCGCATACGCCATCACGCCTTTTTGATCGACGATGCCGTCGTTCGCGATCGTGATTTCTTTGACGTACTGCTCGGGCGTCGAATGGCCCGGCACCACTGCGTTGTTGAGTCCGTCCATGCCCATACTGATGGCGCCGCTGCGTTTTACATTGGCTTTCTCCAGCAGCATCACACTCAGTTCGGGATTGCGTTCTTTCGCCGTTACCGCGGCCATCGGACCCGCGGTGCCGCCGCCGATGACCAGTATGTCGACGTCGGTTACCGCCACATCGTCTGGAATATTCATACACCTGGCTCCTCTTTCTGCAGTTAAATCCGGTGTTTCGGTTCGATCGTGTGTTGCCGTTCGATCTTGAAGTGGTATTGGTAGGAATCGCCGCGAAACGCGAGATATTCGAAATCGATGGGTTCGCCGGCGCTGTTGTGCGTAAGGCGAGTCACCCACATGATCGGGCTGCCCGGCTCGATGTTGAGCAGCGCGGCAATATCGGTGTCAGCGGGGCGCGCTTCTAGACGAATATCTGCGGCCCCAAGTGGAATGCTCAGCTGGTTTTCCAACATCGGAAAAATATCGCCGGTGAGATCGCGGCCGACGAGACGGCGACCTATCGCAAGCGGAAAAAACGAGGTATCCACCGATACGGGTTCGCGATTCAGATAGCGCACGCGTTTGAGTTCGACGATGTCAACGGCGCGGCCGAGTTTCAGTGCTTCGCGCACATCGAGTGGCGGCCTTGTTTCGCGCATGCTGATCAATCGCGCCGAGGTGTCGTAACCTTTCGCCGTCATTGCCTCGCCGAAACCTTCGAGGCGGTGTACGTCTTGCACAGCTTTGGCTTTACTGACGAAAGTGCCTTTACCCTGTGCGCTGAACACGAGTCCTTCGGCGATCAAATCGCGCAGCGCCTGCCGCACCGTGATGCGGCTGACGCCGAAGGTATTCATCAGCGTGTTCTCTGAAGGCAGCCGTTCGTGCGGACCGTATTCGCCCTCAAAGATGCGCTGCTTAAGGCTTTCCTTGATCTGTACATAGAGCGGTTGCGGCGACATTGAATTGTTACTCACTGGATTCATTAGCTTGCCTTTTTGCATCTTGTCATAACATGTTATGACTAGTTAAAACACCTGTAAATACGGTACTTTTAATAATTTCCACAACCATTAAGATAATTTTTGAATACGTTAATTTTTCGGTTCAGCACTACCCGCAATCCTGGCCGCGGCGGCTGTTTTCGCAGACAAACCGCTGACATAAGCGGCCAGCACGCGGCGCTGCGATGCGCTGAGGAACCGCACGAACGCATGATCGAAATTCCCCTGGCGCCGACCCTCGGCAAAATCATCCAATTGCTTTCCGAGATAAGCCAACTGCTGGCCAGCCAGACGCGGCACGATCCCCCGCCCCTCCGCTTTATTCCCGTGACAAGCGGAACATGCCGGTATCGCACGCTGCGCATCGCCGTTCGCAAAAACTGCTATCGCCGCCGCGTCTTTCGCTGTCGGTGCCACCGGCAGCGACAGCGCGCTGAAATAATCCGCCACCACAGCGATCTCGCTTTCGCTCAGACCGCGCGCGATCGCATGCATGACATCGTCATCGTTCGCGCGCGTACCATTGCGAAATGCGTGCAATTGCGCGATCAAATAATCGCGCTGCTGCCCCGCGAGATGCGGAAATCGCGGCGAGCGACTAATACCGTCGATGCTGTGGCAGAAGCCGCAGGTCTCCCATGGCTGCTGTCCACCGATGTCAATCGAGTCGGCTCGCGCGGCGCCGACCGAGAGCGACAGCCCCATTGTCAGCACCGCGTTAATCGTGCTGCGCCGCATAACTCACCACCGCTTCGTAATCTCTCGGCAACGTGCCGAGATGAAACGGCGGTTGCAGTGTCGCCACCCAGCGGCCGTGCGGATCGATCAAATAAATCGAAGCGCTGTGATTGACCATATAAAATCCGTTCGCGTCGGCGCTGCCATAGCTATGCATCGTTGCGAGACTCTGTTCGAGCGCGTGCAATTGATCGCTCGCACCTGTCGCAGCAATAATTTGCCGATCGATGCCGCCGGCAAACGCACGCAACCGTGTCGGTGTATCGCGCCCAGGATCGACACTGATAAATACAAGTTGCGGCTGCAACGCGAGCGCTAAACGTTCGTGCAATTTATGCGCGAGCTGCGACATTACCGCCAGGTTGATCGGACAGATGCCCGGGCAACTGCTGAACCCGAACTGCAACAATGTCCAGCGCCGCATCAAATCTGCATCGGTAAACGGTTTGCCGAGATCGGTCGTCAATTGAAAGCGGGCGACGCGCAGCGGCTGCGCAAGCATGTCGCCGGCAATTGCGGGCATGGCCGAGTCGGTGCGCCGCAACAGCAGCAAACCGGCCACCGCCGCCAACATAACTAACACTGTCGCTAAGCCGAGCAGCTTCCAGTTGCGTTGCGCGCGCGCGATCGACGGCGACGAGTGCAGCAGCTCCGCCATTTCAGTGCGCCGCCTTTTGCAACTCGAACGCGCGTAGCGTTTCGTGGCGAATTAATTCGTGACAACGCTTTTTCACTTCGATGAAATGCGGATCGCTGTAAATATCTAGCGGTCGCGGACGCGACAATTTGACGGCGATATCGGCGATGATGCGGCCGGGGCTCGCGCTCATGACGATGATGCGATCGCTCAGATACACCGCTTCATCGATATCGTGCGTCACGAACAGCACCGTGTTTTTGAATTCGCTCCAGATATCGAGCAAATTCTCCTGCATCATCGTGCGCGTCTGCGCATCGAGTGCACCGAACGGCTCATCCATCAACAACACCGATGGATAATTCGCGAGCGCGCGCGCAATGCCGACGCGCTGTTGCATCCCCCCCGACAACGTATTCGGAAATCGATCGGCGTAAACTGACAAACCAACCAAACCTAAGAAAGTGCGCGCGATGCTTTCCGCCGATGCTGCGCCGACACCTGCCATCAGCGGACCGAAGGCGATATTTTCCAGCACGGTTTTCCACGGAAATAATGAATGCTGCTGAAACACCATGCCGCGATCGGAGCTCGGCTTTTCGATCGCCCCGCCATCGAGAGTCAGCGTGCCTGCGGTCGGTTTAACGAAGCCTGCAACCGCATTCAGCAATGTCGATTTGCCGCAACCCGACGGACCGAGCAGACACACGAATTCACCGGGCGCGACATCGAAATTGACGTCGGTACAAGCGGTATTAGTGCCGTTGCGAAATGGAAACGCGATCTCGACATCCTTGGCGCTGACACGGCCTTTACCCGCTGTATGACGTAAATTTTTCACACCGATTTTGTGATAAGGCAACACCGTATGATCGTCATTTTTTTTTGCCGTACTCGCACTCATGCTGACTCCCCGCTGCCAACTCGCAGCAAATGCATTTGACTCGATAAATCCCGCGCACGCTCGATGGCCCAAGTCTCGAAAGCTATGGCGCCGACGCACAATAGAAATCCCGCTGCGATAAGACCGGGCCCCAGCGGCTCGACAAACTGCGCGATGCCAGTGCTGATTCCGAGCATCGATAACAGCACCACCCACGACGGTGTCGCACAACACACCACCCACGTCAGCGTGGCATTGGCGACGCCAAGCAAACCGGCTCCTGCCCCGGCCGCCGACAGATACGAACGATACGATCTGCTGCGACATTGCGGCGGCAACGCGACCGCCAACACCCACGCAGTCGCTAGCAAGCACGCCGCTATGATTGTCGCTAACACATGCAATGGCATCAGCATGAAGCTCCACTCGGCGATGTTGAAATAAGCCGCGTCGCGATAACCGATTTCGAGCCAGGGTTCGTCCGTCATGATTTGCAATGCATCGGATAACGCCGGCGTATGGCGAAGTATTTGCGCATAGTTATGGCCGAGCTCGTACACCACGACATAATTCGGTAACGCGCCGAAACGCACGATCAATGCAACCAGCAACACGACGTAATACAGAGCAAAACTTGCGCCCGTCAGCGCCCACCACAATTTGCGATGCTGTTTTACCGTGGCGATAACCGTGCCCATCATGGCTTTACTTCACACCCTGCTCGCCTTGCCAGCGCAGGAACGGCCGCGTCAACAATCGAACTAACGCTGTCGATAAGGCGCCAAGACCGCCGATCACCAGCATGCCAACAATGATTTGCGGATAGGCGACCAGCGTGTAAGCGGACCAGGTGAAATAACCGATGCCGTATTGACCGCTGATAATTTCGCCGGCCAGCAGCGAGAACCACGACACGCCCATGCCGACGGCGAGGCCCGTCGCGATATTCGGCAACGCGCACGGCAACACCACGTGCCGCATGATCGCTCCGCGCCCGGCGCCGAGCGAACGCGCCGCGCGCAGCAGCACCATCGGTGTATGCTCGACGCCGTGCACGGTATTGATAATGATCGGAAACAGCGCGCCCAGAAACGTGATGAAAATGATGCTCGACTCCTCGGTCGGCATCATCAAAATCGCCAGCGGAATCCACGCCACCGCCGGAATCGGTCGCAAAATTTCGATGTGCGGCGCCACAATATCTTCGGCGACCTTGAAGCAGCCCATCAGAATGCCGACGCTGATCCCCACCACCGCAGCCAGTGAATACGCAATGAAGATGCGCCTGATGCTGACACCGATATGCGTGTAGAAAACACTGCTCTGCAATTGCGTCGCGAATTCGTGCGCAACTGTCAACGGGGTCGGCACGTTTTGAAAATTGATGATGAAATTCCATTGTGCTTCGACCGCCCATCCCCACAGCAGCAAAGCCAAAAGCACCGATGCCAACCGCGTCACCCAACGCGGCCAGCGCTCCAGCGCGCGATACAAAAAAGATGGCGAATTCGCTGCGGAAATCTTCGATACCGCGGCGCTTTTCTGCGTCGGTGTCGGCACCTGCTCTCCAATCGGCGATGGCATCTGCTCCGTTGCAGACATTGGTGCTTGCGGCATTACGCTTACTGATTCCGCTTGCATCTGCGATCTCTCCTCGTCTCGATATTTGCCGCCGCTAAATCGCATAGGAGCGGCACACGGTCGTTATTGTTTGGCTCGCTATAGATTGCTTATTGCTGTGCGACGTTTTTATCGGGCACACCGGCCGCGGCCACCTCGACCGCATCGAGCGCTTCGTCGAATGTCAACAATTTGCCCGCTTTGGATTGCGCAAATTCCATAGCGTCGGCGCGATGCATGAAGGTGCTGAACGTGCCGTCCTTAGCCTCGACATAAAACGCCAATTTCCCGAACAGCTTTAAGTGACTGCGTTGGTCGTAGACGTACGTGGCATTGACCTTCTGTCCCGTCTTGTTGTATTCGGCTGCTGCTTTCAACATCGCCGCGATCGAGTCGAACGATTGAATGCCATTTTTAGCGTGCCACAATTCGGCAGGCGGTAAATCTTTATCGGCGAGAGGATCGTGAATCTCCGCTACCGCTTTGTCGTAATCCATGCCCATTTCTTTGTAGGCTTCGCGCACATAGCGATCGTCGATCCAAGCTTTGAGATCGAGCGGCGGCACATTGCGCTCCTTGGCGAGAACCTCGTGGTCGTAAGCGAGCGCTTGTATCCAGTCCTTTTTGATGGTGGGATCAAGCGTGAGATAGCCACCGCGACTGAAATAGAGGTACTGCACTTCTTTTTCGATGCCGGTCCATTTTTCCAATTCCTCCGCCGCATGCATCGGATCGGCACGCACCCAGCGATCGGCATCGATCATCGCTTTAATGAACGCAACCACGATTTCGGGATATTGCTCCGCGTAGTCTTTGCGCACGACAACGCCATGCAGATACGGAATTCCCGCCTCGCTGCCGTCATAAATTTTGCGGCCGGTGCCGCGAAACTCCATGACTTCCGACCACGGACAAAAATCGGCGTGGGCAGCAATTTTGTTCTGCGCGATATTGGCGGCGCCTACGGGCGGACTTTGGTCCTTCAACTGAATCGCACCGGATAGATGATGATCCTGCATGGCCTTCAACACCATGCCCCATGCGGCGCTGCCGATAGGTACCGATAATTCTTTGCCGCGCAAATCTTCGATGCTGTAAATCGGCGACGCTTGCGGTACGACCACCGCATTGCCGGAACCATGCAAGTTGTAGCCGGTGCCCGCAACATAAAGCGAGCGCAAGCTTTGCGTTTCTTGAAATTTGGCGCCGTTGACGATCAGCGGATAATCGCCCATAACGCCGAAATCCAATTTGCTCGCCAACATCATGTTGGTAATGGGTGGGCCAGCCGTGTAGTCGTTCCACTGAAAGGTATATTCGGCATCTTTATATTTGCCGTCGTGCGGCAAATATTTATCGATGAGTTTGAGCTCCTTGAGCAAGATCCCGGCGGGATAAGTATCGGTACACATGCTTTGGTGACCGACAGCGATACGAATTTCAGTGGTCGCCGTCGCCGCCATTGCGACGAGCGAGCAAGCCGTCACCGCCAACATTTGTTTCCAGCACAGTTTCTTCCAGCTCATTTCTAAAACCTCGCTCGATTGAAGAGTTAATCAACTTGTACTGACAGGGTATAACGCGTTAGTCATACTCACGCAGCAACTGTGCCAACGAGCGAAATAGGCCGATCGAGAGAAAATAATTCGCTGCTTTTATTAATTATTTTTGACTAGCGCGCACTCGACATATTCGAGCGTGCCGATGATCACGGCCCGCTTGCGCCCTCCCTATGTGCGAGCTACAAAGCTTTGTGAGCCTCTTTTGCACACGCGCCGAGATATTTTTAAGCAACTGTTAAAACATCTATAACAAGTGGGCACAAAAAACGGCAGATAAAAATCTCGAACACGAGTGATTTGACCCATTTATTTTTTGCGCGCGAATAATCTCGGCGCGAGATAACGAAACGCAAACATTCGCTGTAATAAAAAATCTTTCAGCCTAGCTGCGCATCGATGCAGCATACGTTGAAATTTTTCTGACGAGGGGGCAATTGCACGCCGCTTCAACCTCGATTGGATGAAAAGCAAATAGCATTCTCGAAGGGACTTAGCTTTCCCGAAGGGATTTCGTTTCCGAGGGGTTTTACGCGGCCATCAAAAACTCGCTTCCGTACCTCTGACTAGGCCATCGCTAGCTACTCGCGCTTCGCATGACGATCGCGCATATTGCGATACGTAATGGTGCGCGAAGCTTGACTGCGAGTATCGCATTCCTGATCGCCAGGCGCGCAAACAAACCCCTGCGTATGTGGATTGGCGGCATCGCGCTGAGAATTTGTAGCAGTGCGCGGAATTACGGATGAATTTTCCGCCACGCGGCTATTACGTCAATTATCGCAAAATAAATGGGTTTCTCAGAGGTTCCCTAGAGGGTGCATATTACGACGAAAGCAGCCACTGATTCCGATTCAAACCCGCCACCTATTCCAATTCAAAGTCGGCCAGTAATTCCCGTCAAACCGCCAGCGCCATGCGTCGCAATTTCGGTCATAGCGGGCGATCACTAATCCTTTCGCACGTTACTCGCTTTCATTAAACCGCAGACTTCTTATTCGATGAAAAAATTTACTCCACCCGCGTGAGATTGCTTCTGAAGTAAGTATTGCTGGATATTACTGCGACTCGACCCGCAGACGTGTAATGCGCGATGTTTTTATTTTCCAGTGGTGATCAATTTTCTCATAGGTTCCACGATAATGGCCGTACCCGATCATGAGTGAGAATTCCCCACCTGAAGGAAAGAATAATCGGTCAGCCATAGACCAAATTCTTTTTTCAGTAGTTTCGCTGGTAAATTCCACCTCGAAATTATGGCCTTGATGAATACTGACGATGCCGAATTTTGCCAAGCCATCAGCGACCCATGAATTGCGCCCACGCAAGATAATGTTCATCGCGGGAATAAAATCTTTTCCGATTGTTGGATCAGTGCAACAACCCAACTAGACTTTATCCATTCGGCTCGACATCCTTACTTAAATTGGTAGCCTCCGACTAAGTTGCCCGATGAGCCAAGGAGGTCAATTACGATTGCCCACACTCAGCCTCAAAGGAGTACTGAAAAATGTACTAAAAAGTTGTGGCTTTAAATGGATGTCAGCAGACGTTGGTGGATCGAGAAAGGAGCTTTTGCGCTTTGATTTTCTTTGCCTTCCACTGACACTGAATATCTCAATGGGCGTTAGTGGATGTCTGTGGAAATTAATTGGAGCGGGAAACGAGGTTCGAACTCGCGACCTCAACCTTGGCAAGGTTGCGCTCTACCAGCTGAGCTATTCCCGCGATCTGGAAGGACGCTCATTGTATGGGCTGGCGTTGCGGAGTCAAGCAAAAAGCCGCCGCTCGCATCAATCTCGCAAGTCGGGCCACGCCGCACGCAAATAGATGAGCATCGACCACAACGTAAGCAGCGCGGCGCCGTAAAGCAGATAGGGACTGGTAGCGGCAATCCAGGCACCGCTCTCCGGCGTGATCAGCAAAAACCCCATGATCGCAACCATCTGCAGCGTGGTTTTGATTTTGCCGATGTACGACACCGCAACGCTGGTGCGCTTGCCGAGTTCAGCCATCCATTCGCGCAGCGCCGAGATGACGATTTCGCGACCGATGATGACCATCGCCGGCAGACTGAACCACCAGGCATGATGGCGCTCGATCAGCAACACCAGCGCGATGACCACCATGAGTTTATCGGCAACAGGATCGAGAAACGCACCGAGCGGCGTGCTTTGATTGAGCTTGCGCGCGAGATAGCCGTCGAGCCAGTCGGTGAAACCGGCCAGCGCGAACACGAAAGCCGATAGCGGAATAATCCAGTACACCGGAAAATAGAACAGCACCACGAATACCGGGATAAGTACGATGCGCAACAATGTCAGCGCATTGGGGACGTTAAGAAGCAAAACAGCCAACTCCCGATTCAACATTTCGATCGCAGGTTGTTAATAATAGCCGCAGATTCTGTCGACGCGCCAATCGCCCTCAATCGCCGTGCAGGGCTCCGTAGATTTGTTCGGCCATTTTCGCGCTGATGCCGGGCACGCGGCACAAATCGTCGAGACTCGCGCCCTGCACGCCCTGCAAACCGCCGAAGTGGCGCAGCAACTCCTTGCGCCGCTTGGGGCCGACGCCCGGAATCTCTTCGAGCGTCGATTGCCGACGCTTCTTGTCGCGCCGCATTTTGTGGCCCGTCACGGCGAAGCGATGCGCTTCGTCGCGGATATGCTGAATCAAATGCAATGCGCTCGAATCGCGCGGCAATACCAACTCCGCGTGCGTATCGGGCCGCACCAGCACTTCGAGGCCGGCCTTGCGATCGACGCCCTTCGCCACACCGATGATCAACACTTCGCCGATCTGCAATTCTTCGAGCACGCGCACGGCTTGCGCGACCTGGCCTTTGCCGCCATCGATGAACAGAACATCGGGCAATTTACCTTCGCCGCGTTTCAAGCGCGCGTACCGCCGCGACAACGCCTGCGCCATCGCCGCGTAATCGTCGCCTGGCGCAACACCTTCGATATTGAATTTGCGGTAATCGGATTTGAGCGGGCCATTGCTGTCGAACACCACGCACGATGCCACCGTCGCCTCGCCATGACTGTGACTGATATCGAAACATTCGAGGCGCTCGGGCACTTCGTCGAGTTTGAGCGCCGCTTGCAACGCTTCAAAACGCTGATACTGCGTCTGCTTGTTCGCGAGCCGGCTCTGCAGATTTTGTTCCGCCGCAATCGCCGCGAGCTGCAACCACTTCGCGCGATTGCCGCGCGGATTGTGGCCGATCTGGATTTTGCGCCCGCGCGCAAGGCCGATTGCCTCTTCCAGCATTTCGCGATTCGGTAATTTCGCGCTCACCAATAACTCGCGCGGAATATCGCTGTTGTTATCCACAATATTCGGGCCGAGACCGCTCAGATAATGCTGCGCGATAAACGCTTCGAGCACGTCGGCAACGTCTTCATCGAGATGACTGCTCGGAAAATAACTGCGGCTGCCGAGCACGCGGCCCTCGCGCACATACAAAATTTGCACGCAGGCGAGATTCGCCTGTAAATGACCCGCGACGATATCGAGATCGCCGCTCTCGCCCTCGATATACTGACGCGCCTGCATCTGTTGCAGCAATTGAATTTGATCGCGAATTTGCGCGGCCTTCTCGAATTGCAATGCAGTCGCAGCGCGATCCATTTGATCGGCGAGTTCGGAAACCAAATCGGCGCTGCGGCCGCTTAAAAACATTTCGGTGTGACGCACATCCAGAGCGTAGTTTTCCGCATCGATCTCGCCCACGCACGGCGCCGTGCAGCGACCGATTTGATGCTGCAAGCAGGGCCGCGCACGATTGCGGAAAAAGCTGTCCTCGCACTGGCGCACACGAAATACTTTCTGCAAAAAATTCAAACTCTCGCGCACCGCGCTCGCGCTTGGATACGGACCGAAATAGCGACCCTTGCCGCTCTTCGCGCCACGATGAAAACTCAGACGGGGAAATTCCTGATCGGAGGCGAGATAAATATAGGGATACGATTTATCGTCGCGCAGCAAAATATTGTACGGCGGCGTGTATTGCTTGATGAGATTCTGTTCCAGCAATAACGCTTCGGCTTCGGTATTCGTCACCGTCACTTGAATCTGCTGAACGCGCGCCACCATCGCCGCAGTTTTGATCGCCACCGCGCTGCCGCGAAAATAACTGCCGATACGCTTCTTGAGATTTTTCGCCTTCCCGACATAAAGCACGGCGCCGGCGCCGTCGAGCATTTGATACACGCCGGGTTTGCCCGTGACGGTTTTGAGAAATGCCTGGGGATCGAAACTATCGACTTGCATCTGATTTTCCCCCTCTCCTTTGGGCCCTTTGAGTCCCGCGGGAGAGGGGCCGGGGGCGAGGGAATTATTTAACGCTCAGGCATATCGACCAAGCCATGCTTGATCGCGAGATAAGTGAGTTCGACATCGCTATTGATGCCGAGTTTTTCGAATAGGCGATAACGGTAGCTGTTGACCGTTTTCGGGCTCAAATGCAATTTTTCAGCGATGTCCTGCACCTTCTCGCAATTCACCACCATGATGGCGATTTGCAGTTCGCGCTCCGATAATTTTTCAAACGGCGACGCCGCGCCGCCATCGAATTGCTTGAGCGCCATCTGCTCGGCGACACCCGCGCTCAAATAGCGCTGCCCGGCCATCACCTTGCGAATCGCTTTGATCACGTCATCGAAGGGCGCACCCTTGGCGACATAACCCGAGGCCCCGGCCTGCAACAGCCGCGACGGCAATGGATCATCGTCCCACGCGCTCACCGCGACGACTTTGATGCGGGGATCGCGCCCGGTAATTTTGCGCGTCGCTTCAAGACCGCCGATGCCGGGCATGCGCACATCCATCAACACCACATCGGGCTGCAATTCGCGGCTGCGCTGCACCGCTTCCTCACCGCTCGTCGCGTGCCCCACCACCGTCATGTCGTCGATATCGGCGAGCAACCGCTCGATGCCGGTGCGTACCAAATCATGATCGTCCGCCAACAATATCCGAATCACTACCACTTCACCCTTTTTATGTTTATATCCCTCAACAAACCGATTGCATATTGCCTGCTTCTAACGCGCTTGTCAGCCACCAGCGATTGGGCCAGCCACCGGCGATTAGGTCAGCCGCGCACGCGGATCAGCTGCCGTATACGCCGGGCTCCAACTCCAAAGCGATAGCGAACCGCTGCGCGACATCATCTTGAATGTGTGCCGCCAGCGCGAGCAGCGCCTCGGCATCGCCGCCGCCGTAGTGAATCAGTACCAGCGCCTGCTGGCTGTGGACGCCCACCGTACCCAGGCGACGTCCTTTCCAGCCGCAGCGATCGATCAGCCACGCGGCGGGAATTTTCTCGCCGCACTGCGTCGACTCAACAGCACCATGCACGGAAAAGTGCGGTATATCCGCAAAATTTTTTTGCAGCGCCGCGAACTTTTCCGAAGCGATCACGGGATTTTTAAAAAAGCTGCCCGCGTTGGGCCACTGTGTCGGATCGGGCAATTTACGCTGGCGAATCGCGCGCACCGCACGCTCGATTTGCAGCGCATCGATCGTGGCTGCATCAGAAAATTGCTCGCGCAGCGCGGGGTAATCGATGGCAGCGATAAAGTTTGCGCGCAGATGTAAAACGATTTCGGTAACGATAAAATTATCGCGCAGTGCGTGTTTGAAAACACTGTCGCGATAACCGAGTTCACATTGCGCCGCGGATAATTCGAGCACTCGATTCTCGTCGATTTTGACACCGCGCACCGCATGCAGAAATTGCGACAGCTCGACACCGTACGCACCGATATTTTGAATCGGCGCGGCGCCCGCGGTGCCTGGAATCAGTGTGAGGTTTTCAAGCCCGTAGGCGCGCTGTTGCAACGTCCACTGCACCAGTTCATGCCAGTTTTCACCGGCGGCGGCACGCACCTCGATATAATCGTCGCGCCGCGCGAGCGTTTTGCCATGCAGCGCGATATGCAACACCAGCCCTGGAAATTCGCCGCGCAACACGACGTTGCTGCCGCCGCCGAGCGGCAGCAGCGGCACCCGCCGTTGCCGCGCCCATGCGATCGCCGCGTGAATATCCACAACATTTTCCGCGCGCGTGTAATAGCGTGCGCGCGCGGGCAACGCGAGCGTGTTGAATGCGGTTAAATCGACGTGCTCATCGATTTGCATGTTTTATACTCCCCTCGCCCTGCGGGAGAGGGAACTTATATTGCCGTGCGATCGTGCGCAGCAAACCTTGCGCGGCATTTTCTACAAGATCGAGCACGTATTCAAAACTATCGCTCTCGGCGTAATAAGGATCGGGAACTTCGCGCACCGCGCTATTTCCGTACGGCAAAAACAAACCGAGCTCACCGCGAAAATGCGCGGGACGCAGATGCTGCAAATCTTTTAAATTTTGCGCATCCATCGCGAGAATGTAATCGCAGCGCGAAAAATCATCGACGCACACCTGTCGCGCGCGCAGCACACTCAAATCGTAGCCGCGGCGCAATGCCGTTGCGGTTGCGCGCCGATCGGGTGCGCGACCGATATGCCAATCGCCGGTGCCGGCGGAATCAACCGCAATCGCATGTTGCAATTGGTGACGATTCACCAAATGCTGAAACACACCGTGCGCGGTCGGTGAACGACAGATATTGCCGAGGCAGACGAACAAAACATTAACGCTCATTGCAGCGCGGCCAATATCGCGCGCACGCGTTCAAGATCGGCAGCGGTATCGACACCGGGTGGGATTTCCTCCCACGATTCGTCGACATGAATCGCCACGCCGTTTTCGAGCGCGCGCAATTGTTCGAGTTTTTCCAGGCGCTCCAAACGCCCGACCGGCCAGCGCACGAAATTATGCAGAAAGCCCGCGCGATACGCATAGATGCCGATATGCCGCGCCCATTCGCTCGCCAATTTTGTGTCGCTGCGATGCGCTGCCGCAGCGAGCGTATTTTCGTTCCGCGCTTCTCGATTCCACGCCTCTCGATCCCAGGGAATCGGCGCACGGCTGAAATACAGCGCGTGCAGGGTATTGTCGACAACCACTTTGACGACATTGGGATTGAACACCTCGTCGCGCTGGCGAATCGGTTTCGCGAGTGTCGCGATACCGGCGCGTTCCGAGCGCGCGAGATTTTGTGCGACCTGATCGATCACTCGCGGCGGAATCAGCGGTTCATCGCCCTGCACATTGACGATGATCTGATCGTCGTCGAGATCGAGTTGCTCGGCGACTTCCTGAATGCGGTCGGTGCCCGATTCGTGCGTGGTTTTGGTCATGCACACATCGCCGCCGAACGCGTTGACCACCGCGGCCACACGCGCATCGTCGGTGGCGACGACGACGCGGCTCGCCGCGCTCTGCCGCGCGCGCTCCCACACCCACTGCAACATCGGTTTGCCCGCGATATCGAGCAGCGGTTTATTCGGCAAGCGCGTCGAGGCGAGACGCGCGGGAATCACGACGATGAATTGCATAATTTTTCACATCACTGGTTTCTCCCCTCTCCCTGCGGGAGAGGGAACTGATCGTGCAAGATTTTAAGCGCTATGCAGTGTGTTGAGTTTAGCGAGTATTGCCGTCGCGAGCGAATCGGGCAATTGCGCGCGCACCTGCAAGAACCAATGGCGCTCGCCGGCAAATGCCGCGCATTTCACCGCGTCCTTTTCCGTCATCACGATCGGCAGCGCATCGGCGAACGTTAAATCCTCGGCGCGATATTCATGATGATCGGGCAACGCGTGCTCGATCGGATCGCAACCGAGCGCGCGCAACGTCGCAAAAAATCGCTCGGGATTGCCGATGCCCGCGACCGCGTGCACGCGCGCGTACTGCTTGCACCACGTGCGCGGCGGAATCGACTGCGACGACGACAACTGCACCATCGCGCTCGCCTGCATTTGCAACGCATATTCGGGCGCATCGGCATTCTTCGCGCCGTTTACTGCGACCGCATCGGCGTTCTTCATGACGACCGCATCGACACCATTCAAAACGATTGCATCAACTTTTTGCAGACGCGCGATAGGTTCGCGCAAAGGTCCGCCCGGCAGACAATGACCGTTACCGAAACGGCGCGACGCATCGACGACCGCGATTTCGATATCGCGCTGCAAGGCGTAATGCTGCAAACCGTCGTCGCAAATAATGACATCGCAACGCGCGTGCTCCACCAGTTGTTGCTCAAGCAAATAGCGCGCGGCATCGGCGCGGCGCGGCGCGATCACAACCGGGCAGCGCGTGCGGCGCGCGATCAACAGCGGTTCGTCGCCGCAACGTTTCGCTGCGTCATCGCTGCGCACGAGATAAGGAAACCGCGACGGCTGCGCGCGATAACCGCGACTGATCACACCGGGTTTATAGCCTGCGCGTTGTAACAATTCGCACAGCGCAATTACCACCGGCGTTTTGCCGGTGCCGCCGATAACAATATTGCCGACCACGATGACGGGAACCGGCGCGCGCCAGCTCGCGCACAAACCCCATCGATAGCAAAGGCGGCGCATGGCGATAACGAATCGATAAACAATTTCGAGCGGGCTCGTTGCCAGCAACCACGGCAGCAACAGCCAGCCGGGTTTGCCATACCAGCGGCGCTGCAAATGACGATCGAAATTCATCGAGTTATTTATCGGTTTATTTATCGGAATCTGCGGGGGTTTGCGTAGCCAAGCTTAAATGCGTGAATCCCAATTGCCCCGCCGCATCCATCGCGCGCACCACGGCCTGATGCGGCGTGTTGGCATCGGCCATGATGGTGAGCGGCAAACTGGTGTCGCCATCCGCCGCTTCGCTCAACGCCGCTTTAATCGTGTCGAGATCGCCGCGCGTCACATTGCGGTCGTTGATGCTGTAGTGGCTGTCGGCCGTGATCACGATTTCGATTTGTTTATCGCTCGGTGGTACCGGACGCGCGGAAGCTTCCGGCAATTGCACGGTGAGCTGGCTGCTCTTCGTGAACGTGGTCGAAATCATGAAAAAGATCAGCAGCAGCAACAGCACATCGACGAGGTTGATGATGTTCGTGCCCATATCGATATCGGATGTCGTCGGCCGCTTGAAACGCATCAGCTCAATTCCTTACTTAACGTCGACCTTGACTTCGACTTTACGATCGCCCCAAAGAGCGTCGACCAGTTTCAGCGTTTCCTGTTCGAGCATCAACACGAGTGTGGTGATGCGACCGTTGAAAAAGCGATGCATGATCGTGGCCGGCACGGCGACAATCAAACCCGATGCGGTGGTAATCAGCGCTTCCGAAATACCGCCCGCGAGCATGTTGGGATCGCCCGTGCCGTGAAAGCGAATTTCGTTGAAGACATTCATGATGCCGAGCACGGAACCGATCAGACCGAGCATCGGCGCGATGAGCGCAACGGTGCCGAGTGCGTTCAAATAGCGCTCCATGCCGTAGACGACCACGGCGGCCGATTCCTCGAGCGTTTCTTTCATGATTTCGCGGCCGTGCTTGGCGTTGGCGATGCCGGTAGCGAGCAACAAACCGAGCGGCGACGATTGCCGCAATTCGCGCAATTTGTTCGTGTCGAGCTGATTGTTTTTGATCCAACCCCACACTTCTCCCAGTAAATGCGGCGGCGCAACTTTCACGATGCGCAATGCGAGCAGGCGCTCGACACTGACGGCCAGCGCGATTATCGAACATGCAATGATCGGCAGCATCAGCCAGCCGCCGCCTTTAAGAATCTCGAACACTGCTTATCCTCGCCTGGAGTTTTTAGGGACTCGATAAAAGCTGCGCAACTCTAGCACACGCTACCGGGCAGACGAAGCGCCCGCGCGCTCAATCCCAGTAATGCCGCGACTGCTGACGCTGTTCTGAGATCTGCGCCACACGCCCCTGCGCAAACGTGAACGTGATGGCACCGGTGCCGGCGGTGTCGAATAGCTCGGCACCGCTGTGCCGATAGCGCTGCGCAACCTCCGGGCTCGGATGTTTGAAACGGTTGAGATAACCCGTCGAGAACACGACGTACTCGGGATGCAAGCGCGCGACGAAGTTTTCGGTCGACGAACTGCGGCTGCCGTGATGCGGTGCGAGCAATAACGTCGCGGGCTGCAGCGCGGGATTTTCGAGCACGATCTGTTCGGCGCTGCGTTCGATGTCCCCCGTCAACAAAATGCGCGCACCGCTCGCGCTGATTTGCAACACGCACGAACGGTTGTTGCCGTTGAAAATATCGGCGGCAGCCGGCGTCGGATACAGTATTTCGAAATCGACCGCATCCCAGCGCCAGTGCAAACCTGCACGACAAAATTCCGCAGTGCTCGTTGCGTTGGCGATCGTTTCGCCGATCAATAATCGAGTCACCGCAAATTCGCGCGCAATCGCGGGCCAGCCGCCCGCATGATCGCTGTCGTTGTGACTCACGACCACGGTATCGAGCGCCGCGATGCCGTGCCGGCGCAGCAGCGGCACCACCGTTAAATCGGCCACCGTGCGCTCGGGGCCGAACAGCGGCCCGGTGTCGAACAGCAAACGGTGTTGCGCCGTCTCGACGAGAACGCTGAGACCTTGACCGACATCGATCACCGTCACGCGGCAATCGCCCGGCGCAATTTTCGCAAGCGGTGGCGCCAATAATGGAACGAGCAATAATGCCGCGAACGCTTTACCGGGCACACCGCGCGGCAACAATAACAATGCAGCGGCTAACGCTGCGAACAGACAAATCCACACATCGATCCCGCGCGGATGCCAGATCGCCCAATGGTAATGACCGTCAAAAGAGCCGCCGTGCTGCTGCAACCACACGAGATAGCGCCAGAGCCAATCGAGCGAATTATCCGCGCAACGCCAAATTATCGCGCTGGCTCGCGGCGCGAAAAAATCACCGAGCAACGCGAGAAAAGCCAGTGGCAGCGAGATCAATGTCGACAGCGGAATCGCGATGCAATTGGCGGGCAATGCGAGCAGCGTGAGTTGCCCCGAAAGCAGCAGCAACAGCGGCAGCGATGTCGCGAATAACGCCCACTGCACGCGCCACCAGCGCAACGCATGCTGCAATAAAGAGGTTGCCGGCGCGCCGCGATGACCGCAAATCATCAACAGAATCGCCGCCACCGCGATAAACGAAAACCAGAAACCGATATCGCGCACCGCGAGCGGATCGCACAGCAGCACGAGCCACAGCGCCGCGATCCAACCGGTCGATGCCTGAATTTGCCGACGCGCGCTCAACGCCCACACGAGCACGGCGAACATGATCAATGCGCGTTGAATCGGTACGCCCCAGCCCGCGAGCAATGCATAAATCAGCGCAATAAAAAATGCGGGGATACCGCCGAGCACATAATTGCGGCGCCTACTCACGCACCATGCGCTGCGCCACCACAACCGTGCGAACCACAATGCGAGACCGCCGGTGAATGCAATCTGTAGTCCCGACACCACGAATAAATGCACGGTGCCCGTCGCGCGAAACGTATCCCACTCCGCCGCCGAAATCGCGCCGCCGTCGCCGAGTAACAAACCCAACAGCAAATCGCGATGCGCGAATCGCTGTAAGCGTTGCTGCAAAAAATTTTGCGCGCGGCCGCGCAGCGCATCGATCGACCACCAATGCGCCTGCGCTAATTTTTGATTATCGTCGCCGCGCCCGGCGCTACCGTCCTTGCCACCGGCCTGTTCAACAGAACCCGTTGCACCGATGCGATTGGCGACAAGCCACGCGGCATAATCGAAACCGCCCGGATTGGCAAAACCGCGCGGCCGTTTTAATTTCACGCGCAATTGCCAACGCTCACCCGGTTGCGGCGTGTTGTCGGCAGCGTACCAGTTGAGTTGTATCAGGCGCGGCAGCTGTGCGCCCGCTGGTGTTGCGTTATCGCTCGCGTCGACCGCAAACCGAAAATACAGCACGGGCCGCTGCACGGCATCGCGAGAACGCGCGCGCTCGCCATAACTGACAAAGCCGTCGCGCTGCTCGACGAGTCCATCGATGCGGCCGCGCAACAGCAATGATTGTTGTTCGAGTGCAACGGGCAGCAGCCCGCCGCGGATGTAGTAGCCATAACCGCAGCCCCAAGCGAGGCCGAGCGTCGCCGCGACAAGTGCGACGCCAACGTATTGGGCTGCTTTGCGCCACGCACAGTGGCGGCAACACCACCACAGGCAAGTTCCGAGCAGCGCGCTCGCTATAATTGCAGAACTCAACTGCAAGAAAGACGGTAAATATGGCAGCCAGGCCACCGCGGCGATTCCCATCGCCATCCACAACATCCCTGTGCGCATAAAGACAAACTCCCTTTGTCATTCGGCGTAAGTCATCGGCATAATGGCGCCGCTTTCGCACGGCGATTAGCCGCTCTTCACCGAGCGGTGCTTCATATTCACGCAAATGCGTCTAATATGCACGCAGCCGCCTGCAAATCCAATGCCCGGATCCCATTCAAACGATGTTGCGTCGATTAATAAAACGTCTCGCGCCGGACCCCGAAACACTGCGCAAGCATCCCTCGCTGCGACTGTTTCAACACTGGCTGCACGATCCCAACTTATGGCATCTCAACCGCTATTCGGTATCGAGCGCGGTGTTCATCGGCTTTCTGGTCGCGTTCATTCCATTGCCGATACATATGCTCACCGCCGCCATCATCGCCATCTGGTGGCGCGCCAATATGCCCGTCGCTCTCAGCGCGGTATGGATATCGAACCCGGTGACGATTCCGCCGCAGTTTTATCTCGCCTATAAAATCGGCGCGCGCATTTTGCAACAGCCGCAACACAAATTTGCATTTGAATTATCGTTGCAGTGGGCGCGCGAGCAATTCGACGTGCTGTGGCAACCGCTTCTCCTCGGCTGCCTCGTCTGCGGTCTCGTAGCGGCCGCACTCGGCTGGGCCGGCGTGCGTATCATTTGGCGCATGCAAGCGATCGCGCGCTGGCGCGCGCGGCAGCATCGGCGGTTGCGACATTAATGACCGTTATCGATGCGCGACGGAAAAGTCGTTAATTGGAAAACTACCCCACCGGCACCGTCTGCGCGAAACTTTCGCGCGCCATCAAGCGCTCCGTCAGCGCTTGTAACAAGGGATATTGCGCGCGCCAATCGATATCGGGAAGACGGAAATCCAGCCACAGCAACATGCAGCCCGTGGCGATATCGGCGGCGGTAAAATCGCCGCCATAAAACCATTTTTTGTTGTGAATTTTCTTTTCGAGTGAGGCCAGGCCGCGCGTGATTTTGTCGCGTTGACGTGCGATCCATTTTGCATCCTGCATGTCCGCGTTGCGTTTTCGCTCCAGAAAAATAGCGACCCCGGCATCGCCGATGCCATCGGCAAGTGTCGTCAACTGCCGCACGCTGAGTACTGACATCGGGTCGATGGGAAATAATTTTTTCGTCGCGGGATAATTCAGCTCGATATATTCGAGCAGCAGGCTCGAATCGAACCACACCGAACCGTCGTCGCCGATCAATGCGGGCACTTTGCCGAGCGGGTTGTAATCGGGCACGCGGGTATCGGGATTCCACGGCATATCGATCACCAATTCGTGCGGAATATTTTTTTCGAGCAGCGCTACGCGCACCTTGCGCACGAAGGGACTCGTCAACGAACCGATCAGTTTCATGATTAACTCCTTGCGCCATGGCAATGCAATGATGACTGCGGCGTATTCTACTGCGCGCTCGCCTGCGTCACATAAAATAATTCGCAGGCACCGGCGCCGGTATCTTCGCGTGTCAGCGAACTGATCCAATGCCAGCCATCGGGCGCATCGGCGCGCACCAAATACCCGCGCAAATGCACGACCTGCCCCACTCGCATGCGCTCGACCTGGCGCTCGATGCCGGTATCGGCAGGAATTAAATGCATATTGGCCGCCGACGTTTCGATTTCATGTTGCGGGATTGGAAAATGTGCAACGCGCCAATTCATAAAACGGTTCGATTGGCTGATATCGATTTGCTTCAATATCGATTCGTCGGACATGCGTCCCCAGCCGACACCGAAATCGATCGGCGACAAATCCGCTTCGCGGCCAAGCCGGTAACGCTCGCGCGCGAGCAGCCGCGCTTCGATGTCGTAATCCGCCAACGGTGTGATGCGATAACCGTTGAGATCAAAGGCGTGCGCTTCGCTCAGTAATTGCTGCTGCGGAACTTGCGCGGCAATGACACCCGCGCCGCGATGCAGCGGTCGCTGCTGCCACGATGAATAAGTACCCCACGCGATAACGAGCGCAACCAGCCAACGCTTCCACATACAATGAAAATTATCTAGCCAAAATTAAGCCCCGCGCATGCGGGGCGATAATTTATACGATAGAAGCTTTTGTGGAATTAGCGAATAGCGGATACGACTGCCTTGTACGCTGCGAATCCTTGCGCTGCGGATGAATCGTTATTGCATGTGCCAGCCGTGGCTCACGACGATCGACTGTCCGGTCAACACATTGGTGGGAAACGCGGCGAGAAATACCGCGACTTCCGCCACATCGTCGGTCGTGGTGAATTCGCCATCCACCGTTTCCTTAAGCATGACCTTCTTAATCACATCATCCTCGCTCATACCCAGCTCTTTCGCCTGCTCGGGAATCTGTCTTTCGACCAGCGGCGTGCGCACGAAACCCGGACAAATCACATTCGCCCGTACGTTGTGTTTAGCGCCTTCTTTCGCCAGCACTTTGCACAGCCCTAGCAAGCCGTGTTTGGCGGTGACATAAGGCGCTTTCAATAACGACGCTTCGTGCGAATGTACCGAGCCCATGTAAATGACCGTGCCGCCGCGCTTGCTCGGATAAACGCGCTGCAAAAATGCGCGCGTAGTGAGAAAGGCACCATCCAAATGAATCGCGATCATGCGGCGCCAATCCTTGAGCGCCACATTTTCGATCGGATTGATATGTTGAATGCCCGCGTTGCTGATTAAAATATCGGGAACACCGAATGTCTGCGTCATTTTTTCGAAGCCCGCTTCCACCGCCTGCTCATCGGCGACATCCATCGCCACCGCCATCGCGCGGCCGCCGGCCTTCTCCAATGCCGCGACAGAGCTCTGCCCCGCATCGAGCGATAAATCCGCGATGCAGACTTTAGCGCCCTCGCGCGCATAGACGTGCGCGATTTCCAGACCGATGCCGCTCGCGGCGCCCGTGATCACTGCTACTTTGTCTTTTAGTCTCATGCTCTTGCCCTCTTGCGTCGAAAGTTTTTTTTCAGTGCGTCAGTTTTTCACTGCACCAGTTTTTTCAGTGCACTAACGCACGCGCGCCTTCATCATCCGCGCAAGGTTCGACGGATGACTTCGCGGATACCTCATTGCTCTCTTCATCCGCTGTTTGACCAGAGAATACGTCGTGCACGATGATGCCGTGATCGGGCAAATACGGCTCCTGCCAGCTCGCTTCCTTCAGCGCGTGCAGTGCATCGTTGTAACCCTGCTGCCAGCGCCATTCGATCGATCCCGCCGAAAAATTAATATCCTTCGATGACGTGTACCAATCGTTGCCCGGATATTGCAAACGCACAACATGCATCGATGTGCCGCAACCCGACGCACTGAGTTTTTTAATTTCTGGATCGGTCTGCAATGCCGGCGGCAGTTTTTCGTACAGCGCGTGCAACTGGCGCCGCAATGCGTGTTTCTCGTTGAACGCATCGATGTGACGCTTGGAACGCGATGCAAACATCACGGCTTTTTGTCGCGCCTGCACGTGATCGTAAGTCTCCGGCTCGCGCCCTTCGGAAAACCATAAATCCACCATGAAACACAGCGTATCGACGCGCGGGCTGTCATCGAGCACGGTTTCGAGCGGCGTATTCGAATACAGGCCGCCATCCCAATACAATTTACCGTCGATGCGCACGGGTGGAAAACCCGGTGGAATCGCGCCGCTCGCTAAAATGTGTTCAATGCCGAGCGGCTGATGTTTGCTGTCAAAATTCACCAACTCCGCGGTCGTCACTTGCACCGCGCTGACCGTGAGCCGCATCGCATCGCGCGCATTGATACGCTCGATGTCGACACAGCGGCGCAGCGTCGCCGCTAGCGGCGACGTATCGTAAAAACTCGCGCGCTCGGGGTTCACCGCCAGACCGAGCGCAAAGGGATTGAATAAGCGCGGCGAAAAAAATCCAGGTATGCCCTGCGTCATCGCGCGCGCGGTGGCGCTCCAGACATTGACGCGCTGCGCCCAATCGGCGACGTTGCCGATATCGGGCAGCAAATCGAGTTGCAACACATCGTGCTGCGAAACGTTTTGCCAGAATTCCTGTAATCGCGGCAGACGCTGATCGTAGGCGTTGCCCGCGATCAATGCAGCATTGACGGCGCCGATAGAGGTACCGACAACCCAGTCGGGTACGAGTTCATTTTCATGCAGCGCTTGATAAACCCCCGCTTGATACGCGCCGAGCGCGCCGCCGCCTTGCAGCGCTAACACCACGCGCGGCTTTTTGGTTTTTTTTTGTTTGCTCGGCTTAGCTGGGTCGTTGTGCGGATTACGTGGATTGTGCGGATTGCGTGGATTGTGCGAATTATCTTGATCGCGCGACTGCGAATTTCGATCGATGGTTTTAGTCATGCCCGATGTCTCCCGAAATAAAAGGCCCCGCAAACACGGGGGTCTTTTCTGCGCATTCGAGTCAACGCTAAAATTCGAGTCAACTCTAAAATACAAAGCGCATTATCCTTGCGGTGTGTTCATGTTCGGTTAGTGTTGGAGTCGATAGCTTCCCGATAGGTTCATTACCTCGCACAATTTATAAACGCAAGGCGACTTATAAACGCAAAGCAACTTTGCCAGCACCGCATCGCGATCATCCCATAGCCATTGTTGCAATCGGATCGGCTGCGCTCAATATGACCCCGATTTAATGATGTTGCGCACCGATGCCAACGGCAGATCATTTACAATCGACGTGCGACGCAAGATATCCTTGCACGGATTTCAGGTTGTAGCCATGACCAACAACACTCAGCCAAACAAGACTCAACCAAACAACACGCAGTCAAACAACACGCCACCGAATGCGGGCGACAGTATTTTCACGCGCGAGTTGAGCGGCGCGCACGCGTTAAGCAGGAGCGATCCCGCGCGGCGCGAGGCACTCGTGCTGGGCGACGGACCGCGCATTCAACCGCTAAACGTCGAGGAATTATCCGACGATCTCTTGAGCATTATCACACGCATGATTGCGGTAAATGCCGCCATCGAAGCCCGGCAAAAGGAAACGCTGACGGATTTAATGTCTGATCATGCCGCGGGTACGTCCGCGGACAGTATGGCGGCGCAGGTCGCGAATCTCCCCGAAATCGTGCGCACCATGCTGCGACATCCCGATCTGTTCGCGCGTCAAACAGACATCGGCATTCAACTGCTAGGTCAGGGAGCGCTGTCCGCGCGCGATCGCGAATTGGCCGTCCTGCGCATCGGCTGGTTGTGTCAGGCGCCGTATGAATGGGGCGAACATGTCCATGTGGCTAAAACGCTGGGGATCAGCAGCGAAGAAATCGAGCGCATCACGCATGGTTCCAACGCACCGGGCTGGAATGAACGCGAGCAGGCAATTCTGCGCGCGACGGAAGATCTGTATGAAAACGCGATGATCGCCGATGCAACCTGGACGATTCTGGCGAAATATTTCGACGACAAACAACTGATCGAATTGCCGATCCTTATCGGGCAATATCAAACCGTAGCGTACTATCAAAATTCACTGCGGCTGCGCTTGCACGCAGGCAATCTCGGTTTGAAAGCGCGGTAGGCACCGAGCCGTCACATCGTCACGGTGCTTGCGAATCCAGCAATCTCTCGACACGGCGATCGGGCACCAACCACATGAGTGCAACGCCCGTAAAAAAAATCATTCCGACATAGGGCTTGTCGAGCCATATCGCAAAAATTCCCAGCAAATATAAAAGCGGCGAAATCTTACCTTTCAAATCGCGCCCGATCGCGCGCGCAAGCAAACTATCCGCGCCTTGATAGCGCACCAAACTGGTTTGCAAAATATAATAGGCGATGGCGCAAATTAAGAGATTCAAACCGTACAGCATGACCGGCCAACGCGCGAAATGATTTTCTCCCATCCAGCCCGTGGTAAATGGCAACAGCGACAACCAGAATAGCAAGTGCAGATTCCACCACAGAATCGAGCCGTTGATTCGCATCGCGGCCTTGAACATGTGATGATGATTATTCCAATAAATGCCGATATAGACGAAGCTGAATAAATAACTCAGCGCGATCGGCCACAACGGCAGCAACGCCGCAATATCCTCACCGTGCGGCACCTTCAATTCCAACACCATGATGGTGATGATGATGGCCAACACACCATCGCTGAAAGCTTCCAGACGATCTTTTTCCATCGTAAAAATCTCTACCCTAAGAAACGTGCAAGTCTACAACCCCCAGCCTAAACGAGTTTGCATTCTTGCCACAATTGCGGTATCTATTGGCGCTCTGTAACCGAACTAAGTGCAGCGGCATAATTAAAACTCACAAACCACAGGGAAAGCTGGAAAAGTCTCAACCGAAGTGAACCTGGGACGGAACGCTACGAATCTTGTGATAACTATAAAAAAGCCGCGGTCGAGGTGTAAGCGCTTTTGAATACGCTATCGGCAAGATAGTCGGACCACCAACTTTCTCGAGCAACCTCGAGGAAATTGTTATGAAAGCGATCAAAACTCTTGTGGCGGTATCTGCACTGGCTACCGTCGCCGGCGCGGCCAATGCGACTGTGTGGAATATCGCGATGTCCACGGACACGCCTTTGGCATCAACGAACGGCGACTTCATTATCAACTACGTCGGAACCTACGACGATGGTGCAAAATCGGGCAATGTGGGCGGTGAGATCGATCTTCCCGGCTTGAACACTACAGTCCACTATCTATCGCAGACTTTTACCATGGATCCGACGACTGGATTGGGTTACCTAAATCTTCCAGATTCCAGCTCTTCTAACTGCTCGGACAACACGGGCAGTGCGTGCGCTGGTCTCAATGTAACCGGCCCGCTGTTTAATAACATCAATTTTGGCGGCACACCTCAAAACTCCAGTGGCAGCGCATTCAACTTCACAGGCGGTGAGCTTTATACATGGACCCTGCTAGGGGCGAGTTACAACTCTAACACCCATCAAACTGAATATATTCAAGTACCACTATATGTTTGCTCGGCTGTTTTCGATGGCCCGTCCTGCCCGCCACCCCCGACAACTACTCCAATCCCAACAACAGCGTGGTTGTTCGGCTCTGGATTGATTGGATTAGCGGGCGCTACCCGTCGTCGTAAAGTTAAATAATTTTTTTGTAGGCCAAGAAAGCGACCTTGTGCAGCGAGTGCGTGAACATGCGCACGACAAAGGCCGGTCTTTTGGCGAACTTCAGCGAAACGCAGAACGCAGTCGCCGGGAATGGTTGAGAGTGGTGAATTAGGTTTGCTTATTGCGAGTTGCGGGATTGCCGCTCGCGTTTCGTTGGTAGCCATACGCTGCCTCCAGTAGGCACTTGTGGAATGTGGCTACTATGTTGACGAGGCAACCGCAGGCAAAGGAGGGGGAAATATCGGCGATGTTCCTCACTTGACTTTTTGAAATTCAAAACCCGTATTTGGATGCGAATTTATCGGCCCACGCCCGATGTCGTAAATATGCTTTTCTTATAACCTCTTCGCCCACATCGGGATAATCATTTAATCTGGCCTTCTCCATAGCTGCTTCAATTGTTGATTCATCGTAGGCCTGATACATTTTAATTCGATATGCGATCATCCTGTCACGATCCAAAGTCTTGCGCGAATGCTTTTCTCCCCTTTTCCGCTTAATGTTTAAGGCCTCGTTTGCATCAACGCCATCCTCTAAAATCGGCTCCAAACAATTAGCCAAATATTTCAAAAATATCCAATTAGGAACTTCATTGTTCGTTATTGAAAAAACAATCTCCTCAAGAATCTCGAATGCTCTCTCTCGACTTCCGGATTTCGCCAATTCGATGCACTCGATAATCGAGTCAGCATCATTTTCAATCATCACAGCCCACTCCTAAAGTGCCTCCCTTAATTTTTGATCGCAGCGCCAGCGGGTCAGGGAAACCCGTTTTCGATTGGCCGATCTAGGCGCTGCAAACTTGGTTAGTTAATTTCTCGCGAAATCCACTGCAATTACATTACCCGCTTTCAAGCTATCGAGGTAATCCGCCCAGCCCTGCATCATTTTTTTGCGGTCTTTCAAATGCGACGTGCGGTTATAGGCTCTGCCGTTCGCATCTTTCACCGCGTGCGCTAATTGATGTTCGATCCAATCGACGCGATAACCCAACACCTCATCAAGAATGGTGCGCGCCATTGCGCGAAAGCCGTGCGGGGTCATTTGTTCATTGGTGAAACCGAGCGTGCGTAAAGCAACGCGCACGGCATTTTCGCTGAGCGGACGGCTCGCACCACGCGCACCGGGGAAAACATATTTACCGCGCCCTGTGAGCGGTTGTAGCTCGCGCAATATCTCTAACGCTTGCGAGCACAGCGGCACAATATGCGGCAGGCGCAATTTCATTTTCTCGGCGGGAATTTCCCAACGCGCCTCCTCCCAATTGATTTCCGCCCATTCCATGTGCCGCAGCTCGCCGGGACGAACAAATAGCAAAGGCGACAAGCGCAGTGCAGCGCGCACAACGGGAGTGCCGCAAAAGCCGTCGATAGCCTGCAACAGCGGGCCAACTTCTTTGGGGTCGGTAATCGCGGCTAGGTGCGTTTTAATCGCAGGCGCGAGCGCGCCGCGTAAATCCTGCGAAGGGTCGCGCTCTGCCCTTCCCGTGGCGACAGCGAAGCGAAACACCTGTCCCGCTACCTGC
Source organism: uncultured Verrucomicrobiaceae bacterium (assembly GCA_964500675.1). Lineage (GTDB taxonomy): Bacteria > Pseudomonadota > Gammaproteobacteria > Pseudomonadales > CAMLJR01 > CAMLJR01. The sequence continues at coordinate 171,370 of CAZCNY010000002.1, read as the reverse complement.
TTGGCTCTCTGCGCCGTATCGTGCGCGCCACGACTTTCTATGCGACGCAATGTCGCGAGCAATTCAGGGGATTTGATTTCAGAGATAGGGCGATCACCCAGCCACGGAAACAAATTCTTTTCGAGCATCCATAGCGTTTTGGCTGAGTGGGCTTCCGACCATTTTAATTTTTGCTTGGCGAACCATTCCAAACCGACAGCACGAAAGCTGTTTTCGGCGGCTTCATACTTTGCGGCTTTCTTGAGTTTACGCAGCTCACCGGGATCAACCCCATCGAGCAACTGGTGACGAGCATCGTTTGCCTTGAGCCTCGCCCCGGCCAACTTCACATCGGGATAAACCCCAAGCGCCAATAATTTCTCGCTACCGAGATAGCGATATTTGAGCCGCCAGTATTTTGAGCCGTTAGTCTTGACGAGCAGGAACAACCCTTTTTCGTCGGACAGTTTGTAATCTTTTTCTTTCGGCTTCGCTTGCCGTACTGCCGGGTCGGTTAAAGGCATGTTTGGGGGTATCGACTGGGGTAACGGGCTAGATACCCCCATTTGTACCCCCAATTCGGGGCGGTTGTCTATGGTTCTCCCTAGACAACTTTGGACTATGCACAAACAAAAAACCCGCATTTCTGCGGGCTTTGTGGACTTTCTTGGATGTTGCTGGACTTGTAAATGGTGGAGCTAAGCGGGATCGAACCGCTGACCTCTACAATGCCATTGTAGCGCTCTCCCAGCTGAGCTATAGCCCCGTAATTGCGGAGGACGGCATCATAATGAGCGCCCTTCCGAGTGTCAAATTGCGCCGCCTCATTCCTGCGGCGAATTAGCTCTCGACAGCTCGGCATACTCTTTTTCGAGCGTTTTTAGCCGCTTTTTGGAGACGCCGCCAAGCACCTCGACGGCGTGGCGCAGACGCGCGCGGCTCATGTCGGGGCCGATGATCGCCATCGCATCGATCACCGATACCGATGACGCGCTGCCGGAAATCGCGACGAACAGCGGTGCCAGCAGCGTTTTGATTTTGAGCTGGAGCGCATCGGCCAGCTGTTTCATTTCGGCAAAGATGCGATCGCGCTGCCAATCCTGCAAGGCTTCGAGGCGCCACAGCACGAATTGCAACACCTCGGGCAAACGCTCCGCGGAAAAATCTTTGTTATCGAAACTCGTCGGCGTCAACGGCAGCATGCCCGACACAAAAAAACTCGCGAGCGGCGCGAAATCGCTCAGCGTTTCGATGCGCGTTTGTGCGAGCGGTAAAATCTTCAGCAGCAAATCGCGATTGAACGCCCACGCGTGCAAGCGATCGGCGAGTTGTTCGACGCTCAGGTTTTCGCGCAACCACGTGCCGTTGAGCCAGCGCAATTTTTCCAAATCGAAAATCGGACCGCCGAGACTCACGCGTTGCAGATCGAAATTTTGCAGCATTTCGTCGAGTGTGAATTTCTCGCGTTCATCGGGCATCGACCAACCCATGCGGCCGAGATAATTGAGCAGCGCCTCGGGCAAAAATCCCATGCGCTGATAATACAAAATGCTCGTCGGATTTTTGCGTTTGCTGAGTTTGCTTTTGTCGGGATTGCGCAGCAGCGGCAGATGACAGAGCTGCGGCATATCCCAGCCGAAATACTCATACAGCAATTTGTGTTTCGGCGCCGATGAAATCCACTCCTCGCCGCGAATCACATGCGTGATCTGCATGAGGTGATCGTCGATGACGTTGGCGAGATGATACGTCGGCATGCCATCGGCCTTGAGCAACACCTGCATATCGACCTGCGCCCATTCGATCGAAATTTCGCCGCGCAATAAATCAGCGATGACGCAGGTGCCCTCGCGCGGCACTTTCATGCGCACCACATGCGACTCGTTATTCGCGAGACGCCGCGAAATTTCGTCCTGCGTCAAATGCAGACAATGACCGTAGTAACCGACCGGCTGCTGCTGCGCCATTTGCTCGGCGCGCAATGCATCGAGGCGCTCGCTGCTGCAAAAACAGCGAAAGGCGTGACCCGCTTCGAGCAGACGATCACAGTGCTCGCGATAAATTTCGCCGCGCTCGCTCTGCCGATACGGACCGTATGGGCCGCCGATATCGGGACCTTCGTCCCAGCTCAGGCCGAGCCAGCGCAGAGAATCGAGAATCGCCTGCTCGGAAGCCGCCGTCGAGCGCACGCGATCGGTGTCCTCGATGCGCAAAATAAATTGACCGCCGTGCGCGCGCGCAAAACACAGATTGAACAATGCGATATAGGCCGTGCCAACGTGGGGATCGCCCGTGGGCGAAGGCGCTATGCGGGTGCGAACAGTCATGGAATTCCTGTGCTTGCGGATCGAGAAACGAGGGCAGCGATTATACGGACCGCCCCCACCCGCGACCACCCTTCGCCACATCCCCGCCCTTGTAAACAGGCAAGACCGGCACAAAACATGGTAATTTTGCCGGCCGCACCGGCATGTTTTGAGACCGACCCGATGTTAGCGACAGAACAGTTCGACTTGGAGCGCGTAGCCGAGCACCGCTATCGGCTGCGCTGGCAACCGCAAGCCGACGTGCGCATTGCGGCGATTGCAGCGGGCAGCGCGCCCCATACGCTGACCGCAGCGGCCGTGATCGACAACGCCAGCGGCTGTGCCGATATTTTCGATCTCGAACCCGCCGCGCGCCATTTTTTTCGCGTGCAATTCGACAACGGTGAAGAGCTCATGCTGGCCGAGCGGCGCCTCGCTTTGCAAGGCACGCCGAATTTCCGCGATTTCGGCGGCTACACCACGCGCGATAATCGCCGCGTGCGTTGGGGTGTGCTTTACCGCTCGGGACATTTGAACCAACTCAGCGACAGCGATCTCGATATTACCGCTGCACTCGATATCGGTCTCGTGTGCGATTTTCGCGAGGTTCAAGAAAGCGAACGCACGCCGAATCGCTACGCGCCGCACCACAACCCGCGCATCGAAAATCTGCCGATCATGCCCGGCAGTGCCTCGAATATATTTTCACGACGCAGTGCGCGCGGAGACGCAGACCCGGAAGAAATGGTGCGCGTGATGATCGACATCAATCGCGATCTCGCACTCAAACAACAGGATGCCTACCGCAAATTATTCGCATTGCTCGCCGAGCACGACAGCGGCACCCTGATTCACTGCGCAGCGGGAAAAGATCGCACGGGGTTTGGCGCTGCATTAATCCTGGCTGCGCTCGGCGTGCCGGAAGAAACCTTGCTGCACGATTATTTGCTCACGCAAAAATATTTTCCGATCGCGCGCGAAATGGCTGTCGTGCGCAGAAAATACGCAGTCGATTTACCCGACCCGATCATGCGCCCCGTGCTCGAAGTGCGCCCCGAATATCTGCGCGGTGCCTTCGACGCGGTGCACGCGGAATATGGCTCGCTCGACGATTATCTGCGCGATGCCTTGCGCGTAGACGCAAATATGCAACGCGAATTGCGCAGCAAACTGCTCGAAGATTGAAATGATAGGGCCATTGAATACACATCGTTTCTGCATCGCCCCGATGATTGACTGGTCGGATAGACACGCGAGGTATTTCTGGCGGCTGCTGACCAAAAACGCGCGGCTCTACACCGAGATGATAACGACCGGTGCGCTGCTGCATGGCGCGGCCGCGCGCTTTTTGCGTTTCGATACGAGCGAGCACCCGCTTGCGCTGCAGTTGGGCGGCAGCGATCCCACCGATTTAGCCGCATGCGCGAAACTCGCGGAACAACACGGCTACGACGAGGTCAATCTGAATTGTGGCTGCCCGTCCGATCGTGTGCAGAACGGCGCGTTCGGCGCATGCTTGATGGCGCAGCCGCAACGCGTGGCCGATTACGTCAAGGCGATGCAAGACGCCGGTTCATTGCCGGTGACAGTGAAGCATCGCATCGGCATCGACAACAATGACAGCTACGAGGAAATGGCGCACTTCGTCGCCTCGATTGCAGCGACGGGATGCTCGACATTTATCGTGCATGCGCGCAAAGCATGGCTCAGCGGTTTGAGCCCGAAAGAGAATCGCGAAATTCCACCGCTGCGCTACGCCGAGGTGTATCGCTTGAAGCGCGAATTTCCACAATTGAATATCGTGATCAACGGCGGCATCGAAAATATCGCCGCGTGCCGCGAACATTTGCAACTAACCGGTAGTGTCTTGCCAAAAATCGATGGTGTTTTGCCACAGGTAGACCGTGCCTTACCACAGGTGGACGGCGTCATGCTCGGGCGCGCGGCGTACCACAATCCCTATTTACTGAGCACGGTCGATCGCGATTTGTTCGATGCGAATGCGCCCGTGCCGACGCGAGCGCAAGTCATCGAAGGTCTGCTACCCTACATCGAAGCTGAGATGCAACATGGCGCAACACTGCATCACATCACACGGCATATTTTGGGGCTGTATCAGGGCGAACCCGGCGCGCGGCAATTCCGGCGCATTTTGAGCGAACGCGCGCATCGACGCGATGCCGGCATCGATGTGTTGTTGACGGCGTTGGCTGCGGTTGAACCCGTATTCGCCGATGGAAAAATGAGAATTGCACAATGACGAACATTTCACACGCGAAGAACAAGCTAGAGCAACTGAAACAAATGACAGCCGTGGTCGCCGACACCGGCGATATCGACGCGATGAAACGCTTCCGCCCGCTCGATGCCACCACCAACCCTTCGCTGCTGTTGAAAGCCGCCGCTCTGCCCGCGTATCAACCGCTCGTGCAACAGGCAAAAAACTGGGCTGCGCAACAATCTGGCACGCGCGCACAACAACTCGGCGCGTGTGTCGATAAACTCGCCGTTGCGATCGGCGTTGAGATTTTGCGCATTATTCCGGGGCGGGTTTCCACTGAAGTCGACGCACGCCTGTCGTTCGATACGCGCGCGATGATCGAAAAAGCGCGACGCTTGATCGATCTCTATGCACAGGCCTGCGTCGATCGTTCGCGCGTATTGATAAAAATCGCCTCGACATGGGAAGGCATTCGCGCGGCGGAAGTTCTCGAAAAAGAAGCCATCAATTGCAACCTCACGCTGCTGTTCGGCTTCGCGCAGGCGGCGGCGTGCGCCGATGCCGGCGTCACATTGATATCGCCCTTCGTCGGCCGCATTCTCGATTGGTATTTGAAAAGCACGGGGCGTACATCGTATGCGTCAGAAGAAGATCCCGGCGTTATTTCCGTGACCCGTATTTTCAATTACTACAAACAGCACGATTACAAAACCATCGTGATGGGCGCGAGTTTTCGCAACACCGGCGAGATCGAACAATTGGCGGGCTGCGATCGCCTCACCATCAGCCCGCCACTGTTGCAGGCATTGGAAAACGATAACGGCGAACTGATACGCAAACTCGATGCAAGCAACACCGGAGCCGCAATTTCCGCGCAGCACGACAGCGAAGCGAGCTTCCGCTACACAATGAACGAAGACGCCATGGCCACCGAAAAGCTCGCCGAGGGCATTCGCAAATTCGCCGAGGATCAGCAGACACTTGAGGCGCAGCTTAGCGCCAAATGAGTCGAGCCCGATTCTTCTAAACCGGAGCTAACCGATGCTGCAAAAACTCAAAGCCTTATTTGCGGATTACGATCGCAACTCGCCGCCCAGCGAGCGCGATTTGCAGCTCGCGAGCGCGGCGCTGCTCCTCGAAATCAGTAAAGCCGACCACCAGTGCGATGCGCGCGAAGAAGACGCGATTATCGCCGCAATTCGTACCACTTACGGACTCGACAAGGCGGCCATCGACGAATTGCTGAGAGACGCGAATGTTGCGAGCGCCAACGCGCCGTCACTGTACGATTTCACACACGTGATCAACGAGCAGTGCAGCGAAGAGCAAAAATATAAACTGGTGCGCGAGTGCTGGCGCGTGGCGTTTGCCGATGGCCATCTCGACAAATACGAAGATCACATGATTCGCAAAATTGCGGATTTAATTTATTTGCCGCACTCGCTGCTGGTCAAAGCAAAACTTGAGATCAAAGCGAAGCTGGAGGCCGCCGGCCAAATCTAACGGGTGGATTCAAGCGCGCAAACCAACTCCTTGAACTGCGCGCGATTGTTCTCGTTCATTCCCATCAACACGCGATGCGCATCGAGCACCTTTTCGCGCACTGCGCCTTCGTTGCCGGCCACGGCGGGCAATTCGGCGAGTTTAGCTTCGCTGTCGGGGCGCTGCTGACGAATATCGAAGACGCGGTCGAAACCCATCGAGCGCAAAATACGCGTGATATTCGGATTGGTGGAAAGCACGACGGGGACGAAGTTGTAAGTGCGCTTGGCGGTGATGGCAAGTTTCGCGAGCTGACCGAGTGTGGTGCTATCAATATTTTCAGCCTCGCACAGATCGACGATCACGCTGACAAAATGGGGGGTTGCAAACATGCGCTCGAAGAATTCGTCGAGCGCGGAACAGAACGTCAAGCGCACATCGCCAGTCAACTTGATGACGAAGGCACCGCTCTGTTGCGCAATCAGTATCTTGCCTGGCTGCATAGAACTTACCCCCAGGTGATCAACACCACTAACCTTTTGATACCAGCAATAGGGCAATATCGTCCGGGGCCTCTTTGACCTTCTGCAGCCCCAGCGCGTCGACTAGCGCTTCCATCGTGCCGTAGCCGCCGCGCGCAGTACGCAGCAGCGCATCCTCCTTGGCCAACAGACCCTCGCCATCGATGGTCTCAAGAATGCCATCGGAAAACAGCGTCAACACAAAGCGCGCTGGCAGCTGTATGCGCTGCTCGGTGTACTCGGCATCCTCGAACAGCCCGATCGGCGGGTTATCGCCTTTGAGATAGGCACAGCTCTCTTCCGACCACAGGATCGGCGCGGGCAGATGACCCGCGACGCTGTGCAGCAGCATGTTTTTCGCAGTATCGAGCACGCCGACGCAGAGCGTCGCATGCTTGCCGATTTCGGTCGCGAGCAATTCGCGATTGGCCTGCGTCAACATGGCGGCCGGCGACAGCACGGTGCGATCATCCCAGCGCCCGAAGTCGCTGCGCTTGCGCGCGAATAAATTTTTCAGCAGCACCGTGAGAAACGCCGACGATGCGCCGTGCCCCGACACATCGGCGATAAAAAATACGATGCTGTGTTCGCCGACCGTAAAGTAGTCGACGAAGTCACCGGACAAAAATAACGACGGCAATATCTTGTGGCTGACGTGATAGTCGCCCTGCGCCAGCGGCCGCGCCGGAAACATTTTGAGCTGAACATGGCGGCCCGCCTGCTGATCCTGCTGCAGTGCGCTGAGGCTCTGCTGTAGCTCGCGATTGGCGCTCTCCAGCTGCTCGCGGTAACGCAAATTTTCGCGCTGCAGACGATTTTGCTCCAGACTGCGCGCCACCGCGTGCTCCAGCACTTCCATATCGGTAATCGGCTTGATCAGGTAATCGCTGGCGCCGTAGCGCAATGCCTGCACCACATCGTTGGTCACGCCGGAGCCCGAAATCACAATGACCGGTACATTGGCAGGATGCTGGCGCAGTGTCTTGAGGACTTGCAGGCCATTCATATCGGGAAGTTTGAGATCGAGGAGCACAGTATCAGGCGGGTCCTGCTCGAACATTTCGAGGCTGCGGCGAGCGTCGCCGGCTTGTTCGACGCAGTATCCGAGCTCCTGCAGATACGCCGCCATACTGTCGCGCACCGCCGCATCATCATCAATCAGCAATAGACGATTGCGCTCACGGGACATAACACTGACCTTGCAACGGCACCTGCGGCATAACTTAGCTGGGCACGATTTAATCGAGGCGGCAACACTACGCCGTTAGCCCTACGCATGCAAGAGCTTTAACCTGGCGTTTTTAGAACAATTTGACCCGGTGTTTTCAGAACAATCTGACACGAAGTCCACTTTAACATCATCAGCTGTGACTCAGGCACTGGTGCGCGTCGAGCGCTGCGGCTATCCTTGTATCGTTCATATCTTGCAAACAACCATTTCAGATAACGATGCAGAGGGGAGGTGCCGACGATGGTACTGGAACACCGCGCCTATAACGAGAAACGCAATTTCATCCGGATGAAAATCAACACCCCCGTCGAGATCAAAGCGGGCAACGAAAAATTTACCGCGCGCTGCAAGGATCTGAGTGGCTCAGGCGTGCTGATTCAAACCGAGCGAGCACTCGCGCTGGGTACCACCGTGGAGATTTTCATCCAGCAGGAAGGCGACAAATTGCTGCCGTTTCGCGCTACGGGCGAAGTCGTGCGGGTCGATCCCGTCAACCCTTCCGGTTTCATTTTGGGCCTATCGCTGAACGCCATTCACGACTGAAACCTCGCCGCCCACATCACTCGGATTTGGGCGGTGCCGGTTTATCTTGCGGGGTTGCCGGCACTGAGTGATCTTGCCTCGATGCTCCGCTCCCGTCGTCGCTGTCATCATCCATAAAATCGTCGCCGCCAAAGCTGTCCTTCACCACCCCATCGTCAATCAAAAATTGTCGGCGTTGCAAATACGCATCGCGTATGAAGATATAGCGATCGCCGCTGATCAACTCTTCTGCTTTCAACAGCTGCACGCGCGTATCGATCACACGGCCGCCGAGAACCTCGTTGCGCGTTGGAATGTGATCGACCGTGAGCGATATCGGATCGGTATAGGAATCCGCGATCGAACCGAAACCGTCGCGCACCGTGCGTGGCCCAAAAAAAGGCACGACCAGATAGGGCCCTGAATGCACACCCCAGTACCCAAGCGTTTGTCCGAAATCCTCGTCGTGCTCTTGTATGCCCATCTTGCTCGCAACATCGAAGAAGCCGAGCAGTCCGATTGTGCTGTTCACCACAAAACGGCCGCCGCTTTCCGCCGTGTTTTTAAATTTGGCTTGCAGCAGACTGTTCAGCGTATTGCCAATTTCGCCAACGTTACTAAACATACGATGCACACCGTCCTCGAGAAATTGCGGCGCAACCGTGTCATACCCCTTGGCGACCGGCTTGAGAAAATAGCGATCGAGAAAATCGTTGAACACAAAAATTTTGCGATTGAAAAATTCCCAAGGGTCGGGATTCGCGGCCTGCGTTTCCGCCGCGAAAGTCCACGCAGATACTGTCGCCATGGACGTTAAGGCCAAAATTTTAATCGCGGTCTTCACGCGGTTCTTCTCCAACAATTCAAACGCCCAACCGGGCCAATGCCTGACAATTCGAAGAGGAAATAGTCGTAGCTGCTAAGTTTTAACTACTCGGTTTTAACTACCTGGTTTAAACCACAATGCGGCGGTCGCACTATAGCGGAATTGCATCCGGTTTAAAAAGCTGCGGCAAGTGCCGTCAACCGCAAGCATCATCAAACATAGCAGCTATTTTTTTGCGGCGAGCTCGCTGTCGATTTGCCGCCACAAATCGCGCAAGCGTTTTACCGATACCGGCTCCAGCGTGCGCAGCCCTTGCGCGAACAGCGACACGCGCAGCTCTTCGAGCAGCCAGCGATAACGGCGCAGATCGGACGACAGCAGCCAGCATTCTGGGTCCATATCCAACCTATCGAGCAATTGTTTTTGCAGCGGCGCCAGCTCACGGCTCAAATCGCGATCGCGCGCGAAAAAGCCGCGCAATTTGTCGACGCGTTGCACGATCGCGTGCAGGTAGCGCGGATAATGCTGCAACCACTGCCACGGCGTAGCGGCGATAAACCCCGGGCGAAATAACTGCGCGAGCTGCTGGTTGACGTCGGCAAACACCGCCGCCCATGCCGGTTGCGCATTAACCCGCTGCCATTGACGAATACGCGAATGCAACTCGGCAATCTCGATCAACAATTTCTCGTAACGCTGCGCGACGGCGATAACCTCGCTCCTGCCCTGCTCCAGCCGCTCGGTAAATTCCATGTCGTTGCGCGGCAGTTCGCGGCCTTCGATAAACAGTTCGCGATAACTCGCCTCAAGAATTTCCTCAATCCATTGCTCGCGTTTTTGATCGATGCCCGCAAACTGCAAACTCAATTGATTGCCGCGCAGCAATTCCTTGCGCAGATATTTCAATGCCGGCGCGGTTTGCAATTGCAATAGACGAATCACCCCGCGCTCGGTTTGCTGTTGCGCCGCTGCCGGCGATTCGAGCAGCTTGATCGCGACGCCATCCTGCTCGTCGACCAACGCCGGATACGCGGTCACCGTCACACCGGCTTGGTCGAAGCGATACGCTTGCGGCAACTCGCCGAAATCCCACTTTTGCAACGCCGCGCGCTGAAATCCATGGTCGACCTCGCGCTGCAAACTCTGCTGCATCGGCGCGCGCAAACGCTGTTTCAACTCGGCGAGATCGCGCCCCTCGCCAAGCAAACCGCCATCGCTGTCGACCACTTGAAAATTAGCGCGATAAAACGCGTCGAGTTCGTCGAGCCGCCACGCAGCCGGTGGAATTTTTTCCGTACCCTGCTCCAGCAATTCGCTCAGCGCTTGCGTGAGCGGTCGATCGCACGCGCGCAACTCATTCATAAACAACTTTGGCAGAATGCGGTCAACCGCTTCGGGAATCGGCACGAATTGTTTGCGCCACTGTTTTGGCAGGGTTTTGAGCAGCGCAATGCACTTATCGCGCAACAGTCCCGGCACCAGCCATTCGAAATAATGCTCGGGCACGCGGTTCAATAACGCGATCGGCACGATGACGTTGACACCGTCGTGTGCGCGCCCCGGCTCGAAACGGTATTGCAGTTGCAATTGCATATCGCCCAATTCGATGCGATCGGGAAATTGCGCCTCGGTAATCGTTTCCGCCGCGTGCCGCATCAAACGCTCGCGAGGAATAAACAGTACACGCGGCTCGCGCGACTCCTCGCGTTTACGCCACTGCTCGAATTGCGCCGCGGTGACGATAGCGGCGGGAATACGCTCATCGTAAAAACGGAACAGCTCGTCTTCATCGGCGAGAATATCGCGACGGCGCGCCTTTTCCTCCATGCCTTCGATATCGGCAACCAACTGCCGGTTGTGTACGAAAAATTGGGCGCCAGTACGATAATCACCCACCACGAGCGCGCTGCGAATAAAAATTTCGCGCGCCCGCGCGGGATCGATCGCGCCGAAATGCACGCGCTGTTTATCGCTCACCACCAAACCGTACAGCGTCACCGTTTCGAGCGCGAGCACGCGACCGCTTTTCGCATGCCAGTGCGGTTCGCTATGGCGGCGTTTTAATAGCGCGGGATTGATATCGAGTGTCCACAGCGGATCGATCGATGCCACCGTGCGCGCGTACACCTGCGAAGTTTCGACAATCTCCGCCGCCATCATCCATTTCGGATTTTTTTTAAACAGAGACGAACCCGGGAAAATGCGCAGTTTACGGTTGCGCGCGCCGATATATTCGCGCTTCTCATCGAGTTGCGCGATATGGCTCAACAAACCGGCAAGCAGCGCGCGGTGAATAGCTTCATAACTGGCAGCCTCGCGATTTTCGCGCCAGCCCAATTCGCCGCACGCCAGTTTGAGTTGATAATGCACATCGCGCCATTCGCGCACGCGCAAATACGAAAGATACTCGCGTTCGCACAATTTGCGCAGCTGATTGTGACTGAGCATCTGGCGCCGCTCTTCGAGATAATCCCACAGTTTGATATAGGCGAGAAAATCCGAATCGGGCTGCTGAAAGCGCCGATGCATTTCATCCGCAGCCTGCTGCTTATCGGCAGGACGTTCGCGCGGATCTTGGATGCTCAACGCCGCCGCCACAATCAATACTTCGCGCAAACTACACCACTGATTCGCAGCGACCAGCATACGTGCGATACGCGGGTCGACGGGCAAGCGCGCGAGCTGCGAACCGACCGGCGTCAGCGTTTTGCGCGCCTGTACCGCGCCCAGCTCTTCGAGCAGTAAAAAACCATCGCCGATCTGCCGCGCGTCGGGCGCATCGACAAACGGAAATTCATCGATCGCGCCGAACCGCAATGCGAGCAATTGCAGAATGACCGACGCCAAATTCGTGCGCAGAATTTCCGCGTCGGCGAATTCGGGCCGCTGTGCAAATTCCAGCTCTGAGTACAAGCGCACGCAAATACCGGGACCGACGCGGCCGCAACGGCCTTTGCGCTGTTCCGCGCTCGCTTTTGCAATCGGCTCAATCGGCAGACGCTGCAATTTCGAGCGCACGCTGTAGCGCGAAATGCGCGCGAAGCCGCTGTCGATGACATAGCGAATCCCCGGCACCGTGAGCGACGTTTCAGCCACGTTGGTGGCGAGTACAACGCGCGTGCCGCGCCGCTTGCTGATATCGAATACGCGCTGCTGCTCGCTCAAACTCAAGCGCGCATAGAGCGGAATCACGTCCAGATGCGGCACTGAACTCTTTCGCAGCTGCAATGCCGTCTCGCGAATTTCGCGCTCGCCCGGCAGAAATACGAGCACATCACCTTGCAAGCCGCCGCGCGCGCTGGCCAATTCAACGATCGCCGCATCGATCGCGGCGGGCAAATCGGGCTCGGCAACTAATTCGTCAACCGGGCGATAGCGCACCTCGACCGGAAACATGCGCCCCTCGATCGAAATAATCGGCGCCTTATTAAAGTGGTTAGAAAAAGTTTCGACATCGATCGTCGCCGACGTCACGATGACTTTGAGATCGGGCCGGCGCGGCAATAATTGTTTGAGATAGCCGAGCAGAAAATCGATATTGAGACTGCGCTCGTGCGCTTCGTCGATGATCAGTGTGTCGTAGCGATTGAGAAAGCGATCGTTTTGAATTTCCGCGAGCAAGATGCCATCGGTCATCAATTTGATGTACGTCGCGTCACTGACGCTCTCGCTGAAACGCACCTGATAACCGACCGCGCCGCCGAGCGGTGTATGCAACTCGTCGGCGATGCGCGCCGCCACCGTGCGCGCCGCCAAGCGCCGCGGCTGCGTGTGCCCGATCAAACCGCGCGCACCGCGTCCGAGCTCCAAACAAATTTTAGGAATCTGCGTGGTTTTGCCCGAGCCCGTTTCGCCGGCAATCACAACCACTTGATTTTCGCGAATCGCATTCGCGACTACCTCGCGCTGCGCCGATACCGGCAGCGCGTCATCGAATTCGATTTGCGGTCGCTGTTCGAGACGCTGCTGCACGCGCGCGCACGAGACTGCCAGATCATCGCGCAGAATAATTAATTCAGCATCGATCGCTTTGCCCGCATGCGCCTTTTCAACCAGTGTTTGCCAACGTCGCCACAACGCATAGCGATCGCGCTGCCAGCATCGATCAAGCGAAGCGCGCAACGCTGCCAGCGCGGCGGGGACTGTGGCGCCGCGGCGCGCGCGCTGATTGAATGGCGGTGAATTTTTTTCTGGCACTGGCGAGGTCGTTCGCGAATTTGCAAATGGCGATTATAAACAAATCCCGCCTCCCTTTAATTAATAAGGGAATTTACGCAGCCTTGAGCGCCTCATCGCGCAATTCGCGGCGCAGCACTTTGCCGACATTGGATTTCGGCAATTCCTGGCGGAACTCGACGTGTTTGGGCACCTTGTAACCCGTCAAATGCTGGTGACAAAAATCGCGAATTTCCTTTTCGGTCAGATCGGGACGGCGCGGCACCACAAATACTTTCACGACCTCGCCCGAGTGCTCATCGGGCACGCCGATCGCGGCGCATTCCAGCACATCGGGATGATGACTGATGACCTCTTCGACTTCGCCGGGAAATACCTTGAAACCCGACACCACAATCATGTCTTTAATGCGATCGACGATTTTGACGAAACCATCCTCGCGCACGAGCGCAACATCGCCCGTGCGCAACCAACCGTCGGCATCGAGCACTTGGCGTGTTTCATCCTCGCGCTGCCAATAACCGAGCATCACCTGCGGGCCTTTCACGCACAACTCCCCCGGTTGATTGATGTCGAGCGCCTGGCCTTGATCGTCGAGGATTTTAATTTCGGTTTCGATCAGCGGCAGACCGATGGTGCCGGGTTGATTGTTCGTGCCCGGATTCACCGACACCACGGGCGATGCTTCGGTGAGTCCGTAACCTTCGTAAATTTCGGTGCCCGTGATCTGCTTCCATTTCTGCGCGGCAGCCGAGGTCAGCGCCATGCCGCCCGAGATCGTCACTTTCATTCTGCGAAAATCGAGCGCAACAAAATCTTCGCGCTGACACAAGGCGACGAACAACGTATTGAGCCCGCAAAACCCCGTGACGGGATATTGTTGCATCGCTTGAGTGATACTACCGAGATCGCGCGGATTCGGAATCAGCACGCAATGGTTGCCGCCGTTGAGCATGATCATGCTGAATGTAAACGTGTAAATGTGATACAGCGGCAACGGCAGCAAAAATACTTCGTTGGCGGCGGTCAGCCCGTACGTGTCGAACATCGCCTTGCTCTGCAATGCATTGGCGACGAGGTTGCGGTGGCTCAACATCGCCCCTTTCGCCACACCGGTAGTGCCTCCCGTGTATTGCAACACAGCGATATCGTTAGACCGGGGCGCAGCGGCGCGCAATTTCGTTACATCGCCCGCCCGCAACGCGGCGTTAAACCGGATAGCGCCCGGAATGCTGTACGGTGGCACCATGCGCTTGATATAGCGCGCCGCGAAATTGATCAATGTGCGTTTGAGCGGAGGATGCAGATCGGCCAGCTCGGTGACGACAACGACGCGCACGCCAGTATTTTTCAAAATACTGGCGGCGCCATGCGCGAAATTGGCGAGCACCACGAGCGCCTTGGCGCCGGCATCATTCAATTGATGCTCGACTTCGGGCGCGCTATACAGCGGGTTGGTGTTCACGACGATCAGCCCCGCGCGCATCGCGCCGAACAGTGCCACGGGATACTGAATTAAATTCGGCAACTGAATCGCGATGCGATCGCCGCGCTGCAATTGCGGCTGCTGCTGCAAAAATGCGGCGAAGCGGCGCGACAGACGATCGAGCTCGCGCAGCGTGAGTGTGCAGCCCAAACTGCTGAACACCGGTTTATCGGCGTATTTCGCCAGCGCCGCATCGAACATCGCCAGTAAATTTTCAAATTGATCGATATCGACGCGCGAGTTTATGCCGGCGTTAGCACGCGCTGTCTCTATTATTGTTTCGAGCATGGCGAATCCTCTTACCCCGCGCTGGCGGCCGATGACTGAAACTGGGTGGGATCGATAAACATGAGTTCCAACGTCAACTGGCCGGGACGACGGGCATCGAGTCCCAAAACCATCACGTCGTCTTGTTCGTCGCCGCGCTGTACGGCCGGGATCAAATACATCCAGCGTCCTTTGTCTTCGCTCGAAAATACCGGCAACGGCTGCTGCGCTTTTAGCTGATGCGAGACCGCGACCAATAATTGCGCGACCACATCGCGAAACGCGCTGAAGTTGAGTTTATTGCGCTGTTCTCTGCGATCGAGCCGCACGTCGACCTGTAACTCGTTGCGATCCTCCATGGCTAGCTTGACCAAAAATACCCTATCGCCTTTTTCCAGCCCCTGATAGCGACGCTTGGCCAGATCGCGACTAGTATCGAAAAATGCCTTATCTAAAAGATTCGCGGCGATGCCTAATAATTTATCTTGAGCAATACTCTGCGTGTGATACAGCGACATATCGGTGTCGTTCGGCCTGTCAGTGCGAAGGGGCCAGTCTAAAGAGGCCAACCCCATTTGTCACTCGCCCGCCCGCCATCCATCGGACAGCATCCAAAAAATGGGTGGCGGTTTTGACAAATCGACGTTATCTGCCATATTTCCCGGGTTGTGCTTTAAAGGCGTTAGTGCGGTTTTCGCCGCGACACTGAAATACATCGCGCGATGTATTTCGTCAGTGGGTGAACAAGTTGCAATTTCCGAGAGGTTGTCGGTAATGATGAGTTGGAGAACAATCGGATCGGCGGGTGTCATTGCGATCATCGCCACATTCAGTATTGCGGGTTCCGCGCAGGATATTCGCGGTCAGCAAGCGGCGCTCGAAAAAGATGTCGCCGCGCTCAACCAGCAAATCAACGCCAAACAGCAGCAGATCACCGTGCTGCGCAACAAACCCTCTCCCGAACAAGCCGATGTCGCCGCTGCGCAAAAAGTGCTCGACGCCGCGCGCGCCGAGCTAAAAACCACGCCGGGAGCCGACAGCGAAGGCAAGGTGCGCAACGCCGAGTTCAAACTCAAATTGGCGCAGCTGAAATTCGATAAAGCCAACGACGGCATCGAGACACTCAAAGACGATATCGACAGCCTCAAGCAGCAAATCGCTAGCAAGCAACAACAGATCAAAAATCTGAGCAACCAAGTCGCGGAACAGGCGCAGACGGAACAGCAAAAGCTGGCCGATGAACGCACGAAGAGGCAGCAGCAGGAACAGGAACTCGCTCGCACCAAACAGGAAGCCGAAGCCGCCCAAAAAGAAATCGAACGCCTCAAAGCCGCGCTAGCGGCGCAAGAAGCAGCTGCGGCAAAAACCGCAGCCGCAAAAGCCGCGACACCGGCCCCTCATCCTGCAGAAGCTGTCGCGAAACCTGCTGCCGCACCGCAAGCCGCAACACCGAAACCAGCGGCCACTGCAACCGCCGCCGCGAGCACCGGCAACGCAGCGAACGGGCTCGTCAAGCTGAGCAGCCAGAGCGAAGTGTTGCACGCGCTGCAAGCGACCGCGCAACTGGTTGCGCAAGCGGGCCGCAATGAAGACGACGCTAAGTTGGCGCTGTACTTGAAACACCCCGGCGCCGCCGCGACCAATCACGATAAAATTTCGCTGAGCGCGCTCGGCAATGGCCAATATCGCGGCAGCGCGAATATCGAAGCAGGCCAGTACGAGGCCGTGATCGGTTTCAATCATTGGCCTGTGCAATTCGCGGCGAATGAGAGCGGCGAAACGACTTTCCTGTGCGATTACCGCGACAAAAACGCCGCGCACCTCGTGATTTATCAGAGCGCGCTCGAAGGCTCGAACAAATAATTTCCCCTTTAAGCTCTCCCCCCTTGCCGGGGGAGGGAACTGCGCGCAGACAATAATCTCTGCGTAAACTCGTGCTGCGGATTATCGAATAGCGTTTCGGTCGCCGCCAATTCAACGATGCGTCCCGACTGCATCACGGCTACGCGATCGCACAGATGCCGCACCACCGCCAAATCGTGCGAAATGAACACCAACGTCAAATTCATTTCGCGACGCAGCTGCGCCAGCAGATTGATGATTTGCGCCTGCACCGATACATCGAGCGCCGACACCGGCTCATCGCAAATTAAAATGTCGGGTTCGACGATCAACGCGCGCGCGAGGCCGATGCGCTGGCGTTGCCCACCCGAAAATTCGTGCGGGTAACGCGCGGCCATCGCCGTTGTTAAACCAACGCGCTCCAGCGCGTGCGCGACACGTTGCTGTATCTCATCTCGACGCAAATGTATTTGCGCGCGGCGTAACAACAGCGGTTCGGCAATACTGGCGCCGACACTGAAACGCGGATTCAGCGTCGCATAGGGATCTTGAAACACCATTTGCAGATGCGCCGCCCACCGTTGAAAATCGGCGCGGTGATATACGCGCGGCAAACGCTCAGCGCGCCCATCGACACGATAGTAAACATCGCCCTGCGTTTTATCGTGCAGACCGAGCAGCAATCGTCCCAATGTCGATTTACCCGAACCGCTTTCGCCGACAAGACCGAGCGCTTCACCGCGGCGAATTTCGAAATTCACATCGCGCACGGCCCAGAACTCCGCGTGCCCCGGCAACATAAAACGCTTACCGAGATTTTCGCAGCGCAGCAATGCTTCATTCATCATGTGGTGTCACTCGTCGCGCGGGCTGGTTTTGATTGGCGACAGAATGCTGTGCAATTTGTGGATGCAATAACCAGCAACGCGCGGTATGTTCGGTGTCAACGTCGAATGCGGGCGGCGGTTGCGCCATACAAATTTTCATCGCGTGCGCGCAGCGCGGGGCAAAACTGCAACCGCTCCACCGCTGCGATAAATCGGGCGGCGTGCCCGGAATCGCCAGCAGCTCGCCGCGTTGAGCATCGGGCAGCGCCGCGCGCAAGCCGCGCGTATACGGATGCGCTGTGCGCTGAAGCTCAGATAGTGAAACTGAAAGTGCATCGACCGGAGCCTGCTCGATAATTTCGCCCGCGTACATTACGGCGATACGATCGGCGATCTGCGCAACGATACCGAGATCGTGCGTGATGAGCAGACAGCCCATGCCGCTATCGCGCTGCAATTCATTCAGCAATTGCAGCACCTCTTTTTGCACAGTGACATCGAGCGCCGTGGTCGGCTCGTCGGCGATCAACAATTTCGGTTCGCATGCCACCGCCATCGCGATCATCGCGCGCTGCAACATGCCGCCCGACATTTCGAACGGATATTGCCGCGCGCGCGCCGCGGCATTGGCGATGCGCATACGATCGAGCAACTGCACGGCGCGCTGTTGCGCCGGCTGTTTCGACAATGCGCGATGCGCGCGCAATACCTCGGCGATTTGATCGCCAATACGCATAGATGGATTGAACGACGACATCGGATTTTGAAACACGAAACCAATTTGCGCGCCGCGCACGCGATTCCATTCGTTTTCGTTGTAACTATTCAGACGCTCGCCGTTGAATAACACATCGCCGCTCGCAATCGCGGCATTGTCGGGTAATAATCCCGCGATGCTGAGCGCCGTGATCGATTTGCCACAGCCCGACTCACCGACTAGCGCCAGTGTTTCACCGGAATCGACGCACAAATCGACACCGCGCACGGCATTCACCGTGCCGCGCGGTGTGCGAATCGCAATATGCAAGGCGCGTAATTCGAGCAACGGCGTCATGTTTTTTTATCACCGTACTTAATATCAAGCGCGTCGCGCAGCGCATCGCCAAGCAAATTAAATGCAAGCACGGTGAGGCTAATAGCCGCCGCGGGCCAAAATAATTCGGCGGGATGCACCCAAAGATTTTGCATGCCGTCGTTGCTCATCGCACCCCACGATGTCGCCGGCGGTGTCACGCCCATGCCGATAAACGACAGAAACGCTTCGGTGAAAATCGCATTCGGAATCGCAAATGTCAGCGCCACCAAAATCACGCCGAGCATATTCGGCAACAGATGTCGAAAAATAATGTAGAAGTCGCCCGCACCCGCGAGCCGCGCTGCATCCACATACGCTTCCTCGCGCAATTGCAACACCTGTCCGCGCACGAGCCGCGCCGGTGATGGCCAGCTCAGCAACACCAGCGCAATCACCAGAGGGGCGATACCGCTTTCACCCGGAGCGACTCCGAAAGCGACGCGCAATAAAATCATGAATAACAAAAACGGCAGCGCCACGACAAAATCGGCGATGCGCATCAGCCAGCTATCGATGCGGCCACCGTTGAATCCCGCGATCGCGCCATACACCAAACCCAACACCACATAAAGCAGCGCGGCACTCGTCGCGATAAATAGCGAAACACGCGCACCCTGCAACAAACGCGCGAGCAAATCGCGTCCGAGATAATCGGTGCCGAGCGGATGCGCAGGAAGTTCGATAGTTTTTGGAAAAACGATTTCCGATGGCTGCGCAGCATCGCCGGGAGGAATCAATCCCTGCAATTGCGCTTCGAGCATCCCGATCGCGGGTTGCGGCGTCACGGCAATCACGGCAAATTCGCGCGCCTCATCGCTGCCATCGCTCGCCACCACGCTGTAAAAATATTCGCGATTGCGCAGCAATAAGCCATCGCTAAAACTGATTTGACCGCGCGTCCGGGTCGCACCGAGCGGCAAGCCCAAATCGCTGCGATCGCGCGGCCGATGCGTATTGCGATAAACGCGATAACTGTACGCGCCAGCGAGCGCTGTCCAGCGCAGCTCCACGCGTTCGGTGTTGGCTTCGACAATGTCCAAATTCTGCACCGAACCGAGCGCATTCGCGGGAAGCAGCTCGCTCGTCGTTGCGATGGAAGTTGGCGCTACGACGAGCGGCGCATCCGCCGCATCGCTCACCAATTCTGCGCGCTGCGCGCGCGTCGGTCCCTGCCCCGCCGCGCCGAGAATTTGTTGCGCGGGATCGAGCGGCCACAGCAGCGGACCCAACAATGCCGCGATGATTAATAGCGCAATAACGAGTGATCCAAATACCGCGCGCGGATCGCGCGACAAACGCGTTAGCAGCGCCCGCCAAAACGACGCGGCAGGCTGCGCGGCAACTTCAAGCACTGCACGCGGTGGCGCGGGCTCGAATAATTCGGCGGGAATCAGCGGCGCTTGATCGATTGAGGACGGCATTAGCGGCTCACCCGAATGCGCGGATCGGCGATGCCGTACACGATGTCGACGATCAACACCATCGTCACCAGAAATGCGCCGTAAAATACCGTCGTACCCATAATCACCGTGTAATCGAGTTGCTGCACGGCTTCGACGAAATAACGTCCGAGTCCCGGTATCGCAAAAATTAATTCGACGACGAAACCGCCCGTCGTAATCGCCGCAATCGTCGGACCGAGCACGGTGATCACGGGCAGTAGCGCATTGCGCAGTTGATGCCGAAAAAAAATGCGCGCCGGATGCAACCCTTTCGCGCGGGCCGTACGCAGATAGTCGGTCTGCGCAGTTTCAAGTAAGTTCGCGCGCAGCAACCGCGTCATGTACGCCATCGTGCCAAGGCCCAACACCCACGCCGGCAACAGCACATGCTTCCAACTGCCCCAACCCGCGACAGGCAACAAGGCGATGCCGAATTTGCGCTGGATCGCCAATAGCAACCACTGCGCAACTGCGGCGATCACAAAACTCGGCACCGATACACCGCAGATCACCAACAACATAATGATCGTGTCGGGCCAGCGTTCGCGATAATGCGCCGATAGCGCACCCCACAGCACGGCGCCGAACATAGCGATGAGCAGTGCGATCAGCCCGAGCAATGCCGACACCGGAAAATGTTCGCGAATGATGTCGTTGACGCGGCGGTTCTGCTGCGTAAATGAAATGCCGAAATCGCCGCTCAACATATTGCGCAAATATACAATGTACTGTTTCGGCAACGGTTGATCGAGTCCGTATTTCACGACGAGATTGCGACGAATTTCTGCGCTCACCGCGCGCTCGCTGCTGAGCGGATCGCCCGGCACCGCGTGCATCGCAAAAAATGTCGCGGTCGCGATAAACCATACGGTTATCGCGCCCGACAATAATCGCCTAACGATATATCGCCACATTTAATTCAACATCACTGCTTTAGATTTTCGACGTAAGCGTGACGAAAATCGAGATCGCCGCCGAAGCGTGCGCGCCCAACGCCATGCAGGCGAGGATCGATCGCATACATTTCCGCGCTTTCATAGGTCGGCAACACCGGGACATCTTCGATCAGCAGCTTTTGCATTTGCGCGAACAGCGGCATGCGCACGCTTTGTTCGCCGCTCGCATTCGCCGCGCGAACGAGCGCATCGTACGCGCGATTGCTATAGCGTCCGCGATTATTCTCGTTCCAACTCGCCATCAAATCCCCAAACGTGATCGCATCGTCGAAATCGGGCACCCACCCCGCCATCGCAATATCGAAATCGCCGCGCGTCATTTTATCGAGCGCCTGCTTGAAAACCTGATTATCGATACGCACCGGGATGCCGAGTCCGCGCTGCAGCAATTGTTGAAAATATTCGGCCTGCTTTTTTGCGCTGCCACTCGTGCCGGCAAGCAATACCAATGGCGGCCATTTCCGGATATGTAATTCATGTTTTGCCAGCGCCAGTTCGCTGTGAGCGCGCGCGACTTCGCGCGCTACCGGCGGCGGCGGAAATTCATTGCGAAACAAACCGCGCTCGCCTTTCACCGTGCTCGGAAACAGCGACAGCGCCGCGATATTGCCGGGCAGTCCCACGACCTTGTTGACCAACTGCTGCGGCGAAAAAATTGCTTGGATCGCGCGCCGCACATGGAGATTCGCGGTAATGCGATCCGAGCGTAAATTGAACTCAAGAAAATAGATACCGCCGGTCTGAAATAACTGCATGGGCGCACTGCGCGCCACCGCTTCCTGCAAAGTCGAAGCATCGAGCTGCGCCATTGCGACACTGCCCTCCTCGTACAAATTGAATGCCGCCAGCGCATCGCTCGTAATGTAGGGAATATCGATCTCTCGCAAACGAATTTGCGCAGCATTCCAGTACTGTGGATTTTTCGCGAGCGTCAGACGCGCGCCGTGCTCCCAGCGCGTCAACATGAATGGACCGTTGAACAATAGATCGCCGACATCCGCCGCATAACGCGCACCGCGCGCACGATAAAAATCTTCGCGCAACGGAAAATACGTCGCAAACGCCGTAAGCCCCAAGAAATACGGGCATGGCCGCTCGAATTGCACATCGAGTTGATAATCGTTGACGGCGCGCGCGCCGAGTTCGCTAGCGGGTAATTCACCGCGATTGATGCGCTCGGCATTCTTGATCGGAAATAAAGCAAAGGCGTATTGACTCGCCGACGCCGGCGCAACAACCTGCTGCCAGGCGAACACGAAATCGTGCGCGGTGACGCGTTTGCCGTCGCTCCAGCGCGCGTCGCGGCGCAACCAAAATGTCGCGCCGTCGGGTCGCAATTGCCAGCGCTCAGCGACGCCCGCGCTCAACTCGTTGCGCGCGTCGTACTGGAGCAACCCTTCCATGATGTGATTGAGCACGAAGCTGCTGACGACATCGGTGGCCTGCACGCTATTCAAATTCGGCGGTTCGCTTTTGAGCACGATGCGAATGCGCTGCGCAGATACATCGACGCCGGGCTCGGCAAACGCGAGCCCGCTGAACACAAAGGCGATGAGCAGACAGCGAAAAATAGCGATCATTATTGATATCGGCACAAGGACCGGGCGATCGTAACAAAACCGGCGGGCACGCACTAGCCAACCCGCTTCGCGCAGATCGCGTAAAATAGCGCATCCGACACTTCCGGCACGACCGATGACCGAATCCACATCCTGCTGGCAGCTGCCCGCCGCCGATTTGCAGTGGAATGAAAACGAAGAACCGCTCTCGAATACCTTCGGCGATATTTATTTTTCGCGCGGCGACGGTTTGGCCGAAACCGAGTACGTATTCCTCGCTCAAAATCATTTAGCCGAGCGCTGGCGCGCGCTCGATCCAACGTGCTCCGGTGTGTTTGTTATCGGCGAAACCGGGTTTGGCACGGGTCTCAATTTTTTGTGTGCGTGGCGCTTGTGGCGCGAAATCGCACCGCGCTCGTGGCGCCTGCATTATGTCTCCGTGGAAAAATTCCCGCTCGATACCGCAACATTACGGCGTGCGCTCCTGCCATGGCGTCAACACGAGCAGCGGCCCCGATTCGCCGAGTTGGGCGACACCTTGCTCGCGCATTACCCGCCGCGCGTGCGCGATTGTCATCTGCGTCATATCGATGACAATGTGACATTGCAATTGTTGTTCGGCGACGCCACCGCGCAATTGCATGCGCTGCACGACAGCGCGGCATCCGATTTGGATAATCCATTTCATGTCGATGCGTGGTTTCTCGATGGCTTTGCGCCTGCAAAAAATCCCGAGATGTGGCAACCGCCGCTGTTTGCGCAAATCGCTCGCCTGAGTCAGCCGGGCACGACATTCGCAACATTTACCGTCGCCGGCATCGTCAAACGCGGCTTGCAGGAGGCGGGGTTTTCGATCGAAAAATTTCCAGGCTTCGGCAGCAAACGACAAATGCTGCGCGGACAATTTACACAACCGCAGGCATCTATCATCACGCGCAATGAGAAACTGCGCGCCATCGAATACTGGGCCTACTCGCCTCCCGCGCTACAACTCGCACGCAGACAACGCGTCGCCATTATCGGCGGCGGTCTCGCCGGCACGACCACCGCGCGCGCATTGGCGCAACGCGATTGCGACGTGATTTTACTGGAGAAAGAAACGGCGCTGGCACATGCGGCATCGGGCAATCCGCAGGGCGTGCTCTATACCAAATTATCGCCGCAAGACGGAGCGCTGAATCGCTTCGCACTTGCGAGTTATTTATTCGCGCTCGATTTCTATCGTTCGCTTGTCGCCGAAAATAGTGCGCTTGGCGATTTCTGCGGTGTGCTGCAATTGCTCGACGACGAAACACAATGGCAGCAATTGCGCGCGGCATTTTCCGAACAAAGCGAGTGGGTTCAATGTGTGAACGCCGAGCGCGCCAGCGAACTGGTTAGCTGCGCGATCGGAAAACCCGCATTATGGTTTTCGCGCGCTGGCTGGCTAGCACCGAAAGCGATCTGCGAATATTTAGTTCAACACGACGGCATCGATGTGCATACCGATTGCGCGGTCCACACGCTCGATTGCATCGATAACAATTGGCGCATCGACACCAACAACGGCGCGATCAGCGCGGATGCGATTGTGATCGCCAACGCGCAAAATGCCGCACAATTTCCGCACACCTCGACATTGCCACTGAAAACAATTCGCGGCCAGATCAGCGAATTGCCGGCGCGCTATTTGCGCGCGCAACCGACCGCCGTCATTTGCCACGAGGGATACCTGACACCTCATGCGCTCGGCTTACACATCGGCGCCACCTTCGATTTACACGACAGCGATGCGCGCGATGTCGCATTGCGCGCGGAAAGTCATCGCCATAATTTGCAGATGTTGCACACCGCACTGCCTGAGTTACTCGCGGAAACACCCGATACCATCGATAAGAGCACACTCAAGGGTCGAGCAGGCTATCGCTGCGCGACTCCCGATTACCTGCCGATTGTAGGTGCGGTGGCCGATGTAGACGGCATGCGCGCGCGCTATGCCGCGCTCGCAAAAAATGCACAGACGCGCGTCACCGAACCCGGCGCCTATTTTCCCGGCCTCTACGTAAACGTCGGCCATGGCTCGCGCGGCCTAACATCGACACCGCTGTGCGCCGAATTGCTGGCAGCATTGATCGCGGGAGAACCGCGACCACTGCCGCGCGACCTGCGACAGGCGCTATCGCCCGCACGTTTTATCCTGCGCGATCTGATCCGCGGGCGCTGACAGAACTCGGCGAAGTCACTACACTTCAGTAGCCAACTCACGCCATTTTACGCGGCGTCGATCGATCCGCCTTCAAGGACTGCGACATGCTGACCTCCTACTCTTTGAGCGACCTGCCCGCCAACCTCGATAGCGTGCATAACTATTACGAGCACATGGTGATCGGCGAAATCCATAAACAAATCGGCGATAAAACGTTCGGCACCGACTTCATTGCCGATGTTGCCTGTGTTGCCCTCAATAACCTGCCGCCGCGCTACATTCGCTACGACGTCGATATGGCGTTCTATCTCTCGCCCAAGGAAAGCATGGAAATGGAAGAGAAAGTAGCGAGCGCCGTGCGCAGCGCGCTCGCCTTTGTCGAAAAACGCGGCAGTCGCACGCTGTAAGTGGCGACGCGACATTGCTGCACGCGCAATTGCGCGTGGTTGGTACTGGGCTGGCTCATTGCAGTTCAAGCCGTCGCTACACCCACACTGCACTACGAAGTCGTCGCTCGCTATACGCATCCGAACGCTGCATTTACGCAAGGTTTGGAATTAAGCGGCGATACCATCTACGAAAGCAGCGGCCTCTATTGGCACTCGTACATCGCGGCCTGGCCACTGCAAACGCAAAAAATTTTACAGAAGCGGGCATTGTCATATTCGGTTTTTGGCGAAGGTTTGACGCTGTGGGGCGAGCGGATTTATGTGCTGACATGGCGTGAGCAGCGCGGTTTTATTTTCGATAAAAATACGCTGAAAAAAATCGGCGAGTTTTCATATAGCGGCGAAGGCTGGGGCCTCACTCACACCGAACGTGCGCTCATCATGAGCGATGGTACCGAGACGTTGCGCTTTATCGATCCGCACACACTGCACACGGAAAAAACCATCGACGTGCGCGAAAACGGTGTGCCTATCGATAAACTCAACGAGCTTGAATGGATTCCCGCGCGCGCCGCGCAACCCGCACGCTTGCTCGCGAATATCTGGCAAAGCGATGAGATCGCGGTGATTGATACAGGCAGCGGACACGTCACGGCACGCATCGATTTAAGCGCGCTTTATCCGCAGGCAACGCGCAGCGAGCACGCCGATGTACTCAACGGTATCGCGCTCGATGGGCGCGATCAAACGCTGTTGATTACGGGAAAATTCTGGCCTTATGTCTACCGGATACGCGTGCTCGATGCGCTGCCTTGATCAATAGCTGACTTGATCAACTAACGGCGCGGCGCATCGAGCCATACCTCAACCGAATATTTATTTCGCAACAGGCATGGTAAATTCAGCGCCTTTGCCGATGCTATCGGGCCAGCGCTGCATGATGCTTTTATAGCGCGTGTAGAAGCGAATGCCCTCTTCGCCATAGATGTGATGATCGCCGAACAACGAACGTTTCCATCCGCCAAATGAGTGCCACGCCATCGGTACCGGAATCGGCACATTGATGCCGACCATACCGATTTGAATCTGACGCGCGAATGCTCGCGCGACACCGCCATCACTCGTGAAGCACGCCACACCATTGCCGAATTCGTGCGCGTTGATCAACGCCACGGCTTCCGCGAAATCGCGTACACGAACTACCGACAACACCGGCCCAAAAATTTCTTCCCTGTAAATTTTCATCTGCGGGGTGACGTGGTCGAACAGCGTACCGCCGACAAAGAAACCATTTTCATTGCCGGGCACGGTGTAGCCACGCCCGTCGGTCACCAGCGTTGCGCCCTCTTCGATACCCAGCGCGATATAGCCTTCAACCTTCGCCTTGTGCACGCCGGTTACGAGCGGGCCCACCTCGGATTCGGGTCTCATGCCATCGCCGATTTTGAGAGCGGCTGCGCGTTCGGCAAGACGAGACACGAGTTTATCGGCAATATCACCAACCGCGACCGCGACAGAAATCGCCATGCAGCGCTCGCCAGCGGAGCCATAAGCCGCACCAATCAGCGCATCGACAGCTTGATTAAGATCCGCATCGGGCATTACCACCAAATGGTTCTTCGCGCCACCGAGTGCCTGCACACGTTTACCTTGCGCACTGGCCTGCGTGTAAATGTACTGGGCGATCGGTGTCGAACCCACGAAGGACAGCGCAGCCACATCGGGATGTTCGATCAGCGCATCCACCGCTTCTTTGTCGCCCTGAACCACATTGAAAACCCCATCCGGCAATCCCGCCTGCTTGAGCAACTCGGCGATCAGCAGCGATGGCGATGGGTCGCGCTCGGAGGGCTTGAGGATGAAAGTATTGCCGCAAGCCAGTGCCACGGGAAACATCCACATCGGCACCATCACCGGAAAGTTAAACGGTGTGATCCCAGCAACGACTCCCAGCGGCTGACGCAAGCTCCAATTGTCGATACCCCCACCGATGTTATCGGTGAACTCGGTCTTCAACAGATTGGGAATACCGCAGGCAAACTCGACCACCTCGATGCCCCGGGTAACCTCGCCCTTGGCATCTGAAAAAACTTTACCGTGCTCGCGCGTGATCAGCGTTGCCAGGTCGTCATGGTGACGTTCGAGCAAATCCTTGAACTTGAAGAGGACACGCGCACGTTTGAGCGGCGCCATCTCGGACCAGGCCGGAAAAACAGCCTTTGCCGCAGCAACGGCTTGGGCGATATCGTGTCGCGCAGCCAGCGTTACGCGACGGCTGATTGCACCAGTCGCTGGATTGAATACGTCGGCAGCACGCGTGCCGACACCATGTGTTTTGATGCCACCAATCCAGTGGGGAACGCGCTCTAAACCTGCGGCAGTAGAAGCAGAAACGGACATGATAGTTGAAGTACCTCAGAAACAAACCGTGTAAACCAGTCTAGGCCTAGAATTTCAATTTGATAAGCCGGCCTGGCCCAATTATAGTGTTCAATATTGTAAACAGTACTCTTCACAAAAATGTCATCAGACAAAATCGCCCCCCTGCTTTCCGACCTTCACCTGCTGACTGTATTGGCCCAGACGCACAGTTTTACTCAAACCGCTCAGCGCCTGAATATATCTAAGGCATCGGTCAGCATGCGAATCGCCGATCTAGAGCGGAACGTCGGCATACCCCTGGTACATCGCACCACCCGTGCAGTCGGCTTGACTGAAGCTGGCCGCCAGCTGGTGGATAACTGCTCGTCGGCATTCGAGCGTATTGATGCCGGTTTTACTGCGGTGAAAGATCTCTCCGGCACACCGCGTGGCATCGTGCGCGTGACTGCACCGGTAGCGCTGGGTCGCCAGCATCTGGCACCCAAGCTAGCCCCCTTTCTACGGAAGTTTTCCGGTGTACGCGTGCAACTCGAACTGACTGATCGCTTGGTCAACCTCACCCATGAAGGATTCGACTTGGCGATCCGTCACACCAGTGTCGCCCCTGAAAACTATGTCGCTTGGTCGCTTTGTGAAACGCGCTCCGTACTGGTCGCCAGCCCAGCCTATTTGCGCTGCCGAGGCACGCCAACCCACCCAACAGAGCTGGCGAACCACGACTGTCTTTTGTATCTAGGTCAGGCCGGGGTTGATAACTGGACTTTCATGCCGCGCGAGTCGGCCAAGAAAGCCGAACCCATTTCAGTACAGGTCAAGGGGCCACTCATGGCAAACAACAGCGAAATGTTGCGCGAGGTCGTGCTGGATGGATTGGGAATTGGTTTATTGCCAGACTTCAGCGCGATCTCGCAATCGCGAAAAAGCCTCGTGACGATTCTGCCAGAATGGCGCGTACAGGGTTTTTTTGGCGATCACATCTACGCGCTTCGGCCTTGGGCGCCGCAGATTCCGCGCGCGGTGCAGTGTTTTATTGAATACTTGAGAGAAGAGTTCGGGAAGGTGAGCAGGTTCTACAATTAAAAATTGAAATATTAACTTCCAAAAAAACGGCCGAGTGTGGCGAAGATAAATTCGCCCTACTCGACCGTCTACAACAGTCATTTCATCGCCAATTTCTCAACGATGAAAGCAGCATTACTTGCCAAAGTTGTATTTCACCCTTGCACCGAACATGCGAGGCTCGCCCACTGTCTGGAACTGCATTCCCAGAGAACTATACACACCGGGATAATAAGTGGCGTACTCTTTATTCAACGCATTTGTCACGAACAATGACGCATCAAACGCACTGCCCATAACCGCCTTCCAGCCCGCGTTTAAATTGACCAGCTGGCGTGCGGGCAATACACCGTGACTCGTGCTAATACCCGTTTTAGTGTCGGTGGTGACATCGACCGTACTGAGCTGATCGCTGACAAACGTATACGATCCGCCGAGCGACGCGTTACCCCAATCAGCCGGTATTGGCAAGGTATAGCTCAAACCGGTGGTAAGGGAGTTAGTCGGTGAGAACGACAGATGCCCCCCCTCCACGGCAGCTGGCAATGAGGAGTATCCAGGTGCGCCCGGGTACGTTTGCTCCGAATTAAGACGGGTTGAAAGATATGAATACGACAAGTTATAAATAAGATCATCCGTCAACTTGAGCGTCGTTTCGATCTCTACCCCCTGAATCGTTGACGAGCCCGCATTGACAATTGCTGTCGTTCCAGAGCCGGGGAACTGCCCTGGAAGTAGTGCCGTACATTGGGCGCTACTCAATCCACACGGAACCTCACCGATTTGCAACTGCTGATTCGACAACTCGTTATAGAACGCCGCAACGTTGAAAGTGCCTTCGACAAAACTGTGGAATGTCGTTTTAGTACCGATCTCATATGCATCTACTTTTTCCGGACCATAGGTTTGCTGCCCTTCCGGCGCCGCTAAGACCACACTACCCTGGCGATAGCCGCGCGAGTATTTCGTGTAAACCATCACATCGGGGGTTGGCAGATAATCAAAATCTATGTACCAAGTCGGGGCCTCGCTATGCTGATGCAATCGGAAGGAGCAATCCGCATTCGATCCCGGTACAAGGCAGTTGGCAGCATTTACCGCACCGCTTGAATCAAATGTATAGGAGATATTCTGCCCATACGCATTGGTGGTATCGTCGGTGAAGCGGCCACCCAACGTCATTCTAAATTCGTCAGAAATATTGTATGTCGACTGCGCATAGGCGGCCTTGTTGATATACTCCGTCTCGCCGAGCGTGGAGGCAACACTGCCACCTTGAAGGATGCTCCCGGTTGGGCAGTTATAGTCGGCTATATCTCCTGCTTCAGCGCCCGGATTACAGGTAGCAAAGGAAGGCGATAACGCCCCCGATACGCCATCAGGGCGACTCCTTTCATAATACAAACCTGCCTGCCAAGTTAAGTCCTCACCCAGCGCAGTACCCGAGAACTGCAACTCTTCGACATAGGTTTTTTGACTGGCCGAAGGGATGCCCTGCCATGTGCCACCAGGGAAAAGCCACACATGCTTTCCGCCAAGCTGAAGATTGGCACCGAAGTTCGTAAATCGGACTCTTTGTTGAAGGTCCGCCATGGACAAATTATTTTTGACAGTGAAATTGTCATTGATATCCCACGTTGTCCGGTTAATAACCTGCCATTGTTTAAGCTCGCTAACCGGATCTGGTTGGTCGTTGGCGACGTTGTAAAAACCGTTACCAATTTTCTGCAAAGCAGGTTGGCAGAGAAACGCCGCCGGAGCACCTGGATCACATGCGACCAATCCCTGGATAGCGCCTTTATTGTGCGAATTTGTATAGGTAAAGATTGTGTAGTTTTGCACCGCGTCGGTGATATCCCATATCACACTGCCGCGCCCAGAAAAATAGTCGATATTTGCCAAACGAGAAGGGCCAATCCCCGAAACATTACGCAGGTAGCCGTCGCGTTTTTCAGTTTGCATACCAAAACGCGCCCGAATACTGTCCGTCATTGGAATGTTGATCACACCCTCTGTCCGCCGCATATTGTAGTTACCGAGAGACTGCTCCAGATAACCTCCGAAACTGCTTTTCGGCTCTTGAGGCACCAGCTGAATCGCACCACCCGTGGTGTTGCGACCGAACAGCGTACCCTGCGGACCTTTCAGTACCTGCACGTTTTGAAGATCGAAGAAGGAGCCGGGACCCGCGCCATCACCCGAGGTAGTGCTGGTACCACCGCGCGGCGCGACAACATCAGCGAAGTAAACGGCGACCGATGCCGTGGTGCGCAGCTCTTGAGTAAAACCGCGAATAGCAAAAGTGGTCTGATCCGCGCCAAAGCGCGTGTTGACGGTCAACGAAGGCGTATAAGTAGCGAGATCCGCACCGCTCGTTACGTTGCGCTCATTCAGCATGTCCTGGTTGAAAACCGTCATCGAGATCGGAACGTTCTGGAGTACCTCCTCAGTCCGCCGCGCGGTTACGATGATTTCTTCCGGCTGCAAGATGGTTGCGTGAGCAGAGGATGCTGGCAATGTCAGACCAACACCCAACACTGCTGTCGGCAACATCGCCACCGTTTGGAATATGTGATTTACACTTTTTCCTTTTTTCAGATTCATTGCGCTCCCCTCTGGATTATTATCGCTTGAACATTCAATGATGAATCCGCTGGCGCTCTCGCTCGCGGCTGACTGCGTGTTGAAAGTTTTTTTCTTGCGTTTTTCAACCCGATTGCCGATTACGACCGAGGGTCGCAATCAGAATTCTGGCAAATCAATTTATCGTTTCTTGACTTGCGAGTAAACCATCTGTAAATGGCTTAGCGGCGGATCATACTACCGAGTATGAACGTTGTATAGAAAAGATATGACGGGCTTTTAAAAAAATGCGCGGGGCTGGATAAATTTTCGCCGCTCGCGTTAGCCCGCTCGCACAACACAACGATCATTGATTGAACTTTGTAATCACAGAATGAGCGCCAAAACCCCATTCAAAGGTATCTGGAAACAGCGATGAATAAAGTGAAATCGTTCTGCCGCAATTGCGGGGCTTTATGTGCGATGGAACTCACCCTGGACGGCGACAAGATCATTGCGATCGCGGGCGACAATACGGCCACCCCCTACGGCGGTTACATGTGCGCCAAAGGACGCGCGAGCATGGATTTTCACAATGACGCAGAAAATAGGCTGCTCAACAGCGTGAAGCGCGACGCATCCGATAAATTTGTCGAGCTGAAGGCGTCCCAGGCGATGGATGAAATCGCAACAAAACTCTCATCGCTCCTCGCCGCACACGGCCCGCGTTCGGTGGCATTTTTTCACGGCACCGGCGCTTATCGAAGTGTGTTGGGCGGTTTACTCGAACGCGCGTTCGTGGCGCAAATCGATTCACCCAATTTCTTTTCGACGATGACCGTGGATCAATCCGCAAAATGGGTTACGGCCGGCCGCATGGGTATGATGGCCAGCGGCAAACCGAGCACACGCGATATCGACCTCGCCGTTATCGTCGGTAACAACCCGATCGTGAGCCACCAAACCTACCCGTTCGGTCCGGGTGAAAGCGGCGCACCGAGTAAATCGCTCGCTGCGATGAAGGCCCGCGGCGGGCGCATTATCGTAATCGATCCACGTCGCACCGAGACCGCGCGCTATGCCGATCTGCTGATCCAACCATTGCCTGGCCATGACGCCGCGCTGTTCGCCGCAATCGCGCACATTCTGTTGCGCGACAATAATTACAACAAAGTATTCTGCGATCGTTTCGTTACGCAGACGGACGCCCTACGCGACGCCGTCGCTCCATTCACACCAAAGCTCGTAGCAAAACGCGCGGACGTGCCCGTGGAGCAAATTGAGCTAGCGGCGAAATGGATCGGCGAAGCTAAGCGCCCTTTCGTCGGCAGTGGCACGGGGCCATCGATGTCCGCTCACTCCAATCTCAACGATCACATGATCGAGGTCGTCAATGCACTTGTCGGCGGCTATAAACGCGCGGGTGATCTCGTGCGCAATCCGGGCACACTCAAACCGCGAAACACTGTCGAGTCCGCGGTTCCCGCCGGACGCAGTTGGGAGCACGGCGTGAAATGCAGAACCGCCGATATCGGCACACTGTACGGAGAGTTTCCCAGCGCGCTGCTGCCGCAAGAAATTCTCGCGCCGGGGCCCGAAAAAATTCGCGCGCTCATTGTATTTGGCGGCAATCCCGTGATGGCGATCGGCGATCCCGAGCGCGCCATTCCTGCCTTTGAAGATTTGGAATTGCTCGTCTGCCTCGACGCGCGCATGAACGAAACCGCACAGCTGGCGCATTATGTAATTGCGACGACACAGCATTTCGAACGTCATGACCTCAGCATTCCGGGCGACAGCTTGTATCCCGAAGCCTTCGCACAATATGCAATACCCGTCGTGCCAAAACCCGAAGGAACAATTCATGACTGGGAATTTTTTTGGGGCACTGCAGCGCGCATGGGGATCCAACTCACCTTGAAATATTGGAATTACGGGCTGAACTACGCAACCATGCCCGGCGGGCTCAAACTCGATATGAAAACCGCGCCCGACCCCGAGGAAATGTTTCGCTTTCTCTGCAAAGACAGTCGCGTGCCGTTCGATGAATTGCGCGCGAATCCCAGCGGCGTGCGGCCGCATCTGTCACCGCAATACGTACAGGCGACAAACGACAACGGCGCGCGTTTGCAATTATGCCCGGCCGATATCGCGACCGAATTAAAATCCCTATTGCATGAAACACCAGACACACGCTTCAAATACAGCTTAACGTGCCGACGCATCCTCGAAGCGATGAATAGTGCGTATCGCGACTCAGAGCGCACCAAGAAAAAATACCCGGTCAATTGGGCTTACATGAATCCGCAAGATATGCAGGACGACGGCATCGCCGAAAATGCGCTGATCGAAATTGAATCGGAGGCGGGAAAAATTCTTGGCGTTGCACGCGCGGAAACTGGCTTGCGCCGCGGTGTAATATCGATGACGCACCTCTATGGCTCGCTCGAACCATCGACCGATCCATTCAAACAGCGCGGTAGCTACACAGGACGACTCACATCGCTGCAAAAATATTTGGAGCCGATTAATTTTATGCCGCGGTTTTCCGGCGTCCCCATCAATGTGCGAAAGGTCACGACAGAAATTCAAGTTAAAGCCGAGACCTCATGCAGTGATGATCAAAGATATTGATAACGCGCTGCAACTGCCGGGGCAACGGCACTAGCGCCGTAATCGGGGATGAGCGCGCTCACGCTATTGAGCTGCTCGATTTCGTCGTGCGAAAGTGCAAGTCCGCCCGCTTTTAAATTCGCAGTAACTTGTTCGGGATGCGTTGCGCCAAAAATTACGCTCGTCGTGGCTTGTTCTTGCAACAGGAATGCAAGCGCAATTTCCGCCGGCGTGACCGCGTGCGCCTGCGCGATCACACGCATCGCATCGACGATGTCGTGAACTTTATTTTTATCGAGAATCGGCGCAATGCTGCCACCAAAGCGACCGGGTTGATCGGAAGAGCCATCGCGTTTGTATTTTCCCGTGAGCACACCGCCGAGCAGCGGTCCCCACGCAACGATGCCGACGCCTTCCGCGCGCGCCATCGGCACGAGTTCGCGCTCGATTTCGCGCGTTGCAATCGACCAGTGGTTTTGCACGATCTCAAAACGGCCGAGGCCTTCGCGCTCGGAAATACCGAGCGCTTTCATCATTTGCCATGCGGCAAAATTGGAACAGCCGACATAGCGAATTTTGCCCGCGCGCACTAAATCATCGAGCGCGCGCAAGCTTTCTTCGAGCGGAGTGACGGGATCAAACAGATGCAGTAAATACAGATCGATGTAATCGGTGCCGAGCCGTTGCAAACTGCTTTCGCAGGCGTGAATTAAATGCGCACGCGAACCGCCGCCCGCGTTCGGGCTCGATCCTGTGCTCATTCCGCCCTTGCTGCAAATGACGATCTCCGAACGATCAAGTTTCAAATCTTTGAGCGCCCGACCGACGCACATTTCCGACTGCCCCACTGAATAGCAATCGGCCGTATCGATGAAATTAACCCCGCCTTCGACCGCACGCGCAATTACCGCATTTGCAGCTTTCTGATCGAGTCCCCCGAAATTTTTCCAGAACGGATCATCCGCGCCGCCAAACATATTGGTTCCGAGGCACAGCTCCGAAACGAGCAATCCAGAGCGACCGAGTTTGCGATAACGCATGAAAGCTTTCCCTAAAATTTTATTGCCATCGGAAAAACCGCATTGAAGTACTGCTCAAATTAATTGAAGCACCACTTAAATTAATTGAAGTATTACTTAAATTAGAGACGCCAAACCTAAGGCGATTTCCCGCATCTCCACTCACCATCGGTGCGAATCAATCCGCTAACCAGCCGTCGCGCACACCACCAAATGCACGATAACGATATTCGCGCGGCGTTACTCCAGTCGCGCGACGAAACGCGAAACAGAAACTCGATGGCGTAGAAAAACCCAGGGAATATGCGATGGCTTTAATGCTTTGGTCTGTTGCCAACAAATGCTTGGCGTGCTCCACCCGACTGTTCGCCACATAATCGCCAATTGAGCAACCCCGACTGACGCGGAAACCGCGCGTCAATTGCCGTACTGAAAGCCGACACAGCTCAGCCAGTTCAGCTAGCGTCGGCGCCTTGCGCACTTCTTGCAGACGTTCATCGATCAAGCGCAATCGCCATGACGCAAGCCCTCCGCTGAAATTGTCAGCATCAAGCGCGCGGTAATATCGACTGAGTTCGATTGTCAGCTGCGCGGCGATCAGCTCAACCAACATCTCGCTGGCAAAACCCGGATGCCGCGCCTCATCCGCTAATCGCAATAGCAAACCGCGGATATTGGCGTTGCGGATATCAAGACTGGCCACGAGGCGCGGATCATCCCATTTCAACTTCTCTTCAAACCAGCCGCTCACCGGCTCTGGATTCAGTTGACAAACCAGCGAGGATTGCCGGCAAGAGTCGTCGCTACGAGCGCGCATGACCTCCCCAGGCGGCACTAGAAATACATTGCCCAGCTTTTCGAAGCGATGCGGATTCCAGTGATCGAGATAACAAGCGCGAGTATTGCGTGGGCGTGGCGTCAAGCAAAGGTCCAGGCGATAGACCTCTCCTTTGCTCATCACATTGTCCGCGGGTTCAAGCGAGCGGAAATGGACAATTTGAGCTGTTGCGACGGGCGCACGCAACTCTGCCTCTACCGTTACCTGATACTTTGCAGGGTGTCCCATGGCAACCGCCTTATGTTTTGTTATCCGCCAAAGATTTTACGAATCGTGCAGTCCGGCATTTCTCAAAATGCGCTGCCATTCCAATCTGAATCGCGCCAAAACTATATCGTCATCATCCGCTGGGCAGACGCTATTTTTGAAAACTCGCGGACCAATGATGGCACTGGTCAAAAGCAACACGCAATAAACCTCGGCATCCACGGGATTGTCAGGATCATTCGCCGCGAAACTTGTGCTGATACCCTGAACGAGCCCATCCCACTGCGGATAGCGGGTGCGAATATCGCCGACGGAAACCAAGTCTTCAATCCAAAGCTTAATCAACTCCGGATTTTCCAATACGAAGCGAGTGATGTAATCGATGCGCTGCCCGCGCGTGGAACCACCATTGTTGAATGCTTTGGCCAGCTGCTCCGCTGACCATGCCTTGACGGCATCGATCAACATTTCCCTGGTTTCAAAGTGATAGTAGACCGTCGTGCGATTGATACCCATGGCGCGAGCGAGCGCCGCAATCGACAACGCCTCAACCCCCTTCTCCGAAATCAGACGAACGGCCGTTTCGATCATTTCGCGATGCGTGTCGTCAAAACCTTTGTTGCGTCGCTGTATGGCTGTACTGGTTGGTGTCATCGCGTAGCTACTTGTAATCGCCCTAACTCTTTAAATCATCGCCTTAGTCGGGTTGAGTGCGTGTCGTTGCAGGCGACTAGTGTACGCGCAAAGTTACATTCGCCGTGAGGCAACCCGGAAACGTTTTTACAACACATGTGTTGTATTTTATACACATGCGTTGTAATTTATACCAATCCACCCGGACTTAGTCACGTTGCGGGTCAGAAGAATGTCATGATTGATGGTCTCTCGGGCCACTAGCGAGACAAGAGCCATGAACACACAGCATCAATTCCAGCAAGCAGAAAGCGACGAAGCCTTGGCTCTGGGAACCGGGCCGATCCCCGCCGGCCCCTACTATCGGGACGACTATTTCGACCTCGAGCGCGAAGCGATCTTTCGCCGAAGCTGGCTCAACATTGGACATGTTTGCGAGCTGCCCGAGGCCGGCAGCTTCATCGTTCGGCAACTCGATTTTGCCAATGCGTCGATTCTGATCACGCGCGGGAACGACTATACCATTCGCGCCTTCCACAATGTCTGCACCCACCGCGGCACACAGCTGACCAGCGAGCAATGCGGCAAACGTTCGACTTTCAGCTGCCCGTACCATGGCTGGACTTTCAGTAATAATGGCGATTTGCGCGCCGCACCCGACTTCGATCGTTTCTACGTCGACCAGAAGGACTGCGGTTTACCTAAGATCTCCGTGGAGGTATGCGCAGGCCTGATTTTCGTCAATCTCGACCCGTCTCCCAAACTAAGCCTGCGTGAATACCTGGGTCCGTTCCCGGAACAGTGGGAAACGTTACCGGTCGCCAAAGCCACCACGTTCTCCGAGTATGTCTATGAGATCGATGGCAACTGGAAGCTGACCTACGACAACTTCCAAGAGAACTACCACCTGCGCTTTATCCATCCGCGCTCGGGCGGCGGTGGCGCGGTAGGCGCGGAAAATCCATTTGGTTATCCGACGAGTTACGCTTTTCACGGCGAGCATCGGACGCAAACAATTTGGACCAATCCCTCCCCCATTCTGAGCCCCACGCAGAAATTAGCGTTTGGCAAACTGGTGCCAGCCTTGATGCAGCGAGGACTGATGAATCATCCCTATGGACGCGCTTATTACGCCGTATTTCCCAACCTCTTCATGATCGGCACGCCGACCCAACCCTTCGTGCATTACGTCATGCCGATTAGCGCGCGCAAATCGCGCGGTGTCATTCGCATCTATTGGGTCGGCGACGATATGAATGCCAGCGAACGCTTCGGGCGCGAATTTTCAATGGCGATGGCACGTGATGTTCACTCAGAGGACCGCGCCGTCATTGAGGCCGGGCAACGCGGCCTGAATAGTGGCGCACTCAAGCACATTCACCTTCAGGCTCAGGAAGTACTACTCAGACACCTCATGCATCATGTCGATGCGAAAATTCAGGCATACAAAGCGGAAAAAATGGGAGATGCAGCATGAGCGGCCAATCGTCTTTGCTGCCAAGGGGATTCGAGACGCTGGAGTCATTCGCGAAGTTTTGGGCCGCAGAGACGGCGGCAGAGCGAGCGCACTGTCGCGATGTTAGCGACGAAGCGGACCGTCTCACGTTTTACAACGCGGCCAATGAGCTAATACCAAAAGCATTGGCTTATCTCGACGAGAAGCCATTGAACCAGCTCAATGAAAGCGAACAGCGGCTAATGCGGCTAGTGCTCAGTTTTGGGCATGTCGCAATGGCGGTTGAATTGCAGCGTGAAGATGAATCGAAGCACGCTAAGAACCGTCCGTATATGAGGATTACAAGAGCACCAGCAGATCTTTGAGCCCCGCCCTGCGTCGCTGCTGGCGTAGCTAATGCGAGAGATGTTAGACCTGCTTTGCCGGCAGACGTACAACCAGTCCGTCCAGCGCTTCAGTAATTTTTATCTGGCAAGAAAGTCGGCTGTTCGGTTGTGCGTCACAAACCTCTTCGAGCAGCGCTTCCTCGGTTGGATTTTTCTCTCCAATTTTGTCGAGCCATTCCGGATCCACATAGACGTGACAAGTCGCGCATGAGCAAGCGCCACCGCAATCCCCAATAATTCCGCGGACGCTGTTTCCCACAGCGCCCTGCATCACCGAGGTGCCGGGCTCTATATCAAGCACATGCTCAACACCGCCATACTCAATGTACGTGATCTTTGTCATATGACTCTCTTTTTAAGCTACTCACTTCAAACGAACTACAGCGGCCACCCCAGGGTGGCCGCTCACGCTTGCAGGCTAGCCGATGAATGCCGGCAGCGCATCCCAACCGCGGGTGGTGGAAGAAAAAGAAAGTTGCGAATTCTCGGTATCCACCGTCCAATCGGGGAAACGCTTCAGTATCTCATCGAGCGCCACACGCCCTTCCACTCTTGCTAGCGCTGAACCGAGACAGGAGTGGATGCCGCGCCCGAAGGTAATGTGAGGCGGGCCATCCCGGTGAATATTGAAGCGACCCCCTGCAACGAATCGGGTTTCATCCCGGTTAGCTGCGGCGATCAGGCTGATCATCACACTGCCTTGAGGTACGGTTTTGCCATGAATTTCGATATCGCGGGTGACGTATCTTGCAACCATGGTCCCAGGCGGCTCAATACGCAGAATCTCTTCAATTGCGGCAGGAATGAGCGCAGGATTTTTAGCAATTTCGCGACGCTGATCCGGATGATCACCGAGCACCTTGCCGGTCCAACCGATCAGTCGAGAAGTGGTTTCGTTGCCCGCACCTGCAATCACGTTGACAAAGATGAGGATTTCATCACGCGTGAGTTTGCGCTTCACGCCGGTCTCATCTTGAAACTCGACATTCAGCAACTCCGTCATAAGGTCATCGGACGGGTTATTAACCCGCCACTCAATATATTCCTCGAATCCCTCACCCTGAAAGCTCGTCTGCTCGAAAGCCATCGGCTTGCCAGCTTCAGTACGCAGTGCGGCATCAACCCGCTCGCGCACCGCGTCTCGATCCTCATCAGGAATTCCGAGCAGCATACCGATAACCCCCCCTGGGATCTTCGCACCCAGGTCGGCGATAAAGTCGATGCGATCCGCGCCAATTTTTTCATCAAGACAGCGCGCGCAATAAGCGCGAATCTTACCTTCCAGATCATTCATCCGCTTAGGTGTGAATACGCGCGCCACCACGGCACGATATGCGGTGTGCGAGGGGGGGTCAGCCCAAATGAACATCCCTTTGGGGATGTCGATGTCCTGCTTGATGAACTCGAGAATATCACTGCGCGCAGAGCTAAAAGTTTCTCGATCCAACAGCACACGGTCTACATCCGCAAAGCGGCTGACCAGAAAAAAATCGTAGTCTTCGTTGTAGAACAGCGGGGCTTCTTTGTGCAGGCGCTGGTACATCGGATAAGGATTAGCGTTAATTTCAGGGTGGTACGGATCCCAATAAACCGAGCCGCTCGCGCCTGCATTATACGTACTCATGTTACACCTCTGAGCCTAAAATTAGTGCCGGCATGCTGCCACTAATTCGACAGGCGATCAAGCGAGCGCTGTAGAGAAACCATTACAATTCGTACACCTTTCCAACCCCAAAAATGCCGTAAGAAATCAGGTCACCGAAAAACCGCCATCCACGGCCAAGACTTGATTGGTCACTTTACGCGCCGCGGGCGATGCAAAATACAGCACCGCTGCTGCGATATCTTCGGGTTGACACATCCCCAGCGGTAACGAGCGCCGTGCAGGCCCTTCAGGAATAGGTCCTTTAGCCGCCAGCGCACCCGGAGTTGCCACGCCACCCGGCAGCACGGTATTCACCGTAATGCCGTGCTCGGCCAGTTCAAACGCGGCGGCGCCGCTGAATCCAAGCAAAGCACCTTTTGAAGCGGTGTAGGGCACCAACCCTCTAACGACACTGCCGCGCAATGCCGCCGATCCAATGTTGACTATGCGACCGCCCTGACCCGCCGCAACCATCGCTCGCGCAATTTCGCGCGCCATTAAAAATGGACCGCGACCGTTGACGCGATTCATTCGATCCCACTCTTCCGCAGTGCTCTCTAAAAACGCCTCCCGATCCTGCAGGCCCGCATTGTTGACCAACGCCCACGGTACTCCATGGCGCGCAATCACGTCCGCACATCCGCTAACGATGGAGTTTTCGTCAGCGAGATTAATGGCAATTGCAGCAGCGCGATGCCCAGCTGCAATTAATTTCGCTACTTCGCGCTCGGCGTTTTCAACATTGATATCGGCGATGACGACAACTGCTCCAGCCTCAGCCAGCACAGCGGCGATTCCTGCGCCGATGCCGCCGGCGCCGCCAGTTACAAGCGCAACTTTATTTTCGAGACTGAATAAACCCGGTTGCTGTAACGGCATAATTTTTCCTTCAAAAAACAATTAACGCCCGCCCATCGCCGTCCACACTGCGGGAGGCACCCAGGTGAATTCCAGATAGTGACCCAGTGTATCGCGCGCATCGGCATAAATGAATTTAAGACCGCTCGATGTATCGCCGCGATAAACAATCGGCAGTTTTTGCTGCTCAACTTCCGCGAGCGTAGCGTCCCAATCGTGACTGCGCATGCAGATATGATGAAAGCGTAAACCGTGCTCCGGTAGCGCATCGCGATAAATATCCACTGGACCCGATACAGGTTCGATTAATTCGTACTGCAAATTACCAATCCAAATGAAGGACACCTTGTTAACGGCCAGTCCCTTACCTTGCGGCGTGGTAACTTCAACTTCGGCTTGAAAATAGCGCGGATCAGATACGCCATAGCGCGCGCGAAACGTATCAATTGCTTTTTCAATATCGCGCGTTACATAAGCATTTTGATAATGATTAGCCAGCAACATTTAACACCTCTCGATAAATTCTAATCAACCTTCGCGCTCTATTTCATAGCGGCTTAGATAGCGCTCGAACATTTTTTCGAGTTTCTCCACGCTGAGACCAAATTGCGTGAGTTTGTATTCGTGTCTGCCGAATTTATCTTGCGGATTATCGTTAATCCAAGTCTGCATACCGGCTTCGGCTTCCGCCGTGTAATCATCGCCAAGCGACTCGTATAGCTTGCGCATGGTTTCGATCGGCTGACGCATGAGGTCGGCGTAATGCACGTCGATAATGCGACCCTCACCAAATTCATCGCCCCATTTATCACGAAAGTCCATAATGCGATTCGCGTGTTCGACGGCCTGCCACGAACAGTTCTCGCCGAGCCACTTGGTATCGACGCGCCCCATGTAGCCGTTATGTGCGAGTGACAGCAGGCTACAAAACGAGCCTGTCGCCGTGAGCGGATCGCGATGCGTCCACACGAAGCGCGCATCCGGATAAATCTTGAGAATCGTCTCGAGCCATAACCCGTGCGAGGGCTGCTTCAGATTCCAGATGCCCGGCGCGTCAGCCTGCAACAATTGCAGGAAGCGCTTGTGGTATTCGTAGGTGGATGTCAGGTCGGCTTCTTTGAACAACCAATCGCGATAGTTCGGCAACACGCCGGCCGATTCCCACACCAGCGCCTTGAAATCGGCATTGATGAAGAACATACACTCGTTCGGATAAATCGCCGAATTGCGGTAGTACTTGCCCATCTCCGGACGCGCCGCCAGCATCTGACGTTCGGCTTCGAGCCGTGCCAGCGCGCGCGGATCGGTGTAGAGCGTCGCCGTGGTCGGCGGCGGTACCGGATCGTCGATTTCCCAAGTCAAGGGCGAGCGGCGATGCGGATCGGCTGCGAGTAAATTGCTCAGCAGCGTGGTGCCCGTGCGCGGTACGCCGAATACAAATACAGGGCGCTCGATCGGGCGCTTCAATAACTCGGGGCGCTTTTCCAGATAATCAGTGACCTTCAAGCGCGTCGCCAGCGCGCCGACGATGTTGCCGCGCAGGCGCGCGCTACCGCTATCGGAATATGCGCACGCATTGACATCTCGCAGCAGCACATCCAGCCCTTCGCGAAAACTCTCGCTATCGAAACGTTCCAACCCTGTGGATTTCCGCGCCTGTGCAATCAACTCTTCGGCGACCCATTGTTGCGCCATGTTCAATCGACCTCTCTCGTGTTGATCAATATTCCGGCTCGTTTTCACGCGCTATGCTGGCCTTTGCTTGAAACGAATATCTTGGGCCGCGCCACCACTGCGTAGCAACGTCATTTAACTTCTAGCGCAAGACAGAGTATCGTCTTTCGGCCATGGCGTCTGTTGTCCCAACCTCACCATTGCGGCTCATCGTCGACATGATTCCGTATTGAGAGATCCCATGCACTGACTGAAACTATGCTCAAAATCAAACACATCAACACTGGTGCGTGGCGCCAGCGCGACTAAAGGAAAACTTTCCATGACAACAGGCACAGGAACTAAAGGCCTTTTCGATTGCAGCGGCAAGGTCACGCTAGTTACGGGCGGCAACGGTGGCATCGGTCTCGGCTTCGCCATGGGTGTCGCGAAAATGGGCGGCGATGTCGCGATCTGGGCGCGCAATGCAGAAAAAAACGCCGCCGCCAAGAAAGCACTGCTAGAGGCGGGCGCTCGTCGCGTTGAAACCTATCAAGTCGACGTCGGCTCCGAACAGCAAATCATCGATGGCTATGCGCAATTGATGAAAGATTTCGGCCGTCTCGATTGCGTGTTCGCCAACTCGGGCGCTTCGCCGCGCTACAACTCCGTGTTCGATATGCCGACCTCGCATTGGCACGAATTTCAGAGCGTGGCACTGCACGGTGCTTTCTTCACGCTGCGCGAAGGTGCGCGCCTGATGAAGGCACGCGCGGAAGCCGGTGAACCGGGCGGCTCTCTGGTGGCTTGCGGTAGTCTCTCGCTGTTCCAGGGCCTGCCAGGCAAGATGGAATACGCAGCATCCAAGTGCGGCAC
Source organism: uncultured Verrucomicrobiaceae bacterium (assembly GCA_964500675.1). GTDB lineage: Bacteria > Pseudomonadota > Gammaproteobacteria > Pseudomonadales > CAMLJR01 > CAMLJR01. The sequence continues at coordinate 127,891 of CAZCNY010000002.1, read as the reverse complement.
CGCAGCAGTGATTCGTTGTCTCGCCGTCGAACTGGGTCAATTCGGCATCCGCGCCAATGTCGTCGCACCAGGCCTGATCATGACCCCGATGATGGGTGGCGAAGCAAATGTGAAGGCACTCGCCGGCCACTTCGGTCCGCAGACCCCGCTCAAGCGCGTCGGTTATCCCGAGGATTTCGAAGGCATCGGTGCCTACCTGTGCAGCGATGCTTCGTCGTTCATGACCGGCGAAACCATCACTATCGACGGTGGCTACATGGTTCGGCCGTAACACGAAGACCGAGGAGAATTAATCATGCGACTTCTTAAAATTCACGGCACCGGCGACGTCCGCCTCGATCCCTACGAGCGTCCTGCGGCCGGCCCGAAAGATGTGGTCGTCAAAATGAAAGCCTGCGGCATCTGTGGCAGCGATCTTTCCTACATCAAAATCGGCGGCATTCCGACACCGGGTACCATCACCGCGCTCGGTCATGAAGGTGCAGGAGAAGTGCTGGAGGTCGGCGCTGAGGTCAAAGGCATTGCGGTCGGCCAGCCCGTCATCATCAACCCGATGATGAGCCCGAGCAATATCGGCAGCGGCGGCCCCGAAGGCGCTTTCACCGAAGAATTACTCGTGCGCGAAGCACGCCTGGGCGACTCGATTCTGCCGATTCCCGCAGGCATTTCGTACGAAATCGCCGCGATGTGCGAACCGCTTGCAGTCGCGATGCACGGTGTGAATCGCATGCAAGTCAAAGCCGGCGATAAAGTCGTGGTGTTCGGCTGCGGCCCGATCGGCCTCGGCATGATTCTGTGGCTCGTCGATCGCGGCGTGACCGATCTCGTCGCATTGGATCTCGCGCCCGAGCGTCGCGACAGAGCGTTGGCGTTAGGCGCGCGCGTTGCGCTCGATCCGACCAAAATCGATCTGCGCGCCGAGCTGGTGAAGTTGCATGGCGAAGCGCCCTCCTACGGCCGCGTCGGCGTCGGCACCGATGCCTACATCGATGCCGCTGGCGCGCCCAATATCATTGGCGACGTCATCGCGATGGCGAAATTCCACTCGCGGCTGGTGATTACCGCCGCTTACATGAAGCCGATCGAGGTTCCATTCGGCCGCATGCTGACGAGTGAAATGACCATCACTACCGCGATGGGTTATCCGACTGAAATGCCGGAAGTCATCGCCGCGATGCCACGCCTCAAAGACAAAATCCTATCGATGATCAGCCATCGCCTGCCGCTGAGCCAAGTCATGGAAGGACTCAAAATTGCGGCGACACCGCAGTCAGCGAAGGTCATGATTCACTGTGATGAGAACGCATCATGAGCAACGATCAAAAAACTCCCGGTTCTGAAAAAACAAACGGGCCGATGCTCGCCTCGCTCGTGCGCGCCGGCGATGAACAGAAAGAAGCGATAAAAATCACCGATTTCATTTTCATGGCGAACGATATTTCCAACGCCTACCTCGTGAATACGGCCGATGGCGACATCATGGTCAACACAGGCTTCATGGACACAGCCAACACCGAGCGCAACAAAGCGCTGTTTGCTCCGGTGCGCAAAGGTCCGCTGCGCTACATCATCGTCACGCAGGCACATCCCGATCATTACGGCGGCGTACCCGCTTTCAAAGAGCCGCAAACTAAAATCATTACGGGCAAGAAGTTCAGCGACACGTGGCAATTTTTCCACGACCTCGGTCTGTACTTGCAGAAACGCTCGGCGAAGCTTTGGGCTTCGACGATGAAGCGCGGCAGCAATCCAGTTCCGCCGCCGAAAGTCGTACCCGATATCACCGTTGATGATATCTACGCCTTCGAACTGGGCGGTCGCAAATTCGAAGTGATTTCGACGCCGGGCGGCGAATCGCTCTGCGCACTCACGGTATGGATGCCGAACGAAAAAATTGCCTTTACGGGCAATTTATTCGGACCGGTTTTTCTCGCCATGCCGAACCTCACCACCATACGCGGCGACAAACCGCGTTTAGTGGTGAATTATCTCGAATCGCTCGAACGCGTGCGCGCGCTCGGCGCCGAATTACTCATCACCGGTCACGGCGGTCCGATTGTCGGCAAAGACAATATCCGCGCGAGCCTCGACAAAATGCACGCAGCGGTTTCGTACGTGAAAGATGCGGTGATCGCGGGCATGAACGCGGGTAAAACCGTGCACGAACTCATGCGCGAAATTCAGTTGCCAGAGAATTTAAAAATCGGGCAATTCCACGGCAAAGTATCGTGGGCCGTGCGCGCAATTTGGGACGAAAACTCGGGCTGGTTCCACTACGAGGACTCCACCACCGGACTTTACGACGTACCGCGTTCGAGTGTGAATGCCGATCTCGTCGAACTCGCTGGCGGTGCGACTCCACTCGCAGTACGCGCACGCAAAAAAGTCAGCGAAAATAAACCGCTCGAAGCATTGCATCTGCTCGATATTGCATTGAGTGCAGAACCCAAACACGCCGATGCACTCACCGTGAAAAAAGACGCGCTCAATGCGCTGCTAGCACAATCGGGCGGCAGCAATCTGAGCGAAACGATGTGGCTGAAATCAGAAATCACTGCGGCTGAAGCGGCTTTAGGTAACAGCTAAATTGGACTTAGTCTCAGACAAAAAAGCCACCGATCAAATTTCGGAGAGCTTACATTTCTGCCTCGTTGAACGGATGATCTTGTCCGGTTAAAACACAATTCTGACTTTAAACTCCCCCTAATTGGTTTTCCTACCATCAGGACACCACCCCATTTGAACCGCCTCTCTGATTAAAGCAACAATCCAACTAAGGGCGCCAATAGCACGATCAATATCGAAACCCCACGACGTGATCAGACGCTCATAAGGCGGCAGAGTCCATATAATATCAAGCACAGCAGCGACAGTCTCCCTATCTCGGTCCGACCAACTGGGACTCTTTTCGGTCACCATGCCTACAAGAATATCCCGGCGAAACTGGTCGATTAAGGCAAACGTAGGATCTGTGACTAGCGGGGTAATCGGCTGAGCTTTAAATGATGATAGATAGCCAAAAAGTTGTTTTATAACGTTATCGAAGTTATCAAGAGTTATTGTTTCAAGCGATATGCGTGACTCATCCACTAAACGTCCAAGCACCGCTTCTCGTAATTGACGCTCCGAAGGAAAATGCCGCTGCACTGTGCGCACACTGACACCCGCACGCATACCTACAATACTTACAGTTAGATTCGTCCAATCCCATGTCGGGAATTGATGTACGATCTGAGCGCCAGCAGAGATGATCCGATCCCGCGTTTCAGCAGTTTGTCGGCGTCGCGACGGACTGTTATATCGTCGGCGCTGAGATGTAGGTGACGCTTGCATATGTAGATATTCACTTCGTTCGCGATAATTTCTAAATCGACCCACAGTCACTTATTTATCTGCATCTCGCTGCCATTTCAGTTAGAGGTGTAGTTAGAGCGCCATCAAGACGAATAACCTGGCCATTGAGAAATGGTGTGCGCAGAATCATTTCCACTAAAGACGCATATTCCCACGCGTGTCCGAAACGTTTAGGAAACGCAATATTTGAAACCAATTCTTGCTTTAGCTTATTCGTCGCCCGAGCGAGCCGAGGCGTCCAAATAGGTCCTGGAGCGATGGCGCAGGCGCGCACGCCGATAATGGACAAATCTCGCGCCATCGCCAATGTCATACCGGCGATTGCTGCTTTAGCGGCGCTGTAGGCTACTTGTTTGATTTGTCCTTCATAGGCGGCAGTTGAAGAAGTGTTGATAATTATGCCGCGCTGCCCGTCTTCGTCCGGATCATTCTTCGCAAAAGACGCCGCACTTAAACGCGATACATTGAAGGGACCTGTCAAATGGTTATCGATCATTTGATGGAACGTTTCCATGTCGTGAGGAATGCCATCGGCAGTCGCCATATTGGGTGCTGGAATCCTAGCTCCCGCAGCATTCACTGCAATCGAAAATACTCCGAGTTTTTGCGCTGCCGAAATAGCAGTGAGCACATCGTTATCATTGTTCTGATCGCCCTGAATGGCTATGGCGCGCGAGCCGAGATCCCACGCCTGCTCTTTGGCCTTTTCACCATCGTGATCAAATATGACAACACCGGCTCCTAGCTCAACGAGTCGAGTTGCCGTTGCACCGCCGAGACCTCCGCCGCCACCGCTGATAACAGCCGAACACCGCTTGAAGTCCATAATCGTTACTCCGCTCAAAAATTTTCAAACTTGTTTCTCTGGCACTCGCACGACGAGACCATTCAGATCGTCAGTCACTTTGATTTGGCAAGATAAGCGGCTATTAGGCTGCGCGGCACAAACTTCTTCGAGCAATCCCGCTTCCGCGGCACTTTTGCCGCCTACTTTATCGATCCACGCGGGATCGACATAGACGTGACACGTTGCACAGGAACAGGCACCGCCACATTCCGCAATAATGCCACGAACCGTATTCGCGATTGCTCCCTGCATCACGGACAGACCAGCATCGACATCGACAATGTGCTCAACGCCGCTGTATTCAATGTAAGTAATTTTTGCCATATCGCACTCTTCATGCGTGAGGAGACGTGAATAAATTTTCACATCTCCTCACGCTTACATTAAATAATGGGAATTAACCGATATCCGCCGGCAGCGTATCCCAGCCCCGCGTCGTCGATGACGACGAAAGCCGAGCGTTTGCCATATCGACCGTCCAATCGGGGAAGCGCTTGAGAATTTCATCCATTGCAATACGCCCTTCGACCCGCGCGAGCGATGCACCGAGGCAAGAATGGATGCCGCGTCCAAAGGTGATATGCGGTAGGCCTTCGCGATGAATATCGAAAGTGTCGCCATTGGGGAAGCGTCTTTCGTCCCGATTTGCAGCTGCAACTACGCACTGAATAGCACTACCGGCGGGAATAATTTGTCCATGAATTTCGACATCGCGTGTGACATACCGCGCCACTTGCGTGCTCGGCGGCTCGACGCGGAGAATTTCTTCGATCGCTACAGGAATCAATGAGGGATTCGCCGCAATTTCGCGACGTTGATCGGGATGCTCGCCGAGTACTTTGCCGATCCAACCGATCAACCGCGAGGTCGTTTCGTTGCCGGCACCGGCAATCAAGCTGACGAAAATCAATACCTCATCGCGCGTGAGTTTGCGCGTCGTGCCCGCCTCGTCCGTGAATTCGAGTTGCAGCAATTCGGTCATCAAATCATCGGATGGGTTATTCACGCGCCAATCGATGTACTGCTCATACCCCTGCATCAGCTCATCGATCTGAACCGGCTGCATGGGCTTGCCTTCTTCGGTGCGGAGATTCGCATCGACGCGATCGCGTATCGCGTCGCGATCCTCGTCGGGAATACCGAGCATCATTCCGATAACGCCGCCCGGCAGCTTGTGGCCAAAATCGGCGAGAAAATCGAAACGCTTAACGCCAGCGAGAGGATCGAGCAAACGCACGCAGTACGCGCGAATTTTTGTTTGCAGATCATTCATGCGTTTGGGTGTAAATACACGCGACACGATACCGCGATAGACAGTATGTAAAGGCGGATCCTCCCAAATGAAAAATCCTTTCGGAATATCCATTCCCGATTTGACGACTTCGAGAATATCGCCGCGCGCGGAGCTGAAAGTCTCGCGATCCATAAACACACGCTCGACATCGGCAAAGCGACTGACCGCATAAAAATCGTAATCCTTGTTGTAGTAGAGCGGCGCCTCATCTCTCAGGCGACGATAAATCTGATAAGGGTTGAAACTGATATCGGGCCGGTACGAATCCCAATAAACGGGATCACTGCTTGAACTTACATTGTTACTCATATTCATGTCCTCTCTGCGCAACCACATTCTTTAATGTAAGCATCGTTAGATTCGGCATTTTTTAATGCCTCGCTCGGTTCACTATGTATTTATGGATCTATTGGTTTGTAAATTGTGCGTAAGAGAAAAAGGCGGTCACACAAAATGCTTCACGCAACCGCTAGAGGGGGAGCTGAAAAAACGCCAATCTCTACAAGCCGAAGTTGTATTTCATTCTTACACCCCACATTTTGGGTTCGCCGGTAGTACCGAACTCTGCTCCCGCACCAGCCCAAAGCCCAGGGATAAATCCGTAATACTGTTCGTTCAAAGCATTCGTCATGAAGAACGCAGCATCGAACGGGCTGCCGTAAATTGCTTTCCAGCCCATGCTCAAGTTAAGTAACTGACGATCAGGCATCCATTGATACGGAGTACCTACGGCGGAGAACTGTTCGCTGGTAAATGTATAAGTTGCACCCGCCGAGACATCACCGATCTCAGCAGGTAGCGGTAGGCGATAGCTAAGCCCCGTCGCGACCGTATGGCGAGGAGAGAGACTTAAGTGCCCACCCTTAGCAACCGAGGGCGAAGAAATCCAACCCGGCGAAATTGGGTCGGACCAACTGTTTAGGTGGGTTTCAAGATAGGTATAGCCCAGCGTGAACGTCAAATCGTCCAGTAATTTGAGCGTTGTTTCAGCTTCGACACCCTGAATCGTCGACGAACCTGCATTCACAATGGCTGTAGTGGCAGCGCCAGCCTGCCCCGGTCCCGGGACAAAACCAGCCTGCAATTGCTGATTCCTCAACTCATTGTAAAAAAGCGCTACGTTAAACGTACCCGATATCGGGGCATGGAAGGTGGTCTTGGCGCCGAGTTCATACGCATCAACTTTTTCTGGATCATAAGTGCTCAGACCGGGAGGTGCCGCAGGCAGAATACTGCCTTGGCGGTAACCACGTGCGTATTTCGCATACGCCATCACATCGGGCGTAGGCAGGTAATCAACATCAATCAGCCAAGTTGGCGCCTCGCTTTTTTGAGACGCGTGCGTCGGGCAGCCGCCGGCTTTCGTTGGATCCGTGGCAACCCCTGTCGAAGAACAGAATGCTGCTGCTGGAACACCATAACCAGGTTGGCCAGCAACGAATCCTGGCAGTTCGTTATACGTTACCCGATCATAATCTGCGTGTGTGTTATCAACCGTATAGCGAAGCCCCAACGTAGCCCTCCACTCATCGGTGATGTCGTATGTGCCCTGAGAATAGAGCGCCTGGTTATTGAACGACTGGCGATACTTTTGATAGCCAACACTGCCCGCAGGAGACGGAGCAAAACAATTCCAGGTCAATGGATCTGTGGAATTTAATTCATCACACGCCGCGCCAGCCGCGTTCAATGCGCCGCTCCAATCATTCGGCCTGCTATCTTCGAAATAATAACCAGCTTGCCACGTGAGTTTTTCCTCAAATGAAGTACCTGACAGCCGCACTTCTTCAACCCATGTCGACTGATTATTGTTGTGATAACCAGGCATTGGATTTGATGGAAAGAAAACAATGTGCGTTCCGCCGAGACTGGCGGGAAGATGGTAATCAGCGCCAAAATTTGCGCCTTTCATATCCTCTTCGAGAGTTGCGAAGGACAATAGGTTTTTGAAAGAAAGATCGTCAGAAACTTCCCATGAGGTGGTGTTAATAATCTGTGCTTGCTTGAGTTTGGAAGCGGGATCAGGCTGATCGCCGGCGGCGACGTTGTAGAAGCTGTTCCCTTGTAAAGCACGCGTTTGCGAGCAAACGGAATACGCAGCAGATTGGGGATTACAATCGATTAACTTTTGTATAGAACCATTATTTTCCGAGTTTGTATAAGTCAGAATAGTGTAATTCTGAACCTTATCCGTCACATCCCAGATCACACTCGCACGCGCAGACCAATAATCCACATCGGCTAGACGGCTCGGCCCGTCGGTCGATACGTTCGTCAGATAGCCATCGCGTTTCATCGCGTCTAAACCAAAACGTGCACGAACATTCTCTGTAATTGGCAGGTTCAGAACACCCTGCGCGCGCTTCATATTGTAATTGCCAGATGAAAGCTCCAAGTAGCCTTCTTGTTTGGCCGTAGGCTCTTGCGGGACAAGCTGAATGGCACCGCCAGTCGTATTGCGACCGAACAGCGTACCCTGAGGCCCTTTCAGCACCTGCACGTTTTGCAGATCGAAAAACGCGCCCGGACCCGCACCATCACCGGCGTTGATTTGGCCGCCACCGGCGCGCGGCGCGACGACATCCGCGAAATAAACCGCAACGGATGCCGTGGTTCCCAGATCCTGTGTAAAGCCACGGATCGCAAATGTGGCTTGATCCGAGCCGAAGCGGGTGTTGACGTTTAGCGACGGGGTGTAATTAACCAGGTCCGCTGCATTCGTCACGTTACGCTCGTTCAACATCTCCTGATTGAAAACTGTCATCGAGATAGGAACGTTTTGAATCACCTCCTCCGTACGGCGTGCTGTAACGATGATTTCATCGGGCTGAGCAATCGTCGCGTGCGCTGAAGTCGCTATGCCTATTCCGAAAGCAATAGATGACAGTACCGTCGTTAGGTGAACCGTTTGATATATTTTTTCCCCACGGCGTTTTTTCATTTATCAGCTCCTCTAATTGTTATATACACACAAAAGAACGTGATTCTCACGGGTTATTCTTTGCCTTACATGATCGCCCTTGGCAGACTTACCCTAATTCGAAGAGGCGAGTTCGATTAGATGAAGTGACACACCATTAATGATATATAGTGAATCATTATAGGTCTTACATGTCAAGTAGCGGCTTCTTTGTGTACAACATCATTAAATTCATATAAAGAATTGTTAAATAAATATTATTTAAATAATATTAAACGTATATTGACTAATTATCGTATTAGAGTTGATAAAAAATGAGCCGCTATGAATCAAAAAATCTATCAAGAGAAGGCGCCCAAGGCACAGCAGCAGCGAAACACGCGCACGCGGTCGGCACTCAACGATGCGCTGCTATCCCTGCTCACGGAGAAATCCTTCGAAGAGATCACGGTAAAGGAGATTACCGCCCAGGCAAGAGTTGGATACGCGACCTTCTTTAGGCATTACCCGGACAAAGAAACTCTGCTACATCACTTGGCTGCCGATGAAATCAATCGATTACTGGCGATGTCGATACCCCTCTTCTATTCGGTTGACAGCCTGGCATCAAACCAAGCGGTATGTGCCTATGTCTGGGAGCATCGCAAACTCTGGACGGCGCTACTGACGGGCGGCGCTGCCGCCACACTAAAAGAGGAATACCTTCGTCTGGCACTAAAAGTGGTGGAAGAAGTACCCAACCACAAGCAATGGCTTCCAGACGACTTGGCCGTGACCTTTTCCGTGACTGGACTGCTTGAAATACTTGCATGGTGGTTAAAACAGGCAGATCCACCTCCATTGCAACAGATGGCGGAAATCTTGGATCGCTTGACAGTAATCCCTATCATGGGCGAAACACCGGAAAAGACACCAACCCTCCACAACAAGTGAAGCGCATTCTTATCGGCAACTCATGCGCTCAGCTCGCAAGGCAAGAGCGACCATCCGATCTGAACGATCAAGCCCCAAGACCAAGGTTGGTCCGCTGAAACTCATCGAACACTTCCGTAGACATGAGCACGGCGACTTCGCGGTTATTTTTGAAATTTTGACGGGGTCCCGCTGCCTCAATGTTTCAGAAAAAAAATATGCACCTTCTAGCGCCCCTATACTCCTTTCAGTAAGCGACCCATCAACTGACTGACAAGCTAGACGCTCTTGGCCGACCACACTTTTGCTGACGCTATTTCTTGGAGTTCAATTCAATCACGCGGCTCAAAGCTGACTTTCTCGACGATACTAAACTTCAGCATGTCTCGACGATGATGCATCGACTCGTCTCCAATCTAGTATGTACAGCCAAATTTCCTCGTCAGTGCAGATCACGTACAATCCCTTTGGTGCGCCACGCACAATAACGCCACTCTCACCCGCAAGGTTGCCGCGATGACCTCCATGCAAGAACCCGATTCCGGTCTCGATCTGCATACGCCGATGATGCAGCAGTACCTAAAGATCAAGGCGCAGCATCCGCACGAGCTGGTGTTTTATCGCATGGGTGATTTTTACGAATTATTTTTCGATGATGCGAAAAAAGCAGCGGTGCTGCTCGATATCACGCTCACCGCGCGCGGCAAATCGGCCGGCGAGCCGATCCCAATGGCGGGCATACCGTTTCACGCCGCCGACGGTTATCTAGCCAAATTGGTGCGCGCGGGAGTGTCGGTTGCCATCGCTGAACAAATCGGCGATCCCGAAACCAGCAAAGGACCTGTCGAGCGCAAAGTTGTGCGCGTGGTGACACCCGGGACGGTCAGCGACGAAGCGCTGCTCGACGAACGCCGCGAAAATTTATTGGTGTCGTTGCATCACAACCGTTCGCAAGAAAACCATTTATCGAAAAATGCACAGGCGATCTATGGATTCGCTACGCTAGATATCGGCAGCGGTCGTTTTCTCGCGTTTGAAGTGAAAGGCATCGACGCTGCGCTCGCCGAATTGCAGCGCTTGGCACCTGCTGAATTATTGCTCGACGAAACCATCGATCATCCCGCTATTCTTGCGCGTAACGGCGTGCGTCGACGCCCCGTGTGGGAATTCGAAATCGAAACCGCCGAGCGCTTGTTGACGCAGCAATTCAATACGAAAGATTTGCAAGGTTTCGGCTGCGCGCATCTGCGTGTGGCGATTCCTGCGGCAGGTTGTCTGCTGCAATACGCGCGCGAAACGCAGCGCACGTCGCTGCCGCATATTCGCACGCTCGTACACGAGCGCCGCGAAGACAGCGTCGCCATCGACGGTGCGACGCGGCGCAATCTCGAACTCGATACGAATCTGAGCGGCGGCGGCGAACACACATTATTCGCAGTGCTCGATAAAACCCGATCGGCGATGGGCAGCCGTTTACTGCGACGCTGGCTCAATCGCCCGCTGTGCAATCGCACGATTCTCGAACAGCGTCAACAGGCGATCGCGAGTTTGCTGTGCGATTACACATTCGAAGCGGTGCGCAAAGCCTTGCAGCCGATCGGCGATGTCGAACGCATTCTTGCGCGCGTGGCATTGCGCTCGGCGCGCCCGCGCGATTTGACGCGCCTGCGCGTGTCGCTCGCGAGCCTGCCTCTCTTGCAGGCATCCGCGCGGGCGCTAAGCGATGCGCCGCTCATTGCAACACTCGCAAAACAAGCCAATGAATTTCCGCATCTCGACAATCTGCTCGCGCGCGCGCTCATCGACAATCCGCCGATGGTCATTCGCGATGGCGGCGTGATCGCGGAAGGTTACGATGCCGAGCTCGACGAATTGCGCAACATCAGCAGCAACGCTGGCGATTATCTCGTCGATCTCGAAACGCGCGAACGCGCACGCACTGGCATCAGCACATTAAAAGTTGGCTACAACCGCGTGCACGGTTACTACATCGAAATCAGCCGCGGCCAAGCCGAGCAGGCGCCCGCTGATTACATTCGTCGACAAACATTAAAAAACGCCGAGCGCTTTATCACGCCCGAATTAAAAGAATTCGAAGACAAAGCGTTGTCGGCAAAGAGCCGCGCACTTGCGCGCGAAAAAGCAATTTATGACGACCTGCTCGAAAAATTAAATGCGGAATTAATTGCATTGCAAGATAGCGCCGCTGCCATCGCCGAACTTGATGTGCTGTCAACTCTCGCCGAAAATGCCGAAACGTTGAATCTGTGCCGCCCCGAATTAACCGGCGCAGAAATTATCGATATTCGTGAGGGCCGCCATCTCGTCGTCGAACAGGTGCTCGATACGCCATTCATTCCGAACGATGTGCAATTCAACAACGAACGCCGCATGCTGGTCGTAACCGGCCCTAACATGGGCGGTAAGTCGACGTACATGCGCCAAACTGCTTTGATCGTTCTGCTCGCGCACATCGGCGCTTATGTGCCTGCAAAATCGGCGCGCATCGGCATCGTCGATCAGATTTTCACGCGCATCGGCTCATCCGATGATTTGGCCGGCGGGCGCTCGACGTTCATGGTCGAAATGACCGAGACCGCGAATATCCTGCACAACGCCACCGCGCGCAGTTTGGTGTTGATGGATGAAATCGGGCGCGGCACGAGCACGTTTGACGGACTCTCGCTGGCGTGGGCTGCCGCCACTTATCTGGTCAGCAAACTGCGTGCATTTACATTATTCGCAACGCATTATTTCGAGTTGACACAATTGCCCGAGCAGTTTCCGCAAGCCGTCAATGTGCATCTCGACGCGACCGAGTACAACGATCACATCGTGTTCTTGCACACGATTCAGGAAGGCCCGGCGAATCGCAGCTATGGCTTACAGGTAGCAAAACTCGCGGGAATTCCGCAAAGCGTTATCGCCGCAGCAAAACGAAAATTGACCGAACTCGAAGCGGGCAGCACACCGGCAATCGGCGCGACGCCTAGTGCACCGCTGCAAACCGATTTATTTGCGGCGAGCGCGACGCATCCCGCCATCGAACGCCTGCATGAAATCGATCCCGATAATCTCACCGCGCGCGCCGCGCTCGACGTGCTCTACGAACTGAAGGGTTTGGTGGAGTGATTCCGAAATGCTAAACTGCGCGCCGCCCCCGTTTCTGAAGGTTCGCTGACATGACATTCGTAGTCGGAGAAAATTGCATCAAGTGCAAGCACACGGATTGCGTCGAGGTGTGCCCCGTCGACTGTTTTTACGAAGGCCCGAATTTTTTGGTGATTCACCCCGACGAGTGCATCGACTGCGCGCTGTGCGAGCCGGAGTGCCCCGTCGACGCGATTTTCTCCGAGGACGAACTGCCGGAAGACCAGCAACAATTCCTTGCGCTAAATGCCGAACTCGCGGAAATTTGGCCGAATATCACGGAGAAAAAGCCGTCGCCCGACGATGCCGAAGAGTGGGACGGTGTGCCGAATAAAATTCAATATCTGGAGCGCTGATATTATCCAGGCGCGACAGTCACGGTTGAATTTATTCCGGGTTGAAGCCAGTTAAGATTGAGCGCTCGCTCTATGGCTGAATCTCAATGGGCGTGCCCGCATCCACCGCTGCCCAAATCTCATCCATCTGGCCATCGGTCACGGCGATACAGCCATTGGTCCAATTGAACGTCTGCGTGACGTCCTCGGGCCAGGTTTGTACGTTGGGCTGGCCGTGAATCATGATCGAACCGCCGGGGCTCACACCCATTCTCGCAGCGCGCTCGCGATCGAACTCGTTCGGATAGGAAATGTGGATGGCCTTATAAAAAGCCGAATTTTTATTTTTGCGATCGAGGATATAGTCGCCCTCGGGAGTGCGCTGATCGCCCGCCGCGATTTTCGGTCCGCGCGGCATTGGACCAAGCGCTATGCGGAACTCTTTGAATGGCTTACCCGCACTAATCAGCAACAACTTTCTTTCGGCCTTTTTGACCACAACCAGATCGGCCTTTTCGAACGCATGAGCAGCAGTAACGGTGAATAACAGGGCGACTAAAACAATGGCTTTCATAACGGCAATAGAACGAGGTTCGGCTGCATAAAATTCTGACTTGCGACTGACTATCGGTGTCGCCTTTTCGCTTAAAGATTAGTCAGCGCAGGCGTAACTTTCCGCTCGCGCGCAAAAAAATGCGACGGATTGCTCATAGCGACTTTGTGAATCGTTTGTCTTATATCAAAAACTTTGCGCACTCTGTAGAAATCACTACGCAAGTAATGGTAATGTAAGAATTAATCCTTGCCAGAGGGCGAGGGCAGGATTTATTAAGATCACAATCTTTATTCAGTCGCGTACAACCCCAAAAGGAGTCTAATCAATGAACAAGAACCTGTTGAAAGCAGTCCCGTTTGCTGTACTCGTCGCGTTGGCTGGCTGCGCAAGCCAGAGCGCCGTTGACGAAGCAAAAACCACTGCCACCGCTGCGCAAAAATCCGCTGACGATGCTAAAGCTGCTGCTGCCGCTGCGCAAAAATCGGCTGATGCTGCTCAAGCTACGGCGAATCAAGCTTTGCAAACCGCTAACGAAGCTAAAACTGCAGCTGACGAAGCTAACACCAAAATCGATCGCGCTTTCAAAAAGTCGATTCGTAAGTAATACTGCTTTTCAGGCAGAAAAAAACCCGCTGCATGCAGCGGGTTTTTTTTCGCCCGTCGATCTTAGAAAGACAGTTTAGACAGACACTATCAGCGCGCAGTTACTGGTGGCATCTGCTGCCCCACCGGACCTGGAATGCCAGTCGACTCGAGATCGAGCTCATCGACACGCGTCCAATCGATCGGATAATTCGGCACGGTCTTGGTGGCGGTCAACAAAGCTTCAATCATCGGCGTTTTACCGCGTGCCTCTTCGGCGTGCGGCCCTTCCAGTGGCGGATGTACTTCGAGATACAGCACGCCATTATGCCAACCGGCCTTGTAGCGCTGATTGATGATACGCACCGGCGTGCCGACCGGGACCGTGCGATAAAGCCGCTCAATATCCTCAGGATAAAGTCGCATACAGCCGTGCGTCACCTGCATGCCGATGCCAAATTCCGTGTTAGTGCCATGGATCAAATAACTCGGCAATCCCATGCGCAACGCGTATAGACCCAACGGATTGCCGGGGCCTGCCGGCCATACTTTCGGCAACGGATCACCTTCAGCGGCATGCTCGGCACGAATCGATTCCGGCGGCGTCCATGTCGGATCCTTGATCTTGCCAGTAACGCGTGTAGTGACGATCGGAGTGCTCCAGTCGCCGCGACCAATGCTGATCGGAAAGACCTCAACCGTAGGTGCTTCGTTCTTTTTCGGCTTCGGAAAATAATAAAGCCGCATCTCCGATACGTTGACCACAATACCTTCGCGCGGCGCCATCGGCAGTAGATAGAGCTTCGGCAGCACGACTGTTGTGCCATCGCGCGGCATCCACGAATCCACGGCGGGATTCGCCGCGCGAATTTCGTCGTAGCCGAGATCGTGCGCGCGCGCGATATCGATTAACGTTTCTTCGGAGTTCGCCGGCACCGTGCCGATACTGCCGATCAAATCCTCGCCAGGCGGCGGCAGCGGATACACTTCGGCATACGCGACCGACGACACAATCGCAGTTAGCAGCAATCCGAGGGCATTATGACGAAGACAAATCCAACGGCCGAACGCGGGAAAAATAGCAATCACAGAGACACTTTCCAAGAACTTAAAAGCGGCTAATGATAAACGATATCGGCATGCATGGGAGCCAGCAGCGCCAATAAGTGGTTTTGCGCCCTCACCGCGATGCCCTGCGACTCCATCGCTTTAATCAAATCCTCAACGAGTGCATTGAATTGCGCATCGGTGATATGCATACCTGCATGCGCTTGCATCATCGTATCGCCGGTATAGGTGCACGGCCCGCCGCCAAGCACGCAGAACTGCTCGGCGAGTTTATCGCGTAGGCGATCGATTTTCGCATCGCGAAATAAATCAACAATGCGCTCGTCATGCGCAATATTGACCAACAAATTTGTCGCAAGTTCGTGTACGCCTGACTTCCCACCCAACGCCTGATACAACGCATCGGGCGCCTCACGCGTCGTCGAGCATGCCGCCAATAATACGCACGACAACACCAGCATTAACACACGCATAGGTTTTCTCTTAGTTTTGGCCAAGCGCATACTCAAAAAATACCATCGACGAAACTCGCTGCGAAAATTGACAAAAATAACCTTAAAAACTTCCCTGCGCCGACAAGTACCAACCCTGCTGGTTGTTCAGTGTCGCGATGTCACCCAGATCGACCCACGCCGCAACTACTGACCAGTTTTTATTGGGAAACCAGCCGACAAACACGTCTTTCCAGTCCTGCTCGCGCGCAAACGACAAATTATCGGGCTTTTGTCGATACTCGCTGCCAACCAACCAGCTCTTATTGATAAATATTCCGGCCGAGCCCTCTAATACGCATTTGCGACTGTCGCTTTTATCGCCGCCAAAACCGACCAGCCCTTCCTGATTAGCACGTGTATAACGCGCGACCGCATTGATCAATACATTTCTATCGGCGAGCGCACCTAGAAATACTTTGCTTGCCGCAGCGTAGATGTCAGTATCGGAATCATGTTTCGCGCCCGCTGCTCGCGGAATAAAAAAATCGAGATTCTTTTTGTACTGTGCGCCCATACTAATTTGCGGCATTTGCGTGTAAATGATGTCACCGTAAAGACGTACTTTGACGCCGAAAATATCTTGTCGAATCGTGTTATCGGGCACCCCCAACACCGCTGCCAGCGAGTCGAGCCGCAGCTCTTGCCGCGCGGCCGAAAATTCAACGCGATTATTCCAAGTCCACGCGGCGCCGAGCACGTCGAGCCGATAATCTTTGGTAGAGACGCGACTGACAACCGCGGTGCCGTCGGATTCTTCACGCGTGCCATAACCGGCCAACACCGCGAGCGGTACAATACCACCGCCTGCAGTCCCCTCAATTTGTGTCGCACCTCCCGTCGCTAACAGACGACTGCCGCTATCCGCATGCGCAGCTAACGCAAGCAGCGCACAACACGCGCTTAACAAGTGGCAGCGCGCGCTGTGCCGATCAACCACAATTCGCGGCATTGCTCTCCCCTTCTTGCAAATTCTGTAAATACGCCCGTGCCCACTGCGTGAAATCCTCGGCCGGAATCGGCTTGCTGAGCAGATATCCCTGTATCACATCGCAGCCATACTGACGCAACAATTCACGCGAAGGCTCATTTTCGACACCCTCTGCCACCACATCCAGACCCATGTTGTGTCCAAGCTCGATCGTCGAGCGCACGATCACGCCATCCTCCGAGCTCTCTGCCAGTTTGAGCACGAAGGACTTATCGATTTTAATTTCGTCGACAGGCAATTTGCGCAATTGCGATAACGATGAATAGCCGGTCCCGAAATCGTCGACCGATAAACGAATACCCATCCCCCGCAATTGCTGTAGCACAGCGAGACTGCGCTGGGTTTCGCGCATGATCGAACTTTCGGTGAGCTCAAGACACACATGCTTCGCTGCGACACCATAGCGCTGCAGCGTGGCGTCGATGTGATCCGTCAAATGCACTTCGAGTAAATCGAGCGCTGAAATATTTACCGATACATGCAGATCCAGTCCGCCGCGCAACCACTCCGAAATTTGACGCACGGCGCGATCAATCACCCAGCGCGTGAGCAAGGTGATATCGCCTGAGGTTTCCGCAAGCGGAATAAATTCGTCCGGACTCAACGGTCCGAGTTGCGGATGCCGCCAACGCACCAACGCTTCGGCGCCGAGATAATGTGGATCGCGCAAACTCAGTTTGGGCTGAAATACGACATGCAGGCCATCGCCGGCCAGCGCAACTTTAAAATCGCGCAACAGCGCTAAGTGTCGCTGGTTGAGCTCATCCCATCCGGCCTGATAAAACGCAAACGGCTGACCATTCTGCTTCGCGTTAAACATCGCAATAGCGGCCCTGCGCATCAGCATTTCCGGTTCCGTGCCATCGTCGGGATAAGCCGCAATGCCAAAGCTCGCCTCGACCGTGAGCTGCAAATCAGGCAGATGGATTGGATCGGCGAGACCGCGAAAGATGCGCTCGGCCACGAGGCGCGCATGCTGGCGATCGGCACCTTCGAGCACGATAAGAAATTCATCGCCATCGAGTCGCACACAGGTATCCTGTTGTTTGACCGATTGCTGCAAGCGTCGCGCAACCGCCTGCAAGACTTCATCGCCGACCACATGACCAAACGAATCGTTCACCGCCTTAAAACGATCGATATCTAACACAATAACCGAGGCGCCACGAGCATTGGCCGTCGCATTCGCAATCGCTTTCAACAGCATTTGCAATGCGAGCGAGCGATTAGCCAATCCTGTGAGGTGATCATGCTGTGATTGATACACTATTTTGTGTTCGCGTTCACCGATCGCACTTTGCATCTGCACGAATGCGCGCGCTAGTTCACCGAACTCATCATCGGATTCGATTTTTATTGGAGTCGCATAATCACCGCATGCAATGCGCTGCGCCGTTTTCGCCAAACCGCGTAACGCATGCGCCAAATTGCGCCCGCCGATCAACGCGGCTGCAATTGCCGCGACAAATCCGCTGAGCGCGATCCACAGCAGCTGCCGACTCAAACGCCGATACGGCGCGAGTACAGAGTCGAGCGGTGTCTGCAAAATCGCCGCTAGCGTATAACCCCTGCTGGCCAGTGATTTAACCGATGTCAGCATTACGGTATTACCGATCGCTAACGGCTGCACGGCTCCTGCTGCAGCGCTGCTCGGAGTTTGCAGCATCCGCTCGATATCGCCGCGAAATTTTGTGTCGAGCGTGGTCTCGATATAAGTGTTGCGCCGCGGCGCTTCCGCCACAAACGATATCTCGAGCTTAGTTATACGCTTTATCATCAATGCCAAAGTGCGATCGAGCTGAAAGCCCATGCCTGCCCAGCCAATGCGCAGCGGCGCCCTGATTGCGGCCACAACAAATTGATAGGGAACGCCGTCGAGTACCACATTCGCAACCGCGACACCATTGCGATCGGCTTCTTGCAACAATTCGGGAAATTCAAACGCCGCACCAACGTGCGCGGTGACACTATCCGCGAGCAAGCGTCCGCTGTTGTCTATCACCATGGCGCGATCGGCGCCGATCCGCGCCGCGTGATTTTTCAGCGCCGACTGCACCGTCGCCGTCTCACCCGTCGCTACCGCTTCTTTGAAACCAAAATCATCGACGAGCACCGCGACCGAACCCATCAACTGCCGCGCGCGCGCGTCGAGCAGCTGCGAAAACACGTCGGCACCAACGGCCAGCTCATGCCGCGCATTTTGCATGACGGTATCGCGAATCACCGCGCGAGCCGCCAAATAAGTAGCCGCCTGCAAAAATATGACGAGACCGAGCGCAGTCAGCAACAACCGAGCGAGAAAACTGCTCGACCAAAACTTAATGCGCATCGCCACCGCTTCGCTGAAACAGCTGTTGCAAATCACTCGACGACGACGGCTGCGGCAGCGCTGCCGTGATAGCCACTTTAAAACCGAGATTTACATCGGAGTCGGTGATCTCGACATTTTGTTCCAGGCCAGCGGTATCGGATTGGACTCCCGGAAACCAAAGTCGCGCACGATAGGAGCCGGAGGGAATTTTGCTCAGCACCGCGTCGCCGCCGGCATCGGTCTTGGCGAAATAAGGGGTGTCGACAACGTAGATATAGCCGAGCATGTGGTCGTGAATATTGCAACCCAACACCACCTCTCCCGGTACATCAAATAACACGGGTTGCGATGGCGTGCCATGATACAAACGCAACTCAAAGCGTTTTGCCGGTGAAAATGAATAGACGTGGTGGCGAATATTGTCGCTATTAGGGAATTTGACGAGAGTATTTTTACGCACCGGGAGAACATGCGGATCAAATTGTTTATTGCGCTGATCCATCACCGCATAAGCGGCATCGGTCATGGGTGGCGGATTCGCCGCGTACAGCGCAACCACGGCATCGACCACACCCGCGCCCGTCAGATCGGTTACATGAACCTGCACCGTGCCCACGCCTGCAATTGATGCAGTCGTGCACAGCAATAAAGATAAAATGGATGTAACACGAATCAGTAAGGCCATTATTCACAACGTCTCAATGGCGTCCGGCCGCACTACGACACAGACTCACCGGAGTCATCAATAGCGTGATACGCAAGTATGGGCGGGGTTTTGGATTCCAGCCAGTTCCGGGGGAAATCAGCCGGCTTTGACTTTCAGTTCGAGATAGCGCTCTTCGAGTTCGACGTGTTGGGCATGTAGGGTTAACAACTCTTGCTTGGCAGCGGCCAGCTCTTGCCGCACACGCCCGAGCTCTGCGTTATCGTCGCGGCCGCTACGGCTCTCGCCACCCGCCGCCAACTTCGCCCGCAGCTCGCTGCATTCGTTTTCGAGTTTCTCGATCGCGTTGAGCATTTCACTGCTCTGCTCGGTGAAATCCTCGATGATTTTAAGCATTTGCTCAACATTGGCATCCGTAGCGGCTGGTGCCGCATGAATTTTGGCATCTTGCAGTTTGATTTTTAGACCGTGGTTTTCATTGAGCACGCGGTCGAGTTCGTTTTCGAGTTGCTTGGTGCAAAGATCGGATTCTCTGAGAAAACGCTCGTGCCGCTCCAATTGCTTGTGCAACTCGGCGATCACACGGTCTTTTTCCTCGCTCGAATGCGCCGAGGTCAGCTCTTCGCGCAGACGCAAAATCATTTTGTGCTGATCGACCGCCATATTGCGCAGGCGCTGAATTTCCTCCTGATTAGCGATCACGATGCGGCCGACACTGGGTTCATCGGCATCTATTTCAATAACGGGGACCGCAGCCGGCCTGTGCTGCCCGTCGCCGCGCTCGGCAGCCAAGCTCGCGTCGAAGTCGTCGTAAACGCGGCCGTATTTTTCGAGCAGCGCTTCGTAATCCGCGTTGACACCGATATCGCGACTCTTCTGTAGCAGCAATTGATGATACTGCTCAGCCTGCTCGCTCGCGGCGCGCCATTTTTCATCGGTGGCGAAAAACAACGCCTTGAAGCGTTCGAGATTTTCGATGTGGCGCTTCTGATTCGCGAGTGTCTCGCGCAACTCCGTAAGCTCTTCGCTTTCAGTGCCGGATACGACCGGCTCTGCCAATACAGACGCTGGTTCGGGCTCAATCTCGAGCGCATCGAACATATCGGATTCGGTCTCGGGAAACGCCGCGGGCACCGGTGTTGCCGCCTGCTCGTAGAACTCGATGATTCGCGCCAGCTTGCCACTCAGCACATCCCAATCGATCGCTTTGCCTTCAGCCGCCAGCCACGCTTCTTTTTCGGCGATTAAGAACGCATGCCGCAGCGACACCGCGCGCCGATCGAGCGGCGTATCGGGACCGATATCCAGCACGATATCGCGCTCCGGGCTCAGCGAAAGATGATGATTGCGCGTGATATTGATCTGCTCTTCGATTATCTCCCCGAAATCGCCGCCGGTGGTGCCGGCTCGCGCCGTCAGCTCGGCACGAGCCGCTTTGACTTCCGCGCGCGCGCTTTTCAAGGTATTGCGCAACGTTAGAATTTTGTCCTCAAGCGTCCCCAGCGTGCGCCGCTGTCCGCTGATGAAAAATAGCAGCGCACCGATGAGAAACAGCAGCACGACGGCCATTTCGACAACGGCAAGAATAATGATGGGATTATCTGGCATAGATGCGGGCTCGCGCCGCTCAAGTTGGCAAGTGTCGTTGCCAATACTAGCTAAGCATTTGAATGCTCACCACTTTGATCAACATTTTGATTGATTAAAGTCGCTGCAAACGGCTGCTAACCGCTATTGACGAAAACAGCGCAAGGCAGCTGGAGCTGCATCGCAGTCGCTGCGAAACGGGTTGATATCGATCCCCCCGCGGCGCAGATAGCGTGCGTAGAGCGTCAGCCGCTGCGGTGAACACTGGCGCTGCATATCGATGAACATGCGCTCGACGCAGTGCTCGTGAAAATCCTGATGCAACCGAAACGACACGATGTAGGCCAACAATGTCGCACGATCGATTGCCGGCCCGGTGTAATCGATATACAGCGTCGCCCAATCCGGCTGTCCCGTCACCGGGCAGCGCGAACGCAGCAAGCGGCTGAACAGCATCTCGGTGACGATCTCAGCGCTGCGGGTGCGCAGCCGCTCCGGCGCGGGATGGTAATGCTCAATCGCCACGTCGAGATCATCGATACATTCCCCGGTACTCACTGCGCCATTCAGCTGAAACCAGTCCGATGGTAACAGTAAATCCACAGCGGGCTCGGCGCCAAGGCAAGTTGTTAGATCGCGTGCGATGGCTCTGCGCACGTTTTCGCTATCTGCGAAGCGATGTTGATTCAATGAATTGAAATAGAGTTTGAGCGATTTCGACTCGATGAT
Source organism: uncultured Verrucomicrobiaceae bacterium (assembly GCA_964500675.1). GTDB lineage: Bacteria > Pseudomonadota > Gammaproteobacteria > Pseudomonadales > CAMLJR01 > CAMLJR01. The sequence goes on along the minus strand of CAZCNY010000002.1, from coordinate 106,100 downwards.
ATTCGGTGAATCGGCGGGAACTCGAATCTCGGCGCAAGCGACCAGCGGTTTGCCGCGCATGTCGAGCCACGACAATTCATACGCCGTCCAAATATCCCAACCGCGAAATGGTAACTCTCCTTGCAAGCCGAGCGCGGCACGACCCGGTTGACGCGGAATCGGGCACAACAAGGCTGGATTGTACGCAGCATCATAGTCGACGTTTTTTCCCAGCGGCAAATCACTCATCGCCCTCTGAACCCCTCACACCGAGGCCAATCCACGCTCGTCAGTTCACATGCGCAGACGCTTGCCAGTTTTCAGCAAGTGCATCGCATAGCTGTAAGCGATAATTGTAAATAACGTTACGATGCCGAACGACAGCGTGAGATCGACATCCGATACGCCGAGAAAACCGTAGCGAAACGCATTGACGATGTACAAAATCGGGTTCAGGCGCGAAGCCCCGGCCCAAAATCCCGGCAGCAAATCGATCGAATAAAACACGCCGCCAAGATACGTGAGCGGTGTCAGCACAAACGTCGGCACGATCGAAATATCGTCGAAATTATTCGCGTACACCGCATTGATAAAACCCGCGAGCGAAAACAACAGCGAGGTCAACAGCAAAATCGCCAGCGTGATGCCGATGTGCTGAATATGCAGGTGACTGAAAAACAGCGACAGCAACGTCACGATAATACCGACGCAAATACCGCGCATAATGCCGCCGACGACAAAGCCGAGCAAAATCGTGTGGTTCGACGTGGGCGACACCAAAAGCTCTTCGATATGTCGTTGAAATTTCGCGCCGAAAAACGACGACACCACGTTCGAATACGCATTCGTCAGCACCGCCATCATGATAAGGCCCGGCACCATGAACTGCATGTAAGTGAAGCCGCCCATGCTGCCGATGCGACTGCCGATCAATTTGCCGAAAATAACAAAATACAGCGTCATCGAAATCGCGGGCGGCAACAGCGTCTGGGTCCAGATGCGAATAAAACGCCGCGCTTCTTTGCGCACGATCGTCGAGAATGCAACCCACTCCGTTTGCAGACTCATGCCGCTTGCCCTTCATCTTTTTTGTTTGCACCGTTGCGCGCGAGCAACTCGACGAACAGCTCTTCGAGACGATTCGCTTTGTTGCGCATACTGGTAACGGTAATTCCGCGCGTCGATAGCTCGGCGAGCAGATCATTCAAGCTTTCTCCTTTTTCGATTTCCACTTCGATGCTGTGCGTATCGAGCACCTTGCCATCAAAGCGCGACAAATCGAATGTGTCGCTGACCTCCTCGCGCGTATCGAGAATGAAATGCTCTCTGTGCAAACGTTTGAGCAGCGTTTTGATGCTCGTATTTTCGATGACGCGACCGCGATCGATGATGGCGATATTGCGGCACAGACTCTCGGCTTCTTCGAGATAATGCGTCGTCAAAATAATTGTCGTACCCTGCGCGTTGATCTCGCGCAAAAACTCCCACATCGAGCGCCGCAATTCGATATCGACACCTGCAGTCGGCTCGTCCAGAATCAACAACCGCGGCTCGTGCACGAGCGCGCGCGCGATCATCAAACGCCGTTTCATTCCACCCGAGAGCATGCGCGCGCTATCGTCGCGCTTCTCCCACAGCCCCAACTTGCGCAGATATTTTTCGGTGCGCGCATGCGCCAATTCGCGCGGCAGACCGTAGTAGCCGCCCTGATCAGCGACAATATTGAAAACCTTCTCGAAGAAATGAAAATTGAACTCCTGCGGCACGAGACCGATTTCGCGCTTGGCGGCCGGAAAATCGGCATCGATATCGTGATCGAACACCGACACTTTACCGCCGGTCTTACGCACCAGCGACGTGATGATGCCGATCGTCGTCGACTTGCCGGCACCATTCGGACCCAGCAGCGCAAAAAAATCGCCTTGCTGGACTTCGAGATCGATGCCATGCAAAGCCGTGAGGCCGTTCCCGTAAACTTTAGTGAGGCCGCGAATTGAAAGGGCGGTAGCCATGAAACTCCCGGGGGTTTCGTCAACCGCAGCGGCCGATAATAGCAAGCGCCGCTATTGCGAACGAAGCCAACAATTGCTTGAGTGGAGTGAGCAGAAAAAAATGGAGCGGGAAACGAGGTTCGAACTCGCGACCTCAACCTTGGCAAGGTTGCGCTCTACCAGCTGAGCTATTCCCGCGCGTACACAGCGATCTGTGCCTTACTAAACAGTTAGACAGCAAGCGAGATTTTAATCGAATCTTCTCGCCTGGCAAGAGAAAGTTGGCGTCCCCTAGGGGACTCGAACCCCTGTTACCGCCGTGAAAGGGCGGTGTCCTAGGCCACTAGACGAAGGGGACGCCGAACACTTTCAAACAATCCAGCCGTTAGGTTGGCGTCGAAAGTGGCGCGCATTCTAAGTATGCGATTCACAAAGGTCAAGCTTCGATTCGCAAATCGTTTTGCAAATCGCGCGCCACACGACTAAGGTTGTAGGGCAGCTGCGCATCGAACTAAGACAAGTGCCGCCCTATTCCAAATGCAGGCGCGCGCCCGCAAAACATGCCCGCGCTCGGTATCAATTTATGTCCACCACCGCCATCATCATCGCTGTTCTAGTCTGTGTTTTCGTGCTAATTGCAGTGACTTTCACGTTGCAGCAGATAGAAAAAAGCAACAGCGAAAGAAACGTATTGATTGCTTCGTTGAAGGCGCAGACGCGCAATTTTCAATATATGCTCGATGGGTTTCCTGAGGGCCTACTGAATCGCGACCTCAAATTGCTGGTATGTCAGTGCATCACCGAAAGCCTCGATCAACTGGTGCGGCTCGAACGCAAGAATCCGCAACACGCGCAAACGCAGCGACAGCTGCAGGAAAAAATTGCGCAGCTGCACGCGCAAAACGCGGAACCGACCGCATATCAACCATTGACCAATCCCGCACAAATCCAGGAAGTGCAAAAACTGCTCAGCAGTCTGTACAACGTCGTGCAGCGGCTTTATCAGAACAAGCGCCTGAATGCAGCGCAAGCTAACGCGTACGGCGCTCAGGTTCAGCGCTTGGCGACACGCATTGCGCTCGATGCCAATCTCGCGGCCGCGCAACAAGCGCTACAGAATGGCAAGCCGCGGCTGGCACAGCACCATTACGGTCTCGCCATAGAGAAGATGAACAAGGACAACGCCGACGGACAATTCACGGCGCAGATCGCCGCCCTCCAACAACGCCATGCTGATTTGGAAAAAATCGCCAGCACGCAAACATCGAACAACGAACTCAGCGATGATTGGAAATCGGTCGGAAACAAAGAACAACCGTTGAAAAAAAGCGTTTACGACTGAAGCGTGTTGATGACCGGAGCAAAACGCGATCGCTCTCGCCTCCAGTTTTTCTATATCAGCCCCGCTACTCCGCCGCGTGTTTAATCGAAACCGAATTGATGCAATAGCGCAATCCGGTCGGCTGTGGCCCATCCGTGAACATATGCCCCAGGTGCGAGCCACAGCGCTTACACGTCACCTCCGTGCGAACCATGCCGTAACTTCTATCGAGGTGCTCGGCAATCACTCCGGAGTCCGCCGGCTGATAGAAGCTCGGCCAGCCGCAGCCGGCATCGAATTTGGTAGCGGCATCGAATAGCTCGGCACCGCAACATGTGCACTTATATTTGCCGGGCTCCCAGGTATTCCAATACTCGCCTGCGAATGCACGCTCAGTGCCCTTCTGTCGGCACACGCGATACTCTTCGTCACTCAATTGAGCGCGCCACTCCTGCTCGTTTTTTTCAATCTCGGACATCGCCTACCACCTCGCCTCGCTTCTCGCGCCTAACACCTTTTTCCTCTAAACTTGCCGACAGTCTTACGCAGCCAGGCTGCGCACAATCAGCGAGTTGAGCATGTCAAAGTTTTTCAAATCCGACAAATTAAATAATGTCTGTTACGACATTCGCGGCCCCGTGTTGCAAGAAGCCAATCGCATGGAGGAAGAAGGCCATCGCATCCTCAAACTGAACATCGGCAACCCCGCTCCGTTCGGCTTTGCCGCGCCCGACGAAATCATTCAAGACGTCATTCACATGCTGCCGCAGAGCGAAGGCTACTCCGACTCCAAAGGTATTTATTCGGCGCGCAAAGCCGTGATGCAGGAGTGCCAAACCCGCGAAATCCCGAATGTCGACATCGACGATATCTACCTCGGCAATGGCGTCAGCGAATTGATTTCCGTGGTGACGCAGGCACTGCTCAACAGCGGCGACGAGGTGCTGATACCCTCGCCAGACTATCCGCTGTGGACTGCCTGTGTGCGCCTCGCGGGCGGTAAAGCCGTGCATTACCGCTGCGACGAGCAAGCCAACTGGTTTCCCGATATAGACGATGTGCGCAGCAAAGTCACGAATCGCACCAAAGCCATAGTCATCATCAACCCCAACAATCCGACTGGCGCGGTCTATCCGCAGGAAATTTTGCAGCAGTTCGTCGATCTCGCGCGCGAGCACAAGTTGATTCTGCTCGCGGATGAGATCTACGATAAAATTCTCTACGAGGATATCAAGCACGTGCCGATGGGCCGTCTCGCTACCGATGTGCTATGCATTACGTTTAATGGCTTGTCGAAAACGTATCGGCTCGCCGGTTTTCGCAGCGGCTGGATGATCATTTCCGGCGCTAAACATCAGGCGCGCGATTTGATCGAAGGCATCAACATGCTGACGTCGATGCGTCTATGCGCCAACGTGCCGGCGCAACATGCGATTCAAACTGCGCTCGGCGGCTACCAAAGCATCAACGATTTGATTTTACCGACGGGACGCTTAGGCAGACAGCGCGATCTCGCCTGTAGCATGCTCAACGCTATTCCTGGTGTCAGTTGCGTCAGGCCGGCCGGCGCGATTTATTTATTCCCGCGCCTCGATGCGAAGAAATTCAATTTGCACAACGACGAACAACTCGTGCTGGATCTGCTGCGTCAGGAAAAAATTCTGCTGTCGCACGGCAGCGCGTTCAACTGGCCCGAACCCGATCATGTGCGCATCATCTTTCTGCCGCGCGTCGACGATCTCAGCGTAGCGATCGAACGCTTTGGCAATTTCCTCTCGCGCTACCATCAGTAGTTACAGTTACAGCGGGCTTAGCACGGGCGTCATGACCGACTTACACAGCGACGATTTCTACAAGGATGTCGCCGCAATCTTGCTGCGCCTGTATTCGCTATTCCCACGCAAACAGATTTTGTTTGTCGATGACATCTGCAAAGCCGAGGAACCCGACGAGTTCGGCCTGCCAAGCCCGCGCCATCTGAGCTGCTTCAGCGCGATGGTATGGCTCGGCGAAGAAAATTTTCTACGCTACGATGCACCGATTCGGCAGGAGGCGCTCGATCAAGCCGTGCTGACCGAAAGAGGATTTCTGTTGCTATCGTCGCGTTCCGAAATGCAAATCATGCCGGACGAAAACAACAACGATAATTTGCCGCCGTCGGTGATGGCGGCGTCGCAAACCAATGTCGCACAACTGCGGCGCGCGCTCGAAAGCGGCTCATCAATATTGATCGGCCAGTGCGTGCAGCATTTGCTGAGCATAGGCGACCGGCACTAACGAGTGCGCTACAGCGACAGAAATCCCAGGCGCTGTAGCAACGACTGACTCGCTGCATCAAACTCTGTCCAATTTTCGATTGCGCAAGCGGCGATTTCTCTGCGCTGCGGATAATTTTTTCGCAAACGATCGAAAGCCGCTGCGACTCCCCCGCTTGCGCACGCCAGCAACATTGCCCGCATTTCGCGATCATCGCGTCGTACATCGTAGACCGATTGAATCGCGGATCGCAGCAATATCGCGGAATTTTCACTCGACGAAAAACTCACAATCGGACGCGGTGTCGCGAGTGCTTGTTCCGGCAATGGCACGTGGAAAAAATTGCAAAACGCAGTGAGTATCGCGCGTGTCCCCGCGACTTTTCCATCCCAGCTGTAACCGGCGATATGTGGTGTCGCGAGTGCAACAGCATTCAGCAACGGCAAATCGATTGCCGGCTCGCTCTCCCACACATCGAGCGCAATGCGTAAATCGTCACGCTCTTGCGCAATCCGCAACAGCGCTGCGTTATCAACCACCGCGCCGCGGCTGGCATTGATCAGCGCCGCGCCTTTTCGCAATCGCCGCAGGCGCTGTGCATCGAGTAAATGCCGCGTTGGGTATGGACCCTTAATCGTCAGCGGCGTATGGCAGCAAACCACGTCGGCATTCAACACCGTTTCGAAATCGCACAATGACAAGTCAGTTTGCGAACCAAGACCCTCTGCACTAAGAAAAGGATCATAGCCGACACAGCGGATGCCGAGTGCCCGCAGGCGCTGCGTTAAACGCGCCCCGACATTGCCCAGACCGATAATGCCGACAACGCCACCCGTCAGCAGTTTTTCGAGCACGTCGTCAAGCGCGCAGATGCTACTCAACACATATTCGACAACCGCAGTGGCATTGCAGCCCGGCGCGCTGGCATAGGCGATACCCTGCGCGCGCAGATACTCGATGTCGATGTGTTCGATACCGCTGGTCGCGGTACCGACGAAGCGCACGCGACTCCCTCGCAATAAATCTCCATCCACCCGCGTTACCGATCGCACCAGCAATGCGTCGGCGTCGCTCAGTACCTGAGCATTGAGCGCCCGTCCCGGCAGCATATACACATCGCCATAGCGCGCGAACCACTCGCGCACATAGGGCATATTTTCGTCGGCTACAAGGCGCATCAAGGCATGCTTTATTCAGAGCAGGTGCGAATATTGTATCAAGCCAACAACGGCCAATTTCGCTTGTTTCTATTTGCTGAAGTTCAATCGAACTCTCTATACTGAAGTTAAGTCCAAGGTACAGGCGCCGATAGACCGTTTACGCACCAGCTGCCGCTCGTCCACAGCCAGTTTGGGAGCGATAACCGGGAGGCGGTTTTTAACCGTTCTCTGTGCGGAGTAATAGCCATGGCCCGAGTAAGCGCTCCGGAACACCCGGATAATGTTGTCGATCTGTTTTCGGGCAAGCCATTGGCAGCCCTTAATGGAGAGCAGATCATCCGCCTCTCGCCCGAGTTTGACGGTTTGAGCATGCTCTACTCGAACCGCCACACCGATCCCAACAAGCTCTATTCCATGAAAATCCTGTGCTGGGGTCTGCAAGCCGACGGCGAAATTGTCGGCATGGTGCCCTGGCTCAATGGCCTGATGCGCTGCTCCGACCTCGACGACGCCGCCACCGGTTTGTGGGAAGGCTATTACGACGCGAGCGTCGATCAGGTGTTCTACGATGCTCCGCCGCACAAAGTGGCTGAGCTCGAACAAGCGGCGGAATATTTCGGCGCCGGCCCGGGCAACCCCAACCCTATCGTGCAGGAAATTCCCGACATCATCGGCACTCATGCCATGCTGACCGGTCAGGACGAGGACACACTGGTACTGACCGAAGTGCTGAGCTGGCGCCTGTTCAACGACGGCAAAGTCGAAGCGATGCTCATCGACGAACAGACGGTGGAATCAACGCCGGTGCTGCCGGGCGACGCCTGCCTTTACGCCGCGAGCAGCGATCCGCGCTTTCGTTATTTCTTCCAACATCACATCGCCAATCAGATTAAATCGGAAGATCCTGTCGCACTGGCGGCCATCGCCATGCTGTTCGAATCGTGATGTCTTCAATTTGTGTCGAGCGGCGCAGTTATTTGACGAGCGGCACAACTATGCAACACCGCTCATGCTTTTTGAATAAGGTAAACAAATTGCTCGGTCGTTGCGTTCTGCTCTAAAAGAGTGTGGCCGAGAAAATTGCAGAACTTCGGAATATCGCGCTGTGTCGACGGGTCAGTCGCCAGCACGCGCACGCACTCGCCGCTGGCCATCGTGCGAATTTTATTGTGCAGCAACATCACCGGCTCCGGACAAAACAGTCCAGTGGTATCGAGAACGTGCTCGCTATTCGACATGGAATCCACTCGCCATAAAATTTAAATACTCTGCACTTCATTTATCGAACTCGGTAGTGCCCCAACGCGGATCGACCACATTGACGTAGCTCATTGAGCACAGTAAAAAATATCATAATTTTTTGGTTGTCGATTTGACCCGCGAAGTGCGCAATTCTGGCGTTTCCCGCCACTCGGAATTGCGTGATTAATCCATGGCAAATTGACTTTCGCAAAACTGAAGCAGCACTTGCCGCTGACCGCTCTTCCACTCCGTGTTGTTGGGTACCGGGAATAGCACAAAGTAAATTCGTTTTCATCCTCGATCACTTTCTGTGCAAGGCCTTTGCGCAGCTGAGTTTTCGCGAGAGTCTGCGCGACATCGAACCCTGTTTGCGAACCCAACAACCAAAGTTATATGACCTCGGCATTCGCCCGACCATAGCACGCAATACATTAGCAAAGCCAATACTGGCGCATCTATACCGATTTCACGCGCCCGCTGTACGCGGGGAAAAACTTTGGCATCGATTTGAGGAAGACCGTTTACGCACTCGAGACGATAACCATCGATTTGCGTCTGTCAGTATTTCCGCTGACTCCATTTCATTCGACCAAGGCGTCAGCGAAAATGCATACGTCGCTCGATTTGCGCGGTAATGCCCGATGAGGCGTATTCGCTTCAAAGACCCCGCGATCAACAAGACGTTGGTTTTTTTGACCGACAATTTTGCGCTGTCTGAAGTGAGGGTCCCCGAACCTTGTCAGTGCCGCTGGCAAGCAGAAGCGCTTACCCCGCTTCATCGGGCATTGTTTTTCAAATAGATCAAACAGCATCTGCGCATCAAAGCCTTTTTCGGTACATCGGAGAACGCGGTGAAGACGCAAATCTGGATTGCTATCTCGGTATACGTACTCGCTGCCCTCGTCAAAAAGCGTCTCCGATGAAATCCAATCAAATGCGGAGAATCAGCTATTTTTGTTTGAATACCGTTGAGACACTACTGATTTTGGAGTCAGAGAAAACTACACCGTTGATACATTTTAGTCATTTTCGACCATGATGGATCTAACCGGCGCAATCATAATTTATCTCGGCTGCAAACGTCGACAACTAAAGCATAGGACATACTATGCGAATCATGTACGCAACGAATCCGGCTCAAGATAACTGCATCCTACGATTTAGCCAACACACTCTCCAACTTTCGCAGCGAGCAATTTCTCGACAAAAGTCGGTGCATTCGCATCACCCTCCGCCAGCGCCCACGGCGCGAATTCCGCCGCGGTTTGCGGGTCGTAAGGCCCTTGCTTCACCTCGAAGAAAATTCCATCGTCTGTGAGCGGCACCCACGTATGAAAAATATTCGGCGGCAATTCGAAAGCTTTGATCGGAGCATCCGGTCCGGTGCGAATGCGCTGTGTGATCGCGCCGTTTTCGTCGAACGTGAACACTTCGAATTCGCCGCGCACGACGATTGAAAATTCCCACTTGGTCGGATGGCGATGCGCGCGGAAATACGAATCGCGTTTCGCGGCGACGAATAGACGCTGAATGGGATCTTCCGGTACCGGGTGTAAATTGAGATTGCTGCGCCGACGCGGGCTTGCATCCGCCTTTGTAATTAACTCGGCAAATTCGTTTTCGGTAATGAGCTTCATCGATCGACGCTTCGTATCAACTTTCAACGTTTCTTTTCCAGAAAGGCAACAATGCGATTCGCGAACTCTTGCGTGCCGGCATTGCGCACGAACGCGGCGCGCTCGGCGGTGAGTTGATTGGCGAGCGAGTTATCAGCGTAACCCAATACCAACTGCTTGAGTTCGCGCACCGATTGCGCCGGCAACTGCGCAATGCGCAATGCGACCGCGCGTGTTTCGCTTTCCAATTGCTCCGGCGCGGCAACGCGCGAGATCAAACCTAAATCGAGCGCCTCTTGCGCACTGAGCTGATCGCGCAGCAGCAAAATATCGAGCGCGCGCGCAGTACCCAAACGTTGGGTCAAATAATACGTGAGGCCGCCATCGGTCGATGTTGCCAGTTTCGGATAGGCGACAACAAAACGCGTATTCTGCGCCGCGACGACGAGATCGCAGGCGATCGCGAGCGAAAACCCCGCGCCTGCGGCCGAGCCCTGCACCTGCGCGATAGTCGGCATCGGCAGGCGGCGCATCGCGAGCAGCGCGGTGTGGAATGCATCGATAATTTCGCCGAGGAAACGCGGCAGGTGGTCGAGATGTTCGCGCATCGAGGCGAGATCGCCGCCGCCCGAAAACGCAGGACCATTGCCGCGCAAAATCACCGCGCGCACGTTGGGATTGTTTTCGATTTCGCTCAAATAGCCGAGCATGCGCTGCATCGATTCAACCGAAATGGCATTGAATTGCTGCGGGCGGTTCATCGTCAGCGTGGCGATGCCGTCGCCATCGATATCAAGTAGTAAACTTTGTTCGCTCATGATTGCCTCTACATATTAAAAATGCTGTAGCACGGATCGTCGGCCTTCTATAAAATTGGACTAAATCCCGCTCGAAAACTCCGAAACATACCTTTCTCGTAAGGCTCTAAATGCTTGGCGAAGCTACCGAAGCAACGAATGAAATGCAAGCCGGCGACAACGCTCTCGGTTCCTTTAAGCTTTCGCTCATCGTACCCGGTTTGAGTAAATGCGGCACCTCGACGTTGTGCGCGATGCTCGCGCAACATCCGCAAATCGCTTTTTCGAACCCCAAAGAGCCGCTTTTTTTCTGCAACAGCGATTACGAAAATCTCTGGAGCTATTATTTTTCGGTGTTTCCGCCGCCCAACGATCGACTGGTGTTTGGAGAAGGCTCCGACCTTGCGTGCCTTGCCCGCCCTTATCGAAGACAGCAAATACTGGACACGCATCAATTGCTACCGAGAAGAAATCCCCGACGAGCGTCTGCTGGTGATTTTCCTGGAGGATTTATACAGCAATCCTGATCGTGAGCTAAGGCGCTGTTTTATTCATTTGGGTATAAATCCGGATGTACGGCTGGAAACGATTAATCATTTAAATGCAGGTGAGAATAAATATTACGACTCAAAACTATTGCGCGCTCTGCGCAATTCCGAATTAATCAATCCACTCATCGCGAAACTGCCGGTACATACTCAAAATGTATTGTTTCAACGATTACGATTACGACATAAATTCAGCGAACCCATTCAATGGGACGCCGATTCAAAACGATTCGTCGTGGAGAGTTTGGAACAAGATGTTCGCCAATTTCTGCGCCTCTATGGCAAACCGGAAGACTACTGGCGGCGTTTCGCGAAGGAATCGAGCGCGGTTCGAGCGGCTCGGATCAGTAATTAGTGCAGCTGGCGCGGATGCGCTTCCGCTCCCGCTTCTTGATTGCCGTGGCCCAAATCGTTGATCGCCTTAATACCAGCTTCAACCATCGCCTTCGCAATCAGCAGACTCGCATCATCCATATAAGCCTTGGCTTGATCGGAAAAACGAATGCGCACGAGCGGTTCGCTGTCGCCCTCGACGCGCTGCAAGACGATGTCGCCATTCGGCAATTCCAGAATTTCGTACAACGTCGACACGGACTCAGCCACTCCGGTTAAGGTATAAAAACCAGCAACCACGACTCGATTGTACTCGTCCGCCCAAAAAATACAAAACCATTGGTCGGATAGCTCCAGTACTCAGACAAAAGGTATTGCCTCGATAAACAAGCGCCGCTGGCGCTACCACTCCTGTGCATGCGCGCGCTGGCGTTGCAGCAGCGCGCGAAATTGTTGCAGCCATGTCGAGCAGATACCGCTATCGATTTGCGTTGTGACATCGCGCAGTGCAATCACGCTACTCGCGGTGGATTCCGCGGCAACAATATTGTTCGCCGCAGCGTAAGCCACTTGCAGCTGTGCGGGCCATTCGCCACTCTGCTCCAAATTGGCAAGCTCATCGATATCGGCGCTGTGCAACTGCAGCGCGTGCATGTGCTCGGCGACTTGCTGAGCGCTATCGGCAGCAAGCACGAGCTTGATCTGGTCGAGAAGTTCGCGCAAATACGCGCGGTAGGCGACGTGAAGGTGAAATAGCGCTGCTTCGGCAAGCGCTGTTTCCGCAGCGGGATCGACGTCGATCGCGGCGAGCGCGAGCTTGGCTAAATGCAGCTTTTCGTCGACGCGGCGGTTCATCGATGCGTATCCACCATTCAGCGCAGCAATGGGTCCGCCGATCAACTCGCCTTGCTGTTGCTCTCGACCCAACGCCCGTTTTGATACGTCGCACGCCAGCCTGTTGGCTTGCCGTCGACTTCGGATTGCACGTAGTGCTCCTGGCTTTTGCGGCTGAAGCGAATTACCGCTTTATTGCCGGATTTATCGTTCTTCGGCGCATCGAGCAAAAAGTGATATTTCGGATCGATAGCGCCGCGATGCGGAATCAATTCCTCGACCAGCGGCGCGCGTGTTTCGCGATTTTTCGGAAAGCCTTTCGCGGCCAGGAACAATCCCGCAGCACCGTCGCGCAACACGTAGTAATCGTCGACTTTTTCGCAGCGCAACTCCGGCATCGGCACCGCGTCCATTTTCGGCGGCGCGGGCTGGCCGCTGCGCAACAATTTGCGCGTATTTTTGCATTCGGTGTTAGTGCAGCCAAAGAACTTGCCGAAGCGGCCCGTTTTCAATTGCATCTGCGCGCCGCATTTATCGCACTCGATGCTCGGCCCTTCATAACCTTTGATTTTGAATTGACCCTGCTCGACCTGATAACCGGGACAATCGGGATTGTTGCCGCACACGTGCAATTTGCGCGTGGCGTCGATCAGGTAACTGTCCATCGCCGTGTTGCAAATCTGACAGCGATGTTTGCTGCGCAGGCGCAGCGATTCGCTTTCATCGCCCTCTTCGTCATCGGCATCGGCGGAAACCGGCACGACCTCATCGCCCGGAATCAAGTTGATCGTGCATTTGCAACGCTCTTTCGGCGGCAGCGCATAACCCGAGCACCCGAGAAACACACCCGTGCTCGCCGTGCGAATTTGCATCGGCCGGCCGCATTGCGGGCACGCAATATCAGTGCTGGTCGGATCATTCTCGCGCATGCCCTTGGCTTTTTCGGCCGCGCTGAGTTTCTTGCGAAAACCTTTGTAGAAATCGTCGAGCAACTTTTTCCATTCGAGCTGTCCCGTCGCGACTTCGTCGAGCGACTCTTCCATATTCGCCGTAAAACCGTAATCGAGCAGATCGTCAAAGCTCTCGACCAAACGCTCGGTGACGATATCGCCCATTTTCTCCGCATAAAAACGCTTGTTTTCAACGCGCACATAACCGCGTTCCTGAATCGTCGAAATAATTGCGGCGTATGTCGAGGGGCGACCGATACCGCGTTTTTCCAATTCCTTGACGAGCGACGCTTCGCTGTAGCGCGCGGGCGGTTTGGTAAAATGCTGCGATGGATCGAGCTTCAATAATTTAAGCGCTTCACCTTGTTTGATATCGGGCAGCGTGACGTCTTCATCTTTTTTCGCCTGCAATGGCAGCACTTTGGTGAAACCGTCGAAGCGAATGACGCGACCGCGCGCGCGCAATTCGAACGGACCCGCTGCAACGACGATCGACGTGCTCGTGAATTCCGCCGGCACCATTTGGCACGCGACAAACTGACGCCAGATCAATTCGTAAAGACGCTCGGCATCGCGCTCCATGTTTTGCAATTGCGTCGATTGAATCGCGACATCGGACGGACGAATCGCTTCGTGGGCTTCCTGCGCGCCGTCTTTGCTCGCGTAACGAATCGGCTCCTTCGGCAAATATTTTTTACCGAAATTGCTGTCGATATAATCGCGACACGCTGCCACCGCGTCATTGCTCAGATTGGTCGAATCGGTGCGCATGTAGGTGATGTAACCCGCTTCGTACAAGCGCTGCGCCATCATCATGGTTTTCTTCACGCCGAAACCGAGACGCGTGCTCGCCGCCTGTTGCAATGTCGACGTGATGAACGGCGCGTTGGGTTTGGTCTGTGTCGGTTTGTCTTCGCGCTGCGCGACGACGAACTCCTGTTTTTTTAATAACTCGACAGCGGCTTTGGTGTCCTTCTCGTTGGTCGGGCGGAAATTTTGCTCGCCCTGCTTTTTCACTTCGAGCCGCAGCTGCCCCGCCTTGCCTTGAGTATCGGCGTGCACAAGCCAAAACTCTTCGGGCACGAAGGCGCGGATTTCACGCTCGCGCTCGACCACGAGCCGCACTGCCACCGATTGCACCCGGCCCGCCGACAACCCGCGTGCGATTTTCGCCCACAGCAATGGCGACACCATATAGCCGACGACGCGATCGAGAAAACGCCGTGCCTGCTGCGCATCGACGCGATTTTGATCGACCATGCCAGGCTGTTTGAACGCATCGTTGATGGCATTCTTGGTGATTTCGTTGAAAACCACGCGGCGATAGCGCTGCTTGTCACCGCCGATGGCCTCGCTCAAGTGCCAGGCGATAGCCTCTCCCTCGCGATCCAAGTCGGTTGCGAGATAGACATAGTCGGCCTCGGCGGCGAGTTTGCGCAGCTCCGCCACGACCTTTTCCTTGCCGGGAAGAATTTCATAGTGCGCCTTCCAGCCGTGCTCCGGGTCGATGCCCATACGCGCGATAAGCTGCTCTTTCGCTTTGCGTTCGCGGTGTTCGATCTTGGCTTCGGCGGAGAGTTTGCGCGTGGCGGCCGCCGCTTTGGCGCGCTCCTTGGCATCCACCTCACGCGTCTGGCCGCTGGTCGGCAGGTCGCGAATATGGCCGATACTCGACTTAACGATGTAGTCCTTGCCGAGGTATTTATTGATGGTCTTGGCTTTTGCCGGCGACTCTACGATGACCAGTGACTTGCCCATTGCGACCTTCTACATGCCGACCATTTATCGAAAACGGGAAAAGTTTCCTCGCCCGCGCGGGCACCCGCCCAAAAGAGGCGACATATATAAGGGCTGAAAATGAGCCGGTCAAGTCGGCGTTGTGGTGCGACATCGCGATTCCTTACTGAAACCTTCGACCGCAATGCAGGTCTATCTCCCGTGCTGTGATCGAGCACACAGGCTGCGACTGCTACACTTTTCAGCGTCGTTGTGACTTTCACTGACTGGTGGCTCCCGAGATGTTGTTGACTGTTTTGGTAAGCGCGATCTTCGCCGCCCTGATAGCCGGACTGATCGCCGGCGCCTTTGCGATTCGCCGCCGCCAGCGCGCGCTGAGCGCCAAGCGCGAAGCGGCGCAATTGCAGCGCCGCGCCGATCACCTGTTTAAAATTGCCTTGGCCGCACAGGTGCACACGCGCAATAACGCCATTGCGCGCGCGCTGCTGGATGAAGCGGTCCGCGTGCTCGAATATTCAACGCAGCTCGATCGCCATGCCGAACTGACCGCCAATTCGCTGCGCGAATGCCGCGAACTCCTCGCGAACATCGACACCGAAGCGCCAACAGCCGCCGCCGGTGCGCGCGATCCCACGTTTGAATTCCCCGAAACCGAATTGATCGAAGCGCAATTGCACCTGACCGAAGCCACGCGTTTGCTGATCGGTCTCGAAAAGCGCAGCCAGATCAGTTACGACGCGTTGTCGGAAATGACGATTGCGCTCAAGCAGGCCCAGCGCGCAATCGATCTGCGCTTGCAACTCCATCAAGCGGCGCATGCGCTGACAGGAGATCGCAGCGCCCCAAAGTCCGATGAGGCGCGCGCGGGAGAATATTTCGCCGCGATAGAGCGCGATCGCGCCAGCTCATCGCACTGAGTATTCACGCGGCAACGAGTACCTGCTGCATCGATTCAAGCAATCGCTTGAGCAACCGCACCGCTTCCTCATCGCCGCGCTCACGCCAATACACCCCACAGCCCTGCGGCGTGATTTCAAATGCAACGGCATCATTGGGAAGCTGCGGCAACATACGATCGAGTTCTGCGCGCACGGATAGCGGCAATTCCACATCGGTTGCACTTTCCCACGCCGTTTGCGCATCGACCCGACACAGTAAATATTCAAATGTTTTTGGGGGTTTTTCGCCGAAACGCAACAGCCGATACACGACGCCTTGCTGCGGCCGCTCTTCGCGCACGCGCGCGCGCCGCGTTTGCGGCAGCGTGCACAGACGCACATCGAGCCCCAATTGGCGCGCGAGTAACCGCAACCGGGTCTGCCGCTGCTGCGCGGCCGAGGGTTTCAACCACAACACCGACCCCGCCAGCACCAGCACAGCGATAATCGCAATGATCGCGCCCACATACTCTCCTTTCGATTGATCGACCGCATGGCGCAACTTGCACGGCCACACCGACATTGCCAAACTCGCATCAGTTTATGTAATCTCAGCGTCGACAAACAAAAAAATTAGCGCGTTGCAAGCGCCACACAAACACTTCATCACGGAGCGCGCATCATGGGCGATTACAACAACATTCTGGTAGCTGTCGATTTGTCCGAAGAGGCCGGCGAAGTCGCCGCGAAAGCAGCGCGTCTCGCCACCGCCAACCACGCTCAGCTGCACGTTGTTCATGTGATCGAGCCGCTGAGCTTTGCTTACGGTGGTGACATCCCCATCGATTTCTCAACGATCCAGGAAGAAATCCAGCGGCAGGCCGAAACCCAATTGCGCGGGCTGTGCAGCAAACTCAATGTACCTGTCGAACACTTGCATATCGTACTCGGACGCCCCGAAAGCGAAATTCACGCGCTCGCCGAAAAGCTTTCCGCCGATCTGATCGTTGTCGGCAGCCATGGCCGTCACGGCCTCGCGCTGCTGCTAGGTTCGACCGCCAACGGCGTATTGCACGGCGCTAAGTGCGATGTGTTAGCCATGCGCGTTGGCAAGCTCTAATTCGCCCTCGCCCCAGCCGTCCCATGAAAAGAGGGCCCTACTAACCGTGATTCAACCATCAGCCAACTCCAGCCAACGCGCATAGCGCTGTTCGAGCAGCGCCTGCGCCGCAATCAACTCCGCTAACTTCGCATTCACCATCGCGTTATCGTTTTGATAAAAATCAGGCGCGGCAATCGCTGCATTCAAATTCGCCACCGCCGTTTCGGATTGTTCGATAAGTGCGGGCAGCTCGTTGAGTTCGCGCTGCAATTTGTACGATAGCTTTGGTATTTTCTTCGCAAGCTCGTCGGCTTTTTTTGTCTCGCTCGATTCCGTTTTCGCTTTAGCGGTCGAGCTCGCGGACAATGTATCGCGCTGACGCAGCCAATCGCTGTAGCCCCCGACATATTCGCGCACAACGCCCTCGCCTTCAAAAACGACACAACTCGTGACGGCATTATCGAGAAATTCGCGGTCGTGACTCACCAGTAAAATCGTGCCGTCGAAATCCGCGAGCAATTGCTCTAGCAGCTCCAGGCTTTCCACATCGAGATCGTTGGTCGGTTCGTCGAGCACGAGCACGTTGACGGGCATGCTGAATAAACGCGCCAACTGCAAACGTGCGCGCTCGCCGCCCGATAACTTGCTCGCGGGGCGTCGCGCCTGATCGGGACGAAACAGAAAATCTTCGAGATAGCTGATGATGTGACGACGCTGGCCGTTGATGTCGATAAAGTCGCGGCCGTGTCCGACGATATCGATGAGCGTCGCAGCGGCATCGAAACGATTGCGCAGCTGATCGAAATACGCGATCTGCAAACGTTCGCCGCGCCGAATGCTGCCACCCGTGGGCTGACGTTCGCCGAGTATCAATTGCAGCAGTGTCGATTTGCCGGCGCCATTCGGTCCGATTAAACCGATGCGATCGCCGCGCTGAATCGTAAGATTCAAATTTTTAATCAACACCTTGTCATCGATTCGATAATTGACTTCGCACAATTCCGCAATCAATTTTCCCGAGCGCTCGGCGCTTTCGAGACCGAATTGCGCCGAACCGATTTGCTCGCGCCGCTGCGCGCGCACTTCGCGCAATTTCTTCAGTGCGCGCACGCGGCCTTCGTTGCGCGTGCGTCGCGCCTTGATGCCCTGACGAATCCAGCGCTCTTCCGTCGCGAGATTTTTATCGAACAACGCGTTCTCGCGCTCCTGAATTTCAAGACGCTGCTCGCGCTGCTCAAGATAATCGCCATAACTCGTCGCATAACTGAATAAATGTCCGCGATCGAGTTCGATAAAGCGCGTCGCCAGCCGGCGCGCCAAGGCGCGATCGTGAGTGATGAACAAAACCGCGCCGGAAAAATCGAGCAATTGTGTTTCGAGCCAGGCGATGGTCGCGATATCGAGATGGTTAGTCGGCTCGTCGAGCAGCAGTAGTTCGGGTTCGGACACGAGCGCCCGCGCGAGCGCGACGCGCCGCAGCCAGCCGCCCGATAACGTGTCGAGCGGCTGATCCGCGCGCAGATCCAGACGGCTTAAAATCGTGTCGATGCGCTGCTGGAAGCGCCAGGCATCGGCGGCATCGAGCTGTTGTTGCAGCGTCGCCAATGCGCGCAATCCTTTCTCGTCGCCTAGCGCGGCGTCGCCGTGCAGCGACTGTGTCAGCGCGTGATAATCGATCAACAGCTGCGCTATCGTTTCCAGGCCCGACGCGACTTCCTGGTACACCGTGCGTCCGGCCGCGGTAGGCTCCTGCTCCAGGCGCGCTATGCGCAGATTCGGCGCGCTCGCAACCTCGCCGCTATCGGGCTTGATTTCGCCTTCGATCAAACGCAGCAGCGTCGACTTGCCGACACCGTTGCGGCCAACCAGACATACGCGCTCGCCGCGTTCGATTTGCAGATCGACCCGCTCCAGCAAAACCTGTTCGCCGTAATGCAGCGAAACGCGCTGCAACCGCAATAACGACACGACAATCTCCGCGTATAACAAGGGAAAAAGAGTTGGGGTGCGGCAACAATCGCGCTACCATTACTATCACTCCGCGCAATCAGTCAGCGCGGCAATACGACGCTGAACTCGTCGGCATTCTACCGCATTAGATACGCTTATCGATGATCATGTCCGGGCGCCGCGCATTTCTATTTCTAATTCCACTGTTCGCCGTGCTGTGCATCGGCTGCGTTTCGCGCAGCGTCGCCGACGACGACGCATTCGCCGCGCAGCGAGCGCTATTCGTCCAGACGCGCGCGCAACTACAGGACGGTCAGGACGACGCCGCACAAAATGCATTGGCGGCATTAAAAAATTATCCACTCTACCCTTACCTGCAATTGCAACAGCTCAGCGCGGCCTTCGCGCACAATAACGGTATCGATGAAAACTCGGCGCGAGTCGATGAGTTTTTATCGCAACAAGATGGCACGGTCGCCGCGGATCAATTGCGCGATCGATGGCTGGATACGCTCGCCACCAACGGGCGCTGGCCGCAGTACTTAAAAGTCTATCGCGCGGCAGCGGCCGACAGGGAACAACAATGCTGGTTTATCGAAGCGCTCCAGCAAACCGATCAACGCGAGCGAGCGTTGCGCGAAACCGACAAACTGTGGTTGACCACCGACATGCCCGACGCCTGCGACGCGGCGTTTACACGCTGGCTCGCGAGCGATCATCGCAGCGAAACACGGGTTTGGCAGCGTCTGCAATTAGCGCTCGAACGCAACCAGGAAACGCTCGCGCGCTTTCTTTCCGTGCAGATCCGCGAGCCGTACAAACTGCAGGCGGAATACGCATTGCTGTTATTGCGCGACCCCGCTGCGCTGAACACATTGCTGCCGCAAATCACGCAACAGCCCGAAGCGAGCGCGACGATCGCATTGGCATTAAAAAATTTAGCGCGCCGCGATCTCGACAAAGCACAGACGCTGTGGCAGCAAACACGTGCAGCGCAACAATTATCGGCGAGCGATAGCGACAGCGTGCGCCGCGCCATCGGCCGCCAGCAAATCGCACAAAACGGTGCCGCTGCATTGCCGTGGTTATTGCAATACGATCCGGACGGCAGCGATAACTATTTGCTCGAGTGGCGCATTCGACTCGCGCTCGGCGGCGGCGACTGGACCAACATCGCAGACTGGATCGCGCAACTGCCGCCCGATGTTGCGCAAACGTCGTGTTGGAATTACTGGCGCGCACGCGCATTGCAACAGCGCGCTGATCCCGCATTGCAAAAACAGGCGAACACTATTTTTGCGAGCCTCGCCAAAGAGCGCAGTTACTACGGTTTTCTCGCCGCCGACTTACGAAAAGCCGCGTATCCGCTCAACGACGAACCGATTGCAACCGATATTCACATCGCCGATATCGAACGACAACCGGCAGTGATGCGCGCGCGTGAATTTTTTCTGCTCGGCGAAACTGTCAATGCGCGCCGCGAATGGCAATTTGCGGTACGCGCGATGCCGAATGGCGAACGACGCGCCGCCGCGCTGCTCGCCGAACGTTGGGGTTGGTACGACCAAAGTATTCGCGGCGCCAACCTGAGCGGCGGTTACAACGATCTGCGCCTGCGCTTCCCGATTGGTTTTCACGACAGCATGAAACTTGCGGCACAGAAAACCGATTTGCCGCTGCAATGGCTGTTCGCTATCACGCGCCAAGAAAGCGCGTTTATGCCCGACGCGCGTTCACGCGTTGGCGCTTTGGGATTAATGCAACTGATGCCGGCGACGGCAAAACTCGTCGCGCGCGGCGAACATATGCGCATCGATGACAATCAGCTGCTGCAACCCGCTATCAACATCCGCCTCGGCAGCGCGTATTTGCGCGAACTCGCGCAACGCTACAACGGCAACCGCGTGCTCGCCACCGCTGCGTATAACGCCGGCCCCAGTCGCATCAATTCCATTTTGCGCGAGCAGCCCAACACCATGAGCACCGATGTTTGGATCGAATTGCTGCCCTATCGCGAAACACGCGACTATGTGCAAAGCGTGCTCGCCTTCTCGGTGATTTATGCGCAGCGACTGGGGCGGCCGGCACCGCTGCTCAATAAATCCGAGCGCGAAATCGCCGCGCAAAATTTCCAGATCGGCAGCGCCGAATAGCGCTGCGGATTCCGCAAAATTAATTGATCACCGCAACTGTATCGCCAATGGCGATTTCTCCACTGCCGCGCATAATTAAATTCTGACCAAAATACACCGCGTCGCCGCGCCGGCGCAGACGCGCCAGCGTTTGCGTCACAACCGCTTGTTTTTGCGCTGTGCGCGGATCGATCGAGGGAATCACGCAGCGCGAACATGGCTTCACCACGTCGAACTCGATCGCGCCGATACGCACGCGACGCCACGTATCTTCGGCGTAAGGTTCGGCACCGGCTACCACGATATTGGGACGAAAACGCAAACTTTCGATCGGCTCGGACAGCGCGCGATTAAATTCGGCGAGCGACGCGGCACCAATCAACAGCACGGGAAAGCCATCGGCAAAACTGACGCGATCACCCTTACGGCCGTATTGCGGATCGACCGCGCGCACGCTGTCATCCGGCATGTAATACAAACGCACGTCGACGCCGAGATGTGACGACAGCCACGCAGCCGCCGCTTCGCCCATATCGCACGCCTGCACGCGATCGCGCCATACGACAATCTCTTTGCGTTCGATATCCTCGGCTTCCGGTATGGAAAACGAAAACGCCGGCAGCGACGGCGCGGAAAGTTCAAGCGTTTGATCGCGCAACGCAACCTGCACTAACGTCATGCGCGGGTAATCTCGCTGCGTCACGAAACGGCCATTGTTATCCGCGACAACGAAGCGGCGATCGCGCGCAGGGCCAAAACCATCAAACCGCATGCGAAACAGATTCACGGCGCCGAGGGATTTGACGGGGTAAATAGCGAGCTCGCTGACAGTTACGGTCGACATGATTGAATCCTGATCAACGCCTAGAAAGTATTGTCCACCAACTATATTTGCTGATCATCAATTGGGAAGCCTGCAATAGCGTCACCATTTGCAATCCCGAAGCGGAATTTGCGCGATATCGCGCAAATTATTCAAACCGATTTGGTGCTCTACCACGACAATGGTGCGCGCACGTTTCAGACAGCATGCGCACCGCTATTTTGCAGCAACGCCGCAGCAGTGGGTTGCGACATGTCGTGACACCCGCTTTCGAACGCGCTGAATGGAACACCGTGACGTTTTTGCGTTGCGCTGCTCAACCCACCGTTAAAAACACGCGCGCCTGCGCCGAGCTAAACGGCCAGCGTAATTCCGCATCGTCGCGCAACCGCCGCAGTACAGGGATCACCTCAGCGTATCGCGCGATGAGTTGGTCGCTCTCGCTGATATCGATGCATTCGATGCTGCATTGCACAGAGAGAAGCGGAATCAATAAAGTCTCCGCTTCATCGCACAAATGGCAACCTAGCGTACCGTATAAAACAAAGTGATTCATCGCCGCACCGGGTTAATCTCCGCGCTCAAAAGAGGCTGGAGCTGTTACATCCAACAACCTAGTGCAGATCGTAACCACTTTCATTGTGCAGCACGATATCGAGACCCTCGGTTTCTTCATCGGACGTTACACGCAAACCGATCAAAGCATCGACGAGCTTGTAGAGTACAAAACTCGCTATCAACGTATAAATCAGTACGGCAACAATACCGATCAATTGCACTTTGACCTGATCGCCGATCGAATCGATTCCCGCTGCAAAACCGGAGCCACTAAAAACCCCTAAGTTGGGCGAAGAAAAAATGCCGGCGAGAAAGGTACCCAAAATACCGCCGACGCCATGCACCGGAAACACATCGAGCGAATCGTCGATTTTGAATTTGCGCTTGATCAACTGCGTCGCCCAAAAACAGAGAGCGCCGGCACAGACACCGACAACAACGGCGCCCGCCGGCCCTACATAACCGGACGCCGGGGTAATGGTCCCCAAGCCGGCAACCATACCGGTGACAACACCGAGCGCGCTGGGCTTGCCGAACTTTAACCACTCGATGCTGAGCCACACAACCGCACCCGCCGATGCCGCCAAATGTGTTGCCAGCATGGCCATACCCGCATTGCCGTTCGCTGCCAATGCGCTGCCCGCATTGAAACCATACCAACCTACCCACAACATGCCGGCGCCCGTGATGGTCATCGTCATATTATGCGGTGGCATCGCGTGCTCCAAAAACCCGCGACGTTTACCGAGCACTAGCGCGCCGACCAAAGCGGCAACGCCCGCGGTTATATGCACGACGGTACCGCCCGCAAAATCGAGTAAACCCATCTGCCCCAACCACCCGCCGCCCCAGACCCAATGCGCCACCGGCACGTAAACCGCGAGCAGCCAGAGCGCCGCGAACAAAACTACGGCGGAAAACTTCATCCGTTCGGCGAACCCACCGATGACAAGCGCGGGCGTAATAACCGCGAAGGTCATCTGAAACATCGCAAACACCGATTCGGGTAGATGATTCACGGATGAATCTGCGGTCAGACCTGCAAGAAATACTTTAGAGGTGCCGCCGAGTAACGCTCCACCTCCGCTAAACGCCAAGCTGTAGCCGATCGCAAACCACAATAACGAAGCCAAACAGGCGATTGCAAAGCATTGCATCATCACGCTCAGCACATTCTTGGTACGTACCAAGCCCGCATAAAACAGCGCTAAACCAGGCAAAGTCATGAACAGTACAAGCGCCGTCGATGTTAGCACCCAAGCCGTATTGGCAGGAGCCACATCCGCGACACCAGCCCAAACCGAGCCCGCACTTAAACCAAGCGCCGCGCCCACCCCATATATCACCATCTTCTTATTCACACCTAACCCCTTTGCACCAATTAAACCCACACACAAACTAATTTGATCGATTTTGGTGCAATCAAACACCTCATCGCTGGCTGACTAAATGCAGTTACTAAAATCAAAAAAAGATTTACTTTCAGCATATTAAATAAAAAAGCCTCGCTTTTATTTAGATAAACGCAGGCGAAAATTTAAAGTGCCATATCAAAAACGCGAAAAATGAGCAAATATCGTGCCCTCTCGAGCCAGCAAGACTCAATATGGTGCAGGCAGCAAATAATTCCAGGAAGCTGATCCGCTACAGCTGACGTGCGCAGCTGACAATCTCTTCTATGCTAGTTGGGTGGCGAAGACGAACCTAGCAACAAAAGGCTTGAGGCTGTATACTTGCAATGCAAAAAATCGATGTCATCAAGATTTATCAACGCAAAAACGCGCTTGTCATCGACGACTTTCCTGATATGCGCGGCTCTATTCGCCGCATGTTAGTGAACTCCGGCGTGGCCGATGTCGAGACGGCATCGAACGGTACCGAAGCGATTACCTGGTGCGAAAACAAGCATTTCGACATCATTCTCTGCGACTACAACTTGGGCGACGGGAAAAACGGTCAGCAAATTCTTGAGGAGTTACGCTATCGCAAATTGCTTAAGCGAACGACGGCATACATGATGATCACCGCCGAGACCACCAAAAGCATGGTCTTCGGCGCGCTCGAATACCAGCCCGATGAATACCTGACCAAACCCTTCACGCAAACCGTGTTGCAGAAACGTCTGGATCGCCTGGTGCTTGAAAAGGAAATGCTCGTTGAAATCAATCGTGCGATGGACGATCAAGATTACGATCGAGCTATCGCCTTGTGCGACGAACATATCAACGCCAAAACCCGCTACGAACAAAAGTGCTACCGCATCAAGGCCCAGTGCTTTCTCGAAAAACATCTCTACCCGAAAGCGCGCGATATCTATGAAACAGTGCTCGACGAACGCCCGGTAGACTGGGCACAAATCGGCCTTGGTCAGTGCTTAATGGCAATGGGTGAGCTTGATGCCGCCGAGACAGTTTTCAATCAACTCATCAACCAAAATTGTCTCTGTCTCGAGATTTACGATGCCTTGGCCGAAATCAAAGAGCGCCGCGGCGACATCGCCACCGCACAACAACTGCTCGAACACGCGAGCGAAATCTCGCCTAATGCAATTCTGCGCCAACAGTTACTCGCCGATATCAGCCAGAGCAACGGCGACTGGGAACGCGCCGAAAAAGCCCATCGCAAAGTCGTGCGCCTAGGCGCAAATTCGTGCTACGAATCGCCCGAAAACTATTTCAAGCTCGCGCGCTGTATTTCCACCCAGATCAAACACAGCGACAACAAAGATCGCAAACGCATTAATGACGCGGAGGAGGTGCTCGATCGCGCGCGCCGCCGCTATCGCGATTATCCTGAAGTGCGACTGCAATCCGATATCATCAATGCAAAGGTATACGCCGACGCCGGCCAAGCGGAGGAGTCGCGCAAACGCATCGAAAATATCAGCGCTAAACTCAGCACCGATGAAGAGTCGCAGAACTCCGCGCAAATCGCGCTCGATCTTGCGCGCTGCTATCAATCGATGGGTGACCATCAGCAAGCACAAACCATTTTGCGCGAACTTGCAGAAAAACACCCCGACGACGAAGCGATTGGCGAAGCGATCGATCACCTGTCCGACGAACCGCTATCGCAAAAAGGTAAAGACAAGGCCATCGAGTTGAACCGGCGCGGCAAAGAATTGCTCGGGGCGCAAAACTTCGCCGAAGCGATTGCACTATTTGGCGAAGCACTACGGCATTACCCCAACAATATCGCAGTAAAATTGAACTTATTACTCGCGCTGATCCGCAATATGAAAATCAGTGGTGCTGATGCCGAACAAATTAAACGCTGCAATAACGTTATCAACTCAGTCGATACGCTGACCGAAGATCACCCGCTGTACGAACGCTTCCAGGCACTGTGGGAAAATGTCGAGGATCTCGAAGAACAACTCGCAGAGGGCCACACCGATGCACGATAAAGCGCCAACCTCGCTACTGCTCGCATCGTCGGTACACGACATCAAAAACTCACTCGGCATGCTCCTGAGTACGCTCGACTCGGTCATCGAGGGCACGCCCATCAACAGCGATCTCCAGCGCCATCAATTCGCCACATTGCGCGGCGAAGCGGCGCGCATCAACAATTCGCTGATTTATCTACTCGGACTCTATCGTTTACAGCGCCACGAATTGCCGTTGCAAATACAAGAAGTCTACGTCGCCGATTTTCTCGACGAACAAATCGCCGCCAATGATTTATTGTTTTCGATTCGGCAAATTTCGGTCGAGAACAATTGTGATGAAATGCTCAAAGGTTATTTCGATGCCGCGCTCATCTCCGGAATTATTGGCAACGTGCTCGTCAATGCTGCACGTTATGCGGAAAAATCGATACGTGTGAGCGCCACAGCGGGCGAAAACGGCAGCATTGTTATCGAAGTGTGCGACGACGGCCCGGGCTTTCCCGAAAAAATGCTGGAATCCAACCACCATGCGCAACGCGGCATCGATTTCAGCAGCGGTAGCACCAACCTCGGTTTATTTTTCGCCGCTGAAGTCGCCTATCTGCATCGCCGCGGCGATGCACACGGCACTATCGAACTGAGCAACCTGTTACCGCATGGCAGCCGCTTCACACTTATGCTGCCCTAACCTCAAGAGTTCGACGCCGCAATTTTGCGCACCTGTATTGCGTCGACACCATCCGCAGCCAAAATATCCGACACCACGACGACCTTGGCTTCCGGATCGATCTGGTGATGTTCGCGCAAGTTGGCGAATGCCTCCAGCAATGTTGCTTCGGAATCGTCGCTAAAATCAATTCGATGCGCATACGTGGCATAATTGAGCGCGAGTTGCTGACATGTGCCCGCATCGTTGGTAAATGCATGTATCGCCGCGCGCCGCGGCCGGCAGTTCGCCACGTAATTTGCCATCACACCGCGCCGCGTGATCACCACAATGGCGGGCGCACGCAGCGATTCGGCCAACTGCACTGCACTCGCGGCGAGATGTTGCTTATCGATATCGCTATGCAAACATTCGCAAAACCGCATTCCCGCGGTAAGTTCCGCTTCACGCGCAATGCGATCGAGGAACTCGACACAACGCACGGGATATTTTCCGATCGTGGTCTCGCCTGAAAGCATGATCGCATCGACTTCCTCATACACCGCATTCGCGACATCGGTGACCTCCGCGCGCGTCGGCAGCGGATTGACGATCATCGATTCGAGCAAATGCGTGGCGACGATCACGCGTTTCCCTTTCTCGGCACACAGCCGCACAATATTGCGCTGCACACCGGGCAATTGTTCCATGGGAATTTCGACGCCCAAATCGCCGCGCGCAACCATCACCGCATCGGCCGCTTCAACGATACTTTCAAGGTTTTTAACGCCTTCTTGATCCTCGATCTTAGCGATGATTTTTATCGCCTCACCGCCGTGCTCGTCCAATAATTTGCGCAACTGCATCACGTCGCGCGCCTCGCGCACGAACGACAGCGCGACATAATCGATAGCCTGCTGGATGCCGAATAAAATATCGCGCTTGTCTTTTTTGGTGATCGCGGGCAGATTCACTTTAATCCCGGGCAGATTGACATGGCGCCGACTTTTCAACGTGCCACCATCGACGACACGGCAGCGCAAGGCGCGATCGAGCTTTTCCAACACCTCAAGATTGATCAACCCGTTATCGACGGTAATGCGGTCGCCGGGATCGACCGCTTCGAGCAAATCCTCGTAGTTGATCTGAATGGAGGTCTCTTCGACATTTTCACTCGAGCGCACATTGACTGTCACCACGTCGCCGTCATTGAGCTGAACATCGTGACGCAATGAGCCCGTGCGAATTTCCGGGCCTTGCGTGTCGAGCACGAGCGCGACGGGATACTGCACCATCGCGTTCAATTCGCGCGCTGCGGCGATAACGCGCGCGTGCGAAGCGTGATCGCCGTGCGACATATTCAACCTCACCACGCTCATGCCGGCCGCGTACAAGCGCGCCAGCATTTCAAGACTTTCCGTCGCCGGCCCAATGGTGCAAATGATTTTGGTTTTACGCATCGATCGCTCGCTGATTCTTACCGATCACCACAGACACTACTTTAACGCAACGCTTGACAGTTCGGCAGGGCAACTTCACGCTGGCGCCAACTTTTTATGCGGTCGATTTAACGTGGCAGATAACTTCCCCGAAAACCCCGGTGACTCCGAAGCTTACAGTAAAAAGAAAGCCTTCTTCGCCGGTATGCTCACCATCTACGGCCGCAAACCCGTGCTCGAAGCGCTCGCCGATGCCAGCATCCCGGTCCACTGTCTGCATCTTGCCGACAGCAACAAGCCCGGCGGCATCATCCGCGATTTGGAACAACTCGCCGCAGAGCGAAATATCCCGATTAAACATCACAGCAAAATCGCGCTGTCGCGCATATCCAAAAACTCGCGCGAAGATCAGGGCGTTGCTGCCGATTTGCGCTTACCGCGCTACCAGCGCTTTGATGATTTTGTCGCGGCGCTGGGCACATCGGCGAAAACGAAAATTATCGCGCTCGATCGCATCACTAATCCACAAAATATGGGCATGTTGATCCGCTCCGCATGCGCGGGCGGTATCGATGCAATTCTGCTGCCGGAAACGGGTTGCGCACCGCTGTCGCCGCTCGTCATCAAAGCCAGCGCGGGCACGCTGTTTAAATGTCCGATTGTGCGCTGTAACGATTTGCGCGATGCCTTGCTGCAGCTGCGCAAACGAAATTTTTCGATCGGAGCGCTGT
The DNA here is from genome assembly GCA_964500675.1 of uncultured Verrucomicrobiaceae bacterium. GTDB lineage: Bacteria > Pseudomonadota > Gammaproteobacteria > Pseudomonadales > CAMLJR01 > CAMLJR01. The sequence goes on along the minus strand of CAZCNY010000002.1, from coordinate 77,686 downwards.
CCTCACATGCGGTGGATGATTTATTTGAACTGCAAAAAAACACTGCCCGTGTTTACATTCTCGGCAATGAAAGCGAAGGCGTATCGCCAGATATAATGACGATCGCCGATCTAAAAATTCGTATTCCGATGGCGAACGATGTGGAATCACTCAACGTCGCGGTTACTGCCGCATTGCTTGCGTATTGCGGTTGAGAACCAAGCACTGGATGATTGGTTTGATTAACCGTCGGCATTCCAACGCGCCATAGCGGCGGCATCCGAACCGCGTGCGTCGACCCAACGCTCACCGCTCTCAGTTTTTTCTTTTTTCCAGAACGGCGCGCGCATTTTCAAAAAATCCATGATGAATTCGCAGGCGGAAAACGCCGCACCGCGATGGCGGCTGGCAACGCCGACAAAGACGATTTGATCGCCGCATTGCAACTCCCCGATGCGATGAATGACTTTCACCGCAATCAAGGGCCAGCGTTGTTTCGCCTCGCTGATAATCGCTGCGATACTTTTTTCCGTCATGCCCGGATAGTGTTCGAGCGTCAACGAATTGATCTCAGCATTTTCGTTGTTGGCGCTGACGACACCGACAAAACTCGCCACCGCGCCGGTGCCGCTGCTCGCGTCGCGCAGACGCGCAATTTCAGCTCCGGAATCAAAATCATCGTTTTGAATCGTGATTTCCTGCATCGTCGAACCCGCAACCTAGCCGCCGGTGACCGGAGGAAAGAACGCCACTTCGTCGCCCTCCCGCAACGCCTGCTCGCGCGTCACCACTTCATGATTCACCGCGATGATCACGTTGGGGGCGCGCAAAACGTCTTCCCAAGCCGAGTCGTGAGTTCGACTAAGCGCACCGATCAATGCATCGACATCGCGTTCGAGCGCGCACGCTAAACGCTCTACTTCAAGCTGTTCGCGGATACTCGCAAAAAATAAAACCGTGAGCATGCTTAAATCCCGGCGCCGTTTTTAAATAACGCGTAGACCAAACCGATCTCATGCATGCGCGCCTCACACATGATAATCGCCCGACTTTCCGCCGCGTTTTTCCAGCACGCGCACACCGCCGATCTCCATCGTTTTATCGACGGCCTTGCACATATCGTAAATCGTCAGCGCAGCGATACTGGCAGCCGTGAGCGCCTCCATTTCGACACCGGTCTGACCGGCCAATTTGCATGTCGCGCGAATGACAACGCGGCGATTGTCGCTGTCGGGTTCACACTCGACCGCAATGGAGGACAGCAATAATGGATGACACAACGGAATCAATTCAGCGCATTTTTTTGCAGCCTGAATTCCCGCGATGCGCGCGACCGCGAGCACATCGCCTTTTTTGTGGCCGCCCTCGATAATCAAGCGCAGCGTTTGCGGCTGCATCACGATAAACGCTTCCGCTACCGCAACGCGTTGCGTGATGGCTTTATCGGTGACATCGACCATGCGCGCATGGCCTTCGGCATCTAAATGTGTCAGCTGCGACATCGACTATGGCTTCCGTTAATTGTTTCAAGAGACTGACTGTTTCTCGAAACGGATTATTGCGAGAAGCGTAGTCTGCGCTGTCGAAAGGCAGCGAGCAACCTCTTTAAATCCGCACGACCCCATGCGCGCATAGGGCCGAAAAACACAATTTCACATGCGGGCAAAAGCACTGATAACGGCAGCCGCAATTAACAGCGCGACGGGAAACCCCACCATCAAGCCAAAACGATCGATGCCGGTATCGCCCATCACCAACACATAGCGATCGCTGCCATGACGGCGGCGATCTCCCGCGCGGCGCTCGGAATCGCCGCCGCGATCGAGCACACGGCGATCGCCGGCGGACCTTCTATTCAAACCCAGATAGAGAGACATAAGCCACCTCCTCTAAGAAGAGACCTTTAAAGTATATGCTTGACGCAGCGATCTGCATTGACTGAACGCCTATAACCCCATCGTGGCTTAGTAGAGGCGGGATTAAAGCGCGCGCGGTGTTAAACTGATCGCCGTTCGACGGCAAGAGGATTAAGCGATGGAATATTTGCATACGATGGTCCGTGTCAGCGATCTGAAAAAGTCGCTGCATTTTTATTGCGATCTGCTCGGTTTGCAGGAGGTCTCGCGGCAAGACAATGAAAAAGGCCGTTACACTTTGGTGTTTCTCGCCGCACCGGGCGATGTCGAGCGGGCGCGCACCATGAAGACCTCGTTAGTCGAACTGACCTACAACTGGGACAGCGAAAATTACGGCGGCGCGCGCAACTTCGGCCACCTCGCCTATCGCGTCGACGACATCTATGCACTGTGCCAAAAGCTGATGGACGGCGGCGTCACTATCAACCGCCCACCGCGCGACGGCCACATGGCATTCGTGCGCTCACCCGACAATATTTCGATTGAGTTGTTACAGAAAAACGGCTCATTGCCGCCGCAAGAGCCATGGTTATCGATGGCGAATACGGGTCAGTGGTGATCGCTGCCGAATAGCGCGGCAATAAAAACTAGCGTTAAGTTGCAATGCCATCGCGTGATCGATTGCCTTGAATGGATTGGCATCGCCCTTTTGCTTTTCGAGCCACGACCGCCGATGCCCAACATCTTTGCCACTTTGTGCGACTCAACAGATAACTCGAGACAGATCTGCACAATAGCGACGCTAATCGAGTCGTGACCGCAACCCGCGCATAATGTTGAAAGCGAGCCCTCGTACAGGTAGCTCTAGCCAACCTTCGGCACAGTAATCACTATCTGATCGCTATCGTGTTTCACTTTCACGCCTGAATCTTTCACCGGCTCGGGAAAATTCACGGTTTGCGAAAACTCGCTAATTGACAGCGATTGCTCGCGGTCGTTATTCGATTGGCTTTGATCTGTCTGTTTGACTTTGCCATCAATAGTCAGCTGATTCCCAGACAGGTTGGTATTGATGTCAATATTTTCACCCTTGGGCACATCGACGATCACCTTGTACTTATCGGCTTCGTCCTGCATCGAAATATTGGGAGATGCGGAAGATATACCGAACCCCTGCTGGCTGAACATTGAGCTCGTTGCTGACATCTGATTCATCAGCCTGTTCATTTGCTGCTGCATCTGTTTGAACTGCCCACTCGGATCCCAGTTGCCTGGCCATGAACCCGCGTTGTTCGGCAGGGTTGTGGAAAATGCCGCGCCATTATTCAGCTGCGCTTGATTATCGAGGCCCGATTTTTCGGCCCTCCACAAATAATACGATTCAAAAACAATCGCGATTAAGCAAAGACCTAACAGACTACCCAGCCACTTCACTTTGGTATTGGTGTTCACGGTGTCACCTCCATTGCAATCAGTTCCGCAGCGAACTGCTCAACCGAACATAGAGTTCGCCGTCGACATTGAATTCGTAAAAATAGACAACCGAACTGAATGTGCGTTCACCGGAAATGAGATGGAACCGCATTTGTCGCGCAGGCAACAGGAATACTAGTCGCACAAGGCCCAATAACGTTAATATGCCCGTTTCGCATTACTAGGACACACCCGTGCCAAATAACTTTCATAATAAGTCCGGCCAAGGTGCCGCTTCACTTCCCGCGGCTCAAGCGCAGGAGTTAGCGCGGACCTTGCTGCAGCAAGCATTGGTCTTTCACCAAAAAGGACAATTGGCGCTAGCGCAAAATCTGTATGAGAGTCTTCTTAAGATTCAACCTCGACATTTTGAGGGCTTAAGGTCGTTAAGCTCTCTGGCGTCGCAGACGAACCGGCATCAAATGGCCATCGAGTTGCTATCCAGAGCCATAGAAGTTAATCCTAAATCCGCATCGCTCCACGCGAACATAGGTTCGTCGTTTCAAGCGCTGCAGCGATTTGGTGAGGCGCTGATCAGTTACGATAAGGCGATTGCGCTCGAATCTAACTTCGTTGAAGCACATAACAACCGTGGCAATACGTTAAGAAGTCTCAATAAGCACGACGATGCGCTGATCAGCTACGACCGAGCTATTGCACTTAAATCTGACTATGCAGAAGCATACAACGGTCGCGGTGGCGCGCTGGCGGAGCTTGGGCAATTCGACAATGCGGTCTCCAGTTATGATCAGGCGATTGCGCTTAAATCCGATTATGCGGAGGCGTACAACAATCGAGGTGTAGCGCTGCATGCGCTCGACCGATTGGAGGATGGACTGGCCAGTTACGATCAGGCGATTGAACTCAAATCTCACTACGCAGAGGCATACAGTAATCGCGGCGATGTATTAAATGCGCTCGACCGATTTGAAGATGGACTCGCCAGCTATGATCGCGCGATTGCGCTCGAACCCTACTATCCGGAAGCCTATTACAATCGCGGCAACACCCTACAAAGGCTTGAACGACTAGATGAGGCAGTCATCAGCTACGACAAAGCGATCGCCCTCCAACCCGACTACCCCGACGCCGACAACCAGCGCAAATTGCTACAGCAGACACTCAATCGAGCGAGCGTGGCTACGAACAATGCGCCGGTGGTATGTGCATCATCGTCGCCTCGAGCAACGCGGACGAAGCGCGCCTACATGAATCCGATCATGCCTGGATTTGAACGGCATTACGCCAATTACCGGTATGTGCCGAGCCGCTTTGCCGACAATGATATTATTACGATCGACGGTCATGATGTACGCGTGCGGGACCGATTGGCCGAGCCCGAAATTGTCATTTTCGAAAATATTTTAAGCGATGTGGAGTGCGAACTCCTGATCGAATTGTCGCGACCGAAACTGCAGCGCTCGGGTATTTACGATTCTGTAAATCCTTCCGCGCAAGCCAAAATCAGCAATGTGCGCACCAGCGAAGGCACGCATTTTTTGCGCGGGGAAAATCCACTCCTTCACGCCATTGAGACACGCCTGGCCAAATTGATGAATTCTCCGTACGAAAACGGCGAGGAAATGCATATTTTGCGTTATTCCGTGGGAGCGGAATACCGCCCCCATTATGATTTCTTTCCTCCGGAAGTCGCGAGCACCGCCGCAAACGTGCAGGCGAGTGGACAACGCATTACGACACTCGTTATGTATTTGAACGACGTGGAAAGCGGCGGTGAAACCATTTTCCCCGAAATCGATTTCACAGTGGTGCCGCGTAAAGGCAGTGGCGTATTTTTTTCTTATCTCGATGCCAACGGAAAACTCGATCGCTTGACCTGGCATGGCGGCGCGCCGGTAACTCGCGGCGAAAAATGGATCGCGACAAAATGGGTAAGGCAGCACGGATGGAGAATTCGCAAATAAATAATTCGCGAATATCGTTCGAATAGACTGCTCATGTCGACACGGACTTTCAAACTATCTGTACGATTTAAGATGGCAATTTGTACAACGCTAACGCGCTGCGCTCCAAAACGCGTCGACATACTTTGTGTATATAGCCACCCAACATTTCTACGATATGTGCCTGTCTCCTCCATTGACACTATAACCCCTTCGCGCACGCCACGCGCGACGCCGGACGGCGATTGAGAAACTCGCTGATGTAGCGCGAGGCATCGAGCAATCCGTTCATGCTCACGCCAGTTTCGATACCTAAACCATTCAACATATAAAGCACATCTTCGGTCGCGACATTTCCGGTCGCACCTTTTGCGTAAGGACAGCCGCCGAGTCCTGCGACAGAACTATCGACAACACCGATTCCACATTCGAGCGCGGCGTAAATATTTGCGAGCGCCTGGCCATAGGTATCGTGGAAATGTACGGCGAGCGCTTCGAGCGGCACCACTTTTTCGACCGCTTCGATCACCGCTTTCACTTTGCCCGGTGTGGCGACGCCGATGGTGTCGCAGATGACGATTTCGTAGCAGCCCATGCCGTAAAGCTCTTTCGACACTTCGACGACTTTCGCTACCGACACATCGCCTTCGTAGGGGCAGCCGAGTGCGGTCGATACATACATGCGCACTTTGAGATTATTTTTTTTCGCTGCGTCGAGCACGGGCGTGAAACGCTCGATGCTTTCGGCGATCGAGCAATTGATATTTTTTTGCGTGAAGCTTTCGGATGCAGCGCCGAATACCGCGACTTCGCTCACCTTCGCTTCGATCGCCGCTTCCAATCCTTTCATATTCGGCGTCAGCGCCGAATAAATTACGCCGGGTTTGCGTTTGATGCCTTTCATCACGTCCATCGAAGTGGCCATTTGCGGCACCCATTTCGGCGAGACGAAACTCGCCGATTCGATCACGGGAATTCCAGCATCGGCGAGGCGTTCGATCAAACCGATTTTAATTTCGGCCGGTACTTGCTGCGCTTCGTTTTGCAAACCGTCGCGTGGGCCGACTTCGAAAATTTTAACGTATTTCGGCAGCGCCATTATTTCGCCTCCGCTTTCTCAAAATTAAGAAGTTCAGCACCACCCGCAACGAGATTGCCTTTCGCGTAATAGAACTCGACGACTTTGCCATCCTGCGGCGCGCGAATCGTGTGCTCCATTTTCATCGCTTCCATGACGAGCAGTGCATCGCCTTTTTTCACTACGGCGCCGGCCTCGACCAGCAGTGTGACGATGGTGCCATTCATCGGCGCGGTCAATGCGCCTTCGCCGTGACCCGCTTCTTCATCGCCCATATCGATAGCGACACGGCTGAATTGCAGCGCGCTGCTCTGCGTATACAGACTGTAAACACCGTCGTGTTCGGCAACGATCACGCGCGAGCGATAGCCGTCGATATCGGCGTACAATTCAGTACCCGCCAATTTTCCTTGCGCACGCACAGTTTTATTCGCGGCGCTGATGTTGTAACGCGTCGCGCAGCCTTCACCGATTTGCTCGACCGTGACGGGATAATCCTGACCTGCCAACGTCAAATTGAATCGATGCACGTGCGGTTCGTTCAAACGCCATGCGTTAGTGAAATTCCACGGCGAATGCGGATCGACTGTCGCAGCCGCGCTCGATTTTCCTTGCTGCGCTTGCGCTAACACCAAATACAGCGCACCGAGCGCAACACCCTGCGCAATATCTTTCTCGCCGCTGTGGAAAATTATCTCGCGGTGTTTACCGATAAATCCGGTGTCGAGATCGGCCTGCTTGAACGGCTCACACGTCGCGAGGTTGTAGAGGAAATCGACGTTGGTTTTCATACCGCTGATGCGGTATTCGGATAACGCTTTACCTAAACGGCGCAGCGCCTGATCGCGGTCTTCGTCCCACACGATCAATTTCGCGATCATCGGATCGTAGAACACGCTCACTTCATCGCCTTGCAGCACACCCGTATCGACGCGCACGTGCTCGGTTTCGCTCGGCGGTTGCAAAAATGACAGCGTGCCCGTGACCGGCAAGAAATCGTTATCGGGATCTTCGGCATAAATGCGCGCTTCGAAAGCATGGCCGTTGATTTGAATTTGCTCTTGCGTGAGCGGTAATTTTTCGCCGTACGCAACGCGCAATTGCCACTCAACCAGATCCTGCCCCGTAATCATTTCGGTGACGGGATGTTCGACCTGCAAGCGCGTGTTCATTTCCATGAAATAAAACGAGCCGTCGAAATCCAATAAAAATTCAACGGTGCCCGCGCCTTCGTAATTGATCGCCTGTGCGGCTTTGATCGCGGCTTCGCCCATTTGCTTGCGCAGTTCGGGCGTCATGCCCGGCGCTGGCGCTTCTTCGATCACTTTCTGGTGGCGGCGCTGCACCGAGCAATCGCGCTCTGCTAAATACACCGCGTTGCCATGTGTATCGCAGAACACTTGAATTTCGACGTGACGCGGACGCGTCAGATATTTTTCGACGAGCATGCGATCATCGCCGAAACTGTTCATCGCTTCGCGTTTCGCCGCTGCCAATGCTTCATCGAATTCGGCTGCCGACCACACCTGGCGCATGCCTTTGCCGCCACCGCCCGCAGTCGCTTTGAGCAGCACGGGATAACCCATATCGTTTGCCGCTTTGCGCAATAACTCGGGATTTTGATCTTCGCCGTGATAGCCCGGTACGAGCGGCACTTTCGCTGATTCCATAATGCGCTTGGCGGCGGATTTTGAACCCATCGCCTCAATTGCACCAACAGGAGGCCCGATGAAAACGATATTGGCTTCTTTGCATGCGAAACAAAATTCGGGATTTTCAGACAAGAAACCGTAGCCGGGGTGAATCGCTTGCGCGCCGGTTTTTTTTGCTGCTTCGATCACGCGATCGATACGCAGATACGATTCGCGCGTCGGTGCTGCACCGATATACACGGCTTCATCGGCCATCGCCACATGCAACGCATTGGCATCGGCATCGGAATAAACGGCCACCGTGCGAATACCGAGTTTGCGCGCGGTTTTAATCACGCGACATGCAATTTCACCGCGGTTAGCGATCAGAATTTTATTGAACATATTGTGTAACTCCTTACATTCTGAACACGCCGAACTGCGTATCTTCGATGGGTTTATTCAGCGATGCGGATAATGCGAGCCCGAGTGTCATGCGCGTTTCAGCGGGATCGATCACGCCGTCATCCCACAGACGCGCCGATGCGTAATACGGATGACCCTGCTTGTCGTAGGTTTCGAGAATCGGCGCTTTGATCGCGACTTCTTCTTCCGCACTCAACGTTCCGCCTTTTTTCTCCAATTGCTCGCGGCGCAATTGCGCCATCACGCCCGCCGCTTGCTCGCCACCCATCACGGAGATGCGCGCATTCGGCCACATGAACATGAAACGCGGATCGTAGGCGCGGCCGCACATGCCGTAATTGCCGGCACCGAACGAGCCGCCGATCAATACGGTTAATTTCGGCACTTGCGCGCACGCCACCGCCGTCACCATTTTCGCGCCGTGCTTGGCGATGCCACCCGCTTCGTATTGCTGGCCGACCATGAAGCCTGTGATGTTCTGCAAAAAGATCAGCGGAATTTTTCGTTGCGCGCACAACTCGATGAAATGCGCGCCTTTCTGCGCGGATTCAGAAAATAAAATGCCGTTGTTGGCGACGATGCCGACCGGATAGCCGAACAGACGCGCGAAGCCGGTGACGAGTGTGGTGCCGAACAACGCTTTGAATTCATGAAACTCGGAGCCATCGACAATGCGCGCGATAATTTCGCGCACATCGTACGGTTTACGCGAATCCTTCGGCACAATGCCGTAGATTTCTTCGGGCGCGTACAGCGGCTCGACCGATTCCTTGATATCCATGTGCACGGGTTTGACGCGATTCAAACGTGCAATGCAATCGCGCGTTAATTGCAGTGCGTGGTGATCATTTTGTGCGTAGTGATCGGAAACGCCCGAGGTTCGGCAATGCACATCGGCACCGCCTAAATCTTCCGCGCTCACGACTTCGCCTGTCGCCGCTTTTACGAGCGGTGGGCCGGCGAGAAAAATCGTGCCCTGATTTTTGACGATGATCGATTCGTCGGCCATCGCGGGAACATACGCACCGCCCGCCGTGCACGAACCCATGACGCACGCGATTTGTGCGATACCCTGCGCCGACATATTGGCCTGATTGAAGAAAATGCGGCCGAAATGTTCGCGATCCGGAAACACATCGTCCTGACGCGGCAAATTCGCACCGCCCGAATCGACGAGATAAATGCACGGCAAATGATTTTGTTCGGCGATCGTCTGCGCGCGCAGATGTTTTTTCACGGTGAGCGGATAATACGAGCCGCCTTTCACGGTTGCGTCATTGCAAACAATCACGCACTCCTGACCCGCAACGCGGCCGATGCCCGTGATGATCCCGGCGGCGGGAACCTCTTCGTCGTACACGTTGTACGCGGCGAGTTGCGAGAATTCCAAAAACGGCGAGCCCGGATCGAGCAGCGCGTTGATGCGCTCGCGCGGCAATAATTTTCCACGTGATTTATGCCGATCCTGATACGCCTTGCCGCCACCTAATTTGATAGCTTCGAGCTTGCCGCGCAGATCGTCGACCAGCGCTTGCATGTGTACAGCGTTATTTGAAAAATCTTCGCCGCGCGCATTTATTTTCGATTTGATAATACCCATAGTGATTACCGTCAAAGGCCGAATTAAAAGCTGTTAAATGTCTAAAAATAAGAATTTCATGAGCCCGATTTGCTTGCGCCGGCCTTACGTTCGTTATCTAAAGCTTCGAGACACCGATCTTCAGCGCCGCGCAAATCGAGCATCATCGCTTCGATGTCGTGCAGCTGATCTTGCAGCTGCGTCTGCTTTTCACGAATTTTTGCGATCAGTGAATTTAATTGCTCGGTATTGCCGTGTTCGGGATCGTACATCTCGATGATCGAGCGGCTTTCGTCGAGCGTAAAACCGAGACGATTGCCGCGCAGGATTAATTTCAATTTGGTGCGGTCGGCAGGACTGTAGATGCGCGTGTTGCCTTCGCGCCTGGGCGTGAGCAGACCCTTTTCTTCGTAGAAGCGAATCGTGCGCGTGGTGATATCGAATTCTGCCGACAGATCAGAGATTGAGTACATCGGTAGCCGCGATTCGCTGGATAAGCGTCGTTAAAGGTGTGGCGCGGATACTAGCTAACGTTGACGTTAACGTCAATTCGGCCGAATTCAGACCGGTGTGCTCGGGGCTTATTTTCTGGGGAAAAGGCATAGAGAATAGGCGCTTCGTTGAAAACTCCAATTAAACGCCGATTTCAGGCCTCTTAACCGGAAAAGGTTCATGGCTGACTCTAAAAACGCGCTGACCGAATGGCGCAGCTTTTGGTATTTACCGCTGGCCGCGGCGCTCGGCTATTCCTGCTCGGTCATACACATCTATTCGCTGGGCCCTTTTATTGAGCCTTTGCAGCAGGCGTTCGGCTGGTCGCGCGCGCAAGTCACGGCTGGTCTCAGCGTGGCCTCCATCACCAGCGCGATTTTCTGTATCCCGATTGGTGCGCTGGTCGATCGCATCGGACCGCGCCGCGTCGCTCTGGCCGGCGTGCTGCTGATAACGGCGGCATTTGCATCGTTCAGCACAGCGACTGGCGAGACAGCGAACTGGCTGCTGTTGTGGGGCATCATCGCGCTCGCCGGCCTGGGCGTGCAGGCGCCGATCTGGACCAGCGCGGTCGCGACCCGGTTTTCGACTACGCGCGGATTGGCGTTCGCGATCACACTGTGCGGCGCTTCGCTCAGCGCGACGGTTTTCCCCGTACTGGCGACGCGCCTGATCGAAGTCTACGGTTGGCGCACGGCCTTCACCGCCATGGCCGGAATCTGGGCAGCGCTCGTGTTTCCTGTATTGTTACTGTTTTTTCGCGGTGCGCACGATCGCAGCGCCGACCAAATCGAGCGCGATACCGGCGCGCAGTCGACGGCACCTCAGCCCTTGAAACCGTTGACTGGGGTGACTTTCGCGGAAGGTTTGCGCTCGTCCACGTTCTATAAGCTGCTGCTTGCCGGCGGTTTGTTTTCGTTCGCCACCATCGCCGCACTCGTGCACTTCGTACCGATCCTCAAGGGCGCCGGCGCCACGCCACTCGCGGCTGCCGGTACGGCCTCGCTGATCGGGCTCTTTTCGATCATCGGCCGGCTCGGTACCGGAGTGTTACTCGATAAATTTTCCGGCCACCGCGTCGGCGCCGCCGTCTTCATGTTGCCGATCATCATGGCCTCGCTGTTGCTGCTCGATGGCAGCAACCCCGTCAGTCAGGCCATCGCGGCGGCGGCATTGGGATTCACGGTCGGCTCGGAAGTCGACGTCATCGCCTTTCTCGCGTCGAAACATTTCGGGCTCAGGAGTTTTGGCGCGCTGTACGGCGGACTCGTGATGGCGCTCACGCTCGGCACCGCCTTCGGTCCGCTCACGGCGGGCGCGGTGTTCGATCATTACGGCAACTATGCACCGTTTCTGGTGGGGACTATCGCGTTGATGCTCGTCAGTGCAACGGCACTGTTGAGCCTCGGCCATCCGCCAGTTTCGGCTGAAAAATCAGTGGCAACATCCTAGTCGCCCGGCTGCGGAGGATTGTTGGCTGCGATCACAGGCGATACCACCACGCGATCGAGGATTGCGGCAATTTGTTCAACTGAAATCGGATCGGACTGCCGCAGCCACCACGTGAGCAGTTCGAGCGTACCGCCGACGATGAGGATCACGCCGACTTCCGGAGCCAGCCAACTGTTTTGATGCCCCAGCGCTGCCGCAACTTCGCGCGCCAAATTTAAAAACTCTTCCCGCACTGCTCCAGCGGCGCCACCGGTCAATAACGTTCTCCACAGAGGGCGATGAGCATTCACGTAGCTGAACAATGCGATCGATCCGGTGGGGACGTCGTAGCTGTCCATAGTGGGCAAAGCCAGGTTGAACAGACAACGAATTTGCTCGGCTGCGATGCTGGTGAGTAACTCTTCCTTGCTGGCGTGATGACGAAAAAAAGTTGTGTAGCCGATGCCGGCTTCGGCAACGATGTCGCGTATGCTGATCTGCTCCAGCGACTTGGATTCAAGCAGGCTTAAAAACGCGCGGTGCAATGCCTGCTGCGAGCGCACTGCGCGGGGATCTTTAGTGCTCGGCGAAGACGTTTGTTTCAATCCGGGCGGCTGCATTTCAAACCTCTTTAAGTGAACAGAGTTAGCTCTGATAGATCGCCAAGCGAAATCCACGCGGATATTCGCCTTGCAATTAATCGCGCATCGCCAGATCCATGACTTTGCGAGCCAGCAAGATAGCGAATGTCGGACTCAACCAATACAAAAAACTTAAGATTTTCGCATCGACACCAATAATTATCCGGAATTTTTTATTTTCAATTCCGTCGATAATTCTTCGAGCAGCGGTTTGTGGCGATGTGCCGCTAAAGTATTTTGAAAGACGGTCGAATTTCTCGCTGTGCGCATCGCAGTTTTTCGTGATGTTGGTATTTAGCGCGCCTGGAAAAACGACCGTCACGCCGACGCTTGTGCCTCTCAATTCGGCATACAAGCCTTCGCTAACCAGTTTGACCGCCGCCTTGCTGGCGCCATAAAAAGATTGATATGGAAACGCGAAAAGCCCGCCCATGCTGGAAATGTTCACGATATGGGCTTCCGGCCGTTGCAACAAAGTCGGTAAGAAACTTTTTATGATGTTGACTGCCCCGTAAAAGTTGATATCGATCATCCTTTCGAGGATGTTGTAGTCAAGTTCGCCAACAGGTTTGAACGGGTGTATGACGCCGGCATTATTGATGATCGCATCGACTTGCCCATGTCGACCGAGTAAATCGTCAGCCAATGTCTTAACTGCATCCCGGCTCGAAACATCTGCCAGATGCAGAGAAAGATTTTTAGATAATGCGCCTGAAAAGCCTTTGGTTTCATCGAGAGCATTCGCGTTGATATCAACGGCGGCAACCATGGTACCTTTCGCGAGCAGCTGCAAAGTTAACTGCTGGCCGACCCCGCTCCCACCGCCGGTCACTAACACCACTTTATTTTTTACTTTCATCGATCGTCTTTCGTGCCGGTTTATTTTGTCGTTGGTTGCACTGTGATTTGTTGCGCTGAAGCCTGGCGGGCAAGCCTTTCATTGTGACGCTTGATAAGCTCGCGAAATCCTACTCGTTTATACAGCGGTCTCGGCTGCACGCCCCAAATATCCTGCGCGGTTTTTTGTCCGGCACCTTCGGCAGGCGCAAACAGTGGATAGGGAAAAATGCATTCGCGCGACTCATCCGCGAAACGAATTTTTTCAAATTCACTGCAAATTTCCTGCAATGACAATGTCGGCCATCCATACCATACCGCCAGCAATGGAAACGTAAATGCACCCTCGAACACGAGTGCAGTCAGACAGACTAACAGGCCGCGTTGCAGCCATTTGTGCATTCCCGCGAAATAAGCTGTTGTGCCTAGAGGCAGATTTTCATGGGTAGATTTATTCATTTCACTTCTCCGTTAATTTACCAGCATCTCAATCGGAAAAAATTTCGCGATTGACCGTGTGCAGATACGGAATCGCAAGAAATGGCGTGATGTAGAAAATGTCGTAAAGCCACCAGCCGATCACGGGAAACACGACGCCCGAATAACGCACATCGGCAAAAATCGTCATATTGGCGACATAACCGGCCCATGCGATAACGCCGAACCAACACGTGACAACCAACCACTGATGCCCCCAGCGTTTCATTTGTAAAAACCCGATCGCGGCAGCCATGCGCATAGAAAACACGAGTGGCAATAGCGCAATCTCCCAAGCTTTTTCGCCGGGCGCAGTCGCGCCGCCAATCCAGAGTTCGTTGTAGTGCCAGAAATAGCCGGCATCGAACATGTTGCCCCAGGCCATGAGAAAGACGCGCGCAAGCAGAGTGTGGTTGGCGATCAGATCGAGAGCCCAGCCGAAGCTGTTGAGGGCGGCATCGATAATGACCAGGTAGCCGATGAGGGTGACGATGATCGGGCGCACGGAAAGCCCCGCCTTTTGCGCTCTGACCAGCAGCAGCAGCCCCCACAAAAAGAGCGGAAAACCGATTGGACCGAGAATCGCGGTGCCCATGAAGAACGAACCCGCCATCAACCATTTATCCGCCTGCCACTGCGCCTGACGACTTTGCTCCTGATGCGCATCGTAGGCCGTGTTGCCCGCGCGTAGGGTATTTGCTGACATAGTGACTCTCCTTACCAGTGGCGTACTGAAGCCATGTGCATCTGCACGAGAAACATCGCTGCCAAATAGCCGTAGCAAAGAATTTGGAAGACGATCATGGCGCGCTTACGGCGGCGATCATGTTCGTTAATCGGTGGCTCTTTCATGCGCAGATCTCCGTGTTGTTAAGAGCGTGTCGTTTTGAATTCGGCGTGGCCGTGATGATCAGCCCGTCAATAAGCTCGGCGCTGCCAACTCCCGCAAACCCGCGGTGAGCGAATGCAGGATCGCCAGGGAATCGTGGTGTCCACCACCTCGTCCAAATAGCAGATGGCCCCTTCTTTACACCGCGCGCGTGAGCAGGCCGTCATTCCAGACCACATCGCCCCCGGTCGCCATGAACCGCCCCACCAGGTCGGAACTCGTGAGGTCGTCATGGCGGCTGATCGTGACCATCGAGCGATCGAGCACCTTGCTCATGTGCTCGACAAACCGGGTCTTGCCGCAACCGATTGGGCCGGTGAGTATCACGGGTAGGTTTCGCTCATAGGCCCGTTTGAACAATTGCAATTCGTTGCCGTTGACGTGGTAAGAATCGGTTGTCATCACACCCTCTAACAGAACTATTAAGCCGCGGCCAATTCGTGGTGAACCCGCGCTAAAACGCGTGGAAGTACTTCCACGCGTTTGATGCGAGTCGAGCGTCTTGCCCCGAACACATCGGGTAGCGGGTCAACACGCGCTGGGCCGACACCGATAATGGCTACCGCCCGCCGTTGCGCTTAGAAAGTTCCGGTGGAATCCATGAGCCAATACCAAAACGCTACGATCAGAGCGACGCTGCCGAATGCGAGAACAAGACGCAAAATATCCAAGAGCATGGCCAAATCCTCCAATAACGAAATCTATGAAACTCTGTATTCCATAAATGCTATGATATACAGTGTTTCACAGAAATCAATCGAAATGAATTGAGCCTGCAGCGATGAACCAATAGACCTATCAGGACGGAGTGTGAGGCGGGCGCCGGTTGGTCAGCGGACGTTGATAAGAGGGATCGTCCTTGCTACGCGATGGCGCGCCATTGAGGTCGATGCCGGGCACATCGGCGAACGGAATCAGCAGTGTCGGCACCATGCCCGACCATTCGATCGCATTCGTGCGCAGCGCGATCTTCCACTCCCCTCCGCGCTTTTCAAGACGGTCGATGTAGCGGCCGCCCGCGATCCAGTTGCTGTCGTCGCGGTTGCGACCGACGAACAGGTAATACGTCTCGGTGTGAGCGGTGTCGCCGTCGATGTCGCAGGTGTGGTTGAGCAGATTGTGGTGTGTCGCGATCTGTCCCTGCTCGTGCAGCTTGGATGCCCAGTCGTACAGAGCCGCCGGCCCGCCGACAAATTCACCGGCGGCGATGACGGCATCATTATGAAACGCCGACAGAAATGCTTCGCGATCGAAGCGATCCATACCGCGGCTGAAGCGGACCTGGCAATCGAGGATGTCCTGGCGGTCGAGCAGCCGGTCGAGTTTGGCGAGTTTGTTGGCGTCGATCATGGATGAAGTCTCGCAAAGAGGTGGGCGATCACGGCAGATAGCGCTCCCACTCGTACGGCACGATGGCGTGGAATGGCGCGGCGAGCAGTGGCTTGATATCCGCCGCCAGCCAGCGTTGTTGCAATACCGGGCGCAGGCGTTCGGCGGTGGCCACGGGATCATCGTCGAGGAAGCAGTAAGTCATCTGCTGACCGGCTTCGGCACTGGAAAGAGCGGTCGGCAGCGAGCGGGCTGTCCATAACCCGGCGACCCCCGTCACCGCTGCCAGTTCGTCGGCCGGGCGGCTGCCCTGCTCGATCAGCACATACACGCCGCGCGCTGGCCGCCACGGCAGCACATCGGCGCCGGCCTTTGCCTGCGGCGCAGCGATGCGGGTTTCCACAGCATAGACGCCGCGCTGCACGGGCGGCAGCACGAACGGCGTGCGCCCGGCGTCGAGCAGCGCTTTCGATAAATGGTTGAAACCCTCTAGCCCGCTTAGGTCCGCAAAGAAATACGTCACCACATGATCGATAGCATCGAGTGCGGGATCGCTGGCGGCTCGCGCCGCGCGGCAGATCGGTGTCGAGACCGCGCGCAGCGAGGCGCGCAGGCTGGGCAGACGATGCTGTTCGGGGCGGTGATCGAGCGAGTGCCACCGCAGATATTGTGCATCCAAGCCTTCTGGGTGGCGCCGGGCCATCGACACGAACAACGTGCCGATACCGCTGCCGCCCTCGGCGAGGATGGCTGGCACGACGTCCGACGGCGAGCCTCCCAGGTCAGGATAAACCGCGCTCATCTCAGGCTTCGTCCTTCAACGTGAGCTCGGGATGCAGCGCCTTGATCATGCGCCGCATGCCATCGCGCCAATGGATTTTCGTGCGGCCCAGCACTTCGTGCATGTAGGTCACGTCGGGCCACAGCGGTGTGTGCGCTTCCGGTGTGTATTCGAAGATCGGCTCGATGCCGACCAGCTCGCCCATGTAGGTGCAATAGTCCTCGATGCTGACGGTCTCGCTGCCGCCCCAGTTGACGATGATGGGCGGCGTCGCGGCGACCTCCATGGCGCGAATGCCGAGCGCGACGTAATCGTCCTCGTAGATCGGGTTGTAGTTGTTGGGTTTGTCCGGGTGCAGGCGGATCGGTTTGCGCTGCAGAATAGCTTCGAGGCGGTCGGCCGGCGCACCGCCGAGCGGGCCGTATGTAGAGCAGACGCGGATGATGGCGAGCGGAATACCGAAATGCGTCGAAATCCAGCTCAGTACCGATTCGGCCGCCACTTTCGAGAAGCTGTAGTTGGCACGCAACGGCACGCCGGGTGCGTCGGCTTCGGTGAGCGGCCGCTGGCCCTGGTAACCGTAGATCGAACCCGTCGAGCAGAAGACGAAGCCTTTGGCGCCGCGGCAGTGATAGAGCAGATCGCCCGAGTTGTGCGCATTGGTCTGCACGCAGGGGCGCCAACCGTCTTTGCCGGGATCGACAGCGGCGTGAAAGACGTAGGTGAAGTCGTTTGGCAGCGCGGAAAAATCACCCTTGGCCAAGTCGAGCGCGAGCGGCTTGATGCCGGCGCGGCTGAGCTTGTCGCGATCCTCAGCGTTCTGCAGGCGAGCGGCGCCCCACACTTCGTTGGTTTTGGCCAGTTCGCGCGCGATCGGGAATGCAATCTTGCCCGTCGCACCTGTGATCAGAATTTTCTCACCGTTGAGCACAAACACCTCCGTATTCGAATTATGCGGGTTGAATGGTTCGATCAGCTGGTTCGTGCGATCGCGGTGAACATCAAGCTGTCAGGCGAACGCCAGTCGAGGCGAATGCGTCGATGGGCGATCAGCCAGCGCTCCCCTACTCGCCTGAACGAGTCCAGATAATACCCGCAATGATCGGCGCCGATATCGGTGTAGGCGGTCCAATAGGTGCGAGCCCTGGCCGTGTCCGCATCGACGAATTCGATCAGACAGGTCGAGAGGTGATGACGCACAAAAGTTGCCTGATGCACCGATTGGCCGTCGCCGGTGGGGCGTTCGCGCCAGCGCCTGATCCAGTTGTGAATTTCGGCGCGCCCCACATAGCGGAAGGCATCCTGCTCGGGCACGCCATCGGTTTCAAGGGTAGCGTCGTCGGTGAACACCGCGATGAATGCATCGGTCTGCAACCGGTCGCCGGCCATGGTGTAACTGGCCAGCGTGTGGCGAATACTCTCGCGGGCCAGCAGTTCGTCGTTACTCATCGCGCTCATCTTCTTGCCGGTTTCAGTTGAACGTTCAGTGCGATCTTACTGCGTTGAGCCACCTTTTGCCGCCATGCCGAAGCTGTACTTGAGGTGCTCGATGTGACCGTGCAGGCCGAAATCAATGATTTTGTGTTTGTCGCGAATGGCACCGATTTGCTCGCCAACTTGCGCCATTGTCCACGTTGGCTGATACACGCCGGGGGTTTCGGCGACGAAGGCGCGTGCCACGCGTCCGGCCGCCGCCAAAAGCATTTCGCCCGTCACCGAGCAGCTTTCGTGAACGAGCCAGCCTACGGTCGGCGCGACGAGTTCGGGAGCCATCGGCGGATACATCGACGTGTCGAGTCCGTCCGCCATGCGTGTCACCGCGGCGGGCACGATGATGTTGCTTTTCACGCCCTCAGCCTCGCCTTCGAGCGCAATGACGTTGTTGAGGCCGATCATGCTGGATTTAGACATGGCGTAGTTGACGCACCGGCTGTTGCCGTAGAGGCCACCGATCGACGAGGTCAGTACGATTCGGCCATAGTTCTGCTCGCACATGAGCGGAAAGGCCGCTCTGACAACGTGGAAGGCACCCATCAGGTGCACGTCGATAACGGCTTTGAAATCCTCGTAGCTGATTTCTTTCAGCGAGCCGTAACGCACGTTGCCGGCATTGTGGATGAGGATGTCGATTTTGCCGAAGTGATCGAGCGCGGCCTGGATGATCGCCGTACCGCCTTCTAGGGTAGCGACCGAGTCGGTATTGGCGACGGCTTCACCGCCAGCAGCTTTGATTTCGTTCACCACCGCTTGCGCGGGACCGGCATCGACGCCGTCGCCCTTCATGCTGACGCCGAGATCGTTGACGACGACTTTCGCGCCCTGCGCGGCAAGCAACAGTGCGTAGGCCCGTCCTAGCCCTCTGCCGGCGCCCGTGATGACGGCGACGCGGTTATCGAATCTGAGCTCAGACATGGCGGTTCCTCGTTATTGATTAGGGGATAAAAGCTCTACACTGGCGACCAGATCGGCGCACCGCGCGTGGCACGTAGCGACGGAATCACCTTGCCGTCGATGTCCTTGATGCCGTAATCCTGCGCCAGCTCGGCGGTTATGAAAGTGCCGCCGCTGCGTTTCATGATGCCCGGATCGCTGGCCAGCGCAGCGATCACGAGGCCAGGAAACTCCGGGCTACAACCGTCTTCCGGACGCGTTGCCGCCCTGCCTTTGAGGCCGGCGATATTGGCTAGGTTGTGTTCTGCGCGCTCGGTAAACGTGAGTCCCTGCCACATCGAAATAGAAGCCACGTTATACGGCTTCAGTTCGATGGCCATATCGCGCGCCATGCGGTCGGCGGCGGATTTAGCGGTGCCAAAAACTACGCCATACGTATAAGAAACACCGGTGTAACCCGAGATGGCGACGATCAAACCGGATTTCTGCGGCGCCATGATCTTGGCCGCATGCCACGCCGCGACGAAATTCGAGCGCACGCCGACATCGATCATCTCCCAGTTGGAAAGCGGTTTTTCCCAGAAAGGTTTCGGCTCGGTCAGATCGTCAGCTAGCGAAAAAGCGTTGTTGACGAGAATATCGAGCCGGCCCTGCTCGCGCCATACCTGTTCAAACAGCGCCGCGACTTGCGCATCATTGGCGTGATCAACTTGGACAGCGATGCCTTTACCGCCGCGTTTATCGCATTCAGCCGCTGTTTCACCGACCGTGCCGGGCAATGGGTACAAGCCGGGAATAACCGTGCGCCCTGTGACATAAACCGTCGCGCCCTGCGCTGCCAAGGCGAGCGCGATACCCTTGCCAATACCGCGACTGGCACCCGTTACTAGGACGACTTTGCCGGACAGTGAACTCATCTGCTTACCCTCGCTTGACCTGGATCAACGCATCGCTCGAAAACGGATGCAGTCTTTTCGACGGCGGTTCAGGATAATAAAACCTGAATATGTCCAGATAGGTTGTTTGCAATATACCACACGAAATTTAGCGCAATTACTAGTTTCACTGATCGCATATCAAATATGTACGGACAAATAGAAATTATCCGACAGCAGCGGAGAAAGCGCGATGGGCAACCAAGAAAAAATTATCGCATCAAGCGGTGAACCCCTGGAGCCGGTGATCTGCCCGGTCGAGGCTTACGTTTCCGAAGACTACGCGCGGGCCGAGCGCGACAAGCTGTGGCGCAAGGTGTGGCTGCAAGCCGGACGCGTCGAGGATATTCCCGAGGCGGGCAATTACATCACCTACGACATCCTCGACGATTCGGTGCTGATCGTGCGCACGATTTCCGGCGAGATTAAAGCTCATCACAACGTCTGTACGCATCGCGGCCGTCGCCTTGTCGATACGCCACCGGGTGCCCGCAACGCGCGCGGCAAGAAGATGAAATTCGTCTGCGGCTTTCACGCCTGGAACTTCGATCTCGATGGTCAGTGCATTCACGCCGCCCAAAAAGATGACTGGCAAGGCACACTCACCGACGAGCGCACGCACCTCGGCAAAGTCAACGTCGACACGTGGGGCGGCTTCATCTGGATCAACCTCGATCCCAATTGCGAGCCGCTGCGCGATTATCTTGAGCCCGCCGCCGCCATGCTCGACCCGTTCCAGCTCCAGAACATGCGCCCGCGCTGGCGCTTCTGGACCATTTTCGACTGCAACTGGAAAGTCGCACTCGAAGCTTTCAACGAAACCTACCACGTCCCCGGCACCCATCCCGAATTCACCCCGTTCGGCAACTTCACCGGCTGGGGCAAGGCGCAGGGCAAACACAGCTTCATCGGCTACGACACCGGCGCCGGTCCGAAGGGAAATGCCTCCAAGCTGCGCCTCGGCAAAGGCGACCCGCGCATTACCACGGCTCAGATGCAGAAGTACACGTGGGAAGGCGTCAACACCAATACCACCCAGACCTTGGTGGATGTTGCGCAGACGCTGCCCGATGTACTGCCTGAAGGCACGCCCGCCAATGAGGTGCTGAAGTACTGGCTCGATACCGCCCGCGCCATCGACGCGAAGCGCGGCGTGCACTGGCCGCAGGTCGATTCCGAGCATGTCGCCAAGAGCGGGACGGCCTGGCAGATCTTCCCGAACCAGCAGATCGGCCACGCGGTCAACAACATGCTGTGTTACCAGGCGCGCCCCTGTGGCTACAACCCCGACAAGTGCTATTTCGAGGTAGCGGTATACGAGCTGTATCCCGAAGGCAAAGTGCCTGCGACCGAATGGACCTACGCGGAGCCAAAGGATTTTCCGCATGTGCTGACGCAGGATTTCTCCAACATGGCGGCTGTGCAGCAGGGTATGAAAAACGTCGGTTACCGCGGCAACATCCCCAACCCGAAAGCCGAAGGCGCAGTCATCCATTTGCACCGCAATTTGGCGAAATACATGGGAGCCGGCGAACCGCGAAAAATCAATTGACATACCGCTTCATCAGTCGGGAGCTATTGCTTATCGAAGAACATTTCGCTGTAGTCGCCCACCGCCCGGCCCGTGAAATGGTCGCCGCTGAACGGCATACCCATCACGCCCTGCGACCAGTCGATGGACACGCCCCAATCCTGGAACCAGTCGTACAACATCGTGCGCTGCGCGATGCGCCACTCGCGGTTACGTTTTTCGAGGCGATCGAGATAGCGCCCGCCGATGACGGTGTCACGCTCCTCGCTGCCCATGTTGATGCGATGGTACGAAGTGACATGGGTTTCGGCCAAAGCGATGTCGCCTTGAAGATCGATAAAGGTCTGGCCGAGGATGTGCTGCGTAACGGGAATTGCGGGCGAGCCAGGCACCACCCAGGCGAGATAGTCGTCGAATGAACCTTTGAATACGCCGTAATCGGTGAGCGAACCCGGCCAATACGATGCGGTGATCTGCTCGGCATTGCGGCGGTCCTCGCCGCGTGCGAGGTTGATAATGCAGTTACGAATTTTTTCGCGTTCAAGCAACGCCTGCAGTTGTGCGCTGATATCGCTCATAGCTAAATCCCTCTGGTTATCGTGATAATTTCGTGCGGCTGAGTAGAGGCGTTAGCTCTTACTTTGCGCCACCTTTGCGCGCCATCTCGAAACTGCGCTGCAAGTGATCCATATAGCCCGACGGCACCGGTGGCAGCATCCACAGTTTATCGGTGTCGCGAATAGTATCGATATTGTCGGCGACATCGTCGATCGACCAATGCGGGCGATACACGCCTTCGGTCTCGGCGACGAATGCGCGCGCGATGCGGCCCGCCATCGAAATCAGCATCTCGCCGCTGATCGAACATGATTCATGTGCAAGCCAACCGACTACGGGTGCAACCAATTCGGGCCCCATCGGCGGATATTGCGAAATATCCAAACCATCAGCCATCCGCGTCACGGCGCCCGGCAAAACGATATTGCTCTTCACGCCTTTGGGTGCGCCTTCGATGGCGACGACATTGTTGAGGCCAATCATGCCGGCTTTCGACACGCCGTAATTCACGACGTTGTTGGTACCATAAATGCCGCCTATCGAACCCGTTAGAACGACGCGACCGTAGTTAGCTTTACACATAATTGGAAACGCAGGCCGCACTACGTGAAAAGCGCCCATCAGATGCACATCGACAACAGCTTTGAAATCTTCGTATGAAATTTCTTCGAGCGAGCCGTAACGCACATTGCCCGCGTTGTGGATGAGAATGTCGATTTTTCCGAAGCGATCGAGTGCGGCTTCGATGATGGCCGTGCCACCTGCGGGCGTCGCCACCGAATCGGTATTGGCAATCGCGTCACCGCCCGCGGCCCTGATCTTCGCGACGACTTCGGCAGCGGGATCGCCGATCACGCTGTCGCCTTTGACGCTGCCGCCCAGATCGTTGACCACGACCTGCGCGCCTTTCGATGCTAACAGCAGTGCATAGGCGCGGCCGAGTCCGCGGCCTGCGCCTGTGATCACGGCGACGCGGCCGTCGAATCTGCGTTCATCAGTCATTGCATGTCCTCTGATTAGACGGGCTGCCAGATCGGCGCCCCGCGTTCGGCGCGCAGCGATGGAATCGCGCGGCCATCGACATCGGTCACGCCGTATTCCTGCGCCAGTTCAGCACTGATAAATGTGCCGCCGCTGCGCCGCATGAGATTGGGGTCGGCGGCAAGCGCGGCGATCACGCGACCCGGAAATTTGACCGAGCTGCCAACCGTGCTGTTGAGCTGATTGGCCATACCCGCAACATTTTTTAAATTTTCCTGCGCGCGTTCGGTGTAGGTGAAACCCTGCCACAGCGATAGCGAAGCGACATTGTGCGGCTTGAGCTCTATGGCCATATCGCGCGCCATGCGATCGGTCGCGGTTTTGCAGGTTCCGAAAATCACGTTGTACGTGTAGGTCACGCCGACATAACCCGATAGCGCGACAATAAGCCCGGATTTTTGCGACGTCATAATTTTTGCCGCGTGCCACGCCGCGACAAAATTCGAGCGCAGACCGACATCGATCATTTCCCAATTCGAAATGGGCTTTTCCCAAAACGAACCAGGCTCGACCATTTCTTTGGGAATCGCGATCGCATTATTCACCAAAATATCGAGACGGCCTTGCTCGCGCTCAACGCGTGCGAACAACGCGGCCACTTCGTCGTCGTTCGCATGGTCGACTTGCACAGCGATACCTTTGCCACCGCGCTCATCGCATTCGGCCGCTGTCTCACCGACCGTGCCGGGCAATGGGAACGAACCCGGTGTTACCGTGCGTCCCGTGACGTAAACGATTGCGCCCTGCTCGGCCAGCGCGAGCGCGATGCCCTTGCCGATGCCGCGGCTGGCACCTGTCACCACGGCAATCTTTCCTGACAACAATTTCTGGCCGGTCAGTGAACCCATCGTTTCGCCTTCGACTCTTACTTCTTGGGCAATTCGATTTCGGCCTTGGCGGTGGCCGAAGTCACGCCGAGCTGGTTGGCCATCTTGAAATCGACCTGCACGACATGGCGGCCATCGGCGTCGACCAGCTTGTCGATCACGGTCGCATTCATCACGGAAATATCGCCCGTGAACGAGGGACCGCGATAAGCGCAATTGGAGTGAATAACCTGACCCCACTCGCCGGCCCAACCGCCGAAGTAATCGATAATCCAAGCCCCCATCGAAGCGCCGTAGCCGTAGCCGCGCGGAAAGCCGATCTGGCGCGCATAGCGCGGGAACAGATGCCCGCGCGACGGGCCGATGTAGGCGCCGTCGGTCATTTCCGGGTTGTCCAACTCCAGTACCGGGTCCTGCTCCTTGCCGGCCATATCGCCTGTGAAGCCAAGGGCTTCCATATCCAGATCGGTGCGACGCTTGACCCCACACCAAATCGTGAACAGATAGGCGCGCCATTCGGTGGTGAAACTGGCAATGGTGTGGGGGCCGATGATGCGAGTGGGCAGCTTGTCGCCAACCTTGACGTCATCCCAGTAGCGTTTGCCATGGCCCAGGTCGTGGAGCATTTTGATCCACTCGTATTTCTGGTCTTCAAGTTTGCGCAGTTCGTCGTCACCCCATACCGGATCATCGGCGCCGTCGAGATTGGTATTTTCGCGGGCCAGATCAGGACGGTAGCGGATAGCGGTGGAGCGCTGCGTGGCGATCAAATCGCCCGCTTGGTTGTAGTAGTAGTTGTCGCCGCGCTGGAAGCAGGTGGGGCCGGCGAACTTGGTTTCCTTGACGGCGTAATCCACGGGTACGCGATGGTTGTGCAGCGTGTCACCGGCGAACACGCGCGGGCCGTGAAACCACCATTCATCGCCGCCGAAAATCAAATGCGAGTTCGGGATGCAACCGATGCACGAAGGTCCCGTGCCGTGCGCATCGTCCATCGCGACTGGAAAGGATTGCGGCGCCACCAAGCGACCGAAGCGGCTCTCGGCGGCGTAGTCGATGTCGTAGTGCAGGCGATTGGGATAATGCATGGCCTGCGCCCAACGGCGGATATCCATGTTGGCGAAAGGCTCGCGCATCCGCGCCGGCTGGATGGGTACGCCCATGAGGCGGTCGAGGTCGGAGCAGTCCAAAGTCTTGTCGGTCATGTGCGACTCCAGTGAGGCACTTGTAGTAGAGCGAGATCGCGAATCGGTCGCGTATGAGAGCGCTGCGGGCGATGACCGGGAGCATCTCGAATTTACAGGTGTTGTATCACTTTGTGATACGTATGTAGAATTGGTGACACAGTATATTGAGAATGCACGCGCACGGTCAACGTGGTTGCGGTCAGAAATGGAAGGGCTCCTCTTGTCGATCAAACGCAGTCAAAGCGGCTCACGTATCCTCGCGACGCTCGAAGCCATCGCCACGCACCAGCCCATCGGCGTCAGCGCGCTGGCGAGACTGCTCGATGAGGATAAGAGTGCTGTGCAGCGGGCGTTGATGACTTTAGCCGACGAGGGCTGGATTCGTACCACGATCGAGCCACCCACGCGCTGGGAGGTCACGGCTCACATCTTTGCCGTCGCCTCTGCGGCACATGGCAGCAACGATTTGCGCCGTCGCGCACGCCCCATTCTTGCGCGGCTGCGCGACGAGTCCGGGGAAACCGTGCTGTTGGCTGTGCCCGATGTCAAACGTTTCGTCATCGCCGATGTGATCGAAAGTCGTCAGATGCTGCGGATGGTGCCGCATGTGGGCGATGTAATCAGCCCCCTCAACACGGCGACTGGTCGCTCGATGCTAGCTTTCATGGGTTGCGAGCAACAGATCGCCCTGCTGGGCGTGGAACCCGACCAGCAGTTATCGGAAAGTCTTGAGCAGGTGCGAGCGCGCGGCTATGCGATCAGCGAAGGCGAAACCAATGTCGCCGCCACCAATCTGGCGGCACCGATTTTCGAGCTCAACGGTGCACTGGCAGGTGCGATTGTCGTGTGCGGGCCGCGAGATCGATTGGATACCTCGCAGTACGATACGATTGGCAAGATGCTTCTGCTAGCCACACAGGAGCTTTCCACCGGGAAAGCCGGCACGAGCTACAGGGCTGTTGGAAATACTGTTTGAGGGAGCCGATTCATTGATCTCGGAAAGATTACCGATCAATGGGATATTTGAAAGTAAACTGGCCGCTATCGCGATGATCCAGCAGTGCACCCTAAACTAGCCACACCGACCTTATTGTCAGCTCCAAGCCCATTTTCATAGCGAAAGGACTTATAGATGAAGCTTTCACTTGATTGCATGACGCTCACCAACACGCAGCCGGTTGAGCTCATTCGCAGCGCGAAGACCGCTGGTTTTGATTTGGTAACACTATGGCTGCAGCCGCCATCGTGCTTCCCTTTACAGCTCGTCACCCCCGCGCTCGAAAGGGAGTGCGCTAACGCGTTGGCCGAGACAGGCATTGGCGTTCAGGCGCTGGAGGTATTCGATCTCAGCTCGACGCAGACCATCCCGTCGTATCGCCCTGCGTTGGAGCTTGGCGCGCGTTTGGGAGCAAAAGCTGCCGTCGCGATTAATACGCGCAATGCGGATGCTGCCGAAGTGAGCGAAGCGTTAGCTGCTTTTGCGGGTTTGGCGAGCGAATACGGTTTGGGTGTCAACATCGAGCCCATCGCTATGTGTCGAACAGCAACGCTCGCGCAAGCGCGCGATCTCATCCGTGCCGCCGGCGTCGATGCCGGCATCGTCCTGGATGTCTACCACTTGGTACGCACGGGCGGCACCGCCGAAGACATACGCACGCTTGAGGCAGGGCTCATTCGCCACGTGCAGATCTGCGACGGCTCGGCATCGCCTTCCAAGGAAACCATTTTCAAGGAGGCTGCTGAGGAGCGACCCTATCCTGGCGAAGGGGTGTTTCCATTGGTCGAGCTGTTGAGCGCCACGCCCAACGATATTCCGTGGGGCATCGAAACGCCGAGTCGGGGGCGCGCCGAGAGCGGGATGTCGGCAGAAAAGCAGGCAAAAGAAGCGATGGCCGCCCTGCGCCAGCTTTTGCAGAAAATTGTAACAGCTTAGCGCTGACGCAAACCAGTGTTGTTTTTATCGAGACGCACCCTGAGCGAATTCTGTTGCAGCGCGGTCAAGAAATACTGGCCGACGAGCATCGGAAATTCGAGCAGCTGGCACTCGTTCCATGTCTGCGCCAAAACATCCCAGGTCGAATCGGAAATCATCTGATTGGCAAGCAACTCCTCCACCCCCCGGAGAATCGCCCGCTCATGCTCAGCCCAGCCGGGCGCAGCTGATCCTTGCGTGACACGTTCAATTTCTTCGCTGGTTATGCCATAGCGTTTGGCAACACGGACATGCTCACCCCACTCAAAAGGCGCACGGCACCACCAGCCTACCCGCAGGATTGCAAGCTCGCGCTCTCGCGGACTGATCAGACCCTTGCCGGTCAACTGAATGGCGATTTCCATCTGGCACCGGAACAGCCCCGGATGCCGAAGCATCAGCCCGAAGACGTCCGATATCTCTGTGGTCGTACTGTTCAACGACTGCCGCATTTTCGCAACCAGCTCGCGCGCATCTCCTTCGAGTTCATCGGTCTTCAGAGAGCTGATACGCTGAGGCTTCCCGAGAATCTCGGCCTCGCGTGCATCAATATCAAATACGCCGCGGTCTTTTTGATCAGTGGTTATCGGTGCGCTCATGTCAACCTCCAACAGCTCATTCACCCTTCATCGATTTGAGAAAAGCCGCGTTAGTAACCAATATCGGCGTGTTGTCTTCGGCGAGATGTGACCACTTCAAGTTGATGCCGCCATCGACGATCAGGCACTGACCGGTCATGTAGCCGGCAAGATCCGACAACAGGAACAGCGCAGTTCCCGCAACTTCCTGCATAGTGCCCTTACGGCCCATCGGAATGGCCTTGCGCTCCAGTACCGGATCTGGCGGCAACAGCGAAGTCGGCACCGACATGGCGCCAGGGGCAATGGCGTTGACGCGAATATTGGACGCGGCCAGCTCAAGCGCCAGTGTGCGTACCACCGACAGCACGGTCGATTTCGCCGCACCGTAGGCGATGTTATAAGGTTGCGCGCTAAGCGCGGTGATCGACGAGATGGCTACGATCGAGCCCGGCAAACCCTGCTGCTTAAGTTCGGCGGCAACTGCCTGGCTGATGAAAAAGGTCGCCTCGACGTTTTGCGAGAACAGCGCTTTCCAGCTTTCGCGCGTTGTCTTCGTTGCTGGCCCCCATGTCGCTGGCGCACCGCCGCCGAGAACGCTGACCAGTCCATAGAGCTGACCGGGGGTGCTGCGTACTTTTGCCATCGTCGCGGTGACACCCTCCTCGGTCTCCAGATCGGCAGCGACCGGAATCACTGAGAGCCCTTCCGCGATCATGGGGCCGAGAAACTGATCGAGATTCGACTGGCGGCGACTCACGCCGATGACCGTTGCACCGGCTTCGGCTGCCAGCCGCGTGACAGTGGTACCAAGCCCGCCGCCGCCAGCGCCAGCGACAACGATGACGCGGCCGTCTAGCTGCAATAGATTCTGTCCCATCGGTTTTCCTCGCGGTTATCGACGCGTGCGGGGCACGCCTTTAATTGATGCGGGTGGGGTGCCTCAGCCGCAATGGCTGAGGCTAGGGGCTGACATACTCAGACGACGCCCATCTCACGTAGGCGAGCAATTTCCTCGCTAGAGAGCTTCAGGATTTCACGCAAAATCTCGTCGCTATGTTGGCCGATGGTAGGCGGCGCCACATAGCGCATCGGTGATCCGGACATATACGCCAGCGGGCTAGCGATCAGCGAAACTTCGCCTGAAACCGGGTGCGGTATGGTTACTTTCAGCTGGCGATGCTGCACCTGGACATCATCGAACACCTCCGGCAGCTCGTTGTAACGCGCTGCCGGAATGCCGAGCTCATCAAGCCCTGCCAACAGATCGGCCGTTTGCCAGCCCATGCTCCACTGATTGATGATCGCAACGAGCTCGTTGCGGTTGCGACCGCGTTTGGGATTGGTGTCGAAACGCGGATCGTTGAACAGATCGGGGCGCTTCATCAAATCGCATAGCAGGCGCCAGTGCTCGTCGGTGCCAGCGGTGATATAGATGATGCCGTCTTTACAATTGATGAGATCGGCCGGGCCCCCGCCGTTGCCGCCGTTGCCTAGGCGCGGTGGTGCGACGCCGGATACGAGATAGTCCTGCATGATATGCGACACCATCGCCACGGAGCAGTCGAGCAGCGCGACATCGATGTACTGGCCCTCGCCGGTGCGGTGACGCTGGTTGAGCGCGCCGAGAACGGCCAGCGCGGCGTTGTGACCGGTGAACACGTCGACCAGACTCGGACCGGCTTTGAGCGGGCCGGCGCCCGGTTGACCTGCGGGAATGCCCGTCACCGCCATCAGGCCGCCGGTAGCTTGAAACAGGCCGTCGTAGCCGGGGCGCTCGGCCATCGGGCCGGTCTGACCGTAGCCCGTGATCGAGCAGTAGATCAGGCGCGGGTTGACCTGTTTCAAGCTCTCATAGTCGAGACCGTAGCGCTTGAGGTTGCCGACCTTGTAGTTCTCGATCAGTACGTCGCACTCGGCAGCAAGCTTGCGGATCAGCGCCTGGCCTTCCGGCTTGGAGAGGTTGACGGTCACCGACTTCTTGTTGCGGTTGGCGGTCAGGTAGAACGCCGACTCGCGCGTCGCATTGCCATCCCTATCCTTGAGCTGGGAAAAGCCATACATGCGGCCGTCGTCGCCTGCGCCTGGACGCTCCACCTTGATAACTTCGGCGCCGAGATCACCCAGAATCTGGCCGCAGAACGGGCCGGCCAGAACCCGCGTCAAGTCCAGCACGCGAACGCCTTGCAATGCTTGCGAATCGGTCATTCGATGTCCTCT
Organism: uncultured Verrucomicrobiaceae bacterium; assembly: GCA_964500675.1. Taxonomy (GTDB): domain Bacteria; phylum Pseudomonadota; class Gammaproteobacteria; order Pseudomonadales; family CAMLJR01; genus CAMLJR01. Next base: position 47,643 of record CAZCNY010000002.1, on the reverse strand, counting down.
GTCGGAACTGGCGGCGTGTCGGCATCAGCCGCGGGAGCGCCGCAGTATTCAAAAAATACGGCCACAAAAAAACCACAGCCACAAGAAGCAAAGCCGCAATGATACACGACAGAACAATGATCTCAAGGCGATGGAGAATAATGCCGGTATGCCGTCATCGCCGAAACGATCAGCACGTCCGACACACCTAACGCTTTCACTATGGCGGGAAGTGTAACGCCGGCAATCGACAAGTCGATCAGCAACATGGAGCCGATGCGCACTGCGACGACAGCAACAAAATGGAAATAGACGATGCCGCTGGCAGACCGAAGAGCCTGCCCCGTTTTTCTGGATTGCTGTCTCGGTTTACGTGCTCACTGCCATCGTCAAAAAGCGTCTCCGACGAAATTCATTCAATCAAATGCAGAGGATCAGCTGTTTTTGCTTGAATAATGCCGGGACATCACTGTATCGCAGTGACGAATTTCTTCGCGCGTCATGATCGTGCAAGTTTCTAAACGCGTATCGAAAATAATTTGCGCATGACCGTTGCGCAGCTGTGCCTGTACCTGCTTCACCTTATCGGCCAGCGTCCATTCGACGGCACCGTAATCGGTACCTTCGCGCGTAATAAACTCTTCAATCACGCCCTGCAACGCCTCGGCGGTTAACTGTTCCAGTGGAATAACCAAGCTATCACTCATCGACCGCTCTCAGCTCGCCAGCAAATCGCGCACGCTCTGCACTTTCGCCGCCATCGAATCATCGCGGTCGGTGCGCGTACCGAGCTTCAACGTCGTCGTAATACGCGGCGCGCCCATCTCGTGAACGCGATTATGACAGCGCTTGATCGCCTCCATCACGGTTTCCCACTCGCCTTCGATATTGGTCCCGTACGCATGCAATTCGTGCTTCAGTCCGGCATCGTTCAAAATACGTTGGCACTCGGCGATATACGGCGATAACGAAAGATCCACGCCGAGCGGGATCAGACAAAAATCGACAATTACTTTCATAGCAGTCCTCCGCATTGCTGAACTCGCCGACACCCGCAGCACCGTCGACAACCGTGGCAATAGTGTTCAACCCGCCGAGCCATTATACTGCCCGGCCTAACGCCAACGCTGCCAAAAGTGCAATCTGCAGCGTCGCAATCGAGGAGAAACCCGTGCCCAACTCATTGGTGTTCACATTTATTGCCGCCGACAAACCGGGGCTGGTCGAGCGCCTGGCGCTGGCTGTCAGTCAGCACGGCGGCAACTGGCTCGAAAGCCGCATGAGCCAGCTGGCCGGGCAATTTGCCGGTATCGTCGAAGTCGAGATTGCCGCGACTAAACGCATGGATTTGCGCGCGGCATTACTCGACCTGGAGTGTGTCGGACTCACCATTGTCGTCGCCGAGAATGCGCCCGCTGCCGTCGAAAAACGGCGGCGCCGCCTGCGCCTTAGCATCATCGGCAATGACCGCCCAGGCATTGTGTTAGAGGTCGCCAGCGCGCTCACGCGCCATCACATCAACGTATTGGAAATGGATACGGCGATTACGAGTGCGCCGATGACCGCGGAACCGCTGTTTGAAGCATCGGCGGATATCGAAGTACCGCACACACTGGATTTGCGCGAACTCAATCAACAGCTCGATGAAATTGCGGATGCCCTGACCATCGACATCACGCTGGAAGAAGCGCTGCGCTGATCCTGCGCGCGGACAAACTGTACGCCACTAAAAGCTCGCCGCTTCACGAACCCATTCACAACGCAGCGACAACGGACCCGAATTAGGTTCGTGAAACTCCTTATCGCTATGCCAGGTGAACGTGTGCGTACCGCTGAACTCGGTTTCCAAATGCACCGTCGCAGAAACCCAAAACATATTTTGCAGCAAATCCTCAAACCGCCCCAGCCACTGCTCCCATTCGTATTCGACGCCTTTATACGAATTGCCGAATGGCACGACCTCGGTATGAATATCGTCAATTACCAAAGTCGGCGATGGCAGCACGAACATTTCGCGGCCGATAAGCGGCCAATCTTCGACGCTCGGCAACGCCGACAACACCTGGCGATTGACCTGCCGCCGACGCCGCGTTTGCTCCATGTCGGAAGTGAAAATGACATCCTTAATGCAACCGTAGACAACGGATTCTTGCGTCATAAACGAGCCCCAGAAGTTCGCGGCGACATTAACAAATCACACGCTGATCGCCAAGTTTTTCAGAATCGACAAAACACCAGACCAATGCCGCGGCCAATAATGCAATCAACATTGCGCCGATGAAGGTTGCATTCGGCGACATGCTCCAAAAAAAACCGCTCAGCATCGCACCGCCCGCCGCTCCCGCACCATAGCTAAAACCGCTGTACATCGCCATGCCCTGGCCGGGATGCGCACTAAACAGCCGCCGCACAATTTCGATCGCGGCGGCGTGATAGCTGGCGAAGCTCGCGGCATGCAGACACTGCGCAAATAACAACACCGGCAGATAATCGACCAACAATGCGATCAGCAACCAGCGCAATGCCGCGAGCAACAAACTCACCAGCAATATTGAGCGCAACGCAAATCGCGACAACAATTGCGGCATACATAAAAACATCACGACTTCAGCGACTACAGCAAATGACCACAGCAACCCGGTTTGCGCACGCGCATAGCCATGCGCTTCGAGGTAAACGCTAAAAAACGTGTAGTACGGTCCGTGCGAAAGCTGCAATAAAAAACTCGCGCAGAGAAAGGCAATCAACGCCGGTTCGCGCATGATGTCGCGCAGCGAACCGCGTGCACGCGCGCTAGTGTTGCGATGCATTGCGGGCTCCGCGACGAGCAAGCTGGCGCACCAAATACCGCACAGCAATGCAAAAATAACCGCCGGCAATTGCCGCACGCTGTAGTGATCAAAATAAAAACCGAGCCCCGCCACGGCGCAGATAAAACCGATCGAGCCCCACACGCGCAACAAACTGTAGTGATGCACGCGTTCGCGCAGATGAGCAAGCGCGACGACTTCAAATTGCGCGTGTACCGCATTCCAAAAAAAACTGAAGCCGGCGACGATAAAAATCAACGCGACGAAGCCTCGGCACCAAAAGATCGCGGAAAAAATCGCAATCGCCGCGAATGTACCGAGACGGATGACCTGCACGCGCCGCCCACTGCGATCGGCCAGCCAACCCCAGATATTCGGCGCGATGATTTTCGTGCCCTGCAAAATTCCGGCGAGCATGCCGATCGCAGCAGCGCCATAACCGAGTTCGCGCAAATACAGCGGCCAAAACGGCAGCCACGCGCCGAGCATCGCGAAATAAAAAAAATAAAAACTCGAAATGCGCCAGTACGGAACCGCCGCGGCGTTCATAAGCAAACTCTAAACGATACTGCCCGGAACGCTTGGCGTGGTGCTGCGCACGTCAGCATTTTGTGCGCGATGACGGAGATAATGATCGAGCAGCACGATCGCGAGCATCGCTTCGGCGATCGGCGTCGCACGAATACCGACACACGGATCGTGGCGGCCCGTCGTGACGACTACGGTGGGATTGCCGTCGCTATCGATACTGCGCCCAGGAATCAAAATGCTCGACGTCGGTTTCAACGCGATATGCGCGACGATATCCTGCCCCGACGAAATGCCACCGAGCACGCCGCCCGCATTATTCGATGTAAATCCCTGCGGTGTGATTTCGTCGCGATGCTCGCTGCCGCGCTGTGCGATGCAGTCGAAGCCGACACCGATCTCGACGCCTTTCACCGCGTTGATACTCATCAGCGCATGCGCGATATCGGCATCGAGACGATCGAAAACCGGCTCGCCCAGGCCCGGCGGCATACCGCTGGCAATCACGGTGATTTTCGCGCCGATCGAATCGCCATCTTTGCGCAGCTGCTGCATGTAGTTTTCCATTGCCTCGATCTTGCTTGCATCGGGGCAGAAAAACGGATTGGTTTCAACGATGCTCCAATCGACACTTTCGATCGCTATCGGGCCGAGCTGCGATAAATAACCGCGCACGGTGATGCCGCAGCGCTCGTGCAAATATTTTTTTGCAATCGCTCCAGCCGCGACGCGCATCGCGGTTTCGCGCGCGGACGAACGTCCGCCGCCGCGATAATCGCGCACGCCGTATTTTTGCTGGTAGGTGTAATCGGCGTGCATCGGGCGGAATTGATTGGCGATCTTTGAATAATCTTTCGAGCGTTGATCGGTATTTTCAATCAGCAGACCGATCGGTGTGCCTGTGGTTTTCCCTTCGAACACACCCGAGAGAATTTTTACCGCGTCGTCTTCACGGCGCTGCGTGGTGTAACGCGACGTGCCGGGCTTGCGCCGATCGAGATCGATTTGAATATCGGCTTCCGACAGCTCCATGCCGGGTGGGCAGCCATCGACGATACAGCCCAATGCGAGACCGTGGCTCTCGCCGAATGTCGTCACCGTAAATAATTTGCCGATGGTATTGCCGGACATAATGTGTTCTCAGAATAAAGCTCAAATTTGTTAGCACGCCCCCTTTAACTAAAGGGGGAATTACAACCGCATTGAATAAAATTATACGGATTTGTATTCACCGCGTCAGAACTCGTCGGCGTGCTCCAACAATTGCTCGCGCGTGAGCAAAAACACGCCGTCGCCGCCGCGCTCGAATTCCAGCCACGTAAACGGCACATTGGGATAAGTTTCTTCGAGCGCCACCCAGCTATTGCCGACCTCGACGATCAACACACCGCGCTCGTTAAGATGCGCGGCGGCTTCGCGCAACATCACGCAGACGAGGTCGAGCCCATCGTCGCCCGCCTCCAATGCCATCCGCGGCTCGTGTTCGAACTCGGCGGGCAAGGTTGCCATATCGTGCGCATCGACATAGGGCGGGTTGCTGACGATCACATCGAAACGCTCCTCTTCCAGCGCCGCGAATAAATCGGACTGCACGATCTGCACGCGATCGTGTACTTCGTGGCGCTGCACATTCGCAGCTGCGACATCGAGCGCGTCGTCTGAAATATCGCTGATGACCACCGTAGCTTCTGGCATATGCAGAGCGCACGCGATGCCGATGCAGCCCGAGCCGGTGCAGAGGTCGAGAATGCGATACGACGCTGGTTCGCCGCGCAAAGCGTGATCACCCAACCACGGTGCGAAACGCTGCTCGATAAGTTCCGCCAACGGCGAGCGCGGAATCAACACGCGCTCGTCGACCTCGAATGGATAGCCTGCAAACCAAGCTTCGCCCGTAATGTATGGCGCCGGCAGACGCTGCTCGAAACGCATGCGCAGCACACGCAAGACATCGGCGCGTTCGTCCTGCGTGAGGCGCGCATCGAGCACCGGCAGCGGCGTGTCGATCGGCAGCGCCAGTGTATGCAGAATCAACCCCAGCGCTTCGTCGTAAGCGTTGTCGGTGCCGTGCCCATAGCAACAGCCCGCGCGCTGAAATTGCGTCATACCCCAGCGCAGATAATCGCGAATGGTGTGTAAATCCTCGATAATCTCAGCGTCGATAATGTCGTCACTTTCCATATTGTCTATCTCGCAACAGGATCTGTTGGTGATCGCATCTATTCATGAGCCATTGTCCATAAGCTAAAACGACTGCTCATAATCTACAAAAAAGAAGCATGACTGTATTGTAACCCGACTGGGTTTGTCAGGTATGACTCAGGTTGTTAAACTGACCGTCCTTATACAACCTGCTTTGAGCATCGCTGCCAAGCTCACCATCCGCTTGAGCGACACCTGCCGCAGAGGAAATTCCCGTGGAAAAAGCCGAAAAAGCCTTCGCCGACATCATTCAAAGTGTCGGTGAAGATGTCTCACGCGAAGGTTTGCGCGACACTCCCAAACGCGCGGCGAAAGCATTTCAATTCTTGACGCAGGGTTATCATCAATCGCTCGACAGCATCGTCAACAATGCACTGTTTGAATCCGATTGCAACGAAATGGTCGTGGTCAATAACATTGAACTGTATTCGATGTGCGAACACCACTTGCTGCCATTCATCGGCCATGCGCATGTCGCCTACATTCCGCAAGGCAAAGTGCTCGGCTTATCGAAAGTTGCGCGCATCGTCGATATGTTCGCGCGCAGACTACAAATCCAAGAGCAACTCACCAAACAAATCGCGGATACCGTCATGCAGGTTACGGGCGCGATGGGCGTCGGCGTAATTATCGAAGCCAAACACCTGTGCATGATGATGCGCGGCGTTGAAAAACAAAATTCGATCATGCGCACCTCGGCCATGCTCGGCAGCTTCCGCAGCGATCAAAGCACGCGCAATGAATTTCTGGCGTTGAGCGGCGTGAAATAAACGACATCGCCCTCCCGAATTTTCATCTTATTGCGGTAGCTTCTGCCAAAACGCATTAATTTTTTCAGCCAGCAGTGTTGCTGGCTCCTCCATATGAAAATGATGTCTGCCGCTATGCACTTCAACATTCAGCATTTGTGTCCAGCGCGCTAAATCGCTGCCCTCCTGGATTGCGCCGCCCAAACCGCGATCCGCTAAAAAAACACGGTGCGGTGTTTGCGCAAACTGTGTCAACACCGCATCGATATGCGCTTGGCTCATCATCACAGCGGACGCGAAACGCAAGCGCGGATCGTGGCGCCACTGCCAACCAGCTTCGGTCTGCAATATTCCACGCTGAACGATCAATGCGGCGCTCGATTCACCGATATCTATGGCACGACAGCGCACTTTAATGGCATGTTCAATCGATTCGTATGCGGAAGGTTCTCGGCGCGGTGCGAGGTGTTCGCGCAAGTGGCGGCCGAGCTGCGCAGCGAAATCTTCGAGCAGGACTGGAGGCGGGCGCAGGCCATCGAGCAGGACAGAACCGTTCACGCGCTCCGGCAGCGCAGTTGCCAGCAACGTTGCAACACTCGCGCCGCGCGAGTGGCCGATCAAATCAAACGTCTGCCATTGCAGCGCATCGGCGATGCGCACAATGTCGGGTAGGTCTTCCCAAATATTGTACGAAGCTTGCGGCGTACGGTGATAGCTGTGGCCGTGACCGGCCAAATCCAGAGCGATCACATCGGCATACAATAGCGGCGCGATAACATCGAAGCTTGCCGCGTTGTCGAGCCAGCCATGTAATGCGAATACGCGCTGATCGCCATTGCGCCAGCGCTTACCGGCGATATCGACGCCGGCGACGGTGATGAGAAACTCTTCCGCGACACGAGACACTGACATTTACTCGATGCAACTAAATTGTGGCTTTGTGCCTAAATTTCATTCTTACGAAAGTCCGGCGCGTGCCGCAACGATTTTAATTTCGCACAACCCGCACCGACCTGACTTAATTTTAATTCCAGCAACGACGCCGTATGCATTGGCGGACCATCGCGATAATCGCTGCTGACCAATACACCCGCCAGCGCGCTCACGAGCGGTTGATGACTCACCAGGAGAATGTCATGCGCGGATAATTTTTCGAGCTGTTTCAAAACATCGAGCGGATCGGTATCCGGTTGCAACCACTCCGCCGTGATAATTTTTTCGTGCGACATTGCTTTCAATGCTGCGCGAGCGGTTTGTTGTGCGCGCTTATACGGACTTGCAAAGACAACAAGATCGCTCGATATTTCTTTCGCTAAAAACTCTCCCGCGGTTTTGGCCTCCTGCTTACCGCGCTCGGTCAGTGCACGATCGGGGTCGTGTTGTGTCAGACGCTCGGCCTCACCGTGCCGCAAAATCCAGATTCGCATATCGACCTCCGCGCTTCGCCCGACACAAAACGATTACTTTAACGCCGCGTTTCTATTTTAAAGTCTCTTACTTTAGAGAAAACTCCACATCGCGATTCTGCTCGGCCCACATAAGCTTGCCGACGACTTCGGGAATGCTGCGGCCGTTATACAAAATTTCGTAAAGTCCCGCGACCAATGGCATGCGCACATTGATCTGTTCCGAATGCAGCTTCAACAGTTTCAATGTGTTGATGCCTTCAGCCACCTGCCCCAATTCGGCGATAATGGTTTCGAGATTTTTGCCCTGACCTAGCGCAACACCGACTTGATAATTGCGGCTCAACGGCGACATGCACGTCACCATCAAATCACCGATGCCGGCGAGCCCCATGAATGTCAGCGGATCGGCGCCTTTACGCACGGCGAAGCGTGTCATTTCGGCGAGCGCGCGCGTAATCAACAGGGCGATCGTGTTGTGACCGATGCCGAGTGCATTGGCCATTCCCGCGATGATCGCATAAACATTTTTCATCGCGCCCGCGAGTTCGACGCCATACATATCAGCGCTCGCGTAAACCCGAAAATAGCCGCAATGCAACAATTCCTGCACGCTCGCATTGAGCCTTTCATCGCGACTCGCGATCACCGTCGCCGTGATTTGTTTCGCGGCAATTTCTTTGGCGAGATTCGGCCCGCTCAATACACCCAGACGCTGGCCTGGAATTTCCTCGTGCAACACTTCGCTCATCAGACGATAACTATTGGGCTCCGGCGCATGCGACGCTTCCAAGCCTTTCGTCGTGCTGATCAAAATACTGCGTTTATCGATATGCCGATTGACCTCTGTGGCCACCGCGCGACACGAAGCGCTCGGCACCGCCATAAATACAAAATCGCAAGCGGCCACCGCGCGGGCTAAATCCGTTGTCGCTTGAAGATTTTCGTGCAAAGGAAAATCGGGGAGATAAGCGCTGTTGCAATGCTCGCGATTGATTTCGTCGGCGCGCGCTGCATCGCGCAACCACAACACCACGTCGTGGCCATTGTCGGCCATGATGTTCGCCAGTGTGGTGCCGAAACTACCGCCGCCAAGAACCGCTACGCGCTGGGGAGTTGTCATAGGAAAGTTTTCTGGCTGATCGAGGCTTTGCAGTATAACAGCCTAAATCCCTCGTTCGCTGTGCGGGCCGCGCCTTTGATTAAAGGCGGAATAGCGGAGCCAACCCGATACTTCGGAAATTTATTCAGAGAACAGTTAGCCCCCTTTAATCAAAGGGGGCGGCAAGTGTAACCAGCAGGGGATTTAACCCGAAATTTCCAGCAACAATTTATTTAATTTGCGCACATAGGCTGCCGGATCTCTCAATTGTCCGCCCTCTGCCAGATGTGCTTGATCGAACAAAATTTCAGCGAGATCGGCAAAGCGATCCTCATCGCTCTCTTTGTCGAGCTTGACCACGAGCGGATGCGCCGGATTGAGCTCCAATGTCGGCTTGTTATCCGGCACTTTCTGACCGGCGGCTTCCAAGATGCGGCGCATCTGCGCGCCCATATCGAATTGACCGACCACGAGACAGGCAGGCGAATCGGTGAGACGATTCGTCACGCGCACTTTTTCGACCTGACCTTCGAGCGCTTTTTGCGCGCGTTCAAGCAGCGACTGATGCTCTTTTTCGAGCTTTTCCTTTTCCTCCTTCTCGCTCTCGTCCTCCAGTTTGCCGAGATCGAGTTCGCCCTTGCCGACGTCCTGCAACTGTTTGCCATCGAATTCGGAAAGATGACCCATCAGCCACTCATCGACGCGATCGAACAGCAACACAACTTCGATGCCCTTCTTGCGAAACACTTCGAGGTGCGGACTGTTCGCCGCGGTGTTGTAGTTTTCCGCTGCGATGTAATAAATTTTTTCCTGCTCTCCCTTCATGCGCGCCACATAATCTTCGAGCGACTGATCCTGTTTTTCGCTGTTGGTGTGCGTGGTCGAAAAACGCAGCAATTTCGCAATTTTTTCTTTGTTGGAAAAATCTTCGGCCGGGCCCTCTTTCAGCACCTGACCGAACTCCTGCCAAAACGCCTGATATTTTTCCGGTTCGGATTTGGCGAGTTTTTCCAGCATATCGAGCACGCGCTTGGTCAGCGCCGAACGCATCGATTCGACCTGTGCGCTCTGCTGCAAAATTTCGCGCGATACGTTGAGCGGTAAATCGTTCGAATCGACCACACCCTTGATAAAACGCAAATACAGCGGCAGGAATTGTTCGGCCTCGTCCATGATGAACGTGCGCTGCACGTACAATTTCACGCCGCGCGGCTTGTCGCGATTCCACATATCGAACGGCGCGCGCTTCGGCACGAACAGCAGGCTCGTGTATTCCTGCTTGCCTTCAACCTTGTTGTGGCTCCAGGTCAGCGGCTCTTCAAAATTGTGCGAAACGTGCTTGTAAAACGCTTTGTATTCATCGTCGGTAACTTCGTTGCGCGGGCGCGTCCACAGTGCCGTCGCGGTATTTACGGTTTCGAATTCGGGTGCTTTGTTTTTTTCCTCGACGGTTTTCTCTGTGCCATCTTCATTCGTTTCAAATTGTTGCTTCGGCATCAACACCGGAATCGAGATGTGATCCGAATATTTTTTGACGACAGAACGAATCTTCCAATCGTCAGCGAATTCGACATCGTCCGCGCGCAGATGCAGCACCACGCGGGTGCCGCGATCGGCTTTCGTGAATGGCTCGACGGAAAAATCCGCTTCGCCTTTCGATTCCCAATGCACACCTTGGTCGGCCAGCAAACCCGCGCGGCGCGTGAATACCTCCACACGCTCGGCAACGATAAATGCCGAATAAAAACCCACGCCGAACTGTCCGATCAGCTGCGAATCTTTTTTCTGATCGCCGCTTAAATTCTTGAGAAATTCCGCCGTGCCCGAACGCGCGATCGTACCGAGATGGCTGACCACGTCCTCGCGCGACATACCGATGCCGTTGTCGCTGATGGTGATCGTCTTGGCGTCCTTGTCGAACGTGATCGTGACGTTGAGATCGGGATCGCTTTCGTACAGCGCGGAATTCGAGAGCGCTTCGAAACGCAACTTGTCGGCGGCGTCGGAGGCATTTGAAATCAGCTCGCGCAGGAAAACTTCTTTGTTGCTATACAGCGAATGGATCATCAACTGCAGCAGCTGCTTGGCCTCGGTTTGAAAGCCCAAGGTCTCTTTAGCGGCGGTGGTCATTGGTTGGCTCCTGATGTTGTGCAAACTGGTAGAGTATAAAAATTGAGGATACGAAAACTGACTAAAACTAGCGCGGATATGGTGTCAATCGTTGAGTTTTCAAGCCCTGCCCCGGAAATCAGCGCAGCGGTATCATCCAACCGTCGGCCACCATGGCGATAAACACGGACCGAAACGAAAGAAGGTGACAGCACCGATGAAAACCGTTTACAAAATTTTACTCTTCATGAAGCGCAAACCCGGCATGAGCGTCGGCGCATTTCGCGATTATTACGAAAACCAGCACGCGCCTTTATGCGCGCAATACGCTGCGGGTATGAAACGCTATCTTCGCCGTTATCTCACCCCGCTGCCGGATGCGGAAAGCGGCCTGCTCGAGGAGCTGCCCTATGATGTCGTGACCGAGCTATGGTTCGACAATGAGGAAATTTTCAACGGCACGGTCAAGTATCTAAGCACCAGCAAAATGCCCGACGAAGTCGTTGCGGATGAGAAAAAACTGTTCGATCGCTCGACGATGCGCATCGCAACCGTGATCGAACACGAAACCACTTTTTAGCGAATCGAAAGCCGCCATAAAAAAAGGCGCCGAAGCGCCTTTTTTTCTGCCAGTTCAATTAGCAACCGCCGATCCCTTCACCATCCAGTGACCGACTTCAGCGTCTTGCCGATATCGGCCAGCGATTTCACGGTGTGTACACCCGCGTCTTGCAGCGCGGCGAATTTCTCCGCCGCCGTGCCTTTGCCGCCCGCGATGATCGCGCCCGCATGCCCCATACGCTTGCCGGCCGGAGCCGTGACACCCGCGATGTAGGACACGACCGGCTTGGTCACATTGGCCTTGATGAATGCCGCTGCCTCTTCCTCGGCCGAGCCACCGATCTCGCCGATCATCACGATCGCTTCGGTCTGCGCATCGTTCTGGAACAGTTTGAGGATATCGATGAAGTTCGAGCCCGGAATCGGATCGCCGCCGATACCGACGCAGGTCGATTGGCCGAAGCCAAAATCGGTGGTCTGCTTGACGGCTTCGTAAGTCAGCGTACCCGAACGCGACACGATACCGACTTTGCCCGGCAGGTGAATATGCCCCGGCATGATGCCGATTTTGCATTCGCCCGGCGTGATCACGCCCGGGCAGTTCGGCCCGATCAAACGCACGCCGAGTTCGTCGCACTTCACTTTCACGTCGAGCATATCGAGAGTCGGAATACCTTCGGTGATGCAAACGATCAGTTTGATGCCTGCGAATGCGGCCTCGAGGATCGAGTCTTTGCAGAACGGCGCCGGCACATAAATTACAGAAGCGTCCGCGCCTGTTTTCGCAACCGCATCGGCAACCGTGTTAAACACCGGCAGGCCGAGATGCTCGGTACCGCCCTTGCCCGGCGTGACGCCGCCGACCATTTTGGTGCCGTAAGCGATCGCCTGCTCCGAGTGCAGCGTGCCCTGCGAACCCGTGAAACCCTGGCAGATGACTTTGGTATTTTTGTTGATCAGAACACTCATTTCGCGCCCCCCGCTGCTTTGACAACTGCTTCGGCAGCTTCGGTCAAGCTGTTGGCAGCGATGATGTTGAGTCCGCTTTCGGCGAGGATTTTCGCGCCGAGTTCAGCGTTGTTGCCTTCGAGCCGCACCACCACCGGCACCTTCACGCCGACCTGCTCGACCGCGCCGATAATGCCTTCCGCAATCAAGTTGCAGCGCACGATACCGCCAAAAATATTGACGAGTACGGCTTTCACGCTGCTGTCGGAAAGAATGATTTTGAACGCTTCGGAGACGCGCTCTTTGGTTGCGCCGCCGCCGACATCGAGGAAGTTGGCGGGGGCGCCGCCGTGCAATTTCACGATATCCATCGTGCCCATCGCGAGACCGGCACCGTTGACCATGCAACCGATATTGCCGTCGAGCGCGACGTAATTGAGCTCCCATTTGGCCGCGTGCGCTTCGCGCGGATCGTCCTGCGACGGATCGTGCATTTCACGCAGTTTAGGCTGGCGATACAGCGCATTGCTGTCGATGTTGATTTTCGCATCGAGGCAATGCAATTTACCTTCGGTGGTGATCACGAGCGGGTTGATTTCGAGCAGCGCCAGATCGTAATCGACGAACAGTTTCGCGAGGCCTTGGAAAATCTTCACGAATTGTTTGACTTGCTCATCGTTGAGACCAAGTTTGAACGCCAGTTCGCGGCCCTGGAACGGCTGTGCGCCGACGAGGGGATCGATCGTCGCTTTGAGAATTTTTTCGGGCGTATCGTGCGCCACTTTTTCGATTTCTACACCGCCTTCGGTCGACGCCATGAACACGATGCGGCGGCTCGAACGATCGACGACTGCGCCGAGATACAATTCTTTAGCGATGTCGGTGCATGCTTCGACAAGAATTTTCGAAACGGGCTGACCGTTCGCGTCTGTTTGATAGGTGACGAGGCGCTGGCCGAGCCATTTGCGCGCGAACTCTTCGATTTCCTGCCGAGTTTTTACCAGCTTGACGCCACCCGCCTTACCGCGGCCACCCGCGTGTACCTGAGCTTTGACAACCCATTGGTCGCCGCCGATTTCTTTCGCAGCAGCAACCGCCTCTTCCGGCGTGCTGCAAGCAACCCCCTTGGACACAGGCAAGCCATATTCAGCGAAAAGCTGCTTGCCCTGATACTCGTGCAGGTTCATGTGATTTACCGTCTCGGTGTGAATAGTGATTCAGCGGCTCCTTCTACACGAGCCACCCCCAACGCATACTCAGCCATCTACGTCGTTGCAGACGAATGAGTCAAAAACTCTTAAATCATAAACTTTTGAATCGCAATCTTTTGAATCGCAAAAACGGGGCGCGGCATTCTCGCGAATTTCACCGCGCACAGCAAATCCAATTGCCGGCTTCACAAGCCCACCCAGCATCTATTTTTGGGGCCTACCCTATTTCCTTGGCTTACGATTGGGCATATGGATCATATGGTTGTGCACCGCGAGCGCTGCTTCGTGCACGGCTTCCGACAAAGTCGGATGGCTGAATACCATGAGCCCGATATCTTCGGCGGTGGAACCGAACTCCATCGCAATCGCGACCTGCTGCACCAACTCAGCCGCGCTCGGACCAATTATATGCGCACCGAGCAAACGGTCATTGTCAGAACGCGCAATTAACTTGACCATCCCTGTCATTTCGCCCGCAGCCAGTGCTCTGCCGCTCGCCATGAATGGAAATACGCCGACATTGTAGGCAACGCCCTCGGCTTTCAATTGCTCTTCGTTTTTGCCGACCCAGGCAATTTCCGGATGCGTATAGATCACGCTCGGAATCAATTCATAATTCATCGCGACTTTCTTGCCCGCGATACGCTCGGCCACCATCACACCCTCTTCCATGCCCTTATGAGCGAGCATCGGACCGCGCACGATATCGCCGACCGCATAAATACCAGGCATTTCGGTTTCGCAGTATTCGTTGACGAAAATAAAACCGCGCTCATCAAGTTTGACACCGCTATCGGGCGCCAACAGATGTTGGCTCTGCGGACGCCGGCCGACCGCGACGATCAGCTTATCGAAGATCTCTTTTTTCTCGCCACTGGCATCGGTGTAGGACACCGCGACTTCGCTGTTTTTTGTTTCGGTACCGGTCACGCGCGCGCCGAGACGAATATCGAGCCCCTGCTTGCGCAATGTTTTCTCCGCGTCTTTCGCGATTTGACGATCGACCAATGGCAAAAATTCTTCCAGCGCCTCTAACACCACCACTTTTGCGCCCAGACGCGCCCACACGCTGCCCAACTCCAAACCGATAACGCCGGCACCGATCACGCCCAACCGTGGCGGCACCGCGGTGAATTCGAGCGCGCCCGTGGAATCTACAATCACTTGCTGATCGACCGGCGCCGGCGGAATTTGCATCGGCACTGAACCCGCAGCGATGACGATATGATCGGCTTCGATAATTTCCGAGCTGCCGTCATGCTTCGTCACTTCGACGCGCTTGCCCGACAATACTTTGCCGGCGCCTTCCATCGCATCGACACCGTTGGCTTTGAATAAGCCGCCGATACCGCCTGTGAGTTGTTTGACGATATCATCCTTGCGCTTGATCATCGCGGGAACGTCGATCGCCACTTCGCCGGTTTTGATGCCGTGCATCGCGAAACTGTGTTTGGCTTCGGCAAATTTGTACGACGAATCGAGCAACGTTTTCGACGGAATACAACCGACGTTGAGACAGGTGCCGCCAAAAAACGGATTGCCGAATTTATTTTTGCCCTTCTCGATACAGAGCGTTTTCAAACCGAGCTGCGCCGCTCGAATAGCGGCGACGTAACCACCCGGGCCGGCACCGATTACCACGACATCGTATTTAGCCATTATCAGATTCCTGTTGTTAATCCCCGCTCCCGGCGAGAGCGGGGAGAAAATCACACTTCCAGCAACATGCGCGCGGGATCTTCGATCAACTCTTTGATCGTGACGAGAAATTGCACGGCTTCCTTGCCGTCGATCAAGCGATGATCGTACGACAGTGCGAGATACATCATCGGCAAAATCACCACCTGACCATTCACGGCCATCGGTCGCTCCTGTGTCTTGTGCATGCCGAGAATCGCCGTCTGCGGCGGATTGATGATCGGTGTCGACATCAACGAGCCGAACACGCCACCGTTGGTAATCGTAAACGTGCCACCTTGAATTTCTTCGATCGCGAGTTTGCCGTCGCGCGCGCGCACCCCGAAATCGCGAATTCGATTTTCGATTTGCGCGATGCTGCTCTGATCGGCGTCGCGCAATACCGGCACCACCAGACCCTTATCGGTTGAAACCGCAACACCGATATCCTGATAGCCGTGATAGACAATATCGGTGCCGTCGATCGAGGCATTCACGGACGGAAAACGTTTCAACGCTTCGCAGGCAGCTTTGACAAAAAAACCCATGAAGCCGAGCTTGGTGCCGTTGTGCGTTTTCTCGAACAACTCTTTGTATTGCGCGCGCAGCGTCATCACCGGCTGCATGTTCACTTCGTTGAACGTCGTGAGCATCGCCGTGTGCTGCGATGCTTCGAGCAGACGCTCGGCAATGCGCGCACGCAGGCGCGTCATCGGCACACGTTTTTCAATGCGATCGCCGCTCGGAAATGAAAGCGGTTCAACAACAGCAGGTTTTGCGGCAGGAATCGAGGGTGCAACCGCCCCATCTTTTTTAGCAGGCACTTTTTGCGCCGCTGGGGGATTGCTCAAATACTTCAGCACATCCTCTTTCGTAATCAAACCACCTTTACCGCTCGCGCTTATCGCAGCAGCGTCAAGTTGATTTTCCTCAATCAATTGACGCGCTGCGGGCGCAACTTTGGCTACACCAACCGCGGCAGCCGGCGATGTGATATCGGTTTGCGCGGCGATCTGGGCGAGAGGGCCCGCGGCTTTGCCTTCGTTCAAGCGTGCGATCAATTCGCCGCTCAACACAGTGTCGCCTTCGTCTTTGAATACTTCGGCCAACGTGCCGTCGGTGGGCGCGACCACTTCGAGCACAACCTTATCGGTTTCGATCGAGACGATCAGTTCATCGCGCGCGACCGCCTCACCGGATTTTTTATGCCACGTGGCGATCGTGCCATCGGCGACGGACTCGGGAAATGTCGGTGCCTTGATTTCGATGCTCATGCCGTTTCCTTAAATCGGACAAATTTCTTCGCTGCCGAAGACAGCGCGCTTCATTCGATTTTCAATGCTTGCTTGATTAAATTTTCCTGCTGCTCCAAGTGCAGCGCCATGTAACCTGCCGCGGGCGACGCCGACGCTTCGCGGCCCGCGTACTCAAGATACAGCGAACGATTTTGACGGTTGAGCGCGCGCCGCATATGGTGCTGACTGCTATACCATGCACCTTGATTCATCGGCTCTTCCTGACACCACACCACTTCGCTGATCTGCGCGTAACGCGAGAGCACGCGCGTGAACTCCTCTTCGGGAAATGGGTACAGTTGTTCGAGTCGCACAATGGCAGCATTGTCGACGCCGCGCGCGCGCCGCGTTTCGCGCAAATCGTAAAACACTTTACCGCTGCACAACACCAGGCGCTGAATTTTTTCGGGCGCGGTAACATCGGCATCGTCGAGCACGGTCTGAAATGCGCCGTTGGCCAAATCTTCAAGCGACGATACCGCCTCTTTATGACGCAGCAAACTTTTTGGCGACATCACGATCAGCGGTTTGCGCAATGGCCGCAACGATTGTCGCCGCAGCATATGAAAAACCTGCGCCGGCGTGGTCGGCACGCACACTTGAATATTGTGCTCGGCGGATAATTGCAGAAAGCGTTCGAGCCGCGCCGAACTGTGTTCAGGGCCCTGCCCTTCGTAACCGTGCGGCAATAATAACGTCAGCCCGCACAGGCGCGCCCATTTATGCTCGCCGCTCGTGATGAATTGATCGATAACAACCTGCGCGCCGTTCGCGAAATCACCGAACTGCGCTTCCCAAATGACGAGCGTGCTTGGAATCGTGGTCGCATAACCATACTCGAACGCGAGCACAGCCTCTTCGGACAACAGCGAATCGTAAATCGCGAACAGCGGCTGATTCTTCGCAAAATTGGCGAGCGGAATATACGTGCTGCCATCTTTTTGATGATGCAAAACCGCATGCCGATGCGAAAATGTGCCGCGGCCGACATCCTGCCCGGTCAAGCGCACGCCGCTACCGGCATCGAGCAATGTGGCGTAGGCGAGTATTTCCGCACAGCCCCAGTTGATCGGCATCGCACCCGCCGCCATTTTCATACGGTCTTCATAAATTTTTGCGACTTGACGCTGCACCACGAAACCTTCGGGAATGGCATTCGCGCGCTGCGCAATTTCCTGCAATTTTTTTAACTCGATGCGCGTGTCGTACGGAATATTCGAAGCGTGTCCCAGATACGGCCGCCAATCGACAAACAACGCCGTGTTCGGCTCTTTCACCAAACTTTTCACGACGTGCTCACCGCTTTCGAGCGTTGCGCGATATTCCGCGACGAGATGGTCATCCTCTTCGCGCGTGAGCACGCCCGCTTCAATTAACTTTTTCGCGTAAAGATCGCGTGTAGTGATTTGATGTTTGATAGCTTCGTACATAAGCGGTTGTGTCGCCGATGGCTCATCCGCTTCGTTGTGGCCGCGGCGGCGATAACAAACCAAATCGATGACGACATCTTTTTTGAATTCCTGACGATAATCCACCGCGAGTTGCGATACGAAGAGCACCGCTTCGGGGTCGTCGCCGTTGACGTGAAAAATGGGCGGTTGCACCATTTTCGCCACACCGGTGCAGTAATCGGTCGAGCGCGCGTCGAGCGGATTCGACGTGGTAAACCCAACTTGATTATTGATGACGATGTGAATCGTTCCGCCCGTGCAATAGCCGCGCGTCTGCGACATTTGAAACGTTTCCATGACGACGCCCTGCCCCGCGAAAGCGGCATCGCCATGCATCACGATCGGCACGACGCGATCGCCGATTTTGTCGCCACGGCGATCCTGACGCGCGCGCACGGAACCCTCAACCACGGGCGCAACAATTTCGAGATGCGATGGATTGAACGCCAGCGCGAGATGCACTTCGCCGCCCGGCGTCATCACGTTCGACGAAAAACCTTGGTGATATTTCACGTCGGCCGAACCGATGTACGTCGCCTTGCCTTCAAACTCGTCGAATAATTCCGCAGGATTCTTGCCGAGAATATTGACGAGTACATTGAGGCGGCCGCGGTGCGCCATGCCGATCACGATTTCTTTCGCGCTGTACGAACCGCAGCGCTGAATCATCGAGTCGAGCATGGGAATCAGACTTTCGCCGCCCTCGAGACCGAAGCGTTTGGTGCCGGGGTATTTCGATGCGAGCGATTTCTCCAGCCCCTCCGCCGCCGTTAATCGTTCAAGCAAATGACGGCGCGCCTGGCGCCCAAAATCCGGTTTCGAACGTACGCTTTCCATGCGCTGTTCGATCCAGCGTCGCTCTTCAGTCGCGTGAATGTGGCGAAATTCGACACCGATCGTATTGCAATAAGTCTGCTCAAGCACATCGATAATTTCGCGCAGAGTCGCCTGCTCTTTACCGATATGCGGGCGCCCGACCTGAAATACGGTGTCGAGATCGGCTTCGCTGAGCTGATGAAATTCGAGTGTGAGGTCGGGAACGGGGTCGCGCTTCCACAAATCGAGCGGATCCAGTTTCGCCTCTTGATGACCGCGCTGACGGTACGCGCTCATCAGTTGCAACACGCGTATTTGTTTGCGCTCTTGTTCGGTGACCTGACTATCGCCCGCCTGTGCGTTTGAGCGGTACACGTGCGCACGCGCCATGCTGGCAAATTGCGCGCGGATCGCGGAATGGGAAACATCCTGCACGGTGCTGCCGTTCACGCGCGGCAGCTTGGCGAAATAGTCACGCCATTGCTCGGGCACCGCATTGGGATCGGTTAGAAAGGTTTCGTAAAGCTCTTCTACGTAAGCGGCATTACCGCCGGATAATTGCGAGCTGCGCCAGAGCAGCTCCATCGCGCCTTCTTGCATCGCATGACCACCTAATTTAGGGAATGTCACCTGCTCTGGCGAAACTCCACACCTGATCTTGCATCGACACCCTGCTGCGGACAGCGTTGCCCGCGAGGCTATCAAGTGTCGGCATATTGCGCAGCCCCATCGCACCCGCGACAGGGTGTATCGAATGCGCAACTAAGTGTAGAAGCCCACTTGCGCTGCGCATAAAAAATTTGCCGCTGTCAGCTCGCGCGCTTCAGCAGCATATTGCGAATATGGCCGATCGCCCGCGTCGGGTTTAAACCTTTCGGACACACATTCACGCAATTTTGAATACCGTGACAGCGGAACACGCTGAACGGATCGTCGAGTTCGGCGAGGCGCTGCTCGGTCGCGGTGTCGCGGCTGTCGGCCAGAAAGCGATACGCCTGCAACAATCCGCTCGGGCCGATGAAGCGATCGGGATTCCACCAGAACGACGGGCATGCCGTGGAGCAGCACGCGCACAAAATGCATTCGTACAAGCCATCGAGTTTGGCGCGGTCCTCCGGCGATTGCAGCCGCTCGATGGCGGGCGCCGGCGTATCGTTGATGAGATATGGCTTCACTTTTTCGTACTGCTTGTAAAATTGCCCCATATCGACGATCAAATCGCGAATCACGGGCAGCCCCGGCAACGGGCGCAGAATCAGTTTATTGCCGCCTTTCAACGCCTCGGATACGGGCGTGATACACGCCAGGCCATTTTTGCCGTTGATATTGATGCCGTCAGAGCCGCATACACCTTCGCGGCAGGAGCGGCGAAACGTCAGCGAGGGATCGGTCGCTTTCAGTAGCTCAAGTACGTCGAGCACCATAAGATCTTTGCCGCCGGTATCGAGCTGCATCTCCTGCATCGACGGCGCGGCATCGGTCTCGGGGTTGTAGCGGTAAAGACTGACTTGCAACATGAGTTGTTTCCTCGCCAAACCTCAATAGGTACGTTTTTTCGGTTGAAAGGTATCGACAGTCTTCGGTGAAAAATTCACCGCTCGCTTCGCGACACGTTTCTCGCCGGGAAAATAAATGGAATGGCACAACCAGTTTTGATCGTCGCGCTCGGGGAAATCCTCGCGCGCATGCGCGCCGCGGCTCTCTTTGCGTTCCTCGGCGGCAATTGCAGTGGCTTCGGCAACCTCGAGCAAATTCGCCAACTCGAGCGCTTCAATACGCGCGGTATTGAATGCATTGCTCTTGTCTTCGAGATGCACATTGTCGATACGTTGGCGCAGCTCGGCCAGCTTGTCCACGCCCTGTTGCATATAATCGCCACGGCGGAAAACGCCGAAAAATTTCTGCATCGTGCCCTGCAACTCTTTGCGCAGATCGGCCGTCTTTTCGCCGCCCGCGCTCGCGTTGACGCGATTCAAACGCGCCATCGCGGCACCGATATCGGAATCCGATGCGTTGCGCTGTTCGATACCTTCGCGCAGTGCTTTTTCGATAAACAGACCCGAGGCTCTACCGAACACAACGAGATCGAGCAGCGAGTTGCCGCCCAAGCGGTTGGCGCCGTGCACCGATACGCACGCGACTTCGCCGCACGCGAACAAACCTTCGATCACTTTGTCGTTGCCGTTGGCGTCGACCGTGAGCGCCTGACCGTGAATGTTAGTCGGAATGCCGCCCATCATGTAGTGGCAGGTCGGTACGACCGGAATCGGCTCCTTCACCGGATCGACATGCGCGAACGTTTTCGACAATTCGCAAATGCCCGGCAAGCGCGAGTGCAGCACTTCTTCGCCGAGATGATCGAGCTTGAGGAAAACATGATCACCTTCGGGGCCGCAACCGCGGCCTTCGATAATTTCTAAAATCATCGAGCGCGCGACCACATCGCGGCCAGCGAGATCTTTTGCGTTGGGCGCGTAGCGCTCCATGAAGCGCTCGCCGTTTTTGTTGATCAGATAACCGCCTTCACCGCGACAACCTTCGGTGACGAGCACGCCCGCGCCGGCGATGCCGGTCGGGTGGAACTGCCACATTTCGATATCCTGCACGGGAAAGCCCGCGCGCAGCGCCATGCCGACACCGTCGCCGGTATTGATGTGCGCATTCGTCGTCGATGCAAAAATACGGCCCGCACCACCCGTGGCGAATACGGTCGCTTTCGATTTCACGTAGACAACTTCACCGGTCTCCATGCAAATCGCGATAACGCCCGTGACGACGCCATCCTGATTTTTAACGAGATCGACCGCATACCATTCGTTAAAAAATTGCGTGTCGTTTTTTAAATTGGCTTGATACAACGTGTGCAGCAGGGCGTGGCCGGTGCGATCCGCTGCCGCGCAGGTGCGCGCAGCCTGGCCGCCATTGCCATAATCTTTCGATTGACCGCCGAATGGGCGCTGATAAATGCGGCCCTCTTCGGTGCGCGAGAATGGCAACCCCATGTGGTCGAGCTCAAAAACCGCCTCGGGACCGACCGAGCACATGTATTCGATCGCTTCCTGATCGCCGATATAGTCGGAGCCCTTGACCGTATCGTACATATGCCAACGCCAATCGTCGTTGGGATCCGCGCTCGCGATCGCGCACGTGATACCACCCTGCGCCGACACCGTATGCGAGCGCGTCGGAAACACTTTACTGATGACAGCCGTTCTGTAGCCGGATTGAGATAACTGCAACGCAGCGCGCATACCGGCGCCGCCGCCGCCGACGATTACGCCATCGAACGAAATGGTGCGCATATTAGCCATGGTTACCCCACAGAATCTCAATACCCCAGATGACATAGCTGAACAGAACGATGGCGACCACCGCCTGAAATACCAAACGCAGCACATTGCCTTTCGGCCCCAGTAAACGTTCGGTTAAATAATCGGTCGACACCGACCACAAACCAATCCACGCGTGCACCGCGATCGACAAGAGTGCTGCCAAACTGAAAATGCGCACCCAGGTCTCTGCGAATAACGCTTTCCACGTCGCGTAATCCAGCGCCGGACAGAAGAATACAAATGCTGCAATAAACAGCGTGTACGCGAGCAGGATGATCGCCGTAACGCGTTGCAGCAGCCAATCGGACAGACCGCTGCGACCGAAATTTGTGACTGCGGTTACCATATCGCTGCTCCTACTAAGACGGCGAGAATCACGGTGACGATCAACACAATGCGCGAACCGCGGCTGCCGCCCTCCATCGTTTCGCCGATGCCGACATCCATAATCAAGTGTTTGACGCCGGCCGCGCAGTGATAGATCAGCGCGATCAGCACCGCCCACACGATCAATTTACAAATGAATGAATCGAAAATCGCTTTGACGCTGTTAAATCCGTCGGCGCTGGTTAGCGACATATCGAGCATCCACATCAGAATGCCGACGCCGACAAACAGCGCGACACCGGACGCGCGATGCAAAATGGAAGTATAAGCAGTGATCGGCAGCGAGATCGTGCCGATATCAAGATTCACGGGGCGCTTTTTGTTCACGGATTCATCACACTGGTTGTGGCCCGTACGCACATCGCTGACGCGGTACGTCGGACAGTTACACGGAAGTGGAACACGTACGGTGAAATGATACGATTTTGTGGCGTAACGCCCGCACATATTTTATGCAGCGCAGTTAAACCGCGGCGAATTATAAGCGCGCCTCCCTTGAATTACAAACGCCGGCAGGCGCCGCATGATCGCCGTCGCCGCGGAGTTTTATCGGACTCACCCCCAATTTATGGGGCCGCACACGCGCCGCCGCGACAAGTGATACAAGCGCGCTCAATTTCGATTCCCCAGCACAGAAATTGCTTTATACTGAGAGCGATTCCCTTTCCAGACAATCGTTCACGAGGCGAGAGTCGTTGACTCAGGTCGACGCAGTGCCGGTTGGTTCGTGGAAGCTCAACACGCAAGGACGTGTATTTTTGATTGCGCCACGAGCCCAAGCTAGCAGCTGACGTCGATAATCAGCCGGATTATTCCATCAGTTGGATAAAATCATAGGAGCCTGTAATGACTGACAAGAAAGCAAAACTGAGCATCGATGGTAAAGACCCTATCGAACTTCCAATTCGCTCCGGCACGCTGGGTCCCGACGTCATCGATGTCGGTGCGCTGCTCGCCAATGATTATTTTACCTACGACCCCGGCTTCGTCTCGACGGCGGCATGCGAATCGAAAATTACGTTTATCGATGGCGATAAGGGTGTGTTGCTGCATCGCGGCTATCCGATCGAACAGCTCGCCGAAAAATCCGACTATCTCGAAACGTGTTTTCTACTGCTGTACGGAGAGCTGCCCAGCGAAGCGCAAAAGGTTGCTTTTGAAGAGCGCGTCCGCAAACACACGATGGTGCACGATCAAATCACGCGATTCTTTAACGGCTTCCGCCGCGACGCGCACCCGATGGCGGTGATGTGCGGCGTGATCGGTGCGTTGTCGGCGTTCTATCACGACTCGCTCGACATCAACAATCCGGAGCATCGCGAAGTGTCGGCGGTGCGTCTCATTGCGAAAATGCCGACACTGGCCGCGATGGCATACAAATACAGCATCGGTCAACCGTTTATGTATCCGCGCAACGATCTTTCTTACGCGGCAAACTTTTTGTACATGATGTTCGGTAACCCGTGCGAAGAGTACAAAGTTAATCCCGTACTCGCCAAAGCCATGGATCGTATTTTCTTATTGCACGCCGACCACGAGCAGAACGCATCGACTTCGACTGTGCGCCTGACCGGCTCAACCGGCGCGAACCCATTCGCCTGTATCGCCGCCGGTGTCGCTGCGCTATGGGGGCCGTCGCACGGCGGTGCGAACGAAGCCGTATTGAATATGCTCAACGAAATCGGCGACGAATCGCGCATTCCCGAATTTATCGCACGCGCGAAAGACAAAAACTCCGGGTTCAAACTCATGGGCTTCGGCCATCGCGTTTACAAGAATTTCGACCCGCGCGCCAAAGTGATGAAGCAAACGGCGGATGAAGTGCTCAAAGAGCTCGGTCACGATAACGATCCGCTGTTGCGCATCGCGAAAAAACTGGAAAAAATCGCGCTCGAAGATCCGTATTTCGTGCAGAAAAAACTCTACCCCAATGTCGATTTCTATTCGGGCATCATCCTCAAGGCAATCGGCATTCCGAGCAGCATGTTCACGGTGATATTTGCACTCGGCCGCACACCGGGCTGGATCGCGCACTGGCACGAAATGATCAGCCATCCGTACAAGATCGGGCGTCCGCGCCAGCTCTACACAGGGCCGGTAGCGCGCGATTATCTGCCACTCGATAAACGCGATTAATCCGTGAGAAAGCCTTCACATCACGCGCCCGCTTTGCGGGCGTTTTTATTTTTATCACTTCACAATTCGATACGCTGCAAAATCGCTTTCATCACATTCTGCAAAGATCACCTATAACCAACACGGTATTACCGGAACGATCAGCAGCCGATTTTTAGTTTTCATAGCGACGTATGAAGTGCCGTTTTTAGTCGATGATGCTGCCGATCCGGATTCAACTAAACGCCTCAAGCTATTTGCTTTGAAATACTTTCTCTATCCGCCGGCATCGCCATCGACATTTGGAGCTGACACCGACAAACAAGATCAAAAATATCGATGCGGCTTTGGCAGAAGGCCTCGCGCTGATCAACGCCGCTTGCGCGGGGGATCGCGGAATCGGCGCGAGCGGAATTTTAATGAACGACTTTGACGCGTCCGAGAATGTGCCGTTTAGCATTTTAAATACGAAAAAACGAATGTAAGCGATGCGGGTATTTACGGTAATCGGATTCGATTATTTTTTGCCTGAAGATTTCGACGTTGCACAAGCGCCGCACGTATCGCAAGCACCGCACCCCGCCGCGCCGCCGATGCGCACGCCGAGCTGATTGATCCACCGAGCGTAGCGCGGCTGTTGCAAATGTTGCGCAAGCTGCGCGCGCCACTGCGGCGCGATACGCCCTAGCATGTACAGAGCGCTCACCAACACCACGCTGATGACGACCGACCATTGCACGATGTCGTACATTTTCATCACCAGCGACTCGCAATTTGATAGGTGGCAAATGCCGCAACGTAGGCCAGTGCGAACAAATACGTCGCCGCTAAAACCATGGTTCGCCACGACGCGGTTTCGCGCCGAATCACCACCAGCGTAGATAAACATTGCGGTGCAAACACATACCACGCCAACAACGACAATGCCGTTGCGAGCGACCATTGCGAGGCAATGATGGGCGCCAACTCCGACGCGGCATTTTCCGATGCTGCGGACAGCGCATAAACCGTCGCCATCGCGCTCACCGCAACCTCGCGCGCGGCCATGCCTGGAATCAACGCGATGCATATCTGCCAATTGAACCCAAGCGGAGTGAACACCGGTTGCAGCGCGTGACCGATGCGCCCCGCGAAGCTGTAATCAATCGGCGTTCCCGCAAAATCCGCCGGTGGTGCTGGATAACTCGACAAGAACCACAACAATACCGTTAGTGCGAGAATGATTGTGCCAACACGACGTATGAAAATACTCGCGCGCTCCCACAGACCGATGGCGATATCGCGCGGATGCGGCATGCGATACGAAGGCAGCTCAAGCAACAACGCATGCTCGGTGCGATCGCGCCGCAAATATTTCATTACCCACGCCACCAACATCGCACTCGCCACGCCGAAGAAGTACAGCGCGAACAGAACCAATCCCTGCAAATTAAAAACACCGAGCACGGTGCGCTGCGGAATGAATGCACTGATCAACAATGCATACACGGGTAAGCGCGCCGAGCAAGTCATCAACGGCGTCACCAAAATCGTCACGAGGCGATCGCGCTCATCCTGAATGGTGCGTGTCGCCATAATGCCTGGAATCGCACACGCAAAACCCGATAGCAGCGGAATGAATGAACGCCCCGTGAGGCCCGCGCCGACCATTAATTTGTCGAGCAGAAACGCCGCGCGCGGCAGATAGCCCGACTCCTCAAGCGCGAGAATAAATAAAAACAAAAACAAAATTTGCGGCAAAAATACCAGCACTCCTCCGGCACCTGCAATTACTCCCTCAACCAATAAACTGCGCAACGGCCCCGCCGGCATCGCACTCGATAGCAAAGTACCAACCCCTTGAGTCGCTGCTTTTATCACGTCCATAAACGGTGCCGCCCACGAAAACACCGCCTGAAACATCAGGAACATCACACTGGCGAGCAACACCAAACCCCACACCGGGTGCAGCGCCCAGCGATCGAGTGCATCGTCGATCTCGCCCGTGCGACGCGGAATCGTCACGCAGCTCGCTAAAATGTTGCGCACTTCAACGTGCAAATCGGCACCTTCCGGTAACGGCAATGGCGCGGTGGGCATGGCCTCATTTAGCATTTGCCGCAGTTCGGCGGCACCGTCGCGCTTAACCGCGATGGTTTGCACCACGGGCATGCCGAGCGCCTGTTCAAGCTTTTCCGTATCGATGTAAATGCCGCGACGCGCGGCGGCGTCCATCATATTGAGCGCTACGATAATCGGCAGACCGAGCTGACGCAGTTCAAGCGCGAAGCGCAGATGCAAACGCAAATTCGTTGCGTCAAGCACACAGACAATTAAATCGGGTCTCGCCTCGCCGGCAAGATTGCCGTAGCAAACATCGCGCGTGATCGCTTCATCGAGGCTGGTGGCAGCAAGACTGTAAGCACCGGGTAAATCGAGGATACGAATAGCGCGACCGGAGTCCAGCGCACAGCGTCCCTCCTTGCGCTCCACCGTTACACCCGCGTAATTGGCAACCTTCTGGCGACTGCCGGTGAGCAGGTTAAATAGCGCCGTCTTCCCGCAATTGGGGTTGCCGACCAACGCGACCTGCTCGGCAAAGCGCTGCACCGGAATCGACATATTATTCATGGCGCTCTAGTCCTTGGCGAGAACTCAGGCCGCGGCCTGTACGATGACGCGCGCCGCTTCCGAACGGCGCAGCGCGAAACGCGTAAAACCGATCTGCACGACGAGCGGATCGGCACCGAACAACCCTCGCGCCACCACTCGCACCGGCTCACCCGACACAAACCCCAGATCGCGCAGACGCGCAGCGATGGCATCGACGGTAGCTTTACCCTGCACACGCTCGATCGTCGCGGCCTGTCCGGAAGGCAAATCGCACAACAGCATCACACAAACCCAAATGAGAATGATTTTTAATTATAGACCCATACGATTATTATGGATAGTAGGTGATAACCGCACATTGATCGGGCGCAAGCTTTAATCGCGAGGACAAATTAGCGACCGGCTCGGGTGCAACTGCGCAAACAAAAAGGGCGCCCGGGGGGCGCCCTTTTGACTCAAAACGCTCGATTTAGCGGAGACCTTCACTTAAAGCTGCGTGCAGATGTATTTGATGTCGAGATACTCCTCGATACCGTAATGCGAGCCCTCGCGTCCCACACCCGATTGCTTGACACCGCCGAACGGCGCCACTTCGTTCGAGATCAAACCCGTATTCAAGCCCACCATGCCGTATTCGAGCGCCTCGGAAACACGCCACGCGCGCGCCACGTCGCGCGTGTAGAAATAGGCAGCGAGCCCAAACTCGGTATCGTTCGCCATCCCGATCACTTCATCTTCGTCGTGAAAACGAAATAGCGGCGCCACCGGGCCAAAAATTTCTTCGCGCGCAAAACGCATCGAAGTTGTCGCGCCGGCGATCACGGTCGGCTGATAGAACGTGCCGCCCAGCGCGTGGCGATCGCCGCCTGTGACAATCGTCGCGCCCTTCGACTTGGCGTCTTCGACAAGTTCTTGCACTTTCAGCAACGACTCTTCATCGATGAGCGGGCCAATCATCGTGCCGCTCTCGACCCCGCTGCCCACTTTTAATTCGCTCACGCGCTTGGCGAACACCGCAGCAAACTTATCGTAAATACCATCCTGCACGTAGATGCGATTCACGCACACACAGGTCTGCCCGCTGTTGCGATATTTCGCGGCGAGCGCGCCTTCGACCGCGGCGTCGATATCGGCGTCGTCGAACACAATAAACGGTGCGTTGCCACCCAATTCGAGCGACAGACGTTTAATGGTCGGCGCGCATTGCGCCATCAGCAGACGCCCGACCTCGGTCGAACCGGTGAACGAAAGTTTTCTAACGATCGGACTGGAAGTCAAAACTCCGCCGATGACCGATGAAGAACCTGAAACAATTTGCAGCACGCCGGCGGGAACGCCGGCACGCACCGCGAGCTCACCCAGCGCGAGCGCCGTCAACGGTGTCGCCTGCGCAGGGCGAACGATCATCGAGCAGCCCGCCGCCAATGCTGCACCCGCTTTGCGCGTGATCATCGCGGCTGGAAAATTCCACGGCGTGATCGCAGCGGTAACACCGATCGGCTGCTTCAACACCGTAATGCGCTTATCGGCTTGCGGATGCGGAATCGTATCGCCATAAATGCGCTTGGCCTCCTCCGCGAACCATTCGATAAACGAAGCGGCGTACAGCACCTCGCCGCGCGCTTCGGGTAACGGCTTACCCTGCTCACGCGTCATAATCATCGCGATATCATCGGCATTTGCGATGATCGCATCGAACCAGCGCCGCAAAATCTGCGCGCGCTCTTTGCCCGACAATCTTTCCCATTGCGTCTGGGCGCGTTCCGATATCGCAATCACCCGCGTGATTTCCTCGGCAGACAAACTGGGAATCGTCGCCAGCTGTTCGCCATTCGCAGGATCGGTTACGGAAATCGTTTTGCCGCTGGCGGCATCAACCCACACACCGTCAACAAGCGCTTGGTTTTTCAGCAAGGAGCTATCGTTCAGTTGCATCGCCATATCAGCCGAAAGGTTCGCGTAAGTAATAAGGGGCGATACTATATTCTGATCCTCCCTTTTTTGGCAAAGAATTTGTGCTATCTAAAGCCTTTACTTATACCGACTTAAGATTAACGATGGCTCTACATCGTATTAAAGTCACAACATCGCAGAACGATTTCACAGCGCTCGCAAGAAATACTTGCAGTTGTGCGTTAACGCGCGGACGATAGCGCAGTCTGTTCAATTATTTTCTTGGGCATTACTTTGCAACAGACGCATCGTTTGCAATCGATGACATCGAGTGAATATGTTGGCGGAACTCTTTGCAAATCCGGCACTCTCATCATCATTGCAACAACGTTTGCAATAATAATTTCATGGCGGCACCACGCCCTCTGATAAAGGAGTATTTTATTATGTTGGTATTAAGTCGGAAAATTGGTGAATCACTGCGTATCGGTGAGGATATCGAACTCGTCATTCTCGATGTCAATCGCGGTCAAGTACGCATCGGTATCGATGCGCCCAAAACCACAAATATCGTTCGCTCTGAATTGCTGACGCGCGCACAAGGTCAACAATCAAATGAAACCGGGAAAACTGACGATGCTGCGCCGCAGCGTTCGCGTGTGCGCCATTACCTGCAACGCAATCATTCCTATTGATATTTGATCGATAGCATTTGATCGATAGCAATCGATATGAATGGAGTTACGGGCGATATGAATGGAATTACGGGGCGACAATTTCGATCAACTTAACGCGCCCCGCTCCACCTCTTTGAATCGTCACCTGCGATTTACTGACATTAAACTCGCGCGCAAACAGCGCGCACAATTCCGCATTGGCTTTGCCGTCGACGGGCGGTGATTTGATCTGCGCGAGCCACGTGCCGTCGTCGAGTTTCTGCAAACTCGATATGCGCGCATTCGGTTTTACCTTGACCTGAATTTTCATGATTGCTTTCGCGGGCCCATTGGCTCGGATGCATTTTACTGTAGTATTGCCGCTCAAATAATAGCGTCGATGAGTGCAAACGGTGGAGCCGAAAGACTATTACAAGACCCTCGGTGTCGCGAAAGGTGCCGATACCGCCGAAATCAAAATCAGTTACCGAAAACTGGCACGCAAATATCATCCCGATGTCAGCGACGAAGCCGATGCCGAAACCCGATTCAAGCAAATCGGTGAAGCATATCAGGTACTCAAAGATTCCGGAAAACGTGCCGAGTACGATCAATTGCACTCGCCCGCCAGTTTTTCCAGAAGTCGCTACACACAGACGGATGTGCGCGATTTCAGCGACTTCTTTGCATCGATATTCAGCGGCGGCGTGCAGCGCGCCGCAACCAGCGACGGCGATCCGCGCAAATTTCACCGACGCGGCGAGGATATTCATCACACCTTATCGCTCGTTCTCGAAGACGCGCAGCGCGGAGGGGAACAGCAAATCACGCTGCGCATCCCCGAACGCAGCGCGTACGGATTAATCGTGCAGCACGAGAAAACCCTCGATGTGGAAATTCCGCCCGGCGCAACTCAAGGGCAACGCATTCGCCTGACAGGTCAAGGCGCCGCAGGTCTCAACGGTGGCGAGCCCGGGGATTTATTCGTGACAATCGACATCGCTCCGCACCCGCACTTCAGCCTCGACAACAAAAATATTTTGCTCACGCTGCCCGTGACCGATTGGGAAACAGCCATCGGCGCCACCGTGGAAGTGCCGACCTTGAGCGGCAAAGTGAAAGTGAAAATTCCACCGGGATCGAGTCACGGCGATAAATTGCGCATCAAGGGCGTGGGACTCACTGGCGCCCCGCCAGGCGACCAGCTCGTCATTCTCGACGTTGTCGCATCGATGCAGGCAATCATAAATTCGTGGCGTTACGACGCACTCTGAGTATTG
Organism: uncultured Verrucomicrobiaceae bacterium; assembly: GCA_964500675.1. Classification (GTDB taxonomy): domain Bacteria; phylum Pseudomonadota; class Gammaproteobacteria; order Pseudomonadales; family CAMLJR01; genus CAMLJR01. The sequence continues at coordinate 16,544 of CAZCNY010000002.1, read as the reverse complement.
ATTTAACACATGGACGTAATAGTATTTTGCAGTAATGTCGCAATGTGAACGATGTCGTCGAAGAGAGCACGCGATGGAATTCAAAGACTATTACAAAATTTTGGATGTGGCGGAAAACGCCGATGCCGCGGCGATCAAAACCAGCTATCGCAAGCTCGCGCGCAGGTATCATCCCGACGTGAGCAAAGAAGCCGACGCTGAAGCCAAGTTCAAGGAAGTCGGCGAAGCTTACGAAGTGCTGAAAGACCCGGAAAAACGCGCCGAATACGATCAGCTGCGCGCAATGGGCGCCCAGCAGGCCGACGGGCGTTTTCGGCCGCCGCCGGGTTGGCGCTCAGCCGCCGATTTTTCCGAAGGCGGTTATACGCAAGCCGATGCGAGCCACTTCAGCGACTTTTTTGAATCGATTTTCGGCAGCAGTGGCGACGCCCACCGCGCCTATACAAGCGACGGTCGCCAACGCAGTTTTCGCATGCGCGGTCAGGATATTCACCACACCTTGTCGCTCTTTCTCGAAGAGGCACAGCGCGGCGGCCCGCAGCAAATCGCGCTGCGCATTCCCGAAAGCGACGAGTACGGTTTGGTCACGCATCGCGAGAAAATCCTTAACGTAAAAATTCCGCCCGGCGTCGCACCGGGTCAACGCATTCGTTTGGCCGGCCAAGGTGCACCCGGTGTCGGCGGCGGCGAACCCGGCGATTTATTTTTGGAAATCGAATACGCGCCGCATCCGCATTTCAGCGTCGACGGAAAAAATATTTTGCTCACGCTGCCCGTCACCGATTGGGAAGCGGCGCTCGGCGCCAGCGTGGAAGTGCCGACCTTGAGCGGCAAAGTGAAACTGAAAATTCCGCCGGGATCGAGCAGCGGCGATAAATTGCGCATCAAGGGCAAAGGCCTCGCGGGCACGGCGCCGGGCGATCAATTCGTGATTCTTAAAGTCGTGCTGCCCAAACAGCACAGCGATGCGGCACAAGCACTCTACAAACAACTCGCGGAGCAGGAAATAGTTTTCAGCCCGCGCGCGAGCTTGGGAGAATAATCATGGCGACCCCACCCGATTTAAGCGACGCGCTCGATCTCACTGGCGACAGCGACTCCGTGTTTACGCTGAATGAAATTTGCGAACGCTGCGGCGTGCACGCTGAACTCGTCACCGAGATGATCGAATACGGCATTGTTACGCCGATCGAACCCGCGCAAAAGCGCTGGCAGTTCAGCGCGTCGGCATTGCTGCGACTCCATCGGGCACAACGCCTGCGACGCGATTTGGATTTAAACCTACCCGGACTTGCGCTGAGTCTTGAGCTGCTCGATGAAATCGAGAAACTCCGCGGTGAGATCAATGCACTGAAACACCGATTGCAGCAATTTCACGACTGATCGCCGCGCCAACTCGCTACTTTACTAGCGATACCGCAATTGCCCCGATGCCTTAATCACGTTAGCGCGCGCGTCGCTGCCACGTCTCGCCCACACCGCAACAACCGCGCTACAATGCCGTCAGAAATCTCCATCTGTCATGAAAACCCCAGCAGCAGAGGACGTACGCGTGACCGCCAAGCCTTCAGTATTGCATCCCGCCTTTGAATGGCTGCGCAGCCAGCAACTCGAATCGCTCAATATCACCGTCGAAGAATACCGGCACCGCAAAACCGGCGCCGCGCATTATCACCTCGCGGCCGATTTCGACGAGAACGTGTTTCTCGTTGCGCTGCGCACGGTGCCGCTGGACTCGACCGGCGTTGCCCATATTCTCGAACACACCGCATTGTGCGGCAGTGAAAAATTTCCGGTGCGCGATCCGTTCTTTCTGATGATCCGGCGTTCGCTCAACACGTTCATGAATGCGTTCACGAGTTCGGATTGGACCGCGTATCCATTCGCGAGTCAGAACCGCAAGGATTTTAAAAATCTGCTCGAAGTGTATTTGGACGCGGTATTTTTCTCGCGGCTCGATCCGCTCGATTTCGCGCAGGAAGGCCATCGCATCGAATTCGCGAAACCGAACGATCCGAATAGCGAACTCGTGTTCAAAGGTATCGTCTTCAACGAAATGAAAGGCGCGATGAGTTCGGTACCGAGCACGCTGTGGCACACGCTGTGTAAATATTTGTATCCGAGCACGACGTATCACTACAACAGCGGCGGCGATCCCGAACACATTCCCGATCTCACCTACGCCGATTTAAAAAATTTTTATCACCACCACTACCATCCGAGCAACGCGATTTTCATGACGTTCGGCGATATTCCCGCGCACGAGCATCAAACGCGCTTTGAAGAATTGGCGCTGTCGAAATTCGACAAGCTCGATGTGCATATCGGCGTGCCCGACGAAAAACGCTATCACGCACCCGTGCGCGTGCAGGAAAGTTATGCGCTCGCCGAAGATGAAGATATCGAAGACAAAACGCATATCGTACTGGGCTGGCTGCTCGGCAAAAGCGCGAATCTGAACGATCATCTGCGCGCGCAATTGCTCTCCTCCGTTTTGCTCGATAACAGCGCCTCGCCGCTGCAGCGCGCGCTCGAAACCACCGATCTCGGCAGCGCACCGAGCCCGCTCTGCGGCCTCGAAGATTCGATGCGCGAACTCACCTTCGTGTGCGGACTCGAAGGCAGCAATCCGGAACAGATCGACGCCGTCGAACAACTCATTCTCGGCACCATTCGCGATGTCGCCGAAAACGGTGTGCCGCAGGAACGTGTCGAAGCGGTACTGCATCAACTCGAATTACATCAGCGCGAAATCGGCGGCGATTCGTATCCATACGGCCTGCAATTAATTTTGAACGGCCTGTCGAGCGCAACGCACGGCGGCGATCCGATCGCGGTGTTGAACCTCGAACCCGTGATCGAACAGCTGCGCGAAGAAATCAAAAATCCCGAATTCATCAAAACGCTCGCGCGCGATTTGCTGCTGAATAATCCGCATCGCGTCACGCTGACCATGACGCCCGACAAGGAACTCGCCGCGCGGCGCGATGCCGCCGAGAAGCAACGCCTTGCACGAATCAAATCGACACTGAACGACGATGCCGCGCAACGCATCATCAAATTGGCGCAGGATCTCGAAGCACGACAGGAACAGAAGCTCGACGAATCGGTATTGCCGAAAGTGACGCTGCACGATGTAAAACCCGATATTCGCGTGCTCGAAGCGCATCACGCGCAGCTCGGCGTGCTGCCGACGACGAGTTACGCGGCCGGCACGAATGGCATCGTTTATCAGCAAATAGCCATCGAGCTGCCCGAGCTCGATCGCGAACTGCTCGCGCTGCTGCCCTATTACACCAATGCACTCACTGAAGTCGGCATCGGCGCGCGCGATTATCTGGCGACGCAGGAGTGGCAATCGTCGGTGTGCGGTTCGATTCACGCGTACACCACGCTGCGCGGCGCCATCGATGACGAGCAAAACGCGCAAGCTGTGCTCGTGCTCTCGTCAAAAGCGCTCGCGCGCAATCAATGCGAGCAAGGCGAATTGATGAAGGCCACGCTCGAACATCCGCGTTGGGACGAATTGCCGCGCCTGCGCGATTTGATCGCACAGCAACGCGCGCGCCGCGAGCAGAGCATCACCGGCAACGGCCACGGCCTCGCGATGAATGCCGCCTGCGCGGGCATGAGTTTCATCGGTAAACTTCAACACGAATTGTCGGGACTCGGCGGCATTCAGGCCGTCAAGCAACTCGACGACGCACTCGAAACGCACGCGCACCTCGAACAATTCGCACAAAAACTTGCACGCTTGCATGAAGCAGTAGTTGCAGGCGCGAAACAATTGCTCATCATCGCCGAAGCGGAAGTGTTGCCGGAAATGCAAAGCAGCGCCGCCGAATTGTGGAAGCACACCTCGCTGCCGTTGCAAGCCAAAAATTTCAGCGCGGAAAAAGTGCGCGCACCAATACGTCAATTGTGGCAAACGAATACGCAAGTCAATTTCTGCGCGAAAGCCTATCCCACCGTACCGGTCGATCATCCCGACGCAGCCGCGCTCACCGTGCTCGGCGGATTTTTGCGCAATGGCTTTCTGCACCGCGCCATTCGCGAACAAGGCGGCGCCTATGGCGGCGGCGCTTCGCAGGACTCGAACGTCGCCGCATTTCGCTTTTATTCGTACCGCGACCCGCGCCTCAGCGAAACGCTCGATGATTTCGACGCATCGATTCAATGGCTGCTCGAAACCGATCACGATGCCGAACAATTGGAACAGGCGATTCTCGGCGTCATGGGCAGCCTCGACAAACCCGGCTCGCCCGCCGGCGAAGCGAAACAGGATTTTCACAACAATTTATTTGGCAGAACGCCGGAGCAACAACGCCGCTTCCGCGCGCGCATTCTCGGTGTAACGCTCAATGATTTGAAACGCGTAGCGCAAACGTATTTGAAACCCGAGTTGGCGAGCGTTGCTGTAGTTACCAACGAGCAAGGTAAGCAGCAGTACCAAGCCCACACGACAGAAGAACTAGAAGTCCTGACGGTGTGATATCAAAAGGATCTTCGGCGCTCGTCGAAGATCCTTTTTAACTCTTTATCACCGCGAGCGCACAATCGCCCGCACCGACTCTCCAACCAACTCCGGCCCGCGATAAATAAACCCCGTATAAATCTGCACGAGCGAAGCGCCCGCTCGAATTTTCTCGGCAGCATCTTCACCCGACATAATTCCACCGATGCCGATGATCGGCAGCGCACCATTTAATTCTTGTGCCAGCGCGGCAATCAACGCCGTGGATTTTTTCGTGAGGGGTGCACCGCTCAAACCGCCGGCTTCGTTGCCGTGCGGCAGATTTTGTACGCTCGATTTATCGATGGTGGTATTGGTGGCGATGACCGCATCGAGACGATAACTCTTAAGCGATTCTGCTACATCGCGAATATCTTCAGGCGCCATATCGGGCGCTACTTTCACGGCGAGCGGCACATAGCGGCTGTGTTGCGTCGCCAACAATTGCTGCTCGGTTTTCAAGCGGTCGAGCAATTGCTTGAGCGGCTCGCCGAACTGCAAATCGCGCAAACCCGGTGTATTGGGCGACGACAAATTCACCGTGACATAACTCGCGTGCGCATACACCTTGCGCAGACAAATCAAATAATCGTCGACGGCATTTGCGGCCGATGTATCTTTATTTTTGCCGATATTGATGCCGAGAACGACACGATTCTTTTGCAAAAAAAGCTGCTTTTTTTTGACTTGCGCAACCAGATGATCGACGCCGTGATTATTGAAACCCATGCGATTGATGATCGCGTGCGCTTGCGGCAGGCGAAATAAACGCGGTTGTGGATTGCCCGGCTGTGGGCGCGGCGTCACCGTGCCGATTTCGAGAAAACCAAAGCCGAGTGCGGCGAGCCCTTCGATGTAATCACCATTTTTATCGAGCCCCGCCGCGAGCCCAACGGGATTCGGAAAATCGATGCCCATCACCGTGACGGGCAGTTGCGGCACGCGCGGAAACAACACGCGGCTCGCACCCGATTTGGCGGCGCAATTCAACGCGTCTAGCGCCAGATCATGCGAGGTTTCGGTGGGCAGGCGAAACAGCAACTCACGCAGCAGGGAGTACATAAAAATCTCGTTAGCGACAGGCAGGCTGCGAGGATATAGAAAGCGCCAATAGCGCGCAAACCATCGCCCCCACCGCCGTTTCCGCGCGCACCTCCCTATGCTCGGGAGGGAACTATTTTCGATGGGTTAGTCAAATGCAAACGGCTGCAACAGCCTTGCGAATTGCGTAAACTCCTCTGCCTTAAAAACATTCAGGAATCGCTATGACTCAAGCCGGCGCACTCTCCCAAACACGCCCACAGTCTCAAGCTGGCGCGCTGCGCGAACTCAACACCTGGCTCTGCACGCGCATCATCGGCCAGGAAGCATTGGTCGAGCGCCTGTTAATCGCCCTGCTCGCCGATGGTCACCTGCTCGTCGAAGGCGCGCCGGGACTCGCCAAAACCAAAGCGATCAAAACGCTCGCCGAAGGTTTGGAAGCAAATTTTCATCGCGTGCAATTCACACCCGATTTGCTGCCCGGCGATATCACCGGCACCGATATTTACCGCCCCGAGGACGGCAGTTTTCAATTTCAGCCGGGACCGATTTTTCACAACCTCGTGCTCGCCGACGAAATCAACCGCGCGCCCGCGAAAGTGCAATCGGCGCTGCTCGAAGCGATGGCCGAGCGCCAGATCAGCGTGGGCCGCAAAACCTATCCGCTGCCGCCGCTGTTTCTGGTGATGGCGACGCAAAATCCGATCGAACAGGAAGGTACCTACCCGCTACCCGAGGCGCAGCTCGATCGCTTTTTATTGCATGTGCGCGTCGATTATCCGAACACCGAAGCCGAGCGAAAAATTCTGCAACTCGCGCGCGCTGAAGCGCAGCAGCAAGCGCTGCCGCATCCGCAAAAAATTTCGCAGGAAACGATTTTCGCCGCGCGCAACGAAACGCTCGCGCTGCACATGGCGCCCGCACTCGAAGAATATATCGTGCAATTAATCATCGCGACGCGGCAGCCGGAAAAATACGACAAACAACTCGCGGGCTGGATCGAGTTCGGTGCGAGTCCACGCGCGACGATTGCGCTCGAACGCTGCGCGCGCGCGCGCGCATGGCTCGCCAATCGCGATTACGTCAGCCCCGACGACGCGCAGGCGATTTGCGCCGATGTCCTGCGGCACCGCCTGATTTTGAGCTTCGATGCCGAAGCGAACGGCATCGATACCGATCAGGTGATCGCGCGTCTTTTGGAATTGGTTCCTGTTGCGTAATCGCGTGAATATTTTCTCGTCATTTGCAAACCGCGCCGGCGCTCCCCTCTTAAAAAAAGGCGGGCCGGGGGAAATTTCAGGCTCACAAAAAATCCCCCTTGCTGCCCCTTTGTCACAGGAGGGAATACAAGCGCCACTGCACGGCGCCTACTGCGAAATCGAAGAGTTGATCGCCGCACGTTTCGCGGCGACGCTATCGCCGCCGCGCATGCGACGCGCAGCGCAGGCGCAATTGCTCGGCGATACCCGCTCGGCTTTGCGCGGGCGCGGTCTTGAATTCGAAGAGGTGCGCGCGTACCAGGCCGGCGACGATGTGCGCGCCATCGATTGGCGCGTCACCGCGCGCAGCGGCCGTCCGTTCACGAAATTATTTCGCGAGGAGCGCGAAAAACCGCTGCTCATCGTCGTCGATCAACGCCAGCCGATGTTCTTCGGCAGCCGTCATTGTTTCAAATCAAAACTCGCGGCGTATCTCGGCGCCTGGCTCGCGTGGTCGGGACTCGAACGCGGCGATCGCATCGGCGGCCTCATTATCGGCAATCGCGAGCGCCGCGACATCCGTCCGCGCCGCACACGCAAAACTGCGATGGCATGGCTCAACGCACTATTAAGTTTTAATCGCGCATTGCAGCGCGATTCGCACTTACTCAATAAGGGACAGTTCAGCACCGAACAATCGCTGCTCGATGCGCTCGCCGATTTGCGCCGCATCGCCAAGCCCGGCAGCATCATTTATCTGCTCAGCGATTTTTATGGCAGCGAGCACCCGCAAGTGCGCGAGCATCTGCACGCGCTCGCGCGTCACTGCGAAGTCAACGCATTATTTATTTACGATGCGCTCGAACGCGAACTGCCGCCGCCCGCGCTGTACGCCGTCACCAATGGCAGCGCGCGCGTCACGCTCGACAGCGGCGATCGCCGCGTGCGTGAACACCATCGCCACGCTTTTGAAAAACATCTGCAACACACGCGGCAATTATTGCAAGCGCTCGCCATTCCGATGTTTGAAATCAGCACCGATGAACCGCCGTTGCAACAATTAACTGCGGTCAACCCGAAATCTCCGATTAAAATCCTCTCTCCCCGCCGGAGAGGGTGAGGGCCAGCAATATGACGAATCCGCCCTCACCCCCGCCAACCCCTCTCCCTCAGATCCTTCAGGGCCCGCTGGGAAAGGGGAGCAATCTCCTCGAAAATCTTCACGATATTCATCTGCCAGCACCCATAAACTGGTGGCCGCCCGCGCCGGGCTGGTGGGTTTTATCCGCAGGTATTATTTTCGGCGCGATTGCGCTCGGCATTTGGCTGATGCAACGCGCACGTCAACGCCGCTATCGCAAATTCGCGCTCACGCAACTGCACGCCTGTTATCAAAACTGGGAGCAACAGCGCGACGCCATTGCATTTGCGCAGGCGACCAATCGCCTGCTCAAGCAAACCGCGCTCGCTGCATTTCCAGCGACCGATGTCGCCGCGTTGAACGGTGCCGACTGGCTCGATTGGCTCGATCGGCGCTTGCACAAGCCGCGCTTCACCGATCCCGATGTGCGCGCGCTCGCCACCTTGTATTTACGCGAGCCCGAGCCGATCGCAGTGGATGCAGTGCGCGACGCCGCGCGGTATTGGATACGGAGTCATCGATGTTAGGTTTCGATTATCCGTGGGCGGCAATTTTGGCGCCGCTGCCATTATTGGTTTTTTTGTTGTGGCCGCGCGCGCGCCAGCAACAAGCCGCGCTGTATGTGCCGTTCTATCAAGCGCTGGCAGCTAACGAATCGACTATGCCGCGCCGCGTGCAGAAACGCGGCCGCCTCGCGTTGCTGACGCTGTGGTGGCTGTTGCTCATCGCCGCAGCGTGCGGACCGCATTGGATCGGCGACGAAATTGCACTGCCCGCGAGCGGTCGCGATCTCATGCTCGCGGTCGATTTGTCGGGCAGCATGAAAATTCCCGATATGGTGATCGGCAACGATCGCGTGCAACGCATCGTCGCCATCAAAACCGTGGTCGACGATTTTATCAAAAAGCGTAAAGGCGACCGCATCGGTCTCATCGTGTTCGGCACCAATGCATACGTGCAGGCGCCGCTGACGTTCGATCTCAACACCGTCAAGAAATTTTTGAACGAATCGCAGATCGGCTTTGCCGGTGAAGAAACCGCGATCGGCGATGCGATTGGTCTTGCGATAAAACGTCTGCGCAATCGGCCCGGCGATCGCCACGTGCTCATCCTGCTCACCGACGGCGCCAACGACGCCGGCAATGTCACGCCCGCCGCCGCAGCGAAACTCGCGGCGGAAAATCACATCACGATTTACACGATCGGCATCGGCGCCAACGAACTCATCATTCCGGGCCCCTTCGGCGGCAGTTTTGGCGCGCGTCGCGTCAATCCGTCGCAGGACCTCGACGAAGAGTCTTTAAAAAATATCGCGAGCCTGACCGGCGGCCGCTATTTTCGCGCGCGCAACCCCGAAGAACTCGCGGGTATTTATGCGCAGCTCGATCAACTCGAACCCGTCTCCGATAAATCGCAAACGTATCGTCCGCAGCGCTCATTGTTTTACTGGCCGCTCGGGGCGGCGTTTCTGCTGAGTATCGGTGCGGCATTAAATAACCTGTCGTGGCGTTCGCTATTTTCAGCGCGTGCGGTGACATCATGAGTGCGCTGCTTGCACATTTCTCGCAATTTCATTTCTTGCGGCCGCTGTGGTTGCTCGCGATCATTCCTGCGCTGTTGCTCGCGGTAACGTTATGGCAGCGCAAAGGCAGCGCCGCGAATTGGCGCGCGGCGATCGCATCCGATCTGATCGATTACCTGCTCGAATCAACGCAGCAATTGCGCCCGCAATGGCCGTGGTTGTTGCTGGCCGGCTGGTTGCTCGGCGCATTGGCTCTGGCCGGGCCGACGTGGGAAAAATTACCGCAACCGGTTTTGCAAAAGCGCGACGGACTGGTCATCGTGCTCGATATGTCGCTGTCGATGTATGCCGAAGATATCAAACCGTCGCGTCTGCAACGCGCGCGCTACAAAATCATCGATATTTTGCGCGAGCGCCGCGAGGGACTTACCGGACTCGTGGTCTACTCGGGCGATGCGCACGTTGTTTCGCCGCTCACCGACGACACCGCCACCATCGCGAATTTGGTGCCGGCGCTGACACCCGCGATCATGCCGAGCTACGGCAGCAATGTTGTCGCGGGCATCGATACCGCGCTGCAATTGCTGCGCAATTCCGGTTTCGAGCGCGGCCGGATTTTATTGATCTCCGATGAAATCGCCGATGACGATATCGATAAAATTGCCAGTCGCATCGACGGCAAGCAATGGCAGCTGGCGATGATCGGCGTCGGCACCGAGCAGGGTGCGCCGATTCCCCTACCCCGTGTTGAGAATCAGGCGCGCAATGCGGGCCAGGGCGGATTTCTCAAACAGGACAACGGCACGATTGCGATTGCGCAATTGCATCGCGCGCGCTTCGCTCAACTCGCCGCAAAAGTGAACGGCCGCTACGACGATTTAAGTCTCGACGACAGCGATATCGCGCGCGTGCTGCCACCGGTCGCGACCACCGACGACACCGTGCGCACACTGGAACGCGAATTCGATCAATGGCGCGAGCGTGGCCCGCAATTGGTGATGCTGCTGTTGCCGCTCGCGGCATTCGCATTCCGGCGCGGCTGGCTGCTCGTCTTATTTTTAATACCTTTCAGCGCACCGAGTCACGCGCTGGCATGGCGCGATCTCTGGTTGCGCCCTGATCAACAGGCGCAGCAGGATTTCAACACCGGCAACACCAAAGCTGCCGCGGGAAAATTTCAAGATCCGAACTGGCGCGGTGCAGCGCAGTATCGCTCGGGCGATTTCGCCGCCGCCGCGCAATCGCTGCAAGGCATCGACAGTGCCGATGCGCAATACAACCGCGGCAACGCGCTCGCGCAAGCCGGTAAATTGCAGGAAGCGATCGCCGCCTACGACGCCGCGCTCAAGAAAAATCCTGCGGACAAAGACGCGAAAGCCAATCGCGATCTCGTCGAAAAACTATTGAAGCAACAGCAAAAAAATCAACAGAACAACTCATCGCAACAAAGCCAGAAAGACAATAAGCAGCAGGACAACCAGCAACAGAATGATCAATCGGGACAGGATCAATCGCAACAGGAGCGATCGCAAAAAGGGCAAGCGCAAGACGGCAACTCGAAGCAGCCCCAACAAAACTCGGCCAATGATTCGCAATCGAAAGGGACACAAAGCGATCAGCCGAAGAATGGCGAACAATCAAACAATTCCGACGGCCAAAAAAATCCAAATCCGAACAATGCGAACGAACAGCAACAAGCCGCCGCGCAGCAGAACGACACAGAGAGCGATAAGCAAAACCAGGATAAGGCTCAGGCCATGCAAGCCGACCAGCAAGCGGATAAATCTGAGCAACCAAACGACTCGAAGCAGCGAGCGGCAGCCGATCAACTGACGTCCGAACAAAAAATGCAGCAGCGCGCCACCGAACAATGGCTGCGGCAAATACCCGACGATCCTTCGGGATTGCTGCGCCGCAAATTCCTGTTTGAAAATCAGCAGCGCGAGCAACCGGCGCAGGACAACGGCAAGCCGTTATGGTGAGTGTTATGAACACGATATTCAGCAGAAAAACATTTGCTCTATTTTTTGCCTGCCTGCTCGCAAGCTTTGCCGCCCACGCCTCCAGCAATCTTGCGCCGAGCGCTACGGTCGATCGCACGACCGTCAGCGAGGGCGATTCCCTCACGCTCACGATTCGTATCGACGATACGGGTTCGTACGACGCGCCCGATTATTCGCCGCTGCAGAAAGATTTCGAAGTCTATGGCAGCAGCCAAAGCAGTCAGCATGTAATCGACAATGGTCACATTGAATCGCGCACCGAATGGCAGACCACGCTGATTCCGAAACACAGCGGTCAATTGCAAATTCCACCGCTGAGCGTCGCCGGCTCGCAGACGCAGCCCATCACGATTCAAGTCAATCCGCAGAGTAAGACCAGCGCGGTCGATGGCTCCGAGCCGGTCTTTGTCGAAGTGAAAACGGATCACGATAACGTTTACGTGCAACAACAGATTTTGCTCACCGCGCGCGTCTATATCGCCGTGCAACTCGAAAATATGCAGCTCACCAAACCCGATTTTGACAATGCAAACGTCAAGCAAATTTCCGAGACCACGTTCAATCGCAACATCAATGGCATGCCGTACGAAGTGCATGAACTCACCTACGCAATTTTTCCGCAGCAGCCCGGCGACTTGACGATTCCCGAGTTGGTTTTCAGCGCCGACGAAATCACCGGCGGCGGCTCGCTGTTTGATTTTCCGGGACGCGGCCGCGCGATTCGCAAAATGAGCAAGCAACTCACGGTGCACGTCAAACCGATTCCAAAAAGTTTCAGCGGCCCGGTGTGGTTGCCCGCACGCAATTTGACGCTGACGGAAACCTGGAGCGGCGATCCGCATCACCTCGCCGTGGGCGATTCGATCACGCGCAATGTGGCAATTCGCGCCGATGGTCTGCTCGCCGCGCAACTGCCGAAGCTCGATCAAGCGCAGCTCGATTCGGCAAAACTCTATGCCGACCAACCCAAGCTCGACGATACGCAGGACGCCAGCGGCGTGCATGGTAAGCGCACGGAAAATTCCGCGTTGATTCCGACGCGCGCAGGCCAATTGCAATTGCCGGAGACGCGTGTGGTGTGGTGGGATTTGAATAGCGACAGCGAAAAAGTCGCAACGCTGCCGAGCGAAACGCTATCGATTGCGGCGGGTGCGAATACTGCGAGCGCACCGCCGCCAACATCACAACCCGCAATACCACAATCGGCGACAACGCAAGCGCAAGCCATCGCGGCTGCGCCCATCGCAACAACCATCGCACCGCCAAGCAAAACAGTTCTGTGGTGGCAGATCGCCACTGCGGTGTTAGCGCTGCTCTGGCTAATTACATTGTTCGCCTATTTGCAATTGCGCCGTCAGCCGCGCTCGCGCACAGCGATCAACACTGAACAAACGGAAAGTGACGCGAGCGAACACAATGCATGGCGCGATTTCGCCAGCGCGTGCCGCGCCAATAATCCCGCGGCAGCACGACAAAAATTATTGCACTGGGCTGCGCAATTTTATCGCAATGAAAACGTACAGAGCATCGAGCAATTACTGCGCGTCACTGACGATCAACGTTTGACGCGCGAATTGCGCTTGCTCGATAACCGCTTGTTCGGCACGCTGCGCGACAGCGGCGATTGGAACGGCGAAAATCTGTTGCAGGTGATGCAGGAAATTAAAAAGCGCAAACAACGGAAGCATTCGAGCGAGAATACTGCGCTGCCACCGTTATATCCGGCGGCGTAATACCGTATTCAGCGGTTTGAAAAAGTCAGGCGGCGGTATGCAACCCGCATTCAGCGTTATCGGCGATTTTGGTGGGATCGAAATAATGTTTGCAGCTCGGCAATTGAAAGCGCTGCATGTAATCCTGCAAATCCTGCTCGGTCCAGTTGAACAGCGGCGCCACACGCAATAAACCGCGATTGTCCCAGCTCGCGATATCGAGCGTCTTGCGATACTCGGTCTCCTCGCGGCGAATGCCTGTCAGCCAGATTTCAGGTTTGAATTCGTCGAGCGCGCGTTGGAACGGTTCGAGTTTCACCTGCCGCACGAATTCCTCATGCCGCTCAGGGCTATCGGCCGGATGCGGAATACCACCCATCAGCGCATTGCGGCGCTCGGCGGTCATGATGGGTGTATAGACGTGAATATTGAGTTTCAATTGTTCGATGAGCTGCTCAGCGACCCGATACGCATCGGGCACGTTGTAACCGCTGTCGATCCAGACGATTGGCAGATCGGGCTGAATTTGCGTGACGAGATGCAGAATAGCCGCCGAATTCGGCGAAAAGCTGGTCGTCAGAATCGCCCGCTTGTTCTGCGCCAATGCCCAGCGCACGATTTGCTCGGGCGTTTGACCGTGCAGCTCGGCGTTGCACTTGGCTAAGTCGAGAGTGGTGAGATCGAGATTCATGGGTGATTCCGAAACAGTCGACAACTATCTACCGACAGGTATTCAACAGACTTCGCACTATATCCAAAAACACCCATTTCGATCAAACGGTTAAAGCGCATAAGCTAATAACTATTCTTGACGGCAATCACTGCACCCATCGACAGAAGCGCATCAGCTCGCATTATTTCCAATTTGTAAGGTAAGCAATCTCGCAACGAAATCCCGCGCCCTGGGATCACCCTCCGCCGGCGCCCACGGCGCGAATTCCGCCGCGGTTTGCGGGTGGTAAGGCCCTTGCTTCACTTCGAAGAAAATTCCATCTGAATGATACTTAAAAATCAATATCATCTACGAAGCCCAGCATGACAGGTGGTGGACTTCCATCTTCAACCCATTTTCGTACCCATTTATCTGTCGCCGTTAATGCTGGATTATTTTTTATATGATTCAAAAACGCTTGCCTTTCATCCTCAGCGAGGATCGCCAATGCTGACAAATAGGCCCTGCGGTCCCAAGACGCGGCCGGCAAAATTTTGGGTTTAGCATCTTTAGCCCAGGCAATATTTCTACTTCTTATCGCAGAACCCGCTGCAAACGCTACTGCACCGCCGCCGACAAATCGTCGAATTTCCACGCTGCCCGAAAACTCACTTCTACGTGAAAAAAGCCACTCCATCCAAAACCTAACACTTTGCTTGAGAAATCGCCCATCAGAACACAGCTCCACAAAAACCGGCACCAATTCAGATAAGTCTTCGGAATCAAGCGCATCAAAGTACAAGCATATGTCGTTTATGATGGGAGCAAAGAAATCAATGTCATCTAGAATTATTTCGGCCAAGTCCGGAAGCCTCGCGTACTTGGCTCGCCTTATAATGGCCCTTAAAACCGCCAAATCGACATGACCAAAATCTTTCGCTCTCTCTAGAGCTATGGAAGAGCGCGAAGCATTCGAAAACTCATTTCATTATTTCTTAAAAGCTGTTGACGTCTTGGCATCACCTTCAGAAGAGCAGTGTGAACGCATGGGCCATTACAATGTGGCATGGGAAATAAAAGATGATGTTTCTGCCGGCGCTAACTTAATCAAATCCGTCGGTAGCGGCATTTCATCTGAAGAGGCTGCAGCAATAAAAGCGCTTATCGAGGCTTTAAAAGAAATACCTGTTGAGGTCTTGTCTTTCACCGATATTAAAGAGGTTAGCCTCAAAAATATGAAACATCCCTCATGGGCTCCGCTGCGCAAAAAAGCAAATGACTTACTGCTTGCTTTAGCATCCGCAAGTACTAAAAATCAGCAATACTTTCGGGGCTCAGGCAATGAGCTCTACGCCCCACGCAAGACATGTGGGAGAAGTCGGTACCAGCATTTATTGAAATAATCTCCAAGCTTCGCCCCCAGCAAATCCTAGTGCTCGGCAAGGCAAACTGGAGAAATTTATTAACCCATATCCAACATCAAGAAATTGATGAGCACATGGCCAATCTTAATTTAGGCAAAATCCACGTATCTGCAGTCTATATCAATCATCCATCATCAAATATTGCGTACAGCAAGTGGCAGCCTATCCCACAGCTCCTGACGGTTGGGCCGTCGTGGATTGAGTAATATTATGAAATGGCATTGGGCTGCGGCATCATGTCGCGGCAGCTCTCACGAGCGATCCGGTACTGCGTTGCAAGATGCATACTTCTGTTTTAAAGCAGATTTTCCAGATCGTAGTTTTTTTGTATCGATCGTTTCGGACGGCGCAGGTAGTGCTACCTACGGTGGCCAAGGGGCAGCTCTCGCCTGCCGAAATATATCCCAGCAGATTCGACAATATTTTAAAGAGTATAAGGCTTGTCCATCTCAGCAAGATGTTGAGGACTGGATCGACAATACTCGGGATCGCATTTTTGAAGTAGCTGTGCGGCGTGGACAAGCCGCGCGCGATTTCGCATGTACTTTAATACTAGCAATTTCAGACGGAGTTAACACGATTGTTGCCCACGTAGGTGATGGCGCTGTTGTATCCGAGATTGGAAAACTCTAGGGAGAAAAGTAAATGTTTTGAAAGGAGAGGAGGTTTTTTATGTTCAAATGCCTGGCGCGCTAGGTGGGCCATCAAAACATAAAGAACTACTTCAAGGATTAGCAAAATTTGAAAATCTGGGGCCATACTTTTGGCGCCAGGAAATGCAAGGTGGAAAGCCGTCAAATGATTTTAATTTTCAGAAATATTTGAGAGCTACAGAAGTTTATTACCGACAGATAGCCAAAGTTTGGGGATGGAATCGCCGCGACTGGACTCAGGAGTGGTCTACTGAATTTTACACTTTTTATAAATTGCTCAATTTTCGTGTTGCTCAAGCTCATCTTCGAGAACATGTTGTATTGGAGATTAACCGTCTCTTTCGGCAGCTCGATATTGTTTGCGAAATTAAATTGGACGGAATACCCAGCGCTCAAGATATTAGGCAGGTTGCGCAAGAAATGAGAGATGGGAAAATTAGTTTTGGCGCTGCTATGGATAAAGTTTCCCTCTAGGTAATCTCCGATGTTGATAAGAATTTAAAAAGCTTTTTACTAATTTTCAGCTAACGATGGGACCATTCTATGTCTCGCGAATTGAAAGGTTGGTCTAGACCCCGTGCAATCCGGGTAGCTTTTTTGGTCCAGCAGGGAGAGCATGAAACGCTGGTTGTTGAGTTGCACCGAACACTGACCCACCTAGCGTAGATATTTGCATCGAATTTT
>CAZCNY010000001.1:0-918999 GCA_964500675.1 uncultured Verrucomicrobiaceae bacterium | reverse complement strand
ATCAATCAATCAATCAATCAATCAATCAATCAATCAATCAATCAATCAATCAATCGACCGCGAAAATAAAAATAGCAGGCCGGTCGGGACTGCCGCTAACTACACAGAAAACGCGGCCTGCAAAGACGATGAAATCTCACGTGACCATTTCTTGTCCTTCCCATATCTACTTTTTGTCTTTCCAGTACGAAATAGGAATATCTTTGCCGCCCTCGACAAAGGCAACCGGGCCGTTTTTGTTCGGATTGATATCGCCCTCGAAAATATCGGTGGGCAAGAACAGTGTCGCGCAGGCGTTCGGAATATCGACGATGCCGCTGATGTGACCCTCGACGGGCGCGCAGCCGAGAATCGCATAGGCCTGCGATCCCGAATAACCGAATTTTTTCAAATATTCGATCGCATTGAGGCAGGCTTGACGATAGGCGACATGCGCGTCGAGATAATATTGTTTGCCGCTTTCGTCGACCGAAATGCCTTCAAAAATTAAATAATTTTTGTATTCGGGTTTTAACGGACTCGGTTTGAATACCGGATTTTTGATGCCGTATTTGCTCACGCCGCCTTTGATGAGATCGACCTTGATGTGAATCCAGCCCGCCATCTCGATCGCACCGCAAAATGTGATCTCGCCATCGCCTTGCGAAAAGTGCAGATCGCCCATCGACAAGCCGCCGCCTTTTACATAGACGGGGAAATACACTTTCGAACCTCTGGTTAAATCCTTGATATCGCAATTGCCGCCGTGTTCGCGCGGCGGCACCGTGCGCGCCGCTTCCATCGCCGCGGTTTTTGCCGCATCGGTTTTCATGCTGCCCATATGCGCGGTCTCGGGTGCGGTCGGTGCGCACAGTCCCGGTCCCGTTGCGGCGAGCGCGCCCTCGCGTTTATTCCAGGTATCGAGCAGCGCCTTCGATGGCAGACAGCCAATTAGACCAGGGTGCATGATGCCTGCGAAATTCACACCGGGAACGTGGCGCGACGATGCGTAAATACCTTTGAAATCCCAAATCGATTTGTGCGCATCCGGAAAATGCTCGGTGAGAAAACCGCCGCCATTTTCCTTGGCGAAAAATCCGTTAAAGCCCCACTTGAATTGATCGAGCGTGCCGACATCCATAATGTCGACGACGAGCAGATCGCCCGGTTCCGCGCCTTCGACGCCAATCGGCCCGCTCAAATAATGCACCTTGGTGAGATCGACATCGCGCACGTCATCGGCCGAGTCATTGTTGAGAATTTGTCCGCCGGTCCAATCCATGCACTCGATGACGAAATCATCGCCGGGTTTGACCCAGGCAATCATCGGAATATCGGGATGCCAGCGATTGTGAATGCACGGCTGTTCTTCCGGCGCTTTGGAAAAATCGATTTTTACTAAGGTGTCGGTCATAGCAGTCTCCCAGTTTTTTTGTCGCGCCGGTTCGACGCACTACGGCATCGAAATAGCGAGCGCAATAAGAAAGAGCACAGAGCATGCCATCGCAAAAAAATGCGCGGCCACAACGGAAAGCGCGATGTTTTCGCGCAGTGTGCGTCCGTTTTGGCGCGGATACTTCGGAAGATTGGCGCCTGCAGGTTTGACAAAGATGACAATGTCACCTGCCAAATCTGTCATTGCGCATATATTCGATGCGTTAATCGACGGTAAATATATTCGCTGAAAAAAAATTAAATTTTACGGCCAATAAATTTTCAATAAAAAAAATTGTCGCTTCCGCTTCGGGTCGTTGAGGTGCACGTACGCCGTGACTTCCGCCGATAGTTATTTAAAAAATATCGCCGACTTTATCGAATTAACGACTAACCGCGCACGCTTGCTGAATTGCTGGCACGCGCGTTGCTCTTCCTCCTGCGAGTATGCACAGAAGGTTTTATGTCGAGTGCACGCAAAACGATCCGTAACCAAGTTTTAGCACTGATTTTTTCGCGATCGGTTTGTTGAAAAGTGATTTCTTAAACGATGACTGCTGGGGGTAACACGAAAATGGCTGTGAATATTGGCACTCTGAAAAAGAAAGCACTGGCTGTATTGGTGCTTGGGGCATCGGTATTGGGGGGCGCGCCGGTACACGCCGCGGATTATCCAACGTCGAAGATTGATACCACGGGACTTGCCGTCACCGATAAGACCGTCACGGTCGGTATTTTGCATTCGGTAACCGGCACGATGGCGATCAGTGAAACGGGTTCGGTGGAAGCGGAAAAACTCGCGATCGAACAGATCAATGCGATGGGCGGCATTCTCGGTCGCAAGATCGAAGTGATTCAAGAAGACGGCGCGAGCGATTGGCCGACGTTCGCCGAGAAATCCCACAAGTTGCTGGAGCAGGATAAAGTCGCGGCGGTATTCGGTTGCTGGACTTCCGCTTCGCGCAAAGCGGTGTTGCCCGTGTTCGAACACGACAACGGCCTGCTCTACTACCCGACGTTCTACGAAGGTCTCGAACAATCGCACAATGTTTTCTACACCGGTCAGGAAGCCACTCAACAAATTCTCGCAAGTCTCAACTGGGCCAGCCAGGTGCTGCACGCCAAGACGTTCTATTTGGTCGGCTCCGATTACATCTGGCCGCGCACGTCGATGAAAATCGCGCGCAAGCACATCGAGAATGTGTTGAAGGGAACCGTTGTCGGTGAAGAATATTATCCGCTCGGCAGCACGCAATTTGGCTCGCTGATCAACAAAATCAAATTGAAAAAACCCGATCTCGTATTCGGTGCCGTGGTAGGCGGTTCGAATGTGGCGTGGTTCAAGCAGCTCAACGCCGCGGGTCTCACTTTCAAGAAGCAGCCGATGCTGACGATTTCCGTGACCGAGGATGAAGTGCTCGGCATCGGTGGTCAAAACGTCGAAGGTCTGTACTCGTCGATGAAATATTTCCAGAGCCTGGACTTGCCCGGCAATAAATCTTTCGTCGCGGCGTTCAAGAAAAAATACGGCGATAAAGCGGTTATCGGCGACGTCACCGAGTCCGCTTATCTCGGTCCGTGGTTGTGGAAACGCGCGGTCGAAAAAGCCGGCAGCTTCGATGTCGACAAAGTCGTGGCGGCTTCGCCGGGAATCGAATGGGATGATTCGCCGCACGGTTACGCCAAAATCGATCCGAACCATCACCTGTGGATGAAAACGCGCATCGGCGAATGGCAGCCCGACGGCCAGGCGAAAGTCGTGTTCGAATCCGATGTCATCAAACCGGATCCGTTCCCGAAAGGTTATCAGTGAGCGCAGTTGTTAGTTGGTAGTTGGTAGTTGTTGGTTGTTAGTTGAGGTCCCCTCTCCTTTAGACCCTTTAGGGCCCGCGGGGAGAGGGAATTAAAAGCGCTGAATTAAGGAGTACATCATGGGCGGATATTCAGCTTCGGAGTTGGTGGATATTTTCACCATGCAGGCGTTCGCGGGTATCAGTCTGTTTTCGGTGTTCGTGTTGATGGCGCTCGGGCTCGCGATCATTTTTGGGCAGATGGGCGTGATCAACATGGCGCACGGCGAATTTCTCACCATCGGCGCGTACAGCACCGTGTTGATGTCGAAAGTCGCGGAAAAATTTCCGGCTTTTCTCAACAGCTATTTTTTCATCGCGGTGTTGCTCGCGTTCTGCGTTGCATTTTTTATCGGCTACCTCGTCGAATTTTTCATCATCCGGCATCTGTACAAGCGGCCGCTCGATACATTGCTCGCGACGTGGGGATTGAGTCTGATCATGCAACAGATTTTTCGCTCGGGTTTCGGCGCGCGCGAGGTCAGTGCCACGTTGCCGCAATGGCTGCTCGGTTCGTGGACGCCGCGCGAAGGTCTCGATATTCCCATCAACGGTTTGGTGGTGCTGGCGCTCACCGTTGTGTTGTCGGTTCTCGTATTCCTGTTTCTGTATCGCTCGCGCTGGGGTTTGAAAGTGCGCGCGACGACGCAGAATCGCGTGATGGCCGGCGCCGTCGGTATCGATACCGCGAAAGTGGATCGCATCACCTTCGCACTCGGCTGCGGCATCGCCGGTGTCGCTGGCGCGGCGTTTACCACCATCGCATCGACAGGGCCCACGAGCGGATCGCTCTATATCGTCGATACCTTTCTCGTCGTGGTATTCGGCGGCGCCGGCAGTTTGATCGGCACCTTCGCTTCGGCATTCTCGATCGCGCAAGCGCAATCGATTCTCGGTTTCTTCCTGAGCGGTTCGATGGCCAAAGTCATCACGCTCGTCGCCGTGGTGGGAATTTTGATGGTGCGTCCGGAAGGGCTGTTCACGGTTCGCGTGCGCAAATAAGCGGCGCGCGGAACGTTGAACGCAGCGCGAAAAAATTTGCGGTGTCTTAGCGGAGTTTCATATGAATAGCGTTGTAAAAAAATGGTTGGGAGGGCGCGAAGGTGCGCTCGGTCTCGTCGTCCTCGCCGCGCTCGTGTTCGTCGCGGTGCCGCTGTGCACCGATGTGTTTCGACTCAACCTGTTCGGAAAATATTTCACCTATGCCTTCGTCGCCGTCGGCCTGGTGATGTGTTGGGGCTACGGCGGCATTTTGAGTTTGGGTCAGGGAATTTTTTTCGGACTCGGCGGCTATTGCATGGCGATGTTTCTCAAACTCGAAGCGTCCGATCCGATCACCACGAAAATTCAATCGACGCCCGGCATTCCCGATTTCATGGACTGGAATCAGATCACGGCGCTGCCGTGGTTCTGGGTACCGTTTCACAGCTTCGCGTTCACGGTGATCGCGGTGATTTTAGTGCCGGGCATCTTTGCATACATCATCGGTGCGGCGATGTTCAAACGCCGCGTCGGCGGCGTGTATTTTTCGATTATCACACAGGCCATCGCGTCGATCCTGACGATTCTTATCGTCGGGCAACAGGGTTACACCGGCGGCATCAACGGCATCACCGATTTGCGTACGCTGCACGGTTGGGATATTCGCACCAATAGCGCGAAGTACATTTTGTATTTCGTCAATGCGGCGTTGCTGTTTGGATGCATATTGGCGGCGCGCGCGATCATCGCATCGAAATTGGGCAAACTGATGCTGGCGATGCGCGATCGCGAAGACCGCGTGCGCTTCTCCGGCTACGACGTCGCCAATTTTAAAATTTTCGTGTTCGTCGTTAGCGCGATGATGTCGGCGATCGGCGGCGCGATGTTCACGTTGCAAGTGGGTTTCATGTCGCCGTCGTTCGTCGGCATCGTGCCATCGATCGAAATGGTGATCTTCACCGCGGTCGGCGGACGCGTTTCGCTCATCGGCGCGGTGTACGGCACCGTGCTCGTGAACGCGGGAAAAACCTATTTCTCCGACAGCTTCCCGACGCTGTGGCTGGTATTCATGGGCCTGTTGTTCATCGGCGTGGTGATGGCGTTTCCGAATGGTCTCGCGGGTATCTACATGACTTACGTCAAACCGAAAATTGCGGCGCGCAAGACCAAAAAAAACACTGCGGCGGCAGGCGATAACACTCTGATTAAATCCCCTCTCCTTTAGACCCTTCAGGGCCCGCGGGGAGAGGGAAGAACAGCAGGAGAACTGCAATGCAGCTAGACAGCGAATCGTACATGAGCACGGCAGAAAATCCGCGCAAGCGGGATTTCGTGCTTACCGTCGAAGGTCTTACCGTTTCGTTCGATGGTTTCAAAGCCGTTGACGATTTGAATTTATATATCGACCAGAACGAAATCCGCGTTGTCATCGGTCCCAACGGCGCCGGTAAAACCACGGTGCTCGATTTGATTTGCGGTAAAACCAAAGCGACGGCAGGCAGTATCAAATTCAAGGATAAAGAACTGACGAAACTTTCCGAACATGAAATCGTGCGTCAGGGCGTTGGCCGCAAATTTCAAAATCCGTCGATCTACGAAAATCTCACGGTGTTTGAAAATTTAGAGGTGTCGTTTCCGCGTGGCCGCTCGGTGTTCGGCGCGCTCGTATTTAAACGCACGGCCGACGTCATCGCGCGCATCAGCGATGTGGCGAAGGAGATCATGCTCGCAGAGTTTCTCGACACCGAAGCGGGTCTGCTCAGTCACGGCCAAAAGCAGTGGCTGGAAATCGGCATGCTGTTGATCCAGGACCCCGAATTATTGATGCTCGACGAACCCGTTGCAGGCATGAGCGCACGCGAGCGCGAATTGACGGGCGAGTTGCTCAAACGCATTTGCAAGAATCGTTCGGTCATCGTGATCGAGCACGACATGGAGTTCGTTAAAGCCATCGCGCACCGCGTGACGGTGTTGCATCAAGGAAAGATTTTGAAAGAAGGCTCGATGGAAGCGGTGCAGAAAGATCCAAAAGTGATTGAGGTTTATCTGGGGCACTGACATGCTAAAAGTCGAAAATCTTGCAGTAAGTTACGGCCAAAGCCAAATCATTCGCGATTTATCATTCGAGGCGAAGCCGAAAGAAACGCTCGCCATCATGGGGCGCAATGGCATGGGGAAAACCACGCTGTTCAAAGCGCTGATGGGTGTCTTGCCGAGCAAAAGCGGCAGAGTTTCCGTCGGCGAAAACGAAGTCAGCGGCATGCCGAGCTACCAGCGCGTGGCAAAGGGTATCGCCTATGTGCCGCAAGGGCGAATGATTTTCCCGACCTTGAGCGTGCTCGAAAATATCGAAACCGGTTTGGAAACCGCGAAAGTAAAGCGCGTCACCGACGATATTTACGCGCTGTTTCCCGTGCTGTTCGATATGCGCAAGCGCAAGGGCGGCAACTTGTCGGGCGGTCAGCAACAACAACTCGCGATCGCGCGCGCGCTGGCGTCGGAACCGAAAGTGCTATTGCTCGACGAGCCCACCGAGGGTATTCAGCCGTCAATCATTAAAGATATTGCCAAAGCGCTCAACGAAATTCGCAAAATGCGCGACATCACGATCATCGTCTCCGAGCAGGTGTTGAGTTTTACGCTGGAGGTAGCCGATCGGCTGCTCGTCATCGAACGCGGCCGTTTCGTGCACGAGGATGTGCGCGAAAATGTCGATGCGAAAAAGATCACGGCGTATTTGTCGGTATAGTTTTTCTGCGCAGCATCGAGAATATGGGTCTTCGCTATTTTTTTGGAGCTGCCGTCGATTCGCGCACTACCAATTGCACCGGACAAACCACGTCGCGCGGTTTGCCGTCGGCGGAGGGTTCGGCTAATAATTTAACGGCGGCGTGAATCATTTCATCGAACGGTTGATGCACGGTGGTAATTCGCGGCCAAATCGCCCGCGATATTTCGGCGTCGTCAAAACCGGCAACGGAAAGATCGCGCGGTATATGAATGCCGTGCGCCCACGCGTAACTGATAAATCCCGCGGCCATTTCATCGTTGAACGCGTAAACCGCGGTGGGGCGATCGCGTTGCGACAATACGGTTGCGGCGAGTTCGCTGCCTGCCTCCACCGGCGATTTCCGCCAATTTACGGGCAGCGTCAAAATCTGTTTGGGATCGCAGCCCAACTCGATCAGCCGTTCCTTTATAACATTGCGCCAGCGTTGCTCGGGCGATGCCACGGCGATGCGGCGGTGTCCGAGTTCCCAGAAATGTTCCGCCAATAATTTCAAACCCTGCGCGACATCGCTTTTCACCGAATCGGATCGCTTCAAATCGATCGTCGGCGCCATGCGCACGTACGGAACCTGCATGCGCTCCAACAAATTCAGAATTTCAGGTTGATCGGATAGCTGCGACACGATCACGCCTTCGAAGCGCATCTGCCGGATGCTGTGTTCGAGTTGTCGCAATGAACCGCGGTCGAGGTTTTCCAATTCTTCGACAATTAAATGCAGGCCTCGCTCGCGGCAGGCGTGCACGCCGTTCGCGTGCATCGAGCTAAAAATATAAGCGTCCATGCGCATGCTGATTAAACCGATCAGAAAACTGCGCGAGCTTGCGAGTGAGCGCGCGGCGAGATTGGGGCGATAACCCAGCGTGGCGATGGCTTTGTGCACGGCTGCGCGCGTGGCATCCTTAACGTAAGCCTCTTCATTGATGACCCGCGACACGGTTTTAGGCGATACGCCGGCGAGACGAGCGACCTCATTGAGGGTGACAACGGATTTCAATGGATTTTGGCTCCACTTCGGGTTGCTGGGTTTTTCGCTGCGTATTGTTCACAAAGACCGCGAGCTAAGCAAAGCACAGAATGCCTCCAATTGACAGCGCTGTCATACTGGGCGATACTTTGACCCGTTATCGATTGGCTTTTTCCAGTGAGCTCATAAATCTAAATAATTCGATCGCGAACGAAGGCGCGCGCGGGCGTAGGGGAAATCATCCATGAATACCAGGCTCGATCTGAAAGTTCTCATCACCGCGTGCGGTGTTACGGCGGGGGTCGCGTCCGCAGCGATGGCGGATTCCGCGGCCACGCAGGATGGCCCGCCGCAACACCCCGTTGCGATAGAAGAAGTACTGGTCACCGCGCAAAAACGTATCGAGAACATTCAGGATGTGCCGAAATCGGTGGATGTGGTAACGCAGGACGACTTCAATAAAGCCGCGACCTCCGATTTGAATGCGTTGGCCGCGACTGTACCTTCGATTACGAGCACTTCGGGCACCAGCAATCAGTACTCGTCGGCTCCGGCGATCCGTGGGATAAAAACCATCACCTCATCGGTCGGTGTGCAATCGAAAACCGGCGTTCTGGTCGATGAAATCGCGCAGCCGACGTTTTCGACACTAGCCAATAATCTTATCGATGTTGAGCGTGTAGAGGTTTTTGCGGGTCCGCAATCCACATTGTCGGGCCGCAACGCGGCGGGCGGTTTGATCAGTATTACCACGCGCGCGCCATCGCGCACTCCAGAATTCGATGTGGGATTTCTCAGAACCACCGATGGGCAGATACGGGGTACCGTTTATGGCAGCGCTCCTATCAATGATCAATTTGCATTCAGTCTCTCGGGTTACAAAGATCACCGCGATGGCGATATTTATAGCCCGCTGGAAGGCGAACACATCGGCGACACGGACAACAAGGGCGGGCGCGGAAAATTACAGTGGCAGCCAAGCGATGCGCTCACGGCGACTTTGACCGGATACTATATGGAGGGATACATGCAGCGGCCGGCTGCTCTCGGTTCGGGCGGCTACGGTTTTGCGTATGTATCGCCCGCAGCAGCCGCGGCGGTAGCGAATTACTACCCGCTTTGGAATGGTAAGAAATTTTCGCGCGAAACATTTTCACCCGAGCATGGTTTTTCAAAGACGCGCGATCGCGGAATCAGTTTACATGTCGACTACGATATCGATCGGCTCGGTACGCTGAGTTCGCTGACGAATTATCAAAAAAGCAATCAGCCGAGCACGATTGTGCTGTTTGGTGGGCCGCGTATTGGGCCATTCAATGAGCCCGATTTAAAGCAGTACGCGGACATCGCGACGAATTATTTTAGTCAGGAGCTGCGTCTCGTTTCCGAGGATATGGATCCGTGGACCTATATTATCGGCGGCATTTATTCCGAATCCGATCTCAAACAGCCCTACGTGCGGCCGGGTCAAGTATTTGGTGCGATCGATTGGGATCGTTCCGACGACATCAAAAGTGGGGCTTTATTTGGGCGCGCCACTTACAATTTCACCGACGATGATTCGCTCACCGCGGGTCTTCGTTATCAGCGCGATAAGAACGCGTACACCTGGCGCATGAATGATATCGCCGGACGCGTGATTAACGGAGTAGAAAACTATCCGCTGGGCGATTTTTCCGGCGCTTCCTCGTATGGATTTTTTGCGGGCGAACTCAGCTTCAAACATAATTTCACTAATAGCGTGAACGGTTACGTTACGTTTGCGCGCACCGAGAGCGGTGAGGCTTACGATCTCGAGAATTTTGACAAGAGCGGTCTCGTCGGTGTAACGAGTCCCGGCGGATTGCAACCACTTAAAAGCGAGGTTGCGAAGAGTATTGAAATCGGTTTGAAAAGCCATTGGCTTGATGATCGCATGCTCTTCAATATCGACGGCTTCTGGACCAAATACGACAACTATCAGATTCAAAGTACCGATCCCAGCGCTACGCCACCGATCATTCGCACGTATGCAATTGGCGAGGTTGAAACCAAAGGGGTGGAATTATCGACCGCTTTGCAAGCGACCGACGCACTGCGCTTTGATTTTAATGCGGCTTACATGGACGCAAAAATTGTGAAGTACGCAGGTGCGCCGTGTTATACGGGGCAGGAAGCGATGCAAGGTTGCGTTAATAATACTCAGGATTTGAACGGTGCCGATATGCCCGAAGCGCCGCGCTGGAAATACACCGCAGCGGCGGATTATACGATTTTCCTGCCGTCGCTCGCGTTCGATGGCAATTTTGGAGCGTTCTATCGGTATCAGGGCAAGATGCATTTCGATACCTTCAACGATCCGAACACACAGCAAGCAGCATACGGCATTATGAATCTTTACGCGGGCATCAATACTCACGATGACCGCTATCGGGTGCAATTTTTCGTGAACAATGTGTTCGATAAACATTATTACACGAATTTGATGAGCGATCCGGTACTCGCAAATTTGGGTGGGATCGTTATTAACGGAACCACCGATCAAAACGCATTCCGCTATGCGGGAGTTCGACTGGATGCAAAATTCAAATAGTCTGAAAGAAGTTGGATTTGAAATTTAAAGAAGTTGCGTGAATCGTGATACGGTCGCGCAACTTCAATTCCTAAGTCGCTCGATTCCATCAATAGTAATCTCTTACTTGCCCGCTGAGCCTCTTATGTTAACTAACACAATCGGTACTGGCGTTGTCCGCATGCAATTTTTTTTGCTGGTATTTTTTTCAATATTCGCGGGTTGCGAGCGGCTTCATGCGGAGGTGAGTGGCGTCTCCGATCCACTGTTCAACAAACCCTATGTCGATATCGACGAATGGCGCGATAAGCCGGTGCGCCATCGCTATGTGCACGGTGGCTTCAAGGATACCGATACGCGTTTTTCGTTTTATTTTCCGCCGAAAGAAAAATATCAGGGGCGTTTTTTTCAATACATCACGCCCGTACCCGACAGCGAAAATCTGTCGCAGCACGGCGAAGGTGAAGAGGACAAAATCGGTTTTGCAATTTCGAGCGGCGCCTATTTCGTTGAAACCAATGGCGGCGGTGCGAAAGGGCTGGGCATGCCGGGCTCCGGTATCGATCCAACCATCGGCGCTTATCGTGCGAACGCGGCTGCCGCGCAATATTCGCGCGTGGTCGCGCAACATTTTTATGGCGGCAAGCGCCCTTACGGTTACGCTTTCGGCGGTAGCGGCGGCGCGTTTCGCACCATCGGCGGCGCGGAAAATACAGTCGGTGTCTGGGACGGCTGCGTGCCGTTCGTGGTGGGTTCGCCGATGGCGATTCCGAATGTATTTTCGGCGCGCATGTATGCGATGCGTGTGTTGTGGGAAAAATTTCCGCAGATCGTCGATGCGCTTGAGCCGGGCGGCAGCGGCGATATGTACGCCGGCTTGAATCAGGAAGAGCGCGACGCGCTGCGCGAAGTCACGCGCATGGGTTTTCCACCTAAATCATGGTTCGGCTACAAGACCATGGGTGTGCACGCGTTTTCAGTGCTGTATCCCGGCATCGTTAAAGCCGATCCAAGTTATTTCAGCGACTTCTGGAGCAAGCCAGGTTACCTCGGCGCCAATCCGCCCGCGTCGCTGCTCAAGGCGCGCATTCAATACTCCAGCACGATCAAACAAATCATTACCGCCGATGATGCGAGTGCGCGTCTTTTGAATATTCACCGCATGCCCGGTCAGAGCAAGGGCAGCGCCGACAAAGCCTGGCAGAGATTGCAGGATAAAGCGGCGAAAATTCCCGTGGCATTTCAACTCGGCGGCACGCCGCCCGATGTGAATTTTCTCGGCGGCGATCTGATCATAAAAACCGGCGCCGCCGCGGGTAAATCCATCGAGTTGCGGCGCATCGCTGGCGACGTCGTGGTGATCGGTGTTGCCGATCAACAGGTGTTGCAGGCAATCAAACCGGGCGATGCCGTGCAAGTCGACAACAGCAATTTTCTCGCGGCGCAAACCTATTATCGCCATCAAGTGCCGAGCAAGGATTATTACGTTTGGGATCAATTTCGCACTGCCGATGGCCAACCGATTTATCCGCAGCGTCCGCTGTTGCTGGGTCCGATCTTCGCCGCCAACGCCTCGGGCACCGTTCAAAATGGAAAATTTCACGGCAAAATGATTGTGCTGGAATCGCTGTGGGATCGCGAAGCGTTTCCGTGGCAGGCCGACTGGTATCGCGCGAAGGTCAGCGCCAATCTCGGCGATAAAACCGATGCGAATTTTCGTCTGTGGTACATCGATCACGCACTGCACGGCGATTTCACCAAGCAGGAAGATCCCACGCACACGATCAGTTATCTCGGCGCGCTGCAACAGGCGCTGCGCGATCTTTCCGCATGGGTTGAAAAAGATGTGCCGCCGCCGGCCACGACGCATTACAAAATTGTCGATGGCCAGGTGGTCGTAGCGCCAACCGCAGCCGAACGCAACGGCATTCAACCGGTGATTGTACTGACGGCAAATGGCCGCGAGCGCGCCGATGTCAAAGCCGGCGAAGCGGTCGAGTTTTCCGCTGCGATAGACGTACCCGCCGGCGCCGGCAGTATTGTAAGCGCCGAATGGGATTTCGAGGATGTTGGCGATTTTCCCGTCAAGGAGTCGCTCGACAACAAGCGCACAACGAACAGCCGCGTTACGTTGCAGCGCACGTACACATTTGCCAAAGCCGGAATTTATTTTCCCACGCTGCGCGTCGCCGCGCAGCGCCAGGGCGATGCGAGCACGCCATTTACGCGCGTACAAAATCTTGAGCGGGTGCGCGTGGTCGTGCATTAAATCGAACCCGCCGTGAACGATAAAACTCCGGAACGTATGCTGCGAACCAATGCAACCTTTAATTCGAGCGAAACCGAGCGCGAACGGCGGAATCGGCTTGTCGCATATCGCGCTGCTGTTGAAGGCGTGGTGTTGTTAAAAAATGATGGCGCGCTGCCGGTCAAGCCGGGCCGGATCGCTTTGTATGGCGCCGGTGCGCAATTGACGATCAAGGGCGGCACCGGTTCGGGTGAGGTCAACGCGCGCTACAACGTCAGCATTCTGGAGGGATTGCAGAAAGCGGGTTTTACCATCGGTACGCTGCAATGGATCGACGACTACTTGCAGGAATTTAGGCGCGGCGAAGAAAAATATGCCGCTACCGCCGCCAAAAAATTTTTCCGATTCGATATGGCCGGCCTCGCCAATATCATGGCAAATCCCTACCGCTATCCCTACGGCCGCGCGATCACCGAAAACGACATTCACGACAGCGCAACCGACACCTGCATATACGTGATTGCGCGTCAGGCCGGCGAAGGTGGCGATCGCAGGTTGGAATCCTGCGATTACAGCTTGTCGGATATCGAGCGCGGCAATATCGAGAAATGCGCGCAGGCGTACGCGAACACCATTGTTGTTATCAATGTCGGCGCTCCGTTCGATGTGAGCTTTCTCGACGCAATACCGGGCATCAATGCACTGATATTTTTTTGTCAGCAGGGCACCGAAGGCGGAACGGCACTCGCCGATATCTTGGCGGGCAACGTAGCGCCATCGGGAAAACTTACAGACACTTGGGCTAAAAGATATAGCGATATTCCGTTCGCGCGCGAATACAGCTATTTGAATGGTGATTTGAACGATGAAAATTATCGTGAAGGGATCTACGTCGGCTACCGCTATTTCGATACGTTTCAGGTAGCGCCGCGTTACGCTTTCGGATACGGATTGAGCTACACCGATTTCGATATCCAGTTTGTCGATGCGGTCGTCGAAAAAGATATCGTCGCGGTGAAGATCGATGTAAAAAATACCGGTGCTAAATACTCGGGGAAAGAGGTCGTACAGGTTTACATCAGCTGTCCGCAAACACAGTCGCCCACGGCGTACCAAATGCTCGCAGCATTTGCCAAAACCAAAACACTGGAACCCGGCGAGGTTCAGCGGATAATCATTGCTATCGACTTTAAATGGCTGGCGAATTATGTGGAAGAGAGCGCAAGCTTTATCCTGAGCCGAGGCGAGTACATCGTTCGCATCGGCAATTCCTCGAAAAATACACGACCTTTTGCCGTTGTCACGCTCGATAGCGATGTCGTGGTATCAAAACACGAGAACATCTGTGAGTTAAGACAAAAAATAAAAGAGATCGACGCGCCGCGGGTGATTCATGCGGATGATGTGTCCGCGCTGCCGCGCTTTGCGTTACCGTCGCAGAGCTTCGCAACGGTCGTGCATCGTTACGAGAAACCGAGAATGGACAGCGATGCGAAGGTGGACCGCCTGCTCGACCGGCTGACCACGGCGGATATGATCGATCTCGTGGTTGGCGCCGGTTTAAATAGCATGCTATTCAGCAATAGCTTTTTCACGGCGCCCGGCGCGGCCGGAAATACCACATCGACGTTGATCGAGAAAGATGTCATCAACATAACGTTTGCCGATGGTCCGGCCGGATTGCGTTTGCTGAAAACATCGGCATTGAGCAAGCGGGGCTCGATCAGAATGATCGACCCCATGATCGAAATAATGAAATACATGCCGAGGCTGATAAAAAAATTTCTGTTCGGCAATCCGAAAAGAGACCGCTTGCTCTATCAATTCACCACGGCCTTTCCGGTCGAGCTGGCGCTGGCGCAAACGTGGAATGTGGAGTTGCTCGAAGAAGTCGGGCGTGCCGTGAGTGCGGAGATGAGCGAATACGGTGTGACATTTTGGCTGGCGCCGGGCATGAATATTCACAGAAACCCTCTCTGCGGGCGCCATTTCGAATATTTCAGCGAAGATCCCTTGCTGACCGGCAAGCTCGCAGCCGCGATCACCCGGGGTTGTCAGAGCATCGCTGGCAACTATGCGACGATTAAACATTTTTGCGCAAACAATCAGGAAGAAAATCGATTCCAGGTTTCCAGCAATGTGAATGAGCGCGCATTGCGCGAAATTTATCTGCGCGGTTTTGAAATCGCGGTAAAAGAGGGAAAACCCAAGGGCGTGATGTCCGCCTACAACAAAGTCAATGGCGTGTATGCCGCCAACAGTCGCGATCTGTGTACCAAAGTGCTGCGCAACGAATGGAGTTACGACGGCATCGTGATGACGGATTGGATGGCGACAGGCAAGGGTTTTGCCAGTAATGGTTTATGTATGAAAGCGGGTAACGATCTGATTATGCCGGGCAGCCGTTATTGTAAAAAGCAGCTTCGCGCGGAATTAAAGACTAAAACCTTCGATGATGAAGATCTGCGTCGCTGCGCCGTAAATGTGCTCCGCAGTATCGTGCACAGCGAATTGGCGCGCAAACACCCGCGCGAATAATCAGTGCAGTGTCAGTCGGCGCGTAAAATTTACGCCAGCTTAGCCAGCCGGTACCGCAGTTGTCGCAACGTCATGCCGAGTAATTCCGCCGCTTTGGTCTGATTGCCGCCCGTGCGTTGCAGCACCTCCATAATTTGCGCGCGATCCTGCGAGGCGACACGCACGTACGGACGATAGCGCGGTTCGGCTTCGACTTTTTTCTCGGATTTCACCGCGCTCAATTGCGGCGCGCCGCTCGGTGTCGATGGTTGCGGATGCAATTCGCTTTCGTCAGCGAGCATCATTTCAATGTGCTCGGCCGTGAGCAGCGAGCCTTCGGCTTGCAACACCGCGCGTTCGAGCACGTTTTGCAATTGACGAATATTGCCCGGCCACGCGTACGCTTGCAGATGTTCAACCACGCCAGCGGTGAAACTTAATTGGCGGCGATACATACCTTGGTAGCGTTCGAGAAAATAGTGTGCGAGTAGCGGGATGTCGCTGCGGCGTTCGCGCAGCGGCGGCAATGCAATCGGCATTACATTCAAGCGGAAAAATAAATCGAGACGGAAGCGGCCCGATTCGACCGCCTGTTTCAAATTCACGTGCGTTGCCGTGATGATGCGAAAATTCACATCGACGGGATAATCGCTGCCCACCGGTTGCACTTTGCGATCCTGCAACACGCGCAGCAACTTCACTTGCAGATCGAGCGGCATATCGCCGATCTCATCGAGAAACAACGTGCCGCCTTCGGCCTGTTGCAATTTACCCTTTTTATTCTTGTGCGCGCCGGTGAAGCTGCCCTTCTCATGACCGAATAATTCGGATTCGAGCAGTTGATCGGGAATCGCCGCGCAATTGAGCGGAATATACGGGCCGCGCTGGCGCTGACTTAGTTTATGCGCCATCGCCGCGAACATTTCCTTGCCGGTACCCGATTCGCCGAGCAATAAAATCGGCGCATCGCTATTTTTGGCGTTGTCGATTTGTTTCACCGCCGCGAGCAGCGACGGACTGTTGCCGACGATGCCGTTCGCGGCGCAGAGTTGATGCAGGCGGCTATTTTCGCTGTTCATCGTCTCGATGCTGACGTGGTATTGCACAGGCTGACACATTAATAACAGCGCGGAGCCGAGCATCGCGGCGATGACGCGCAGCAGATCGACGTCTTGGGAATGCAGGCGCGTCGAGTCGGCGCGGCGCTGCACCGATAACACGCCGATCGCTTTGCCATCGGCAATAATCGGCAGCGAAATAAAACCCACGCCGGTTTTTTTTCCGTCGATGGGTTCGGCGATGCGCGTTAAAAAAATCGGTTCATCCATGACGTTGGTGACGAGCGCCAATTGCCCGGTGCGCCAGACGGCACCGGTAAGTCCCTGGTCGAAAGCGACGCTGTAATCGCCGCGCAGCAAACGTTCGCGATTGAGTCCGTAGGAATACGCCGGCTGCAATTCGTTGGCGCTGTAATTCGGCAGCAGCACGCGGCCGTAATAGAGTTGTGCCCATTCCGATAACAGGCGCAATACGTTAACGATTTTTTGCTCGGTCGGCGCGGCTTTGCTGAGTATGCGCGTCGCTTCGAGAATCAGCGCGTCGCTGATCTGTGCGTGCTCGGTGTGCGGCGTGTTCATAATACGAATACCTCAGTTCATGCCGGCCCTATTTTTTAAGTAAGGTGGGAATGGAAAATAGTGCAGCGGTTTTTTCGCGTCGCTATTTCGATAAAGCAAGGGCTGTGCCTTCGCGCGCACGCTACAAGTTTGGGAGGCGAGGAAATAAGTCGTGCGCGCTCTAAGGGCAGGAAATTTTCTTCGGTGCTAATTCAGTGCGAGCGCGGCATTGACATTGTCAAAAGTGGTGAATGACATTGTCAAAATTCCGAATCTAAAACAAAAAATCGAGCGGAAAACCCGCTAAAAATTCGCGATTTATTGCGAGAACGAATTCAATTTCAGTGCGAATCGGGTGGCATGCAAAGTGCTTTGCAGATTGCATCGATGTATACAACAACAAACACATGCTCGCACGCTTTAGTCGGGACGCCTTCACAATTCAGTTCACGGTTACTCTTTGGGGAGCAATTCAAATGCCTGGTAAAACTACTCAAATGTTTGGTAAAACCACTCAAATTTTTGACAAAACAACTCAAATGCTCGGCGATACTATGCGTTCAGAGATTCGGCGCAACGCTTTCAAGCGTTGCGCGTTAAGCGCCGCGCTGGCGGGGACGGCGTTGCTGTCGTCGCAGGTTCACGCTGGCGGCACGATCACGATTGGGCCGGATCAATCGGTGAGCGTGGGCTTCGGTCTGCGCAGCAGTTTCACCAGCGCGGAAAAAGGCGCGCCGGATGGCAAATCGCGCAGCGAGGATTTCTCGCTCGACAGCATCCGTCTGTACATGGGCGCATCGCTCAACAAATACATCAAAGCCACGTTCAACACCGAAAAGAAATCGGATAACAGCGTGCAGGTGATCGACGGTATCGCGCAATTCGAACCGATGCCCGAATTCAACGTCTGGTTCGGCCGCATGCTGCCGCCGAGCGATCGCTCGAATCTCGACGGTCCGTATTATTTATTGGCGTGGAGTTATCCGGGACTGGTGTCGCAATACCCGAGCTACGCCGTCGGCCGCGATAACGGCGTGCTGGCGTGGGGCAATGTCGACAAGAAAGTGGTGTACTCGGTCGGCGCGTTTCAAGGTCACAACAATGTGAGCGGGGCATCGAGCGAGTCCGGCAATTTATTGTACGCGGGCCGCGTCGCGATCAATCTGCTCGATCCGGAATTGGCGCCGGCGTACTACACCGGCAGCACCTATTACGGCGCCGCCGATATTTTCACGATCGGTTTAGTCGTGCAAACGCAAAGCGACGGTGCCGGCACCGCCGCCGATAAAGGCAATTACACCGGCTACAACATCGACGTGTTATACGAAAACAAAGATACCGGTTCGGGCTCGGTCACGCTCGAAGGTGCGGCGTACAAATACGATACCGACGGCAAAGTCGATACGTCAGCGGCATTCGATACCACCAAAAATAGCAGCGGCGTCGGCGGCTTGCAGCAGGGCAAGGCGTATTTGCTCGGTGCGGCGTATCTGTTTCCGCAGCAGGTGGGTTGGGGCAAATTCCAGCCGTACGTGCGCTTTCAGAAATTCGATCGCGACAAGATCAGCGAAAACGGCGCGGTGTTGCTGTATGACGGCAATTTCAAACAGTACGACGTCGGCGTCAATTACGTGATCGCGGGTCCGAACGCGAAGATCAGCGCGACGTATACCGACAGCAAACCCGACGACAAAACACCGCTCGCCAGCAACACCGATCTGAATCAATTCACCATCGGCGTGCAGTTGCAGTTTTAATTTTCCTTGACCCGTTGCAGCGCCTTCGATACGGCGGCGCTGCGCGTGGTCACACCCAATTTCTCGAAAATGTGTTCGAGGTGCTTGTTGACCGTGCGCGGGCTCGAATCGAGAATCATACCGATATCGCGGTTGGTTTTGCCGCGCGAGATCCACATCAAAATTTCGGCTTCGCGGGCGGTCAAACCGAGATCGCTGCGCAACGCGTCGAGATCCCAATCGCTGCCGGCTTTTTGCAGCAACAATAAATATTCGGTTCGACCGGCGCACTCGGCAATTTTCACCGATAAATTCTTGAAGTCGAATTTTCCCGCGCCGGCGCTTTCGGTAGCGGCCGCGTGCATCAGCGCCAGGTCGAGCAATGCCGGCGGCAGTATTTGCGATGGCTCGCACTCGAAAAATTCTTCGAGCAGCGCAGCGGCGCGCGCTGTAATCCACGTGATCGCGCCGCGCGCATCGATCGCCAATGCCGACAAACCGCTTTCCGCGAGCGCCTGTTCGGCCCGCGCCATCATGCGCCCGCGCGCGACGTGCGCGCCGACACGCGCGAGTACCTCTTCGTTGCGAAACGGTTTGACGATGTAATCGATTGCGCCCTCGCTGAAACCGCGCAGCAAATTATCGATGTCGCCGAGCGCGGTCATAAATAAAATCGGGATGTCGCGCGTCTCTTCGCGCTGTTTGACGCGATGACAGGTTTCAAAGCCGTCCATGCCCGGCATCATGCCATCGAGCAAAATCACGTCGGGTTTGATAAAGCGCAATTGTTCCAGTGCGGAATAACCATCGGTGGCGACGAGCACGCGATAACCCGATTCTTCGAGCGCATCGGACAACACCGCGAGATTTGCCGGCGTGTCGTCGACGATCATCACGGTGCCTTGAGAGTGTGTAGTTTGTTCTGTCATTTTCTTCGCTCGTATTCTCCCTCTCCCGCAGGGAGAGGGGATTTTAATAACCGCTTGATATCCGCCAACCGAAATTCGCGCGACAGATTTTGCAAATGCGAAACGAATGCCACGTATTCAGGTTCCTGCGCCGCGAGCGCGTGCAATTTATCGGCGAGGCCGCGCAGATCGCCGATGCGCGCGAACTCCGCGAGTTCACCGAGATATGGCGCGGGCGGAATCTGCATCGGCGCCGCGGCCACAACGTGATTCACCGGCAATTCCTGTCCGGCGTAAACCCAGTCGAGGCTCAGATGCAATTTGATTTTGCGCAACAGCTCGTCGATCTGGATGGGTTTGGCGACAAAATTATCGCAACCGGCAGCGGTGGCTTGATGACGATGACTTTGAAAAGCGCTGGCGCTCACCACGATAATGCTGGAAAGACAGCCGGCGCCGCGCAATTTTTGCGTCACCTCGATACCGTCCATGCCGCCCATCACCATGTCGAGCAAAATCAAATCGGGTTTTAACAGCAAGGCCTGTTCGTAACAGTCCTCGCCCGATGTCGATTCGTGCAGGGCAAAACCGAGCGGCGCCAATACCGATTTCAATAATTCGCGGTGTTCGATCTGATCGTCGGCGATCAACACCGTAAGACGGCGGCCCAAGTAACCGATAATCTCAGACTCTTCGATGGTGGCGGCGATATCGTGCAGCTCGGGCATGAAAAGGCGCACGGTAAAAATACTGCCGCGCGGATAATTGCTGCGAATACTCAATTCGCCGCCCATGATTTCGGTGAGAATTTTACTGATGGTCAAACCGAGGCCGTTGCCGGCGACGGCGTTGCCGTTGGGATTGTTGAGGCGGCGAAACGGTTGCAGAATTTCTTCGCGTTGATCTTCGGGAATGCCGGCGCCGGTATCGACGATATTGAAAACCGCGACCTGCCCGCTGTATTCGATGTGCAGTACGACTTCGCCGCTGTCGGTGAATTTTACCGCGTTCGCGAGCAGGTTGATAAGAATCTGGCCGAGCCGGTGCTCATCGCCGCGAATATAACGCGGCAGTTGATACAGCATCTGGCAGCGAAACGCGAGTCCCTTGCTTTCGGCCGGCTGCTTGAACATGCGCACCATCTGCTCGATGAATGCGGGAAAGTCGATCGGCGCGCGTTTCAAATCGAATTTACGCGCCTCGATGCGCGCGATATCGAGAATATCCTCGATCAGCCGCGATAAATGTTCGCCGCTGTTTTGAATGATGGCCATCGCGTCGCGCCGATGTGCGGGAATGCTGGCGTCTTTGCGCAGTATTTGCGCGTAGCCGAGAATGCTGTTGAGCGGCGTGCGAATTTCGTGGCTCATGTCGGTGAGGAAGCGGCTTTTCGCTAAATTGGCGCGATCGGCTGATTCCTTGGCCTGCTGCAATTTCGCGTCGGTCTTGCGGTGCTCTTCGATCTCCTTCAATAACAGCTGCGTTTGCCGGTTCGATTCTTCCTGTGCGACCTGGCGGCTTTCGTTATTCAGAATCAACCACCAGGTGCCGAGACCGAGAAATATCGTTAAACACGAATAAATTTTGATGAAATTATTGTAGAGCAGCGTCGCGTAGTAATGCTCCGCAATCGAGATCGACAACACATCCTGATAGTAAATGACGC
The DNA here is from genome assembly GCA_964500675.1 of uncultured Verrucomicrobiaceae bacterium. Taxonomy (GTDB): domain Bacteria; phylum Pseudomonadota; class Gammaproteobacteria; order Pseudomonadales; family CAMLJR01; genus CAMLJR01. The sequence continues at coordinate 897,758 of CAZCNY010000001.1, read as the reverse complement.
CGACGAAAATGCCGGTCAATCCCGATAGCAATAAATACAGCAGCACGAATTGCAGCAGCCGCAGCTTCACTTGCGGCGACAGGCGTTGCGGCAGAAAACGATTGGCGAGATTTTGCAACTGATCTTCGAGCCGCGCCTGCGGTTTGCAGGCATCGCGGCAGCGCGCGTCGAGCGTGCAGCACAGCGAGCAAATCGTACCCTGATAAACCGGACAGTAGGCGTTATCTTCGCGCTCGAAGCGATTGCCGCAAATGCAGCATTTGTCGGTGGCGCTGCTGCCTTCGAGCCAGACATCGCGGTCGCGCGCGATGTAGAAGCGGCCGCGCGTGACGAGCGCGAGAATCGGCGCCGAAATAAAAGCGATGCAGAGCGCGAGAAATGCCGAAAATGCCTGCGCGAGTTCGCCGAACAATCCCAGATAAGCGGCGATCGAAATCAGCGACGCAAGCATCGTCGAAAATACGCCGACTGGATTGATGTCGTGCAAATAGGCGCGCTTGAATTCGACGTAGGACGGACTCAATTTGAGCGGCTTGTTGATAATGAGATCGGCGACGAGCGCGCCGATCCACGCGATCGCGACATTCGAGAATAAACCGAGCACGCGTTCGAGCGCGTTGAACACACCGAGCTCCATCAGCAATAACGCAATCGCGACGTTGAACACGAGCCAGACGACGCGGCCCGGATGCGAGTGCGTGAGCCGCGAAAAGAAATTCGACCACGCCAGCGATCCCGCGTAGGCATTCGTCACATTGATTTTGATTTGCGAAACGACGACGAGCAGAACGGTGGCTGTGATGGCGAGCGACGAGTTGCCCGTCAGATAGCGATAGGCCATCAAAAACATTTGCGACGGTTCGTGCGCGTGCGCAGCGCCGACACCGTATTTGATCGCGAGATACGCCAGAAACGCGCCGCCGAGCTGGCGCAAAATACCGAACACAATCCAGCCGGGCCCGGCAACGATGACGGCGCTCCACCAGCGCATGCGATTTGCGCGCGTCTTCGCGGGCAGGAAACGCAGAAAATCCACCTGCTCGCCGATCTGCGCGATCATCGCGAACGCAACCGTGGTCGCCGCGCCGAATGGCACCCATGCAAATGTATTGGTCGCATCGCTGCCGGTGAACGCCAACAATCCCGGCAGTGCCGCGTGCTCTTTAATCAACACCGCGCCATACGGAAGCGCCAGCAATAACAGCCAGATCGGCTGCGTCCATAACTGCAAACGGTTGATATTGGTGATGCCGTAGGTGACGAGCGGGATCACCACGATGGCGCTGAGCAAATGCGCGGCCGCGAGCGGAATATTCAAATACAGCTGCAGCGCCAGCGACATGATCGATGCTTCGAGCGCGAATAATGTAAACGTGAACGACGCGTAAATCAGCGAGGTCAGCGTCGAGCCGATGTAGCCGAAACCGGCGCCGCGTGTGAGCAGATCCATGTCGATGTTGTATTTGGCGGCGTAATACGCGATCGGAAAACCCGTCAGAAAAATCACGAGCCCGACCGCAAGTATCGCCATGCAGGCGTTGCTGAAGCCGTAGGTGATCGTGAGCGAGCCGCCGATCGCTTCGAGCACGAGAAACGAAATCGAGCCGAACGCGGTATTGGCGACGCGAAATTCCGACCATTTGCGAAACGCGCGCGGCGCGAAACGCAGCGCGTAGTCTTCGAGCGTTTCGTTGGCGACCCAGGCGTTGTAATCGCGGCGGATATTGAAGATGCGCTGCGGCCGGTATTCTCCCATCGCGAATCCTATCGTTATTTCAGCGAATTATTGTCGATGCATAAACGCGATCTATTGCAATCTATGAGCCGTTTCTCCCCTCTCCCTGTGAGAGAGGGGCTGGGGGTGAGGGCTACGATGCCAAAATTCATTTAATCGCCAATTTAAACCTCGCTTGCCCTCACCCTAACCCTTTTATGCCCTCCGGGTACTCCCGCGGGCCCTAAAGGGTCTAAAGGAGAGGGGACTATTCGAACTCCGTAGAAATATTTTCAATGCGCTGCGACAGAGCAAATTATTTGTATCCGACACATTTTTGTGCAGCGCGAGCAATTTTTGGAGTACGTCATTTGACGCATTGTTCATGTGCGGTCGAAAACCTCTAATGCCCACACAGCCGATTGAAATTGGGGAAGCTGGACAATCGGCATGGTCCTTTACAAGAGGTTCTCGCGAATGAGTCAGACCGGAAACAGCAAAATTAAATTGCGCGCACTGTGCGCGGCAGTGATTGGCGCCGGACTTTTACCTGGAATAGTGCACGCCGGCGGCACGATCACGATTGGGCCGGATCAATCGGTGAGCGTGGGCTTCGGTCTGCGCAGCAGTTTCACCAGCGCGGAAAAAGGCGCGCCGGATGGCAAATCGCGCAGCGAGGATTTCTCGCTCGACAGCATCCGTCTGTACATGGGCGCATCGCTCAACAAATACATCAAAGCCACGTTCAACACCGAAAAGAAATCGGATAACAGCGTGCAGGTGATCGACGGTATCGCGCAATTCGAACCGATGCCCGAATTCAACGTCTGGTTCGGCCGCATGCTGCCGCCGAGCGATCGCTCGAATCTCGACGGTCCGTATTATTTATTGGCGTGGAGTTATCCGGGACTGGTGTCGCAATACCCGAGCTACGCCGTCGGCCGCGATAACGGCGTGCTGGCGTGGGGCAATGTCGACAAGAAAGTGGTGTACTCGGTCGGCGCGTTTCAAGGTCACAACAATGTGAGCGGGGCATCGAGCGAGTCCGGCAATTTATTGTACGCGGGCCGCGTCGCGATCAATCTGCTCGATCCGGAATTGGCGCCGGCGTACTACACCGGCAGCACCTATTACGGCGCCGCCGATATTTTCACGATCGGTTTAGTCGTGCAAACGCAAAGCGACGGTGCCGGCACCGCCGCCGATAAAGGCAATTACACCGGCTACAACATCGACGTGTTATACGAAAACAAAGATACCGGTTCGGGCTCGGTCACGCTCGAAGGTGCGGCGTACAAATACGATACCGACGGCAAAGTCGATACGTCAGCGGCATTCGATACCACCAAAAATAGCAGCGGCGTCGGCGGCTTGCAGCAGGGCAAGGCGTATTTGCTCGGTGCGGCGTATCTGTTTCCGCAGCAGGTGGGTTGGGGCAAATTCCAGCCGTACGTGCGCTTTCAGAAATTCGATCGCGACAAGATCAGCGAAAACGGCGCGGTGTTGCTGTATGACGGCAATTTCAAACAGTACGACGTCGGCGTCAATTACGTGATCGCGGGTCCGAACGCGAAGATCAGCGCGACGTATACCGACAGCAAACCCGACGACAAAACACCGCTCGCCAGCAACACCGATCTGAATCAATTCACCATCGGCGTGCAGTTGCAGTTTTAATGTTTTAGTTTCAAAAGCCCCATTTCCAGAAAACGTTGTGACTCCTGGAAACCATTGCGAGGCCTTTGTTTAAAAGACAATTGCTGCCTCGCCTTTTTTCAGTTTCCGTTGAGCATATTTGGTTAATTTGAATGTATTCGAGTGAATTAAGGAGAACATTGCCATGCAACCACGTCGTGCTTTTATGAAAAGTCGTACTTTTATGAAAAAATTCAGCGCACTCGCCGCGGGTATCGCGTTGACACTGGGAACTACGGCAAGCGTTTTCGCGGCCGATAAAGCGCCGATCAAAGTCGGCATTCTGCATTCGCTGTCCGGCACCATGGCTATCAGCGAAAGCGTGCTGAAAGATGTCGATCTCATGGCCATCGACGAGATCAACGCCAACGGCGGTGTGCTCGGTCACAAGCTGGAGCCGGTGGTGGTCGACCCCGCGTCGAACTGGCCGCTGTTCGCGGAAAAAGCGCGGCAATTATTGACGCAGGATAAAGTCGCCGTCGTGTTCGGCTGCTGGACGTCGGTGTCGCGTAAATCGGTATTGCCGGTATTCGAAGAGTTGAACGGATTGCTGTTCTATCCCGTGCAATACGAAGGTGAAGAGCTTTCCAAAAATGTGTTCTACACCGGCGCGGCGCCGAACCAGCAAGCGATTCCCGCCGTCGAATATTTGATGAGCAAAGAAGGCGGCGGCGCGAAACGTTTCGTGTTGCTCGGCACCGACTATGTGTATCCGCGCACTACTAACAAAATTTTGCGCTCGTTCCTGCACTCGAAAGGTATTGAAGACAAAGACATCGTCGAAGAATACACACCGTTCGGTCACAGCGATTATCAAACCATCGTCGCCGATATCAAGAAATTCGCTGCGGGCGGAAAAACCGCGGTGATTTCGACCATCAACGGCGATTCCAACGTGCCGTTCTACAAAGAACTCGGCAACCAGGGCATCAAAGCGAAAGACGTTCCCGTCGTCGCGTTTTCCGTCGGTGAAGAAGAGTTGCGCGGTGTCGACACCAAACCGCTGGTGGGCCAACTCGCGGCGTGGAATTATTTCATGACGCTGAAAAATCCCGCCAACGATGCGTTCAAAGCGAAGTGGGCTGCATACGCGAAAGCGAAAGGTCTCGCGAGTGCGAGCAAGCCGCTGACGAACGATCCGATGGAGGCGAGTTACATCGGCATCAATATGTGGAAACAAGCGGTCGAAAAAGCCGGCACCACCGATGTCAACGCTGTGATCAAAGCGATGGCGGGGCAGACGTTCGCGGCGCCCGATGGCTTCACGATCGAAATGGATCCGAAAAACCATCACCTGCATAAACCGGTATTTATCGGTGAAGTGCGCGCCGACGGTCAATTCAACGTCGTGTGGAAAACGCCGGGTCCGATCAAAGCGACACCGTGGAGCCCGTACATCCCTGAGGACAAGGGCAAGAAAGACGAACCGGAAAAAATGTAAATTCCCGAACGATTCCCCTCTCCCGCGGGCCCTAAAGGGTCTAAAGGAGAGGGGACCTGTAAGTGCAATTTAAATAGTTCGGAGAAATAAATTCGTGCGCAATACGCTATTAAGATGCGGTGTGCTGCTCATTACATTAATAGGTAGCGCTCGCGTAATCGCACTCACCGCCGAAGAGTGCAGCGCACTCGCAACCGGCGATTTCGATGCGCGTATCGCTGCGATCGGCAAGGTCGTTGCCGACGGCGATAGCAGCGCCAAACCGTTTTTGCAGGCGCTGCTCGATGACAGCGTCAAAACCGCCGGCGAAAAAGTATTTGTAGTCGACAGCAGCGGCGGCGCTACCGACCCGGTAACAGGTGCTGCGGTAACTCTGCCTTCCGATGTCGAAGATGTTATCAACAACAATCTAGTACGCGGCGAACTCGAAGCGGGCATCGCTTTTTTGAATTTGCAGGATCCCGATCGCACTGTGCGTGCCGCAGCCGTAGATACGCTGCGCGATGCCGATATCGACGACAGCAAATCGGCGCTGCTCGAACGCGCGATAGAACATGAGAAAGATACGGAGTTGCATGAATCGCTGCTGCGCATTTTAGCGGGCGTGCAATTGCAAAGTCCCGACAAAAACAAACGCTTGAAAGCGGCGAAATTGCTCGGTGAAACCACCAACCAGAATTTCAAACAGATGCTGTCGACGCGGCTCGCCGACGGCGGTGAAACCGATGCCGATGTGCGCGCGGCGATTCATAATTCGATCAATGCGATCGATCACAAGTTGCGTGTCTACGATTTCATCGGCCAGATTTTCACGGGTGTCAGTCTCGGCAGTATTCTGCTGCTCGCCGCGCTCGGGCTCGCCGTGACGTACGGCCTGATGGGCGTGATCAACATGGCGCACGGCGAAATGATGATGCTGGGCGCGTATTCGACGTACGTCGTGCAAAACTTTTTTCGCGCACATTGTCCGGCGGTGTTCGACGCGTACATTATCGCGGCGATACCCGTCGCATTCATCGTCACCGGTGTCGTCGGCATGGCGCTCGAACGCACCGTCATTCGTTTTCTGTACGGGCGTCCGCTCGAAACGTTGCTCGCCACGTGGGGCATTAGCTTAATGCTGATGCAAAGCGTGCGCTCGATCTTCGGCGCGCAGAACGTGCTCGTCGAAAATCCCGCGTGGCTGTCGGGCGGCATCGCGGTCGCGCCCAATCTAACGCTGCCGTATAACCGCATCGCCATCATTATTTTTTCGGTTGCGGTATTGCTGTTGATGTGGCTGCTGCTGACGAGGACGCGGCTCGGTCTGTTCGTGCGCGCGGTGACGCAGAATCGCGGCATGGCGAGCTGCGTCGGCGTCGATACCGCGAGCGTCGATATGCGCGCGTTCGGTCTCGGCTCGGCGATCGCGGGACTCGCCGGCGTGGCGCTGTCGCAGATCACCAACGTCGGTCCCGATCTCGGCAGCCATTACATCGTCGATTCGTTCATGGTCGTCGTGCTCGGCGGTGTCGGCCAGCTCGCGGGCGCGGTGTACGCCGCGCTCGGCCTCGGCATTATCAGTAAATTTCTCGAAGGCGTTTCGGGTGCGGTGCTCGCAAAAATTATCGTGCTCGTCTTCATTATTTTTTTCATTCAAAAACGTCCGCAGGGATTGTTCGCGTTGAAAGGTCGCTCCGCCGATGCGTAAGTTTCAAAAAAGCTGGGCCGGTTTCGTCGCCGCGTTGATGGTTATCTGCGTGATTTTTCCGGTGTTGAATTTGGCGATTCCGGCTAACAGCGCGCTGCATATTTCCGACTACACCGTCGCGCTGTGCGGAAAAATTCTGTGTTACGCCATCGTCGCGCTGGCGATGGATCTGGTCTGGGGTTACACGGGCATATTGAGTCTGGGGCACGGTTTGTTTTTCGCGCTGGGCGGTTACGCGTTCGGCATGTACCTGATGCGGCAGATCGGCCACGACGGCGTCTATCAAAGCGATCTGCCCGATTTCATGGTGTTTCTCAACTGGAAGCAATATCCGTGGTTTTGGGCGTTCACCGAACATTTCTGGTATTGCGCGTTGCTCGTCGTGCTGGCGCCCGGCGTGCTCGCGCTGGTGTTCGGTTACTTTGCGTTTCGCTCGCGCATTAAAGGCGTGTATCTGTCGATTATCACGCAGGCGCTGACGTATGCGTTCATGCTGCTGTTCTTTCGCAACGAGACGGGTTTCGGCGGCAATAATGGTTTCACCGATTTCAAACGCATCGCCGGTATCCCGATAGCGACGACGGAAATGCGCATGGCGCTGTTCGTGATCACGGGACTGATGTTGCTCGCGCTGCTGCTGCTATCGCGCTTCATCGTCAACAGCAAATTCGGCCGCGTGCTCACGGCGATTCGCGATGCCGAAAGCCGCGCGATGTTTTCGGGCTACACGACGTTGCATTACAAACTCGCGATATGGACGTTGTCGGCGGTGATTTGCGGCATTGCCGGTGCGCTGTACGTGCCGCAGGTCGGCATTATCAATCCGAGCGAAATGTCGCCGGCGGCGTCGATCGAAATCGCCATTTGGGCGGCGGTCGGCGGGCGCGGTACGTTGATCGGTCCGCTGCTCGGCGCCGCCATCGTCAACGGCGCAAAGAGCTTTTTTACCGTCGCGTTTCCCGAAATCTGGCTGTACTTCCTCGGCCTGATTTTTATTCTCGTCACTTTATTTCTGCCGACCGGCGTGCTCGGTCTGTTGCAGAAATGGCGCACAAAATTCCCCTCTCCCCGCGGGAGAGGGGTTAGGGGTGAGGGCAGCAGCGATGCTTAAACATTTATTGTTGTAATTCAAGCGCCGTTAGCCCTCACCCTAACTCTTTTATGCCCTCCGGGTACTCCCGCAGGGAGAGGGAACTGGACCGGAGAATATTTGAAATGCCACAATACGAAAACATTCCGCAATCGGGAACCGCCGGCACCGCGCATCTCTCCACGCCGGGCGAACTCGATATATCGCACGGCGTCGTGTTGTACCTCGACGATGTGACCGTCAGCTTCGACGGCTTTCGCGCGCTGAATAAATTATCGCTGTCGATCGATGTCGGTGAATTGCGTTGCATCATCGGTCCGAACGGCGCCGGCAAAACCACGATGATGGATGTGATCACGGGCAAGACGCGGCCCGATACCGGCACGGTGTTTTTCGGGCAGACCCTCGATCTCACGAAATTGAACGAACCCGCGATCGCGCAGGCCGGTATCGGCCGCAAATTTCAAAAGCCATCCGTGTTCGAGCAGCACAGCGTGTTCGAAAATCTCGAACTCGCGATCAAAACCGATAAGGGCATCTGGCATTCGCTGTTCGGAAAGTTGACTTCCGGGCAGCGCGATCGCATCGCGGAAATTCTCGATTTAATTCAGCTGGCCGACAAGGCGAACACGCGCGCGGGACTGCTTTCGCACGGGCAAAAACAGTGGCTCGAAATCGGCATGCTGCTCGCGCAGGAACCGAAATTGTTGATGCTCGACGAACCCGTCGCCGGCATGACCGATCACGAAACCGAACGCACGGCGGAGTTGCTCAACACGCTCGCGGGCAACCATTCGATCATGGTGGTCGAGCACGATATGGATTTCATCAATCGTATCGCGCGCAAAGTCACGGTGTTGCACGAAGGCAGCGTGCTCGCCGAAGGGCCGATGGATCAGGTCCAGAACGACGAGAAAGTCATCGAAGTTTATTTAGGGCGCTGACATGTTGAGCGTTAGTAACCTCAATCAATTCTACGGCAGCTCGCAAACGCTGCGCGATATTTCGTTCGCTGTGCCAAGCGGCGCGTGCACGGTATTGCTCGGCCGTAACGGTGTCGGCAAAACCACGCTGCTCAAAGGTTTGATGGGCGCGATTCCGCTCAAAAGCGGAAAAATTATTTTCGACGATAAGGAAATCACATCGATGGCGCCTTACGATCGCGCCGCAGCGGGCATCGCTTACGTACCGCAGGGCCGCGAGATTTTCGCGCGCCTCACCGTGATGGAAAATTTGCAGATGGGGCTCGCTGCCAAAACAAGCGGCAAGGTCGGCGATATTCCCGCGGAAATATTTACGATGTTCCCCGTGCTCAAGGATATGCAACATCGCCGCGGCGGCGATTTATCGGGTGGTCAGCAACAGCAACTCGCGATCGGGCGTGCGCTCGCATCGAAACCGAAATTGCTGATTCTCGATGAGCCCACCGAAGGCATTCAGCCGTCGATCATCAAGGACATCGAGCGCGTGATCCGCACGCTCGCGCAGCGCGGCGATATGGCGATATTGCTGGTCGAGCAGTATTACGATTTCGCGCGGGCGCTGGCCGACAATTATTTGGTCATGTCGCGCGGGCAGATCATCAAGCAGGGTAAAGGTGCGGACATGGATAACGACAATATTCGCAACTTCGTCGCGCTGTGATTCATTAACCCATGTAGATTCCCAGTTTGATGAAGGTCGAAGATTTGTCGGCGGTTGAGGAATTATTGGGTGCTGAAATAAAACGTGCCGGATTTGGTGCGTCGTTTGCAAAGCCTGTGGCTATGAGTAGCACAGGTTGGCAGGCGCAATTGAATTTGCGCTTCGCAATGCGTCCTTCCCATAGTTCCGTTTTGAATGGGCGCACTGTTTTGGTTGAACGCGAGCACTCCGGCCCGTTAGTGGTGCAAAAGCCGCTCTACCCCGAAGGCGATCGCATGTGTCACGCGGTGATTGTGCATCCGCCGGGCGGCATCGCCGGCGGCGATCAATTGCATCTGCATGTGCAACTCGATGCCGACGCGCACGCATTGCTGACAACGCCGGGCGCGGGCAAATGGTACAAGGCCAACGGCCGCGAAGCGGCGCAGCATTTGCAATTCAAATTAGGCGAGCGCGCGACGCTCGAATGGTTGCCGCAGGAAACGATTCTGTTCGATGCCGCGCAGGTGCACATGCACATGCGTGTGGATTTAGCGCCCGATGCGAAATTCGCGGGCTGGGAAATTCTGTGTTTCGGCCGCCGCGCCGCGGGTGAAAAATTTGCGCACGGACATTTACATCAGAACGTGCAGATTTGGCGCGGCGATGAAATGTTGTGGAATGAAGCGGCGAACATCGCAGCGGGCTCGCGCGCGATGCTATCGCCGGTCGGACTGAATGGGCGCTCGATCAGCGCGGTGTTTTTAGTCGCCGCAGGTGCAGTGCCCGCGCAAATACTCGATGCGTGTCGCGCCGTTGTTCCCAGTGAAAAAGCAGGGCGCGAAAACGCTTTGCATGGTGTGACGGCATTGCCGGAAATGTTCGCCGCGCGGTTTATCGGCGATCACGTCGAACATGCGCGCGAGTATTTCGAACATTTATGGCGCGTGTTGCGGCCGTGGTACGCGCATGCCGAAATGCAAAGGCCGCGGATTTGGAATACCTGAAGTTCTGGAGCGCGTGAGTGGAACTGACACCGAGAGAAAAAGACAAGCTGCTGATTTTCACGGCGGCGTTGTTGGCGGAGCGCCGTAAAGCGCGCGGTTTGCAATTGAATTACCCCGAAGCCGTGGCATTCATTACCGCCGCTATCATGGAAGGCGCGCGCGACGGCATGAGCGTTGCGCAATTGATGGGTCACGGCGCGACGCTGCTATCGCGCGATGAGGTGATGGCAGGCGTGCCCGAGATGATTCCGGAAATTCAAGTCGAGGCGACGTTTGCCGATGGCACGAAATTGGTGACGGTGCATCATCCGATTCCGTAAAAACTCCCCTCTCCCTGCGGGAGAGGGGCCGGGGGTGAGGGCTGCGGTACTCGAATTATTGGCGATAAATATTCGATGCTAAGGCCCTCACCCTAACCCTCTCCCGCGGGGAGAGGGGACTAAAAGCAGGAGATTGTAGTGATCCCAGGCGAAATGCAAATTGCAGACGGCGAAATCGAATTGAATGTCGGCCGCACGACGGTGGAAATCGAAGTGGGTAATACGGGCGATCGGCCGATTCAAGTGGGATCGCATTATCATTTTTTCGAAACCAACGATGCGTTGTCGTTCGATCGAGAAAAAGCTTACGGCTTTCGTTTGGATATCGCGGCGGGAACCGCTGTGCGTTTCGAGCCGGGACAGACGCGCACGGTGCAATTGGTTGCGCTCGCGGGCGATCGCGTCGTTTATGGTTTTGCCGGGCGCGTGATGGGAAAATTGAAATAATTAATTTCGAAAAACGAAAAAACGTATGAGAAAGCCCTATTATGAGTAAAAAAATTGGGCGTCAAGCCTACGCCGAAATGTTCGGCCCCACCGTCGGCGATAAAGTTCGATTAGCCGATACCGATCTGTGGATCGAAATCGAAAAGGATTTCACGATCTACGGCGAGGAAGTGAAATTCGGCGGCGGCAAAGTGATTCGCGACGGCATGGGGCAGGGCCAATTGCTCGCTGCGCAAGTGGCCGACACGGTAATTACCAACGCGGTGATTGTCGATCACTGGGGCATCGTTAAAGCCGACATCGGCATCAAGAATGGAAAAATTTCCGCAATCGGCAAAGCCGGCAATCCCGATATTCAACCGGGTGTGACAATTCCGATCGGCGCGGGCACCGAAATTATCGCGGGCGAAGGCGCAATTATCACCGCGGGCGGTATCGATTCGCATATTCATTTTATCTGCCCGCAGCAAATCGAAGAAGCGTTGATGTCGGGTGTGACGACGATGCTCGGCGGCGGCACGGGTCCCGCGACAGGCACGTATGCAACGACGTGCACACCGGGACCGTGGTATATCCATCGCATGCTCGAAGCGGCCGATGCTTTTCCGATGAATTTGGGTTTTCTCGGCAAAGGCAACGCAAGTTTACCGGGACCATTGCTCGAACAAATCGAAGCGGGCGCGATCGGTTTGAAATTGCACGAGGACTGGGGCACGACGCCCGCCGCGATCGACAATTGTTTGAGCGTCGCCGAAGCCACCGATACGCAGGTCGCGATTCACACCGACACGCTCAACGAATCGGGTTTCGTCGAAACCACGATCGCGGCATTTAAAGATCGCACGATTCACACGTTTCACACCGAAGGCGCGGGCGGCGGTCATGCGCCTGACATTATCAAGGCGGCGGGTTACGCGAACGTGTTGCCGTCGTCGACGAATCCGACGCGGCCCTACACGGTCAACACCATCGACGAACATCTGGATATGTTGATGGTGTGTCACCATCTCGATCCCGCGATCGCCGAGGATATTGCGTTTGCCGAATCGCGCATTCGCCGCGAAACGATTGCGGCCGAAGATATTTTGCACGACCTCGGCGCGTTCTCGATGATGTCGTCGGATTCGCAGGCGATGGGGCGTGTCGGCGAAGTGATTATCCGCACGTGGCAGACCGCGCACAAAATGAAAGTGCAGCGCGGCTCTTTGAAACAGGATGTGAGCGGCAACGATAATTTCCGCATCAAACGCTACATCGCCAAATACACGATCAATCCCGCGCTTACGCACGGCATCGCGCACACGGTCGGTTCGGTCGAAGTCGGCAAGCTCGCCGATCTCGTGGTGTGGAAGCCCGCGTTTTTCGGCGTGAAGCCCTCGCTGATTATCAAAGGCGGATTTATTGCAGCGGCGGCGATGGGCGATCCGAATGCGTCGATTCCGACACCGCAACCGGTGCATTATCGCCCGATGTTTGGTTCCTATGCGGGCGGCTTGAAAACATCGGTGACATTCGTCTCGCAGGCGGCGCTGAAAAATCCGCAAGTCGCCGCATTGAATTTGAAAAAGCCGCTGGTTGCAGTGAGCGGTACACGCGCATTGCGCAAAAAAGATATGGTGCACAACGATTATCAACCCGTGATCGATGTCGATCCCGAAACGTATATCGTGCGCGCAGACGGTGAGTTGCTGACGTGCGAGCCCGCGCAAGTACTGCCGATGACGCAGCGCTATTTTTTGTTTTGATGAATTCATAAAAACGATGATCACGATGCTATTGCAAATCACCGAGCGCATCGAACCCGTCGAGCGTTTCGATGACGAATTGATTCTGCCGTTCGATCTACGTCAGAAAAGTCGCTTGCGTGTGACGCTTAAATCAGGAACTGAGAGCGCATTGATGCTGGAGCGCGGCACTATTTTACGCGGCGGCGATTATCTGCGTTCGGGCGATGGCCGTGTGATTAAAGTGATCGCCGCCGATGAGCCGGTCTTGAAAATTACCGCGCATAATTCCCGGCAATTAATGCGCGCGGTATATCACCTCGCCAATCGACATGTGCCGTTACAGATCGGCGATGGCTGGTTGCGGCTCGAACAGGATCACGTGTTGAAGGCAATGCTGCTCGGCCTCGGCATGAAAGTGGTTGAAGAATCCGCACCTTTCGAGCCTGAGGCCGGCGCGTATGGCGGAGGGCATCACCATCATGAACACTAACTGCCAAGAGCGTGAGTTGTCATGACAATCAACAGCGCCATGACGCTCGAAGCCGACGCTTTGAGCCGCCTGTTGCAGTTGGCGAGCCCGATGTTGCCGGTCGGGGCGTACGCGTATTCGCAGGGACTCGAATGGGCGATCGAATCGAAAACCGTGTGCGATGCGAAAACCACGGCGAGCTGGATTATCGATGCGATTGAAGTGTATTTGAGCCGCTACGAATTGCCCGTATTACTGCGCATGCGCAACGCGTGGGACAAACAAGATAGCGATGCGCTGAAGTATTGGAATAAACGCTTTTGCGCCGGTCGCGACACGATGGAGTCGCGCGCCGAGACGTTGCAGATGGGCTATTCGCTGGTGCGGCTGCTCGATGATATCGATCTCGACACCGGGTCGCTGATGCTGCTCGAACGTTTCGTGCCGGTTTCATTTCCGCTGGCGTATGCGTGCGCAACCTCGGCGTGGCGAATTCCCGTGCAAAGCTCGCTGCATGCATTTCTGTGGTCGTGGGCGGAAAACCAGGTGAGCGCCGCAATGAAAACCGTGCCGCTCGGACAGGTGGCGGGGCAGCGCATGCTGCTGGAAATCAGTATGAAAATTCCCGCGGCGGTGAAAAATGCCTGCGGGTTTAAAGACGATGAACTCAGCAATTTCGCGCCGGGATTGTCGATCGCGGGCTGCCGGCATGAAACGCAATACAGTCGGTTGTTTCGGTCTTAAGTTCCCTCTCCCTACGGGAGAGGGTTAGGGTGAGGGCAAGCGGAGTTATAAATTTACAATGAAATAATTTTTAGCACCGCAGCCCTCACCCCCGACCCCTCTCCCGCGGGGAGAGGGGAGTAATCAATAAGGAGCATAAATTGAACAACGAACCCCTGCGTGTCGGCATCGGCGGCCCGGTCGGCTCGGGTAAAACCGCATTGACGTTGTCGCTGTGCAAACGCTTGCGCGATGTCTACAACATCGCCGTTGTCACCAACGATATTTACACGAAGGAAGATGCCGAATTTCTCACGCGCAACGAAGCGCTGGTGCCCGAGCGCATCATCGGCGTCGAGACGGGCGGCTGTCCGCATACCGCGATTCGCGAGGATGCCTCGATGAATCTCGAAGCCGTCGCGCAATTGTGCAATCGCTTCGAAGCGCTCGATATCGTCTTCGTCGAAAGCGGCGGCGATAATCTCGCGGCGACGTTCAGCCCCGAGCTGTCGGATTTGACGATTTATGTCATCGATGTCGCCGCCGGCGAAAAAATTCCGCGCAAAGGCGGTCCCGGCATCACCAAATCGGATCTGCTCATCATCAACAAAATCGATCTGGCGCCGATGGTGGGCGCATCGCTTGAGGTGATGGATCGCGACGCCAAAAAAATGCGCGGCGAGCGGCCATTCTTGTTCAGCAATTTGAAAACGGGTCAGGGTTTGGAAGACGTCGTGCGCTTCATCGAAGCGCGTGGACTTATGAAGCAGTAATTTCTTTGTGGCCATCAATATGTGTAGCCATCATTTTTTCACTGGTCATTTTGGGAGCAGAGCCATGAACAAAAAATCAATTGGCGCCGCACTGGCGTTGCTGCCGTCGATCGCATTCGCGCATCCCGGTCACGGCAGCGGTTTAATCGCCGCATTCGTACATCCATTTACGGGCATCGATCATCTGTTGATGATGTTGTGCGTCGGAATTTTTGCCGGCCGCGCCGGCGGCAGTGCACGCTGGCAATTGCCGCTCGCGTTTTTGAGCGCGATGACGGTGGGCTGGCTGCTGGGTTGCGCGGGCGCCGCGTTCGCAGGTATTGAAAGCGGTATTGCCGCGGGCTTGATCGCACTTGGCGTATTGTTCGTGTGGCAAATCGATATTTCCAGACGCGCGCAGATCGCGGTAATCGCCGGGTTTGCGTTGTTGCACGGCATGGCGCACGGTATCGAGCTGACGGGTGCAACACCGTTTGCCACTGGCGTCGGCTTTCTAGCGGCAACGGCGCTGTTGCACGCAGCGGGTTTGATCGTCGCCGCATCGCTACCGCGTGAGCGGCGCAACATCTATCGTGTCCTGGGTGCTGTGTTGAGCATTATCGGCGGTGGCTTATTGGCAACGATCTAAGTTGATCTATCCGTGAAGCGGCGATATGGAGTTGCCGCTTTCTGCTCCCCTCCCATTTTTCCTCTCATTCATTTTATTTTCTTCGCGCATTGATTTCTTCTTATTCTTCTCGCGGCGTATTTTCTAGAAATTACTAATATCTGGGTATTTCCAGCGATTTTTCGAAATAAAGGATTCGTGTGGTCGCGTTTATTCGATGATTTCAAAACAGTGAAACTCGCGTCAGTAATCGGTCGATAGAAATTCATTTTTATCGATTGTTGCAGGGAGTGACTGAATTTCGACGGGATATTGTCAATGGAAGAAACTCGTTATTGCGCACATTTAAAAGTTGAAAATGACGCTGGTTTTTATTCGTTATTAGTAAATGTTGGGGTCTTGGTATTTATTCGTCGGGACGCGATATAAAAAAAGCATTGGGTCAATGGGGCAAATAGGGATCTGTGATAAATCTCACAAATTGAGGCGTTGACGCAAATGAGCGCGCGTCTACATTTCTAACACGATTAAGTCTTCTCCGTCACCCCCCTCGTTTTATTTTGTTTAGGTGTGCCTCCATGCAGTTGAACGCTCTGAGAAAAGCTTTGTTGTTAATTGGTATTTGTGCGCCACTTCTCGCACACGCTGAGATCGGCATCTATGCAAAAGGGGGCACGCTCGGCATTGGCGGCGGCGTAAGTTATGGCATAAGCGATGCGTTAACTGCGCGTGTCGGTTATACCTCGATAAAAGTCAATCATGCCTTTCACACCACGAATGTTGATTACACCGGTAAATTCAAATTGGGCGGGGTCGAAGCCATGCTCGATTGGTATCCCTTTTCAGGTGGATTTCGTGTTACCGGCGGCGCGGTTATCGATCACAATAAAGTCGATATCGATGCGAGATTGAATCACACGCCTATCACTATCAATGGCGTGAATTATGACGTTAACGACCTTGCCTCGATCAGCGGTTCAGCGAAATTCAGATCGACGGTTCCGTATCTGGGCATCGGTTGGGGAAATGTCGCGAGCACGAATGGCAATTTTTATTTCATTGCTGATTTCGGCGTCGAGTTTCTGGGCAGTGCCAAAGTGAAATTAAACGGGACTTGTTCGCAACAGTTCGAATCGGATCCGATGTGCGCGCAATTCAAGAGCGGCGTTGCGCAAGAAGAAAATAATTTGAACCACGACGTTGCCGATTATAAGTGGTGGCCTGTACTGAGTCTCGGTGTTGGCTATCGGTTCTAATGCAGTTAAGCGAGGCGCATGCGCCTCGCGGTGTCAGCCATCTTCGTTCGCTAAAAAAATAATTGCTTGCGTATTTTTTCGTTTCACATTTTATCGAAAATTCTACGAGTCTTGCTCGCTGGTTTGGCCTGATCCGCCGCCGACGGCGCGCGTATCCACGCCTTTGAATTTCTCGAACGAGCGCATGCCGGCGATGCCGAGCATGCCGAAAATCAGCGGATAAAGGCTATTGATGTCGAGCGGTGTTGGTTTATGGTCGGGCCAGAGCCATTGCAGAATCGGGTAGGTTAAGAACTGATAAAACAGCGCGAGCGCGCATACCCAGCCGATCGCGGGACGCCATCCGGCGACAAATAAACTCGGATTCGCCGCTTCGACTTTATTGACTTCGGTCTGTGCGAGATCGAGCTGTTGATCGAGCAGCTCCATGCGGTACTGATGATCTTGCTGCGCCTTATCGCGCTCGATTTGCATTTCCGTGCGTTCTTTATCGGTGGTGATGAATTTATCCGCGACATCGCCAACCGCTTTGATCATGTCGCCTGCGCCAAGCAGTTGTCCAATAACGCTCATGATAGTGCTCCCATTGCACGATTCAGCCAGCCGAGCAGGAATTTGCTCTGCGAGCGATTGTTATTGCAGAGACTCACGTAGCGCGCAATTTTTGCCAGCGTGTAGTCAGCTATGAAGCGATCGGAATCGGCGTTATTGATCGCCTGAATGGTTTGTGGCCCCGCAACGCCGTCGACCGGCTGTACGCCGAGCGCCATCTGCGCGAGTTTGACCGCGCGGCTCACGCCCATATTGACCGCGGTGTCGAACACGTTCTCAGCCGCGACTTGCGCGCTGATGTCATCGCCATGCACGGCATTCCAATAATCGGCGCGGTAGATATCTTTTGCCTGCTGCTCGGTGAGATTGGCGATATCCAGCTGCGGGTACGCGCGCTTGGAAATACCGAATTTTGTCGCGCCACCGGCATCGCCGGGCGTTTCCGTGAAGCGCGCGCCGCCCTCGCGGGCGATGGTCTTCACAACCGCTTGATCGAAATTAGCCATAATTGCCTCGCTGCTAAATAGGAAAAAATAAAAGCCAACGCGTATCGGCGCAGCGTGTGCGTCAATCGCGTGCGGTAAGTTGGTTTTTACTAAGTTCTAAATCGATCGAGCAATGAGCGGGAGGCGGGATAGAGGGAAAAATTTCAAACCAAAAGATTTTGGAGTTTGGAAGGAGGGGCTGTTCAACGTCCCGGTTTTGTTCGATAGCTGCTGAGTGATGCATGTGTATCTCCCTATGACACTGCGATTTATGCCCTGTTTTATACCTGACAGCGCTTCGGCCTGCGGGTCAGTGTTTCGCGATGCGATGTCCGGCGCGCTGCTATCAAGTATGCAGAGCCCGCCCGGTGAGAGCAAGACCGCGCGCGGTTACAGATCGTGGCCATCTTTTAAATTCTTGGTGTCGGCCGCCTCTTTAAATACAAACGACAGCACGAGCGAAACGACAAATAAAACGCCTACCGTGACCGCGATTTTGAAAAATATTTCGGGCGACCACAGCGAGAACCACAATTGCACGAGCACGATGATTGCTCCGAGTACGAACAAGCCCGTATTGAGCATTGCGCCGAGCTTCATGGCCGTGCCTCTGTACCTTGAACCGGAACCACCACCACGGCCGTGCCGTAGCAAAGCACTTCGGTCAGACCGGCCATCAATTCGGTGGCATCGTAGCGCATGCCGATCACGGCGTTCGCGCCGTGCTTGCGCGCCTGCGTGCACATGATGTCGTACGCTTCGAGGCGCGCCTTTTCGCACAAATTGGTGTAGATCGAAATATTGCCGCCCAGCAGCGTTTGCAGACCGCCAAAAAAGTTACCGACGATGGAGCGAGAGCGGACGGTGATGCCGCGGACAATGCCGATGTTTTTCGAAATCGTATAGCCCGGAATTTCAAACGTGGTCGTAATCATCGAACTCTGCACGGCTTGTCTCCTTGTTAAAAATCAGGGTTGCAGCGGAGCGCAGCCGCCGTTTTCGGTAGATTTTCAAGCGGCAGCCATTGCTTCGAGCGACGCGTCTGCGGCTGGTTTTTAAAAGAGAGTAAAGCAGAAGAGCGCGGGTTAATCGAATTTAACGGGCGCTTCCCAAATGGCGAGGACGAGGCAGCCCTCGTCGCTGCTGACGCGATGCATGCCACCGGGTTTGTTGATGAGAAATGTTCCCTGGCGGTACGTGCCGTTTTCGTCGCGCTGACTGCCGCGCAGAATCAGCAGATGTTCGTGGCCGGTATGCGTGTGGCGCGGGATTGAAGTACCGGGTTGGTAGCGCAGCAAGGCGGTCGAGCAACCGTGCGTGCGATCACCGTGCAGCATGCACACGGTGACCCCAGGCTGCAACGCTTCCCAAATTAAATCCGGATTGTCGGGATCGATGTTGATAAGGCCGGGCCAGACGACGGGTTTAATAGCTTTCTCCGCGATCAATGTATCGTTCATCAATTTGGCGATTATTAATTCCGCGCTTGCCGATTTAATGCCGCGAGCAAATCCACGGAGCTGCTGACCGCGCCGAACACACCGCCCTGCATTTTGATCATCTGCAACGCCGCATCGTGATTTTTTGGATCGGTGGCGCCGCAGCAATCGTGCAGAAGCACGCACTCGAAGCCGCGGTCGTTGCCTTCGCGCATCGTCGTGTGCACGCAGACATCGGTGGTGATGCCGGTCAAAATAATATTGCGAATGCCCTTGGTGTGCAGAATCAATTCGAGGTCGGTGGCGCAGAACGAACCTTTGCCGGGTTTGTCGATAATCGGTTCGCCCGCGAGCGGATACAGTTCTGGAATGATGTCCCAGCCCGGTTCGCCGCGCACCAGAATGTTTCCGCACGGCCCCGGGTCGCCGATACCCGCGCCGATTTTTCGCGAGCGCCAGCGTTTATTCGCCGACAAATCGGATAAATCGGGACGATGGCCCTCGCGCGTATGAATGATCAGAAAACCGCGCGCACGCATCGCTTCTAATACATTCGAGATCGGTTGAATCGGTTTGCGCGTCAGCGAAATATCGTAACCCATGCTATCGACATAACCGCCTTCGCCGCAAAAATCCGTCTGCATGTCGATGACGATCAGCGCGGTATTTTCCGGGCGCAGATCGCCATCGTAGGGCCAGGGATAGGGGTCGCTGTTTAAAAATATTTCTTTCATCTCACGCACTCGCATGACCATGCTCGAATACGTCGTGAATTTTTTTCTCGACCACCGCGAATTTTTCGCAGCCGAACAGCATGCCGGCGATGACAAGATAGGCGAACGCTACGGTCGGCGTTTGCCCGAAGCCGATCGCCGAGCCGTGCATGAAACCGAAGAAAGTGAGCACGGCGGCCGCCAGCGCAAATGCCGCCGCTTTTGCGAATTTGTGATCGATGATGAACACCGTGATCGCGCCGAGCATGAGGCCCGCGAGAATCGCGCCGCCGCCGAGCACTTCGAGGCCGTGATAAAGCACGCCGGTCTGCGCGAGTTTATCGAGCCCCACAGTCGCGGCGTTAGTCCCGGCCGCGCCGAGCACATTATCGATTTGCAATTTTCCCCACGCCGCGAGGTGCGGCATCAATGCCACGATAATCGCGGGTGCATGACTCTTCGGCGTTTCCTGAAATGCTTGCGAGCCGATCAGCATGCCGATGTATAAAAGAATCGGCGAAATCGCGACGACCGGAATGAGCGACGAAAATACTGCGATGATACCGAACCAACAAAGTACCAACACGGCGATACCCGTTGCCGCGGAATAGCCGATGCGGCCGCCCATCGTTTTCCAGCCGGGATGACCGATATACACGGCGTTGATGAAGGGATTGCCCATGCAGCAGCCGATCAAACTGATCACGCCATCGGCGGTGAGCACGCGCGTGGTCGGAAAACTATCGCCCGCCACCGAAGCGCTTTCGACGTTATCCATCGCCTCGACCAGATCGTAAATACCGAACGGAATCGCCGTCACCAAAATCACGCCGATAAATTGAAAGCCGCTGAATACATGATTGATCGCGGGCAGCGGTATCGAGAAGCCGAAACTCGCAATCGACGAGCTGAGTTTTGCGAGCGTGAGGCCGCCGTAATTCAAACCGAGCGCGGTCGAACCCCACGCGATCAGTGTACCGACTGCAATCGCAATAAGACCCGCGGGGATGCCTTTGAAGTAGCGCACGCCGCCGAACCAGCTCAGCATAATGATCGAGAAACACACCACGCCGATCACGGGCGTCATGAACATTTCAAGCGCGGGCCGCAATGAAATGAATGCGATCGAAACGCCGGCG
The DNA here is from genome assembly GCA_964500675.1 of uncultured Verrucomicrobiaceae bacterium. Taxonomy (GTDB): domain Bacteria; phylum Pseudomonadota; class Gammaproteobacteria; order Pseudomonadales; family CAMLJR01; genus CAMLJR01. Next base: position 876,848 of record CAZCNY010000001.1, on the reverse strand, counting down.
AGTGTGCCGAGCAGTGCCGCGCGCGGCGTGATTTTGCGAATGAACGGCGCGATATAACCGCCGATCATCAGCACGAAACTCTGCACGAACACCCAGGTCAATCCCGCTTCCCAGCCTTTGACCGGATCGCCCGTGGTGCTCGCGATCGGCAGCATGATCACGAACACGACGACGAACATATGCGGCACGCTGATCCCCGAAGGCAGCGCGCACACATCGGTGCGCCCGGTTTCCTTCGCGAGTTTATACGCGAGATAGGCGTAGTACAGCGTACTCAAGCACAGCATCAAACCGGTCGCGGGCAGAATACGCCCGAACACCAAATCGTCCGGCATTTTCAGCACGAAACGCAGCAGTCCCGTGAGCACGAGCAGGTTGACGAGAATGTTGGTGCCGAAACCAAAGAAGGCGTTCCAATCGCCCGGCACCCAGAGTGTTGGCTTTGTGGTTTGCATAATTTCATCTCCCCCAAGATTTAAATAAATTTTTAAGCCGCTTTCACCGTGCTGTTTAGTGCGTAAATAATGTCGTCCGAATTTCCGACCCAACCAAAAATGCCGCCTTGTGCGACGATCATTTTCAATCCCATTTCCTGAAATTCGGGAAAATACGAGCCGACACAATCCTCGATGACGAGACAATCGAAGCCGCGATCGTTGGCTTCGCGCACGGTGGTGTTCACGCAGACTTCGGTGGTGACGCCGCAGACGAGCAATTGTTTGATATCGCCGTGGCGCAAAATCGATTCGAGTTCGGTGGCGTAAAACGCGCCTTTTCCGGGCTTGTCGATAATCGGTTCGCCGTCGATTGGATACAGCTCGGCGATAATGTCGTGACCGTCTTCGCCACGCACGAGAATACGGCCCATCGGACCGGCATCGCCGATCGTGATAGCGTGATTGCCGCGGCGTTTTTTCGCGGGCGGCAGATCGGATAGATCGGGGCGGTGACCTTCGCGCGTGTGCACGACGAGCATGCCGGCTTCGCGTGCGGCGGTCAGCAAGCGTTTGTTTGGTTCGATGGTGCGGCGCAACAGCGAAACATCGTTGCCGAGCGCATCGCCAAAACCGCCAGGCTCGAGAAAATCGCGCTGCATATCGATAATCACGAGCGCGCAGTGCTTGGCATCGAAGTCAAACGGATACGGCTTTGCATTCAGGCTGGTCATAACTCCCTCCGTCACGTCAAAAAAAGGAGGCCGTCCATGGCGACATGACGACTCGTAATGTGCACGATGATGTATACAACGTCTGATGAAGCAGGAAGCAACGAGCACGCCAAATACCGCAAATCATTTCTGCGTGAAAAAAATGCCGAACGGACGCGGGGTTAGCCGATGGCGAACGTCGACCGGCGAAAATAATACGGAGGGTATGCGCACCGATACCGCATCATTTGTCAGCGGGTGCGCTAAAAGCGAGCGCGCTTTACAACGCCAAGCGGCTGCCTTAACTTGCTAAAAGTTAGTTCCCCCTTCCGCTGGGAGAGGGGAGAAAAAAGCGGAGAAACAATTTGTCCACGACGCAGTTTTCATCGCAAAAGATTTACGAAAAGTTGCGCAAGAAAATTCTCGAATTCGAGATCTATCCGGGTACGCGCATCACCGAATCGGAATTGGCGGCGGATTTCAAGGTCAGCCGCACGCCCGTGCGCGCGGCCTTGCAGCGGCTTGCGGTCGAGGGTCATATCATCATCCAGCCCAAGCAGGGCTGTTTCGTGCGCGCGGTCGATATCGAAAAAATCAGCCAGTACTACGACGTGCGCGTGCATCTCGAAGCGGCGGCGGTGGAGCTTGCCTGTGAAAACATGGGCGACGAGGAGCTCGATACGCTCGCGGAAATCTGGAATCCCGCGCGCGTGAAAAAGACGATCAACATGGACGAGGTGAAATCGCTCGAAGAAGCGTTTCACGTTGAGATAGCGACAGCGAGCGGCAACCCCGTTCTCGTCGGCTATTTAGAAGACATCAACAATCACATCCGCATTTTGCGCAGGCTCGGTTTTCCCGATCGCAAAGCCGTGCTCGAAACCTTTACCGAACATTACGAGTTGTGCCAATTGATTCGCGCGCGCAATGTGCGCAGCGCGCGCAAAGCGATGATGGAACATATTCGCAAAAGCCAGGGTATCGCACGCAACGTGACGCTGAGTCAGTTGCAGCACGCGATAAGGCGGGGGACGTTGTGAGGTGTATGGGACGGTATTGTGGCTTTGCGCATGAGCTGTTGCGAAAATGTAATTGGATGGTTGTACGGACGTTTATTTTTAATAGAAGTTGAAAAAAATATGAATGTGCATAACTAAAAAAATAAAATATGAGGAATATCATGGGTAACGGAAAAATCGAAGTCTCCATATTGTTTCCTGCGTTTGACTGGGAAGATGCGAAGATTCATGTTGCACAACAAGCAGGAGATACTAGGCCAATTGACGTATTTTCTCGAAGCTTTGAAGATTGGAAAAACCAGTGGAATGGAGCATTTCATAGCAATCACTGCTGGAATAGAAAGTTTGTGTTTTCAATGATCGAGCTTCCAATGCAGCCTGACTGTTGGTTGTTTGGAGGGATTTTTTAGGTTCTTTCACATGAGCCAAAAAAGAATCATAGAGGTAAAGATTACATATATTATGAGGTTTCACTATGTGATATGGGATCTGCATTGATTTTAAGATGAGTTTACTAGAGCAGGCATCATCTCGCGATAGCGAGCAGCATGTGATTCAGAGAGAAGGCTATTGGAAAGAAGTTTTATTGACTCGTGAAAAATATGGTCTAAACGAGAACTAATAAGCTAGACAATCCGTTGTGTCCTCCGTGTCGGCTCGTAAAATCTTGGGTATTGGGTTATCTTGTCGGTGGCTTTGAATTAGAGGGTTATGCTATGCAACTCACTGCCGTGTTAATGCCCGCTGATGAGGGCGGTTTCGTTGCGCTGAATCCCGAAACGGGAACGACGACGCAAGGCGAAACTATTGAGGAAGCATTGGCGAATTTGCAGGAGGCAACGGAGCTTTATTTGGAGGAGTTTCCGCAAACCTCTTTTGGCCGTCCGTTGGTGACGACCATTGAGGTTTCTTCTCGTGTCGCCTAGTTTGCCGCATATCTCGGGTGCAGAAGCCATTCGAGCGCTGGAAAAATTGGGTTTCGTCGTAGTGCGACAAAAAGGCAGTCATGTCGTTCTGAAGCGCGATTCTGTAGGTTGCGTTGTACCCAATCACAAAGAATTAAAAACCGGTACGCTGTCAAGTGTGCTGAAGCAGGCTGCTGTTTCATATGAAGAGTTTATGTTGGCGCTGAAAAGATAAAGCGGTGCAATGCTATTTCGCCCTACGCAAATAGTTTCGCCACCCACCCAACTCCGTAATATCCTCCGCTCCATTCACCGCATACCCCTCGCAAATAAATCCCGGCAGCCACTCGCCGTTTTCCATTTCGATTTTGCCGATGCCGAGTGGTTGTGGAATGGCGGCGACGAAGGAGCCGAATTCGCTGCTGGGCATTTCCCAGACTTCGACTTCGATTGCGGCGCCATCCCCAACGCCAGTGTCATCGACATTGCCGACGCGTATCAAACCGGGGCGTTGCACCGCGCCGCCGGTCCCCTGTTTGTTAATGGGTAGCGCATAAAAACGATAATTCGGTGCGGTTTTGGTTTGTGCGAGTAAACGCGCGCGGCGCGAAATCAATTGGCCGTTGAACGGCAGGCCGCTCATGTGCGCGCCGCAGACGACGACTTTGCAGGTCGATAATTCTGCGCGCGGCGGCAGCGGTTTAAATTCGCAGAATTTTTTCATGGCGCCGAGCGGCAATCGAGTCGTCGTTTGAATTTGCTGCGCGTAACTGAGCAAACGCAAATCGCTGAAGCGATCGGAAAACAGCGTGATGCCGAACGGCATGCCGTTGTCCATGATTTGTGTCGGCACCGCAACGGCGGCGAGGTCGAGCAGGTTCATGTAATTCGTGTAGTAGCCTAATTCCGAATTGTGCAGAATCGGTTCGGCGAGCATTTGTGCAAGCGTGAAATGCGTGCCCGCGGTCGGCGTCGCGACGAATTCGAGGCTGTCGATCAAACCTTCGATCTTGCGCCGCAGTGCCTGCATTTTGTACATCGCGTCGAAAGTGTCGATCGCCGATTTATCGCGGCCCGCGCCGATGATGGTTTTGATCACGGGCAGCAAAGCGCCCGGATTGGTTTCGATCACGCCGCGAATGCCGTGATAGCGTTCGGCGATCCACGGGCCTTCGTAAAGCAAGCGTGCGGCGTCGAGAAAATCGCTGAAATCGATTTCGCGCTTTTTGCCGCCGAGTTGTTCGAGTATTGTCAGACTCTGCGCGAATGCCGCGCGATAGCGTTCGTCGCCGAAAAATTGCAATTGCTCTGCGCGCGGCACACCGAATTCAAAATATTTTTTCGCCGGTGCGCCGAATGCCTGTGCGCCGCTTTTTTCGGGAAAATTGTAGGCCGGGTTATGCCGCGAATAAGCGTCCTCGGTATCGAAGCGCGCGACGAAGGGCAGCAGCGTATTGATATCGCTCGCGGTCAACGCGAACAGCGTCATGCAGTCGATGCTTTTGCACGCGGGCAGCATGCCGCGGTTGCTCAATAATCCGCGCGAAGGTTTCCAGCCGACGATATTGTTGAACGCGGCGGGAATGCGGCCCGAACCGGCGGTATCGGTGCCGAGCGCAAAACTCGCGAGACCGAGCGCGACCGCGACGGCGGAGCCCGAACTCGAACCGCCGGAAATATATTGCGGATCGAAACTGTTTTTGCACGCGCCCCACGGCGAGCGCGTGCCATTGATGCCGGTCGCGAGCTGATCGAGATTGGTTTTGCCGAGCGGAATCGCGCCCGCTTCGAGCAGATTCGCCACCACATACGCATGCTCGCGCGGCGTATACGCGACCGCTTCGCACGCCGCCGTGGTTTGAATGTTGGCGAGATCGATATTGTCCTTGATCGCGAACGGAATGCCGTACAGCGGCGCGTCTTCAATGTTGCGTTTATTGAGTGCGGCCAGATACGGCTCGATTTCCGAATCGCTTAATTCGTGAATCCAGATATTGCGATCGGCGCATTCCATGCTGCGCTCGCGCAACACTGCGATGAGTTCGCGCGGCGTGAAATCGCCGCGTTGATAATGCGCGCGCAATCCCGCGACAGTGATATCGATGTGTGCAAACTCCAGCATGAGTAAATCCCGCGAATGACCGTTAATAGTTGCCCAGCGGCTATAAGATTATCTCGATGCAAGCACTGATGTATACAACAGCGCAATAGCGAGCGTGCACATCGCCAGCTTTTTTTTCGATGCTGTTGCGGCGCTATTCTGGCCCAATTTTAATTGGGCCAGGCGCGCCAGGGTGTTGCGATCGCTTTCAGGCGAGAGTAACGAGCATGTTACGCGGTCAATTCATACATCGAGCGTGCCGGGCGGAAAGCCTTCTTCAGCCGTGACGGTTTCGCCGTTCAACAGACGCCGCACCATGATCATGTCGGCATAGTCGCGCCAGTGTTTGATTTTGCCGTTTTCGATTTCAAAGATACCGAGCAGCGGCAGATAGGCATCGCGGCCGTTGACGCCGACGACATCGACGCGCTCGGTGTAAACACGATTGTCGGTGACGCCGAGATTGCGGATGCGAAAATCGAAGGTATCGGGAAACATATCCCACACGCCGTTCGCACCGTGGAAGTGATCGAGCACGGCCTGCTTGCCGCGGTAAATTTCCAGCCCGACATTCATGAAGACAATATCATCGGCGAGCAACGGCCCAATGCTGGCGATGTCGCGCTCGCTGACATTTGCGCAAAACGCGCGCACGATTGCTTCGGGAGTGTTGGGGGTTGCGGAAGTTCGCGGCATGATCTGTCTCTTGTTCGCTGGATTATTTTATGTGAATTGTTTATGTGGCTGTTTGCGTAACTGTTTATTCTTGAATGAAACCGATGTCAATTTTCAGGTTGCGCACGATTGTGTGTGAGCGCTATTTTTTCTGTCGCCGCAAGCGCACGGCAATCCCCGCGATTCCGACGATCAGCGCGGACAGCATCGTCAGGCTTAACGGCATGTTGCGGCGGCGCACGTCGAGCAGAAGGGCGATGCGCACGGCATCGCTGTGATTCCACACTTCATGTGCGAAGGTATCGTCCCATAGCAAGCATTCGCCTGCGCGAATACGGTGTGCGCTGCCATCGATCATCAGCACGGTGTCGGCTTGGCCGGCAGCGGTTGTCGGCACGGCGAGACCGAGATAAAAACGCAGCACGCCGCGAAACGGTCCCCGGTGCAATGGAATATGTTTGTGCGGCGCCAGAAATGACAGCGTGGCGGTGAGCACATCGGGCGTCGATTCCAGCAGCGCGGCCAACGCGGGGCACTGCGATAAATTCGCGTGAATGGGAACGCCGTAGGCTTTCAGCACGAACATGCGCCAATCGCGATCGTCGTTCGCGGAAATATCGGCCTGCTCCGCCATCAGTTCGTGAAAGCGCGGTATCTGCCCGATATTTTCAGCGAGCCGCAACGCTTCGTCGCGCAGCGCCGGCCATGCCTCGACGAAGCGCTGGGCCGCGGGAAAACGCGCGGCCGGATCGAGCACCGGCGGGTCGGAGATTCGACTGTCGTAGACGCGGCGTAGAATATTCGTGCATTGCTCGTAGAGTTTGCTCACGGTCACGCCTAGCTGGTTTGCGGTCATTGATGTCGCGACATGTTGAGACGCGAGCGCGCGTATGATCTGATAGCCGTACAATTTCTTTGAGCGACGATGCCTTTGCGCTTCGATAGTTATTTTAGTTAGTCCATGATACCGCATTTTTTAAATCGCCTGCCCGCGCTGCATATTCTGCTGGCGGACGGATTGTTTCTCTGTGCAATTATCACCGCCGCGAAATTGCTTCGACGCGTCACGGCGATTTATCTGCTCTTTGTGCTGCCCGGAACCTGCGCGCACGAGATCGCTCATTTTCTCGTCGCCGCCGCCACCAACGGCCGTCCGCGTTTTCCCTCGATCATTCCCGCGCGTACCCGTGCGGGCTGGCTGCTCGGCTCGGTACAGCTCGGCAATGCGCGTTGGTACAACACCGCGGCGATCGCTTTCGCGCCGTTGCTGCTATTGCCGCTATCGATGTGGTTTTATTGGCATCGCATTTCCGCGATGCCATTGTTGCGCGTGCGGCACTGGCTCTCTCTCTACGCAATTATCGTGGTATCGATGAGCGCGTTGCCGTCGAGCGTCGATCTGCGCTTGGCCTGGAAAAACAGCGCGGGTCTCGTGTTTATCGCGAGCGCGGGTTTGATCGGCTACGCGCTGCTGCACTACGTGCTACCGAAACACGCGATGGTTTGGTAGATAGCGATTCCCGACGAAAATAATTAGCGTGTTCCCGATTGGCGCCGGATATGTAATCATCGATTCAGTGAATAAACCCGATGCATCGAAATGGCTGTGCGACGCTATGAAAAATCTGTCTGCTGATATCGAACCGATCTCGAAAACCTATATCTCGCAGGGATTGCAATTGCATTATCTGGATTGGGGTAACGCCAGCGCGCCGCCGCTATTGCTGGTGCACGGCACGCGCGATCATGCGCGCAGCTGGGATTGGGTGGCGCGCGAGCTGCGCAGCGAGTGGCATATCATCGCGCTCGATTTGCGCGGCCATGGCGACAGCGCATGGTCGCCCGATGGCGCGTATCTCACGCCGTATCACTTGGTCGATTTCACCGAGCTGGTCGACGCGCTCGGCTACGCACAAGTCGATATCGTTGCGCATTCGTTCGGTGGAAATCCGACGGTGCGATTCGCCGGGTTGTATCCCGAGCGCGTACGCAAATTGGTGCTGGTCGACGCAATGGGGCCGACGCCATCGGTTATCGCGCGCTGGAATGAACTCGGAACGGTACAGCGCACGCGCGAGTGGCTGGAAAAGACGCGTGAAGTGTCGACGAAAAAGCCGAAGCGATTTGTCTCCATCGAGGACGCTATCGCGCGCATGGCGCAAGCGAACAAACACTTGTCGACTGAGCAGGCGCGCCATCTCGCCACGCATGGCGTGCGTCGCTATGACGACGGTTACGGCTGGAAATACGACCCGCAGATGGGCAACTTCGCGCCCGAGGATTTCGCGGTGCACCTCGTCGAATATTGGCGCGCGATCACCGCCGCGACACTGATTTGCTGGGGCGACGAAAGCTGGACTTCGAATCCGGCAACCGATGGCAGTTCAGCGCATTTTCGCAACCATCGGGATCTCACCTTTGAACAAGCGGGACATTGGCTGCACCACGATCAGCTCGCGCAATTTGTCGCGGCATTGCGCGAGTTTTTGTGAGAAGACGATCCGCTCAGGGGCTGAGCAAAATCATTTTTCCTTCCTGACACGGACCGCAATTAATCGCGTACACCAATGCGGATTCAGCATATTGCCCCAGATGTCGACTGAGGTGGGTGTGTGCGTTTTCCGCATACTGCTCGGCGTGAATTTCGAGCAGGTGGCCGGATTGCGATGGCTTGCAGAGGCCGCTAAATAATCCCAGATAGGCGAGCAGCGCGCGTTTGGCAACGGTGTCGATGCGTTTGTTCTGACTGTCAATGACCGCTTCGGTTAGCGGTCGTTGATTGATGATCGCCGCGATCGTATTGGCGGCCAGTGCGTCGAGAAATATCGCCAGAACGACACGATTTTGCTCGTTTTGAAAGGTGCCGCCGTAATATGGCGAGCGATCGAAATCGATATCGTTAAAGTGCTTCTCGACAAAATGCACGTCGGCTGCCGCGAGACTGCCGAGTACGCGTTCGAGTACGGATTTGGCCGGTGTCAGCGCGCGCACGTCGAGTTCGGTTTTCGATTTTTTTAGCAGCGTTTTACCCAATAGCTTGCTGACGGTGCTGAACAATTGTTCCGAGGTGAAGGGTTTCTTTAGGTAGGCGTCGCCACCCATGGCCGTAATACTTGCCAGCGTTTTTGGGTCGTCGTCGATGGAGACGATGACCATCTTGGTCGCGTTCTTTTCGCCGCGCAGCGTTTTTAGCAACTCCAGGCCGGTCATTTTCGGCATGTGCATATCGCACAACACGAGATCGGGTTGTTCACCGTGAATAATTTGGAGCGCTGCTTCGCCATCAAAAGCATAGCTGTAGCGATCATTCACGTAGCCGACACTTTTCATCGACTTGGTGATAATGTTTTGCATGGCTTTGCTGTCGTCGACAATTAGCACATTCATGGTATGGTTGCTCAAGCTCCGTATCGAGTCGCGGTGAATGTTACCGGTTAGCGTGGCGAGGCAAACCGCCAGCTCTGATATCCGATAAGTGTAGCAGGCTATACTTGCGCGCAGGACAGCTACTTTTGCAGCCGGATAATCGCCATGGAATTTCTGAATAAATACATTTTCATAGTCATCGCGGAAGGTCTTTTTTTGGCGCTCGTTGCCGCGATGGTGTGGCTGTTGAAAGTCCGTCGGGATCTGCTCCTACAGCGTGCGCTGCGTGCGCGCCGGGAGAGTGAGATCGCCACGTTGCGGCAGCGCCTGGAGCTGTCTCACCAACACCTGCAAGCCGCGAAAGCGCAACTCACGCAGTTGCAGAATAGCCAGCAGCAGCGACAACAAGATGATCAATTGCTGCGGAATTATCAGCAACGCATAGCGAATCTTGAACAATTCAAGCAGCTCTATTTCGAGATCGAGGATCGTCTCGCGCAAACCGATCAATCCGACGATCGATCCGAGGCGCTGCAAAAGCTTGCCGACGCTCAAAATCAGACGCTGTCGGATTTGAAGGCCAAGTTGGCTCTGGTTTCAAAAAATTATGGGATGGAACTCGATCTAACGGAGGAGTTAAGGGATCAGCTCCGCAAAATGGAAGAATCCGCCGGCGCGTTGCAGGAGAATCTCGATCAGGCGCAACGACAGCGCGACCAGGCAAAAATCGACGCGCAAGAGGCTGACCGTCACAAGGAGCGCGCGCGCAAGCTTGAGGTCGAGGAGACGCGATTACAACAAGCGCTGGCTGCGCACACGCAGCGTATCCAAGAGCTGGAATCGCGCAGTGCCGCCAATCCTGCGTATGGCGCGGTGCGGGTTAAAGAAGTGGAGGAGATGAAAACGCGTCTGAATCAGCGCGAGAGCGAAATTCGCCGCCTGCGTCAGGAATGCGAAACCATAGGCATTCAGTACGAAGAACTGGCGGCGAAAAGTCTGGCGATCGCGGGCGATCGCGGTGATCTAACCGATGAGCAAAAGGCGCACGTCGAAGAGCTTAAGAAAATGCTGGAAGCAAACGCGGCGGCGTTGGCCCTCAAACAGGCCGAATGCGAAATACTCGAAAATTATTACCTGGAGTTGGAACAAAACGCGGAGTTGGAGGATGCCGCTCAGCGCATGCAACAATCTTTTGTCGAGCGCGATGCGCTGCTTGAACGGCGGCGCGATCTTAGCAGCCAGGCAATGGACACCGCCGGACCGGAAGTGGCCGAGGAGTTGGCGAAGCTGCGGCAATCGCTGGCCGAGAGAGAGGCGTCATTAAACGAGATTCGCAACGACTATATCGAAATCAAAGAACAGTTTGTCCAAGTGGCGCAGGAAGAAAGTGAACTGCGCGGCAGTTATCAAATGCTCAAACAAGAACATGAAAAATTGAGCAGCGAAGTGAGCGAACTCAAACAAACTCAACAGGAACTTATCCAGAAAAAAGACGAGCTGGAAAAGTTGCGTATTGAATACACCAAAATGGAATCGCGCTACCTGGCGCTGGTCAAAAAAGTTCAGTAACTGGAAAAATTACCGCACCGCGATTAATGCGAAAAATTCATCGCGGCGCCAGCCGATTTTTATTTCGATATGAGGCGTGACGGTTAGTAGTGAATAACCGTGCGAATCGATTTTCCCGCGTGCATTAAAGCGAACGCTTCGTTAATCCGATCGAGCGGCAGTGTGTGCGTGATGAACGGATCGAGTTGGATTTCACCGCGCATCGCCTGCTCGACCATGCCGGGCAATTGCGTGCGGCCTTTCACGCCGCCGAACGCGGAGCCGCGCCATACGCGACCCGTGACGAGTTGAAATGGCCGCGTGCGAATTTCCTGACCGGCACCGGCGACGCCGATGATGACGCTTTCGCCCCAGCCTTTGTGACAGCACTCCAGTGCGGCGCGCATGACATCGACATTGCCGATGCACTCGAAGCTGAATTCGACGCCGCCGTCGGTCATGTCCACGATGACATCCTGGATCGGTTTGGCGTAGTCCCGCGGATTTACAACATCGGTCGCGCCCATTTGTTGAGCGAGTTCGAATTTGCCGGGGTTGGTGTCGATACCAATAATGCGGCCCGCTTTTGCTTGCCGCGCACCTTGAATCACCGCGAGACCGATGCCGCCCAAACCGAATACGGCAACGGTATCGCCGGCCTTCACTTTTGCGGTGTTGTGTACCGCGCCGATGCCGGTGGTGACGCCGCAACCTAACAGGCACACTTTGCCGTGATCGGCGGCGGGATTTATTTTCGCAAGTTGAATTTCATTGACGACGGTGTATTCACTGAATGTGCTGCAACCCATGTAGTGATAGATCGGTTGACCGTTGCAGGAAAAGCGGGTGGTGCCATCGGGCAACAAGCCTTTGCCCTGTGTCGCGCGCACTTTCTGACACAGATTGGTTTTGCCGGATTTGCAGAATTTACATTCGCGGCATTCCGCGGTGTAAAGCGGAATCACATGATCGCCCGGTTTCAGCGTGGTCACGCCCGCGCCGATTTCGACAACCACACCCGCCCCTTCGTGGCCGAGTACCGCGGGAAAAATGCCCTCGGGATCATCGCCGCTCAACGTGAACGCATCGGTGTGGCAGACGCCGGTGTGCGAAATTTTCACCAGCACTTCGCCGGCGCGCGGCGGCGCCACATCGATCTCGACGATTTGCAACGGTTGGCCTGGGCCAAAAGCGACGGCGGCGCGGGATTTCATGGCGAGCTCCTGGTGCATGATTCTATGCTACGCGTGGCCGGCGCGAAGACGATGCGTCGGGGATGCGACAACGCTGGAAGTATACGCAGATGAAAGTGGCGGCCCAATAGCGCGGTTTATTCATTTCGCTCCGCTATGGTTTTGAGATTCGCTAGCCCGGTCTCGAAGTTACCGCCAATCATTTTGTCCATGCTGAAAAATAGACTCATGATCTTGCTCAGATAAGGACTCGGCCCATACATGGCCCACGTGACCTCGGTCATCGAGCCGTTGCGCTTGAGATTAAATTCCGCGGTGTTATGCGCCTTAAACGGTTTGAAGAAGTCGAGCTGGATTACAACGTTCGACGGCGATGTCGTGTTCAAAATTTCCATCCTGCCGGCGCCGATATCGTTATTGCCTGTCCACGCGTAAACAGCGCCGTTGCCACTGGCGGGTCCGGCGTAACTGCGCTTTAAATTCGGATCGATATTTTCCCACGGCGACCATTGCGTCCATGTATGAAAATCGGTGATCAGCGCAAATATTTTTTCCGGCGACGCATTAATGTTGGCTGAGCGTTCAATGCGAAATGAGTCGGGTTTGGTTGCGGCAAAAAGTAGTAGCCCAGCGATAGTAACAATCACAATTGCTGCGATGAATTTGATCATGAAATCCTCCTGATAGGGTTTGGGTAATTTTAATAGCGGCCCTCCAGGCGTAGCGCTTCCTCGATTGGCCGTACTTCGATCGTACCGAAACGTGCCCCGGGCCATTTCGCCGCGATCTCAACGGCCTCATTCAGATCCGCCGCGTCGATTAAAAAGAATCCGCCCAATTGCTCCTTGGTTTCCGCGAATGGCCCGTCGGTCACCATGACCCGGCCTTGCCGAACCGCAACTTTGGTCGCGGTGCGTGCGCTTTGCAGCGCGTTGGTCAACAGCAGATGTCCGCTTTGTTTCAGAGCATCCACATAGGCGAGCGTTTCGTCGCGCAATATTTCCCATTCGGATCGCGGCATCGACGTAAACGTTTCTTCGGCTTCGTAGGCCAGGCATAGGTATTTCATCGATAGCTCCAGTGCGATGATTGGCTAATTAGTCGAACGGTTTTCGCAAAATCGACAGCGATGATAATGATATTTTGCAGAGAGCGGGAAATTTCCCGCTATGAATGGGCGCTTTACGCATGAATGGGCGCACTCGAATTTCTTCCACGCCCGCGCAATCGATGGTGTGCGTCAACTGTTCCGGCGCGGGCTCATCGACAACCATCGCGTGACGCAGTGTCATCGCATACGCGCAGCCATTACCGAACGGATCGCCACGCGTGTCCCTTCGGATTTTAATTAATTCGGCTTCATCATTTTGCCCGGATTAATTTTTCCCATCGCAATGCCGCTCATGAATCCGCCATCGACGGGAAACGCCACGCCATTGATGTAACTCGCCACATCGCTGTTGAGAAAAACCAGCGCAGCCGCTTGTTCTTCCGGTGTCGAGCGGCGATTTATCGGCTGCATCGCCGTATCCAATACCGATGCGGCGGTTGCCGCTTCGAAATGTTTCATCATCGGCGTTTGAGTGGGGCCCGGCAGTGTGCAGTTAATGCGAATGCCCTGTTTGATGAGGTCTTGTGAAGTCAGCATCGTCCACACGATGATCGCTTCTTTGGAAAGCGTGTAACCCTCTTTCACATCCTCCAAATGCGCTTCGCACCATTTCACCGCCTCTGCATAAGTGCTCTTCGAAATCAGCTCCATCAACTGCGGCAGGCGACGGCTCCAGCCGAGACCGCCGGTCGAGGAAATGCTGGCAATGGCGCTGCCCTCTTTCATCAGTGGCATCACACATTCGGTGACGCGGCGCGTGCCGGCGTAATTCACTTTCATCACATCGAGCGCGGGCATTGTCTGCGGCAGACCTGCGCAGTTGAACAGCGCATCGACGTTGCCGCCGATTTTTTCGATAGCGGAATCGATCGTGGCCGGCTCGCGCAAATCGACTTGTTGGAAGGAGGCGAGGCTAAGCGCGGCTTTCTTGTAATCGATCCCATGTACCTCGGCACCGAGTTGAACCAACAGACGCGCGGTCGCTTCGCCCATACCCGAAAAACAGCCGCTGACGATCACACGCTTATTTTTATATCGCAAAAAATCCATGATTGATCCCGCCTCAAAATCGTTGATTTAACGACGCACCAGACCGTGCGGCTGCACGATGCCCAAATCGATATGCGTGACCACGCCAGGTTTGGCATCGCACACCGCGGGTAAGGCGGTGGCACCTAACAGTCCAGTCCAGGGGAGCCCAAGGAAAGGTCGAACACCATCGGCATCGGGACGGCTCATCAATCTCAGCTCCAGCGGTGGATCGCCGTCGATCGTCACTTGATAGCGGCTGTCGATATCCCATTGTGGCTCGATATCGGCGCCCATCGACCAATAGAAGTGATAGGTGATGAGCGGTTTGCCATCAGCCAATGCGGTCCACTCATAGTGTTGTCCGCCGACCGTGCCTTTTTTGATGACACCGCCACCGGTGCGCCCTGCGCCGAGCGTGTAAGGAATATCCTTGGTCGCGCGCGCGATTTCGAATTTACTCGTGACGTCTTCGATGTCTTTGCCGAGCGCGGTCGCAATCATTTCCAACGATTGATAAAAATAACGCCATGTCGTCGGTGCGCGGCGCGGATTGGCGAGCAATTCTTCCGCATCGGCGCCAAAGCCCATCATCTCGGTATAAATCATCGGATTTTTAACTTTATCGATGAATTCGGTGACCTGAATATGATCGATCCGGTTCATCAATCGCGTCAGCGTCAGCGGCAGGATATCGCCGGAAAATCCGGGATGCACACCGCAGCCGTGATAAGAGGTTCCACTGTCGCGACACGCTGCTTCGATTTTTTCTGCTTCGGCAGGAAACCATTTGTTCGGTAGAAACGGACCTGCAACTGACGCAACATTTTTGCCCGAGCGCAATAATCGGCAGATCATATCGACATCGGTCACGATCGGCGCGAAGTGCACGCCGTCGGCTTTAAGCGCGATAATTTTTTCCACATCATTCGTTGCGAGCACGCCGGTTTTCGGCAGGCCGACCAGATCGCCCGCATCTTTGCCGACTTTTTCCGGATTGGTCACGAGCACACCGACCAATTCGATCGTCGGATTTTCGATGAAATGTTTCAGCGCCGCCGAACCCACCACGCCGGTGCACCATTGAATGACGCGGTATTTTTTTTTCTGAGACATAAAATTCTCCTCACATTCTATTCGTGCAAACCTCAGACGACAGAGCGAATTTGTCCGCCATCGACGCGGTAATTCGAACCTGTGACGAAACCGAGCGCAGGACTCACGAGCATGCACGCGACCATTGCGACCTCATCGGGAAAACCGAGCCGCCCCACGGGTGGCATATCGAAAACTTTTTCTTCGGCGAAGCGGCGCGCGATTTCATCGAACGACATATTGGGATCGTTGAATCGCGCGCGTCCGTAGCGCACCAAACCATCGACCATAATTACACCGGGTGTAACGGTGTTGACGGTGACGCCGACGCCTTTGAGTGAGCCGGCGAGACTCACAGTGAAATTATTCAATGCGGATTTTGCCGCGGAATAATCCACACCGACATTATTCGGTTGAATCGCGACAGCGCTCGACACATTGACGACGCGGCCAAACTTTGTGGCGACCATATCCGGCACCGCGAGCAATGAAAGTCGCACCGCCGCAAGCGCGTTGGAATGATAATTGGAAATGAAATCGGCGACTTTGATATCGACGGGTGCCTTCGATGTATTGCCGGTCGAGCTGCCGCCCGCATTGTTGATCAGTATTTCGATATTGCCGCCGAGCGCGGCGCGCGCTTCGTTATGCACGGTAGCGGCGCCTTCATCGGTGGCAAGATCGCCGATGGCGACGCCAGCCGCTTTAATTTCAGCTGCAACTTTCTCGGCGCGTTCGCGGTTGCGACCGTGGACGACGACGAGGGCGCCTTCTCGTGCCAGCATGCGCGCAATGGCCTCACCTATTCCGCTGCTGCTGCCCGTGACGAGGGCACGGCGGTTTTTGAGGTTTAGATCCATTTTCCATTCCCCCTGGTCGGTGTTTGAGACTTAAATATGTGCCGTGAATCTTAAACTTGTATTGTGCGTCTTAGCCCCTTCAATCGAGCGCATCAACGCGACGAAGTTGCCAACGCAGCACCACTGATTATCCGGTGAAATTTGCAGGAAAAGACAGCGAGTGAATATCCCCAGATGGGGATGAGCAGTTGGAGCGCGCGGATGGAAAATGCTCAGGTGAAATTCAGGCGATGCGCAGCAGGCTGCGATGAATAATCCGCACCAGATCCACCTGGCCGCGCGCGCCCACCTTGGCGTAGATCTTCTTGGAATACGTCCGCGTCGTTTCCAGCGTCAAATCAAGCCGCTGCGCGGCCTCCGCGAGACTTGATCCACGCGCGAGCGCGAGCGCCAGCCTCGCCTCATTCTGCGATAACTTGAATAATCGACATAGCTGTTCGCAGGGCTCGGCCGATACTGAAATATCGCCTTGAACATAGGCGATTACCGCGGGCATGGACTTCGCTGAATGAGACGCCTGCTCCGCCGGCACGATGAGCATGTCGATCCAGGGGGTGCGACTCAATATCACACAACGCGCCCTGACCCCGGGCGAGCGCATCATCTCCTGGACGACATCGACGATCTTTTCTCCGGATTCGATGGTATTGGCTCTGAGATATCCCTTGGCGTTTCGACTGAGCACGCTCGAATCAGTGAGAAATTGTTCGCCGCGTGCATCCGTCTCCAATACTTTTCCCTCGGCGTCCAACGCAATCCATCCGCAGTTGAGGCGTCGAATCACCTCTCCCGCCAACACACCGTTCACTCGCTCTCGTTCAAGCGCGATAAACGCTCTCAAGACGCTGCGCAAGTACGGCGTTATCCGCTCGAGAATCTTCGCATCGCGCGGGCAAAAATCGCTTTCGCGGCGTGTGATAGTGAGCCAGACGTCCACACCGCTGGGCTCGACAGTGCGCACGCTTCGCAGCTCGCGCATGCCGCTCGGCAGCACAATCTGTGTGTAGAACGCCTCGTGCAGAGGATCGTCCCGGCGCAATAATTCGTTGAGCGAGTAAACACGCCCATCGATCATGCTGTGATATGGCGTAGGGTCCTGTGCATTGAAATTCGCGCGATACAGCTGCTGAATGACAATGGGAGTTTGCGTGCCGGAAAAAAGATGAACCACGCCATTCGGCGCACCCGGTGGCCGGAAGATCAGGCTCGCGTAATCCGCCGCCGTTTGCTGACGAAGCTTGTCCAAAAAAGTCGACCAGGCTGGCTCCTCAAAACTGCCATCGAGCAGCGAAAGCAGCAGGTCATCCGTCAAGATGGTGTTATGCATGCGGTTGGAGGCACATTCAATTCGCTTTAAGGAATAAATAAAATTCGGAGCTTGCGCACCTAACTTATCTCAAGAGAGCCCAACGATGTCAATGTTTCTCGTTCGGCATTAATTTTGAGCAAGCCGGTCTCAATCTTTAATTAATTGTTTTGGAGGTGGACACCAGGTCACGTAGATGTTCAAACGACGCAGCGGTATGCGCATTTAGAAAATAGGGATATTGGTGAGCGGGCGAGAGATGTAATGGAAAAGCTGAATGGTTGAAAAATAAAAAAGCCACCGCTTTGGGTGGCCTTAAAAATTATTTTAAAAAAATTAGCGACGTTTTCTTGCGAATGCTGCGATGCCGCCGAGGCTTGAAAGCATCAGCCACGCCGAGGCCGGCAACGGCACCGGCGCGGGGCCGGCGATACCGACATTGAAACCGTACCAGCCTTCGAGTTGAGGGTTGGCCCAGTTGATGCTCGTATAAGTGCCGAGAAATTCGACGACGCCATTGCCTTCTTGGCCGCTCACGGTATTACCGCTCACCGTAATTGCCGAACCTCCGTATTCGTTGCTCGGTCCGCCCGCGACAAAAACTGGCGTGGCATTCTGAAATACGAACGACGCCGGTGTTCCACCCGCGCCGAGACTCCAAATAGCCATAACCGGATTCAACACCGGCGCCGAAAAAGTCACGGTGTTGATGTTGTCGTTGCCGCCTTCCAGTTGAATGATATTGTTCGCGGGAAGAGGAGCGTTGAGGACGATCGAACCGTCGGCGAATGTACTCGACGGTCCATAGCTCGGGTAGTTGGTGACGAGATTATCGACGCTCGAGCTTGGCACCGAAAAGCCGACCGAAATCGGCGAGCCACCCGTGACGATAGTGCCCGACGTTGCGGTGTTCCAGGTGTTCCATTCGATCGGTGTAGCGCCGTAAACCTGGCAGGCGGACACTGCGGCGCCGATCAATAGTGCGAGTTTGAGAGTGGTTGTCATTTATCCGAAGCTCCTTCATTGTTTCGTTTGTGAACGCCAATCGGTGGTACTGTTTGGCGAAGCGGATCAATCCAAGGTACAAACGATGGTTCAATCCCTTATTCTCTTGTCGGTGAGACGCGCAACACGCGACACATCGAAGCTACGAAAATAGTCTTACATATTTCTGACATTCCGATCTATTTATGTAAATGTATTAATCAAACTTCCGGTAGGTATGGAGATCGTCGCGGACGATGCGGCACTTAACTGGTTTAGCTGTTGCTGAATTGACGCAATTTGCTGTTGCAGTTGTTGAGCATTCAAAGCGCCGGGCGTATGCGAAGGATCGCCGGATGAAGCCGCGGTCAGCTCTTGGGTATATGTCGCAAGCTCCGCTTCTAGAAGCGCTTCTTGATTTGCAGTGGAAGCGCTAAGGGCGTTCGATGCGCCGGCAACGCTCGAAAGAATGGCCGAGTTAAACGACGCGGCACCCGCATTTGAAATAGTTGAAACCATAACAAATCCTCCTTTCTGAAAAAATCATACTCTGAAGAATACGCGCCGCATAATGCCGCTTTGTTCCAACACGAAAAATCTAGCAATTGTTTTGGGAGCAAATACCGAAGAGCCGACTAGCGGTATTCGGGCGATTAAAAATAAACTCCTCCGGCACCTTTAACTCGTAAAACTCGAATTCGGTTTTATATATTCTGATTTATCCTTCCTGGCTCGAACGAACGCCGCGCCTGCTTAGCCTTGTTGGAGAGCATTGCATTTGCGATTGCGAATAAAATAATCCTCCAACCCTAGCTCCGTCGATCCTCAAGGCTGTTTTCAACCTGACTTGGAGTGAACAGCCTTTTTGGCGTGTGCTCAAAAAAGCGAAGATGGAAGTTTGATTCTCCTTTCGGCCTGATCCTAATCCATTTGTCTTTCAATTCGTTTTCATCGAAATCAACGGGGAAGCTTGGATCAATTTCTGTTCTGTCGATAATGATATTTGACAGATCAATTTCTTGCAGTTTATAACCATTAGCGTAAACGTGGATTGCCTTAATTTTTCCTGCCAATGATTCGTTTACAAACGGGAGAAACATCGCTTCGTCTAAGTCCCTCATGCTAATTACGGGGTAAAGCCGAACGAAGCCGTCTTTGTTATAACTTATCGGAAGAAACTCAATCTCTTTCCGCCCGATAGATGAACCGGCACCAACGAGTGTCCATTTTTCAGTTTCGTCGTCATCGATTTCGGTGTCCTTTTCTGAACCATCCAAATCGATATGGTGCTCCCATTGCCCAGACCCAATGCCATATTTTATCCCGGATTTTTGCTCGGTGAAGTTTGTTTCATCTGGATGTCGTATTCTGTTTGATTTGTCTGTGGAGCCGAAAAGTATGGAGAAAATATTATTTTTTGGCTGTTTCAATGTTAAGTAACAAAATAACCTGAAATGGCCGATTTCATCGGCGCCATATTTTTTGTTTAGCTCGAAGGATACTGTTTGCAGCTGGGTATATGCCTCACAAATTTCTCGCCACGCTCACACTGCAAAGCAGTTGCGCCGTCAAACCGATTCCGCTCTGTCGGTTAATTTGGCGTTTATTTTTTTGGAATGTCCGCTTTCAATTAAATGACTGGCGGCTTTGGCCGAAAATTGTGACGCACGGTTCTGGCGGTTTTGACCGGAATTACTGGCCGAATTTGAATCGAAACCGGTGGCGGGTTTGAACTGGAATCAATGACTGCTTTAACTGGAATATCCGATATCCCTGGTACCCATTGAAAGGTTAACGGTTTTCAACCCAAATAAAAAAGCCAACCATGTCTGGTTGGCTTTTGTTTCTGTAAATTATTTGTGCATGCCTGTAGAAAATATAATTAACTCAACGGTCACACACAGTTTGGCTCGCATTCGTTTCCTCAAGTCAGTAATCAACTGCGTAGGCGGATTACTTAGCGAGACCGATCTGCCTCATGAACGCCTGGTTGTCCCAGAACAGGTATTCTTCATCCATGACGCCATTCTTCCAATGACCGACAGTGCACATTTCCAGTTTGAATTTTTTGCCCGTGGGTGCAATCGTCTTTCCATCCCCGATAGGCATAGGTTTAGTGAACGTACCTTCCATGACACCAATAACGCTGGTCCACTCACCCGCGCCGAATTTAACCGGATGCACCTCGATCCGAGTATCAGGCGCAAATACAAACATCGGTTTTAATTCTTCAATATGACTGTCGAGACCTTTGGTCGTGTGACCGTCGGGGTAATGCACAAGAATGTCCGGCGCATGACTTTCTTTGAGTCGATCCCACTTTTGATGCGTGTAAACATCGAAGTCGAGCGTATCGAAGATAACGATGTGATCGTTGACGATTGCCTCGGCAGCTTTGTATTTAGCTAACTCTGAATTATCGGCCATAGCAGTTACAGCGAAAAACAAGGCGGCCGAGGTGAATAATGCTGTTGATAAATGTTGAGTGCGCATTTCTCTTCTCCTTTTGTTTGTTCCTCAGTGCATTGCTTGATAGACGAGCAGTGTGTCGGTGAATTGCTCGAAGGCGACGATCGTTTCGTTTTGCAACGTCCAAATATGTGCGACACGAGCCTGCATTTTCTTTCCGGTTGCGCGATAGGTGCCGCAATAAGTTCCGACGCCGATGATTTGATTACCCGCATCGATGAGGTTTTGTAGCTCAAAGCGATAGTCAATCCAATCCCTACCTAAAACGGCAAAAACATTGTCGACCACTGCCTGCGGCCCTATCCACGTGCCCGCGCAAGGAAACCCCGCCATTTCGGTCCAGCGCACTTGCGGCGACACGTCGGCCATCATCCCGTCGATGTTGTTTTGCGCCGACGCCGCGTAGTGTGCGCGGATGATGTCGATATTCGCCGTCATCGCTCTAACCCCACTTCATTTCGCCAAGCGCGACCTTCGCGCCGATTTGCAACGCGACTTCCATGCCCGCGCCGGGATAACGCGCGCTCATGGCGGCAATTAATTCTGCACTATTTTTCGCTTTAGTACGCTCTTCTTCGAATGCGAGTAAATAATCGCGCGTATATGTAATTGCTGACGCATCGATAGGTGCTGTTTCGGATAAATGTCCCGGCACGACCACGGCAGGTTTGCGCGCCAACATATTTTCGAGCGTTTTAATCCACGCTTGACGTGACTCCAACGTTTGCGTATCCGCAGTCCACACGTGCACACCAGAAAATACCAAAACACCGCCGAAAATCGCGTTGAGTGACGGCACCCATAAATAACGGCGATTGGCGAGACCATCGGCGTTCACGATTTGAATCTCATTGCCTTCCAGCATTAATGCAGAGCCATCGAAGGCTTTCGGAAAAATAATATCGGCTAACGATTGGGGGCCGTTTTCCTTGAGTTGCGGTCCCCATGCCGCAATTTTTTTCTCCACGTTTGCATTGATCGCTTCAATCGTTGCACTCGCTGCGACCACAGGTGTGGATGGAAACGCGGCTTTAATCGGCGCCAGGCTGAAATAATAATCAGGATCGCTTTGACTGATATAAATCGTGCGCAAATTTTTTCCGGACGCTTTGATCGCTTCGGCGAGTTTTTTACCATCCGATAATGTAAAACCACCATCAATCAGAACGGCATCGTTGTTACCCGTCAGCAACACCGGTGCGCGAAAGAAACCGTTTTGTCCGGCGGGAAAGTGTTGCCATGCCAATGTTGAAAGGTTGTTTGTCGATGCCATGATGATTAACTCCTATTTTCAGAATGAGAATCGTACGTTTTTAACTACATGCATTGCCGCGAGCTCATCACGTAGAGCCAGTGGCGTTTTGTAAATCGCGCGAGCGCTTAACAATGTGTAATTGCCCGCTTTTTCAGCGACGAAATTTGGTACGCCGTGAACATTGAATTCGTGCATCAATTGATGAGCCTGCGCAAGCCGTTCGGCATTCGCTTGTTGTAAGGCACTCCGCTCCTGCCGAAGCGAAGCGGCGGCTTCATTAAGTCCAAGGGCGATTAACAATTCCACTAGCACATCGCTATTTGTTACATCTTTTCCGTCGACGTATCGCGCGTGCTGAATTGCCTTTAAGGCGACTAATTCTTTGTGCGGTGCGGTGGCGAATACTGCGGTGAGCGCCAGCGTCGCAGGACCGCTATCAAATCGCTGCTGAAAATTTCCCAGCACTTTTGCTTGGTACTGCTTCGAGAATGTCTGCCCCGTTAATTCGCTAATACGCAAATCGTTACCCCAGGCATACGCCGCGAACTCAAGTGTCATCGGCCGGCTCGACTCACCGGAAAACAGCCCGGTCGGTAGTAGCTCGACATTGATATCCGGGACATCGGCCAATATCGAAACCCCAGGCGCTGCGCCGTAACACCAGCCGCACAGAGGATCAAACAGATAATAAATAGTGCTCATCGAAGACATCCTTTGAATTCACAAGACTAATCCTAATGATTCATAATTGATTCTTAAATAAACACCCGGTAGACATTCGGTATGCTAAAAGCAAACAATCGATTCGAGACCAACGGCGGCGATTTAGGCAATCTGCGACGCCTGGTTTATTTTGCGGCGGTGGTTGAGACAGGATCGTTCACGGCGGCGGCCGATAGGTTGGGCATCACCAAGGCGGTAGTGAGCCAGCAGGTGGCGCGGCTTGAAAAAGAGTTTCGCACAACGCTATTGATTCGAACGACACGTAAAGTGCAAGCGACCGAAGCGGGTTTGGCTTTTTACAAACGCTGCGCGTTGATTTTGCGCGAGGCTGAAGATGCCTTTGGCGAGCTTGCGGAAACTATTCAGGAGCCCTCGGGGACATTGAGATTGACGGCGCCTTTTGATTACGGCATTGGCATAATCGTACCCGCCATAGCCACATTTAATTCTCTTTATCCCAACTGCAAAGTGGATGCGGTATTGGACGATCAGAGGCTCGATATCATGTCGGGCGACATCGATCTTGCGATTCGGGTGGGATGGCTAACCGAGCAAAACTTACAGGCGCGACGGATTGGAAGTTTCCGGCAGATTTTGGTTGCATCCAATGAACTGCGCGCAAAAATTAACAAACTCAAAAATCCGCAAGATATTATTCAGCTGCCTTTCATCGCCAATACCGCGCTGCGAAATCATTCGCAGTGGCGATTCACATCACAAAATAACGAAGAACAAAATATTCGCGTACAGCCGTCGATTTTTTTGAACGCCACACTCGCTGTCATGCAAGCGGTGCGTGAAGGTGCGGGAATTTCGATTTTGCCGAATTATGCCGTCGATGCGGAATTGGCGGCAGGCACATTAATTCAGGTTCTGCCGCGTTGGAATTTACCGAGTGGCGATATTCATGCTGTTTTTCCCACGGCGCGTTTTCGTCCCAGTAAAGTGAAAGCATTTGTCGATCTGCTTGTGAATATTGAAACCCAGCGAAAAACCGTAGTGAGCAAAAAAAGATAACAGTGCACTCCATTAAAAAGCCTGGCATACGTTGTTGTGATTACGCGCGCTGCTGGTGTTCGCCTGTCGCAGTTTTATTCGACTCGCGCACATGACGGCTTGAGGCATTGCGCGCGCCATCGATTGGCTGAAATTGAATTTTGCATCGCCGCTTCGCATCGAAGAACTTGCCTCGCGCGCGCAAATGAGCGCGCCAACTTTCCATCATCATTTTCGTCAGCTCACCGCGATGAGTCCATTGCAGTATCAGAAGTGGTTGCGATTGAATGAAGCGAAACGGTTGATGCTTAACGAATATTTCGACGCAGCAAGCGCGGCATTTAAGGTAGGTTATGAAAGCCCCTCGCAATTCAGTCGCGAGTACGGCCGATTATTCGGAACTCCGCCAAAGCGCGACATCGAAGAATTGCGCCGAGGCCATCAACTAAATACAGGCCAAACATGAGCGCTATCACACTTTTAAATTAATCGCTCAATTTGGCAGGTAATTAAAATTTTTGAATGGCTGCTTTGGCCGAATTTGCGACGCATGACACTGGCGCTTTTGACTGGAATTATTGGCCAACTTTGAATTGGTAGTGGGTTTGAATCGGAATTAGTGGCTGCTTTCGTCGTAATACGCAGCTGTCGATAAACGTTTAAATTTATCACTGAAAAATGATATTTCGCATTTTATTGGCAGTTGCTGTGTCGGATGGGAATCGACTGATAAATGATGGCGACTCTAGGAATCCGTAAAAAGCATTGGCTTGCGCGGCCAAAACAGCTTTACTAGGAAAGCATAATTTGGCCAAAGCGGCCAAACTATGCTTTACAGCACAAAAGCTGCGTCATTAGTGGAGATGGTGGGCCTGGACAGACTTGAACTGTCGACCAATCGATTATGAGTCGATTGCTCTAACCAACTGAGCTACAGGCCCGCAAAGCGGAAAAAATCATTATAACAACAAGGGCCTTCGGATTATGAGTCGGATGCTCTAACCAACTGAGCTAAAGGCCCCAAAACAAATGCGGCGCCATTATAGGCGCCGCGTAATGGGATAACAAATATCGCTTGTCGAGTTCAGTTACTCGTCAAGAAAACTGCGCAGGTGGTCCGAGCGCGAAGGGTGGCGCAGTTTGCGCAGTGCTTTCGCTTCGATTTGACGGATGCGTTCGCGCGTGACGTCGAATTGTTTGCCGACTTCTTCGAGCGTGTGGTCGGTGTTCATGTCGATGCCGAAACGCATGCGCAACACTTTCGCTTCGCGTGCGGTCAAGCCCGCGAGCACTTGTCGCGTCGCTTCGCGCAGGCCTTCGCCGGTGGCGGCGTCGACCGGTGAGGCGATCGTCGTGTCTTCGATGAAATCGCCCAAATGCGAATCTTCGTCATCGCCGATCGGTGTCTCCATCGAAATTGGCTCTTTCGCAATCTTCAATACTTTGCGCACTTTGTCTTCGGGCATTTCCATGCGCTCGCCGAGCTCTTCCGGCGTCGGCTCGCGCCCCATTTCCTGCAACATCTGCCGCGAAATGCGGTTGAGCTTGTTGATCGTTTCGATCATGTGCACGGGAATGCGGATCGTGCGCGCCTGATCGGCGATCGAGCGCGTGATCGCCTGGCGAATCCACCATGTCGCATACGTCGAAAATTTGTAACCGCGCCGGTATTCGAATTTATCGACCGCTTTCATCAGGCCGATATTGCCTTCCTGAATCAGATCGAGAAATTGCAAGCCGCGATTGGTGTATTTCTTCGCGATCGAAATCACGAGACGCAGGTTGGCCTCGACCATTTCTTTTTTCGCACGGCGTGCGCGCGCTTCGCCGATCGACATGCGGCGATTGACTTCCTTGATGTCGGCGATGGTTAGATCGGTTTCGGTTTCGAGATCTTTGATGCGATTTTGCGCGCGCAGAATCGCATCCTTGTGCTGATTCAGTTTGCTCGAATAGGCTTTGCGGGCGGCCACGTGTTTATCCACCCATTCCAGATTGGTTTCGCCCCCCTGGAAATCTTTGATGAACTGTCTGCGATCCATGCCGCATTCGCGCACGCAGATTTGCATGATGGTTTTTTCTTGTTCGCGAATCGCATTGAGTGTATCGCGCACGCGCGCCACGAGCGGATCGAACATGCGCGGTGTGAGTTTGAAAAACTTGAACACTTCGCCGAGTTGATGCAACTCCTTTGCAGTTTGCTTGCTATAGCGGCCGTGTTTCTTGGCTGCTTTCTCAACTTTTTGAAATTGATCAAGCAGCGCGCCAAAGCGAATCTTGGCCTCCTCGGGATCGGGACCGTTCTCGGTCGATTCTTCCTCGTCGTCGCCTTTGGCTTCCTCCTCGTCGTCGTCATCGGCGGCGGGCTCTTCCTCAACCGGAATTTCTTCGGTTGCCGGCGCAATTTCGGCGACGGGATCGAGATAACCGACGAGGACATCGCCGAGGCGGCGGCCTTCGGTTGTGGTTTTTTCGTACTCCTCAAGCACCGTCTTCACGGTGCCGGGGAAATAGGCGAGCGCCGCCATCAATTCACGGATGCCGTCTTCGATGCGCTTGGCGATAACGATTTCGCCCTCGCGCGTGAGCAGTTCTACGGTGCCCATTTCGCGCATATACATGCGCACCGGATCGGTGGTGCGTCCCGCTTCGGTCTCCACGGCGGCGAGCGCGGCGGCGGCTTCGGCGGCGGCGATGTCGTCGGGGGATTCGCTGTCGGCCAGCAGCAGCGTATCGGCGTCGGGCGCCTCTTCAAACACCTGGATGCCGAGATCGTTGATCATTTGAATGATATCTTCGACCTGCTCGGGATCGGAGATGTCTTCGGGGAGGTGATCGTTGACTTCCGCGTAGGTGAGAAACCCCTGCTCCTTGCCTTTCGCGATCAGTTCTTTGAGCCGGGATTGCTGTTGTTCCGTATCACTCATGCTGTGTCATTCCCGCGGCGAAGGGTGAAAAATGTAGCCGACCATTATAAACCATATGACAAATGGCCGACTAGTTAGGTGGGGTTTTGAAGTGAAAATTCCAATCCCTGAAATGGGTTATTTACCGTGCTTTTGGCGCAGCAGGCGATCTAAATGCTGTCGCTCTTCGGCAGATAAATCATTGGCTTTGCTGAGTAATGTGTCGAGTTGAACTTCAATTTGGTCATGCTCCAACCGCTGTAAAGTTTCCGCCAGTTCCGTTTTGACACCTTCCTCGCTTGCGGGGTTCAGTTGCTCGACATTTTCGAGCAGGATGCCGACCTGGTTGAACGCCTCTTCCACGTGCCGGCGCCACGGCTGGTCGTACCAATGCCCGAGCAGCACATTGGTGTTGGCTTCGGGCCGGCGCTGCAACAGCTCGATGAGGTCGCGCAGCAGCGTGCCGGTTTCACCCTCCAGATGCGTGAGCTGACTTGCGGCGGGGGCGTGGCGGGCGAGCTGCGGATGCAGTAGCAGTAATCCGATGGCGTAGAGCACGGGTTGGCGTTGAATCTCGGTGCGCGGTGGCAGCAGGCGGCGCTGTATCGGTGTGCGCGGCATTGATGTTTCGGAGCGGGGTGGGGGTTTCTCCGTCTGCACCGTCAACGCCGCGAGCTTGTCACTGCTGAGACCTGTGCGCTGAGCGAGTGCGTCGATGAGCAATTGTTTGAATACGCACTCGGGGACTTTGGCGATCAGTGGTGTCGCGAGCTTGCTGAGTCGCGCGCGGCCTTCGAGGCTGTTGAGATCGAGGCCTTCACCCGCGCTATCGAATAAATAATCGGCCAACGGCTGCGCGGCGTTCAGCAGTTGTTCGAACGCGGCGGCTCCTTGCTTGCGCACGAGGCTGTCGGGGTCTTCGCCTTCGGGTAAAAATAAAAATTTCGCGCTGCGACCGTCTTCCATTGTCGGCAATGTTGCTTCGAGCGCGCGCCGCGCCGCTTGCCGGCCTGCGTTATCGCCGTCGAAGCAGAAAATCACTTCGCTGCATTGGCGAAATATTTTTTGCAGATGCTCGGTACTCGTCGCCGTACCGAGCGTGGCAACCGCATACGGAATACCGAATTGCGCGAGCGCGACGACATCCATGTAGCCTTCGACGACGACGAGGCGCTGCAAATGCCGCACGGCTTTGCGCGCTTGATAGAGGCCGTAGAGCTCGCGGCCTTTGTGAAATATCGGCGTCTCGGGTGAGTTTAAATATTTCGGCTTTTCGTCGTTGAGCACGCGCCCGCCGAATGCAATCACGCGGCCGCGGCTGTCGTGAATCGGAAACATCACACGTTCGCGAAAACGATCGTATCCTTTTTTTTCTTCAGCACGTTTGTTGTTTTCGATGCGGCTGTTGTCACCGCTGGCGGAGTTGTTTTCGTCCTTGATCACGAGCATACCAGCATCGATCAGCAATCTGCGTTCGTGTTCGTCCTTGCCGAGCGCTTGTAATAAATTATCCCAGCCGGGCGGCGCGTAACCGATACTGAAATCGCGCGCGATTTCACCCGTGACACCGCGCTTTTTTAAATACGCGATCGCGCGTTTCGCTTGCGGATGATGGCGTAATTGCTCGCGATAAAAGCGCGCGGCGGCATCGAGTATTTGATAGAGATCGCGCTGTTGCTGGTGTTGTTTGACGACGCGTTCGGGCTGTTCTTCACGCGGCACTTCGAGACCCGCGAGCGTCGCCAGCGTTTCCACCGCCTGCGGAAAATCGACGCGGTCGTAGTCCATGACGAAGCCAATCGCGTTGCCGCCGGCGCCGCAGCCGAAACAATAGAAAAATTGTTTATCGGGACTGACGCTGAACGACGGCGTTTTTTCGTCGTGGAAAGGGCAGCGCGCGCTGTAATTGCGGCCGCTTTTTTTGAGCGGCACGCGGCGGTCGATCACCTCGACGATATCGACGCGCTCGAGCAAATCATCGATGAATGCCTGGGGAATGCGGCCGGCCATGAGTTCGTGAGTTCAGCGTGTGCGAGGTGGTAAATATCGTGTCAACTCTAACGCGTGGCACGCGCCAGGTCGATTGACTTCGACCGGTGAGATTTTATTAGCCGAGGCGTGCTTTGACGAGCTTGCTCACGGCAGCCATATCGGCGCGGCCCTGCGCGGCGGGCTTCACCACGGCCATGACTTTACCCATATCGGCGGCGCTGGCGGCGCCCGTTTCCGCGATGGCTCTATCGATCAAGGCGGCGATTTCAGCCTCGCTCATCTGTTGCGGCAGAAATTCGCCGACGACTCCGAGTTCGAATTGCTCTTTATCGGCGAGATCGTTGCGCCCGGCATTGCGAAATTGATTGATCGAATCGCGACGCTGTTTCGCGATTTTATCGAGCACAGTGAGAATGCGCGCGTCATCGGGCTCGATGCGCTCGTCTACTTCGATGCGTTTGATATCGGCCAGGATCAGCCGGATGGCGCTGAGGCGCTCTTTTTGCTGCGCCCGCATGGCCGACTTCATCGCCTCGGTGAGGCGTACTTTCAACGGCGAGTCGGCCATGGCGGTAAAACCTTTAAGTGGCGAAAGACCTTAGAAGGGGCGTTGCAGTTTTTTCGCTTCGCGTTGCAGCTTCTTAAGATGACGCTTAACGGCGGACGCCGCCTCGCGTTTGCGAATGGTGGTGGGCTTTTCGTAGAACTCGCGGCGGCGAACTTCGGCCAGCACGCCCGCTTTTTCGCAGGAGCGTTTGAAGCGGCGCAGTGCGACATCGAACGGTTCATTTTCTTTAAGTTTTACAAATGGCATCGGTAGCTTTCCAGTTTCTGAGAAACTCAAGTAAATAGATTATCCGGCGACCATGCGCCGAAGGCGGGGCATTCTAAACCTCCGATTCCCCAAATGCAAAGGTTTGGCGCCAATTGCGAAGTTGCAACCGGTGCCATGGTTAATCGCGGCCGCCGGTTCGGCAGTCGACCGCCCAGAACTGGCACGAAGCGGGGCGAGCCGATATGATGCGCTCCCCCGACAGCGGCTCGATCGTGACCGGCATGCGTGTCCTCGGTATTGAAACCTCCTGCGATGAAACCGGCGTGGCTATCTACGATAGCGCGCGCGGCCTGCTCGCGGACGCGCTGTACAGCCAGATCGCTCTGCACCGCGAGTACGGCGGCGTCGTGCCTGAACTCGCTTCGCGCGATCATGTGCGCAAATGTTTACCGCTGCTCGACGAGGTGTTCGCCAGCGCGGGCATCGGACACGATGAAATCGATGGTGTCGCATTCACTTCCGGGCCGGGTCTTGCCGGCGCGCTGATGGTTGGAGCCTGTATCGGTCGCAGCCTCGCCTATGCCTGGGGCAAGCCCGCGCTCGGCATTCATCATATGGAGGCGCACCTGCTTGCGCCGATGCTAGAGGCCGAGCCGCCTGCGCTGCCGTTTGTGGCATTGCTCGTGTCAGGAGGGCACACGCAACTCGTGCGCGTCGATGGTATCGGCCGTTATACCCTGCTGGGCGAATCGCTCGACGATGCGGCAGGTGAAGCTTTCGATAAGTGCGCGAAGATGCTCGGCTTGCCCTATCCGGGCGGGCCAGAACTGGCGAAATTGGCCGAGCAGGGCACGCCGCGCTTCAAATTCCCACGCCCGATGCTCAATCGTCCCGGTCTCGATTTCAGCTTCTCGGGTTTGAAGACGGCGGTGCTCGCGGCCATTCGTGGCCAGGCGCAAAGCGACGAGCAATCACATGGTGACCAGATAGATGCGCAAACGCGCGCCGATATCGCAGCGTCGTTTCAAGCGGCTGTCGTCGAAACGCTGGTGGCCAAAGCGCAGCGCGCGTTGCAGCTAACGCATTTAAAAACGCTTGTGCTTGCGGGGGGTGTGAGTGCGAATCGCGAATTGCGTCAGCGACTCGATTACGAACTCGCAGCGATCGGCGCGCGCACATTTTACGCGCGCCCGAAATTCTGCACCGATAACGGCGCGATGATCGCGTATGCGGGTTGCCAGCGCTTGCTTGCCGGGCAGCGCGATGCGTTGAGTATCGATGTGCGTGCGCGTTGGCCCCTCGACACCTTATCCGCAATTGAAAGTCAGTAGTCGCGAGCTTAACGGTGATGGATACTATTTTTATTCGCGGTTTACGCATCGAAACCATCGTCGGTATTTACGAGTGGGAGCGTCGCGTAAAGCAAATTGTTGTAATCGATGTGGAAATGACTGCCGATATTCGCCAAGCGGCCGCATCGCAAAATGTGAGCGATACGCTCGACTACCATGCGATTGCATTACGCCTTATGGCATTTGTGCAGGAGCAACAATTTCTTTTGCTCGAAACATTGGCCGAGCGCTGCGCCGAATTGTTGCAGAGCGAATTTTCCGTCGCGTGGCTTCGCCTGTGTGCCACCAAGCCGACCGCCGTGCCGTCGGCGCAGGGCGTTGGTGTGCAAATTGAGCGAGGGGCTTTAAATCGCAACGAAAAGAGGGGGTCGGTATGAAGCGCATTTACGTCGGTATCGGCAGCAACATCGAGCGCGAACGCAATGTGCGCGCGGCACTCGATCGTCTTGCGCAGCTGTTCGCGCCATTAATCGTGTCGCCGGTTTATGAAAGCGAAGCGGTGGGTTTTGCTGGCGCTGCATTTTTCAATCTCGTCGTCGGCTTCGATACCAATCTGAGTTTGCAGGAAGTGCGTTTGCAATTGCGTTCGATCGAGCGCGAAAACGGCAACTCCGGTAACTTACCAAAATTCAGCGCGCGTTCGCTCGATTTGGATTTGCTAACCTACGGCGATTTTTGTGGCGTGATGTACGGTGCGAAATTGCCGCGTGCGGATATCGCCGAATACGCTTACACCCTGTGGCCGCTTGCGGATATCGCGGGCGACGAGTTGCATCCGCAGTTGCGCATCAGTTACGGTGCGCTTAAACAGCAATTCGCGAAAACGCAACGGCTGTGGTCCGTGCCGTTCTATTGGCATGACCGCGATATTTCCGAGATGCAACGAGCTGGTTGATTAAGGCCATTCACGCTGAATTGCGGCTAGGCGTTCGCGCCGTATCTGCTCGCCGAGTTCCTTTCCGCTAAAGCCGCGCTCTAGTAACGGCTGCGCGGTCACGGTTACTGCATTTTTGTATGCCTTACGCACGCGCTCGATGATGCTTTTTTCAACTTGCAGTGCCGCGGCAACGTCGAGCAATAAATCAAAGCGCTGCGGGCGGCGGAAGGCGTCGCTTTCTTCAATGATGGCAAAAGCTGTCTCGGGTCTATCGGCTTTTTGCAGTGTAGGCAACTGCGCAACCGTAAGCTGGACCAGTTCGCGGTAATCGTTCGGCGCGCAGATGCGCGTGCACAGCGTTATGGTTTCATGTGCGTTTAGTTGCTTGCACAGCACGGCGAAGCGCACAAGCGGCTCTCGGAAGTGCGCCGCACAACGTTCGAGAGCCGCAATGTCTAACGCATCGCTGCGCAATTCAGGAAATAAACGCTGCGACGCGCCGCAATAGTGGATCGTCTGAAAATAAATTTCGGGATTCGATTCGCGCAGCGCGCGCTCGGTTTCTTTCCAGATGCGTTCACTAATCAAATGCTCGACTTCGCCTGCCGTAGCAATTGCACACATAAGTTTCACGGTTTCGGGTGCGATGCGAAAACCGAGGTGGTGATAGCGTGCAGCGAATCGCGCTACACGCAAGATGCGCAAGGGATCCTCTGCAAAGGCGAGCGATACGTGACGCAGAATTTTTTGTTCGAGATCGCGGCGGCCACCGTAAGGATCGATCAGTTTACCCGTTTCGTCTTCGGCCATCGCGTTGATCGTGAGATCGCGGCGCGCCAGATCCTGTTCGAGTGTGACATCGGCGGCGCAATAAAAATTGAAGCCGTGATAACCTCGCCCGGTTTTGCGTTCGGTGCGTGCGAGCGCATATTCCTCATTCGTTTGCGGATGTAAAAAAACGGGAAAATCTTTACCGACGGGTTTGAATCCGGCGGCGAGCATTTCTTCGGGCGTAGCGCCAACTACGACCCAATCGCGCTCGTGATGCGGATAACCCAATAATTTGTCGCGAACTGCGCCGCCGACGAGATAGGTTTTCAAAGCTGCGCCGATTCGTCTTCCTGCGGCGGGCAATGATAGGTGGCGGTGACTTTGCCATCCTGCACCGATTTCAAATGCACGTCGAAGCCCCATAGCTGATGCAGATGTTTCAGCACTTCATCGGTGTTGTCGTCGAGCGGGCGCCGATTGTGCTGTGTGTGCTGCAGATACATGGCGCGGTCGCCGCGCATGTCGATATCGACAACTTGGATATTCGGCTCGCGATTGCCGAGGTTGTATTGTCCCGCGAGTTGCTCGCGCACCTTACGATAGCCTTCGTCGTCGTGGATCGCAGCGATTTCGATTTCATTATTATTGTCGTCATCGAGCACACAAAACAATTTCAAATCGCGAATCACTTTCGGCGAGAGGAATTGCAGGATGAAACTTTCATCTTTGAAGTTGCGCATCGCGAATTGCAGCGTTTCGCGCCATGGCGTGCCAGCGATGTCGGGGAACCAACGCCTATCTTCTTCGGTTGGATTTTCGCAGATGCGGCGAATATCGCTCATCATGCTGAAACCGAGTGCATACGGATTGATGCCGCTGTAATACGGGCTGTCGAACGCGGGTTGAAACACCACGCTTGTATGCGATTGCAAAAACTCGAACATAAAACCATCGGTGACTTTGCCGCGATCGTACAATTCGTTGAGCAGCGTGTAATGCCAGAACGTGGCCCAGCCCTCGTTCATCACTTGCGTCTGCCGCTGCGGATAAAAATACTGGGCGATTTTGCGTACGATGCGAATGATTTCGCGCTGCCAGGGTTCGAGCAGCGGCGCCTTTTTCTCAAGAAAATACAATAGATTTTCCTGCGGCTCTTCGAGAAACGATTTGTGTTTATTGTGCTTTTCCGCTGCGCGACCGGTGGGAATCGTGCGCCACAAGTCGTTGACCTGTTGTTGCAAATATTCCTCGCGTTCTTCTTGACGGCGCTGTTCCTCCTCGGCGGAAATCGGGTAGGGGCGTTTGTAACGATCGACTCCGTAGTTCATCAACGCGTGACACGAATCGAGCACGCCCTCAACGGCTTCGATGCCGTGCTTTTCCTCGCATTTGGCGATGTAATTGCGCGCAAACAGCATGTAATCGATGATCGAGTCGGCATCGGTCCATGTACGGAATAAATAATTGCCTTTGAAAAACGAGTTGTGACCGTAGCAGGCGTGCGCGATCACGAGCGCCTGCATCGTCATCGTGTTTTCTTCCATCAAATACGCGATGCATGGATTCGAGTTGATGACGATTTCGTAAGCGAGCCCCATCTGACCGCGCGAATAATTATTCTCGATGCCGAGAAAATGCTTGCCGAATGACCAATGCCGGTAGTAAACGGGCATGCCCGATGCGGCATAGGCATCCATCATCTGCTCAGAGCTGATGATTTCGATTTGATTGGGGTAAGTGTCGAGCCCGAATTCTTCGGCGAGCGTTTTGATTTCGCGCTCGTAAGCTTCGATCAGCTCGAAAGTCCACTCGGAGCCGGTTGATATCGGGGTGCGGGCGTTCGGCTCTTGTTTGGTCGACTGGGCAACGCTCATGCAGTGCGCCTCTGAAACAATTCGCGAAAGACCGGATAGATATCGGGCAAATCGACAATTTGCTGTATGGCAAAGGTTTCCGGAAACAGCGTTTGCACCTGCTCGTATTCGGCCCACAGCGCTTGATGTTCGCGCGGCGTGATTTCAACATACGAATAATGTTGCAGAAACGGCATGATTTCCTTGGTCAACAATTCGTAGCACACACTTGAATCGTCGTTCCAATTATCGCCGTCGGAAGCCTGTGCGCCGTAGATATTCCATTCGGATGCCGGGTAGCGGTCGCTCATGATGTCTTTCATCAAACGCAACGCGCTCGAAACTATAGTGCCCCCTGTTTCGCGCGAATAGAAAAACTCTTCCTCGTCGACTTCTTTCGCGCTCGTGTGGTGACGAATAAAGACGACTTCGGTGTGATCGTAATTGCGCTTCAAAAACAGATACAACAGGATGAAAAAACGTTTGGCCATATCTTTCGTGGCCTGATTCATCGAGCCGGAGACATCCATGATGCAAAACATCACGGCTTTCGACGACGGTTGCGGTTCTTTGATGTTCAGGTTGTATTTGATATCGAACTGGTCGATGAAGGGCAGACGTTCGATTTTACGCTTGAGTAGTGCGATTTCCTCTTCGATTTCGCCTATACGCTTGTCATTGCGCAATACCGGGTCGGCCGCGATTAACAGCGCCAATTCCTCTTCCAGTTCGCGAATGCGTTTGCGCTTTGGGCCGCCCAGCGCGATGCGGCGCGCATTTGCGGCGCGCAGTGAGCGCACGATGTTGATTTGATTCGGCGTGCCGACGCTACTGAAACCGCCGCGGCGGTATTTGAATACTTCGGTGCCGGCGAGTTGGCGTTTGACGAGATTCGGTAAGGCGAGATCCTCGAACATGAATTCGAGAAACTCTTCCTGTGTAATTTGAAATGCGAATTCATCCATGCCTTCGCCGCTGTTGCTGGCGCGGCCATTGCCGCCACCGCCGCCACCCTGAGGGCGCGGCACTTTGTCGCCGGCGACAAATTCTTTGTTGCCGGGATGCACGACGCTCCGCTTGCCGCCGGGGCCATGACCCAACACCGGTTCACCGACATCCTGGCTCGGGATCGTGATTTTTTCGCCCTGTTCGATATCGGTGATCGAGCGTTTACCGACCGCATCCGAAACGGCTTTCTGGATATGTTTTTTGTAACGACGCAGAAAGCGCTGGCGGTTGACGGCACTCTTGTTCTTGCCGTTCAACCGTCGATCGATCAGATGGCTCACGCTGTACTTACCCTCCACCCGCTACGTTTGCACAATCCCGTGAAACGATGGTTCACGGCGAGTTGTGCGTGCGCTATTGCGATTTAAGCACAAGTCTATTGCGATTTGCGCACACGCAAGTACCACTCGGATAGCAGCCGCACCTGTTTCTCGGTGTAGCCGCGTTCGACCATGCGTTTGACGAAATCGTTGTGCTTCTTCTGGTCCTCGGTCGAGGCTTTGGCGTTGAAGGAAATTACGGGCAGCAGATCCTCGGTATTCGCGAACATTTTCTTCTCGATCACGGCGCGCAATTTTTCGTAGCTGCGCCAATCGGGATTTTTACCGTTATTGTTCGCGCGTGCGCGCAGCACAAAATTGACGATCTCGTGGCGGAAATCTTTTGGATTGCTAATGCCCGCAGGTTTCTCGATCTTTTCGAGATCCTCGTTGAGTGCCGCGCGGTTGAGTATTTCGCCGGTTTCGGGATCGCGATATTCCTGATCCTGTATCCAGAAATCCGCGTAAGTCACGTAGCGGTCGAAAATGTTTTGACCGTACTCCGAATACGATTCGAGGTATGCCGTTTGAATTTCCTTGCCGATGAATTCGACGTAATGCGGTGCCAGATACTCTTTAATGAAGCGCAAGTAACGCTCGGCGGTTTCCTGCGAGTATTGTTCCTGCTCGATTTGCTGTTCGATGACATAGAGCAGATGAACCGGATTCGCAGCGATCTCGGTCGGATCGAAATTAAACACTTTTGACAAAATCTTGAATGCAAAGCGCGTTGATAAGCCTTCCATACCTTCGTTGACGCCAGCGGCATCGTGGTATTCCTGAATGCTTTTTGCTTTTGGGTCGGTATCTTTCAAATTTTCGCCGTCGTATACCCGCATCTTCGAGTAGACATTCGAATTCTCGGGCTCTTTCAGCCGCGATAACACGATAAATTGCGCCAACATTTTCAGTGTATCGGGTGCGCACGGCGCTTTCACAAGCGAGCTGTTGACGAGCAGCTTGTCGTAGATTTTTATTTCCTCGGTGACACGGAGGCAGTACGGCACCTTAACGATATAAACCCGATCGAGAAACGCTTCATTGTTCTTGTTGTTTCTGAACGCTTGCCATTCCGACTCGTTCGAGTGTGCGAGGATGACGCCTTCAAATGGAATCGCGCCCATGCCTTCGGTGCCGTTGTAATTGCCTTCCTGTGTCGCGGTCAGGAGTGGATGCAACACTTTAATCGGCGCTTTGAACATCTCGACGAATTCCATCACGCCTTGATTGGCGCGGCACAGCCCGCCTGAAAATGCGTAAGCGTCCGGGTCGTTCTGCGGAAACTCTTCGAGTTTGCGAATATCGACTTTGCCGACCAATGCCGAAATATCCTGGTTATTTTCATCGCCCGGTTCGGTTTTGCTGACAGCGATCTGGTCGAGTCGCGAAGGATATAATTTGACGACACGGAACTGGCTGATGTCGCCTTTGAATTCGTGCAGACGTTTAACTGCCCACGGCGACATGATGGTTTTAACATAGCGGCGCGGAATGCCGTAATCCTCTTCGAGGATTTGGCCGTCTTCGTCGGCGTCGAACAAACCCAGCGGCGATTCAAATACGGGCGAACCTTTGAGGCAATAAATCGGCTCATGTTCGATCAATAATTTGAGTCGTTCGGCCAGCGATGATTTGCCGCCACCGACCGGACCGAGCAGATACAGAATTTGTTTCTTCTCTTCGAGCCCCTGCGCGGCGTGGCGGAAATACGAGACGATTTGCTCGATTGCTTCTTCCATGCCGTAAAATTCGTCAAATGCTTTATAGCGGCGAATGATTTTATTTTGGAACATCCGGCTCAGGCGCGAGTCGCGCGACGTGTCAACCATTTCCGGCTCGCCGATAGCCATAAGCAGCCGCTCGGCGGCATTCGCATATACCGAGCGATCCTTTTTACACAGCTCCAAATATTCCTGTAGCGTGTATTGCTCTTCCTGCGTGGCTTCGTAGCGGTCGCGAAAATGATTGAATATGCTCATGTACGTACCTCTTGCGTCAGCTCGTCAATGACGGAATTTAATGCCGGCTCGGTAAGCTAAGAATAGGCTGCAATACTGCGAAGAGCCATAGCGTTAGCAGATTCGACAGAGAAAAAATAAATAAATTTTTCACTATCGAAAATAATGTGATTGCTTGCATCATCGCCGTTTGCGAAGTGCGGCGCAATGGATAGTTTGCAGAGGAAGAATTCAGGCGTCGACTTCAATCGATTTGTCAGCGCTTAGCGTACCGGAGTAATTAAGCTCTGATTGTAAGGTTGTCGTAACTCAATATAAGCAAAAGAGTTAAGCGCTAGCAGTTGAGTAAACATAAGTAAACCGCAAGTTAGCACTCGCAGGCCGAGAGTGCTTGTGTTTCCAGGTTTAACAATGTCAAACGATTGCCCCAGACGCAGCCGGTATCGAGTGCGATGACGTCGTTGCGCCGGGTGTTTCCCATCAGCATTGCCCAATGGCCGACGATCAGTGTATCTCCGGCACTCTTTCGTTGCGGCACGTCGAACCACGGCATAAATCCGGGTTGGGCGGTATCCGGCCCTTCCTTGCTTTTCAGATCGAGCTCGCCGCTGGCGCTGCAAAAGCGCAGGCGCGTGAAATAGTTGGTGATGGTGCGCCAGCGTTCGACGCCGCGCAGATCGTCAGACCAATTGCTCGGCGTGTCGCCGTACATGCCGCGCAGAAATTCGACGAGTCGATCGCTTTGTAGCACCGCCGCGATTTCATTGGCGAGTTGTTGGGCGCGTGCAACGGACCATTGCGGTGCCAGACCGGCGTGGATCATCGTATAGTCGCCGTCGCGATACAGCAGCGGTTGGCGGCGCAGCCAGGCCAATAATTCGGCGCAGTCGGGTGCATCCAAAATCGGCCGCAACGTATCGCCGCGTTTGAGCGGGCGCACGCCATGAGCGACCGCGAGCAGATGCAGGTCATGGTTGCCGAGGACGACGCGCGCGCTATCGCCCAGTTCGAAAAAAAAACGTAAACACTCCAACGATTGCGGGCCGCGGTTGACGATATCGCCGACGCACCAGAGCTGATCGTGCGCGGCATCGAATTTGACGCGCTTGAGCAAGCGCTGCAGGGGCGCAAAGCAGCCTTGCACATCACCGACAACGTAGCGGGTCATTGGCGTCGATCAGTGCAGCGCGCCCGGTTGCGCGAGAGAGAAGATGGCGATCGGCGCATCGAAGTGGCTACCGTCCGCAGCGACCATTTGATAGCTGCCCTCCATGGTGCCAACGGGTGTTTCCAGCATCGAGCCGCTCGTGTAGGTATAACTATCGCCCGGTTCGATCAGCGGTTGCTCGCCGACAACGCCATTGCCGCGCACTTCCTGCAAGCGATTGTTGGCATCGGTGATGCGCCAATGCCGCGAAAGCAGCTGGACGGCGCCTGGTCCGCGATTGCTGATCGTGATGGTGTAGGCGAAGACGAAGCGATTTTCAGCGGGCGCGGATTGCTCGGCCAGATAGCGCGTCGCGACTTCGATTTTTATGGTTGGATTATCGGTCATGGATAAGTGTTATATGTCATGAAAAAGTGCATCGGGCATGAATCATCCGATTAAATACCGGTTTTTGCCGCGCAAGGGCCTTCACCCAAGCGATCCGCGAGCACGACGTACTCGGCTAGCGTCAGTGTTTCGGGGCGCGTGCTCGGATCGATATCACACGCGATGATATCTTCCGCATTAAATAGCGTCTGCAGCGCATTGCGCAGTGTTTTGCGACGCTGATTAAACGCCGTGCGCACGACCTGTTGCAGTGCTTCGATCGATTTTGCCGGATGCGGTAGCTTCTCGTGAGGCGTCAATCTTACCACGGCGGATTGTACCTTGGGCTGCGGCGAAAACGCGCCGGAAGGTACGTCGAGCAATGGCTCGATGCGGCAAAAATATTGCGCCATGATGCCCAGGCGGCCGTAATCCTTGCTGTTGGGAGTGGCGACGAGACGTTCTACGACTTCTTTTTGCAGCATGAAGTGCATGTCGGCGATCAGCGCGCTTTGCTGCAGTAGATGAAAAATCAGCGGCGTCGAGATGTTGTAGGGCAGGTTACCGACCACGCGCAATTTTTCTTCGGCGCGCGCCACTGTTCCAAAATCAAATTTAAGCGCGTCGCCTTGCTGTAGGTGAAAGTGTGGGTTGTCGCCAAATTTTTGTGTGAGCAGAGCGACGAGATCGCGGTCGAGTTCGAGCGCGTGCAATTCGCAGCCGCTATCGAGCAGGGCGCTGGTCAGTGCGCCGCGCCCAGGACCGATTTCGAGTAGCGCTTCGCCGCGTTGAGGGCGGATCGCGCGCACGATGCGATCGATGACATTCTGATCGTGCAGAAAGTTTTGGCCGAAGCGTTTGCGGGCGCGATGTTCCATCAATGCGATTTCGCTGTGGATTTTTGCGCAAGATCGATGGCGAACTCGAGCGCCGCGCGCAGACTGCTGCTGTCGGCGCGTCCGGTTCCGGCCAGATCGAGCGCGGTGCCGTGATCGACGGAGGTGCGGATGATCGGCAATCCCAGGGTGATATTCACGGCGCGACCAAACCCTTGATATTTGAGCACGGGCAAGCCCTGATCGTGATACATCGCCAACACGGCATCGGCCTGCTGCAAAATTTTGGGTGTGAACGCGGTGTCAGCAGCCAGCGGACCCAATAATTGCATGCCTTCGCTGCGCAGCATGCGCAGGCAAGGTTCGATAATATCGATTTCTTCGCGGCCTAAATGGCCGCTTTCGCCCGCGTGTGGATTCAATCCAAGCACAGCGATGCGCGGTTGCGACAGGCTGAATTTAACGCGCAAATCACGATGCAAAATCCGCAATACGGTGATGAGGTGATCGCGCGTGATATGGCGCGGTACTTCGGCAAGCGGCAAATGTGTCGTCGCCAGCGCGACGCGCAGTCGCGCTGTCGCCAGCATCATTACCACGTCGGCGGTATGCGTGCGCGCCGCGAAAAATTCGGTGTGGCCGCTGAAGGCGACGCCGGCCTCGTTGATGATGCCCTTGTGCACGGGCGCGGTGACAATGGCATCGAATTGTCCATCCATACAGCCATCGGCCGCCATTTCGAGCGTGCGTAACACATAGTGTGCATTGGCTTTATCGAGCGTGCCCGCATGCGCTGGAGTGGCGAGCGATACCGGCGCGACGAATAATTCGCTGATTTCGCTGCGCGGCGGCGATTGCGCGGCCTGCCATTCATGCACGCGCAGCGGCAAACCGAGCTGGCGTGCGCGCTGTTGCAATAAATCGGGATCGGCGATGGCGATGATCCGCGCGGTTTGCGGTTGCTGCGCCAGCGCGACGATCAAATCGGGGCCAATGCCGGCGGGCTCGCCGGCGGTGAGTGCGATACGCGGGATGATCGGCTGCGCAGAGTCAGACATCGCAGCGGCGAATCACGCTTTTTTGATATCGACGAAGGCGCCGTCGCGAATTTTGCGCAACCAATTGTCGAGCTCCTCCTGATACTTTTTCTCGTGTAAGTAATTGCGCGCGATGTTGTGGCGGATTTCGTCGGTGACGTCCTGCTTGCGGCGGTCTTCGACGAGCAAAATGTGCCAGCCATAGCGGCTTTGAAACGGTTCGCTAATTTCACCGATTTTGGTGGCATCCATCGCGCGTTGAAATGCGGCAACGAGCTGGCCCGGATTCGTCCAGCCGAGTTCGCCGCCCTCCATCGCCGAGCCGATATCTTCCGAATATTGGCGTGCGAGCGCGGCGAAATCGGCGCCGTTGAGCACGCGTTGGCGCAATTCGGCGGCGAGCTGTTTGCATTGTTCGTCACTGCGGATAGCCGAAGGCTTGAGCAAAATGTGGCGCACTTTGGTCTGCTCAATAATTTCACCTTTGCCATGCACCTCGACAAGTTTGATGATGTGATAACCGCTGGCATTGCGCACGGGGTCTGCGACTTCTCCGGCTTTCAGGTTCGGCACCATATTGGCGACCAGCCCCGGCAATTCATTGCGGTTATGCCAGCCCAGATCGCTGCTCTGTATTTTTACTGGCCCTGGTGTAGCGACGACACGATCGAAGTCTTCCCCCGCGCGCAAACGTGTGGTCAGCTGTTCGGCGAAGCGCTGCACGGCGGCAGGGTCGTCGCCGGCGCCGATCGGCAGCAACGCGTGCAACACATGGTATTGAGGTGCTGTCACCGCTCGCCCCTCGGCGGAGTTTAAAAAGTTGTCGACCTCTTGATCGGTGATTTGCACACGCTCGCTGACGCTGCCTTGTTGGACGCGCTTAATCAGCATTTCTTTGCGCAGTTGTTCGCGCACTTGAGCATAGGGCGTACCGTCCTTGGAGAGCGCTTGCGAGAACTCTTCGAGCGTCATGTGGTTTTGATGAGCGATCTGCTCCATCTGGTCGTTTAATTCGCTATCGGAAATGCGCACGCCCGCCCGCTTGGCGATTTGCAATTGCAGACTATCGAGCACGAGTTGATCGAAAACTTGTCGGCGCAATTGCTCGGGCGGCGGCAGCTCGCGCTTGGCGCGCTTGATGTTGAGCGTGGCGAGATTGACGGCATCTCGTAGTTCGCTGGCTAAAATTACATCGTCATCGACGACGGCGATAATGCGATCGAGCATTTGTTGCGATGCATTATTTTCAGCGGGTGCAGCGGGTGCAGCGGGTGCAGCCGTATCGCTCGCAGCGGCTGTTTGCGCCATTGCCGGCAGCGCAAATAATTGCAGCGACAACGCGAGTGCGCATAGCCGTCTTACGGCGCGGCATGTGAAGCTCATAGCACGGTGTGTGGATCTAATAGCGGTCACGATACCCCCAAATACTTTCTTGCAGCAGCGTATTCATTTTTTGACCTAAGCCGCCGAGCCCTTTCAGTTGAAATTCAATGACGAGTGTGCGATCCCGCTGTAGCACGGGTTCTCCGAGCGCGCTGAGCTGATCCGCCAGCACCGCTCGCTGATACGCGACGCGCGTAACCCAACAACAATCCTCATATTCGATACCGATCAAGTCCTCAAGCGTCGTGTGCAGCGTGAGATCGTAGTTAAAGCGCGCCAGCAGGCGCCAGCGCTGATTCAGTGGCACGGCACCTGAGATGTCTGCTTGGCGCAGGCCGTTGCTGAGGGTCGAAACCGTCGGGTCGGCTTGGTTGTAGCGATAGGCGAGATTGAAAATCGCGCCGCTCTCGGCGTCGTAATGCGCTGAGACATTGCCCTGCTGAATTTGGTTGTTGCTCTGATCCCACAGGATATTGCTCGATGCCCACACCGACTGCACGGGCTGCAGCGTAATTTGACCGGCTATCGCCGAGCTGGCCTGGCTATCCGTGGACTCCACGGAGGATGTGTTTACGCGGCGATT
The DNA here is from genome assembly GCA_964500675.1 of uncultured Verrucomicrobiaceae bacterium. Lineage (GTDB taxonomy): Bacteria > Pseudomonadota > Gammaproteobacteria > Pseudomonadales > CAMLJR01 > CAMLJR01. Next base: position 833,881 of record CAZCNY010000001.1, on the reverse strand, counting down.
CGAAAAGTAAAAAATCTGACCGACGCTGACGTGACCGAGTTCCGCCCCCGAATCGTTTTTGATAATGCGCGATGTCATGCCTACTGTGAGCTGGTTGAAGTCTTCGAGGCGATCGTGACCGACCATGCGGCGTGGCTGAAACAGCTGCTGATAATCGAAAGTGAGCGGACTTGTATCGAATAAAGGTTGATCGGTCTGCTTCTGATAGGGGCTGTTTAGATAGTAGAGCCGCGGCTCCAGTGTTTGCAGATAGGACGAACCGAACAATGAGGCATCGCGCTCGAACAGCAAGCCCGAATCGAGAATAGTTTCTGGCACCGCAGCATGCGGGTGTGTGGAGCCCGGTAGTGTATCGGGTCGCGTGAGATCGTAACCGACATAGCGCATGCGCAGCTCAGGGTTAAAAAAACTCGCATTCCAACGTATTGGAAAACTAATGCCGGGCTCGAGATAGATTCGATTGCCCGTAACTCGAGAGCTCGCTGCCGAGTTCTGATTGTCGTAATCGAAGCGGGTGATCTCGGCAAGCAGGTTGTAGTCGAACTTGAAATTATCGCCGTCCGCGTTGCGGCTGATAGAGAATTGCGGCGCTTTGCGGTAGGGTTCGGCGACCAGCGCGTCGATGATTTGATACTGCTGCACTAGCAGTGACGAGGACCAATTGAGGTAGTCTAGGTTAAGCTCGGCCTGCTCGTTCAATGCCGTTTGTCGTTTGCTGTTAAGGCTATTGATGCTGAAGTCGCGAAAATAATTATCGTCACTGACACGGCTGTAATCGATATGCGTGGAGAAGTAGCTGTTCAACTTGCCATGTTCTTGTGCCCCGAAAAACCAGCGTTTATCCCCCGTGATTTTGTCATTATCGAGCTCGGCACCGTTGAGTTGCCATTCGCTGTATTGATTGAGGTAGCGACCTTCGGTTTCAAGTATGGTGCCGCGATCGGTTACGACACGCGGCGTCAGCGTGGCATCGTAGTTGGGTGCCAGGTTGATGTAGTACGGCACCGCCAAATCGAAACCGGACGAACTCTTGCCGATCAGTGGCCACAGGAAACCGGTTTGACGGCGATCGTCGATCGGAAAATTGATATAGGGCGTGTAAAACACTGGAAGGTCGTCAACGCGAATCACTGTGTCGCCGGCTTCGCCGCGACCGCTCTCCTGATTCAGACGAATATGCCGCGAATCCAACCGCCAGTCTTCGCTGTCCGGCGGGCAGCGCGTGTAAGTCGCCTTGTCGAGTTCGACGAGATTCTCTTTGCGCCGAGTGAGCTTGCTCGCGGTGACGCGTATGCCGGTTTTGTAGTCCAACATTTGCGCGTCGGTGACGTGACCAAAGTTGTTGCTGGTGGTCATGTCGGCGTTGTTGCCGGTGATTTTGAGGTGCGGCTGATCCACGACCACATTGCCGTACAGGTTGATTTGGGTCGAGCTGCGCTTCATCTCGGCGCGGTCCGCGGTCAATTTGGTATTGCCCTGCGTGACGGTGACATCGCCGTCCATATTGATGACATCGCCCTGCCACTCAGCACGGGCGGCGGTTGCGTGCGCCGGCAGTCCTTTGGGGGATTTGTCGGCATCCATCCAAGTTTGACTCGGCTCCACGTACACTCCGGCGCACGCGCCGTTTGGTTGATAGCATTGAGCGCCGGCGGGAGCGGCATCGGTGCTCACCCAATTCCAATGAGTGTTTTGCAGCGATGCGGCGACAACAGGGTTGGCGGTTTTCGGCGCCGCCAGAGGTGCTGGTGCTGCCAGGAGTGGTTCTGTCGAGGTGTGTTTTGGTGCGGCAGCTGTCGCGGTCTCGGACCCGGCTGCGCAGGACCAGCCCCCGGTTGCTGCGGGCAGGCACGACCAGCCCTGCGCATCGGCGCTGCGGGCAGTTCCCGGCAACAACAGAAGGCAGGCCGAAAGATAGACGGTCGGCCGCGACAGATAGGTCAATTACTGGCTCTCGGAGCTTTGATTAGTTGAATGACGCGGGTATTTTGCTTGGGTTCGCGTGAGCGGCGATAATAAAGGATTCGTTGCGCGATGGCCAAAATTGTTATGCGCACGCCACAGGCAGTTTTTTATGTCCGATTTGCTCAGCTGGATCGCGCAACAGCTCAAGCTGCCCTTGAGCGCAGTAATATTGGAGGCTGCGAGCGCTGACGCAAGCTTTCGCCATTACTATCGATTACGTTTGAGCAACGGCTCGCTGATCGTAATGGACGCGAGCGCGGAGCGTGCAAGCTGCGCGCCGTTTATCCGCGTCGCGCAGTTACTCGCGAACAGTGGTGTACACGTGCCGCGCATTATCGCGGCGGCGCCAGCGCGCGGCTGGATTCTGCTCAGCGACCTCGGCACGCAAACCTATCTCGACGTGCTCAACAACGAGAATGCCGATGCGCTCTTCGATGCGGCGATCGGCGCGTTGATCGCGCAGCAAAAAATTGCCTGCCCCGCGGATTTTCCGCAATACGATGCGGCGCTGCTGCGGCGCGAACTCGAATTATTTCCCGACTGGTATTTGCAGCGGCATCTGCGTATTGAAGTCAATGCGACTTTGCGCGCGGAGCTCGATGCGATGTTCGATTTGTTGATCGAACGCATTCTGCAACAGCCGCGCGTCTTCGTGCATCGCGATTTTATGCCGCGCAATTTGATGCTGAGCGACCCGATGCCCGGCGTGCTCGATTTTCAGGACGCGGTGTGCGGGCCGATCGCGTACGATCCGATTTGTTTATTCAAAGATGCGTTTATCAGTTGGCCTGAAGAGCGCGTCCAGCAGTGGTTAAAAAACTATTGGCAGCGCGCGCTTGCGGCGGGATTGCCAGCGCCCGATGAATTCGATCATTTCTATCGCGATTGCGATTTCATCGGCACGCAACGGCATCTTAAAGTGATCGGTATTTTCGCGCGCATCTGTCACCGCGACGGCAAGCCGAAATATGTCGGCGATGTGCCGCGTTTTTTTAATTATGTGCGCGGTGCGTGTTCGCGCCGCAGCGAGTTCGCGCCGCTCGCTGCGCTGCTCGATAAATTGCCCCAGCCATGAAAGCGCTGATTCTTGCGGCGGGGCTCGGCACGCGCATGCGTCCGCTCACGGATCACACGCCGAAGCCAATGTTGCTCGTCGCGGGTGTGCCGTTGATCGAATATCACGTGCGTAATTGCGTGCGTGCCGGCATCACCGAAATCGTTATCAATCATGCGTATCTCGGCGCGCAAATCGAAGAATATCTCGGCGATGGCAGTCGTTTCGGGTGCTCGATTACATATTCGCGCGAAAGCGAACCGCTCGATTCGGGCGGCGGTATTTTTCGCGCGCTGCCCCTACTTGGTGATCGAGAGCTTCGCGATAAAGGGTTCGATGCTGAACCTTTTATCGCGATGAACGCCGATGTGTGGACCGACTATCCGCTCGAAAATTTACTGGGCAGAAATCCGCTGCGCGCGCATCTCGTGATGACCGACAATCCGTCGCAGCATCCGCAAGGAGATTTTTATTTGCGCGATGGCCGGCTGAGTGAAACGGGTGCCGGAAAAAAACTCACGTGGACCGGATTGCGCGTAATACATCCCGCTTTATTTGCGAATTGCAGCGATGGTGTATTTTCAATTGTGCCCCTGCTCAAGCAGGCGATGAGTGCAGGACTTGTGAGCGGTGAATATTACAGCGGGCATTGGTTCGATATCGGCACGCCCGAGCGCTTACGCGAAATCAATGAACTCGTCGCATCCGATTTTAAATAATTTTTCATGCATTCAAGGTTGCTGCGGTACAGGTGCACTGTTTTGAGCTTTGCTGTCCGTCGTTTTTTGTTGCGGATGCGCATTCTTCTGCAGCCACGTGCGCACGCGTGTGACCATCGCGCTATGTTGCGCGTCGCTGACGTTGTTGATCGGGGGCATTTCGAGCCGGGTGTAAATGCGCGTGCGCTGATGCAGCACCGCGCGTCGACGTGCCTCGGCCTCGCTGCGCGCTTGCGCGTCGCTGTCGAGTGTCATATCGAGCGCGGGAACTCCCGTCAGCGGCAATAACTTCGGTAGATCCAAATCGATGCCGTTGAGTTGTTGCTGTGGCGCAATCATCACGAGCGCGGTGATTGGCGCACTGTTTGTAGAATGGTTGTCTCCGGGGATGGCGGAATTTGTCGCGGCGATTGCGCGCACCGTTTCCGCCGCGCGAATCGCGCCGCTGCCGAAACCGATCAGCGCGATATTGCGCTGGTTTCGATCGGAAAAAAATTTTATCGCCGCGCTGATACGCGCCTGCGTCTGCATTTCGATCGTCGTGGTGGCGGTCACTGCGGCTGGCGCCGGTGTCGATGTTTTTGTTGAAGTGGCCGCGCCGGTGCCAGCGGCGGGCGCGGGATTAGTTGTCGCTGACGGCGTCGCCGGGGGCGCTGGCGTTTCGGTTTTGGCCGCGTCAACCGCGGGTGTGGGCAATTCGATATTGAGCGTATCCCAACCATGCAGAGGCAAATCGTCGATAAGGGCGGCGGCGGTGAACGGCCAGCTCGGAACATGCCCCGAATCGGGCAGCACAATCACGGCGCCACGCGGTTGTCCCGATAAATCGGCGATGTGCCAACCTTTAAATTTGTCGCCGCCAGCGTCGAGCGTAACGATCTGGTCGGGTGGGATGCGATCGGTGTAGACCGCATTGTCGCCGCCGGCCACGCCCGTCGTTGTCGGCGCAGCCGATGGTGTTGCCGGCGTTGTTTGAGCGGCAGCCGCGGGCGCGTTCGGTGTGGCTGCGGCCGGTGTTGGGTTGGTCTGCGCGGACGCGCCGCCACAGAGCCAACCGACAAAGATGAAAGCGAGCAATTTTTTCATGCGCTGCGGTTTTTCCTGTCGATGAGTGCGTGCGTTTAATCAAAAATCATCGAGAAGATATCTTTCGATAATAGGTTGATAGAATAGCGGCTTTCCCGCTTCTTACGAAGGTGTGCAATGACCTATTGGATCGCGCCATCCATTCTCTCCGCCGATTTTGCGCGTCTGGGCGCGGAAGTCGATGCCGTGCTCGCCGCGGGCGCCGATATTATTCATTTCGATGTCATGGACAATCATTACGTGCCGAATCTCACGATCGGTCCGATGGTGTGCGCCGCGCTGCGTAAATACGGCGTCACTGCTCCGATCGATGTGCATTTGATGGTGAGCCCGGTCGATCAATTGATCGGCGATTTCGCGACTGCCGGCGCCTCCTACATCACGTTCCATCCCGACGCATCGACGCATGTCGATCGCTCGCTGCAAGTGATCCGCGATGCCGGCTGCAAGGGCGGGCTCGTGCTCAATCCGCATGTCGGTATCGAACCGCTGAAATACGTGCTCGATAAAGTCGATATGATTTTATTGATGTCGGTGAATCCCGGTTTCGGCGGGCAAAAATTTATCGAATCGACGATTGCGAAAATTCGCGAAGTGCGTGCCTTGATCGATGACAGCGGCTACGACATTCGCCTCGAAGTCGATGGTGGCATCAGTGCAAAAAATATTCGCGAAATCGCCGCGGCGGGTGCCGACACGTTTGTCGCGGGCTCGGCGATTTTCAATCAGCCCGATTACAAAAAAGTGATCGATGCAATGCGCCGCGAACTCGCGGCGGTTTAAGTCTCAAAGTTTTCTTATGAGTTTTGAAAAATGGCTGAGCGCATCGTTGCGCGCGCCCGTCGAGGCGCTATTGTTCGATCTCGACGGCACGCTGCTCGATAGCGCGCCCGACCTCGCCACCGCGATCGATTGCATGCTTATCGAATTGGGTTATCCGGCGGCCGGAATCGAACGCGTGGCAAGATGGGTTGGCGATGGCGCACGTCAGCTTGTGATCGAAGCGCTGCGATTTGCGCGAGCGCGCATCGATGACAATTTGGTGGGTGCGGCGCTGCAGATTTATCAGCGCCATTACGGCGCGTGTTTGAGTCGCCGCAGCAATTTATTTCCCGGTGTGCGCGAAGCGCTACAACATTGGCATGGGCGAGGGTTGCGCATGGCGTGCGTCACCAACAAAGGCGCGCGTTTTACCGAGCTGCTGATCGATCATTTTAATTTGCGCGAATTTCTGCCCGTCGTCGTCAGCGGCGACACGCTGCCGCAGCGCAAGCCCCATCCCGCGCCGCTGCTCGAAGCTTGCCGGCAGCTCGATATCGCACCCGCGCACGCGATTATGGTCGGCGACTCGCGCAACGATGTGCGCGCCGCGCGTGCGGCGAATATGCCGGTAATCTGTGTGCGCCACGGTTACAACCATGGCCGCTCGATCGCAGATGAAAATCCGGACCTGATCGTCGATACCTTCTTCGATTTCATTGTCCCCATCTCCCCATGGGAGAGGAATGAGGGGTGAGGGCACAGACTTTTTCTTTGCCTATACTCCGCCTGTGCCGCTACAATGCGGGGACTTCTCTATTTTTCTCAGTCCTTCATTTAACTCGGAGAAAGTACGGTGAGCTCAATCGCTCTCGATAAACAGATCGCACTGCATGTGCGCGAGGTAACGCGTTGGCGATGGTAAGTCTGTCGCTGCTGTTTGTTGCATCACTGTTTTAACCGTTTCTTCGAGGCTACCAGCATGGATTCCCGACGTTTCGCCGAATTGGCGGCGCAGAATTTCAACCGCATTCCCGTCCACCGCGATGTATTCGCCGATCTCGACACACCGCTAAGCGCCTATCTCAAACTCGCGCGCGGCCCGTATTCGTATTTGTTCGAGTCGGTGCAGGGCGGCGAGAAGTGGGGGCGTTATTCGATCATAGGCCTGCCGGCGCGCACTCTGATCAAAGTGTCCGGTCACGATGTGCGTGTTTATCGCGATGGCGAGGTGATCGAGCGGCATCCGGAAACCGATCCGCTCGCGTTCATCGAAAATTTCCAGAAGCGCTATCGCGTTGCGCCCGCGGCGGGATTGCCTGCGTTTTCCGGTGGCTTGGTCGGCTACTTCGGTTACGACACGGTGCGCTATGTCGAGAAAAAACTCGCGAAAACCTGCCCACCCGATGCGCTCGGAACGCCCGATATTTTGTTGATGGTGTCGGAAGATGTGCTCGTTTTCGACAATCTCGGCGGCACGCTCAAACTCATCACGCACGCCGATCCCGCGCAGGGCGATGCGCTCGCGCAAGCGGAAAAACGCCTCGATCAGTTGGAGCTGCGTTTGCGCGCGGCGCCGCCAACGCTGCCACCGCTCGCGCCGCAACCTGGCGAGTTGCCCGAAAGCGCCTTTCAATCGCATTTCGGCGAGGAAAAATATTTCGCTGCTGTCGAGCGCATCAAGGAATACACGCTCGCCGGCGATGTGATGCAGGTGGTGCCGTCGCAGCGGTTGTCGATTCCATTCAACGCCGAGCCGTTGAATTTTTATCGCGCATTGCGGCATTTGAATCCATCGCCGTATTTGTATTTTCTCGATCTCGACGATTTTCAAATCGCCGGTTCAAGTCCGGAAATTCTCGCGCGCTCGGAAAATGGCGAAATCACCGTGCGGCCGCTCGCGGGCACGCGCCATCGCGGCCGCACCGAGGCGGAAGATAAAGCGCTCGAAGCCGAATTGCTCGCCGATCCGAAAGAAATCGCCGAGCATTTGATGCTGATCGATTTAGGGCGCAACGATGTCGGCCGCGTCGCCGAAATCGGTTCGGTGGTTGTCACCGATCAAATGAGCGTCGAGCGCTACGCGTATGTGATGCACATCGTGTCGAATGTGACGGGCAAATTGAAATCGGATTTATCGGCGATCGATGTGCTGCGCGCGACTCTGCCGGCAGGAACGCTGTCGGGCGCGCCGAAAGTGCGCGCGATGGAAATCATCGATGAATTGGAGCCTGTGAAGCGCGGTATTTATGGCGGCGCAGTCGGCTATCTCGGTTGGCACGGCAATATGGATACGGCGATCGCGATTCGCACCGCGGTGATTAAAGATGGCCTCTTGTACGCGCAGTCGGGCGGCGGTGTGGTGGCGGACTCGGTGCCGCGTCTGGAGTGGAAGGAAACCATGAATAAGGCGCGCGCGATTTTTCGCGCGGCCTCGATGGTTCAATCCACGTCTGACGCTGCGAAAAAATAAGGGGAGCCGCCATGATTTTGATGATCGACAACTACGATTCATTCACTTACAACATCGTGCAGTATCTTGGCGAACTGCTGGTCGGCGAATTGAAAGCCGATGTCAAAGTCGTGCGCAACGATGAAATCAGCGTCGACGATATTGAAAAATTGAATCCCGAAAAGATTGTGATTTCGCCGGGACCCTGTTCGCCGAAGGAGGCGGGTATTTCGATGGCGACGATCGAACGCTTCGCCGGGAGAATTCCGATTCTCGGCGTCTGTCTCGGCCATCAGAGTATCGGTGCGGTCTTCGGCGGCGATGTCGTGCGCGCGCGCCAAGTGATGCACGGCAAGGTTTCGAAAATTTATCACAACGGCACCAGTGTATTTCGCGGCTTACCGAGTCCGTTAGAGGCGACGCGCTATCACTCGCTCGTGATCGCGAAAGAGACGTTGCCCGATTGTCTTGAAATTACAGCGTGGACGCAGACTGAAAACGGCGAGATCGACGAAATCATGGGTGTGCGCCACAAAACGCTCGCGGTCGACGGCGTGCAATTTCATCCCGAATCGATTTTGACGCAGTGCGGGCACGAGATGCTAAAGAATTTCCTCGAAGGTTGCGGACGATAGGCCGGGAGTGAGCATGGATATCAAAGCCGCGATCGCGCGCATCGCCGAAAACCTCGATCTGAGCACGAGCGAGATGCAGGCCGTCATGCGCGCGGTGATGACGGGGCAATGCACGCCGGCGCAGATCGGCGCGCTATTGATCGCGTTGCGCATGAAAAGCGAAAGCCTCGATGAAATCGAAGGCGCGGCGCGCGTCATGCGCGAGCTCGCCGATCCTGTCGATGTCGGCAACTTGCCGTATCTCGTCGATATTGTCGGCACGGGCGGCGATGGCGCCAATCTCTTTAACGTTTCCACTGCGGCGACGTTCGTCGCGGCAGCGGCAGGTGCGCACGTCGCCAAGCACGGCAACCGCGCGGTGTCGTCGAAAAGCGGCAGCGCCGATCTACTCGAAACCGCCGGCGTGCGGCTCGATCTAACCCCCGCACAAGTCGCGCGTTGCGTGCGCGAAGTTGGCGTCGGTTTTATGTTCGCGGTCAATCATCACGGCGCGATGAAGCACGCGATTGGCCCGCGTCGCGAAATCGGCTTGCGCACGATTTTCAATATTTTGGGTCCATTGACGAATCCCGCTGGCATCAAGCGCCAGGTTGTCGGTGTGTTTAACCAGGCATTGTGCCGGCCGCTCGCCGATGTGCTGGCGCGGCTTGGCTCCGAGCATGCGCTGGTCGTGCATGCGCGCGATGGGCTCGACGAGGTCAGTCTCGCGACGCCGACGCACGTGGCGGAGCTGAAGAATGGCGCGGTGCGGGAGTATGATGTGCAGCCGGAGGATTTCGGCGTGCGCAGCCAGAGCTTGATCGGGCTCTCGGTACCCGACACCCAGGCATCGCTGGCGCTCATTCACGCCGCATTCGAGCGCGGTCATGCGGTCGAAGGTGTGGATGCGGAGTTGGCCGCGAAAGCCGCGGACATCATCGCACTCAACGCGGGCGCTGCGTTGTATGTGGCCGGTGTTACCACCGATTGGCGCCGCGGCGTGGCGCTTGCCGAAGACGAAATTCACGGCGGCCGCGCTGGCGAAAAAATGGAAGAATTGGCCGTGTTCACGCAAGGGTTGATGTTATGACCAGTACCACCAACGGGACCAGCATCACGAATGGGACGATGGCAGACGATACGCCCGATGTGTTGAAGAAAATTCTCGCGCGCAAGCACGAAGAAGTGGCCGAGCGCCGCCGCCACACCAGTTTCGACGAGCTGGAGGCGCGCGCCGGTGCGCAGCCGCCCGCGCGCGATTTTGTCGAGGCAATTGCGAGTCAGGTCGAAAAAGGTCAGCCCGCCGTTATCGCCGAAATCAAAAAAGCCTCGCCGAGCAAAGGTGTGATCCGCGCGAACTTTGATCCTGTTGCAATTGCGCGCAGCTACGAGCGCGGTGGCGCAGTGTGTTTATCGGTGCTCACCGATGTCGATTTTTTTCAGGGCAGCGATGCGTATCTGCAGGCGGCGCGTGCGGCGTGCAAACTGCCCGTATTGCGCAAGGATTTCACGGTCGATCCCTATCAGGTCGTCGAAGCACGCGCGCTCGGTGCCGATTGTATTTTGCTGATCGTGGCGGCGTTGTCGGATGCGCAGCTCGACGAACTCAACGATGTCGCATTGCAATGGGGGCTCGATGTGCTGCTCGAGGTGCATAATCGCGAAGAGCTGGAGCGCGCAATTCCGCTCGGCAATCGTCTACTCGGCATCAACAATCGCGATTTGCATACGTTTGAAACCAACCTGCAAACGACGATCGATCTGCTCGATGATTTGTTCGACGACATGATCATCGTCACCGAAAGCGGCATTCATACGCGCGAAGATGTCGCGTTGATGCGGCAACACGGCGTCAATGCATTTTTAGTAGGCGAGGCATTTATGCGCACAGCGGATCCGGGCGCGGAGTTGCAGCGGTTGTTCTCATAGATAAATATTTCGCGATAAAACAAAAGGCGCTTTATAAAGCGCCTTTTGTTTTTTTGTGTCTGTGAGAATGTGCTGGCGGCGTCAACGTGTGCCGAACACCACCATCGTCTTGCCTTTGACGTGGACGAGCCCCTGCTCCTCCAGCGTTTTTAATACACGCCCGACCATTTCGCGCGAGCAACCGACGATGCGCCCGATTTCCTGCCGCGTGATTTTGATTTGCATGCCGTCGGGATGCGTCATGGCGTCGGGTTGTTTGCACAGTTCGAGCAGCGTGCGCGCGACGCGGCCCGTGACGTCGAGAAAGGCGAGGTCGCCGACTTTGCGCGTGGTCAGGCGCAAGCGGCGCGCCAGCTGATTGCCGAGCGCAAAGACAATTTCGGGGTGCTTGTCGCTGAGTTCGCGGAATTTTGCGTACGAAATTTCTGCGACTTCGCATTCGGTTTTCGCTCGAACCCAAGCGCTGCGCGAATCCTCGGGATCGAACAAACCCATTTCGCCGAAAAAATCACCATCGTTGAGGTAGGCAACGATCATCTCCTTGCCGTCGTCGTCCTCAATTAAAACGGTCACCGAACCTTTGATGATGTAATAAAGCGAATCGCTGGCGTCGCCGGCGTAGATGATCGTGCTCTTCGAGGGATAACGCCGCCGATGACAGTGGGTCAGAAATTCATCGATGTTTTTAATGCCGGGTTTTAACGAGACTGTAACCAAGGTGCGCCTCTTCAGAATTCTTAACGCAGCGTGCGTCAATGGCAATGTGAGTCAATGATAGTATGGCCACCGCGAATTACCAGGAATGCGCGGTTGGGCAAGCTCTATATGTTAAGCTGTTCAAGGTTTTAAAGTTATTGATGGACTTAACGAATGTTGAAAGCAAGCGTGAAATGGATCGATGGTGCGGCGCTGGTCGGCGAAAGCGGCAGCGGCCACGCGGTGGTGCTTGACGGGCCGCTCGATCACGGTGGACGCAATATCGGTATGCGACCGATGGAGATGCTGTTGATCAGCGTCGGCGGTTGTTCGTCGATCGATGTGATCGGTATTCTCCAGAAAGCGCGCCAGGATGTGATCGATTGCGAGGTCAAACTCGAGGCCGATCGTGCTGACGCCGTGCCGGCGGTATTTACCAAGATACGTATGCATTTTGTGGTGACGGGGCGCAGCTTGAAAGAGTCGCACGTCAAACGCGCAGTTGATTTGTCGGCGGAAAAATATTGCTCGGCGTCGATTATGCTCGGCAAGGCTGGCGTGGAAATTACCCACAGCTATGAAATCGTTGAGCGCTAATGCCGCAATGGAAAAAGTGGTGAGCGGAACAATGCACGGAATTCGCCCTGCCCAGACGGCAGGTTTACGGCATGTTGCCCTGTTCGTCGCGCGTTTCGATGAGGTTGTGCATTTCTATACCGAATTACTCGGCATGCGCGTGGAATGGCATCCCGATCCCGACAATATTTATCTCACGTCGGGCAATGATAATCTCGCGATCCACCGTTTTACCGGCGCCGCGCGCGATCCCGCGCAACAGCGTCTCGATCACATCGGTTTCATTATCGATTCACCTGAGCAGGTCGATGCGTGGCATGCGTTTTTGAGTGCCAACGGCATACGCATTTTGAAAGCGCCCAAAACGCATCGCGATGGCGCCCGCAGTTTTTACTGTCTCGATCCCGACGGGAATGCCGTGCAGATGATTTATCACCAGCCGATCAGCGGCTTGCGTTTTAGCCGCTGAGGCTTGTTGTTAGATTGAAATGGCGTTAAACATAGTAAGTTGATTTTGTCATCACCCGCGAAACACCCGTCATCGCGCGTTTAAACCATTGCGGAAATCGCGCGCCGCCAGTTTCGAGCGCGACGGTGCCGTGCTTTTCTTCGTCGACGAGCATTTGTTCGAGCACCGCGCGATCGGCGTTGTCATGGTCGGGCAAACGCGTTAAATGTTCGCGCAGGTGCGCGCATACTTGCTCCTCAGTCGCTGCGACAAAGCCGAGGCTGATTTTATCGCCGAGCATTCCCGTCACTGCGCCGAGCGCGTAGGAGGCAGCGTAAAAAAGCGGATTGAGCAAGCTCGGCCGGCTATTTAGTTCGCGCAGACGCTGTTCGCACCACGCGAGATGATCGATCTCTTCGCGCGCGGCTTGTGTCATCGCGCGCTGCACCTGCGGCGCTTGCGCCGTCAGTGCCTGACCTTGATAGAGCGCCTGCGCGCACACTTCGCCCGTATGGTTGATGCGCATCAAGCCCGCGCTGTGCTGCTGTTCGTGTGCGCTGAGCGGCGGCGTGTCAGCATTCGCTGCGGGTGTCTGGCGGTCGGCGTGTACGCTGCCCGGAATTAACGTATGCAGCGCTTGATCGAATTGCAGTAGCGCGCGGTCGATGGCGGAAATATGTCGAGTCATCATGCGTTACCTGCTGGTTTTGAAACGTCTGTATCCGGAGTGGTGCTGAGCATAGCGCAGCGGCGCGATTTTAAAAATCAATTTGGTCAATGGCTCGGCGGTGTCACGATTTTGCCCGTCCATTGCTCGAGCAATTCGCGCAAACTTTGCAGCAATACCGGTTTGACCAAGTGCGCGTCCATCGCGAGTTGGCGTGCGCGTTCGCCGAGCTCTTCGACCGTGTTGGCGGTGAGCGCGATGATCGGTATCGATGGTATGCCGCGGCTTTCGAAAATTTCGCGAATGCGGCGGCTCGCTTCCCAGCCGTCCATGACGGGCATATCGCAATCCATCAGCACGATATCGAAACGATCGCGGCGGCAGGCGTCGACGGCTTCCTGCCCGTTGCTTGTCGCGGTATAGACAACGCCGAGCTTGTCGAGCAGGCTGGCGAGCACTGTGGCATTGATGAGATTGTCCTCCGCGAACAGGCAGTGAATCGGTTCGTTGCGCGCGCGCGGTGCTGGCAATAGCCGCTGTTCGCGCTGCTTGAAAGCTTCGATCAGCGCAATTTTCAAGCTGGTGTGATTGATCGGCTTCAGCAGCACGCGTTGTGTATTGTGCAGTTGTAAGTTGCCACTGTGCTCGGGTTCGCTCGATAAAAAAATAATGATGGGGGTTGGACCGATCTCGTCGCGTAAACGCGGTGTCCAATCGCCCTGATGTAATTCGGGTGTGCCGGTATCGACAAGTAATACGTCGATGGGTTGACCCAGGGTGATTTGATTGCGCAGGTGTGCCAGTCCTTCGTTTGCGCTGTGCGCTATGTAAACCATCATGCCCCAGTGGCCGAGCTGGCGCTCCAGTACTTCGCAAAATGTGGTGTTGTCATCGATGACGAGTAACCGCTTGCCCAGCAATGTCGTATCGCGAATGGCATGAGGCACTTCGCGCTCGACGGTTGGCAACAGCAAGTCGAACCAGGCATGCAAATTACCGTCGGCCAAATCGTCGATCTGCACGCGGCCGCCGAGCATCTCGATGAGCTGGCGCGCGATGGCGAAGCGCACATTCGCCGAGCCCGGCGGATTGATGCGGCGATCGATTTCGCTCGGTGCAACGGCGGCTATCGCAGCGCGCGTCTGGATATCGAAATGCAACCAATCGCGCTGTTGCTGTGGCTGCGCGCGCAATACGATTTCGCCGCGCTCGTGTTGGCTCACGGCCTGGTGTAACAGTTGCAATAAAATTTGCCGCAGCCGCGTCAAATCGCCGCTCACATAATCCGGTAATTCGGGTGCAAGATCGCTGATTAATTCGAGATGATGCGCGGCCGCCGCGCTGCGAAAACCATCGACACATTCCGTCACGAGCGCGTGCGGATCGAAAATATTTTGCTGCAAATGCGCAGCATGCGCTTGCAGGCGGCTCACATCGCTGATTTCATCGACGACGTTGAGCAATTCGTTTCCGGCACGGCGAATCGTGTTGAGATAGTCAACCTGCGTCGCCGATAGCGTCGTATCCTGCAACATATCGAGCATACCGAGTACGCCGCTGATCGGGGTGCGCACACGATGCCCAACTTCGGCGACGACTTCGGTGCGACTGCGCGCCTCGGCTTCGAGCACGGCGATGTCGCGCTCGCTGCGTGCGCGAGCGTGCTGTATATCAAAACTGCGCCACAGCAGAAGCGCGAAAAGTCCGATCGCTTCATAGGTCATGGCGATGGGCAGCATCGTGTCGGTCAGTGCGCGAATGCTGCTGTTGGTGTCCCACGCAAATCCGCCGCCGAGGATTAAGATGAGAATCGACGCGCGCACGCATGCATAGAACAGTAATTCGCGACGGTGTGACGATAAAAAGCTGGAGAGCGCGACGGCGATAGTCGTCGCTACCGTCAGCGTCGATAAACAGAGAACCAATGCCGCGCCGGTTAATGGTTGCAGCAGGAATAGTGCGGAAAATACAAGAAGCGTGCAGATTAAAAGTAGCGTTAACGAATGCTTGCCATACGCACTGCGCGCGGTGGTGATGGGCAGAGATTGCGCGAAGCGAATACTGCACGCGCTTGAGAGCAGCAAACAGGTTTGCAGTAGCGGGTGCCGGTAAGGCCAGCTCGGTACGTGTGCAAATAGCAGCGGATTGAAATCGGCACGATAGACAATATTAAATAATGCCACCGCGCAACAGTGGCCAGCCAGCCATCCGTATGCGCTGTCGCGCCGCAACAATGCCATAAAAATCGCGGCGGCAACAATGAATAACATAACGCCTTGCAGGAGGCCGTTGCGCCATGCGTGTGTGCGATAGGTCGCGAGATAGCGGTCAAGGCTGAGCAATTCGAGTTGCGATGCTTCTAGGGTGCCGGGTCCGATGCGCAGATAGTAGAGCTGCTTCGATTGCGGCGGAATCAGCAGCGTCAACAGCGGTGTGCGTTGCAATCGCAATGGTTGCAGCGACGCCGTGAAGGCGGCGATGGCAACCTCGTCGGGAACGCGCAGGTTGAGCGCCAGCACGCGTGTGTCGCGCAACGGGTTGTCGATGCCAAAACGCAGCCAGTATACGCTGCGCGTATCGGCGCGCTGCAAAGTTGCGCGATTGGCCGGTGCGAAATTATCCGCTATCGGTTCGCGCGCGACCTGGTCGATGGTCAGTTGCCGCGACGAGTCGATGAGGAGATCGACGTAACCGGCCAGATCCGCGCGCGTAAAATCCGCCGTGAGTTTTATGAGCGAAGCGGCGAAGCTCGGCATGCTGAATAGTGCGAGCAACAGCGGCAACCAATAAATCTTTAATTGTTGCGTGCGCCGCGCTTGCCGCATACGAATTTATTCTCTAACAATGGCGCGATAGCCGATATCGCGCCGGCAAAATCCATCGTTCCAATGAATTCGATCGACTTGCGCGTACGCGAGTTTTTGCGCTTCGGCAACCGTTGCACCGAGTGCGGTTACGCACAGCACGCGGCCGCCATTGGTGACGATATGATTATTTTCGATTTTTGTGCCGGCGTGAAAAACTTTCACTGCACCATTTTCGTTCTGCGGTAAGCCGTGAATGATATCGCCCTTGCGATAATCGCCGGGATAGCCGCCTGCCGCGAGCACGACGCCAAGCGCAGCGCGCCGATCCCATTGCGCTTCGATTTTATCCAATTGCTTATCGAGCGCGGCTTCGCACAGCGCGGCGAGATCGGATTGCAAACGCAGCATGATCGGCTGCGTTTCGGGATCGCCGAAGCGGCAGTTGTACTCGATCACTTTCGGACTGCCGTCGGACATGATCATCAATCCGGCGTACAAAAAGCCCGTGTATGCATTGCCTTCCGCGGCCATACCGCGCACGGTCGGATAAATCACTTCATCCATCGCGCGTTTGAATACGGTAGCGGTGACCACCGGTGCGGGCGAATACGCCCCCATACCGCCAGTGTTAGGGCCGGTGTCGTTATCGCCGACGCGCTTGTGATCCTGGCTCGTCGCCATCGGCAATACGTGTTCGCCATCGACCATTACGATAAAACTCGCCTCTTCGCCATCGAGAAACTCTTCGACGACAACGCGTGCGCCCGCCGCGCCAAAGGCATTGCCCGACAACATATCGCGCACGGCATCTTCGGCTTCTTTGAGCGTCATTGCGACGACGACGCCTTTACCCGCAGCGAGCCCATCTGCTTTTATGACGATCGGCGCGCCGCGCTCGCGAATGTAGGCGAGTGCGAGCTCGAGCTCGGTGAAATTTTTGTAGGCGGCAGTGGGAATGTTGTGACGCGCGAGAAAGTCCTTCGTGAACGCTTTCGAGCCTTCGAGTTGCGCGGCGCCACGGCGCGGTCCGAAGCAACGCAGACCGCGTTGCTCGAAAGCGTCGACGATCCCGGCCACGAGCGGTGCTTCGGGGCCAACAATCGTCAGCGCGATATTGTTTGCGTCGACAAACGCCATCAATTTTTCAAAATCGAGCGGATCGATCGCGATATTTTCGATTTTATTTTCGTGTGCGGTGCCGGCGTTACCCGGTGCGACAAACACTTTTTCGATGCGCGATGCCTGCGCCACTTTCCACGCCAGTGCGTGTTCGCGGCCACCGCTGCCGATAATCAAAACTTTCATTGTGTATTCTCGAATTGGGTCTGCTATCGAAAATTAATGACGCCATAATTTAGTGACGAAAGTGCCGCATGCCCGTGAACACCATTGCCATGCCGTGTTCATCGGCAGCGGCGATCACTTCGTCATCGCGAATCGAGCCGCCCGGTTGAATCACGCAATTGATGCCGGCTTTTGCGGCGTTGTCGATGCCGTCGCGGAATGGAAAAAAGGCATCGGAAGCCATCACGGCGCCTTTGACTTCAAGTTTCGCGTGTTCGGCTTTAATCGCGGCGATACGCGCGGAATTGACGCGGCTCATTTGTCCGGCACCGATGCCGACGGTGCGGCCATCTTTGCCATACACGATCGCATTCGACTTCACAAATTTCGCGACCTTCCATGTGAATAATAAGTCGCGAATTTCCGTTTCAGTCGGTTGACGTTTGGTGACGATTTTTAAATCGCTCGCGCTGACCATGCCGAGATCGCGATCCTGCACGAGCAGTCCGCCGTTGACGCGTTTGTAATCCAGCGCGCGTAGCGGTGCAGTTAATGCGCCGCAGACGAGCAGCCGCACGTTTTTCTTCGCCGCAACGATGTCGTTCACGTCGGCGGCAACGCTCGGCGCAATAATCACTTCGACGAATTGGCGATCGACAATTGTCTTCGCTGTCGCAGCGTCGAGCTCGCGATTGAATGCAATGATACCGCCGAAGGCCGATTCGGCGTCGGTTGCAAACGCGAGATCGTAGGCTTTGCCGATATTATCGGCGATCGCCACACCACACGGGTTCGCGTGTTTGACGATCACGCACGCGGGTTGCTCGAATTGTTTGACACATTCGAGCGCGGCATCGGTGTCGGCGATGTTGTTGTATGACAGCTCCTTACCCTGCAGTTGTTTTGCGGTGGAGATGCTCGCTTCCTTCGGCGCTTTTTCAACATAGAACGCAGAAAGCTGATGCGGGTTTTCGCCGTAACGCATTTCTTGCGCTTTGTGAAATTGCAAATTGAAGGTGCGCGGGAATTGCTCGCTGCCGCCCGGAACCAGACGGCCGAAATAATTGGCAATTGCACCATCGTAAGCAGCGGTGTGCTCGTACGCTTTGATGGCAAGATTGAAACGCGTGGCGTAACTGGTGGCGCCGTTGTTTTGCTTCAGCTCGTCGATAATTGCGGCGTAATCGGATGTGTTGACAAGAATATTCACGAATGCATGATTTTTTGCCGCCGCACGCACCATGGTCGGGCCGCCGATATCGATATTTTCAATCGCGTCGTCGAGTGAGCAATTCGGTTTCGCGACGGTTTGCTCGAACGGATATAAATTCACGACCACCATATCGATCGGTTGGATGCCATGCTCTGCCATTACGGCATCGTCGGTGCCGCGTCGGCCTAAAACACCGCCGTGAATTTTTGGATGCAGTGTTTTCACGCGGCCATCCATCATTTCGGGAAATTGCGTGTACTCAGAAACTTCGGTGACGGCAACGGCATTGTCTTTCAGTAATTTGTAGGTGCCGCCCGTCGAAAGAATTTCGATGCCGAGTGCGGTGAGCTGTTTGGCGAATTCGACGATGCCGGTTTTATCCGACACGCTGATGAGCGCGCGTTTGACGGGAAAAAAATCGGGGTGTGTGGTCATTGAAGATCTCGAATCAAGTGATCAATTCAAAATTTAGATAGATGTCTGTAAACAAAAAGGGGTGACGTATCACCCCTTTTTCAATTCGCCGTAAAATTACAGCAGATCGTATTGTTTAAGTTTTTTACGCAGTGTGCCGCGATTGAGGCCAAGCAAGACGGCTGCTTTGGTTTGATTGTTGCGCGTGTAGCGCAAAACTTCTTCGAGCAATGGCGCCTCGACTTCGGACAGCACCATGTTGTAGACGTCGGTGACGTCCTGGCCATCGAGGTGTTTGAAATAGTTGCTGAGCGCGATGGCGACGCTGTCGCGCAACGTTTGCGCCTGCGACACCGGGGCGTGAGTTAAATGCTGTTTCTGCAAATCGGTTGCGCTGAGCGCTGTGCCGGAAGCTACGGTATCTGTCGCAAAACGTTCGCTGTTGTTCATGCTGCTTGTTCCTCGTTCATCAATCTCGCAAACCAGTGATCGAGAGCGCGATGTTGGTCGGCGGCGTGTTCCAGCTGATTAAATGTACGCTGGAAGCCGGTCGCACCGGGTTGGTCTGCGAGGTACCAACCGACATGTTTGCGCGCAATGCGCGCACCCATCGCCTCTCCGTAAAATTCGTGCAAATTCCGCAGATGCGTTAGCAGAATTTGCCGCAATTCCTGAGCGTCCGGTGCAGCGTTGTAAGTTCCGTGCGCAAGATATTGCGCAATTTGCCCGCATAACCAAGGTCGCCCCTGTGCGGCGCGGCCGATCATGACGCCATCGGCATGTGTGGCCGCCAACACGGCAGCGGCTTTTTCAGGTGAGTCGATATCGCCATTGGCGACAACCGGAATCGACACGGCCGCTTTTACTGCGGCGATCGTCTCGTATTCGGCTTCACCTTCAAACTTGCAGGCGCGTGTGCGGCCGTGAACGGCTAACAGGCGAATGCCGGCGGCCTCCGCGATCCGTGCGATGCGCACTGCGTTGCGCTGTTCCGGCGACCATCCTGTGCGGATTTTTAGTGTGACCGGAACTGTAACCGCGCGCGTCACCGCGCGCAAAATTGCTTCGACCAATGTCTCGTCGCGCAACAGCGCGGAACCCGCCGCGCGCTTGCATACCTTTTTAGCCGGGCAGCCCATATTGATATCGATGATTTGCGCACCGTTATCGACATTGAGCTGGGCGGCATCAGCCATCTGCTGCGGCTCGCTACCGGCAATTTGCACCGAGATCGGCCCGCTTTCATCGCGGTGATCCAGGCGCCACTGGGATTTACGGCTACGCCACAGCGCGCTGTCGCTGGTTACCATTTCCGAAACCGCGAGGCCGGCGCCGAGTTGACGGCACAGCGTGCGAAACGGTCGATCGGTTACTCCCGCCATCGGTGCCAATATCACGGGGCTGCTGAGCGCGTGGTCGCCAACTGTCAGGGTTGGCGCAGGTATATGCGTTAGCGCGGACATGAGGGCAACAATCGAGGACGCAGCGAGCAGCGAAAAAGAGGGCGCTATGATACCCGCTGGCCCGACCCGGATAAAGGGTGAGCAGCAAGTTTATGCGCAAAATTGCATCAGAGAATTGATTATTGCTGGGGTTCCGGTGCGACCACGGTCAGCAGGTAATTGACTGCGCGCGCGCCGGGATCGACGATTTCGAGCGCGATATGCACGGGCTGGTGTACCGGCATCAGCTTCGATCCGGTCAATTCGCCGCTGAGGTATTCGCTGGGTTGAAAACGCCGCCCCGCCACGGGGTTGCCGTTAAGGTCGGAAAACTGTAACTGCAGTGTCGGGTAGGGCTGTGGAAAATCGGCTTGATTGGAGATGACGGCATCGACCGCCAATGCGCCGCGCCGGGTTGGATGGCTGCGCACGATCAAACTGTTGGTGCGGATCTGAGCGACGTCGAGTTGCGGTGGCAACACACAATTCAGCATACCGCAGGCTTGTGCCAACCATGGGCGCAGCGAGCCGTGCGCAAGCTCGTTGAAATTGAAATAGATATATTGCCAGCCGCCCAGCGCAAGCGCGGCGACCAAACCGATTCGCCACAGTATTTTGGGCCAGCGCGACTCGTGCACGAATTGATGCAATTGCAGCGGCTCTTGTTTGATGTCGCGCAGTGCCAGGAGCGGGCGCTCCGCAGCGATATTGCCGATGGGTTCCGCGCGCATCGATTCAAACACGATTTCATCATCGGCGGCAGCGATGGTTGTTTTCGTAGTTTCGCGCGGATTTTCGTTGTAGCCGGCATCGAGACTCAAAAACTCGGCGGAGAATCCGACGTTTTCGCTCGGCTCGGGCGCGTGGGCTTCGGGCTCCTCGATTTCGGGCACCGCGTCGAGCACATTGTCGAAATCGTCGAATAGCGTCGAGCGCTCGGGTGCGCCTGACTCCGTTGAAATTTTTTCGCCGTTTTCCTCGAGCAGCTTCTGCGTCCAAGCGTGTTCGGTCGATTCGTCCTCTTCGCTATCATCGACACCGCGTTCGTGGCTGAAGCTGTGAGCGCTGTCTTCTTCCCAGCTATTGATCTCAAGAAAAGTTTCGCTGAATTCTTCGGGGCCACTGTCGTCGATAACATCGAAATCGTCGTCGGCCGGATTGAAAATCGCACCACTGCTGGTTTTTATCGGCGCGGGCTCGTCTTCGTCGAAGAGCGGTGATTCATCATCGAACAGCGCATCGTCATCGATTTCGATTTCTTCGATTTGTTTTGCCGCGAGTGGCTTTTCGGGTTGCATCGACGCGGCGGGCGTTTCATCGACCCAGTGATCGCGCGCATTGAAGATGTGCAGGCATGAGCCGCAACGCACGGCGCCAGCTGCCACGGCGAGATGCGCTTCGGTGACGCGGAACGAGGTGCCGCAGCGCGGGCATTGAGTGATGCGATGGTCCATGTGCTGAAATGGTTTCCTGCTTTGCAACGCGCGAAACGGTGACAAAACTGCTTGCAGTGTAGTCGACGTTATTCGCTTTGACTTTCGCTGGGGGTTTTAACGTTTACGAATAGGTTTGACCTTGCATTGGCGCGTGCTGTTGCACCGAAAACTCATTTTAATTCGCGCCGCTTGACGCCGCTTAGACGCGCCCAGCCGTCTTTCGATACGGCGGGTTGCATATCGAAATTGTGTCGATAACATGCAGTCACGGCTGTCGCTTGTTCATCGAGAATTCCCGATAGCGCAATTAAACCACTGCCGCGCGTGTGTCGCGCCAGCAATGGTGCGAGCGTTTGCAGCGGGCCAGCCAGGATGTTGGCGACTGTGACGTCGGCAACGCAATCATCGGGCACTTGCTCTGGGGCGAAGGTCAGCAGTCGCCGCGGATCGATGGCGTTGCGCAGCGCGTTGTCGCACGTAGCGATCAGCGCTTGCGGATCGTTGTCGACGGCGATAGCTTTGTCGGCCCCGAGCAATAATGCCGCAATTGCGAGAATG
The DNA here is from genome assembly GCA_964500675.1 of uncultured Verrucomicrobiaceae bacterium. Taxonomy (GTDB): domain Bacteria; phylum Pseudomonadota; class Gammaproteobacteria; order Pseudomonadales; family CAMLJR01; genus CAMLJR01. Next base: position 811,762 of record CAZCNY010000001.1, on the reverse strand, counting down.
CCCGAACCGCAACCGTAGTCGAGCACGGTGGCGCCGTTTAATTCGATGCCGTCCAGCCATTCCAGGCATAGCGCGGTCGTCGGGTGTGTGCCCGTGCCGAAAGCGAGGCCAGGGTCGAGTGCGAGCACTACACCGGTCGGATCCGGTGGTTCGCACCAGCTCGGGCAAATCCACAGCCGTCGGCCGAATCGCATCGGTTGAAAGTCGGCCATCCAGGCGCGCTCCCACGCCTGCTCCTCAACGCGTTCGAGCGACCACGGCGGTAGATTGGGAAATTGCGCGGCGAGCGCCGCGAGCACCATTTCTATCGCGGTATCTTCGGTGAATAGCGCGGTGACTTTGGTCGCGCTCCACAGCGGCGTTTCACCGACGCCGGGTTCGAGTACGGGCTCATCGGCGTTGTCTTGCAGCGTAACCGAAACGGCGCCGCCATCGAGCAGCGCATCTTCGAGCGCGGCGGCCTGATCGCGATTGCTCGCGATAATCAATTGCAGCCAGGTCACTTAAATTCGCACCATCATGCGGTTTACGATTTCAATTGCTCTTCGACCTAGGATTTTAATTTCTTTTCAAGATAGTGGATGTTGACACAGCCCTTGCGAAAACCTGCATCGCGCACGAGATCACGCTGCATTTCCTGATTGGTGCGAATGCCTTCGACGACGAGTTCATCGAGCGCTTGACGCATACGGTTCAGCGCCTCTTCGCGCGTGTCACCATGAGTGATGATTTTCGCGATCATTGAATCGTAATTCGGCGGCACCGTATAACCGCTGTAAAGATGCGAATCGACGCGTACGCCGGGACCGCCCGGCGCATGAAAATGGGTGACTTTGCCGGGGCAGGGCACGAAGGTTTTTGGATCCTCGGCATTGATGCGGCACTCGAATGCGTGGCCGTGAATTTTGATGTCGCTCTGTTTGATCAAAAGTTTTTCGCCTGAGGCGATGCGCAATTGTTCTTTAATGATATCGATGCCTGTGACCATTTCGGTGACAGGGTGTTCGACCTGCACGCGCGTATTCATTTCGATGAAATAGAAACCGCCATTTTCGTACAAAAACTCGAAGGTGCCGGCGCCGCGATAGCCGATGCTGACACAGGCGTCGACACAGGCTTTTACAACTTCGGCGCGCGCCTTGTCCGGAATGCCGGGTGCGGGTGCCTCTTCCAGTACCTTTTGATGGCGTCGTTGCAATGAACAATCGCGATCGCCGAGTGCGATCGCGTGGCCTTGGCCATCGGCGAGTACTTGAATTTCGACGTGACGCGGATTTTCCAAAAATTTTTCGATATATACCGTGTCGTCGCCGAATGCCGCTTTGGCTTCGGCCTGCGTCACATAAATCGCATTCAATAACGCGGCTTCAGAGTGTACGACGCGCATACCGCGCCCGCCGCCGCCCGCTGCGGCTTTGATAATGACGGGATAGCCGATTTTGCGCGCGATTTTTACTGTGCGCGCTTCGTCATCGGTGATCGGGCCATCGGAGCCGGGTACGGTTGGCACGCCGGCTTTTTTCATCGCTGCTATCGCGGAGACTTTATCGCCCATCAGCCGGATCACGTCGGCGGTCGGGCCGATAAACACAAAGCCGCTTTTTTCCACTTGCTCGGCGAAATCGGCGTTCTCGGCGAGAAAGCCGTAGCCCGGATGAATCGCGACGGCGTCGGTGACTTCGGCGGCGCTGATAATTGCGGGACCATTCAGATAGCTTTTCGGAGATGGTGCAGGGCCGATGCAGACCGATTCGTCGGCGAGGCGCACGTGCATCAAGTTGCGATCGACGGAGGAGTGTACGGCGACAGTCTTGATGCCGAGCTCTTTGCACGCACGCAGAATGCGCAACGCGATTTCTCCGCGATTGGCGATAACGACTTTTTCGAGCATGGGCTTCCCAGTTTGTTTGTGAGGCCAGTTCGTCCGGCGGGCGCGCAATGAGTGCGCCGTTCAGATAGCCCTGGAGGGTTTAAACGATCGTGATCAGTGGCTGATCGAACTCCACCGGTTGACCGTCCTCTGCCAAGATCGCTTCAACGACACCCGCTTTATCCGCTTCGATTTGATTCAGCATTTTCATCGCTTCGACGATACAGATGACGTCACCGACCTTTACGTGCTTACCGACTTCCACGAACGGCGGCGAGCTCGGCGACGGTGCGCGGTAGAAGGTGCCGACCATCGGCGATCTGACGATGTGGCCGTTCGTCGCGGCCGCTTTACTTTCCTCTGGAGCCGCCGCAGCAACGGTTGCCGCGGTGACGGGCGCTGGAGCGGGTGCTGCGGCCATCATCGGTGGCGCGGCGAAGTATTGTGGTTGATTGCTGGCGCGATTGCGGCTGATACGCACCGATTCCTCGCCCTCTTTGATCTCGATTTCATCGATGTTCGATTCTTCGAGCAGTTCAATCAACTTCTTAACTTTGCGTATATCCATCGTCTCTCTCTGCAGGTCTGTCTTTAAAAGTCTCGGATGTGTTGCATGCGGCGAAAATGGTTAGCTGCGCGCGATGCGTTTAATCGCCGCTTGTAGGGCCAGTTCGTAGCTGTGTGCGCCGAAACCGCAAATCACGCCAACGGCCACATCCGAAAAATAGGAGTGGTGACGGAAACTTTCGCGTGCGTGCACATTGGAAAGGTGCAGCTCGATAAATGGAATGTCGACGCCGACGAGTGCGTCGCGCAGCGCAATGCTGGTGTGGGTAAAGGCGCCGGGGTTGAGCAGAATGAAGGCAACTTTGTCAGTCTTAGACGCATGTACACGGTTTATCAACTCGTGCTCTGCGTTGCTTTGAAAGTGTTGCAATTGGTGGCCGGCCGCGTTGGCTTGCTCGGTTAGCGCGCGATCGATATCGGCGAGCGTGGTGGTGCCGTAGACCTCGGGCTCGCGCGACCCCAAGAGATTGAGGTTGGGCCCGTGCAGAACCAATATCAGCGCCATGAACTTTTTCCCATGAGCACGCCCGAGAATTCTAATTGTCGTCGCTTTGAGGCGAACATTTACAATCATTGTGCATGAGATCTGCACATCAGCTCAAGAAAAATTAGCGAGGATCGTATCATTTTGCTGCAAATTACCGAAATTGGGTCAGATGCTTCACTTGGGAGTTGTGGTTTTTAGTGTGTGTCGAGGATCTCGGTCACCTTGGATGGACGCAAGAGCTGCGGCAACACGACGGGCCGAGAGTCTGTTCCAGCAGGAAAGAAAACATACAGCGGCACGCCATTGCGGCCAAATTGCGCGAGTAATGCCGTGATTCCGGCATCGTAATGCGTCCAGTCAGCCTTGAGGTAAGTGACGTGGTGGCGCGCGAACGCATCCTTAACTTCGCTATTACTCAACGTCACCTTTTCGTTGGTGAGGCAGGTGATGCACCAATCGGCCGTGGCATTGATAAATACAGCCCTTCCGTCCGCGCGTAGCGCAGCGAGTTTTTCCTTCGAGTATGGCTCCCAGTTTCGGCTTGCGGACTGCTCAGCGATCGCCGTTGGCGTCATTTCCTGCAACAACGGGCTGCCGAGGATGGCGAATGCAATCGCAAAGCCGATCAGCGCAATAGCGCGCGCGAGATGACCGAGGCGCCCCCGATTTCCAAAAGACCAGAGCCAGAGTCCAAAGGTAATCGCTAAAGCGCCGGCAAGAACGGCCATCATTCCCGTCGCGCCGCTCTGTCGTCCGGCCACCCAGCACAGCCAGATCGCCGTTGCGTAGAGCGGAAACGCCAGCGCCTGCTTGAAATAATCCATCCACATGCCCGGTCGCGGGATATATGAGAGCAGCCGCGGGTTCAAGCAGAGTACGAGTATGGGCAGCGCCATACCGAAACCCAATGCTGCGAAAATCAGCAGTGCCAGCGGTGCGGATTGCGTCGCGGCAAAACCCAGCGCGGGAGCCATGAATGGGGCGGTGCACGGGCTGGCAACGAGTGTCGCGAGCATGCCGGTAAAGAAGCTGCCGCTGTAGCCCGCGCGGCTCGCGAGATCGTTGCCGAAGCCCATCCAACTGCCGCCGAGTGTCCAGAGGCCCGATAAGCTCAAACCCATCGCGAAAAATAAATAGGCGAGCGCGGCGACAAACCACGGCTGTTGCAGCTGAAAGCCCCAGCCGATGGCCTGCCCTGCGGCTTTGAGTGCGAGCAGCGCAATCGCGACAAGTACGAAGCTCAGCACAACACCGCTGGTGTAGACGAAGCCATGCACAGCGAGATGCTCCTCCTTATGGCTGGCGAACGCGAGCACCTTCAAGCTCAGTACGGGAAATACGCATGGCATCAAGTTCAGAATGCTGCCACCGACGACGGCGAACAGCAGCATCATGAGCCACGAGCGGGGCTTGGGTTTGGTGTCACTCCGTGGCGGCGGTGCGCTTGCAGAGGCTGCTGTCGAAGGTGCATCGCGAGCAACAACTGTTTTCGCAATCGGATCGACGCTCCAATACCACGTCGTCGGCGGGTAGCACAAACCGGCGTCGGCGCAGCCCTGTGCAGTGACGGCTAGCACCGCGGTTTGCGCGGACGCTGGGGGGGGCAAAACAATATCGAGCGTGTGGTAGTACACTTCGACGTGTCCGAAAAATTCGTCTTCCTTGCCTTTGCCGGCTGGAATTTGCGCGGCTATATCAGCGCCCGTTGTGGTTTTGAAAGCGAACTGATGGCGATAGAGGTAGTAGCCCTCCGCGATATCCCAGTGCAGTCGCAGGTTGTCGTTGATAAATTCGAGCGTGGGCCGATAGGCTTCTTTGACGGGCAGGAACTCGTCCTGAGTAGTCACGCTGGACGACTTGAACGGATCGATTGCCGCGTGCGCGCACCCGCTTAGGATTGCATTACCGATCAGGCAAAATAGAAGCGCTAGAAAGAGGTGACGGGTCATCGTGATCGCTATGTCGTTTGGGTTGAGATCGGATTAGACGGAGAATGGCCGCTAATATCCGAAACGAAAAATTTTTCTGTTTGCGTAGTGTAGCGGAAGGCGCTGCTGCATATGTTGTTGTTGAGACCTAGCGCGCAAAGCCGTGACCTGTGCCGCGATTTTCGAGCTCGCACGGCGATGTTTTTGAGTGGGGCTAAGCTGTTGCTATAGTGCGTGGAATTTTTGCGATTTTTGGAGCAGCTATGCAAAAGCTGAGGTTTCTAACGACAACAGCGCTGATGTTCTGCAGCGCGGTTGCATGGGCCGGGTCGTTACAAATTCGCGAGGGTTATGTGCGTGAATTACCGCCGGGGCAGAGCACGAGCGCGGCGTACATGAGTATCGTCAACGACAGCGATCGTCCCGTAGCGATTGTCGCCGCGACCAGTGACGCCGCGCAAACCGCCGAGATATCTGTCGATCGCCGTGAAGGTGGAGCGATGCGTATGGAGATGGTGCGGCGGCTTGTTATTCCCGCTCACGCAAAGATCCTGTTGGCACCCGCTGGTTACCAGCTCGTGCTGACTAACTTAAAACATTCGCTGCACGCGGGTGAAAGCATCAACGTTACGCTGCTCGACGAAGAGGGGAGATCGTATAACGCGCGTCTCCCTGTGGTAAAAATGCTCGGCGTTGCTCGTTAGTAATGTCGCAGAGATAGGGATTAATTTGAAATGATAAAATGGCGGCGGTGGTCGCGGCGCGCGGAAGCATGGCGAGAAGAGCTGCGCGCGGAGGCGCACGAACACGTCGGCAACAGCGCGCATCTACGCTGGGCGGCGACCGCATTGGTTGTTGTCGTCGCGGTCATGTTGGCGCTCGGTATTTATTGGAGTCGCGAGCCGGCGCCGTTCTCGGTCGCGGCGAGTGTGGACACTGTGCTGCGTGAACAGAATATACATCCGGTCGTTGGTGCCATCACCACCGCGACACTCGTGCAAATTGTGAACACGTTGCTCGACAAGCCCGGCGGTTTCATCAACAACGATATCGTGCCGCCGGGCGTATGGCTCGACGACATGCCGAGTTGGGAGCACGGCGTGTTGGAGCAGGCGCGCGATATGACACGCGCACTGCGCGATGACTTTGGTCGCAACGGAGCCGCTGCCGAAGCCGATGACGATTTAGCGCGCGCGGAGCCGCGGCTTAATTTTTCCGACAATAGTTGGATGTTGCCGTCGTCGGAATCGCAGTATCGCGATGCGCGTAACTATTTGCGTGAGTACTTGTCGCGTCTGCAAAAAGGCGGCGAACCAACCGCTTATTTTGCCGCGACGCCGGCGAATTTGGCGCGCTATCTCGCGCGCATGACGCCGCGGTTAGATGCGCTCGTGCGGCGCCTCAGCGCGTGCGTGACCCCGCGTGAAAATCCGTCGCTACCCGCCGCGAGTGCAAGTGAGCGCGAGCAGCGCGCAACGACGCCGGCGTATCAAATCGACGATGTGTTTTACGAGGCGCGCGGCAGTGCCTGGGCACTGCTGCATTTGCTGCGCGCCATCGAAATCGATTTCGCGGAAGTGCTGCGTGAAAAAAATGCGCGGGTTGGACTGCGCGAGGCGATCCGCGCGCTCGATGCCACGCAAGACACCATCTACAGCCCGATGATTCTCAACGGCAGCGGCTTTGGCCTGCTGGCGAACCATTCGCTGGTCATGGCATCTTATATGGCACGCGCGGATACAGCCGTTGCCAATGTGGGTCGGCTGTTAACCGAAACCGCAAATACTCCACTTGATACTGCCCATGCACCACTTGATAGTGCCCATGCACCGCTCGATAGTGCCAACGCGCCGCTCAATAGTGCCAACGCACCACTCGATAGTGCCAACACCGAACAGGAAGCCAAACCATGATGAAACATTCGCTATCGCGCGGCGCGTTCATTGTTGCAGCAATGCTGCTCGCTGCCTGCGCGCAAAGCCCGCAGCGCATCAATGTCGCACCAACACTGGCGATACCTGAGCAAATGACCGGTAACGGACGCGCAATTATCGTCAGCGCCTCCGATCAACGCGCAAGCAAAGTGCTGGGTTCGCTCGGCGGCGCCTACAGCGGTACGGCGACGCTGACGATCGCAAATAATTTGGAGCAGGCGCTCACGCAAGCGGCAAACGGCATGCTTGCGGCGCAGGGCTATGTCGTCAACAGTCCCGATCCCAACGCGCTCCAGCTCAATATCGTGATCGAAAAAATTGCCTACGAAAAACTCGATCAGCCCGTGGGCAGTGCGGTGAAATTGACCGCGACACTGCGCGCGGATGTGACGAAACACGGCGAAACCTTCAGCGGCCGCTACTCCACCGAAAGCGAACACCGCGGCGCGTTGACACCGAGTCGCGAAGACAATGAACAATACGTCAACGATTTATTGTCTGATACGCTCAAACGCATGTTCAGCGATAATCGTCTGCGCGAATTTTTGACAAAATAACATTGCCGCTACACGCGGATTGACAGTGCGGCTAGCGCTGCTGCTGCGCATGAAAATACTTTCCGCCGAATTTGCGATGTATCGCACACCGCCTGGATTTTTAGGTGTAATCGCTGCTCGCTGTATCGTTGATGAATTAAAATGCGGCACTTTTATTTCTTGCATACAACATTTTTCTGCGCGAAGAAATGAGAGAACAAGAGAATTATTTTGGGGAGATAAGCGAATGAAAAAAAACGCATGTGTATTGACATTGTTGGTAGGTGTTACAGCTTCGGTCGCGGCGGTTGCCGATAGTGGTGCTCCTGGTTTCTATTTCGGCGGTGGTTATACCGGTGCGACGGTTGATTTCAATGATCTGAGTAAAAACGCCGATACCGGGGTATTGTTCGGGCGTGCGGGCTATCAAGCCAATCAAAATGTTGCGTTCGAGGCGAGGCTTGGCGCTGGGGTTGACGACGACCGTATTTACGGTGCGAAGGTCGAAGTCGAGGACCTGTATGGCGTTTATTTGAAAGCCGGTGTGCCGTTGCAAATGGGTTTTTATCCGTATGTGCTGCTCGGCGCCACGCACGGTAAAGTTAAAGTCAGCGGCAACGGCCTTAGCGAATCGGATTCGAGCAGCGACATTTCCTACGGTCTCGGTGTCGACTATTGGTTTAACCGGCAGCTTTCCGCCGATCTCGAGTATGCCAACTTCTATGATAAGGATGGCGTCCAAGTCGATGGTTGGACGGTGGGGTTGAATTTCAAATATTAATTTTCGAGTCCCAAAAAAAGGCCGGAAAAGTTCCGGCCTTTTTTATCGATCGGTTTTGCGTGTTGGCTCAGTGGAACATCAAATCGGCAATGATTTGTTTTTGCTGCGCGGCGCTGAGTCGCGGGCCGTAATCGGCCACCACGGTGGCGGCGGCCACGCTCGCCAGCCTGCCCGCATCGGCAAAGCTTTTACCCTGTGTAATGCCGTATAAAAATGCCCCTGCAAACATATCGCCGGCGCCGTTGGTATCGACCGCGGTGACTTTATGCGGCGCTATGCGGTGTTGCATATTACCGTCGTAAACGAGTGCGCCCTCCGCACCGAGCGTGATCGCAAATTGCTTAGCAATTTTTTTGATTTCGTCAATCGCCGCATCGAGGTTATCGGTTTGCGCCCAGCTCAAGGCTTCATGACTGTTGCAAAACAGCAAATCGATTTTGCTGCCGATCATTTCCCGCAAGCCATCGCGAAAATGTGCGACGATACCGGGATCGGAAAAACTCAACGCGGTTTTGACATTGTGTTGCTCGGCGATTTCACGCGCGCGAATCGCGGCGGCGCGGCCCGTCGTTGAGGTGACGAGATAGCCTTCGAGATAAACATATTCCGACGTGGCGATGGCTTCGTGCGATAAGTCGTCGGTCGACAGTGTCTCGCTGATGCCGAGAAATGTGTTCATCGTGCGTTCGGCATCGGGAGTGATCATGACGAGGCATTTGCCGGTTACGCCGTGATCGCGTTCCTTATCGATGTGACAATCGACTCCAGCGGCTTTCAAATCGCGCAGATAAAAGTGGCCGTGATCATCGTTTGCCACTTTGCACGAATAAAATGTCGAGCCGCCGAATTGCGCGATCGCGATGATGGTATTCGCGGCGGAACCACCGCTTGCGCGTTTCGAGTGCACGAGATGTCCGGCCAAATGGTCGAGCAGTTGTGCTTGCCGCGCTGCATCGACCAGCGTCATCACGCCCTTTTCGACCGCCATCGCCGCCAGATCGGCATCGGTCACTTCGATTTCAGTGTCGACGAGCGCGGCTCCGACTCCGTAAACATGGTAGCGTTTCGACATAAAAGTGCTTTTCCTGATCGGTGAAGCGCACTATTATCGCTGCCGCCGATGAGAATGCAACGCCGGCGCCGAGCGAGCCGCTGTCACATCGCAGTGTTCGCAATCACCGTCCACCTTGTATGAGAGCGCATGGTCAGCCGTAAAAATAAATCCGGTACCAGCAAGAGTAAGAAAAAAAAGGGCCAACCCTTTTTTTTGCGGTGGCAATTTTGGCTCGGCTGGTTCCTCAAGTTAGCGCTGGTCGGCTGCGTGGTGTTCGCGGTGGTTGCGGTGTATCTCGACGGGCGCGTTCGCAATAAGTTGACCGAGCGTTTGTGGCAGGCACCCGCGCAGGTATATGCGCGCGAGCTGCATCTCTATCCGGAGATGCCGCTATCACCCGATGACTTGCAGCGCGAGCTCGATTTGCTCGGCTATCGCCGTGGCGCTGTATTGCAGCAGCCAGGCGATGAGGTGCGGCAGGGCACGACTTTCAAAATATATCGCCGCGCCTTTGTTTTTCAGGATCGCGCTGAAGCCGCGCAACAACTCTTCGTGCATATTTCCGATTCGCGCGTGGTCGATCTGCGCGATGGTAATAATCATCTGCTCGATCTCGCGCGTCTCGAACCCGTTTCGCTCGGCAGCATGTTCACCACCGACGAAGATCGCGTGCTCGTGCAATTAAAAGACGTGCCGCCGCTGCTGCCAAAAACATTAATGCTGGTTGAGGATCGCGACTTTTATCATCACTTCGGTATTTCGCCGCGCGGCATGTTGCGCGCGACGCTTGCCAATATTCGCGCCGGTCACGCCGTGCAGGGCGGCAGCACGCTCACGCAACAATTGGTGAAGAATGTTTTTCTTACCAACGAGCGTTCGTTGTGGCGCAAAATCAAAGAAGCGGTAATGGCGTTGCTGGTCGAATATCACTACAGCAAGGACACCATTCTCGAAGCCTATCTCAATGAAATATTTCTCGGTCAGGAAGGGCCGCGTCCGATTCACGGTTTTGCGCTTGCGAGCCGGCATTATTTCAATCGCCCGCTCGATGAATTGCGCAGCGATCAAATTGCGATGCTGGTCGGTCTGGTGAAAGGTCCGTCGCAGTACGACCCGTGGCGGCGTCCGGAAAAAGCGCAGGAGCGCCGCGACCTCGTCTTGAAAATGATGGCCGATGCGAAGCTGATCGATAAACAGGAATACGACGCGGCGATCAAGCGTGGACTGGGTCTCGCGAAAAGCAGCCCGCAGGACAGTTTGCATCCGGGCTATTTGGATCTGGTGCGCCGGCAATTGCGTCGCGATTATCAAGAACACGATTTGCAAGTGAAAGGTCTGCGTATTTTTACCGCGTTCAATCCGCAGGTGCAGTGGCACGCTGAGCGCAGCCTTGAACGTGCGCTCAAGCAGCTCGATCCAAAAGAAAAAGGTCTAGAAGGCGCAATGGTCGTCACCGATATCGTCAGCGGTGAAGTCGTTGCGCTGGTCGGCGGTCGCGAAATGCATTTCGCCGGATTCAATCGCGCGCTCGATGCGGTGCGGCCGATTGGTTCTCTCGTCAAGCCGGCAATATATTTAGCCGCGCTCGAAAGCAAACGTTATACGTTGATTTCAAAACTCGACGATACGCCGGTCGATATAAAAATTCCGGGTGGACGCTGGCAACCGAAAAATTACGACAGACAATTTCACGGCGAAGTACCGCTGCATTTCGCACTCGCGGAATCGTACAACGCGGCGACCGCGCATTTAGGTCTCGATCTCGGCGTGCCGAAAGTATTGGCGACGATTCAGCGGCTCGGCATCGAGCGCGAATTGCCCGTGGTGCCCGCGGTATTTTTGGGCGCTGGCGAATTGTCGCCGCTTGAAGTGGCGGTGATGTATCAAACCATCGCCGCGCAAGGCGTGAGCGCGGGACTGCGCAGTATCCGCACGATTACCGATAGCGAAGGCATTCCGCTCGCGCGTTTTCCGCAGAAACCCGTACAAGCGGTTTCGCCCGCTGCGATTCACGTGCTCGAATACGCGATGCAAGAAGTGATGACGGAAGGCACGGCGCGCGCGGCGAAATTAGTATTGCCCAATTTCCGCGTCGCCGGTAAAACCGGAACGACGGATGATTTGCGCGATTCGTGGTTCGCGGGTTTCGCGGGCGATTATCTCGCCGTGGTATGGATGGGGCGCGACGACAATTCACCGACACGCCTGAGCGGTGCGACGGGTGCATTAAAAGCGTGGCTCGGTTTCATGGCCGAGACCAGTCATGTGCCGATGAGCTACGAAGTGCCCGATGGTGTTAAATACGAATGGGTCAACGAAAACACGGGATTGGTAACCGGTGAAAATTGCGCGGGCGCGGAATATATTCCATTCCTCGAGGGTACCGAACCCACGACGCTGGATGGTACGTGCGATTCAAATAACAGCGTGATTCGTTGGTTTCAGCATACGTTTTGAAATTGACTTGCTTTTATAGGGGGGCAGCATCGCTTACAGCAGCCGTTGATCCGCCATTCTCGTGCGGCACCAATTGCAACCACTGATTAATACACTTCGGTAATTCCTCGGCCACATGGCTCACATATAAAACCTGCGTATAACCCTGTTGCGCGATGCGTTCGACGAGCGCGAGAAATTGTTGTTTGTGCGCACCGTCGAGGCCTATGCACGGTTCATCGAGAATTAATAGCGGTGGCGATTTCACCATGGCGCGCGCGAGCAGCGCGAGGCGCTGTTCGCCGAATGACAGTTGATCGAAACGGTGTTGCGCCAACTCGTCGAGACCCGCCGCGTGAATCCAGTCGAGCGTTAATTCTTTTTCGCGGCCTGTGCAATTGTTGTAGAGGCCGATGGTGTCGTACAAACCCGAGGCGACGACTTCGAGCACGCGCTGGCGATTGAGGTGATTCAGTTGCAATGGCGTGTTGACGATGCCGCAGTTCGCTTTCAATTCCCACACGCTTTCGCCGCTGCCGCGTTTGCGCCCGAACAACCACAGCGGTTGACCGTAACCTTTGTGATTGTCGCCCGTGATTAAATTCAATAGCGTCGATTTGCCCGCGCCGTTGGGGCCGCTGATGCAGCAGTGTTGGCCGCGATCGAGGCGCCAATGAATATCGGTAAGCACGGGAGTATCGTCGAATTGCACATTGACGCCGCGCATTTCGATTGGCGCTGCACTTATATCAAACGGATTTGTGCGTTGGAGTGGGGGCGGCAGAGCAACAGCGGTGACACTTATTTTGTCGACATCGACTTTATGCGGGTCTTCATGTAAAGAGTCAAATTGTGCGCGCGGGCCGTTGTTGACCACTTCACCGCGCTCCAGTTCTAACACGTGCGTAATGCCGCTCGGCAATTTCGAGCCGAGCGGCAATAGCAGCAATAGCGGTGTATCGCCGGCGAGCAAAGCTTCGATGGCGCGCGACAACTCGGCTTGCATATTTTTGTCGAGGCCTTCGAGCGGATTGTCGAGTATTAAAACTTTGGGTTGAGAGAACAGCGCGCGCGCCAATAGGGTTTTGCGGCTTTCACCGGTCGAGATGACACGAATGCCGCGATCGAGAATGGCGCGCAGGCCAAAATTATCGACGAGTTGGTTGAAGCGTGCATTTTCGGAGGCGCCCTGCAAAATCGCGCGGCGCACACTGGTGCCGACATCGTGCGCATCCTCGCGTTCGTTGCTGTCGTCGTAGCGGTTGTCGTATGCGATCAATTCGCACTGCATGGCGAACGACACATAAACGATATCGCGCGCGGGGTTGATCGAGTCGCTCCATGCGATTTGGCCGCGCTGCGGACGCAATTCATCGTGTAGTAATTGCGCAAAGGTGGTTTTTCCCGCGCCGTTGCCGCCGATAACGGCCCAGTGCTCGCCCGGTTGCCACCGCCATTGCGCAATGCGCAGGGCAGGGGCGAGGCGATAGCTGAAATAAAGTTGATCAAGTGAAATGAGCGGACGTGACATCGGATCTGTACCTACATCGCAGGACGGCTATTTTGCCCGAGGCGGCGGTTCGCGGCTATGGCCGCCGCGCTACGCAGCTTGGGAAAGCGTCTATAGTTAGTCGCACCCATTACATAACTGTTCGTGACTTGTATGAAGAATAATCAGCCTGTGACCCAAAGGGAGTGTCCTCTGCAAGCCGGGGATCGGCTCATCTCCGCGACGGATCTCAAAGGGATTATCACGGAAGTCAACGACACGTTTGTGCGTATCAGTGGTTTCACACGTGCAGAGTTGATCGGCCGGTCGCACAACATTGTTCGGCATCCCGATATGCCCGAGGCCGCGTTCGCGGGTTTGTGGTCGAATCTGCGGCAGGGCAAAGAGTGGATGGGGCTGGTAAAGAATCGTTGTAAGAACGGCGATCATTACTATGTCGATGCGTATGTCACTCCGATTTTTGAAGGTGATCGCGTAGTCGGTTACCAGTCGGTGCGCGTTATGCCCGATCGCGTGGTGGTGCGCCGTGCCGAGACGCTGTATGCGCAACTGCGGCGCGGCAGCACCAATCTGTTAGGGAAACTGCGGCCCGGCAATATATCACTCACCTACAAAGCATGGGCTGTTGCCACCGCGACTGCGCTTCCGGCGATCGTCGCAGCCTTGTTTGGTGATGGTCAGCGCGGCGATTGGATTGTCGCGGGCCTCACGCTGGTGATTGCTGCCGCATTTACGCAGCTGCTCGTGCGCCCGCTCGTACGGTTGGCTGCTGCGAATCGCGACAATGTTCAGGATGAAGTGACGCGTCAAGTTTACAGCGGGCGCAGCGATGAAGTCGGTCAGTTAGAGGCACAGTTGAAAGCGCAAAGCGCGTTGAGCCGGACGATTCTGGGGCGCGTTTCGTATGCCGCCGAAGCGCTCAGTCAGGTTGCGGGCGAGACCAATGGCATTGTCGAGTACACAACGGAAGGGGTGCGGCGGCAGCAGCTGGAAGTCGATCAGGTGGCTACCGCGATGAATGAAATGGCCGCTACCGTCAATGAGGTGGCGCGCAACGCCGAGGAGACCGCGCGCGCATCGCAGGACGTGCTCAGCCGCACCGAGGATGGCGCGCAGTTGGTCACGGGCGCAATCGCCGATATCGAAGCGTTGAGCCGAGCGGTCGAGGATGCCACGCAGGTTATCGAGCGTTTGCAAGCGGAAAGTCAGGGCATCGGTTCAGTGGTTGATGTCATCAGTAATATCGCCAGCGAGACTAACTTGCTGGCGCTGAACGCGGCTATCGAAGCGGCGCGAGCGGGCGATCAAGGTCGTGGCTTTGCGGTGGTAGCGGACGAGGTACGCAATCTCGCCAGCCACACGCAAAAATCCACCGATGAAATCCAGCAGATGGTCAAAAGCATTCAGCAATCGTCAGCGGCGGCGGTGGAGGTCATGCAGGCTGGGCAGCAACGTGCGGCGGCTAGCGTCGAGCTGAGCCAGCGCGTCGGTCAATCGTTTCAGGACATCAGTTCCGCGGTCGATCGCATCACGAGCATGAATGCGCAGGTGGCCACAGCGTCGGAGGAGCAAACGGCGGTGACGGAAGAAATCAATCGCAATCTCACCGGTATTTCGGGCGTAGCCACCGACACACTGGCCAGCGCGAATCGGACGGCCGCCGCGAGTCAGCGCCTGCATAAACTCGTCGACGATCTGCAATCGATGCTGAAACAATTTGGCCTGCGTTGATTCGGGTTGTTCCAATGAGCCTGCGTCCCGGTATTTACCGGCATTTCAAAGGCAATCTCTACGAGGTGCTCAGCGTGGCGCGGCATAGCGAAACGCTCGAGCACTATGTCGTCTACCGCGCGCTCTACGGCGATTTCGGCACATGGGTGCGGCCACTCGCAATGTTCTCAGAGCAAGTTCTCCACGAAGGAAAGCGGCAACCGCGTTTCGCCTTTCTCCACTCTTCGCAACATTGATTTGATCTGCGTCATCGCCACGACGCAGAAAATGCTTGCGTTGCCTAAATTTATTAAATGATAATGCTTATCATTAAGTATCGTATTTGGGTTTTGCTATGTCGTATGAATTTGCCTGTGGGTGGAGTCGGGTGTCCTTATCCTGCCTATTGCTAACTGCTTGTGGCGGGGGCGGTAGCGCGAGTGGCGGAGTCAGCCAGGCGTCCCCCGGTACTGTGGTATCGACGCCGCCGGCGCTGTCCGCACAGGCCGCGCTGGGCGAGAAAATTTTCAAGGATGTGAGTTTGTCGGCGTCGGGCCAGCTCGCCTGCATCACCTGTCATGATCCCGAGCATGCGCACGCGGGCGCTGACGGTCGCGCCGTGCCGATCGGTGGCGCGGGTATGAATACCGATGGGTTTCGCAATGCGCCGTCGCTGAATTACCTCAGTTTCACGCCCGCGTTTTATTTCGACCGTGAGGGCACACCGACCGGCGGTTTTGATCGCGACGGCCGCGCTAATAGTTTTGCTGAGCAGGCGCGCCGTCCATTTTTAGCGCCGCATGAAATGGCCAATGCAACGCCTGCGGATGTGATTCTCAAATTGCGCAGTGCGGTATATGTCGATGAGTTCATGCAGGTGTTCGGCAACGATGTGTTCGATCGCGGTGACGAGGCGTTTGATCGCGCCGTGCTCGCATTGCAGGCGTATGAGAACGAGGATATGGGTTTTCGTCCGTTCGACAGCAAGTTCGATTACTTCCTCGCGGGCAAAGTGCAACTGAGTGAACAAGAACTGCGCGGTTATGCACTGTTCAACGCGCCGACCAAAGGCAACTGCGCGAGCTGTCATCCCAGCGGACGGCTCGCCGCTGGCACACCGCCGCTGTTCACCGATTTTACTTACGACAATCTCGGCGTGCCGCGCAATTATGATATTCCCGCGAACGCTGATCCGAATTATTACGATCTCGGTTTGTGCGGACCCGATCGCACCGATCTCGTGGCGACACATCCCGAATTATGCGGCGCTTTCAAAGTGCCGACGCTGCGCAACGTTGCGCTCACGGCGCCGTATTTTCACAACGGTAAATTCGCGACGCTGCGCGAAGCCGTTTCGTTTTATGTGCGCCGCGATACTAATCCCGAAGAGTGGTATCCCCCTCGAAATGATGCGGGCGGCGCTGACAAATTCAATGATCTGCCGCCGGAATATCGCCGCAACGTGAATACCACCGAGGTTCCGTATAACCGGCATCCCGGCGATCAACCGGCATTGACGTCGGATGAAATCGATGACGTTGTCGCATTTCTCAACACGCTTACCGATGGTTATCAATCAACAACAAATTAAACCCGTTTAATTGTTTTAGGACTTAAATTATGAAACGACTCACACTGCCCTTGTTGATTGCGCTGAATGCAGCGTTTCCCGCACATGCGGATGAAGCTGAGTTGCGTGCGCGCATCGAAAAAATGAGCGCGGAACTCGACGCGTTGAAACAGGAAGTAAAAGCGATGCACGCGCAGACCGAGGCAATCGCAAACCAACAAGAAGCTACCGCGCCATCATCGGCGATGACAACAACCAACGCGCTGGCGAATACGGCATCGACGAATACCGCGACAGCGAATGCACAGCGCGTAACGCAGTCGCAAGCATTGGCGACGCTGGTCGAGCCGCTGTCGATTTGGGGCTATGGCGAAATCAATTACAACCGTCCGAAGCACGACAGCAGTCAAACGCAGATGGATTTGCGGCGCGCAGTGTTCGGCTTCGGTTATCGCTTCAACGAAAACACGCGTTTTATGTCCGAATACGAGGTTGAGCATGCAGTGGCATCGGCCGACGATAGCGGTGAAATGGAAGTTGAACAGTTTTATATCGATCACAAGCTCGCCGATTACGCGAATTTAAAAGCCGGGTTGTTTTTAATTCCGATGGGGCTGCTCAACGAATCGCACGAGCCGACACATTATTACGGCGTCGAGCGCAATTTTGTCGAAACCGCGATTATTCCTTCCACGTGGCGCGAAGGCGGCGCCGCGTTGTACGGCAGCACGGATATTGGTCTGTCGTGGGATGCGGGGTTGACCACTGGCTTCGCTTTGGCGAAATGGGATTCGAGTGCCGCAGGCGAAGGCAAGGCATCGCCGCTCGGCAGCATTCATCAGGAATTGCAAAACGCGAAAGCGCGCGATCTGAGTCAGTATCTTGCGCTCGATTATCGCGGCATTCCCGGCTTTGTTGCGGGCGCCAGTGTATTCACCGGAAAAGTTTCGCAAGGTGATCCCACTGTGAATCTTGCTTCGAATTCGCGCGCGACATTATGGGATGCGCACACGCGCTGGACGCCTGGCAATTTCGATGTGTCGGCGCTGTATGCGAAGGGCACGATTTCCGATACGGCCGATTTGAATCTCACCTTCGTGGGTAATCCGAATCTGATCCCAAGCGAATTTTGGGGCTGGTATACGCAGGCGGCCTACAAATTTGCGCTTAGCGGTAGCTATTCGATCGCACCGTTTGCGCGCTACGAGCGATTCAATACCGCCGCCGAGTATGCGACACTGCCGGCCGGTTTGATGCCGGATGTATCGCCGACCGAAACCGTGTGGACGTATGGCTTTAATTTCAATCTGAACCCCAATGTCGTATTCAAAGCGGATTACCAGCGCTTCTCGGAAAACAGCGATGCCAATCGTTTCGATCTCGGCATGGGCCTCGCGTTTTAAGCGTGCGCTGATAACCGCGCTGACATTGCTCTGCGCAAACTTCGCGGGCGCCGATACCGTGTATCTGGCGCCGGATGCTTTCGTGCACCAAACATTTAGCGAAACGCCACCGCCCGCCATATTGTGGCTCGACAATAACGCGCAAGCGAAGCTCGCGGCGGTATTGGGGCATCGCTATCCGCAAGCGCGTCTGCATTATTGGCGCGTCGCCAACAAAACCGCATGGATTCTCGATGAAATTGGCAAGGACTATCCGATCACAGCCGGTTTTGTCGTTGTCGATAATCGCATCGAACGTGCGCAGGTATTGATCTATCGCGAGACGCGTGGCGAGGAAATTCACCTGCTCGCATTTTTGCGGCAGTTTGTCGATGCGCAACTGGAAAAAAATAACGATGGCGAAAAATTGTCGAAAAACATTGACGGCATTACCGGTGCGACATTGTCGGTCGATGCCATGCGGCGCATGGCGCAAGCGGCATTAGTACTAAATCAATTGGCGCCGTGAAATTTATCCAATGAAAAAAACAGCTCACGCCTACACGTTGCGCCGCCGCTTCAATTTACTGCTGCACCGTTGGCATCGTCGTATCGGTGTAACGGCGAGCGTATTTCTGATGTGGATGGCGCTTAGCGGCTGGTTGCTCAATCACACCGACGGTTTAGGTTTGGCGCAGCGCCATCTCAGCGGCGATTTCATCGCGGCGCATTACGGTATTCGCAGCAAAATTCCAACGCACGCATGGGTGGCTGACGGACATTGGCTCGCTGTCGGCGATGAGGCGGCGGTACTTGACGGCAAAAAAATCGCGAGTACTTTCGCGCAGGCGCGCGGCATGGTGGTCAAAAATAATATGTTGTTTATTGCCGACGGAACGGAGCTGGTGTTGCTCGATGTAACCGGCGAATTAATCGACAAGGGTTCGGTGTCCATCGAGATGGAGCGCATCGGTTTGGGCTGCGACGGTGTTGTGGTCGCGAACGCTGAAAAACAGCTGGTCACCCACGATGGCGCGGCATTTTCCGATTGCGTCGGCGCGGTGCAATGGGCGCACACAGAAGTTCTCACGGCCGCGCAGCGCGCTGAATTAACACCGCTGCTGCGATCCGGTGTAACGCTGGAGCGCGTGTTGCTCGATCTGCACAGCGGTCGCTTCTTCGGTGCTTGGGGGCCGTATTTTGTCGATGTATTGGGACTGGGAATGATTTTGCTCGCGCTCAGCGGCGTGTGGTTGTTTATGCGTCAGCACAAACATAAAAATCTGCGACATTGATTGTCAGCGGCGTCGATTGATAGTGCCGAGACGCATGCGCAATGACTGCGTCTCGGCCAATTGCCTTTCAGAAATGATAAAATACTTCGGTATAACAGAAATTCTGCAGGCAGTATTTGCTAAAGTGCGCGCGATCAAAACGGATAATTGATTCCGGTAAAAACCGCAACGCCTTCGCTGCCGTAACCGACATCGACATAGCCCACCACGAACGGTTTGGCGATGGCGCGAAAGCCCAGGCCGCCGACGCGGTGCAGTTGCGAGAAAATCGACGTGTCGGCGGAAGAAAAAACGCACGCGACGTCGATGAAGGGGGCGAGTTCGATATCGACGCGCGTGGTGAATGCGTCGAGCGATAAAACGGTTCTGCGTATTTCCGCGCTGGCGGAAAAGGCATCGCGATCGCGAAAGCGGCCTTCGCCGAAGCCGCGCAACAGTTGCGCGCCGCCGATTTCGCTGGTATCGCCACCGGCGCTGCTGAGCGACCAGAACGGTGCGTTGTCGGCTTCGGGCATCCAGCGCATCGCGGCATGAAAAGCCAGCGTTGTTTTTATCTGCGGCGTCCAAAAATAACGCGCGTCGAAACCCGATTCGCTGTACAAAGAATCATTCGGCGCGCCGTTGCGGCTCGCGGCGCCCGCGTAAATTTGCAGCGCGCCGCCGCGCGTCGGTACCGTCAAATCGTCGCGCGTGTCGTAACTCAACGCGATGCGATTCAATAGCGCGTGCGTGTTGCCGATGCCTTCAGCGGTTGCGAAGCGTTGTTCGATCGACGCGATATGATCGAGCGCGCCGGGCAACACATCGAATGTTTTCAATTGCAGCGTGTAATCGATTTGCCAGGCGTGCGTGAGGTTGTATCCCACTTTCACGCCGGCGATGGATTGCGCGGCGGTGTAATTGGTTTCCGCATTAGCGCGGGTTTGATTGCCGATGCCGTAAAAGCGCGGCGTGCCGCTGCGATCGTAAATCAGCTGCGCGGCAACCGACCAACGCTCGCTGCGCTCGCGTCCGCTTTCGTATTCGAGATCGAATTCGCGCTCGACGCGCTGCTTGCCGCCGCCGGTGATCGACCATTGGCCGTCGTTCGATGGAAACGCAAAGATGCGGCCGCGCGCGCCGTAGCCGAAATACGGGTTGTACAAAATATCGGGCGCGATTATTTGGCGGATGTTGTGATCGCTATCGGTGACGAGCACGGTGGGAAATAATCCGAGCGTGGTGCCGCCGTTCGGATCGGTATCGATTTCGGGTATCGGAATGAATGGCGATTTGCCGGGATCGAACCAGCTCGCGATGCCTGCGCTGCTGTCATTACTATTACTGTTTTTCGAGTTGCTCGAGTTGCTCGAGTTGCTCGAGTTGCTCGTGTCGCTCGCGCTGCTTGTATTATTCGTGTCGTGCGTGTCGCTTGTGTTGCTGCCGTCGCCGCTCGCCTGCGCAGGCGCGGAAAACGCGCTTAAATTAATGGCCGCAACGATCGAGGCGAATAGCCAAGCTCGGATCGTTGGCGAAAAAGCAACCGCGCGTGTCACGACTCACCGCTGCGCGCGAAATTGATACGTGAGTTCGATGCCATACAGGCGGCGGTCGGCGGCGGCCTGCCAGCTGAATGCAGGCTGGCCGCCGAATAAAATGGTGCCGCCCGCGTACGCGTATTGCTTATCGGTGAGGTTGGTACCGAATAATGCGATTTCAAAATTGCTGTCGCGCGGTGTAAAACTCGCATGCGCGTTGACGATACCGACCGCAGGCTGATAGTTATTGTCGTTGATGACATTGAACTCGATGCGATCGCGCCATGCATAATCGGCGCGCAAACGCATATCGCCACTGGCGAGCGGTAAATCGTAAATGCCCGACACATTCCATTCGTATGCCGGCGTCATGTAAAAATCGTTGTGGCTGGCATCGTTGCCCGCCGTGTCGATGAAATGCAAATACTTGGCATCGGTCCAGCCGAACGCACCGCGCACTGTAAACGGTTCGTTCACCTGCCAATTGCCTTCAAATTCCAAACCGCTGACACGCGCGCTGCCGGCGTTGATGACGATGGTGGTCGGTGTGCCGCCGATCAATTCGCCGAGCAGGCGCTGCATATTGGTGTAATCGCCCGTGAATAGCGCGGTGTTGGCGCTAAGGCGCGCGTCGTCGCTTTGCGCTTTCAAACCGATTTCATAATCGGTGAGCTGTTCGGGGCGAAACGGTTTGTCCTGCACGGTGTTGAGCGGCACATTCCAGCCGCCCGAACGCTGCGCGCGGCCGTTGCGCAGGTACGCCATCATGTTGTCGCTGAAGCGATAGCGCGTGCTGAATTCCCACGACCAATACGAATATTGCACGGCGCGATAAAACGATGGGCAGGCGCCGCCCGTTTCGCTGCCGACGGCGATGGGGTTGCTGGGATCGCTCGCGTCGACAATCGTGCAGAATTGCGCGGGCGTGGCGGGTGTCTGATCCAAATACGCGGTGTCGTCGAGCGAGCGCGTATCTTCGGTGCGGCGAATTCCCGCGGCGAAACTCCAGCGCTCGGTGAAATGGTATTCGCCGTGAAAAAATCCCGCCGTCGAGCGATTGACGACACTGTTGGTTTCTATGGTTGGCACGGGCGCGGAATAGCCCGGCAATAAATTCGAATCGGCGCTGCCGCTATCCTTGAACCAGTAGACGCCGCTGACCCAATCGAGTTTCGATGCGAGCGCATTGCCGGACACTTGCAATTCGGCGCTGCGCTGCCGCGACGTATTGGACAGCGTGACATCGGCGAGTGAGGAGGCGAACGCATCGGCATCGTAATCGTTGGTCGCGGCCAATTCGCGATAACCGAGAATTAATTTTGCCGAATAATTTTCCGCGAAAGTTTTCGATAGCGTGAGCTGATACGCATTGCTGTAGGCGCTGTCGTTCTGACGGCGCCCTGTATCGGTTTGATAAAAATTGGCGGGCACGATGTTGCCGGGTAATGTGCTCGTCAGCGTGCCGGGCAACGGATGCAACAACGCTCCGACTTCATTCGCAAGAAAACGCTCGTACGTAAAATACGCTTCGATGCCGTTATCGGGATGCAGCAGCGCGCCGAAACGCATCTGCTCGCGGTGTTGATTCATGAAATTATTTTGTCCGGTCGCGATGCTGCTGCCCCAGCCCTCGTGCTGATTGCTTTGATACGCAACGCGCAGCGCAAGTTTGTCGCCGAGCGGTAAATTCACGATGGCGCGATCGCCGAATAGCTGCTGATTGCCGCCGGAAACCGACAACTCGGCGGAGTAGGTATCCAGTTCGGGCCGATGCGTGTGCAGCGAAATCGAGCCGCCGGTGTTGTTGCGGCCGAACAGCGTACCCTGCGCGCCGCGCACGATTTCAACGCTGTCGATATCGAGCAATGTACCCATCGCGCCCTGGCCGTTGGCGACATAGATGCCATCGATATAGAGACCGACCGCCGGATCGTAAACGATCGACGACGGAATCGCCGCCTGTCCGCGCATCGTCACTTCGAGCGCGGAGACCGACCGCGCGGATTTGAAAGCGAGCACATTGGGCGCCGTGCGCGTCGCATCCTCGAATAAAATTGCATTTTGCTCTTGCAGTTGCGCGCTGCTTTGCACCGTTTCGGCCAGCGGCACATCGATAAGTTTTTCGTCGCGCCGCCGCGCCTGCACGATCACTTCTTCGACTGTGCGATTCGCTGTGGCTTTGTTGTCGAGAGTCGCGCGCGCGGCAATGGCAGTGCCGAGTAAAAACATCGTAATCAATACGGATGCGACAAATTTGTCTGATTTCATCAGCAGTTTCTCGATGTGATTTTTATTGTTATGACATAAAACGAAAGACGGGTTATCGCGTCAGCTCCGCATCAGAAATTCTTCACGGCGCTGTCACGCAACATCGCAATACTCCCATCGCACTTGCACGGTTCACTCATCAATTCCCAGGCAATCACATCGATGCATTTAAGGAGGCTTATTATGTTCAGTTCACTTAAACCGAAAGTATTTAAATCGAGCGTATTTAAATCGAATGTATTTACATCGAATGCATTTGCATCGCGTGTATTTAAATCGAAAGCATTGGCGCTGTCCATGGCCGCGCTCGCAATTTCCCCTGCCATGGCGTGGGATAGGGATGGTCACGACGGCATCAAGCATGTGCTGTTGATCAGCATCGATGGCATGCATGCGCTCGATTACGCCAATTGCATCAAGGGTGGCTATTGTCCGAATCTCGCGGCGCTCGGCGCTACTGGCGTTAATTATTTGCGCACTTCCACATCCAAGCCTTCGGATTCATTTCCGGGTTTGATGGCGCTCGTCACCGGCGGCACGCCGCGCACGGTC
Source organism: uncultured Verrucomicrobiaceae bacterium (assembly GCA_964500675.1). Lineage (GTDB taxonomy): Bacteria > Pseudomonadota > Gammaproteobacteria > Pseudomonadales > CAMLJR01 > CAMLJR01. Next base: position 788,365 of record CAZCNY010000001.1, on the reverse strand, counting down.
GGCGCCTACTACGATGTTGCGTACGATCGCGTGTTGGCTCCGCCGCAAAATACGACGGGTAACGGCGTCGCCGGTGGCGCTTGTGCGGTCGGTGTGCCGAATGGCACCACGACCGAATACGAAGAAGGTATCGATATCGATCAAAGCCAACTCAACGGCGGCGGTCCGTATGCGGCCACCGATGGCGGTATCAAAGCCATCGATCCGACGCGTCTGCCGCGCGATCCCTATAAAAATTGCGCGCCGGTTTACCCGTGGAATTTCGTGCGCACGAATACGATTTACGGCGTGATCCACGCGGCGCACGGTTACACCGCGTGGTCCGATAAACATCCCGCGTACGCGGCGGTTTCGGGTCCGAGCGATAATCATGCGAGCAATATCGACGATTATTATTCACCCGAAATCAATTCCGCGGTAGTTCCGCTGCCCGGCGTGACCACGGCGACGGGCGCTTCGTGCGCGAGCATTCGCGACACGACGCAAACCGGTTCGTGGACCGACAGTTTTGACAATATTCAGTGTTACGATCAATTGAAAGTGAACGCGATCGTCAACGAGATCGACGGCAAAACTCACGATGGCATGCATCGCGCGCCCGTGCCGGCTTTGTTCGGTATGAATTTTCAGGCGGTGAGTGTCGGTCAGAAGCTCATCGAAAATAAAACTATCTATGGCGGTTATACCGATGCCGTGGGCACGCCGACGTCGTCAATGCAGGATGAAATTGCATTCGCCGACGCCAGCGTAGGGCAGATGGTCGATGCGCTGAAAAGCAAAGGGCTGTTCGATTCGACATTGATTATCGTCACCGCGAAGCACGGTCAGTCGGCGATGGATCCGCATCGTTTCTTTCCGATTCCGGGACACAGCGGCAGCAACGGCACCACGCCTGCGGATTTAATTGCAGCGTATCTGCCGGAGTCGGAGTCGCCGTCGAATCCGAACGGCATCGGCCCAACGCAGGACGACATCTCGCAACTGTGGCTGAAAAATTCCAGTGACACGCAAGCCGCGGTCGATATATTGCAACAGAATGCCGCGGCGGCCGGCATCGGCCAAATCTTTTACGGCGCGTCGTTGCAGACGATGTTCAACGCGCCGGGATTGCCTCCCGTTGGCGATCCGCGCACGCCCGATATTATCGTGCAACCCAATGTCGGCGTGATTTATACCGGCAGCGCGAAGAAACTCGCCGAGCACGGTGGTTTTGCGCAGGACGATACCAACGTGATGATGCTGGTATCGAATCCACAATTCAAACCGCGCACGGTGACGAGTTTCGTCGAAACCACCCAGGTGGCGCCGACGATTCTCAAAGCGTTGCGGTTGGATCCGCGCAGTCTCGATGCCGTGAAAATCGAGGGCACGCCGGTGCTGCCCGATTTGAGTTTCGATACCGAGCAAAAATAATTTCTCTCCCCCCACTCGCGCCAAGGACGGCGCAATTTTTTTCGTCTTATTTGTCGCGGCAACAAATCCGGCTAGGTTTGGTTTTTCGTACGCGTTAGACTAAATTTGGGTTTCATTGCCAACGGATACGCCGCAATTGGACGAACGTCCCTTTTCCCAGGCCTGCGCCAATAACCAGCAGCCGATTCTCGACATCATCGAGCCGCTATTCGCCGAGGTCGATGAGGTGCTCGAAATTGGCAGCGGCAGCGGCCAGCACGCGGTATTTTTCGGCAGTGCGATGCCGCATTTGCGCTGGCAGTGCAGCGATCGCAGCGAAAATCACGCGGGCATCAACGCGTGGCGCGAATGGGCGCGGTTGCCCAACGTGCTCGCGCCGCTCACGCTCGATGTCAATGCGCCGTGGCCGATTGCGAGCACCCCCGCGATTTTTTCCGCCAATGTCATCCACATCATCGCCTGGCCGGAAGTTGAAAAACTGTTCGAGGGCATCGCACATCATCTGCGCGCACCCGGCATCGTCTGCTTTTACGGCCCGTACAATTACCACGGCCAATTCACGAGCGAAAGCAACGCGCGTTTCGATCAATGGCTGAAAGACCGCGACCCGCGCAGCGGTATCCGCGATTTTGAAAAAGTCGATGCGCTGGCGCGCAAAATCGGATTGACGCTGCAAGCCGATCACGCGATGCCGGCGAATAATCGGTGTGTGGTGTGGCGACGTGCGTAGCGCGCGTGCCAACTGTCGCTATCCGCATGCAACGATTTTATTTGAGATTGCTTTATAAAAATCGGCATCATCCTTGAAACAAACGATCCGGAAAAAGCCTGGAATGCTGTGCGCTTTGCCAATGCCGCGCTTAAAAAGGGTCATGCGGTCAAAGTTTTTTTGATGGGAGCGGGTGTTGAGATTCAAACTATCAATTCGGGAAAAATTACGAAGATTGTCGGCTTCGACGCCTCTGCGCGAGCAGCGTGAATATCGAACTCGAAGTGAACAACATCCAGCTTGCCGGTAGCGGCACCGATTCGACAGTACCCACCAGATAAGGACCCTCGATCGGATCGAGCAGGCCGCGATACTCGCTCGGTGTGCCCGTGGGTGGAATCGTTTCCGCCTGGCCGACGAACGCCTGTTCGCTCGTGCATTGAATCGACGCCACGCAGCTCGACGCCGGTGGCACGCCGCCCGCGATGGGATTGTCGTGGCTCATCAGCAGCGGCACGATGCCGCCCGTCATCGGCAGATTGGTCGGAAACACAAGGTTTAAAATGGTTGCCGTGAGCGTGCCCGTTTGCAGCGAATTCACGTTGGCTCCGTACAACTGAACGTAAGGGCACGCCTCCGACGGCAGTGCTCCCGAGCAGTCCACGTTATGCGCAAGCGGCACCAGCGCGTAGTAGTCGCTCGAATTGAATGAATACGCATTCGTCGAATAAAAATAGGAGCCCAGAGTCGTGCCGGTGGAGGAAATATTCACCGCCGTAACGAGCGGCAGCGTCGGCGATTCATAGTCGAGCGTGAACGAGCCGGTCAAACTGCCGTCGGCAAAATTCGCGTTCATGATTGTCCACGCGACGAGGGTGCCGGCGTTGCCTGTCATCGAGAACGGCGCGATGCACAACAATATCAATAACGGCAAAAAGCGCTTGATCATACAATTTCTCCTGTTGTTTCGATTTCGCCGTATGCACGGCCGCAGCGAAAACACCGCGTGCAAGCGGAGCTGGAAAAATAATTAAAAATTCGGTGAGTCGAAGGGAGATTGCGAGAAAAAACCTGGTACTGAAAATCCAATTTTCGCAGCCTTCACAAGGCCTCTTTTCTGGCGACAAAATGCAAGAAGCGGATGGTTTGGTCAAGAGCGATTGAGCGATGCTTTTAGACTGATTGACTACTAATAAAAATGCCCTTATTCAACCTCATTTTTTCCTGACGCCAGTCTTGCGCGCCGGCTTTCCGCCAACCCTCGCATGCAGCGCCGCCTGATCCGCGAAATGTTCGGCGAGCTGGCCGCACACCAAATCGCACATGTCATAAATTTTCGTATCGACGATGCGATAGTAAACGCTGGTGCCGCGATTTTCGCGTTCAACGATACCGCTTCGCGCGAGCAGCGATAAATGTTTCGAAACATTGGCCTGGCTGCATTCGCACAGCTCGGTGAGTTCGCCGACATTGTGTTCGCGCTCGCGCAGCTCGTTGAGGATTTTCAGGCGCAAAGGCTCCGCCAGCGCGCGGAAATAGTCCGCGACGTGCTGCATGGCGCGATCGTCGAGGGTTTTCATCTAGATCAAAGTTACCTTTAAAGCGACGGAGTATCGTAGATTGGTACAGTTTACCACAAAATACTATATTGACTATATAGCTATGTAGTTATATATTCGCGGGCAGGGTGGCGATATGGAACGGCGAGGAGATTAGAGAGATGCGAAATCGAGGACGATGGCTCGGTTTGGCTTTGGCTTCGGGGCTGGCGTGTGGCGGGATATCGACCGCGCGCGCTGAATTGGCGACGCTGACCGTGCAGCGCAGCAATGTGCCCGCGCAGTATATCGCCGAGGGCGTGGTCGAAGCGGTGCGCGCATCGCAGCTCGCCGCGCAGACGCCGGGCCGCATCACCGCGCTGCGTGTCAAAGCGGGCGACACCGTGAAAGCAGGGCAGGAGCTGGCGCGCATCGACGAGCGCATCGCCGCCGAGCAAATGGCCGCGAGCCGCGCGCAACTCGAAGCGGGGCGCAACGAATACGAGCGCCAACGTCAGTTGTTTGAAAAGCAATACATCAGTCAGGCCGCGATGGACCGCGCCGAAGCGCAATATAAAGCGCTGCGTGCGCAGGCCAATAGCGCCGAGACGCAAACGCAATTGCACACCATCGTCGCGCCGTACGCGGGTGTGATCGCGTCCGCGCCGATCGAACTCGGCGATATGGCGATGCCGGGAAAATTATTGTTCACGCTGTACGATCCCAGCCATTTGCGCGTGGTCGTGAGCGTGCCCGAAACCGTTGCGGATACCTTGCGCAGCGATGCGGCAGCGGTGCTCGAAATTCCCGCCGCGTCGAAAAAATTCACGGCGAGCGCGCTTGAAATTCTGCCGACTCGCGATGCGCTTGCGCATACCGCGCAATTGCGTTTGGCGTTGCCGCCCGCTGTGCGCGGCATTGAGCCCGGACAATTCGCGCGCGCGTTCTTACCGACGCGCGCTGCCGCGGAAAGTGCAGTCGCGATTCCGCAGAGCGCTTTCATTATTCCACGCAGCGCGATAGTGCATCGCGCCGAATTCGACGCCGTCTATGTCGTCGATAAAGACGGCAAGCCGCAATTGCGGCAGGTGCAGCTGGGGCATGTCGCGGGCGCGAATGTCGAAGTGCTCGCGGGTCTCGATGCGGGCGAGCGCATCGCACTCGATCCACTCGCAGCGGCGCGGCAATGAGGTGCCGCCGATGAGCGAGAAGAAATTGGGAATTTCCGGGCGCATCGCGCAGTATTTTTTTACCGCGCAAATCACCCCGTTGCTGGCGCTGGTCGCGTTGCTGCTCGGCTTGTTCGCAATCGTCGTTACGCCGCGCGAAGAAGAGCCGCAGATCAACGTGACGATGGCGAATGTGATGATTCCGTTTCCGGGCGCGTCGGCGAAAGATGTCGAGCAGATGGTGGCGATACCGGCCGAGCAGGTGCTGTCGCAGATCGCCGATACCGAACATGTGATGTCGATGTCGCGGCCCGGCCTCGCCGTCATCACCGTGCAATTCAAAGTCGGTGTGCCGCGCAGCGAAGCGCTCGTGCGTTTGTACGACGCGGTGAATTCCAATCGCGATTGGCTGCCGCCGGGCCTCGGCGTCGGCGAGCCGATTGTTAAACCCAAAGGCATCGACGATGTGCCGATCGTCACTCTAACGCTTTTTTCGAGGCGCGCGGATTTTTCAAGCGATGCGCTCGAACGCGTTGCGCAATCGATCGAAGGCGATCTCAAGCGCGTGCCCGGCACGCGCGAGGTGGCGACGATCGGCGGGCCGCGCCATGCCGTGAATATCGACATCGATGCCGCGCGCATGAACGCCGCCGGCGTCACGGTCGACGATTTGCAGCGCACGCTGCGCAGCGCCAACGCGGGCGCGCCGCTCGGCGAACTCGTGAGCGGCAATCGCAGCGTTGCGATCGAAGCCGGTGCGTTTCTTGGCGGCGAGAAAGGCGGCGACGCCAAGGCTGTCGCTGAGCTCGTGGTCGGCGTGCGCAACGGCAGACCGATTTTTCTGAGCGATGTCGCCGACGTGAGCGCGGGTCCGCTGCCGCCGCAGCGCTATGTGTGGCACGGCATAGCGTCGCATAACGGTAAAGACAAGGATGGCGGTGAATTTCCCGCCGTCACGATCAGCGTCACAAAAAAACCCGGACAAAATGCCGTCGATGTCGCCAACGCCGTGCTCGCGCGCGTCGCTGCGTTGAAAAACACCGTGATTCCGGCCGCTGTCGAAGTCAGCGTGTCGCGCGATTACGGCACTACGGCCAACGACAAAGCGCAGAAGTTGATCGAGAAATTATTGTTCGCGACCGCTTCGGTGGTGGCGCTGGTATTTTTCACGCTGGGCCGCCGCGAAGCGGCGATCGTCGGCATCGCGGTGGTGCTGACGTTGATGGCGACGTTGTTCGCATCGTGGGCGTGGGGCTTCACGCTCAATCGCGTGTCGCTGTTCGCGCTAATTTTTTCGATCGGCATTCTTGTCGACGATGCCATCGTCGTCGTCGAAAATATTCATCGCCATCATTTGTTGTATCCAGAAAAAACTCTGCGCGAGATCGTGCCGCACGCGGTCGACGAAGTCGGTGGTCCGACCATTCTCGCGACCTTGACCGTGATCGCGGCGCTGCTGCCGATGGCGTTCGTGACGGGGTTGATGGGGCCGTACATGAGTCCGATTCCGATCAACGCGTCGATGGGCATGCTGATTTCGCTCGCGGTCGCGTTCATCGTCACACCGTATCTCGCGCATCTGTGGCTGCACAAAGGCGGACCGCACAGCGCCGGACTCGCGGGAAAATTGCGACCGCTGTTTCAGAAAGTGTTCGCACCCTTCCTCGATACGCAGCGGGGTGGTCGCAATCGCAAAAAACTCGGTATCGTCGTCGCGCTGCTGATCGCGTTGTCGATTGCATTGCCTGTCGTCGGCTTGGTGGTGCTGAAAATGTTGCCGTTCGACAATAAATCCGAATTCCAGGTGATCGTCGATATGCCGGAAGGCACGCCGCTCGAACGCACCGCGGCGGTGTTGCGCGAACTCGGCGCGTATTTGTCGACGGTGCCCGAAGTCACCGATTATCAGGCGTACGCGGGCGTCGCGGCGCCGATCAATTTCAACGGCCTCGTGCGCCAATATTATTTGCGCAGCGGCGGCAACAGCGGCGATCTGCAAGTCAATCTCGTCGATAAGCATCACCGTTCCGAACAGAGTCACGCGATCGCGACGCGTTTGCGTCCGCAGCTCGATGCTATCGCGCGTAAATACGGCGCCGATATCAAAGTGGTCGAAGTGCCGCCGGGTCCGCCCGTGCTCGCGCCCATCGTCGCCGAAGTCTACGGCCCCGACGATGCGGGGCGTATCAAGGTTGCAAAGGCGGTGCGCAAAGTGTTCGAGCAAACCGCCGGCGTGGTCGACGTCGATGACACGACAGCGGCCGCCGCGCCGCGCGATATTTTGCAAATCGATCGGCGCAAAGCGGCGATGCTCGGTATCGCGCAAGCGTCGATCGTGAATACGCTGTATGCGGGTTTTGCCGGCGACGATGCGACGTGGCTGCACGATCAAAGCAAATATCCCGCAAGCGCGCGCATCAAAATTCCGAATTCGGAGCGCGGCAATCTCGACACGCTGCTGAAATTGAATGTGCGCGGCAACAGCGGCGCGCTCGTGCCGATTCGCGAACTCGTCACGATCGAACACGCGCAAGTCGAACAGCCGCTGTTCCACAAGGATTTATTGCCTGTCGTCTATGTCACGGGCGATATGGCCGGCAAAGTCGATAGCCCGCTGTACGGTTTGTTTTCGATGCGCAGCGCGCTGAAAAAAATCGCGGTGCCGGGCGGCGGCGCGCTCGGCGAATATTTTATTCATCAGCCCAGCGATCCGTATCGCGAATTCGCCATTAAATGGGACGGCGAATGGCAGATCACGTATGAAACATTTCGCGACATGGGCGCCGCGTATGCGGTGGGACTCGTGCTGATTTATCTGCTCGTCGTTGCGCATTTCGGTTCGTACCGTATGCCGCTCATCATCATGGCGCCGATTCTGCTCACGATTATCGGCGTGATGCCGGGTCACGCGTTGCTGCACGCGCAATTCACCGCGACGTCGATGATCGGCATGATCGCGCTCGCGGGCATCATCGTGCGCAACTCGATTCTGCTCGTCGATTTCATCAATTTGCAGGTTGCCGCCGGCGTGCCGTTCAAGCAGGCCGTGGTCGAATCGGCGATCACGCGCGCGCAGCCGATTGCGCTCACCGCGCTCGCGGCGATGCTCGGCGCATTCTTCATACTCGATGATCCGATTTTCAACGGCCTCGCGATTTCGCTGATCTTCGGTATTTTGGTGTCGACGCTGCTGACGCTCGTTTTGATTCCGTTGCTCTATTACATCGCGTATAGAAAGCGACACGGCGTATCGTAAGCGTTATGAATAATCGTGCGTACAATCAACGTTGAGGAGAGCAGAGATGGTCAAGCAAACAGTACTCGTTATCGCCTTGAGCAGCGTGGTTTCGATCGGCAGTCAATTTGCATTTGCGGACGACAGCAATGCCGGCCGGTCTCAGATGATGCAGCAAAATACCGCGCAGATGCGCGAACAGATGTACGGCGCGCAACTGATGACGCAACAGGAGCGGATCGAATATCGCGAAAAAATGCGCAATATGAAAACACAGCAAGAGCGCGAAACATTTCGCGCTGAACACCATAAGTTGATGCAGCAACGGGCGCAAGAACGCGGTGTGGTGTTGCCGGATATGCCGCCCGCTCAAGGGCAGGGAATGATGCAAGGCCAGGGTATGGGGCAGGGACAAGGTATGGGTCAAGGACAAGGTATGGGCAAAGGCCGCTAATCGATACATCGCAGCGGCGCAACGGCGGCAGCATGCCGCCGTTATAACCGAGAGGAAATACATCATGACTTCATGGCAAATGACGCGCGTTGTTGCAGGCAGTTTTATTTTGCTGTCGCTGCTGCTCGCGATTTACGTCAATCAAAACTGGTTGTGGTTCACCGCGTTTGTCGGCGCCAATTTATTGCAGAGTGGATTAACCAAATGGTGCTTGATGGAAAGAATTCTACAGAAGCTGGGCTTGAAGCCCGGCGTGTAATTTTTTTACCAGCCTGATTTGAAGCGGCGTATTTGGAGAGCAGTGATGCAAATTGTCTGCGTGAATTGCGGTGCAAAAAATCGCGTACCCGGCGAGCGCCTGCATGATCACCCTAAATGCGGGCGCTGCGCTGCCCCGTTATTGCCAGCGCAACCGTTTGCGCTCGACGATGCCGATTTCGATCGCTTCGTGCAAGGTACCGAGCTGCCCATCGTGGTGGATTTCTGGGCCGAGTGGTGCGGTCCCTGCAAAATGATGGCGCCGGTTTTTATGCAGGCAGCACAACAGCGTCCAGCCGTGCCGTTCGTGAAAGTCGATACCGAACGCGCGCAACACACCGCGAGCCGTTTTCAGATTCGCAGCATTCCGACGCTGATGGTGCTGCACGGCGGGCGCGAAATTGCACGCAGCGCGGGCGCGCTGCCGCTGCCGCAGTTGCTGGCGTGGATCGATCATGCGGTTGCGACGTAAGAAAAAAATGATGCTGGGGAGTGCGACGATGCGCGCGACATTGCTGGCTCTAACGCTTTTTATAAGCGGCTCTGCGGCGGCGCAAATTACGGATCAAAGCAGCGCGGTCGATCTGCTGCAAGCCTGGCGCTCGGCGCAACAGCACGATGCCGTATTCGCGGCGGCCAATGCCGAGCGCGCGATCGGCGTGCAGAAGCGGCGCGAGAGCCGCGCCTTGCTGCTGCCGCAGGTGCAGGCGACGGCGGCGCTCGGCCTGGCGTCGATGGACAATCGCACCAGCGGCGCGCAATTTTCGACACCGGCGTTCGGCACCTCGAACGATGTCGATTTTCGCACCGACGTCAACCGCGGTCACGATCGGCGTTGGGTGATCAGCGCGCAGCAGCCGCTGTACGACGCCGAGCGTTTTGCCAATTCGCGTCAGCTCGACAAACAGGCGCAACTCGCCGAAGCGCAGTACGCGAACGCGCAACAGGATTTGATTTTGCGCGTGGCGCAGGCGTATTTCGATCTGGCGCTCGCACGCTCCACCGAGAATTTACTCGCCGCAGAAAAAGACGCGGCGCAGCGCGCGCTCGACGAAGCCAAGACGCGTTTCAACAGCGGCGATATTCCGATCACCGACGCGAATGAAGCGCAGGCGCGTTTCGATGCCATCGCCGCGCAGATGCTCGCCGCGCAGAGCGATACCGCGATCAAGCGCAGCGCGTTTATCGATAGCATCGGCATTGATCCCGTCGAATTGCGCCAACCCACCGGCGCGGCCGCGCCGGAAAAAATTGCATTGAGCGAATGGCAGCAACGCGCGGAAAACAACAATCCGCTGTTGACGATGCAAGCGCTCGGCGTCGCTATCGCGCAGGCCGATATCGATAAATACCGCGCGCTGACCTCGCCCGTGTTCGCGCTGGTGGCGCAGGCGGGCGACGATCGTTTGCACGGCGATGGCGCTTACGGCGCGAGTCAAATCCAAAGTTCGAATTGGCTGGTCGGCGTGCAGGTGACGGTGCCGTTATTCACGGGCGGTATGCGCAGCGCCAAGCACGCCGAAGCCATCGCGCACAGCGAAAAAGCGCAGGCCGATCTCGCGGCGCTGCGTCAGACCATCGCGCGGCAGACGCAGGCGGCATGGCTCGGCGTCACTAACGGTTATGCTCAGGTGCGCGCGTTCGAGCAGGCCGATAAATCCGCGCAATTGCGTTTGCATGCCACCGAACTCGGTCACGCCAACGGCGCGCGCAGCACGCTTGAGCTGCTCAGCGCGCAAACCGATGCGTACGGCGCGCAACGCGCGTTGCGGCAGGCGCAATACGCGCTCGTATTGAATCGTCTGCGCCTCGCCGCGGTCGCGGGTGCATTGGATGAGCAGAGTTTGGAAACCATTAACGGCGATTTACAGGCTACCCCTGCAAAATAGGGGCAGCACAGGCAGCGGGCTGTTTTTTTTGATAACGAGAGGGCTAAATCATGGCGCACATCGTCGTAATGGGAGCGGGTACGGGCGGTACGCCGGCCGCGTACGAATTGCGGGAAAAACTCGGCGCTGAGCATCGCATCACCGTGGTCAATGCGGTCGATTATTTTCAATTCGTGCCGTCGAATCCGTGGGTCGCGGTGGGTTGGCGCAAACGCGACGATATTGCATTTGCGCTGCGCCCGTATCTCGAAAAGAAAGGCATTGAATTTATCGCGCAGCCCGTGGTGAAAATCGATGCCGAAGCGAACACCTTGCAACTCGGCAACGGCGACAGTGTGAAATACAATTATCTCGTGATCACCACGGGACCGAAATTGGCGTTCGATGAAGTGGCGGGCGCCGGTCCCGCCGGGCATAGTCATTCGATCTGCACGATCGATCACGCCGAACAAGCCTGGGCTGGCTATCAGGCGCTGCTGGAAGACCCCGGCCCCGTGATTATCGGCGCGATGCCGGGCGCAAGTTGCTTCGGTCCCGCCTATGAGTTTTCATTCATCGTCAACCGCGATTTGCGCAAACGCAAACTGCGCAACAAAGTGCCGATGACGTATGTGACGAGCGAGCCGTATATCGGGCATTTGGGTCTCGGCGGCGTGGGCGATTCAAAGGGCATGCTCGAATCCGAATTGCGCCAGAACGATATCAAATGGATCACCAATGCGCGCGTGACGAAAATCGAAGCCGGAAAAATGTTCGTTACCGAAGTCGACAACAGCGGCGTGGTCGTCAAGGAGCACGAATTGCCGTTCAAATATTCGATGATGCTGCCCGCGTTCAAAGGCGTCGATGCCGTTGCCGCCGTCGAAGGTCTATGCAATCCGCGCGGCTTTGTCATGGTCGATGAATTTCAGCGCAGCAAAAAATACCGCAATATTTTTTCCGCGGGCGTGTGCATCGCGATTCCGCCGGTCGAAGTGACGCCGGTGCCGACCGGCGCACCGAAAACCGGCTACATGATCGAATCGATGATCACTGCGATCGTGCACAACATCGAAGCCGAATTGAAAGGCCGCCCCGCCGATTGGAAGGGCACATGGAATGCGATTTGTCTGGCCGATATGGGCGATACGGGCGTCGCGTTCGTCGCGTTGCCGCAGATTCCGCCGCGCAATGTCGCGTGGATGAAAAAAGGCAAATGGGTGCATCTGGCGAAAATCGCCTTCGAGAAATATTTTCTGCGCAAGATGAAGACCGGCAACTCCGAGCCGATCTACGAAAAATATATTTTGCGATTGCTCGGCATCGAGCGCCTGGAGCGATAAACTTCCGGCGGAGAATGAAGCGGCGAGCGATAACGATGGCAGATGAAGGCGCCCTGGCGCAAACGACGCAAGCGCGGCTACAGCGATTCTGCCCCGAGTGGCTCGCGCGCTACCGCGCCGAATTGTTGCCGCAGGATCTGATCGCGGGCGTGATTGTCGCCATCATGCTGGTGCCGCAGTCGATGGCGTATGCGATTGTCGCGGGGCTGCCCGCGCAATACGGTATGTACGCGAGTATTCTGCCGCTGATTGCGTATGCATTCTTTGGCACGAGCATGACGCTCGCGGTCGGTCCCGTCGCGGTGACATCGCTGATGACGGCGACGGCGCTGACACCGCTCACTGCGCCGGGCAGTGCGCAATATGTCGCGGGTACGGCGTTGCTCGCGCTGCTGGCCGGAGCGATGTCGCTTTTATTCGGCGTGCTGCGTTTCGGTTTTCTCGCCAAACTGTTGAGCAATCCCGTCATCAGCGGTTTCACTTCGGGCGCCTCGCTGTTGATTTTGATCGGGCAGATCAACCCGTTGCTCGGCACGCACGCGCACGGCGAAACCGCGTTCACGCAGCTGGCGGCATTGTTTGCGGCCGCCGCGAACATGCATTGGCCGACTGCGGCGATCGGCATCAGTGCGATGCTGTTATTGTTTTTTCAGCGCAGATTTTTAGCGCCGCTCGCGCGCTTGCTCGGCGCGCGTTCAACGCTCGCGGTGTTGTTACCGAAATTGATGCCGATGCTGGTCGTGCTGCTGGCGATTTTTTTGACATTGACGCTGCATTGGCACGAGCGTTTCGGCGTCGCCGTGGTCGGCGCGATTCCGCAGGGTTTGCCGCGTGTACAAGTGCCGGCGACGCTGGGATTACCGCTGCAACAATTATTGTTCCCCGCATTCGCGATCGCGCTGATTAATTTTGTCAGCAGTTTTTCGGTGGCGCAGGCGCTCGCGCTCAAACGCCGCGAGAAAATCAGCGCCGATGCCGAATTGCGCGCGTTGGGTGCAGCCAATATCGCGAGTGCATTATCGGGCGGATTTCCCGTCAACGGCGGCTTCGCGCGCTCGCTCGTGAGCTTCAACGCAGGTGCGCGCACACCGCTCGCGGGTGTGATTTCGGCATTGTTGATGGCGATTGTCGTCGCGCAGTTCACCGCGATTTTCACCGCGCTGCCGCGCGCGGTACTCGCGGCGACCATTATCGTCGCGGTCGCGCCCGTCATCGATGTGAAAGCATTTTTTCGCGCCTGGCGTTACGATCGCGCCGATGCGCTCGCGCTTGCGGCCAGCGCGATCGGTGTGATCGTGTTCGGCGTCGAAGCGGGCATTGCGATCGGCATCGGCGTATCGCTGGCCTCGCTGGTGTGGCGCAGCAGCAATCCGCATATCGCAGTGCTCGGGCGCGTGCCGTTCAGCGAGCATTTTCGCAATATCAAGCGCTATCAAACCGAAACGCTCGCGCATGTGCTGGCGCTGCGCATCGACGAGAATTTAGTGTTCGCCAACGCGCAGGCCGTCGAGGAGCGCGTGCGCAGCGAGCTTGCTGTGCAAAACGAAGTGCAACACGTGCTGCTGGTATTGTCGTCGGTGAGTCAAATCGATGCGACCGCGCTCGATATGTTGATCGAGTTGAACAGCCATCTGCATGCGCGCGGCATCGATTTGAATTTGGCCGAAATCAAAGGTCCTGTACTCGACCGTTTACAGCAATCGCCACTGCTCGCACAGTTGACGGGAAAAATTTATTTGTCGACGCACAAGGCGTTTCTCGCATTCGCGGGTGAAGCAGAGGATTATGTGATTTAGCGAAGCGTTACAACTCCGCTCTCCCCGCGGGAGAAGAGGGTTATGCGAGGTAATTATGAGTGAAGTGGTGATCGAAGCATTTTTTCACGAGCCGACATTCACGATTGCGTACGTTGTTGCCGATGCGGCGAGCAAGCGCTGCGCGATTATCGATCCCGTACTCGATTACGATGCGAGCATCGGCCGCACCAGCACCGCGTTTGCCGATCGCATCGTCGCCTGCGTGCGTAAAAAAAATTACACACTCGATTGGATTCTCGAAACGCACGCGCATGCCGATCATTTATCGGCGGCGGTCTATCTGCAAAAAACGCTGGGTGGAAAAATCGCGATCGGCGAACACATCACGCAGGCGCAACAGGTTTTCGGCAAGATTTTCAATCTCGGTGCGGACTTCAAGCGCGATGGCAGCGATTTCGATGATCTGCTGCGCGACGGCGAAACCATCGCGCTCGGCGACAGTCAAATCGCGGTCATGCACACGCCGGGGCACACGCTCGCCTGCGTCACTTATGTGATAGGCGACGCCGCGTTTATCGGCGACACGTTGTTCATGCCCGATTACGGCAGCGCGCGCTGCGATTTTCCAGGTGGCGATGCGCACACGCTGTACCATTCGATCCGGAAAATTCTCGCGCTGCCGGCAGCGACGCGCTTGTTTTTGTGTCACGATTATCTGCCGCCCGGGCGCAGCGAGTATTGTTGGCTGACCAGCGTGGCCGATCAGAAGCGTCATAATGTCCACGCGCACGACGGTGTCAGCGAGGCCGAATTCGTGGCATTGCGACAGGCGCGCGATGCCGAGCTGCCCAAGCCGAAACTGTTGTTGCCGTCGGTACAGGTCAATATTCGCGGCGGACATTTTCCGGCCCCCGAAAGCAACGGCGTCAGCTATTTGAAAATTCCGCTCGATGTTTTGTGAATTCAGCTTAACGAGGAACCATGCCATGCCGCTTGAACAACTCTCGCAATTGACGCCCGATCTGTGGATAGGTCCCCAGGTCAAAGCGGCGGATTTTGCCGCGATTGCAGCCAAAGGTTTTCGCACCGTGATCAACGCCCGCCCCGATCGCGAAGCACCCGATCAGCCGACCTCGGATGCGCTCGCGGTCGCGGCGCAAAAAGCCGGAATCGTCTACGAATATCTGCCGGTGATTCCAAATCAAATTCGCGAGCAGGATGTGGAAAAATTCGCGCAGCATTTGGCGACGTTGCCAAAGCCGATTCTGGCGTTCTGCCGCACGGGCAATCGCTGCTCGCAATTGTGGTCGCTCGTGAAAGCGCGCGCCGCGCGCTGAGCCATGATCGCAACCGCCTGCTTGATCCGCCTGCAGCGCTGGCGGCGCGCATATCCGCTGCGCGTGCATATGAGTGTATTGTTGCTGCTCAAGATTGCCGCGCTGGTGGCGATCTATCATTATTTTTTCGCCACCGCGCAGCGTGTACCCGTCGATAACGAACACGTGGCGCAGCGGTTATTGCACGCGAACACTTAAAGGGGGCATTCATGGAATTCGATGTGCTGATGTTGTCGCGAATTCAATTCGGGTTGACCGCGCTCTACCATTTTCTGTTTGTTCCACTCACGCTCGGCTTGTCGATTCTGCTCGCGATGATGGAGAGCGTGTACGTGATGACGGGGCGCGAAGAATGGAAACAGATGACGCGCTTCTGGGGCAAATTGTTCGCGATCAATTTCGCGATGGGGGTCGCCACCGGCATCACCATGGAGTTTCAGTTCGGCACCAACTGGGCGTATTACGCGCATTACGTCGGCGATATCTTCGGCGTGCCGCTCGCGATCGAAGGCTTGATGGCATTTTTCCTCGAATCGACGTTTGTCGGTCTGTTTTTTTTCGGCTGGGACAAACTCAGCAAGCGCAAACATTTAATGGTGACGTGGCTGGTCGCGATCGGCTCGAATTTGTCGGCGCTGTGGATTTTGATCGCGAACGGTTGGATGCAAAATCCGGTCGGCTCCGCATTTAATTTCGAAACGATGCGCATGGAACTGACCTCGATTCGCGAGGTTATTTTCAATCCGGTCGCGCAGGCGAAATTCGTGCATACGGTGGCGGCGGGTTATGTCACGGGCTCGGTGTTCGTGCTCGCGATTTCCTCGCTGTATCTGCTGCAGGGCCGGCATCGCGGCATGGCGCGGCGCTCGTTTGCGATCGCGTCGAGTTTCGGTTTGGCGGCGGCGCTGTCGGTGGTCGTGCTCGGCGACGAGAGCGGTTACGTCACCACCGAGCATCAGAAAATGAAGCTCGCCGCAATCGAGGCGATGTGGGAACAGGAGCCCGCGCCCGCGGCGTTCACGATTTTTGGTATTCCCGACAGCGCAAAAAAGAAAACGCATTACGCGGTGAAAGTGCCGTATGCATTGGGATTGATCGCGACGCGCTCGGTCGATACGCCGCTGCCCGGCATCGTCGAGCTCGTCGAGCGCAACGCCGATCATATTCGCTCCGGCATCGGCGCTTACGCGTTGCTGCAACGTTTGCGCGATGATCCGCAGAATATTGCGTTGCGCGATGAGTTCGCGCAGAAACAAAAATATTTGGGTTACGCGTTGCTGCTCAAGCGTTTCAATATCGATCCGGTGAACGCGACGCCGGAAGACATCGAGCGCGCGGCGGCGAGCACGGTGCCGCCCGTGGGTTATTTATTTTGGAGTTTCCGTGCCATGGTCGCGTGCGGATTTTTCTTCATCGCGCTATTTGCATTCGCATTTTATTTATCGTCGGTGCAACGCTTCGATCGCTATCGCTGGTTTTTACGCGTGGCGTTGTATGCATTGCCGCTGCCGTGGATCGCGGCCGAATTGGGTTGGACGGTCGCTGAAATCGGCCGCCAGCCGTGGGTGATCGAAGGCGTGCTGCCGACGCATGTGGCGGTGTCGGCGCTGACCACGCATCAGGTGTGGTCGAGTCTGCTCGCGTTCGTGGTGTTTTATTCGGCGCTCGCGATTGTCGATGTGTATCTGATGCAGCGCTATGTGCGCATGGGGCCCGAGCGCGCGCTCGGGCATGATGCGGGAGGAATGGCGTGATGGAATGGCTGACTTACGATGTGTTGCGCGTGATCTGGTGGGCGCTGCTCGGCGTGCTGTTGATCGGCTTTGCCGTGATGGGCGGGTTCGATCTCGGTGTCGGCACGCTGCTGCCGTTCGTGGCGCGCACCGACAGCGAACGCCGCGTGCTGATCAACAGCATCGGTCCGACCTGGGAGGGCAATCAAGTCTGGTTCGTTCTCGGTGGCGGCGCGGTGTTCGCGGCGTTTCCAACGTTGTACGCCGCCGCGTTTTCCGGATTTTATCTGGCGATGCTGCTGATTTTACTCGCGCTGATTTTGCGTCCGGTCGGCTTCGATTTTCGCAATAAATTAACGCATGCGCGGTGGCGCGCGACGTGGGATATCGCGCTGTTCATCGGCGGTTTCGTGCCCGCGCTGTTGTGCGGTGTCGCGATCGGCAATTTATTTCTCGGCGTGCCGTTTCATTTCGATGCCGATCTGCGGTTTTATTACGAGGGCAATTTCTTTTTATTGTTGCGGCCATTCGCGCTGTTGTGCGGACTGGTTTCCGTCGCGATGCTCGTGACGCAGGGTGCGGCATTTTTGAATTTGAAAACCACGGGCCGCGTGCGCGAGCGCGCCGCTGCGCTGCTGCCGTTTGCGGCGGGTGCCACGATGCTATTATTCGCGCTGGGCGGTGTAGTGCTCGCAATGAGCGACGGCTATGTGGTGACGCAATCGGCGCACGCGCTGCATAACATGCCGTCGAATCCGCTATTTAAAGATGTCGGTGTCGCGCACGGCGCGTGGCTCGCGAATTATTCGCGGCTGCCGTGGTTCATGCTCGCGCCTGCGCTCGCATTTGTTGCATTGCTCGCGACAGTATTGTTGCGCCGTCATAGCGGACCGGCATTTATTACGAGTTCGCTCGCGGTGGCGGGCATCGTACTCACGGCGGGTTTCAGTTTGTTTCCGTTTTTATTTCCGTCGATTTCGCATCCATCGCAAAGTTTGACGGTGTGGGATGCGGCATCGAGCGAACTCACGCTGCGCATCATGCTCATCGCAGTAATCATTTTCATGCCGATCATACTGCTGTACACGGGTTGGGTATTTCGCGTGCTGCGCGGGCGCGTCGATGAAGACTATGTGAAAGAAAATTCGCATTCTTTGTATTGAATTAGATAATCAGATTGAGAGGAAAACCTATGTGGTATTTCACCTGGATCCTCGGCCTCGGTCTCGCCTGCAGCGTCGGTATCATCAATGCCATGTGGATTGAATTTCAATTGACTGCGGCTGAAGCGAATTCCGATGCGGAATGAGTTTGTGTGTGGAACCGACCCATTACAGCCGTTCACGCGGGAAGGAGACAGCCTCAAAAGCGGACATCTAAAATATTGGTTTTTGGTTTCCTGATGAAGATTTTATATATCAGACTTTGCCGTGTAACAAAGACAATGCAAAATTAGTCGGAGATGATTATCCGCTGGTAAGTTGACTTGCTCGGACCTCTTGCAGCCGAAAATAATTCAGCACTCTAAGAATAGTATTGTTTACACAACGTTTATCTGTTACTTTTTTGCATGCTAATGGGCACCAACCAATAAATCTTACAGAGGATGTTGTTATGCTGAAAAATTATCTTATATTTTACCCAATATTAGCGATCGCATTCGGGCACAATTGCCAAGCAGCATCTATTTATAATTTTTCGGGTCAAATCAGCTCAGTAACAGACTCTGCCGGAAATTTTGTCAGCACGTATACGAGGGACGGACTTTTTACTGGGGCAGCTGTTAATTTTGCAATATCTCTCGATGCCGGTAAAAATGGGACAAGTACCGCGCCTAATGGCGCTGTTACATCTTATCCATTTTATCAGCACACCAGCACAACGGGATCGCAAGATAGTTGGTATCGTTATGCGGCGCTCATCTCAAGCAGTATAGATATGAGCAGCTCTTCAGTTGGACCAACAGGCAATTTATTAATGGATTTATCTTATTTGGCATCGAATACATCTTTTTACGAGGGAGATATTGGAGTTGGTTCGGAGTTATCAATATATAAAAGCTTAAAGTACGGCGATGCTACTGCTTTTGTAGAAAACTGGAAAGTTGGCGATTCGCTTGCGTTTTTTATCGATTTTAATGATGGTTCTGGCGAAGCTATCGCCCGGGGCGATCTAAAACTAGTAAATATTAGTACTCCTTTGCCTGCGATTAGCACGATTGGCGCGGTGCCGATACCTGGTTCTGCATCGCTGTTTGGCTCAATTTTAATTGGATTGTTTGGGGTTGCACGGAAAGTTAAAGCTGCTTAAATCCTTTGTCGGTTAGCGATGCGGCTCATTCGTGGAGCTGTGTTTATTTCTGTGCCGAGCAAATTCGACGTCTGCTGTTTGGGTCCACGACATGTTATTTTCATTTGGCTCGAAGGTCGGCTTGTGGCCGTCAAGTGACGGTGTACGCCTTCACCTTCTGTGACACAGTGACCGCCCTATCTTTTAGTGCCTGAGTGTTTTTTGTACGCTCCCAGAGGGAAGTAAAATCCGCCACAGGATTCTGCTAGACTGCGTCCTCTTTCAATTCTCTTAAACTTTTTTCAACCCTAACCTGGAGTGATGGCAATGGGAGTACTCGTTGGTAAACCTGCCCCCGATTTCACCTGCGATGCGGTGCTCGGCAATGGCGAAATCGTCGGCGGCTTCAAGCTCAGCGAAGCGATCAAAGGCAAATACGGTCTGGTATTTTTCTATCCGCTCGATTTCACGTTCGTGTGCCCGTCCGAATTGATCGCGCTCGATCACCGCGTCGATGCGTTCAAAGCGCTCGGCGTCGAAGTGATCGCGGTGTCGATCGATTCCAAATTCACGCACAACGCGTGGCGCAATACCCCGATCGACAAAGGCGGCATCGGCCCCGTGAAATACACGATGGCAGCCGACATGAGCCACGATATTGCGCGTGCGTACGATGTTGAAACCGCTGGCGGCGGCCCCGCTTTCCGCGGCGCGTTCATCATCGACAAAAACGGCGTCGTGCGTTCGCAGATCGTCAACGACCTGCCGCTCGGTCGCAACATCGACGAACTCATCCGTCTCGTCGAAGCGCTGCAATACCACGAAGCGCACGGCGAAGTGTGCCCGGCGGGCTGGAAGAAAGGCGATAAAGGCATGAAGGCGAGCATTTCCGGCGTCGCCGAGTACCTCGCACAAAACAAAGACAAACTCTAAGCGGTTTGGTTTGTGCGCATGAGAAAGCCGGCAGCCGCCGGCTTTTTTTTCGCGTCGAAACTGCACATGACGCTAAATCACCGTGGAACTTTGCGGTTAATTTCTTCTCGATAAGCTGGTAGTGTTAAGTTTCAACATTTGTATCGATTCTTTTTCAGGGTCGATGATGTCGTTCAAGGTCGATAGGTTTCGTGTAAGGCTGATAATTATCGCGAGGGTCGAGCCATGGCGCGTCGAGCAGCGAATACGGATAGCGAACCGGGCGTTGCCGTGCCGGCAAGGCAGATTTCAAGCGACACCGATACCGATTACAAAGCCGAAGACAATATCTATCAGCGCCTCGACCGCCATTACAACGGCCTGCTCGCGCGTTCGACGCTCGGGGTTTCGCCGGCCAGCCTCGTCAAGATTGGCTGCAATTGGTGGGCACACTGGCTGTTGTCGCCCGGCAAACAATTGCAGTCGCTGGAAAAGGCCGCGAAGAAAACCTTGGTCGCATGGCGTTATGCCTGGTTGTCGGCGCTGAACGATGATTGCGAGGACTGCATCGCGCCGCTGCAACAGGACAGCCGCTTTGCCGATCCGGCCTGGCAGCACTGGCCGTTCAATGTACTCCACCAATCGTTTTTACTGACACAGCAATGGTGGCATATCACCGTGACCGATGTGCGCGGTGTGCCGCCCGACGATAATCGCGTGGTGAGTTTTGTCGCGCGACAAATGCTCGATACGTTTTCGCCGTCGAATTTCTTTTTCAGCAACCCCGAAGTGCTCGATGAAACCTATCGCGAGCGCGGCGTCAATTTGTGGCGCGGCTTGACTTATTGGTGGGAGGACGCCGTGCGCACGCTCACGCACGAACGTCCGGCCGGTGCCGATGCGTATCGCGTGGGGCGCGATGTCGCGATCACGCCGGGTGCGGTTATTTTTCGCAACGAACTCATCGAACTGATTCAATATGCGCCGCAAACCGAGCAGGTGTATCGCGAACCGATACTGATCGTGCCGGCGTGGATCATGAAGTATTACATTCTCGATCTGTCGCCACATAATTCACTCGTTAGATATCTGGTCGAACAGGGTCATACGGTATTTATTATTTCCTGGAAAAATCCCACCGCCGCAGATCGCGAACTGTCGATGGAGGATTATCGCCGTCTCGGCGTATGCGCCGCACTGGATACGGTGCATACCGTGTGCGGCGATGCGCGCGTGCACACAATGGGTTACTGTCTCGGCGGCACCATGCTCGCCATCGCGCTGGCCGCGCTGGCGCAGACCGATAGCGCCGACAATATCGCTTCGATGACGCTGCTCGCGACCGAAGTCGATTTCACGCAGCCCGGAGAACTCGGGTTGTTTATCAGCGAAAGCGAAATTGCCTATCTGGAAACGCTGATGGAACGACAGGGATTTCTCGATGCCAAACAGATGGTGGGCGCGTTTCAATTGCTGCGCAGCAACGATCTGATCTGGTCGCGCATGTTGCACGAATATCTGCTCGGCAAACGTCAGCACCTGAACGATTTAATGGCGTGGAATACCGATTTGACGCGTATGCCATTTCGCATGCACTCGGAATATTTGCGCAAATTATTTCTCGAAAATCAACTCGCGCGCGATCAATACGAAGTCAACGGTAAACCGATCGATCTGCACAATATCCGCGCGCCGATTTTTTGCGTCGGCACCGAGCGCGATCATGTCGCGCCGTGGCGTTCGGTTTACAAAATTCATCACTACGTGCGCGTCGATGTGACGTTTCTGCTGACATCGGGCGGCCACAACGTCGGCATCGTCAATCCTATCGACCATCCACACAGCGGTTATCGCATCAAAACCACAGCCGTACAGGATCGCAGCGTCGACCCCGATTCGTGGTTGCAACAGGCGCAATCGAACGACGGCTCGTGGTGGCCGGCATTGCAGCAGTGGCTGGTGCAGCATTCGAGCAAGAAACAAATCGCGGCGCGTGTTATTAAAGAAGAGGGTGTACTTGAAGCGGCACCGGGTAGTTATGTGCTGCAAATTTAGGATTAATAACTTTAAGAATCAATTCGCAACCACCGCGGGGTGTTTAACACGATTTTCAGCGTGTTGTTTCGCCACCGACCGGTGCAATTGAAATATGGCTTTTTCGAGGATACGTTGTTGCGCGCGCGGCATGGCGTTGAACTCGACGCCGATAATATCTTTGTTCTCGATATCGCGATGACAGCGTTTGACGATGGCTTCGCAATTAAAACGATTGCCTGAAAATTCGAACGAAAATCGATTTAACACAGCGCCTGGCGCTATAACGATTTGATGGTCCAGCAATACCCGCGCGCCGGTCAACGAAATATCCTGAATCGAGCCGGCGCAGTAGTAGCCCTCGTGTGTGTGGAATTCGGCAAAGCCTTCGGAAAGTCGGAAGCGATACGAGTCGCGCCGTTGGTTGTAGGTCAAATGGTCCGGCATCGCTACGCGATAACAGATCGCATCGCCGTGTGGTTGCTTGTCGATGACGCGCGTTGAAAATCTGACGCGGCGTTCATTGGTCAGGCGCAGCGTTATCGCGAGCGGAGCGCCCTGTTGGAGACCGCATGCTGGAAACAGATCGTCGATCATAATGGTGCGAGAAGGTGGATCCACCGCGAGAATCGCGCTTTGGAAAAAGTGCGTCGAACTCTGCGGTTGCACGTCGATAATCGCGAACGCGTGCTGAGCTTCGATGAGATCGATTTTTGTGGCGTCGGCCGGCGATCGCATCGGGGGCTGAGACAATGCATAAGTTTCTGCCATGGCGAGGTATCCACAAGGCGGCAATCAATTGCCGCTGGAGGCAATAAAGATTGCAATTATTTGCCGAAATTGCGCCGAATCGGTGTGTAAAGTGTGCACCTGTACTAACTGGTGTGAAGCAACGCAAGCGATATGCCAGCTTATAGCCCGCGCATCGATGCGCGAAGATCGCGATATTCACTGCGCTAGGTCAAACCGGCGATTTGCCAATTCGCGGCCATTGAATGTAACCTTTGGAAAAGAAAAAGACAGTCTGGGGGATGGTCATGAAAAATGTGAGAGACATACTGAATTCCAAAGGCGATGCGAAAGTTTACAGTGTCGAGCCCGGCGCAATGGTTGTGGAAGCGTTGAAATTGATGGCTGAAAAAAGACTGGGCGCATTGCTGGTGCTGGAAAATGGCAAGCTGGTCGGAATTTTTAGCGAGCGCGATTATGCCCGTAAGATCGCGCTGATGGAGCGCTCGTCGCGAACAACCGAGGTCAGACAGGTCATGACTTCGGATTTAATTTGTGTCAGTCCATCGACCACGATGGAATCCTGCATGGAGTTGATGACCGCGAAACACATACGCCATTTGCCCGTGCTGCAAGACAACAGCTTGATCGGCCTGATTTCAATCGGCGATTTGGTTAAAAACATTATTGAAGATCAAAAAGCGATGATACTGCAGTTGCAACAATATATGCGCGGTGAAACTTACTGAGCATGCGCGGCGAGACTTACTGATTTTGCTGAAAGGTTAAGCGGGACTTTTAAATTAAATGTCTTCATCGCCGAAGGCATCGAACGGTTGCCAGCCGCCGAGTTCGCGCCAGCGATTGACGATCAAACAAAATAATTCCGCGGTTTTTTCCGTATCGTAAGCGGCGCTGTGCGCTTCCGCATTGTTGAAGCTGATGCCGGCGAGTTGGCAGGCGCGCGCTAGCACGGTGTGGCCGAAGGCGACGCCGGCTAGCGTGGCGGTATCGAACACCGAAAACGGATGAAATGGATTGCGCTTGATATTGCAGCGCTCGCTCGCCGCCAGTAAAAATCCCAAATCGAAATGGGCGTTGTGCCCAACCAAGACAGCCCGCGTGCAATGGTGTTGTTTAACTTTGCCGCGCACAAATTTGAATAATTCGTCGAATACCACGATTTCGGGTTGCGCGTTGCGCTCCAAACTTTGCGGATCGATACCCGTGAATTCGAGCGCAGCCGGTTCGAGATTGGCGCCGGGAAAAGGTTCGACGTGAAAGTCGAGTGTTTCATCGACGCGCAAACAGCCGTCATCGTCCATCGTCAATGTCGTCGCGGCGATTTCTAAAATCGCATCGGTGCGCGCGTTGAAGCCCCCCGTTTCGATATCGACGACAACGGGCAGAAAACCGCGAAAGCGCAGCGATAACGGATGCTTGGTATGATTTTCCATGCGCGCTAATCCACCGCTACTTGCCACTCGATGGTCTCACCCGCGCGCAGCGGAACAACGACATCATCTCCGAGCGATAGCTCCGCCGGTACCGGCCACCGCTGACGTCGCAGTGCGATGTCATCGCTGTTGCGCGGCAGATTATAGAAATCCGCACCGTAAAAACTCGCGAACGCTTCGAGTTTGTCGAGAGCGCCGGCGCGGTCGAATGCTTCGGCGTACAGCTCAATGGCGGCGTAGGCGGTGTAGCAACCCGCGCAGCCGCAGCTCGCTTCCTTTTTGCTGCGCGCATGCGGAGCGGAATCGCTGCCGAGAAAAAATTTCGGATTGCCCGAGGTGGCGGCGGCAATCAATGCCTGTTGATGATCGCCGCGTTTTAAAATCGGCAGACAATAGAAATGCGGGCGAATATTTCCGGCCAGCATGTGATTGCGGTTGTAAAGCAAATGGTGCGCGGTGATGGTTGCGCCGATGTAGCTTGACGACTCTTTGACGAATGCAACGGCATCGGCGGTGGTTATATGCTCGAAGACAATCTTCAGGTGCGGAAAATTTCTAACGATTGTGCTGAGGTGCCGATCGATAAAGATTTTTTCGCGGTCGAACACATCGACAGATGCGTCGGTCACTTCGCCGTGCACCAGCAGTGGCATGGCGTGGCGTTGCATGCTTTCCAACACCGGGTAAATACGCCGCACATCGGTGACGCCTGAATCGGAATTCGTGGTGGCGCCGGCCGGGTACAGCTTTGCGGCAACTACGTACCCCGAATTTTTCGCCGCGACGATTTCCTGTGGACTAGTATTATCGGTCAGATACAGCACCATGAGCGGCGTGAACGCGCGCGCGCAATCGCGTTGCGCCGCGTTGATACGCTCGCGATACGCGAGTGCCTGCGCGGTGGTTGCAACGGGTGGTACGAGATTGGGCATGGCGATGGCGCGACCGAAGTAGCGCGCCAGAGCTGCCGTGGTATGCGGCAGCGCAGCGCCATCGCGCAGATGCACATGCCAATCGTCGGGGCGCTTTATGCGTAGTTCATTAATAGGGCGCAGTTCGTTCATGAGATGGATGGTGCGTTCATAAATAATGCGCTAGACGGCCGGCAGTTGCTGGGATCGGAACGAGTGCTGCGCGCATGCTACAGCAATCATCGCGCGGATTAAACCGGCGCGGCCAGTGCATTCACCGGCGGCTGTACTTAAATCTGAAGATGGCGAGGTTCGAGTCCAGCGATGATGTTTGCTAAGTATTGGCGGAGATGCGCACTGAGTTTGCTATCGATCGTTGCGATCGAAGCGCGGGCAGAAGCGTATATGGCCTCGATCGATCAGGCGCAGTGGCTGGTGCAGCGCTCGCCGTTGGCGTGCCGGCTTAAACAAGTGGTGCCGCGTTTTGGCGAGGCGGTATTTGAGGCTGTCGGCGGCGGTCATCAGCGCTTCCTCTTGCAGGCAAAAAAAAGCCCATTCGCGAGCGGTCCCGCACAGCTCACGGCTGCGGCGCCGAGTTGGAATCCAACACGCAAGCCGATCGCGCTCGGTACTGTCGAGATTACCGATGGTGCCGAACTCTTGCGTTTGAGCGACGAACCGACGGCGCGGCTGCTCGATAGTTTGGGTGCGGGTCTGGTGCCTGAGTTCGCGCGTCCGCTGCAGAACGATGCCGACAAAACTGCGACTATCGCGCTCTCGCCCGTGAATTTTCGATCGGCTTACCGGCAGTACAACGCCTGCATCGAACAGCTGCTGCCCGTTACATTCGAGCAGATAAAAAACACCGTCGTCGAATTCGATAATGAACAGAGCGATCTGAGCGCAGCGGCGCAAAAGAAAATCGATTGGTTGCTGCGTTATATCGCCGTCGATCATTCGGTCACGCGTTTTGAAATTCGCGGTGTCAGCAACGACAACAGGCGCTTGATCGATAACTTGGAGCTGGCGAAGCAGCGCGCGCAACAGGTGAGCGAATATTTGATGAGTCGCGGTATCGATGCCAAGTCCATCGAGACCAGTTACCACGGTGAGCGCGCATCGACACGCAATCATCACCGTTTCGTGTCGATTCGCCTCAAGCGCAGTGCCGTCGCGAATGGAATTACCGCGCAAGCGGATGAGTAGTCGGTTCGATCATAAATGCAGTTTCTGTTGTGCCATCGCCGCCCGCGACGCAAGGATCGGAATGCTGTGCACGCGATTGCGTCCCGCATCTTTGGCCTCATAGAGTGCAGCGTCTGCCGTGGCGATGAGTTGCTCGGGGCGTTGATCGAGACTCGGCACGGTGGTGCTGACACCGATGCTGACGGTCACGCGGTACGAGGTGCCCGCGTCGTCGTTGAAAGCGAGTCGTTCGATGGCGATGCGCAGCCCTTCGGCGACCGCCAACGCTTTATTCTGGTTGGTGTCGGGCAGCAATACGATAAACTCCTCGCCGCCGTAACGCGCCACCACTTCCCCCGAACGCTTGAAGTTATTTTCGATTTCCTGCGCTATCGCCTGCAAGCACAGATCGCCGACGAGATGGCCTGCGCTGTCGTTGAGCTGTTTGAAATGATCGGCGTCGATCATTAGCACCGACAGCGGTAAAGCGTGCCGCGCGCAGCGGCGCCATTCTTTTTCAAATTGCTGTTCAAAATACATGCGGTTGTAAACGCGCGTGAGGCCGTCGGTAATCGATAGCTCGCGCAGCGTTTCGTTGGCGCGCTGCAATGCGTTTTGCGTTTGCTCCAGGTTGTAATTTTTTTCGCGCAATTCGCGCGTACGCAGATCGACTTCTTCCTGCAGGTGGGCCGATAGCCGCGCTGCCAGCTGATACGATGCACCGAATTTCAACGTGTAAATACCGCCGTGCACGGCGGCCAGGAATGCAACCGCATAAGGGCTGAGAATATCGATAATGCCGTATGCGAAAAATCGATAGAGATCGTACAGCGTGGCGATCACCAGCGGCACACTTGCCGCCAGCGCGATCCAAGCGTATTGACGGCCGCGCTGACATGCCGCAGTGAGCACGGCGAAGGCAACAAAAGCCTGCAAGCACCAGGCAACCGTGATGATTTGTGGATGCTGAGCAAAAAAAGTTATCGAGAAAGCTAAACCTAATGTGAGGAGTGCTGGTATTGCCAAATTGGTTAGCCCCAGCCAGCGTGGCAGAGCGATCGCGAACGTGTGGCGAAATACCATGAGCAGCGCTGGCGGCAACCAGATCATGGCGCTAAAGATACCGATGTAGTCGAGGCGCCCTCGCCAATTGCTGTCCGGTGGTAAAAGGGCGCCAAGCAATCCGCTATTGATGCCTATTAGCACGGCACAGGCAGCGCACATCAGGGCCAGCCATGGGGCTGCGCGCTCCCCGTTTTGCGAGCCCAGCAATAACGAGCCCAGCGCGAGGCTGAGCAGCAGGGTGGCGACAACGGTATTTTTAACGGTGTCAATGGTGCGCGCATGCGTTTGCGTTGACGTCAATCCCCAGCTTATCGTGCCGCAAAGGCCGCCTTCGCGCAGATGGAAATTAGACTGGTGGACCAGTAAGCGATAAGTACCGGGCTGGAGCGCTGGAAGGTTGATCAGTAAATTATTTCCGCTGATTTTTTCGCGTGCCGCCTCGCTGCCTAGTTGGCCGGCTGTCAGTAGCGGCGCGTTGTCGCCGCTACCATCGCGATAGAAATACACGTTGGCCGCGCCGCATATATGTTGGAATTGCAGTGTGCTGGGTTCTGGGATGCCCTTGCCGATAGCGACTTCAAGCCAGTAGGTGCTAATCCCGGCAGATTTGCCTGGTCGCCCGCCCGGTACCGGTGCCCACTCGGCGTGAGTGGCGGCAGCGGTCAGTTCAGCGGGGGTTAGCCAGCGGTCAGGGAAAAAGTGCCAGTTGCCGTTGAGCTCTAGCGGTTGCGCGCGCAAATTATCCTGATTGGGTAACAGAAGGCGCCCCTCGCTGATCGCGGGCTGCGCCGCCGCGGCCATCCATGCAGTCGAAAGCAACGCCAGCGTTGCGGTAAGGAAGCGAAGCCACTTCACGTCGATTGTTCTCCATTTTTAACCGACCCGTAAGATCACTGATTAGTTTTTTAAAATACGGGTTTCGCAGCGATTCAACTGTTACTGAATCGACAGAATGCCGAGTTTGCGATGAGTCCGTATCTGCGGCAGGGGGGGCGTCTTTTACCGCTATTATGTCGCCCTTGTAGTCGCCGCTGTGCCGCGTGGTATAGCCGGGGCGGCAAGTATCGTGGGAAAGCTGGAGCCGCGCCAATATCATTTAGCTATTGCCAGACGCTATTAGCTGACGGGGATGACCATACTTCCGCTTATTACGCGGCTTCAGTGCCGGGCGCTACCGGTCCGAACTGTTCACGCAATAGACGGGCGAGCAATTCGCACGCATCGGCGGCCGTGAACACGCCCACCAGCTCGCCCTCTTTGAGCACCAGCGCTGAGCCGATGCGCTTTTCCACCAAGGCGTCGAGTACACGATCGAGCGGATCCGATACGTCGACGAAATAGGGCCGTTGGGTGCATAGATCGCCGACGCGCAACTCGATTTCATCGCGCAATCGGTGCCCCGGAATTTTTGCGCGCTCGATATCGCGTTCGGACAAAATACCGATGATATCGCCCGACTCAAGCACGGGCAGGTGACGGATGTTGTGCTCGTCCATCATGGCCGCAGCTTCGGCGAGCGTGGCATCGGCGGCTATGTGATGGGGAAACGGCGTCATCACCGCTACCATCTGTGGGATATGTCGCATACCGGTCTTCCTCGTTACGACAGTTGCTGCCAACTCATCGCGTTGCCTTCGGCGCGAATTGGCGAGCGATTGGAGCTTGCCAGGAGAAATGGAGCGGGCGAAGGGAATCGAACCCTCGTCTCCAGCTTGGGAAGCTGGGGTAATGCCATTATACGACGCCCGCCTGACATGCACGGCGGCGCGTATTCTTGCACAGCGGCCGTTTCAAACCAAGAATAGAACGCGAAGCTACCCCGCTGTTACGATCCTTCACGTTAAACTGCTGCTGCGGTAGATAAGGCAACAGCGAATTCATAACGGGAGAGCAAGATGATATTTCTCATTTGCATCGTAGTCTGGTTGATCGCCGCGGGCGTTATATTTTTTTGCGAGACACCGCTGTGGCTGGGTTCATTGATAGCGCTGGCGGTGTGGTGGCTGCTCGGATTTTTCAGCTCGGCGTTGCATTCGATTTTCTTGTGGCTGCCGTTGGTCGCCGCGTTGCTCATTCTGAATTTACCCAATCTGCGCGCGCAGTTGATCAGCGCAAAATTGAAAGTGCAACTCGCGAAATTATTGCCGCCGATGAGTGTGACCGAGCGCGAAGCGCTGGAGGCGGGTGTGGCGTGGTGGGATAAGGAATTATTTTCGGGGAAACCGAACTGGAGCTGGTTTGAACAAACCGATCTGCCCAAACTCAGCGAGCGCGAGCAGGCGTTTCTCGATAATGAAGTCGAGCAATTGTGTGAGATGCTTGACGAATGGAAGATTCATCACGAGATAAAAGATCTTCCCGAATCCGTTTGGCGATTTTTAAAAGAAAAAGGTTTCTTCGCGTTCATCATTCCACAGCAGTACGGCGGTCTCGGTTTCAGTCCATTTGCGCAGAGCTGCGTGATGACGAAGTTGGCGACGCGCTCGATCACCGCCGGCGTGACGGCGATGGTGCCGAATTCGCTTGGTCCCGGCGAATTGCTGCTGCATTTCGGCACTGAAGCGCAAAAAAATTATTGGCTGCCGCGCCTCGCCAGCGGCGAGGAAGTCCCATGCTTTGGTTTGACCGGACCCGAAGCGGGTTCCGATGCGGGCTCGATCCCGGACACCGGCGTCGTTTGCTATGGCGAACACGATGGCGAGCGCGTGTTGGGCTTGCGGCTGAATTTTGCAAAACGCTGGATCACACTCGCGCCCGTCGCAACGGTGATCGGTCTCGCGATCAAATTATTCGACCCCGAACATTTGCTCGGCGACGACAGCAAAACGGAATACGGAATTACCTGTGTGCTGCTGCCCGCGAAACACCCCGGCGTTGAAACCGGTCTGCGCCACAATCCCGGGGCACCTTTTATGAATGGTCCTGTCGATGGCGTCGATGTTTTTGTGCCGCTCGATTGGATCATCGGCGGTCCGGCGATGGCGGGAAAAGGCTGGCGCATGCTCATGCATTGTCTCGGCGCGGGTCGCGGTATTTCATTGCCAGCGGTGTCCACGGCGAGCAGTAAAATCTGTTACCGCTCGGTCGGTGCGTTCGCGCGTATTCGCGAACAATTTCATACGGCGATCGGTAAATTCGAAGGTGTGCAGGAAGCGACAGCGGAAATCGCGAGTATCGCTTACACGCTCGAAGCGATGCGCCACTGGGTCATGCGCGCGCTCGAAGTGGGCTCGCCCGCGGTGGTCACTGCCATTGCGAAATACCATTCGACCGAAATGATGCGTATCGCCATTGATCGGGCGATGGATGTGCTGGGCGGTCGCGGTATTCAAATGGGCCCGCGCAATCCACTGGTCATTCCGTATCAGGCGGTGCCGATTGGCATCACGGTTGAAGGCGCGAATATCATGACGCGTTCGCTGATGATATTCGGTCAGGGTGCGATGCGCTGCCATCCGTATTTATTCGAGGAGTTCGAATTGCTCGCGCAGCCCGATAGCGCGGAAAATCTCGCCAAGTTCGACAAATTATTGTTCGAGCATATCGGCTTCACGTTGAGTCGCTGCGCGCGCATGATTGCGCTCGGTATTGCTCCATCGATTTTGGCAAAGACACCCGTCAACGCAACGGCATTTGCACGTCCGTGGTTTAAAACTATCGATCGCTTCAGCGCGGTGTTGGCAGTCACATCGGATATCAGCTTGCTGGTGCTGGGCGGCAATTTAAAAATTCGCGAAATGTTATCGGCCCGCCTCGGCGACGTGCTGAGTCAATTGTTTATTGCGAGCAGCATTCTGAAATATCACGCAACGCTGCCGGTTGATAGGGTCAATGACGCGCACGCCGAATTTGCATTGCGCCGTTGTTTCGTGACAGCGCAGCGCGCGCTCATCGGCTTCTATGAAAACTTTCCGGTACGTGCGATTGGTTGGGTGTTCAAACATCTCGCGTTTCCGTTGCGCATGCCTGTGCGCCATGCGTCGGACCGGCTGACTCACGAACTCGGACTCGCGATTATGCAGCCAAGCGCTGTGCGCGATGCGATCAGCGCGCAGTGCTATCAAAGCCACGATGAAAACGATGCACACGGAAGACTCGAAGTGACATTCCAATTGTTGAACGAAATCGAGCCGTATTTAAGCGCATTAAAACGAGCGCATCGCAAAGGTGACATCGCGGGCGATACTTTCGGCGATCAATTAACAAATGCAATTGCTAATGGTGTGATACCCGCTGACGAGCAGCACAAGCTTGAAGAATACGAACGTCTGCGCCGCGAATGTTTGTATACCGACGTGTTCGATGTCGAACTGAAGGCGCTGCGTGGTAGAGCGTGAAGATGGTGGCTGCTAGCTCACGGTTGCGCGGGTATTTTCTGCAGCGCTTTGATTTCACTGATGGGGCAATGCTGCACGATGCCGCCAGCGCCGCGCACGATAAGTTTATCGAACTTGGTTAGACGATTTACCGTCGACGTGAAGCCGATGTGTTCGGACGAGCTTAAATCGGGGCAGTTGATCATCGTCGTGATTAAAAAGCGCTGCGACGGCCCCGCATAAATGACGATGTGTTTGTTATCGAGATAGTTCCAGCCATCGACGCGGTAATTCTCCACCCCATCGACGACTGCGCCTTCGGAGTAGCCGAGCTTGCTGAGTTTTGCGGCCAAGGCCTCGGCTGTTTCGGCATGACCCAAGCTGGAAAATAATAGATTGGCGCAGCAGAATAACATTGTCGGCAGTGTTGCGAGCCGTGTGGCCTCCCGCTTCATTAGAGCGTAGCGTGACATGGTGCGATCCTCGTCGGGCGATGGGGGTTCGATTTTTATTTTCAGATTTAGTTCTGCTGGGTCTGAGTGTTATTGGAGTTTAGCCGACGATGCAACCAATAATCGGCGTTACGACTGAACGCGTTGCCGCCGATGGCTATTATTGGCACCGCGTCGAAGAGCATTATCCGCTCGCCATTGTCGAAGCCGCGGGCGGCATTCCGGTGTTGATTCCCTCGGTGGCGCAGCGGCTCGATTGTCGCGCGCTGCTACAACGGCTCGACGGCTTATTGCTGACAGGCGGCGCGTCGAATATCGAACCCGAATTTTATGGCGCCGAGTCCCAGCAACCCCACTGTGCGCGCGATCGACAGCGCGATGAGACGATGCTGGCGCTGATTCCGCAAGCGATCGCGCTGGGTATTCCCGTGCTGGGTATTTGTCGCGGCTTGCAGGAGATGAACGTCGCGCTGGGCGGTACGCTGCATCAACGCGTGCATCGCGTTGCCGGTAAATTCGATCACCGCGAAGATACCGATGCTCCTGTTGCCGAACAATACGGGCTTGCGCATCGCGTGAGTTTGCAGCCGGGCGGTCTGCTCGCTGCGTTGTCGAGCGCGAACGAAATCGATGTGAACTCCGTGCATGGTCAGGGCATCGATCGGCTCGCGCCAGGTTTGCGCACCGAAGCGCTCGCGGCCGATGGGCTGATCGAAGCTGTGTCGTTGCCGAGCGCCGCGACATTTACCTGCGCCGTGCAATGGCATCCGGAGTGGTTCGCGCAAACCACGCCATTTTGCCGCGCACTGATCGCCGCGTTTGGTAACGCGTGCCGCGATTATCTGGACAGCAAACCCGCGCAATAACGCGCGGCTGGATCGTCTACACGGCATTGGCGGCGTGCGCTACAATCCATCGCGTTTTATATTTTCCGAGAGCGTTGCGCGTTAGCGCGCCGGTTCGTTCGAGCCTGTATTCATATCTAACTTGTATTTATATTAAAAGAGGAACGCTGCCTTGTTGCTATGGTTTGTTATCGGTTACTGGGCCATTTCCGTAGCGATCGGTTTATGGGCCTCTCTGCGTGTCCACAACGCGAGCGATTTTGCCGTGGCGGGCCGGCATCTGCCGTTCTACATGGTCACCGCGACGGTATTCGCAACATGGTTTGGCTCCGAAACCGTATTGGGCATTCCTGCGCGATTTCTGAAGGAAAATCTGCACGGCGTTGTCGAAGACCCATTCGGCTCGTCGCTATGCTTGATCCTCGTCGGTTTGCTGTTCGCGCGCCCGCTATATCGCATGCGTCTGCTCACCATCGGCGATTTTTATAAACGCCGTTACGGTCGCGGCGTTGAAGTGTTGACCACGATTGCGATCGTGCTGTCGTATCTCGGTTGGGTCGGCGCGCAAATCACTGCGCTCGGTCTCGTGTTCAACATTGTTTCGGCGGGCTGGATTACGCAAACGGCCGGTATGTGGATCGGCTCGGCGACGATTCTCATCTACACGTATTTCGGCGGTATGTGGGCCGTCGCGATTACCGATTTTATTCAAATGATCATTATCGTGATCGGTATGCTCTGGATCGGCAACGAGGTCACGGGTCAAATCGGCGGCGTCAGTACCGTGATTCAGCACGCCGCGAAAGCCGGTAAATTCAATTTCTGGCCCGATGCGAATTTTGCGTCGATCGCAGCGTTCGTGGCGGCGTGGTGCACGATGATGTTCGGTTCGATTCCGCAACAGGATGTGTTCCAGCGCGTGCAATCGGCGAAATCGGAACACATCGCGGTGTGGGCTTCGGTGCTCGGCGGCTCGCTGTATTTTCTATTTGCGTTTGTGCCGATGTTTCTCGCCTATTCAGCGACATTGATCGATCCGCAAATGGTCTCCGGTTTGATCGATAGCGATCCGCAAAAAATATTGCCGACACTGGTGCTGACGAAGACACCGATGTTCGCGCAAATTATGTTTTTCGGCGCGCTGTTGTCGGCGATCAAGAGTTGCGCATCGGCGACACTGCTCGCGCCTTCCGTTACGTTCTCCGAAAATATTTTGAAGCCGATGTTTCCGCATATGGGCGACAAACAATTGCTGCGCAATATGCGTATCACCACGTTGTGTTTCACCGTGCTCGTGACGCTTTACGCAATGCATTCGGACAGCGGCATTTATGAAATGGTGGGCAACGCTTATCAGGTAACACTCGTCGCGGCATTCGTTCCATTGTTTGCGGGTGTGTATTGGCATCGCGCCACCAATCAAGGTGCGCTGTTCGCGATTTTCGCCGGTACGACGACGTGGATGACCCTGCTGGTCAGCGCCGATATGCGCGACGCAACGATGCGCGGTTTACCCGCAGCCATATCGTTGATTTTTCGCGCGCTGCAACCGCTGCAGGTTTTAACGCCGCAAGGTACCGGTGTGATCGCCAGTGTCATTGGTATGGTGGTCGGCTCGCTGATGCCGCAGGTGTTCAAGCACGATCCGCATGTGCATCATCGTTTGCGCAAAGGCGAGATGGCCAACGATCAACAGCCTTCGCCCTTGCCTCATCACTGAGGTGAATGGATAGCGGCATCACTGCTCGATAAATAAAAAGGCCGCGATGTGCGGCCTTTTCGTGTGCGTCGAAATGATTTATGCAGGCACATTTATTTTTTCAACGACGGTCTTAGTTGTTTAAACGATTATCGATTAACTGCTGCACGACACTCGGATCGGCCAGCGTCGATGTGTCGCCGAGATTTTCCAATTCGTTAGCGGCAATTTTGCGCAGAATGCGGCGCATGATTTTTCCCGAACGCGTTTTCGGTAAACCGGGCGCCCATTGAATTAAATCGGGTCTCGCGATGGCGCTGATTTCCATCGTGCACAGATCGAGCAGTTCTTTGCGCAGCATTTCGCTCGGTTCCGTTTTCGCCATCAGCGTGACATAGGCATAAATGCCCTGACCCTTGATGTCGTGCGGGTAACCGACGACGGCGGCTTCGGCGACAGCAGGGTGCCGCACGAGCGCGCTTTCGATTTCAGCGGTGCCCATGCGATGTCCCGACACGTTGAGCACGTCATCGACGCGGCCGGTAATCCAATAGTAACCATCTTCATCGCGGCGCGCGCCATCGCCTGTGAAGTAATAACCCGGATATGGTTTGAAGTAGGTGTCGGTCATGCGCTGGTGATCGCCGAATACACTGCGAATTTGACCCGGCCACGAGGTTTTGATGACGAGATTGCCCTCGCCCGCGCCGTGAATTTCATTGCCGTTGGAATCGAGCAGCGCGGGCTCGACGCCGAAAAAAGGCAGTGTTGCCGAGCCCGGCTTTAAGTCGGTGGCGCCGGGCAGCGGCGTGATCATATGCGCGCCGGTTTCGGTTTGCCACCACGTATCGACAACAGGGCAGCGCGCTTCGCCAACCGTGTGGTAATACCATTCCCACGCTTCGGGATTGATCGGCTCGCCGACAGTGCCGAGCAGCCGCAGCGTTTTGCGCGAGGTGCGCGTGACGAAATCGTTGCCTGCTCCCATCAGCGCACGCAACGCGGTGGGAGCCGTATAAAACGTATTAACGCGATGCTTGTCGATCACCTGCCAGAAGCGCGACGAGTCGGGATAATTCGGTACGCCTTCGAACATCAATGTGATCGCGCCGTTCGCGAGCGGGCCGTAAACGATGTAGGTGTGTCCCGTTACCCAACCCACGTCGGCGGTACACCAAAATATTTCGCCTTCGCGATAATCAAACGTGTATTTGTGCGTCATGGCGGCCATCAGTAAATAGCCGCCGGTGGTGTGCACTACGCCTTTGGGTTTTCCAGTCGAGCCCGAGGTATACAAAATAAATAATGGATCTTCCGCATCCATCGGTTCGGGCGCGCAATCATCGGCGACTGTTTCAATTGCGCTGTGATACCAGATGTCGCGCTTGTCTTTCCATGGTATATCGTTGTTTGAAAGTAAATTGTTGCCCGTGCGGCGTACGGTTAATACGGTATGTACATTCGGGCAGTGCGAGAGTGCAATTTCGACATTGGCTTTGAGCGGAATATGTTTGCCGCCGCGCAGACCTTCATCAGCGGTGATAACGACGCGGCAATCGGAATCGAGAATGCGATCTTTCAGCGCCTCGGGTGAGAAACCGCCGAAGACGACGGAGTGAATCGCGCCGATTCGCGTACACGCGAGCATCGCGTAAGCGGCTTCAGGAATCATCGGCATGTAGATGCAGACGCGATCACCCTTTTTAACGCCGCGTTGTTTCAGAACATTGGCTGTGCGGCACACCGCGCGATGCAGCTCATTGTAAGTTATGTGTGAATTTTCGGCGGGGTTATCGCCTTCCCAAATAATTGCGGTCTGATCGCCGCGGCCGGCGAGATGGCGATCGATGCAGTTTTCACTGACGTTCAATTTTCCGCCGCGAAACCATGTTGCATCGCCGCTGTGAAAATCGAATTCGCGCACCGATTGCCAGCGCTGTTGCCAGCTCAAAAACCTCTCAGCTTGCTCCGACCAAAATTGTTCCGGTTGTTCGATCGATGCACGATACATCGCAGCGTAACGAGCGCGATCGATATGCGTATCAGCGGCTAGTGTGGAGGGAACGGGGTAGACTTTGGACCCTGGCATAATCGGCAACCTGTTTTTATGAAAATGGTGATGGAGATTGGTGTTGGTGACGGAGGTTGGTGTCAAAGCTACTCCAATCGCAAGCGAAACTGAACCCTGTGTTACATCTGATTTATAACATTCGAATGGCGCGGCAATAAATAAAAAAGGGAGCCTTTGGCTCCCTTGGTTTATCTGCGTACAGATTATGCGACTTGCAGCGGCATCGCGTTGGCGGAATGACTCACGCTGTTGTCTTCATTGAGATAAATCAGACGCGGTTTGAAGTTGATCAGCTCCGCTTCCGAATAGCTCGCATAAGCGCAGATGATGATGACATCGCCGACATTGGCTTTATGCGCAGCCGCGCCGTTGATCGAAATTATGCCGGAGCCTTCCTCGCCGCGAATCGCGTAGGTGGTGAAGCGCTCGCCGTTGGTGATGTTGTAAATTTGAATCTGCTCGTACTCGCGAATACCTGCCATATCGAGCAAGCGTCCGTCGATGGCACAAGAGCCTTCGTAATGCAGCACGGCGTGCGTCACGCGCGCCTTGTGGAGTTTGCATTTGAGCATGACTGATTGCATAGAGGTTCCTCAGACTATCGCTGCGGCTGCGATTAAACGGCTGCGAGCATACCCCAGTCTTGGCTGGGATTGAGGTTTAAGGTGACGTTATCGATCAGGCGTGTGCGGCCGAGGTAGGCGGCGGCCAGAATGACGAGCTTTTCAGTGTCGAGCGTGACAGGCCCCAATGTGCTGGCGTCGCGCACGGAAACATAGTCGGGTTTGAAGCCGGCCTTACGCAACGACTCCATCGCATAGTGTTCGAGATCGCTATAGCTGTCGAAGCCGCAGGCGATCGCTGCGCGGCAATCCTGTAGAGCACGGTGTAGCACCGGCGCCACGTTGCGCTCGTCAGCGCTCAAGTAACCATTGCGCGAACTCAGGGCGAGACCGTCCACCGCGCGGGCGGTCTGCGCGCCGACGATAGTGATCGGCATGCACAGGTCGGTCGTGAGCTTGCGAATGATTGCGAGCTGCTGGAAATCTTTTTCGCCGAAGACGGCGACATCGGGTTGTACGATCTGAAATAGCTTGGTGACGACGGTGGCGACACCGGTGAAGTGACCGGGACGGCTGCTGCCGCATAGCGTGTCGGACAGACCGGGGACACTGACCTTTACCTGCGCATCCAAGCCATTGGGATACATGTCCTCGACGCCCGGCGCGAACAGATAATTGGCTCCCGCGGCAAATAGCTTTTCTTTGTCGGCGGCAAGTGTGCGGGGGTACTTGTTGAGATCTTCGGCAGGGCCGAATTGCAGCGGGTTTACAAAGATGCTGACGACGACGACATCGGCTTCTTTCTGCGCGCGATGCACGAGCTGAATATGTCCGTCATGCAAATTGCCCATGGTCGGAACAAATGCGATGCGCTTGCCCGCGCGCTTCTCAGCGGCAATAGCGATACGCAGTGCTGCGGTTTGGGCGAATATTTTCATATCACTCAATAATCCCGCCGGATGCTCAGAACAAACTCTAAAAGTGTATGCAGCGCTTCGATCTCTGATGCACTGCCCCTGGAACTGCCGGCTCCGGTCACAGACGCTGCACATTATCTGTGCAACTTCAATGGAGGCGGCAGAGTATGCCGCAATCATATAGGGCGATCAACAATTTTTGGTAACAAATTCTTCATGGGTTTGTTACCGAAAGAAGCACAGAACTGCGAACCGGTTGACGGCTGAAAGCAAGCTGCGACTGGCGCTGTGATGCCTCTGTAGAGACGCTGCGTTGCCTGTTAAAACACTGGGTCAATCAAAACAATGTTCCGGCGCGGGGAAGGCGCCGGACAAGACCGCCTCGCGATAAGCCGTCAACGCCTGTTGGATGCTTCCAGCCCCTTGCATGAAGTTGCGCACGAAGCGCGGTGGCTTTGAATTTAGCCCCAGCATATCGGTGAGCACCAGTACTTGCGCGTCGGTATCGGGGCCGGCGCCGATACCGACGACGGGAATGCGCAGGGCACTCGTAATTGCGCGCGCCAATTTCTGAGGAACGCATTCCAGCACCAGCATCACTGCGCCAGCGGCCTCTACCGCTTTCGCGTCGGCGATAATGCGCTGAGCCTGTTCCGGGATACGCCCCTGAATTTTGTAACCGCCAAACAGGTTCACCGATTGCGGCGTCAGACCCAAATGCGCACATACGGGCATGCCGCGTTCAGTCAGCAGGCGAACGGTTTCAAGCAGCCAAGCGCCGCCTTCCAGTTTGACGACGTGCGCGCCGGCTTGCATCAGCTGCGCAGCGCTTTCCATCGCTTGCACGGGTGTCATGTAACTGCCGAAGGGGAGATCGCCGATAACGAGCGAGCTGCTCTGGCCGCGCTTTACTGCGGCGATATGATAGGTCATTTCCTCTACCGTGACGGGCAGGGTGCTGTCGTGTCCCTGCCACGCCATGGCGAGCGAATCGCCAACCAAAATGACTTCGATACCGGCATCCGCCGCGGCTTTTCCGAACAGCGCATCATACGCGGTGATCACTGCGAACTTTTCGCCCGCTGCCTTTTTTGCCTGTAGCTGGGTGATGCTGATAGTGGACATGGCGATGACCTCGATTCCGAAGCGGGAAAGTTTGCGCAAACACTTTCACATAAACAATAGGGCGCTACCGACGCGTTTCAAACGCTGAATAAAACGGTTAAAGAACGGTCGGGTTGAAAAAATGACGGCCGTGACGGATCGAGCCGATATGATCGAGTAGTAGTGAAAAGTCACGCTCACTGTTGGCAAAGTCGATTTGTGCTGCGTTGACGATCAGCAGCGGCGCATCGTCGTAATACAGAAAAAACTCGCTGTACGCTGCGTTGATTTTTTCGAGATAACTCGGCTCGATCGATTGTTCGTAGCCGATACCGCGCTGCCGCACGCGCTGCATCAACACATCGGTAGGCGCTTGCAGGTAAATGACCAAGTCCGGGGTAGGGGCGTCGAGCGTGAGCTGCTCGTAAACTTTCTCGTACAATGTGTATTCATCACCATCAAGATTGATGCGTGCGAATAAGCGATCCTTGGCGACGAGAAAATCGGTAACGCGCGCGGGTGAAAATAAGTCTCCTTGGCGCAAATCCTGGATTTGTTGCGCGCGCTGGAATAAAAAAAATAATTGTGTCGCCAACGCCGATTGGCGCGCATTTTTATAGAAGCGTTCCAAAAATGGATTTTGTTCGGCTTGCTCAAGCAGCACGTCGCGGTTGAATGTTTCGGCAAGACGCTTTGCCAGCGTGGTTTTACCTACTCCGATCGGACCTTCAACCGCGACGAATTGCGATGTATGGCTGTCGTTTTTTTTTGTTTCCAAGGACTCTGGTCCCCCTAATTGGTATCGAATTCAGCGAGATCAGTGCCGCATTAACCCGACGCCGGGGCAGCAGTCTAATAGGGCGCTCAGCGAAGTGCCATGGGGAAGAACAAGATCGTCAGCGATGTCGTGCAATGGATACAGAACGAAATTGCGCTCGTTCATACGCGGGTGGGGTATTTGCAGTTGCGGCAAATCAATCAGCGCGTCACCATAAAGCAGGATATCGAGATCGAGTGTGCGCGCGGCCCAGCGTGCGTTGCGTGTCCGTCCCTGAGCGAGCTCGATACGCTGCAGTTCAGCCAACAGGGTAAGGGCATCGAGTGTCGTGTAGAGCTCCGCGGCAGCATTGAGGTAATCGGGCTGTTGACCTGGGCCGATCGCTGAATTGCGATACAATGGTGAGATGGCGGCGAGCGTTGAGTTGCGAATTTTGCCAAGTGCAACGAGCGCGCGTTTAATTTGCGCTTCAGGATTGTCCAGATTGCTGCCGATGGCGATGAAGCAGCGAATCGCGCCTTTCGTCATATCTAGTGCAGTCTCATGCTTAGGCGGGGTTTATGTTTCGACATGCGGCTTGCGCGAGCGGCGATGACGACTGCCTGTATTGCGTGGTGTCATTTGGCGCAGCAGGTGTTCGCGCTGGCTTTCGTCCGCAGATATAAACTCGGTCCACCATTTGCCGGTATCGCCCAGAACATCACCCGCTTGTTCGCGCAACAGTAAAAAGTCGTACGCTGCGCGAAAACGCGGGTGTTCGAGTAGCGGCATCACGCGGCGGCTATCGCGCCGTTGCAAACGAGGCTGTAACTCCCAGATTTCGCGCATAGGCTGGCTGAATCGCCGCGGGATGCCGGTATGTGCCTGTTGACGATCAAGCGTAGTCTGCATCGCTTGCTGCCTTGCGGCTGATTCCGGTATTCCCTGAGCGCTCAGGGTTTGCAGTTCGCGCTGCAGCGCTGGCCAAAGCAATGCGCTGTAGATAAACGCCGGTGTAACAGGTTTGTCTTCGGCGATACGTTGGTCGGTGTTGTGCAGTGCTTGCTCAATCAGCGCTTCTGCCGCCGGTTGCCCTGCTATGATCGCTTCAGCGGTTGCTGGAAACAGGGGTGTGAACAACTCGTGTTCGCGCAATTGCCGATAGGTTGCAACGCCGTATCCTCCCATCAACAACTTCAACACTTCATCGAACATGCGGGCAGGAGGGACATTGCCGAGCAAGTTGGCGAGTTCGTGCATCGGCGCAGCGGTACCGGCCTCGATAGTGAAGTTGAGTTTCGCGGCAAAACGTGCAGCACGTAGCATGCGTACGGGATCTTCGCGATAGCGCGTCCATGGATCGCCAATGATGCGGATGAGCCGATCTCCTAAATCCTTCATTCCTCCCGTGTAGTCGTGCACGGCGAAATTTTCCGTGGTGTAGTACAGCGCGTTTACCGTGAAATCGCGACGCACCGCATCTTCGGCCATTGTTCCGTAAACGTTATCCCGGAGCAGCATTCCATCCTCGTTTTGCGCCGAGTGTTGCGTATTTTGCGAGGTCTCTCGTTCTAGAGTTGAGTGGCTGCCACGAAACGTGGTGACCTCAATGGTTTCGCCGCCAACGCGTACGTGGACGATTTTGAAACGGCGGCCGATGATGCGGCTGCCGCGAAATAGCTCTCGTATCTGTTCGGGGTGCGCATCGGTTGCGACATCAAAATCTTTCGGGTGACCGCCCAACAAGAGATCGCGAACGCCGCCGCCGACCAGGTATGCTTGAAAACCGGCCGCACGCAAGCGTGCAATGACTTTTAGAGCACCGCTGCTGATTAATTTCCGCGAAATGGTGTGCTGATCGCGCGGGATGATTTTCGGAGTCAGAGTTTTTTTTCCTGTTGCCAATCCGGTCGATCCAAACAGGGGGAGCGTACGTATCCGCCGCCAAATTGCAGTTAGCCAATTCAAACAAAACTCTCTCTGATCGGGCGTGGGATGGGGGTGATTCTCGAGTCCCAGATTTTAGCACAGGGGCGTTTTGTAATTGCGTCGTGGTATGTCGGCAAGGGAGCGTTGGGGAAGAGGGGGAAAGTAACTTTCCCCTCCAGGTCTCACGAGTGTCGTTATTTTTATTGTTGGATATAAAAGATCATTATTTTTATTGTATTTATTAAATAGCAGCTTATATGCCAACAAATACATTGCTTATAAAACAAGAGTTTATATGAGGTATTGTGTATTTTGAGATTGTTGCGATCAGCTGAATTGTTACTAGGAGTCCCGAAATCTGTTACTTCGGCCATGCATGGTAACGATCTTATGGTTTGATCACGTGGCGTAAGGTTGGTGGTTAAGTTCTTGAAAGTGATATTTCAGCAAGGGTGGTAAAGTAAAAATAGGAGGGGGCAGTAATGCAAATGGGGAAGTTGCCTTCCCCATCCAGGTCTCGCTTGAGCTTTATTTTATTGTTAGCGTCTGCTGATCAAAATATTTTCATTATTGTTATGTTTGGCTGATACCTGTTTAGTCTAAATTGGTTTAACCAGCTCATATTATTATTTGTTGTTATATTTTGATGTATACCTAAGCAGTTGGTGTGCCAATATAAAATGTATATTTATTTCAAGTGGTTAATGATTTTCTAGGCGCAGCATATGGCGAGATAGTGCGGTGATGTTACGTTCGTTCTCGGAAATCGTTACCAAAATTACAGATTGGTAACGCGTCTTGATTTGACAAGTCTAATTTTACTGCTATCGGCAGCGTTGTGGATTAGGGTGCGTTGGCGGCTTTGCTGCTGGCCTTCTTGCGCGGAATGCCCAGGCGTTGACGGCGCTCCCATAAGCATTTTCTACTGACCCCAAGTTTTTGGGCGAGTTCGGTCTCATTCATAGAATCTTGATGCTCTAGCACGAAGTGCTGAAAGTAATCCTCGAGTGAGAGCTCTTCGGTGGGATCATTACTCATCGTGATGGGCTGGGGTTTCGCGACATGGTCCGCAGCGGCATTTAACAATGTTGGTTCTGGCTGTCCACGCAGCTGATTGATGTTCACCAACTCGAGATCAATGTCGAGCAGATCGTTGTCGATCTCTTCGTGTTCACAAAGCAAGACGGCGCGCTCCACCACGTTTTCAAGTTCGCGTACGTTGCCTGGCCAGCTATAAGTTGTGATCGCCTGGATCGATTTGGGTGAAAAATGCAGTGGCGCTTTACCGAGCTCTTCGCAACGCCGCAGAAGCAGCACTTCGGCGATTTCGAGAATATCTTTTCCGCGCTCGCGCAGCGGCGGCAGCGTGAGTCGCATCACATTGATGCGATAGTACAAGTCCTGGCGAAACTTACCTTGTTCGCACAGGGCTTTTAAGTCGCGATGGGTGGCGCAGATCAGCCGCACATCGACTTGCTTAGATTGTACGGCGCCGATTCGGCGAATTTCCTTTTCCTGTATAAACCGCAATAGACGCGCTTGCGCCTCCACAGGCAGCTCACCGATTTCGTCTAGGAACAGCGTGCCGGTATCGGCGGCTTCGATCAAGCCGACACGGTTGGTGTTGGCCCCGGTGAACGCACCTTTTTCATAGCCGAAAAGCTCAGACTCGATGAGAGTTTCAGGGATCGCTGCGCAATTGACGCAGATCAGCGGTTGTTCAGCGCGTTTACTTTGTTGATGGATGGCTTTGGCAACAAGCTCTTTGCCAGTGCCGGTTTCGCCATGGATTAATACCGTGGTATTGGCTGGCGCGACCTTTCGGACATGATCGTACAATTTCAGCATCGGCTTACAGCTGCCGATCATTCCGCCGAGTTGCGGCTGGCCGCGTTTACCGGTGCGCCGCGGCTGATTCACTTGGTTTTCTTCGGGTGCGCGGCGGTTATCGGCGATGATATGCTCCACCGTGGCGAGCATTTCTTCGTGGTTGAACGGTTTGGCGATGTAATCGACTGCGCCCGCTTTCAGTGAGTCCACCGCGGAGCGTACGCTAG
Organism: uncultured Verrucomicrobiaceae bacterium; assembly: GCA_964500675.1. Lineage (GTDB taxonomy): Bacteria > Pseudomonadota > Gammaproteobacteria > Pseudomonadales > CAMLJR01 > CAMLJR01. Next base: position 744,259 of record CAZCNY010000001.1, on the reverse strand, counting down.
CGTAGCTGGTCATGATCAGCACTGGAACTTCATCGGTTTTTTGAATGAGATCGGTGCCCGGCGCGCCTGGCAGACGCAGATCGCTGATAATGAGTTGGAAATCCTCGAGCGTGAAATCGTCGATAGCGTTTTGCACGGATATCGCTTCGGAAACCGCGTAGCCATTGCGCTCGAGCAACCGGCGCAACGCGTTGCGGATAACGTCTTCATCTTCGACTATGAGAATTTTGTCCATGCGAAGCTCATCGAAATACTTGTATTCGCTTCACTGCACGTTAACTGCAGCATCGTGTAGTGAGGATGGTTACGATTTTGCCAGAGCTTGCCACGATAACGCGTCGCCGATTTTTTTGCCACTCAAGGCGGGCCTTCAAGTTGCCAATGGCAGCCAAATGTGGATGCGCGTGCCGCAGTTTTGCTCGGCGACGGGGCTTTCGATATCGATGCTGCCGCTCAAATCTTCGACGATGCTGTAGACCATCGCGAGACCGAGGCCAGTTCCTTGGCCGGGTTCTTTGGTGGTGAAGAACGGTTCAAAAACGCGGTCGATGTGTTCTTTGGCGATGCCGCTGCCGCTATCGGTAATCGTGATGTGCGCAAGATTCTCGGCGGGCGCGCAGTCGATAATAATCGCGGCGTCATCGGCGCTGGCATCGCGCGCGTTCGAGAGCAGGTTGACGAATATCTGTAATAGACGCTGATCATCCGCCACTATCCGGGTGGCTGCGTCGCAACGATTAATAAATTGCACAGGCCGCGCACCTTTATTCAGCGCGAGCAGGTGGGTCGCCTCATCGATGCTTGGGCGTAGTGACATCGGTTCGGGTTGCCCGCGCGCGCCCGTATGTGAAAAGTTCACGAGCGATTGCACAATCCGCGAAATGCGGTTGGTCTGTTTGAGAATTTCGTCGGCCGCCTGCAGGCTTTCCGAATTTTCCGTATCATATTTAAGGTTCTGCGCGAGGCAGGCAATGCCCGTGACCGGATTGCCGATCTCGTGTGCAACGCCCGCGGCGAGCCGGCCGATCGAAGCGAGCCGCTCGCTATGAACAAGTTCTTCTTCGAGCAACTGTGTCTCGGTTATATCCTCGACGACGATGACCTGACCGTCGTGCAGGTTGGTGTATTCGGGGCTGGCTTTGACCAAACTAATCCAGCGCGCGCGGCCATCGATTTCGATGCGCTGCTTGTGTAAATGTGTTTCGGCGGCGTCGAAAAAATCGTCGAGCACATGTCGCCATGGTGCTGGCAGATTCGATACGTGAGAGCCGATTACGTCGTAGAGACTAACGCCGGTCAGCGCTTCCATGGCGTGATTCCACATCAGAATTTCGCGGTCGCGCCCGAGCGAGCACAAACCGATTGGCAAATCTTGCAGCGTTTGCCGGTGATGACGGCGCAGGCTGTCGAGGTCGGCGGCGAGACCGGTAAGATGGTATTTGTAGCGCTCGAGTCGCGATTCGATCAGGTTGATATCCTCGGTGGATTCCGCGCCCGCTTGCTCGTAGGGCAGAAGGCGATTAACCATGTCGAGAGCCACGGCCGGGCCGAGTAATCCCGATAAATTGGTTTCGATGCGATCGCGCAAGCGACGCAATGCGTAAGGACGATTTTCGCTGCGATCGAGCTCTAAATCCGCGAGCGCTCGCGCCACTTCGCGCGTTGCGCCGGCCTCGCCGAGCGCGCCGGCGAGGCGCTGTTCGATTTCATGCACACCGTGCACGTTGAGCGTGCGCCGCTGCGGCCGGTTCAATTCGTCGACTGCACATACTTGGGCAACGGCCCGCTCTTCGCCGGTGGCTGGTACCAGCAGCGACACGACGGCGAAAATTAAAGTGTTGAGTGCCAGCGATAGCAGTGTCGTGCCGCTCCAGACTTCTTTTGGCGATGCGATGTTCAGCAGCTGCGATAACTGTATCGATGGATCGAGATTGCTCACCAATGGCAGCATCATGAACGTGAACCACACGATGAAGCCGGCGATTAGTCCGCCTAAAAATCCTGCGCGATTGCCGCGCGACCAATACAGCACGGCGAGCACGCCTGGCATGAATTGCAATGTGGCGACATACGCGGTCATACCGAGCGCCGACAATGCTTCGTGCTCGCCGATCGCGCGATAAAATCCATAGCCGCACAAAATAATTGCCACGATTAAACTGCGGCGGATCCATAGCAGCCAGCGGTAGATGTCGCGCTCGTTGCCGGGTTGATAAAAAGGCAGAATCAAATGATTGAGACACATCGACGCGATCGCCAATGTGGTGACGATAATGGTACCGCAGGCGGCCGAAAGGCTGCCGATGAAAACCAATAGCGCTACCAAGGGTTGATGGCTCTCGATACCGAGCGTCAGCGCGAAATATTCGGGCGGCAACTGGCCCTTGAGTTTCAGCCCGGCCCAGAGGATCGGCAATACCGGCAAACTAAACACCAGCATCAATATCGAAAACCCCCAGCTCGCGGTATGCAGCGCTTTGGCGCTGTGGTTTTCTGCGAATAACATATGAAACATATGCGGCATGCACACCGTTACCGAGAAAAAAATCAGCATGAGCGAGCGCGCCGAATCCTGCCGCAGCGGCGATCGCATCATCGCCAGTACATCCGCGTTGTCGAGCAACCATTGGTTCATGCCGTGCAGGCCGCCGAAAACACCGAAGATCGCGACGGCCCCGAGGCAGAGCAGCACCAGCAAATTGACGAGCGATTCAAATGCGATCGCTGCGACCAAGCCCTCGTGACGTTGATGTGCGGAGCGGTGCTTGGAGCCGAATAAAATCGTGAAGATAGAAATAATCACACAGAAAACGAGCGCGAGATGATCGGCGCGTCTTGCGCTCGAAAAACCCCATTGGCTGCTGCTTAGAATGTGCGCGGTGTCGGCGACGGCGCGAATTTGCAGTGCCAATAGCGGCATCATCGCGAGCAATAAAAAGAGGGTGACGGCGGAACCGACCCACTGACTGCGAAAACGGAAAGTCAGCAGATCGGCGAGCGAAGCCAGCTGATATTGACGACAGATGCGCAGCAGCGGCACCAATAGCAACGGGGCAAAAAGCAGCGTGCCGCTGACCCCGGTGTACATCGCAAGATAACCGTAGCCATAGCGATAGGCTGTCTCCACGGTGCTATAAATGAGACCGCTGCCGCCGAATACCGCGAGCGAGAAAATATACACCAGCGGGTGCCGCAACAAGCGTTTGGGGATGTGGCCGCGCTCACTCCAATGGGCGATGGCAAATAGCAACAGCAGATATGCCAGTCCCGCGAAAAAAAGATGCGCAAGATTAAAATTCATCGCGCGCCTTGCCGCGTTGGCTCCAATAGATAAATGCGATCAAGGCGATCCAAACGATGTAGGGTCGGTACCACATATCGTTGCCGTTGAGTACCCATTCCTGCAGTGAAGGCGCGAATACGAATAGCAGGCCGAACAAAAGGAGTAAGGTTGGATTGAGGTACATAGGCTACCAGCGCAGCGGGGTTTTATTGGCGCGATGTTACTATTAACCCGGGATGAAAATACATCCGTGTTAAGCTGCAAAGTGTCGACAGCGCGGCGGCAATGCCGCGCCGCACAATTCGCGTTGGCGTGGTATCGATGCGATATTCCAGTGCCCAATCGCCCATCGCAAAATACTCGTTGTCGATTTTGCTTCTGCCGCGGGCGGCAGGGGTTGATGCAAGAACTCGAGTGCTGCCAATAAATTTTCGCTTGCCGCATTGTTGTCGAGTGCGTGCGCGCGCGTTTGTTTACTCAATTTTTGGTGTTGTGCATTGGCGATAACGGGAATATGCGCGTATTGAGGCGTTGGCAGTTGCAGGCAACGCTGCAAGAAAATCTGCCGCGCGGTCGATTCGAGTAAATCCGATCCGCGCACGACATGCGTGACATGATGCGCGGCATCATCGATGACGACGGCGAGTTGATAGGCAGGCAGCGCTTCTTTGCGGTAAATAACGAAATCGCCGACATCGCGCGCAATGTTTTCAGTCAGCTCGGGTTGAATGCGATCATCGACGCGGATATCGACATCGTCGGCGAGCAGACGAATCGCAAATGGCGGCTGCGGCTTTTCAAAAACCTGGCGGCAGCGACCCGCGTAGATGTGGCCATTGCCGGCTAAGTCGAGGCGCGAACAGGTGCAGTAAAACGCGCGTCGCCGCTCGATCAAGCGCGTGCAGGCTTCCCGATAAATCGACGTGCGCTGACTTTGATACAGCACATCGCCATCCCAATCGAGCGAATGAGCGCGCAGACAATCCAGAATCGCTGCGGTGGCTCCCGGTGCTTCGCGCGGCGGATCGATATCCTCAATGCGCACGAGCCATTGTCCGCCGCGGGCGCGCGCGTCGAGAAAGCTCGCGAGTGCTGCGAGCAGTGAACCGAAATGCAGGGGACCGGTGGGCGAGGGCGCGAAGCGCCCGACATAGTGCGCGGGAAACTCAGCCGTGCTCTTGCTTCTCTTTGATTTCATCGAGCGTTTTGCAATCGATGCACTTGGTCGCGGTCGGGCGCGCTTCGAGGCGCTTGATGCCGATTTCCACGCCGCAGGCTTCGCAATAACCGTAATCGTCGTTGTCGATCAAATCGAGTGTGGAATCGATTTTTTTGATGAGCTTGCGTTCGCGGTCGCGCGCGCGTAATTCGAGGCTGAATTCTTCTTCTTGTGTGGCGCGATCGGCGGGATCGGGAAAGTTTGCGGCTTCATCTTTCATATGCGAAACCGTGCGATCGACTTCTTCCATCAGTTCCGCTTTCCATTGCCGCAGGATGTGACGGAAGTGATCTTTCTGCCGCTCGCTCATGTACGCTTCGCCCTTTTTGGGCTTATACGGCTCGAAGTTTTGGAATGACGTAACTGCCTCTTGTTTCTTAGCTGCCATTGCTAGCGCCTCTTTATATACGCTCTTCGTATTCGGTACCTGATGCGATGGTGTCGGAGTGCGATGGCCCCGGCAGCCAGCCGTTATCAAGCGCGCCAACCTACCAGATATCGCCGCGCAACGCTACCGCCGGATTGCGGCGCTTGGGATCGAGTTATCGCAACGGCGCGCAGATCAAAATCCGGTACTTTGGGTGGCGACGGCAATCGCCACCGCGTCTACAATACTCGCCTTTGCGAATGTGGGAATAGCCGCGTTTGCGAACGCGAACAGCGGCTGTTTTGAGCCTGCATTTGCTCCGGAGAACGGTGCTTGATTCGATTTGCCAAACGCCTCGATAACATCGAACCGTTCCGCGTGGTCGAGGTGCTCACGCGCGCGAAAGCGTTGGAGGCGCAGGGGCGCGACATCGTCCATCTCGAAGTCGGCGAGCCCGATTTTGGCACCGCGGCTCCGGTTGTTGAAGCGGTCAAAGCCGCGCTCGATCAGAACCGAACGTTCTACACGCAAGCGACAGGCATTCCCGAATTACGCGCCGCGATCGCGCAGTGGTACGCGCAGCAACATGGTATCGGAGTGTCTGCGCAACGCATTATTGTCACGCCCGGCGCATCGGGCGCACTGCTGCTTGCAGTCGGGCTGTTGCTGGATGCGGGACAGGGTTTGCTGATGAGCGACCCCGGCTATCCGTGCAATCGCAATTTTTTGAGTTTGGTTGATGCCGAGGCGCAGCTGGTGCCGGTCGGGCCCGAAGCGCATTATCAATTGCGCGCCGCCAAAGCCGATGAGCACTGGCGCGACAATACGGCCGGCGTGTTGGTGGCATCGCCAGCGAATCCGAGCGGAGAAATTCTGACGCGCGATGAACTGCGCGAATTGTTCGAGTTGTGTCAACGCCGTCGCGGCGCGTTAATTGTCGACGAGATCTATCACGGTCTCACCTACGGTGTCGATGCAACTTCGATTCTCGAAATCACCGACCAGGCGTTCGTGATTAATAGTTTCTCGAAATATTTCGGCATGACGGGTTGGCGTTTGGGGTGGATGGTGGCGCCAGCCGATGCAGTGCCCGCGCTCGAAAAGCTCGCGCAGAATTTATTTATTTCGCCATCGGCACCTGCGCAGTACGGCGCGCTGGCGGCATTCGGAACGGAGGCACAGGCTATATTTCGCGAGCGTCGCGCCGAATTCGGCCGCCGTCGCGATTTTCTGCTCACGCATTTGCGCCGTTTAGGCTTTGTAATTCCGCACACGCCGGCCGGTGCGTTGTATCTGTATGCCGATGTGACAAAATTCGCGCGCGATAGCGAGCGCTTTTGTCTCGACTTGCTCGAACAACACGGCATCGCAATAACGCCCGGCACCGATTTTGGTCGCTATCGCGCGCGCGAGCATGTGCGCTTCGCTTACACGACAGAAATGTCGCGGCTTGAAGAGGCGGTCAGGCGCCTCGAAAAAATATTCGGTTGAATCGATCGTGAACAAAAGTCGCGGTGTGAGCTATTTGCGTGTTAGGTGTTAGGTGTTAATTGTTGAGTGTTAATCGTTAAGTGTTAAGAGCTGAGTGGGGAGTCGGTGTTGGAGAGCAAAGCAATGACTGAGCATATTGTCCACGTAACCATGGCGAATGCCAAACAGGTGTTGATAGACGAATCGTTTCAGCGTCCCGTGCTTGTGGATTTTTGGGCCGATTGGTGCGAGCCGTGCAAATCGCTGATGCCATTGTTGGAAAAACTTGCCAACGAATACGCGGGCCAATTCGTTTTGGCCAAGGTCAACTGCGACGACGAGCCGCATATCGCGCAGCAGTTTGGTGTGCGCAGTTTGCCGACCGTGATGTTGATGAAGGATGGCCAGCCCGCCGATGGTTTTGTCGGCGCGCAAACCGAAACCGCGGTGCGCCAGCTGCTCGAAAAATTTTTGCCGAAGCCGTGGGATTTGCAGCTCGAACAGGCGCGCACGGCGATTGCAGCGGGCGATTATGGCGCCGCGCTGACGCTGTTGCGCAAGGCTTACGAGGAATCGCGCAAGCGCGCCGATATCGGCATGGAGCTCGCAGCCGCATTGATCGCGTTGAAACGTTTCGACGAAGCGAGTGCGCAACTCGATGCGATAAAACTGGCCGATCGCGATCAGCGTTATCAGCAATTGCTTGCGCAAATCGAGTTGCAGCGCGAAGCGGCGAAAACGCCCGCGATTCGCCAATTGGAGGAAGTGCTCAAGCAATCCCCCGGCGATTTGGAGGCCGCGTATCAACTCGCGCTGCAATATAATCACAATCAACAGCATCGCGAAGCGCTCGATTTGTTGATCGATATCTTGAGCCGCGATAAGCAATTTCGCGATGGTGGTGCGAAGAAAGCGTTGCTCGATATTATTGCCGTACTCGGTAACGGCGATCCGCTCGCGAAGGAATATCAACGCAAATTATTTTCGTTAATGTATTGAATATATCGAATGTATTGAACATATCGAATGTATTGAAGCGCACCTCCCGCCCCAGTGGGGGAGTGAACACAAGAAAAATTAGGGTGAGGTAGGGCATGAACCATTTGACAAAAAAATTAATCACTGTGTTGTGTGTTGTCGCGTTGTCACCTGCGGTATTCGCGCAGCGTAGCGAAAGCGCCGGTCAATGGTACGCCGATGGCGCCAACGAACTTAAGCGCGCGTTGCAGCTGCAACCGAATGAAAATCGCGCCAAGAATGTCATTCTTTTTCTCGGCGATGGCATGGGTATTTCCACCGTTACCGCGGCGCGCATTTTCGACGGTCAATTGCGCGGCGAAAGCGGCGAAGAAAATGTATTGTCGTTTGAGGAATTTCCGTATCTCGCTTTGGCAAAAACGTACAACACGAATCAGCAGGTGCCCGATTCCGCCGGCACGATGACAGCGATTATGACGGGCGTTAAAACCGAAGTCGGCTTGATCGGCGTCAATCAAAACGCACAGCGCGCCAATTGCAAAAGTGCACAGGGTAATTCGTTACAGACGTTTCTCGAACAGGCGGCCAAGGCCGGCATGAGCACGGGCGTAGTGACGACGACACGCGTGACGCACGCGACGCCCGCGGCGACCTATGCGCATACGCCCGAGCGCGACTGGGAGAGCGATGCCGATATGCCCCAAGAGGCACGCGATCAGGGTTGCAAGGATATCGCACGGCAGCTGCTCGAATTTCCGTTCGGCGGCGGTATCAATGTTGTGCTCGGCGGCGGCCGCGGCAAATTCACGCCGAATACCGCGCCCGACCCGGTGGATGGTGCGATGGGAGCGCGCGGCGACAAACGCGATTTGACAGCGGAGTGGATGAGGAAATATCGCAATCCTGCTTATGTGTGGAACGCACAACAACTGGCAAAAATCGATCCCAATAAAGTTGAGCATCTGCTCGGCTTGTTCAACCGCAGTCATATGAGCTTCGATAGCGACCGCAAAAAAGACAACAATGCCGAGCCGTCGTTGACCGAGATGACAAAAAAAGCGATTGCGATTTTGAAGCGCAATCCCGAAGGTTTTTTTCTCATGGTCGAAGGCGGCCGTATCGATCAGGCGCATCACATGGGTAATGCCTATCATGCGCTCGACGAAACGCGCGAATTTGCCAATGCGGTGCGCGCGGCGGTGAATGCGACGGATAGCAAAGACACGCTGATTATCGTCACCGCCGATCACGGCCACACGTTGACTATTTCAGGTGAGCCTAAACGCGGCAATCCGATTCTGGGCAAGGCGCTCGGCAACGGCGATGCCGGTAAACCACTCAACCAGCCGCTGCTCGCGCTTGACGAGCGGCCCTATACCACGCTCAATTACATCAACGGCCCTGGCGCGATTGCGGTACACAGCGCCACCACCGACGACACCGGCAAACCTGATCGCGCGCGTCGCGATCTCAGCAATGTCGATACCACCAAGCCCGATTATTTGCAGCAGGCATTGATTCCGCTGAAGAGCGAGTCACACAGCGGTGAAGACGTGCCAATCTATGCGACCGGACCGTGGGCGCAATTGTTTCATCGCACCGTCGAACAAAATTATATTTATCATGTCATGCACTACGCGAGTTTGGAGCGCCCGAAAGCAGCCGTGCGCAGCGGCAAAAAAAAGCACCTATCGACGAAATCAAAAGCGTCGCGTTGAACTCGCGTCGCGTTGGACTTAACCAGTTAAAGGGGGAAACATGAACGAACAGCATTTGCGCGAACAGCTGCAGCGCCTGTCGGCGGAGTTGAATGCTTTGCCGCTCGATGCGGAAAAAAGTCAGGAGATTGCGGCGCTGATTGCAGATATCGAACTGCAACTCAACGAAGGCATCGCCGATGATTCGCTGGTCGATCAGGTCGAAGCAGCGATATCGAGTTTTGAAGCCGAGCATCCGCGCATCGCCGCTATTTTGAACAACATCGTGACGACGCTCGGCAATATCGGTGTTTAGCCAACGGGTTGCATGGCAACTCTTGACTCAGTTGGGGCGCGTCACTATAGTACGCGCCCTACGCGCTTGTAGCTCAGTTGGATAGAGTATCTGGCTACGAACTAGAGGGTCGGGGGTTCGAATCCCTCCAAGCGCGCCAATCAATAAAAAAGGCCACCTTGAAGGTGGCCTTTTTTATTGCTCGGTGTTTTTTTATTGCTCACTGGTTGTCGGGGTTGGTTTAACTCGCCAATCGATGCCCAGGATGATCGTTGCCGCCATCATTCGCCACCACATAGCAATTGCGACCGCGCGCTTTTCCCTGATAGAGCGCTGCATCGGCGCGTTGCAAAACGTCGTTGATGCCTTCCGTATTGCGCGCTTTCGCCACGCCGATCGTCGCGGTGGTTTGCACGGACGAGCCATCGGTGAAAACGACGGATTGTCTGCGAATTGTGTTGAGCAAACGCCGCCCCGCCAAAATCGCTTCTTCTGAGTTGCGAAGCTCTAGCAGTACCAGCAATTCATCGCCGCCATAGCGATACGCTTCGTCGCCTTCGCGGATGCTGCTCTTGAGACATTTCGCGATTTCTTTCAAGACGAGATCGCCGCCCATGTGACCATGTTGATCATTGACGGATTTGAAGTGATCGATATCGATGATCATGATGGCAACCGAATTGCCCTGGCGGCTGCAGCGCTTTTTCAGTAATTCGAATTGTGGTTCGAGGCGGTGACGCAGCGCGAGTCCCGTCAGCGGATCGATTTGCGAATTGATTTGCGTGGAAAGTGTTTTGAAATGAGACAAGTATTCGATGAGCCGCAACTGCGTCGCTTCAAACAGACGCAAGCTGTCTTCGGAGCCTGGTTTGTCGGTCAGTGTATTGTTGCAGATCTCGCGTATAGCGCCATGCATTTCGCGGTGATTGCTTTCAAGCGCTTGCGCCATTTGACCATCCAGCACCTCAAAAAAGGCGCGATTCCGCGTAAAGCACTGGCCCAATCCGCACAGCTCATGCGCGTTGGTTTCAAGCAGATCGCCTCCGGGCGATGCGTGTAATACCGCGCAACGGAGCACGCGATGCGACCATTGCATATGCGCCTGTATGGCAGCATCCAGCTCAGTGGAAAAATCAACCCAGGCGCTGGGCGTCATCATTGGAATGTTCTCCGTCAGTTTATTAGCCTCCCACTCGTGTGTTGCAGACGCATGCTCAGCGCGCCATCACTGAAGCAGACAACACCGGTCCCCAATTCGGGTAGGCAAATATACGTATGAGATTAGCAACGAAGTGCCGACGGCTGACGCCGACTTTAAGCCGTGTGAAGTCTATTCGATATGGAATATGACGTAGCGCACAAATCGGCGGGCGTTACCGTGCGGGCGAGGTGCCCTTTAGCAACCAGGCCCGCATTTTATTGCGGTTATTCTTTTCCCACGAATACTGCTGTTCGTCGATCTGTGCCGCGGTCTGCGTCAGCGTATCGGGCAGCTCGCGGTCGTATTTGTGATAGGCCAGCACAAGTTTCGTCGCGTTCGTATCGGAGAGGAATTCGCTCAGCGCGATAGCATCGTTGAGCACCGTCACGGTAGGCGGCAGGTCGCCGTAAAACAATAATTCGCCGCCGGGTTTCTCGCGGTAGGTGGCGATTTCTGCGCCGGGATGTTTACGCACGAGTGTCGCGAGTTGTCTGCCGAAGGCGATTTCGCTGCGATAGCTGTCGAGCACACGCTGCTGATAAAAGAAAAAAGCGCCGAGCAAAATAAAGGCGGCTGCAATCGCGGCGGTCAGCTGCGATCCGGTGCGCTTCCAATAGATGCGCGCGATGGCAACGAGCGCCGCTGCGCTAATGGCGAATTGCATCCAGCGCAGCGAGCCCGGTAACACGCCGCCGGCGCGCTGCTGTAATAGCGGCCATGCCGCTGCCAGACTCAGCTCGATGAGCGCGCAGAGCGCGAGTAATATCGCGCCCCAGCGCAGCGCGGATGCGTGCATGAGTTGGCGTACATAAATTGCGATGAGCAGTGCGCAAAACGGCAGGATCGGCAAAATATAATAATTGCGCCGCGAGCCCGACAGCGTGAAGAAAATAAAAATAAGACCGATAGTCGAAAGCAGCCAATTGCGATGCGGCAAATTCTTATGGTTATTGCGCAGCAGCGCGATGAGCGCAAACGCGAGCAGCAGCGACCACGGAAATACATACTCCGGTATCGCGACCAGATACGTGTACCACGGCTCGGTGTGATCGAACGGTGCGAAGTAGCGCACGACATTTTCGCGCAGCACCAGCGCGAGTCCGCTCTGCGCGTGACTGCTGTCTTGGACGGCGGCGTGCGCGCCGTCGGGCGCGAGCAAAAATGGCACGAAATACAATGCCGCGCCAATGCAAATGGCGGCGATATGGCGCGCGTTGAAGTGGCGCAGCGGTTTGTGGCCCAGGACATCGGGCGCGATGACGAGCAGCGGCACGACGATGGCGGTGAGCCCTTTGCATTGCGCGCCGAGCGCGAGAATGCAGTAAAACCCGCAATAACCGCCGAAGCGCATGGCCTCGCGATTGCGCCAATAGCAATTGATCGCGAGCATGCTCGCGGCGAGATTTTCCATATCGGCCTCGCCGAGCCGCGCCCATTGCACGAAGCCGAAACTCGTCAACAAAATCCAGCCGCTGACCAGCGCGGTGTCGCGGTCCCATAGTTTTTTCGCGAGATCGATCGTCGCCCACAACACGGCGAGCCCAGCGAGCGCGCTCGGCAATCGCAGCATCCATTCGTTGAGTGTGCCGAAAACAAAACTCAGCGCGGCGATGAACCAATAACTTAATAACGGTTTATCGAAATAGAGAACACCATTGAGCGCGGGCCGGAAATAATCGCCGCTCAATTGCATTTCGCGCACGATTTCTAGCCAGCGATCTTCCGATTGCCAGGTTCCGGTTGTGCCGAGATGAATGAACAGCATCGCGCACGCCGCCAGCCAGAACCATATTTCGTTGCGAAGGAATTCCTCCCCTCTCCTTACAGGAGAGGGGCCAGAGGTAAGAGCAAGTTTCTCGCGCATTGTTTGAAAAGAAGCCCTCACCTTAACCCTCTCCTTTAGACCCTTTAGGGCCCGCAGGGAGAGGGGGCTCGACCAGTGCCTTTCCCGATTTTTGTGGTGGTGCGAGCAATGCGACGCCCGCCAGTGTCAACAGAATACCGATGCTGCGCGCGGCGCTGAACGTTTCGGTAAAGTTCGGCAGCAGCAGCGCGCAAATATAGACGAGCGGGTAGCTCACGCCGAGCAGCGGATAAGCGATGCTGAGCGGTAATTCGGCGAGCGCGCGCTGCCAGATCACAACCGAGAGCGCGTAACACAACATGCCGATGCCGATTGGAAATGCCACTGTGATTTGCAGCGGCAACATGAGCACCGGCAGCGTGTGATCGATCCGCGATGCGCCGATTTTTAGCAGCAATTGCGCGGCGCTGACCAACACGACGCTGCAAGCGACGAGCAACAGTCCGAATTTACGCTGTTCAAATTTATGTTGCGTGGCCGTCATGTCGTTAGCTCCGGCCGATCAGCACGACGCCGATGAATAACAGTAAGGCGCCGACGCGTGCGCGCGGCGTCATGTGTTCGCCGAACAAACGCGTCGCGATGATCGGCACGAGCAGATAGCTGATGCTCAAAAATGCATACGCTTTGCTCACCTCGGTGCTGCTGAGCGCGATGAGCCAGGACAGCATCGCACTGCCGAGACAGAGCATCGCGAGCCAGAAGCGCGGTTCGCGCAGATAAAATTGCAACGCCGGTATTTTTTGCTGGGGCGATGCCGTTTCGAGTGCCGCGTAGCGCACGGCAGCACATTTTTGCAGTAACTGACTCAGCGTAGTCAACGCGATAGTGACGACGATACTCGCCGTGGCAGTCATGTCGAGCGGAGCGTTCACGCTGCGGTCTTTCCCTGAGGGGCAGTTTTGTTTTGAGAAACAAGAGTGCTTTGTGCGGCGAGCCAGCCTTCGCGGCCGGCCATAACGTGTTTGATCATCGTGCACTGCGGCACTGCATCGGCATTCGCTTGCGCTCTCTCGACTAAATTGCCGAGCGTTTCAAAACGAATACTGCGACTGCGCGCCTGTTGTAAAAGTGCTTCAAATTGCGGCGCGCAAATAATGCCTTCAACCTCGGCGTGAACAGTGTACACATTCAATTGTCGCGGCTGAATTTGACTGAGCAGATAAGCGTTGAAGTTATCGTTAGAGATGACGCCGTGAGTGCGCGTGCTGCTGCCGATGATTTCATCGTAGGTCGGCAACGTCACCGGAATTTGTGTCGTGAGTACTTTGTTGCCGACGACTGGCTTGAATATTTCGGTGCCGCGGCAATCGCTGTTGTAGCGAAAATTGAATTTCTCTTTGGCGAGCAGAGCGGCTTCGTTGCAACGCCAGCCCGCGACAGCGGAACACGCGGGAGCGATGCCGTTGATCTGTGCGAGTTTGTCGAAGCCGCGCTGAATATGCTGTTGCATTTGCGCCGGTGAAAGTCGGTCGATGCCGGTCTGCCAGGTGTAATGATCCCAGGCGTGCAATCCGACTTCGTGGCCTTCGCGAAATGGCAGGCGCACTTCATCGCGCAAACGATCGCCGATAATCGGTCCCGGCCACGCGGTGCCGCGCAACAAAATATCCCAGCCGTACAAACTCGCGGCATTCGAGCGCAACATTTTTAGAAGGAAAGCGGGTTTAAGCAGCCGCCATAAATTGCGCCCCATATTGTCGGGGCCGACGCTCATGAAAAATGTCGCGCGCACATCGTAGCGCGCGAATAATTCAATCAGTTTAGGAACGCCGTCGCGCGTACCGCGAAAGGTATCGACGTCGACGCGCAATCCAACCGTCAGCGCGTCGCTCATGAATCCATGTCGGCAATGGCCGAACGCAAGAAGAAATCGAGCGTGTTTTCGATGGTGGTACCTAGCTCTACGCTCGGTTCCCAATCGAGATAGCGTTTCGCATTGCGAATGCTCGGGCGGCGGTATTGCACATCTTGATAACCCTCGCCGTAGAACGCGCTGCTCTCGATGACTTTAAAGCCGGCGAACGGCGGGAATTTATCGCGCAGCGGATGCGCGTTGAATTTCTCCAGCAGTAATTCGCCGAGCTGGCGAATGCTCGCTTCGTTGTGCGGGTTGCCGATGTTGATAATTTTTCCATCGCAACGATTGCCGTCATTTTCGATGATGCGGAACAGCGCTTCGATACCGTCGTTGATGTCGGTGAAGCAGCGTTTTTGTTCGCCGCCATCGAATAAACGAATCGGCGTGCCTTCGACGAGGTTCAAAATCAATTGCGTGATCGCGCGCGAGCTGCCGATGCGCGCGGAGTCGAGGCTGTCGAGGCGCGGGCCCATCCAGTTGAACGGGCGGAACAGCGTGAATTTCAGGCCTTTATCGCCGTACGCCCAGATGATGCGGTCGAGCAATTGTTTGCTCGCCGAATAAATCCAGCGCTGCTTGTTGATCGGACCGAGCACGAGCGAGGAGGTGTCCTCATCGAATTCGGCCTCTTCGCACATGCCGTAGACTTCGGAGGTTGAAGGGAAAATCACGCGTTTGCCGAAGCGCACGCAGTCGCGCACGATTTTTAAATTTTCTTCGAAGTCGAGTTCGAACACGCGCAGCGGATTTTTCGTGTACTGAATCGGCGTGGCGATCGCGACTAACGGGAGCACTATGTCGCACTTGCTGATGTGATATTCGATCCACTCGCGGTGAATGCTGATATCGCCTTCGACGAAATTAAAATGCGGGCGGCCGATGAAGCGCTCGATCGCGCTGCTCGAACGATCCATGCCGAACACTTCGTAGCGATCGCTTTCGAGCAGGCGTTCGGTCAAGTGATTGCCGATGAAGCCATTGACGCCGAGGATCAATACGCTGCGGCGGCGATTCAGATCTTTTGCCGGTTGCGCGAGCGGGCCGAGACGAATGCCGGCGACCAGATTCAATTCGCGTGCAAGTTGTGTTCCCGACAAGCTGATGCCGTCTTCGACCTGGCCGACGCGAACGATCAAGGCACCTTGGCCGCATGCGATCGTGAGCGGGTTGACCGACAATACGGTGCCGGGTTTTTGTGTATGAGCAGCCGCATCCACATCGGCGCGCCAAACGATGATTTTGCGGTTGCCGGTATAGCTGAACGCGCCGGGGAAAGGTTGCGTCACCGCGCGCACGAGGTTGCGCACGGCGGCGGCGGATTTGTTCCAGTCGATGGCGCCATCGGCCGGACGGCGGCGGCCAACGTATTCGCCGTCAGCGATATTTTGGTGAATGCGCGGCGCGGTACCGTTGGCGATGCGCGGAAATACATCGGCCATCAATTCTTCGGAGGCTTTGAGTTGTTTCGCGTGGACGTCGGGGGCGTAATCGCTGTCGGCAATGATCACCGCGCGCTGGCCGACGATATCGCCGGCATCGGCGCGTTCAACCATGTAATGCAGCGTCACGCCCGTTGCGGTTTCGCCGTTGAGCAGTGCCCAGTTGAGCGGCGAGCGGCCGCGATAGCGCGGCAGCATCGAACCGTGCAGATTGAACGCACCTTTGCGAGCGAGATGCAAAATCGATGCGGGCAGCAGCTCGCGGTAATAGAAGGAGAAGATAAAATCGGGATCGATATCCGCGATATGCTTTTGCCAGATCGGATGGTTGACGCTGTTCGGCACGAACGTCGGGATATCCAAACTCGCGCAGAGGCGCGCGACCGACTCAAAGAAAACGTTTTCGTTGGGGTTGTCCTGGTGGGTAAAAACAGCCGCGATATCGAAGCCGGCAGCGCGCAGCGCGCGAATTCCAGCACAGCCAAAATCGTGATAGGCGAACACGACGGTTTTCATGCGGCAACCCTTTTTAAAATTACAAGTGAATCGAAAATTAATCGCAAGTTAATTGCGTGCAATCGCGGCCCCGGGTGAGTACATACGCGACAGGCGGCTCGCGCGACTGGAATGCTACGGCGGAAAGGCGCGCAATGATAAGAAAATATTCGATTAATCACAAATGGCGCGTCGTATTCGTTGTGGTGGCGGCCGCGTTCGTGCTTTCATATCGCCTCCCGCAAAACCGCCGCCGCTAGCCCGTCGTCACTGGTTAACAGGCCGCAGGTCGCTGATTTCGGAGCCTTAATCAGGATGTCTGACACGTTCCTTCCGTTCTGCCGTCCCAACATCACCGCAGACGATATCGCCGCCGTCACCGCTGTGCTGCAATCGGGCTGGATCACCACGGGCGCCAAAACCGCCGCGCTTGAAGCAGCTTTTTGCGCGCTGACCGGCGCGCGTTACGCGGTTGCCGGCGCGTCGGCTACCGCGCTGCTGCACATGCTTCTCGTCGCGAAAGACATCGGCCCTGGCGATGAAGTGATCACGCCATCGCTGACCTGGGTATCGACCGTGAATCTGATCGCGCTGGTCGGTGCGACGCCCGTGTTCGTCGATGTCGACCGCGATAATCTGATGACGAGCGCGGAGCGCATTGCCGCCGCGATCACGCCGCGCACGAAGTTGATCGTGCCCGTGCATTTCGCCGGCGCGCCGCTCGATATCGATCCGATTCGCGCGCTCGCCGCGGAGCGCGGCATCGATCTGGTCGAAGATGCGGCGCACGTGCTCGGAGCCAGCTATAAGGACCAGCCGGTCGGTCGCGGCGGCGACGCGATTTTTTCGTTGCAGGCGATCAAGAATGTCACGTCTGCCGAAGGCGGTGTGTTCACCACCGACGATGCCGCGTTGGCCGATCATATTCGCCGGTTGCGTTTTCACGGCCTCGGCGTCGATTCATTCGATCGCGAAACGCAGGGGCGCAGTCCTCAGGCCGAGGTCATCGAGCCGGGTTTCAAATACAATCTTCCCGACATGTGTTCGGTGCTCGCACTCAATCAGATGCAGCGTCTGGCGCAGATCAATGCGCGCCGCACGCACCTGGCCGCGCGCTATTTACAATTATTGCGCGATGTGCCGCAGGCGCAGCCGCTGGTGCCGCCGCGCTGGCAGCATCGCCACGCATGGCATTTGTTCGTGGTGCGCATCGTCAGCCCGGCACTGTCGCGCAATCAATTTATCGAGCGCATGAAAGCGGAAAAAATTGCCTGCGGTATTCATTTTCGCGCGGTTCATGAACAAAAATACTATCGCGAAGAAATTGCCAATTCGAACAGTCGTTTTGAACAGCGTTTCGATTTAACCAACACCGACTGGAATTCGGCGCGCATTTGTTCGCTGCCGCTGTTCCCGGACATGACCGATGCCGATGTCGATCGCGTCGTCGCGACAATGCGGAAAATATTGACGTGAGCGGTTTTTCCCCTCTCCCAGCGGGAGAGGGAATGTATCGCAGATACTCTGGAAAATATCGCAAACTGAGAAAACTATGAAGCCCTATCAAATTCAAATGTTGTCGGTGGTCATTCCTGTTTTCAACGAGGAGGACAATCTGCCGATATTGCTGCGGCGTATGCGCGCGGTGGTGGCGCAATTGACGGTGCCGGTGGAAATTTTGCTCGTCGACGATGGCAGCCGCGATAAATCGGCGGAGATGATTCGTGCCGCCGCGGTGGAGGATAAATGTTTCGTCGGTGTTATTTTGAATCGCAACTATGGTCAGCACGCAGCGATAATGGCCGGGTTTTCGCGCGTACGTGGCGATCTGATTATTACCCTTGACGCGGACTTGCAAAATCCGCCGGAAGAAATTCCAAACTTGATGCGCGAAATTGAGAAGGGCTATGAGGTCGTCGGCACGGTGCGGCAGATGCGTCAGGATAGCTTTTTCCGCCGCTTCGCTTCGCGCATGATCAATAGCGTGGTACGCAAAGCCACCGGCGTGCAGATGACCGATTACGGTTGCATGCTGCGCGCGTATCGCCGTCATATCGTCGAAACCATGTTGCAATGTAACGAGCGCAGCACATTCATTCCGATGCTGGCGAATTCGTTCGCAAAATACACCACCGAAATTCCGGTGAAGCACGAACAGCGCGCGGCGGGCGATTCGAAATACAGTTTATTGAAATTGATCAACTTGCAATTCGATCTGCTCACGGCGATGACGACGGGGCCGTTGCGGCTGCTGACATTTATCGGCATGTTGATCGCGGGCGGCGGCACTTTGTTCGCGTTTCTATTGTTGATTCTGCGTGTGATGAAAGGCGCCGAATGGGGCGTCGACGGTGTGTTCCCTCTGTTCGCTTTGCTGTTCATTTTCGTCGGCGCGCAATTCATGGGTGTCGGGCTCGTCGGCGAATACATCGGCCGCATTTATTACGATGTGCGCGCCCGCCCGCGCTTTATCATTGAACAAGTCGTCGGGCAAGACGATCAGGTGGGTGCGGACAGTGACGCGCGCATCGCCGCCAATTGAGTCGACGCTGTTGCACGATTCATCGTTTGACTTTTCAGCTCACGGTTTTTCATCGCAACGCCAGCGGCGCGAAAGTGTGTTTGTTTTTGCGCTCGGCGTGGTGCTGTTTACGCTGGGTTTGTGGCATCAGCCATTTATCGATTTCGAGTCGCGGTTTGCCGTGTTCGCGCAAGAAATGTGGCGGCACGGTATTTCGTTGTTTCCCACCACCTACGGTGAGCCGTATCCCGACTATCCCATCACGGGCACGCTGCTGATCTGGCTGTGTTCGCTGCCGTTTGGCGGTGTGACGAAATTTGCGGCGGTATTGCCGACGGCCGTGGCGGCGGCATTCAACATGGCGATTTTGTATCGCTTGCTCGCGCCGTATTCGCGGCGTTGGGCCGTGATCGCGCTGTGCCTGCAATTGATGACCGGGACGTTTCTCACCGAAGCGCGTTCGATTTCGCTCGATCTCATGTTGGCGACGCTGACGCTGTTGAGTTTTTACTGTGTGCATACGGCGCATGAGAATAAACGCCGTTGCGGGCTGCCGTGGCTGGTGCTGTTGTTACTCGCGGGATTCGCTGTGCGCGGCCCGCTCGGTGTGGTGATTCCCTCCGCTGTTATTATCAGTTACCGCGCCGTCAATCGCCAATGGCGCGCGCTTGTGCAGTTCGCTGTCGTTGCGCTCGCGGTGTTGATAGCGGCGTGGGGAGCACTGCTGTTTGCTGCGATGAAAATCTACGGCAGCGAATTCATGCACGATGTGGTTCGCATGCAAGTTGTCGGTCGCATGGAAAAGCGCGATGCGTTGCCGTGGTTTTATTACTTCACGAGCAGCTTCGGCAATTACGCGCTGGCGTATCCGTTCGCTGTCGTTGCGATGGCGTTGACCGTTCCCGCACTGTGGCGCGGGCAGCGCACGTCCCGGCAACAATTATTGCTGTTGCTCGTGGTGTGGATTGCCATTGTCATTGTGGGGTTGTCGATTCCCCAGGGAAAAAAAACGCGCTACTTGTTGCCGATTGTGCCGGCGCTCGCTGCTGTTGCCGCGTACCCTTGGGTCGAAAACGTTTCGAGCCGCGCGCTGACTTTATTTAAAGCGGTGCTCGAAAAATTGTTTTTGATTTTTCCGCTCGTGCTGATCGTGGGGCTCGTGTTGGCACAGCGCCATGCAATGCGCAATGCGCTCGAATTGCCGCGTTATTTACCGTTAATTTTTGTTGGATTGATCGCTGCGCAATTGTGCGCATTGGTCATGCAATGGCGCGCGCATGCCGCCAAGCGCGCGCCGATGCTCGCCGTGCTCGCGGCATTTTCGATCTGGCTATGCGTTGTGGGTGTGGTCGAACCCGTGCGCGCACAAGTGCATGATACCGCGGCGTTCGTCGCGCACGTCGAAGCCCAGCGCGCCGCGCGTCCGGGCGCTTTGGTGTTGCTCGATATGGCGAAGGATGGCGAGGCGATCAAATATATCGTCAATGTGCAGAGCGATGTGCGGCCCATTTTCGCCGGTACCGCGGCCGATCTCGAAACGGTTGCGCGCCCGTGCTATGTCGTCGTCGGCGATAGCGATCTCGCCAGACTTGCGCCGGCTGTACTCAACGACGATGCGCGTGTTCTGCACACACGTTTCGGTGGTCGCAAGTTTTCTGCGTTTTATTTGCCGTGATTTTTCTCGCAATCTTAGTGGAGATTCTCGCATGTCAGGCATGCTCGACTCGCTGAATCGATTTCGTTATCCGCTGCTGATAGCGATCGCGCTGTTGCTGTTGTGCAGCGGTATCAATTCGTATTCGCTGCGCGGTTCGACCGAGCCGCGCGAAGCCGGCGTGGCGGCGGAAATGCTGCAGGATGGCGATTACATAGTGCCGCGCTTGAATGGCGAAAAATTTCTCGAAAAGCCGACGCTGAGTTATTGGTTGCAAGCGGCGTCGCTGCGTGCATTCGGTTACCAGCCGTTTGCGGCGCGGTTACCGTCGATTCTCGCGGGGGTGCTCTGTGTCTGCCTGATGTTTTTTGCCGTGGAAAAATTGCTGAGCAGCAAAGAGCTGGCGTGGTGCGCGGCGCTGTTGTTGCTGACAATGGCATCGTTCTGGATGAATGCGCGCATCGCCGGGCAGGATATTTTGCTGACGTTAGGCGTTGCGATCACACTGTTCGGATTTTATTTCGCGCATTCCTGTTCTCTCCCCAAAAATGCGGAGCAAAAGCGCTGGTGGTTGCTTTACACCGCCGGAGTGTTCGTCGCGACATTTACGAAAGGCGTGATCGGTGCGGTGTTACCGGGTTTCGTTATCGCGGTTTTTCTCGGCATCGACGCCGCGGTATTTAAGCGTGGTTGGCGCGTCGGCGATTGGTTGCGCCCGTTGCTGTTTGCCGTTATCGGTATTTTGCCGCTCGCGCTATGGTTGTTCGTGTTGTACCGGCAACAGGGTATAGGCGATGTGAACACGTTGTTGTGGGCGAATAGTTTCGAGCGTTTTTCCGGTTCGTACACTCATGGCGCGCACAGCGAGCCATTTTATTACTATTTGCAAAAGCTGCCGGAAACGTTCGCGCCGTGGAATGTGTTGTTATTCGTGGCGCTGTGGCAACTGCGCAAACATATTCCGCGCGAACGCAATCTCGCTTTTTTTTGCTGCTGGTTGATCGCGCCGTACTTGCTGCTTTCTCTTTCCGCCGGCAAACGGCCCACGTATCTGTTGATGATCTATCCCGCGGCGGCGGTGCTGATCACGCTCTGCGTGCAGCAAGTGCGCGAGCGGCGCATTGTGGTTGCGTCGTGGCTGTGGTGGTTTTATACGGTGCTGTTCGGTGCCGGCGGTGTTTTCGTCTGTGTGGCGGCGTGGCGCGAACATATGCGCATTGTAGCGGCTGTGTTCGCTGTGCTGCTGGTGCCGCTGTTCCTGTTGCTGATCGGAGCGCTGCGCGCGCAGGCGCAGCAGCGTTTTGCTGCGCTCGCGTTCGCGCTGCTGGCGATCACGCTCACGGGCTACGGCGGCGCGCTGCTGCGTCACGATAAAGATGCCGAATCGCTGCAATCCGTGTTCGCTTATCTACGCGGGCTCGAAGGCCAGGGACATACGGTGATTCTGTTGCAGCCCATCGAACGCGTGGCGGGTGCCGCGCGTTTCTATCTGCGGCACGGCGTGGCGCAAAGCGATGAAGCCGGGCAGGTGCAGGCGGCGTTGCAGCGCGATTCGACGGCGGTTGCACTGGTGGCTGCGGAGGAGGTCGAGGCTTTGCACGGCTGCCGTGTGCTCGCGGATTTTCTCGATCAAAAACGCAAATATGTCGTTGTTGCCGGTGCGCTGCCGCCGTAGCGCGCCGTCGGGCGCGCGCTCGGCGCTGGGGCACAATTGATTGAGCATTCTGCAATCCGATGACATAATGCCCGGTTCTGGTGCCAGGCCGGGTGGTGCTCGAGACAGCGTCCCGATGTCGCTAATAAATGAAAGTGTCGCTAATCAAGAAGAAAGCGTTTCACTTTGGATTTGGCAGGCGGTTTGATTAGCGGTGAAGATGAAATAGATATCGGGACTGGCGCGCAATTCAAAGAACCGGGGGCACGTGTACATAGCGGTAATATTGATGACGAGCCGAGTGGTAGCGGCGCGTTGAGCATCGGTAAAGCGTTGAATTAACGCGGTGTCACGAGCACCGATTTCAGGGTTTTCCAATGAGCACTTCACCCGGGTGAGGTGTCGGCGCGCGCGCCGAGTAGTTGCGTCGCGTACGTCGTAACGAGCGTGTTGAAGTAGCAATGTGATGTTTGCTCGGCATTGAAAAATGCGGAGTTAATATGTTGGTGGAGAAAATTTGTATGACCAATGACGCAACCAGCCATGTCCTCCTGAGCAGTGCCCGCCTGGGTCCGCCGTCTGAGTACGGACTTTACGATCCGGCCAACGAGAAGGACAGTTGCGGTGTCGGCTTTGTCGCCGACATGAAGGGGCGGCCCAGCCATGCGATTTTGCTCGAAGCGGATCACGCGTTGCGCCGCATGGACCATCGCGGCGGCTGCGGTTGCGAAGCCAACACGGGCGACGGTTGCGGCATTCTCACGGCGATGCCGGATAAATTTTTCCGCAAAATCGCCAAAGCCGAATTCGGTGTCGATTTGCCGGCGAAAGGCCATTACGCCGTGGGCAATGTGTTTTTGCCGGCGATCGAAAGCGAGCGCGAAAAATGCAAAGCGCTCGTGAATAAAATTATCGCCGAGCAAGGCCAGAAACTGATCGGTTGGCGTGAGATGCCCGTCGAACCGATCAAAGCCGATGTCGGTCCCACCGCAACCGCGTCCATGCCGAATTTCGAGCAGTTATTTATTGCTGCGGCCGACGGCGTCGAAGGCGACGCGTTCGAGCGCGAGCTTTATATCATCCGCAAAAACAGCACGCGTCAATTGCGTTATGAGTCGAATCATCCGCAATCGGACCAGTTCTATATTTGCACGCTGTCGTCGAAAGTCATCGTCTACAAAGGCATGCTGACGACGAGCCAGTTGCTTCCGTTCTATCCCGACCTGCGCGACACTGATTTTGAAACGCACCTCGCGATGGTGCATTCGCGTTTCTCCACCAACACGTTCCCGTCGTGGGATCGCGCGCAGCCCAATCGCTTTCTGAGTCACAACGGCGAAATCAACACGCGTCAAGGCAATATCAACTGGATGCACGCGCGCGAAGGTGTGGTCAAAAGCGCATTGTTCGGCGACGATCTCAAGAAACTGTTCCCGATCGTCGAGCCCGATTGCTCCGACTCGGGCAACTTCGACAACGTACTCGAATTCATGCTCATGAACGGCCGCACGCTGCAAGAAGCGATGATGCTCATGATTCCCGAGGCGTGGCAGAACGACGCAACGATGTCGGCGGAAAAGCGCGCATTTTACGAATACAATTCGACGATGATGGAGCCGTGGGACGGCCCCGCCTCGATGGTATTCACCGACGGCCACTACATCGGTGCCGTGCTCGATCGCAATGGTCTGCGCCCGAGCCGTTACTACATCACGCACGACGACAAAGTCATCATGGCGTCCGAAGTCGGCGTGATCGAGGTCGATCCGGCTAACGTCAAATTCAAGGGGCGCTTGCAACCGGGCAAAATGTTCCTGCTCGATTTCGAGGAAGGCCGCCTGATCGACGATGCCGAGCTCAAAAATAAATTTGCAACGGCGCGTCCGTATGGCAAATGGATCGCGCAGCAAAAAGTTGAATTCAGCGATTTGCACACCGAACAAGAGCCGCACGGTTTCGATCCGGACACGTTGATCAGCCGCATGCGCACGTTCGGTTACACGAACGAGACGATGCAGTTCATGCTGCTGCCGCTCGTGGAAGAACTGCGCGACCCCGTCAACTCGATGGGCAACGACAGCGCGCTCGCGTGCCTGTCCGACAAACCGCGCATGATTTACGACTACTTCAAGCAATTGTTCGCGCAGGTGACAAACCCCGCGATCGATTCGATTCGCGAAGAGGTCGTGATGTCGCTCGAATGCTACATCGGCCCCGAAGGCAATTTGCTCGAAGCGACCGAACAGCACGCGCACCGTCTGCGCGTGGCGCACCCGATTCTGACCAACGAGGAATTGGCTGCATTGCGCCACATCGATTACAAGGGCTGGAAATCGACGGTCATCGATATTACTTACCCCAAGCGTGAAGGCAAAGCGGGTCTGCAAAAAGCGCTGCAACGTTTTTGTGACGAAGCCTCGAAAGCGATCGCCGCCGGCAACAGCTTGATTATTCTTTCCGATCGTGCGGTGAGTGCCGATCGCGTGCCGGTGAGCACGCTGCTCGCCGCCGGTTGTGTGCATTATCATCTGGTGCGCACGGAAGAGCGCACGAAAATCGGTATCGTGGTGGAAACCGGCGAAGCGCGCGAGGTGCATCATCTCTGTATGCTGATCGGTTACGGCGTCGACGCGATCAATCCGTATCTCGCCTTCGAGGCGTTGTGGCAGGCGCGCCGCGATGGTCTGCTCAGCAGCGCATTGCCGGATGACGACAAAATTGTTTACGCGTATCGCAAAGCCGTCGCCAAAGGCATTTTGAAAGTCATGGCGAAGATGGGTATTTCAACCGTGCAGTCGTACAAAGGCGCACAGATTTTCGAGGCCGTCGGTATCGCGCGCGAAGTGATCGAGCGCTGTTTCACGGGCACGCCGAGCCGTGTCGAAGGCGTCGGTTTCGATGTGCTCGCCGAGGAATCGCTGCGCCGTCACGATCTCGCCTATTCGCGGCTTGCCATTCCACTGCACGTATTGCCGAACCCCGGCGATATTCACTGGCGCGCAAGCGGCGAAGCGCATATGTGGAATCCGAAAACGATTTCCGCATTGCAGCAGGCGACGCGCAATAACAGCGTCGAACAGTACAAGCAATTCGCGAAAATTTCCGATGAGGAAGCGACTCGCAAATGCACACTGCGCGGCTTGATGAAATTCAAGAAGGGTATACCCATCCCGCTCGATTCGGTTGAGCCTGCGAAAGAGATCGTCAAACGCTTTTGCACGGGCGCGATGAGTTTCGGCTCGATTTCACCCGAAGCGCACGAATCGCTCGCGCTCGCGATGAATCGCATCGGCGGCAAATCGAATACGGGCGAAGGCGGCGAAGACGAAAAGCGCTTCCTGCCGTTGCCGAACGGCGACTCAAAACGCTCCGCGATTAAACAGGTCGCTTCGGGCCGCTTCGGTGTGACCGCGCATTACCTCGCGAATGCCGATGAAATTCAAATCAAGATTTCGCAGGGCGCGAAGCCCGGCGAGGGCGGCGAATTACCCGGCGGCAAAGTCGACGACTACATCGCCAAATTGCGCCATTCGACGCCGGGAGTGGGTCTGATATCGCCGCCGCCGCACCACGATATTTATTCGATCGAGGATATGGCGCAGCTGATCCACGATCTGAAAAACGCGAACAAAGATGCGCGTATCAGCGTCAAGCTCGTCGCCGAAATGGGTGTCGGCACGGTCGCGGCGGGCGTGACGAAGGCGAAAGCCGATCACATCGTGATCGCGGGTCACGACGGCGGCACGGGTGCATCGCCGCTCACCTCGATCAAACACGCGGGCCTGCCTTGGGAATTGGGTTTGACCGAGGCGCATCAAACGCTGGTGATGAACAATCTGCGTTCGCGCGTGGTATTGCAAACCGATGGTCAGTTGAAGACCGGTCGCGATGTCGCCATAGCGGCGCTGTTAGGCGCGGAGGAATTCGGTTTTGCCACCGCGCCGCTGGTCACGCTCGGCTGCATCATGATGCGCAAATGCCATTTGAATACGTGTCCGGTCGGCGTGGCGACGCAGGATCCGGAATTGCGCAAAAAATTCACCGGCAAACCCGAGCACGTGATCAATTTTTTCTTTCTGCTCGCGGAGGATCTGCGTGCGATCATGGCCGAACTCGGTTTCCGTACGCTCACCGATATGGTCGGCCGCACCGACATGCTTGAAATGGATGGCGCGATTAATCATTGGAAGGCAAAAGGCATCGATCTCGGCGCGATTCTGATGCCGGCGAAAAAGCCGCATCCGGATGTGATCACGCATCAGGTCATTGCGCAGGATCACGGCCTTGAACTCGCGCTCGACAACGAAATTATTCGCGAAGCACAGCCGGCTTTGCAGAGCGGCTCGAAAGTCAAAATCGAATTGCCGATCGTCAATATCAACCGCGTCGTTGGCACGATGTTGTCGCACGAGATCGCGAAGAAATACGGTGCCGAGGGTCTGCCCGACGACACCATTCACATCAAACTGAATGGCTCGGCGGGCCAGAGTCTCGGCGCATTTCTCGCGCGCGGCGTGACGCTCGAAGTCGAAGGCGATTGCAACGATTTCGTCGGCAAAGGTTTGAGCGGCGGCCGCATCGTCGTCTATCCGCCGAAAGTCAGCACATTCAAAGCCGAAGAAAATATTCTCGTCGGCAACGTCATCATGTACGGCGCGACGCAGGGCGAAGCGTTCTTTCGCGGCATTGCGGCGGAGCGTTTCTGCGTGCGCAACAGCGGCGCGAGCGCGGTGGTCGAAGGCATCGGCGATCACGGCTGCGAATACATGACCGGCGGCCGCGTCGTCGTGCTCGGCAACACGGGACGCAACTTCGCGGCGGGTATGAGCGGCGGTGTAGCGTATGTGTTAGATGAGACGGGCGATTTCAACACGCGCTGCAACATGGAGATGGTTGGACTGGAGCGCGTCGAGGCCGACGAAGATATCGCCGAGTTGAAAGCGCTCATCGAGAAGCACGCCGCGTATACGGGCTCGACCGTGGCGCAACGTGTGCTTGCGGATTGGCAGAATTCGCTGAAGAGATTCGTGAAGGTGATGCCAACCGATTACAAGCGCGTGCTGCTCGCGCAAAATACCAAAGCCGAGCAACGTGTTGGCGGCGCCATGAAAGCCGCTGCGCACGCGTTGTGATTTAGCGAACGGGGAGATTGAGTAAAGAGTTATGGGTAAACCAACCGGCTTCAAAGAATTCGCGCGCGACCCGCAACCCTACCGCGATGTCGAATCGCGCCTGCTCGATTATGCCGAGCTGTATACCGAAGTGGACACCGGCAAATTAAAAGTACAGGCAGCGCGTTGCATGGATTGCGGTATTCCATTCTGTCAATCGGGCGATGGCTGCCCGGTGTCGAATTTAATTCCTGAATGGAACGATTTGATTTACGAAAACCGCTGGCAGGATGCGCTCGATCGTTTGCACGCAACGAATAATTTTCCCGAATTCACGGGCCGCGTCTGCCCTGCGCCGTGCGAAGGTTCGTGCGTGCTCGGCAGTGTCGATAAACCCGTCACGATTAAAAATATCGAATATTCGATTATCGATCGCGGTTTTGCCGAAGGCTGGGTTAAACCCGAGCCGCCGGTAACGCGCACGGGCAAAAAAGTTGCGGTTATCGGTTCGGGTCCTGCGGGTCTCGCTGCTGCCGCGCAGCTGAATAAAGCTGGACACACCGTCACCGTGTACGAGCGCGCCGATCGCATCGGCGGTCTGCTCATGTACGGCATTCCGAACATGAAGCTCGGCAAGGACGTGGTGCAACGCCGCCTCGATATTCTCAAAGCCGAAGGCGTGAATTTCGTGGTGAATGCCGATGTCGGCGGCAGCGGCGCGAACGCCATCGATGCGAAAAAATTGCAGCAGGAAAACGATGCCGTCGTGCTCACAACGGGCGCAACTAACGGCCGCGATCTGCCGATTGAAAATCGCCAGCTCAAGGGCATTCACATGGCGATGGAGTTTTTGAAAGCGAACACGAAAAGTTTGCTCGACTCGAATCTTGAAGACGGCAATTACATTTCCGCGAAAGGCAAAAACGTCATCGTCATCGGCGGCGGCGATACCGGTACCGACTGCATCGGCACATCGCTGCGCCACGGCGCAAAAAGCCTCGTCAATTTCGAATTATTGCCGCAGCCGCCTGAAGATCGCGCTGCCGATAATCCGTGGCCGACCTGGCCGAAAATTTTTCGCGTCGATTACGGTCACAGCGAATCCGCGCATAAGTTCGGCAAAGACCCGCGCGAGTACTGCATTCTCAGCAAAGGTTTTATCGATGACGGCAAAGGTAATTTGAAAGGTATCAAAACCGTCAACGTCGAGTGGATTAAAGAAAACGGTAAATTCGTGATGAAGGAAATCGCGGGCTCGGAAAAAGTCTGGGAAGCCGAATTGATTCTGTTGTCGATGGGCTTCCTCGGCCCCGAACAATACGTCAACAAAGCTCTCGGCGTCGAAACCGATGAACGCTCGAACTACAAAGCGCTCTACGACAAATTCGACACCAATGTACCGGGCATATTCGCGGCCGGCGACTGCCGTCGAGGTCAATCGCTCGTAGTCTGGGCCATCGACGAAGGCCGCCGCGCCGCCCGCGAAGTCGATGCGTTTTTGATGAAGTGATTCATCGAATGACGAAATAAAAAACGGCTCCTGTGTGGAGCCGTTTTTGTTTGTGCCTAGACATCATCGGATTCACGTACTAAGTTAAGCGATTATCACCATATCTATTTTGATTAACGGACGAGCTATGGCAATAGAGTCACCATTATTCCAAAGTGCAATGGAGCTTTTGGGGCATGCGTTTTCTCATTTCAATGGGAAAAAGGAGCTTGATAGAAAGTTGGTCATTCTTCACTTGGCAAATGCCATCGAATTAATCTTAAAAGATTTGGTGTTGGACTCTGGCGAATCTATCTATAAGGGATCCAAGGAGACGATATCAATTCATGCTTGTATCAAGGCTCTCCAGGAAAAAAACTTAGAAATTCCTTATTTAAATAAGATAGAACTTCTTATTGATGAGCGAAACGCATTGCAACATCGATTTGGCTCGCCAAATGAATTGACAACTATTTTTTATACGAATATTGCTAGGGATTTCTTTAAAGAGGTTCTTGGTGCGCATTATGATCAAGACTTTGAAGAGGTTATGGCCCAGTTCATGGATGAAAAAGATTTATTGGTATTTCAAGTTCGAGATCCAAAAAGTGATTCAGAGCTTGAAAATCTTAAAGGGTTTGGCAAGCTTCATCCTCTGGGCGCTTTACTCGCAGCTATGACATATTTAGAGAAACAAGTAATTAAATTTGGTGAGAGTGTGGGGTTGGGGCCAGAGTTAAGGCGAAGACCGCCGTGGCATATTTTCTCCTCTTCCTATCTGGAAAAATTCGGGATTTACATACCGCAGGAACTGTCGGACAAGATGGCAGAAACCCGACGCATTCGCAATTTAGCTGCACATGGAAGAGGTGAACCAACTAAAGAAAATGTGGATGCCGCGATTTCTGCTATTGAAGAGCTTGAGCAGTTTTTTGCGCGAGTAGATTCGGAGATAGTCAAAATCAAAGTAGCCGACTACCTGAGAGAAAGGGAGGGGTCTAAAAAAGAGTTCGTGAACAAGTTGTTGGATGGAAACGATTGATGGATTACTCATTGCGCAAACATAAAATCGATGGGGTTAGACACTTTTGAAATCTTCTTTTATAGATTGTCATAGGCGACATCATCATCGCTATCCCACACTTTTTCAAATACGTGTTCGGATGCTCTTTTAAAAACATCGATATCGCTAGCTTTAAAATTTTCGATAGATAATCCGGCACGCAAAGCGCGAGCGCGAGCGATACGTTCGGTAGGTGTTATTTTCGGTGGAGTCGGTACAGTTTTCTTACCCATAATGGCTCCGCTGTTGATTCGTGGTGATTACAGCTTCTGATGCGTGCCATCGCAAAGCGGTTTGTTGCCGGTCTGTTTGCAGCCGCAGAAATAGACTTTTTTGCTTTCTGTGGCTTTGTATTCCACAGGTGTGAATTCGGTATCTTTATGCGAGCCGTCGCAAAATGGTTGCTTTGCACTTTTTCCGCATGCGCACCACCAGTAATTTTTACCCGCGCTGACATCGATGGCATACGGCGCCTTCTGAGCGATCTGTGGTTTCGACATAGTGTTTCTCCTTGGCGGAATTTGTGGTTTATGGCTGATGTATTGTGCGTGATACTTGAGTTGTGTGTGATACTACAGCCGCGCATTCAATGCTTTCAATACCGCCGCGTCGCGATCGTAAATATCGGGTTTAAATCCCATAGTCCCATCCTCGAATAAATCGACCGTCCAGTACTCCAACAGAATCGGCACCGGCTTCGGTAAATACACGTTGCGCGTTGCGTCGGTTGCGATGAATTGTTCGATGGCGGCGCGATTCCATTTTTGTGGATCGTTGAATAATAGCTCCACGAGCTCAAGCGGGCGCTCGACGCGAATACAGCCCGAGCTGAACGCGCGAATCGTATTACCGAATAATTCGCGGTGCGGGGTATCGTGCAGATAGACCGAATAGGGGTTGGGAAAGCGGATCGCGACCTGACCGAGCGCGGCATCGTCGCCCGCATCCTGGCGCAGCGTGATGTTGCCTGGCGGACTATTCCAATCGATCGTTTGCGGATCGAGCTGGCGGTCGTTGTTGTCGAGCACGCGAATATTATTTTTGGCAAGATAACCGAGGTTGCGTTTTAATTTCGGCAATATGTCTTTGCGTAAAATTGTCGGCGGCACGGTCCAGGTCGGATTGAAGGTGATGTAAGTGATTTTGGCTTTGAATACCGGTGTTTTACGATAGCGCTGGCCGACCTGCACCTGCGATTGCCATACGCGCTGCCCGTCTCTAAAAAAATAGATTTTGTAACCGGCAATATCGACCACGACAAAATCGCCATTCAGATCGTGCAATAACCAACGGCCGCGTTCGAGATTGACGCGCAGCTGATCGATGCGCGTTTGTACCGAGACATTCAGCGCCGCGCGCGTGGCGGGACCGACGATGCCGTCGGCATCGAGATATTGTTCGCGTTGATAGTTGCGCACGGCGGCGACGAGTTCGCTATCGTAAAAATCGGCATCGCCCGTTTCCGTATGGTGTGTCGTTCCGTTGTCGAGCAGACGCGAGCGCAGTACGGCAATGTGCGGATCGCTCATGCCGGGTTTCAGCAATCGTTGCGTATCGATCTGCGGCCAGCCACCCGCGTTCGCAATGGCGCGCAGACGTTTGAGCGCAGCGCGCGCACGCTGATACAAAAAATGCTGCGGTCGCGCGCGTTCGTAGACAGCGGCGAGATCATGCTGCGCGATGCCGTCGTTGACGATTTTCATCGCTTCCTTCAGCGCGATATCGTTGCGCGTGAAATTCCATTGCGGATCGAGCGCCGCGGGATTCACTTTGCCGCGAAATAAATGCGCGAGCGAAAGTAAATAAGCGCGCGATGCCGCCACATCGAAATCCGCGCGTACTTTTACGGCGGCTGCGGTCATTACATCAGTGGCAGGTAATCGCGCGAAGCGCGCACGCAATGCGCTCAATCGATAATCTTCGGGTTCGAGGCCATCGCCGCGCAAATTATCGATTTCGGTAAACAATTGCTCGACGATGGCATCGCTGTCCCAAGCCGGTGCGTATGCGCGCGCCGCGTAGAATTTTGCGATGGCCTGCGGCAGCGACAGGCCGCCGATCAACAGCGCACGTGCATGCGTATCGGGCATGGCCTCGATATCGCTGCGAATAGTTTGCGAAACAGCGTATTTGCCGGTGTCGGCGGGGGATGCGGTAGTGTCTATGGCCCAGGTGGTGGCAAGTCCAAGTATCAGCAATAAGGCGATTAGGCCGCGCACATCGGTCTCTCTTTTTGTGTATGGAGGGGGCGAATTATATCGGCGATAACGTCATCCAGATCACAAAATAGGCGGGAATTGCTTACGTTGCGAACAATGGCGGGTGGCGCCCTGCACGATCAGCGGTTATTATTTCACCTGCGCCGTCGGCGTGTTTCCGAAAAGTTTGGATAAGGGCAGGGCCGCCGACGATTAGAGATGACCCATGCTGAAGAAACTCCAGTGCCTGTCGGCATCGTTGCGATTTTTTTGTGCCGTGTTTTTATCTTGCGCGACATCCGCCATCCACGCGGCGCCTGCAATCCATAACAAGCTTGTCGATGCGCTTGCGCACGCCGCACCCGCGCTCGATGTCGACGTGCTCGATCTCGCTGTCACCGCCATGCATTGTGCCACCGCGCACGGCATGAGTTCATCGCAGCGGCTCGCCGTGATCGATTATTCGCTGCCGTCGACCGAGCCGCGCCTGTGGGTTTTCGATTTGCAAAAGCGCACGTTGCTCTATCGCGAACTCGTCGCGCATGGACGCAATTCAGGCGCAAATTACGCGCATGATTTTTCCAACGCGGAAGGCAGCCTCAAGTCGAGCCTCGGCTTATTTCGCACGCTCGATACTTACAACGGCAGCAATGGTTACTCGCTGCGCATGGACGGACTCGAAGCGGGCTTCAATGACAACGCGCGCGAACGCGACATCGTCATGCACGGCGCGCCGTATGTGAACGCCGATTTCGCGCGCAAACAGGGCCGCGTCGGCCGCAGCTGGGGTTGCCCCGCGGTGCGCAGCGGCATCGCACGCCGGATGATCGATACGCTCAAGGGCGGGCAATTTATCTTTTCGTATTATCCCGATCCGCATTGGCTCGCCGCATCGCGCTACCTGCATTGCGACGCCGATAAGCTCGCGCTGAATTGATATATTTTAAGGTTCAGGATCGACAAAGCACGCCGTCCGCTTTTCCATTTTTGCCGCGACCGCTTCGCGCTGATTGGACGAGAACAGCAGCGCGAGCTGCTCGTCGCGTTCGCGCTGCAATCCTGCCGTTGTCGAATCGTTTAGTTGCGCATTGAACAGGCGTTTCGCGGCGCGAATCGCCTGTGGATTTTTAGCGGCGATGGCGCGCGCGATTTCCATCGCCGCGATTAACGGTTCCTCGGTGACATGCGTGGCGAAACCCAATACCTGTGCTTCGCTGCCACTGAAGATGCGCGCGGTATAGGTCAGTTCTCTCACCGCATCGGTGCGAACCAATCCCTTCCATAATTGTGTACCCGACATATCGGGCACGATGCCGTATTCGATTTCCATAATGCTGAGTTGCGTCGCGGGATGCACGCAGCGGATATCGGCCGCCGACATCAACTGCAAACCGCCGCCAAACGCTGAGCCGTGCACCGCGGCGATGACGGGCACGGGCAGTAAACGCCATGCCCACACCGCGCGTTGCACACCGTTGGCGCCGTTCTCATCGACACTGCGCAACAGCGTCTCCGCTGCGTGCATCTCGGCAAACAAACGCGTATCGATACCGGCGCAAAATGCGGGCCCTTGTCCCGACATGACGACAACTCGCACCGCGTTGTTCGCGCGCAATTGCGCGGCGGCGGCGGTCAGCTCGCCGAATGCAGCCAAATCGAGCGCATTGTGTTTATCGGCGCGCACGAGTTGCACGTGGGTGATACCGGCGTTATCGATGTCGATTTGAATGCGTTTGACCATGGTGATTACTCGCGGCGGGTGATGTCATGTATGCCGAGTGTAGCGTGCGGCTATTACGCGTTAGCGATTTGTCAGAAAAGCAGCGCCGATTAAAACAGCTTTACCAATATTGTTCCATCTAACGATATTGCTTTGTTATTGCCAGACTTAATAAATCGGTTGCGCGGATTTTTAAGTATGAAAATATTTTTAATGCAGATACTTTTTGCGGGCGCTACGCTAAGCTCAGCATGCGGTTTTAGCGGTTTAATATACGTTAAGAGCGCTTCTGGTGCATTGTTGGGTGCGCGTTTAGTTTACCGGATACGGGATGTGATGGATGATAGACGCAGAAGGAAAACAGGATGGGCACCTGCGGTTGGAGCAAGCGCTGTTAGAAAGCGAAGAACGCTTTCGTTTACTTGTCTCGTGTGTGCAGGACTACGCTATTTTCATGCTCGATCTCGACGGCCGCGTGTCGAGCTGGAACACCGGTGCTCAGCGGATCAAAGGTTATGCCCCCGCGGAAATTATCAATCGGCATTTTTCGATTTTTTACACGCCGGAAGATATTGCTCTCGGCGTGCCCGAGCGCGAACTGGAAACAACGCGGAATACGGGTCGCTATGAGGCGGAAGGGTGGCGCGTGCGCAAGGATGGTTCCCATTTTCATGCGCATGTTGTCATTACTCCACTGCTAGACAATTCTGGCCGATTGCGTGGCTACGCTAAAGTAACCCGCGATGTGTCCGCGCATAAACAGTTTGAAGAACGTTTTCGCCGCGTGGTGGAGTCGGCGCCTAACGCGATGGTGATGATCAATCGCGCCGGCACTATAGAAATGGTCAACACCCAGGCCGAGCATCTATTCGGTTACGCGCGCAGCGAAATGCTCGGGGCGCCCGTCGAGATGCTCGTTCCCGAGCGATTTCGTGCGCACCATCCAGGATTGCGCGGCAGTTTTTTCCATGCGCCGCAATCGCGGCCGATGGGAGCGGGGCGCGATTTGTTTGGCCTTCGCAAGGACGGCAGCGAAATTCCGATCGAGATCGGACTCAATCCGATAGAAACCGAGCAGGGCACGATGGTGCTTTCCGCCATTGTCGATATCTCTACGCGTAAGCGCTTGGAAGAGCGGTTTCGCCGCGTCGTTGAATCGGCGCCTAACGCGATGGTGATGACCAATCGAGCGGGTGCGATAGAGATGGTCAATACTCAAGCCGAACTGATGTTCGGCTACGCGCGTACAGAAATGCTTGGTGCACCCGTCGAGATGCTCGTTCCCGAGCGATTTCGTGCGCACCATCCAGGATTGCGCGGCAGTTTTTTCCATGCGCCGCAATCGCGGCCGATGGGAGCGGGGCGCGATTTGTTTGGCCGCCGCAAGGACGGCAGCGAAATTCCGATCGAGATCGGGTTGAATCCGATCGAGACCGATGAAGGACCTATGGTGCTTTCCGCGATTGTCGATATTTCCGATCGCAAACAAAAAGAAGAGCATGTGCGCGCGGCGTTGCAAGAGAAGGAGTTGTTGCTCGGAGAAATTCATCATCGCGTCAAAAATAATTTGCAGATCGTCGACAGTCTGCTCGATATGCAGGCATTGCGTATCGACGATCCGCAGGTGAATGCAATATTGCGCGACAGCCAGAATCGCATCCGCTCGATGGCGCTGATTCACCAAACCCTGTATCAGTCGCACGATTTTGCGCGCGTCGATTTTGCCAGTATCGTCGATTCATTGGTGCCGACACTGGTTAGCTCGTACGGCATCAACGCTCAGCGCATCAGTGTGGAAATCAGCGCCGATGCGGTGCACTTACCGATTAATTTTGCGATTCCGTGTGGACTCATTATCAATGAACTCGTGACCAATGCGTTGAAGCACGCATTTCCCGACGAGCGCGCCGGGGTGATCTCATTGCAGTTGCATCCGTTCGGCGACAATGGCGTCGAACTGGTGGTTGGTGACGACGGCGTCGGTATTCCCGAGCATCTCAATCTGGAGCAGAGCGATACGCTGGGCTTGCAACTTATGCAACTGCTCGCGTCTCAGGTCAACGGCGCGCTGACAATTCAACGCAAACCCACTCAATTTATTCTGACCTTTGCTTTGCCAACGTCTCACTCCGCGGAGTAGTACGCCATGTCTACCAAGGTAATGATTGTCGAAGACGAGCGTATCGTGGCGTTCAATTTGCGACAGCGCTTGTTAAAGCTGGGTTATGAAGTCCCCTCGGTGGTAGCGTCGGGGGAGCAGGCATTGAAAGGCGTCGATCAAAGCAGTCCCGATATCGTCCTCATGGATATCAATATTGAAGGCGACATGGATGGTATACAAACGGCCGAACGCCTTGGTGAATTATCGCCCCCCGTCATTTATTTAACCGCGCATTCCGAAGAAACGACACTGGCGCGTGCGCGGTCGACCAAACCCTACGGCTACCTGATCAAACCATTTTCCGAGCGCGAGTTGCACGCAACGATTCAAATGGCGTTGCGGCGCTGGGAAACCGAGCAGGCCTTGCGCGCCGCCAAACAGGAAATTGAAGCGATCAACGCCACGTTGGAGGTGCGTATCAAGGAGCGCACCGAACAGTTGCTCGAAGCGAAGCGCGAAGCTGAAGACGCCAACAACGCAAAGAGTTTATTTCTCGCCAATATGAGCCACGAAATTCGCACGCCGCTGAATGCCGTGCTCGGGCTGTGCTATCTATTGCAGAAAACCGATCTGAGCGATCTGCAGAGCGACTACGTCAAAAAAACCGATTCGGCTGCGCAATTCCTGCTCGGTATCCTCAACGATATTCTCGATTTCTCGAAAGTTGAGGCAGGCAAACTCGAATTGGAAGAAATCGATTTTGATCTCGACGAGCTGCTGAAAAATGTAGGCTCCATCGTTTCGATTCAAGCACGGGAGCGCGGTCTGGCTCTTGATATCGATAAGAGCAATGCAGTGGGACTGGCGCTGCGCGGCGATCCACTGCGTTTGCAGCAGGTGTTGATGAATCTCGGCAGCAACGCGATTAAATTTACCGAAGAGGGTGCCGTGGTAATCGGCGTGCGTATTGTCGATCAATCGAACGGGGCTGTGCATTTGCTTTTTTCCGTGCGCGATACGGGGCCAGGGCTCAGTCGCGAACAGGTCGAACGTTTATTCGAAGCGTTTCATCAGGCCGATACGTCGACAACACGCCGCTATGGCGGCACGGGGCTCGGCCTGGTGATCTGCAAACGACTCGTACAATTGATGGGTGGCGATATCGGCGTCGACAGCATGCTCGGGCAGGGCAGCAATTTCTATTTCGAGTTGACGTTGCCGCGTGCGACGATCAAGAAGCCGCTTGCGGCACCCATGCAACTTGAAAATATGCAGCAGAAATTGCGCGGCGCGCGCGTGCTGCTCGTCGAAGACAATGCGCTGAATCAGGAAGTCGCGAGTGCAATTTTACGATATGAAGACGTTGCGGTCGATGTCGCCGATAACGGCAGAGTAGCGGTTGAAAAAATTCGCGTACTGGGCGGGCATTACTACGATGCGGTATTGATGGATTTGCAGATGCCTGAGCTCGACGGTTTTGCCGCGGTGCAGCAAATTCGCGCGTTACCCGGTACGGCTAAACTGCCGATTTTGGCGATGACAGCCAATACGGTAAAGGAAGATCGCGCGCGCTGCCTCGAAGTGGGCATGAATGATTTTATCGCCAAACCCATTCGCGTTGCGCAATTATTCACAACGTTGGCGCAGTGGCTGGATGACTCCGCGAAAAAAAATAAAAAGCAATAGCAGCGCGAGTGGCCGGCGCAGGCCGCGAATGTCGCAATGCGCTTGCCGCGATTGTTGCAATGAGCTTGCAGCAATCGCCGCAATGAGCTTGCAGCAATCGCCGCAAGACGGTTTAATTGCGTCACCATGACCGCTACCGATGTTTTTCAATTCGCGCCGATCGGCGTTGTGCGATCGCCTTTCCAGGAAAAATTCGGCATTCCGCGTCAACCCGGTTTGGCTCAGGTCGATGCCATCGTCGAATTATCGCCGCCGTTTGCGCAACCCGAAGCGGTGAGCGGTCTCGATCAGTTTTCACATATCTGGATCGCTTTCGTTTTTCACGGCTTCGCGTTGAATACTGTTGGCGAGCGCGAATGGAAGCCGCTGGTGCGGCCGCCGCGTCTGGGTGGCAATGAAAAAATCGGCGTCTTCGCCACGCGCTCGACGCACCGTCCGAATCCGATAGGCTTGTCGGTTGTTGAATTGCGGCGCGTCGACATTGCCGATGGCGTGAAATTGCATATTCGCGGCGGCGATCTGCTCGACGGTACACCAGTGCTCGACATCAAACCGTATATTCCGTATGCCGATGCGGTGCCCGATGCGCGTGCGGGTTTTGCGCAGTTCGCGCCGCAGCGGTTATCGGTGCGCTGGCAGGAAGATGCATTAATCGCCGTGCAACATTTATCGAATAATTTGCAAAAAATTATTGAAGAGGCGCTGTGCTTCGATCCGCGTCCCGCTTATCAAAATGAACCCGAACGGGTTTACGGCACGCGCGTTGCGAATTGCAACGTGCGCTTCCGCATCGATGCTGAAGGTGTGGAGATTGTCGAGATCATGCGCATCGCGTAGATAAATTTCGTGCGAGCATCGGCTGAGAAAATAGTCGAAGCCTGCTTGATCGTCGCGGGTTATGCGGATGGAACGCCGGGGCCAGCGGGTTGATATTTTAGAAACGCGCCGGTTTTCTCCATGCGCTCCGATAATTTAGCCAGATTTTCATAATGCTCGGCGGGAATGATCGCAGCCAGCATCGATTGCGCGAACTGCCACGCGACAGCCGTGGTTATCGCTGCCTGACTTTTTTCCTGTTGAAATAGCGGGCCGCGCGTTTTCACTTCGTGTTCGAGCGCTGCAAACGCTGCGAGTATTTGTTGGGTGACGCGCTCGAGCCAGGGCGCGTGGCGCAGTTCTGCGGGGCGCAAGTTGATTTCGTAAATACGCTGCACGCATTTGTCGCACGCTGCGAGCGCGAGGCCGACGGCGCGCGTTTCGTGCTGTTTAGTGCGCACATCGCGCGACCACAGCGAAGCGCTGTTCGACAGCGTGGCTTCGATGAATTGTAGAATCAGCGACGAGTCCATCAACACTTCGCCGTCGTCGCAGATCAGCGATGGCGCTTTCACGACGCCATTGATCTGTTTAAAGCGCTCGAAATCTTTGAAGACCGAAACCGCTTCGTGCGTGAATTCAACGCCGAGTAGGTCGAGCGAAATGGCGACGCGCCGCACATAAGGTGAGTCGAGCATACCGATCAGGCGCATGATGTTCTCCGGCTTTT
Source organism: uncultured Verrucomicrobiaceae bacterium (assembly GCA_964500675.1). Taxonomy (GTDB): domain Bacteria; phylum Pseudomonadota; class Gammaproteobacteria; order Pseudomonadales; family CAMLJR01; genus CAMLJR01. The sequence goes on along the minus strand of CAZCNY010000001.1, from coordinate 705,347 downwards.
TTGCGTGTGGGTGAGCATAACAAAATCGCGAGCCGATATCCGTATCGGCTCGTACCGCCGCGGGTAAATGGGGATCAGCGCAGTTCGATAACGGCTTCCAGGTATTGACTGGGTAAGACCAGCGTGCCGTCGCCAGAGCGATTGCCATTTTCCATTAGCGCGAGTAAATCGGCGGCGAGCGCGGCTTGATCGCCGGCGTCGAGCGCGTTGAAGGCTTTGTTCAGCGGTCCGTAATACGTGCGAAAAATATCGAGCCAATGCGCCGCGGAATGGTAGCGGAAAACAAATTCGCGCTCGTGCGTGGTGATGCGCACATTTTGATTGAAAAATAATTCGATGAGACCGCTCTGCGTTCCCCAAACCATCGGTGAGGTCAAACCGGGCGCGGGTGGAACATATTGTCCGACGATGCGAAATAATTGGCCGATGAAGCTCTCTGGCGTCCAATTCGCAAGACCGATTTTGCCGCCGCGCCGGCATACGCGCACAAGTTCGTTCGCGGCTTTTTGCTGCTGCGGTGTGAACATGACGCCGAAGGTTGAGAGGACCGCATCAAACGATTCATTGGCAAAAGGCAATTTTTCTGCGTCGGCTTCCTGAAAAGTAATATCCAAGTCTTCGGCCTGTGCGCGGACTTTGCCTGCTTCCAGCAAGGCGGGAACATAATCGCTCGATACCACCGAGCAAAAGCGCCGCGCTGCCGCGAGTGTGGCGTTGCCATTGCCGGCGGCGACATCCAGAACGTGAGCGCCGGCGTGCAGATCGAGCGCTTCGCATAATTGTTCGCCGACAATTTGCAACGTGGTGCCGATCACGGCGTAATTGCCCGTGGACCAAGCGATCTGCTGACGGCTCTTAATGGCATCGAGCGGGTTGGGTGTGAGCGACGTAATGGTTGAGGCTGACATTGCGGGTCTCCTGTAGCATGATGTTGATGCGATACGTTGATTCACCAATGGGTGCGCGATCAGTATCGTTAACGCAACGCGGCGTAGAAATGATTCGGCGTCCACATCCGTTGCGCGAAACGCCGGTTTCCGGAGCTCCCGATTTTTACGAGCTACCGATTTTTAGGAGCTACCGATGGATGCACTTTCCGATGTGCTGCAGCGCGTGCATTTGGGCGGCGCTGTTTATCTGCACGGTGAACTTACCGAACCGTGGGGCGTGATCGGTCAGACCGACATGATGTTATGCGCTTCCTATTTGCCGCCGTCTGAGCGCATTGTTTCCTATCATCTGATCACCGAAGGCAAATGTTGTGCATGGCTGGTTAACGATCCGCAATCGGCAGTGCAATTGCAGGCTGGCGAATTGCTGGTGGTGCCGCAGGGCGAGGCGCACATTTTGGCGAGTTCGCCGAAAGTTACGCCGGTGCCATCGGCGCCATTGCTCGCGCGACATTTGGAAACAGCGCCGGGCCAAGTATTGCGATTGGCGTATGGCGGTGGCGGTCGCCTCACGCGCATCGTGTGTGGTTTTCTTGCCTGCGATGAGACGCGGAGTAATCCGTTAATTGCTGCGTTGCCGAAAATTTTTAAAGTCGATTTGCGCGACGATCCGCGTTCGGCATGGATCGAATCGTCGTTGCAATTCGCGGCAAGCGAGGCGGCGGAGTTGCGCGCGGGCAGCAGTTTGGTGCTCGGTAAACTGTCGGAATTATTATTTTTGGAAGCGGTTCGCCGCTGTGTCGATGCATTGCCAACCGATCACGCCGGCTGGCTCGCGGGCGTGCGCGATCGCTTCGTCGGACGCGCGCTCGCATTGATGCACGTACAGCCCGCGCACGCGTGGACGGTGCACGAACTCGCGAGCAAGGTGGGTTTATCGCGTTCTGCACTCGCGCAACGCTTCACCGATCTCGTCGGCAAACCGCCCATGCAATATTTGAGTCGCTGGCGTTTGCAATTAGCCGCAAAAGAATTGCGCGACGGCACCAAAAATCTGGTCACCATCGCTGGGCAAATCGGCTTCGAATCCGAAGCCGCATTCAACCGCGCCTTCAAACGCGAATTCGGTTTACCGCCGTCGAGCTGGCGCAATAGTCAGACGAGTGCAAAGCAGCATGTGGCAATTCAATAATTAATTAGCGCGCGGTCAAGATGAAATTAGTTTGATACCGGAATGGTTATTCGCGATTTTGGCGAGACGGGTGTGGTGATGGCAGCTCGACGTAGAAGTTGGTGCCCCCGGCAGGAGTTGAACCTGCGACCCTTCGCTTAGGAGGCGAATGCTCTATCCACTGAGCTACGGGGGCGTTGCGAGCAGGCGGCATTTTAGCGGGTGTGTGCGCAGAGGCCAAATCGTTTTATTGGGCGTGTTGTTTGTGCAGTGGCTCGGCGTAGCGGTATTCACCGTTCGTGTACGCGCAGTCCCAGGGAAAGTGAATCCAGGTATCCTGCGAAAATTCGCGCTGCCAATATTCGGCTCTCGCCATGCCGGCGGGTTTGGCGTAAATCGCCGCCAATGTCGCACGCGGCAATAATTCTCGGGCGATATCGGCGGTAGCCCCGGTATCGACAAGATCGTCGATCAACAGCAAATCGCGGTCGTCACCGGTAATCGTTTTTAAAATTTGCGCTGAGCCTTGTTGGTCATGATCGTAACTCGCGATGCATATCGTGTCGACCAGGCGGATATTCAATTCGCGCGCAATAATTGCTGCCGGGATCAAGCCGCCGCGCGCGATACCGACGATACCGCGCCATTTTTTTTCGCTCGTTAGCAAGCGTTGCGCGAGTGCGCGCGTATCGCAGTGAAATTCATCCCAGGTCAGATGATAGATTTGCGGCACCACAGAGTCGGTTCGCATCGATGAGTGTCTCTCAAATGAAATTTTGCGCAGAATAATAATGATCGAAGCGAACTGTTGCGCAAGTTTGGCGCGCGCGCAACGAGTGGAGAAGTAATGTGTATGGGAGTCAGTCGATGTCGTGGCTTAAGCGTTGCCGATAGTGCGACCGTTTTGCGCCCGCTGCGAATAGCCGTTCGCATCGTAGGTGGTTGATGGCGTGTTCTGCCCGCGCAAGATATCGAGCACGCGTTCGACGACGAAACGCGTGCGGCGGCAGATCTGCTCGTTGACTTGATTGGCGGTTTGGCATTCGCGCCATGCGGAGGCGGCGGCTTCCCAGCGTGCGGCAACCGCGGGGGCTTGTTGTTTGACGATATCGAGTGCGATGAAATCATCCGCGAAACCCTGCTGCGATAGCCACTGCTGGCGCTGGGCGGCATTGGTTTCGAGCCGTTCGATCCAGGTTTTCTTTTGCGCGATCAAATTTTCCAGATCGTCGTACTCGCGCGTTTCGAGTGCTTTGCGCTCACTGCGCAACACCGCGAGCAGTTGTTCGCTATGCGCGATATCCTGCTGCAGGGCATGATCGAATAGAGACCAGTCGGGAGTGCGTTGAGTGGCTTTCATGATGCGACCTCAAGATTCCATCCGAGCAAGCCGCGCTGTGAGGTGAGGCTTGCGCTATTTGAATAGCTCGTCGAATCCCAGCAGTTTTTCCGCGACTACCAGGTCGTCGACACTATAGTTGCCGCTGGCGAGCGCGGCTTTAATTTCCGCCACCCGCTTTTCATTGATAGCGGGTTGTTTCTGTAACTTTTCTTCCAGCGTTTTCAAGGCCTGGGCCTGGGCGCTCAAATTGACGCTATCGGTTGTTGCCTTCGCCGCTGGTGTCACCGCCGCCGGCGGTTGAACCGCGCGCTCGCTGGCGGCCGCGCCGCTCTCCTTGGTGGTGCCCGTATTGCGCAACGCCGTCTGGTCCGGCGGTGTCGGCGATCCGAGGCCCTTAATATCGGTTGCCATTTCCCAAAGTCCTTCCCGCAAATTGCAAAGTGGTGATTTCCCACAGAGGTTATCGGCCACTTTAACATCAACTTTAGGCGCTGACCTGGCTAACCTTTTCCTTTTCCAGCGCGTTACCTCCGGTGATCGACTACATCGAGACCACGACTTGTCCGGGTGCTATCACGCGGGCATCGACGATACGTGAGGTTGCCTGATTCTTGATGCGGATTTGCTCGCCGCGGTGGCCATCCGTCAACGCGGTACCGGTCATTTTGACGGCTAGGCTCCCCGCTTCGGCGCTGATCACGACGGTCTCGCCGCGATGGATCAACAGCGGCGGTTCCAATTGTTGAGAAAAGAGCGGCCGCCCCGGCGCGATGGGGCGTTTCACGCCCATGCCGATCGCCTCATCGAGCGAGGTGAGATAGGTGCCGATGAGTTGGCTAACGTCGACCGCAGTCAGCTCGACGTCCTCGGCTGTCACAACGGTGCCGCTGGCGAGCGGCTTGGTGGCGATGGCAACGGGGCGGAAAACATGCAGATCAACCGGCACGTAGATCGACCATTCGCTGCCGCAGGCGATGAATAACGTCACCCGGCTCAGCGATTGCGTTTGGTCTCGGGCACTGACCGCAAGCGGCTCGGGGCAGGTCCGTGTTTCTGCGCTGGCGGCGAGAGTGGGGGCGTTATATTCAACACGCGTCCTCGCGCCGAGCTGCTTGGCCAGCTCGCGCGCATAGCCCTCCATGAATTTGCCGATGTCGGCGTTGACGCCGTGTTCGGCCGCCACTGCTGCCGTAGCGGGAATAACTCCGGCCGCGAAAACAAGTCCGATCGCGGCGAGAAGGTGCGCACGTGCGATGTGACTAATACGTAAAAAATAACGAACCATCATGATCTTGGCTATGCTCTATGAATCCGCGTCGAGCCGGCACCAGCGGTTGCATGGGCGACGCTTGCGGCGCGAGGATTTTGACGCTCGGCCACATTGTCTGAGTTCGAGCAATATCCATGCCTGTGAGATTTAACGAATTGCGCTGCGGCGCGGAGACGACATGGCCGGAATATTAGACACGGTTAATCGGCGCACCCAGCTGGTTGGGCAAAACCGGCTTGAGCTGTTGTTGTTCAAGCTCGAAGGTCCGCAGATGTATGGCATCAATGTGTTTAAAGTGCGCGAGGTGCTGCCTTGTCCCGCGTTGACGTCGATTCCCAAGAGCAGCTCGGTCGTGCGCGGTATCTCGCATATCCGTGGCGGCACCATCTCGGTGATGGATTTGGGGTTGGCGATCGGTAAACCGCCGCTGGGCGATATCAAGAATTGTTTCGTCATCATTACCGAATACAACACGGCGACGCAGGGTTTTCTTGTGCGCTCGGTGGAGCGCATCGTCAATATGAATTGGGAGGCGATTCATCCGCCACCCAAAGGCGCTGGTCGCGATAATTATTTGACGGCGGTGACCGAGGTCGACGGCAAGCTTGTTGAAATTATCGATGTCGAGAAGGTGCTCGCCGAGATATCGCCGCCGGTCGAGGATATTTCCGCCGGCATCATCGACGAGGCCGTTACGCGCGCGGCAGTTTCCAAGCATGTGTTGATCGTCGACGATTCGGCGATTGCGCGCAAGCAGATCAAGCGTTGCGTCGAATCGGTCGGCGCGGAAACCACGACACTCAACGATGGTCGTCAAGCGCTCGATTATTTGAAAGCGATCGCCGATGCGGGCGAAAAAGTCAGCAGTAAAGTGATGCTGATGATTTCAGATATCGAAATGCCGGAAATGGACGGTTATACACTGACGGCTGAAGTGCGCGCGGACCCGCGCTTATCGGATCTCTATGTTTTGTTACACACATCGCTGAGTGGTGTGTTTAACCAAGCGATGGTAAAAAAAGTAGGGGCGAATGAGTTTCTCGCGAAATTCAACCCCGACTCGCTGGCTGCGATTGTCGCGCAACGTGTGCGTGAAGCCGACGAGCAGAATAACGCATGACGGTTTTTGCTGACTTGTTCCGAACTAGAGTGCTGTCTACGGCTGCTAATGCCGTGACTGTTCGTGTTGTAGTAACTTGGCGGACGCAGTAAGCGAATGAAGCGAGACGTTTTATCCGGTAATGTGCCGCGTATCGGTGGCGTACCCGCGCGCGAACACTACGAAGAGTTTCGCGCGTTCTTGGAAAAAGCTTGCGGTATTGTCTTGGGCGATAACAAGCAGTATCTCGTCACGAGCCGGCTCGCGAGTTTGCTGCTGGAATATCAGATAAACGACCTGCGCGATTTGATTCGACGTATGCAGCAGACGTCGCAACGCGGATTGCGCGAAGCCGTTATCGACGCGATGACGACTAACGAAACGCTCTGGTTTCGCGATGTTCATCCCTTCAATATTTTGCGCACAAAACTGCTGCCCGAATTGCAGCGCAATGCTACGGGTACGCTGCGTATCTGGTCGGCGGCTTGCTCATCGGGACAGGAACCTTATTCGATCAGCATCGCGATCGATGAATATCGCGCGGCCAGCATGAGGGTATTGCGCCAGCCGGTTGAAATTGTCGCGACTGACCTGTCGCGTTCAATGCTCGAAGCGTGCCGGTCAGCCGAGTACGATCAGCTGTCATTGTCGCGCGGGCTTTCGAGCGAGCGGCTCAAACGTTATTTCGATGCCATCGGCGGCGATCGCTGGCGCGTGAAAAAAGAAATCGCGCAGCGCGTGCGCTTTCAATCGCTCAACTTGCTTGACAGTTACGTCACGCTCGGCAAGTTCGATATCGTGTTTTGCCGCAACGTGTTGATTTATTTTTCGGGCGAGCGCAAAGCCGATATCCTGCGCCGCATCCACGCCACGCTAAAACCCGGTGGTTATCTGATCCTGGGCGCATCCGAAGGACCGACAGATGCCAGTCAGTACTATCAGATGGTCCAGTGCAACCCCGGCATTATCTACAAAGCGTTGTGATGTGCGTTTTTGAGCATTGCTGCTTTTGCATGGTGGCGTTGCCGCACTCGTATTGAAGCGGCAATGGCTTGCCGCGGACGCTGCCGCTCCTTCCTTTCATTCTCTTCAAACCCCTTGATAAACAGTCACCTATAAATCTGGTACAGCCATTGCTTTTTCTGGTTTGACAGAGGCTTGCGGCAAATCTAGCCGCAGATCGATTCCGGAGCAGCGCTATGGCGATCAGTTTCCAAAACGCGTTAGGCATTCACGAGCAGGCGTTGTATCTGCGTGCGCATCGCGCGGAAGTGCTCGGCAACAACTTGGCCAATGCCGACACGCCGAATTTCAAAGCGCGCGATGTCGACTTCTCCAGTCTGCTCGAACAGGCCAAACAGCAATCGCAGGGCAATGTTTCCAGTGCCAGCACCATAGAGCTCGAAGCATCGAAACCCGTGCGCACCGATGCGCGTCACCTCAGCTTTGCGTTTGATAACGGCGATAGTGATTTGCTCTACATCGAACCGAGCCAGCCATCGATCGACGGCAACACCGTGGAAGAGCATCAGGAAATGGCGCGCTTCGCGAAAAACTCGATGGATTTTGAAGCGAGTCTGTATTTTCTCAATTCAAAATTTAAAGGATTGCAAACTGCGATCAGCGGTCAATAACACGTAGGTCAATAGTACGTATGTCAATAAAATACATTGGGTAAAAGCAGCGTTAGGTAACCGTCATGTCATACGCCAATTTATTCGATATTTCCGGACGCGCGATGGATGCGCAAAGCATTCGGCTCAACACGATTGCCAGTAACTTGGCCAACGCGCAATCGGCGGCGAGCAGCGTGAATCAGGTGTATCGCGCGCGCCATCCCATTTTTGCGGCGGTGCAGGAGAGTGCGCTTCAACAATCTAACGGAATGGGGCAGGCCGACGGTTGGGATATCAATGATGATGGGCAGGGCGGTGCCGGCGTGCAGGTGGTTGGCATCGCCGAAAGTCAGGCGCCGTTGGAAAAACGTTATGAGCCTGGACATCCGCTCGCGGATAAAGATGGTTACGTGTTGTATCCGAATGTCAATGTGGTGGAAGAAATGGCGGACATGATTTCGGCATCGCGCTCGTTTCAAATCAATGTGGAAATGCTGCAATCGGCGAAGACGATGGCGCAAAAATTATTGTCGATGGGGCAGTAATCGACGGCTGAGAATTAATTGACAGTTAGCGAAAAGAGCGTGAGAGACAAATTTAACGTGAGAGACAAGCTGCAATGACTACCGTGACCGATTCGTCCAGCACGAGTGCCTCGCAAATTATTGCGGCGCTTAATAATAGCAAAACAACGAGTACCGCAAGCACTAGCTCCAGCTCCAGCTCCAGCACCACCGGCACAACATCCGGAGCGAGTGGTTTGGGTGAAGCCGATTTTCTGAAACTATTGATCACGCAATTGAAAAATCAGAGTCCGCTCAACCCGCAGGACAATACCGCATTCGTTGCGCAACTGGCCCAATTCAGTTCGCTGCAGGGTATTCAGAATTTGAATACGACGATGACGTCGCTCGCCAGCGGTTTTCAATCGAGTCAGGCATTACAGGCGTCGGCGTTGGTTGGTCGCACCGTGGAAGTGAAAACCGATACGGGTTATTTGACACAGGGCGGTGTGGTTCAAGGAACTATGTCGCTGCCTAACAGCACGGCGGATTTGCAGTTGCAAGTTTACGATGGCAGCAACAAATTGGTGTTGCAGAAGGACTTCGGTTCGCAAAGCGCTGGCGATCTGCCGTTTGCCTGGGACGGCACCGCGAGCGATGGTTCATCGCTTCCAACGGGATCTTATAAATTCGTGGTGACGGCGAATGATAGCGGGACAGCGACGCCTGTCACGACCTATATCGGCGCCAACGTCAACAGCGTTACGATGGGCTCCAATCAAGCCGTGACATTGAATGTCAACGGTGTCGGGCAAGTGGCGCTGTCGGATGTGAAAGATATTTTGTGATTTTCAACATCGTAAATGTGTTAGGTAATTTAGGCGAATAGTGGAGCGTAGCTATGTCATTCAATACCGCACTGAGCGGCCTTAGGGCAGCGGATCAAGATTTATCTGTTACTGGTAATAACATCGCCAATGCCAGCACCACCGGTTTTAAACAGTCGCGTGCTGAATTTGGCGATGTCTATGCGAATTCGATTTTGGGTACCGGTGCGCGCACACCGGGTAGCGGTGTACTGGTGACTGAAATCGCGCAGCAATTTGCGCAGGGCAACATCAACATCACCAACAACAGTCTCGATTTGGCGATCAACGGCAACGGTTTCTTCATTCTGAATAATCAGGGTTCGCCGTCGTACACGCGCGCCGGCAATTTCAGTTTGGACAACCAGGGCTATATTGTTTCGACGAACGGCTCGCGCTTGCAGGGTTTTACCGCCAATGCTGCTGGTGTCGTGCAGAGTGGTGCTACTGCTGATTTGAAAATTCAGACATCGGATATCAACCCGAGCGCCACGACGCAGGTCAACCTGCGGTTTAATTTGGACGCCAGTTCGACGGTACCTACCACGACGCCGTTCAACACAACTGACCCCTCTAGCTATAACTGGTCTACCGCGGCGACGGTGTACGACAGCCTGGGAGTGCCGCATGTGCTGACTTCGTACTACGTGAAAAATGCAACGCCTCCGGCGGGTGGCGGCACCGCGTGGGATCTCTATACCGATTTGGATAGCAGCGGTGCGCCGCACGCGCTCGGGCAAGTAACGTTTAATACCAGTGGCGCTTTAACCGGTGTTGTTAACAACGCAGTTCCTCCTGTCGCTAGCACAGTGCCCACCTTAAATGACAACTGGCCCGCGGTGGGTAATGCGTCGGCGCTCGGTTTTGGCATCAACTTCAGTGGCTCGACGCAATTCGGTACAGCCTCGACGATTAACGCATTGGACCAGGATGGCTATGCACCTGGCCGGCTTTCAGGAATCAATATCGATGCCACCGGTACGGTGTTCGCGCGTTATTCCAACGGTCAGGCATTGACACTGGGCCGCATCGCATTGGCAAATTTCGCCAACCCACAAGGCTTATCGCCGATCGGTAATACAGATTGGGCGGAGTCATTCGATTCGGGGCAGCCCGTTATCGGCGAGCCGGAAACCGGCTCGCGCGGTTCGATTCAAGCCGGTGCGCTGGAGGATTCGAACGTCGATATTTCGAGTGAACTCGTTAATCTGATTCTCGCGCAACGCAATTATCAAGCGAATGCGAAAACGATCGAAACCGATAATGCGGTGACGCAAACCATCATCAATTTGCGCTGATAATTGCGCGCTGAAAAATGCACGGCGGCAACTTGCCGCCGCTCGGCAGAAAATTTCCTCCGGCCGCCGCAATGGCGGCCTTTGTTTTTATATTTCCCTTATAAATCAGCACACTAATTTCTCGAATTTGCTTGGCACCGATATTGCTCAGCCACTTGTGCGAGAAATTTTTTTGACGCGCCTTTCACTCACCGCGCGTAGAGGAGTTGCAATGGACAAAGCGTTATACATCGCGATGACGGGCGGCAAACATATCGCGCTTGCGCAATCCATACACGCAAACAATATGGCCAACGCCAATACCACCGGCTTTCGCGCGGATTTTGAACAGGCGCGCGCGATGGGCGTGTACGGCGGCGCTGGTTTTGAAAGTCGCGCGTATGCACTCACCGAAAATCCCGGAACCGATTTCGCTTATGGCTCGTTGAATCAAACCGGCAACGATCTCGATGTCGCGCTCGATGGTCCCGGCTGGATCGCCGTGCGCGGCGCCGACGGCAAAGAGGCGTACACGCGTGCCGGTTCTTTGCAGGTGAACGCGCTTGGACAATTGCTGACTGCCGATGGTCACGCTGTGCTCGGCGACACCGGTCCGATCACATTGCCGCCGCTGGAAAAAGTGCAAATCGGTTTTGACGGCACGATCTCGATTCGCGAGCAGGGGCAGGCGCCGAATGCCTTGAGTCAGCTTGGCCGCATCAAATTGGTCAATCCCGATAACGCGCAATTGCAGAAGGGTGAAGACGGCTTGATGTATTTGAAACCCGGTATGGCCGCGTTAAAGACCGACGATAACGTGCGCGTGCGCAGCGGTTTTGTCGAAGGTTCGAATGTGAATGTTGTCGATGAGTTCACCAGCGTCATGGCACTGGCGCGGCAATTCGATATGCACATGAAAATGATGCGCACTACCGAAGACGATAGCGCCGCGGCGACCAAATTGTTACAGGTTTCATAAATGAAATTGCAGGTTTCATAAACGAAATTACAGGTTTCATAAACCGATTCGTCACAGGTTCGATAAAAAATTTTGCAGGTTTTATAAACAGAATTACAGATGTCGTCAGAGGAATTTGAATCATGATGCAAGCTCTGTGGGTCAGCAAAACCGGTTTGAGTGCGCAGAACACGCGCCTGACCACGATAGCGAATAATCTTGCGAATGCGTCCACCGTCGGCTACAAACGCGACGATGCGCAATTTGAAGATTTGCTGTATCAGGTGCGTGCGCAACCCGGCGCGCAATCGTCGCAAAGTTCGCAGGTGCCATCGGGCTTACAGCTCGGCACCGGTGTGCGCGTGGTCGGTACCACCAAGCAATTTACCGAAGGCAATATCCAGGTCACCAGCAAACCGCTCGACATGGCGATCGATGGTAAAGGCTTCTTTCAAATTCTCATGCCCGACGGCAGCACCTCCTATACGCGCAACGGCGAATTCCAATTGAATTCCGACGGTCAGATCGTCACCTCGGGCGGTTTGCAATTGCAACCTTCGATCACCATCCCGCAGAACGCGCAAAGCGTAACGATCAGTAAGGATGGCATCGTCTCCGTGCAGGTCAGCGGGTCAGCAGCGCCGCAACAAGTCGGTCAAATTCAATTGGCCGACTTTATCAATCCAACCGGTCTGCAGGCGATCGGCTCGAATTTATTTTTGGAAACGGCAGCGAGCGGTTCGCCGCAACAGGGGCAGCCCGCCAACAGCGGTTTCGGCAATGTCGATCAAAATTCGCTGGAAAGTTCGAACGTCGACGTCGTTGAAGAAATGGTCAACATGATCACGACACAGCGCACGTACGAAATGAATTCGAAGGTGATCGCCACCTCCGATCAAATGCTGCAATTCATTACGCAGAACCTGTAACGAATGAACACGATGACAGTGCTGAATAAATCGGTGCGACCGGGTGCGGCGATGCTGCTGGTGGCGGCGCTCGCGGCGTGCACTGTCGGCCCCGACGCAAAACCGGGCGACCCGGCGTATGCACCCGTATCCGCGCCGTCGATGCTGGCGCGGCCGCCGAGCCCTGGTGGCCTTTATCAAAACGGCGCTGGTTTATCTCTGTTTGAAGACAAGCGCGCGCATCGCATCGGCGATGTCATTACGATTATTTTGGCGGAGAGCACGACGTCGAGTAAAAAAGCCGATACTGCGATTCAAAAAGACGACAAGGTCAGCATCGATGCCGGCGTTGTGCTGGGTGCGCAGCCGAAAATCGGCAACGTCAATATGGCTACCGAAGTCAATCCGCAGCGCACTTTCGGCGGTGCCGCCAGCGCGGATCAAAGCAATAAATTGACCGGCACGATTACTGTCATGGTTTCCGATGTTCTTCCTAACGGATTGCTTGAGGTGCGCGGCGAGAAATGGATGACGCTGAACCGCGGCGAAGAATTCATTCGCATTCGCGGCTATGTGCGCCCCGAAGATGTGCTGCCCGATAACAGTATCTCTTCGACCAAGGTTGCCGATGTGCGCATCGCTTACAGCGGCAGCGGTGAACTTGCCGAATCGAATAAGCAGGGTTGGCTGTCGCGTTTCTTCAGTTCGCAGTGGTGGCCATTCTAAAGCGGGGTTATGCATTGTGTTTACGCGTGTATTGATGATTGTCGCTCTGCTCGTTACGAGCATCGATGCGCATGCCGAGCGTTTAAAAGATCTCGCGCAACTCGCGGGCGTGCGCTCGAATGCGTTGATCGGTTACGGCTTGGTGGTCGGGTTGAGCGGAACCGGCGACCAAACCACGCAGACGCCGTTCACCGCGCAATCGTTTAGCAATATGCTCAAGCAATTCGGTATCGTGATTCCTACGGGTACCAATTTTCAATTGAAAAACGTAGCGGCGGTCAGCGTGCACGCTACCTTGCCGGCGTTCATCAAAACGGGGCAGACGATCGATGTCACGGTGTCGTCGGTCGGCAATGCGAAAAGTTTGCGCGGCGGCAGCTTGTTGATGACCACGTTGAGAGGCGCAGACGGGCAGGTGTATGCGCTGGCTCAAGGCGAGTTAGTCGTCGGCGGATTCGGTGCCGATGGCGCCGATGGCTCGAAAGTGCAAATCAATATTCCGAGTGCGGGCCGCATTCCGAATGGCGCCTCGGTCGAGCGCGAAGTGCCGAACAATTTTGCCGAAAGCAATGGCCTAACATTTAACCTAAGGCGCTCCGACTTCACGACGGCGACGAAAATTGCCGAGGCGATCAACGATAAAATGGGGCCTGGCGTCGCGGCGGCGATCGATGCGATGTCGGTCCATGTCACCGCTCCGCAATCGACGGATCAGCGCGTTGCTTACGTGTCGACGCTGGAAAATATTCAAGTCACTCCGGGCGAGGCGCCGGCGCGCATCATTATCAATTCGCGCACGGGAACTATCGTGGTTGGCAATCACGTCACGGTCAGTCCAGTGGCTGTCACGCACGGCAGTTTGGTGGTGACGGTTTCCGAGGGCGTCAAGGTCAGTCAGCCGAATGCGTTATCTAACGGACAGACTGTGGTGGCGCCGCAATCGACGGTAAGTGTCAAGCAGGAAAACAATCGCATGTTTGAATTGCATAAAGCCACCACGCTGGAGGATATCGTGCGCGCGGTGAATCAAGTCGGCGCCGCACCGGGCGATTTGATGGCGATCATCGAAGCGCTTAAGGAAGCGGGCGCTCTCAACGCCGAGCTGGTGGTGATTTAGCGATGTTGTGTATTTTGTCGACGCGTAATTGAGAGCGATATCGTGATCGAAACCACGCCGCTAGCGAATGTCGATGCCTCGGATATTTATACCGATCTGGCGGGTCTGCAGCAATTGAAGGCGCAGGGGCATACCGATAAAAGCGCAGCACTGAAAAATATCGCGCATCAATTCGAATCGATGATGGTGCAGATGATGATGAAAAGCATGCGCGACGCTAATGCGGTCTTTGCCGATGGCGATATCACGTCGAGCTCGGATGAAAAATTTTATCAGGATATGTTCGACAGTCAGTTGTCGTTGAGTTTGAGTCGCGGTAAGGGCTTTGGAATTGCCGACGCTATCGTTCGCCAACTGCAAGGCCGTTTCGGCGACGGCGCGGCCGCACCAAATGCAACGACGGACCACAGCGTTGCCGACATCAAGCGCCAGTCGATACTGTCCTCGTTGCTGAGCGACAATCAAGGCGACGCCGCTGCAGCAGCCGTCGACAATCCAGTCCGGGAAGCGATCTATCAATTGTTCAGCGGCGATGGCGAGGTGACGGCGGAGGACAGCGCGCAACTGAGCGCGGCGGCTGCCAATCTCGATGGTGTTCCGGCGACATTCGTAAAAACGTTGCGGCCGCTGGCGCAGCGTATCGCCAAAAAATTAGGCGTCGATAGCCGCGTGCTGTTATCGCAATCGGCGCTGGAAACCGGCTGGGGTCAAAAAGTTTTGCAGTGTGCCAACGGCAAATCGAGTTTCAATTTCTTCAATATCAAAGCCGACGACAGCTGGCGCGGCGCGGTCGTCACCGTGCCGACGATTGAATATGAGAATGGCGTGGCCGTGCGCGACTGGGCTCGATTTCGTGTCTACGACTCGCCCGAGCAGAGTTTTGCGGATTATGCGCGACTGATTGCGGAGAATCCGCGCTATCAAACCGCACTGCAATGCGCTGGCGATTCGCGCGCCTATATCCATGCGTTAGCTAAATCGGGATATGCCAGCGATCCGCAGTATGCGCAAAAAGTGTTGGCGTTGCTCGACCGGGATGAATTGACACCGAGCGCGACCGGCAACAGGTGAGACAGCCATGTCCGACATATTGAGCATCGGTGTTAGCGGCTTAGCGGCGTCGCGTGTCGCGCTCGCGACGGCTGGCAATAACATCAGCAACGCCAACACACCGGGTTATTCGCGCGAACGCGTGAATCTCGCCCCGCAACCGCAGCAATTTGTCGGTACCGGTTATGTCGGTTCCGGCGTGCAGGTGACTGGGGTTGAACGCGTCGTCGATCAGTTTTATGTCAGTCAACTGCGCTCGGATACCGCGACCTTCAATGAGTTGGATGCGTACTCGACGCAAATCAATCAACTCGATTCACTCATGGCGGATCAATCGACAGGGCTATCGCCCGCGTTGCAAACTTTTTTTTCCGATGTGCAACAGGCTTCGCAAGATCCGACGTCGATTCCCGTGCGGCAGGTTGTGTTGAGCGACGCGAGTAGTTTGGCGCTGCGATTCAATACGCTGTATGAAAATTTGCAGTCGCAGAGTCAATCCGTCGGCCAGCAATTCGCAGCGCAGACCAGTCAAGTCACCAGCATTGCGCAGAGCATCGCCAAGCTGAATCAGGATATCGTCGATCAGGGCGGGAACGTAGGTACGCCGCCGAATTCATTGCTCGATCAGCGCGAGGAACTGTTGCGGCAACTGTCGGAGCTGGTCGGCGTCAATGCTGTGCAGCAAAGCAACGGCATGGTCAACGTGTTCATCGGTAGCGGTCAGCCGCTGGTGGTCGGCAATACCGCTAACGCGTTGAGTTCGAGTACGTCGAGCGCCGATCCGTCGCAGCAGTCGATTTCATTACAAGTCGGCAACGCCAGTTTAGAGGTCACGCAATTTATAACGGGCGGCAGTCTCGGTGGTTTGGTGAAATTTCAAAGCGGCACGCTGAATTCCACGTATAACGCGCTCGGGCGTATCGCGATCACATTGAGCGATGCGATCAATACGCAGCATAAATTAGGTATCGATCTCAATGGCAATGCCGGCGTCAATGTATTTAGCGATATTAATACCGCGTCGGCAATGGCCGCGCGCGCGGTGCGCGCGAGTACCAATAGCGGTACCGATCAGCCCTCGGTTTTTATCGATAATCCGTCGGCGTTGACGGCCAGCGATTACAAGCTCACCTTTAGTTCTGCGACGGCGTATACGTTGACTCGGCTCAGCGATAACACTGTCGTGAATAGTGGAGCGCTGGCGGTGGGGCAAACGCAGATTCCGGCGACGGGCGATGTCGATGGCTTTCAAGTGCAGATTACGCTGCCGTCAACGTTTGCGAATGGCGACAGTTTTACCATCGAGCCGACACGATTTGGCGCGCAAAATATCGCGGTGACGTTGCAAAACCCCGAGCAATTGGCGTTGGCGCAGCCGATTCGCACGAATACCAGCAGCACCAACAGCGGCAACGGCGCGATCTCGCAGGGCGTCATGGTGCCCGAATATCAAGCCGACGTACCCGGTACCACCCTCAATGTGGCGACACCGCTTGCGCAGCCATTGCTGATTCGATTTACATCGGCAATCACCTATCAAGTTTTAAATAACAGCAACCCAGCAGTACCCGCTGCGTTTGTACCGCCGCTGACCGGATCGATTACACTGGGGCAAAACAACATCGTTCAAATCAACGATGCTGCGGGAAATCCTTCGTACCAGTTCACGTTGTCGGGTTATCCCGCTGCGGGCGATCAATTTACCGTGAGTGGAAATGCGAGCGGCAGCTCCGATAATCGCAACGCATTGGCGTTGGCCGGCTTGAATTTGGTGAAGGCGGCGAACAACCAGAATTTTGCCGATGCCTACGGCACGTTGGTTTCCGATATCGGTTCGACTACGGCGTCACTAAAAAACAGCCGCGACGCGGCGAATACGCTGCTGACGCAGGCACAGGCGAGCCGCGATTCGGTATCGGGTGTCAATCTCGACGAAGAAGCGGCGAGTCTTATTAAATATCAACAAGCGTATCAGGCCTCGGCGCAGGTAATCAGCACCGCGCGCACGCTGTTTACGACATTGCTGCAAGCCTTTCAGTAATAGGTGAGTTATGGATCGTATTTCGCTCGTACAGGTTTTTACGCAGGGACTGAGCGGTATTTTGAATGCGCAGACGCAAGTGGCGAAAACGCAAAGCCAGGTGTCTTCGGGTGTGCGCGTCGTAACGCCGAGCGATGATCCGGTAGCCGCGGCGCAAATTCTGCAATTGAATCAAACGCAGGCGAATATCGATCAATATAAAAAAAATATTGGCGGAGCCACCGACAATCTTAATTTGGAAGACAGTCAATTAAGTAATGTCGACACGCTATTAACGCGCGTGCGTGAGCTGGCGGTGCAGGCCGGTGATGGTTCGCTGACGCAGTCGGATCGTCAGGCAATCAGTGCTGAGTTGACGCAACGTTTACAGGAACTCGCGGGAATCGCCAATACACGCAGCGCGAATGGCGAATATATTTTTGCAGGCTTTCAGGGACAGCAGGCCCCATTTGTGCAGACCGGAACCAGTTACACCTATCGCGGCGATCAGGGACAGCGCTACGTGCAAATCTCGTCGAGTACGTATGTGCCGATCAATGATAGCGGGCAAGAGATTTTTGTCGATGTCGCATCGAATCGTTTGCCGACGAGTGTCGGCGCCGGAAATACCGGTGATGCTACGATCGCGATGGGGCAGATTACCGATCAGACACAATTCAATACGAATTTTAATGGCCCGTATTCCATCAGTATCAACACCACCGGACCGACCCCGACTTATCAGATCGACACCGTGCCTGCGACGGCGCCCGTCGCGACCGGTAATTACGTGTCGGGGCAGCCGATTCAATTTAACGGCGCACAGATCGATATTGTCGGTACGCCCGCGAACGGCGATACATTTACGGTGGATGCGCCGTCGACACAGGATATGTTCACCACGATCAATAAATTGATCACGGGTCTCAATACGCTTTCGGATTCGGCGACCGACAAACAACGGTTGAACGATTTGATTTCGGAAAGCCTCGATAATATCGATAGTGCGGAGACTAACCTCAACACCGTGCGCGCCAAAGTTGGCGCGCGCTTGAATGTGTTGCAGAGCGCCAGCGGCTTGCAGAACGATTTGGGTTTAACCAATCAGCAAGTTTTGTCGCAGGTCAGGGATTTGGATTATGCTTCGGCTGTTTCAAAGTTGAATCAGGAAAATTTGGTGCTGCAGGCAGCACAACAGAGTTTCGCGAAAATCAGCAGTTTGAGTTTGTTTAATTTCTTATAAAAATTAATTTGTCGCGGCATTGAGATAGGCACCGAGCGCGCGCTGCTGGTGATGAAGTTGCAAGCCTTCGCTCATCAGCGCTTTTCTTGCATCGCGCACCGCGGTTTGTAGCTCCGATTCGCCGCGTACCAACTTGTCCATATGTCGGCGATAGAAATCCGCGTTGTTAGGACCCACCGGGTGCGTGTTGAAATGCTCTTGCAGCATGGCGTGACGTTTTGTCGCCAGTTCGAGCACGGTCAGCCAATTGTGCGTGCTCGCTGCTTCATGCATCGAAGCATTTATCGATTCAAGCGCGCGCCAGCTGAGTTCGATCGACTCGTTAACCATTTAAATACTCGGCCTAACCACTTTTGCTTGAGCCGCTGGAGGTGACAGCGACGTTGTTAATGGCATTGAATTGCTGAGTGAGGTAGCTGCTGGTTTGATTAAGTTGCTGCACGATGGCGTCGAGCGCGGCGAATTGCGCCTGATAGCGTGCTTGAAAGTCCGCAATGCGAGCATTGAGGGCGGTTTGTTGGTCGCCCAATTGTGTCAGCTGATCATTGAGCGCTTGTTGGTGGGCCGCCAGCGTGCCGCCCGTGCTGGTGAAATTGCTGATTAAATTATCGAGTTGGCCGGCGACCCCTGTTGTCCCCGAAAACAATTTGCCGAGATCGGCGAAACGGCCATCGGTTGCAGCGGTGAATTTGTTGGTATCAAAGCTCAGCGTGCCGTCTGCGTTGGTGGTGATACCGATTAACGACAAGCTATTCAAATCGGAAGCCGCACCGCTGACCGGAGAACCTATCGCCTGACGAATACGCGATTGAATTAATGCAACACTGCTGTCGCCAAACAGCGGTCCCGCCGTTTGTGTCGTGGCATCGTAACCAGCAAGCTGAGTAAATGTGCTCGCCAGATCATTGTAGGCCGTCACGAAGTCCTGAATAGATTTGGCAGCGCTGCTGGTATCGGTGGCAATCGATAATTGCGCGCTGGGTGGATTCAGCGGATCGGTTGCACCTTTCAGCGTCGTAATCGTGACGCCCGGTATGGTGCTTGAAAATGTGTTCGTGCTGCTTGTCGCGGGAAAACCATCCACGGTAATGGACGCGTCTTGCGCGGCATTCACTTGCGAGAGCTGACTGGCCGCGTCACTTTTTAAATAATACAACTGCGATAAGCCGGAAGCGTCGGTATTGTTGCCGTCGCTATCGGTGGTACTCACCGAAATTTGATTTGCCGCGCCGGTACTGGTGGAGGTTAAAACCAGTTTTACCGCGGTACCGCCAGTGCCGTTGCTAACAGTCAGCAAGCTGGCCTTTACGCCGGTATTATTCGGTGCGGCGTTAATCGCGTCGCGAATGCCCGCAACCGTATCGTTGACGCCCGCGGTAATCGTCACATTGAACGATTGACTGCCGACACCTATCGCCAAAGTACCGTTGCCAACAGCGGTATCTTGCGTGGCAAAATTACCGGATGCGACCTTATTGGCCTGAGCAACGCTAATTACGCCGATGTTGTAGCTGCCGACATCAGCAGTGCTAACCGCTGTGGCGCTGAATAAGGTGGTATCGCTCGATGTCGCTGTTTTGCTATTGAAATCGCTGGTGTCTTTCAGGTTGGCCAACGCGGTTTGAAAGGCCGAGAGTTTCGATTGCAATGTGCCGAGCGCAGAAATTTCCGCGTTGGTTGTCGCGGTTTGCGCATCGATGATGGCTTGTTGCGGCGCTTTTTCGGCGTTGACCAGCTGAGTCAGCAGACCGGATAAATCCAACCCGGAACCTGACCCGAGCGAAGAAATTGTTCCCGTGTTCGTCGAGCCGCTAGCTGTGCTCGAAGTGCTGCTTGTCGAACTGGTGGACGTTGTATTGGTAGGTGTTAGCGAGTTGATCGTGGTGGCCATAATTTAAATCCGATCAATGAGTCATGCATTTGACAGCTTGTGATAACTTTCGTTGTCTAGTGCATTTCATGTGCCAGTCAACAAACACCGCAAAACCTTTAAGACAAAAAGCGGGAATTGCTTCCCGCTTATTTTTTACGCTCGATCTTTGACCAGCAAATGCGTGAGTTGCTGGTCGATAGATGCGGCAAGCCGCAAAGTTTCATCGGGCGGAATCTGCCGGATGACCTCTTTGGTTTGAGCATCATAGACCTTGATTACGGTTTCGCCGCTGTCCTTGTCGACGCTGAATGACAGATTGCGTTGCACGCTTTGTACGTAATCGTTCAGCTTGCTGACCGCATCTTTGATTTGCGTCGGATCTGCAGCGTTGGTTTGTGCAGGTGCGGCGGGTTGGCTCACGCTTGTGGCGTTTGAGCCCGAGGCGGGCAAGACCGAGCTGCGCGTGTCAGGCACATTCTGAAACCCAGAATTAACAATTGAGTTAATCATGGCTCACATACCTTCTCCATTCGAGCAAGAAAGCACTGGCCGAAGCCAGCGCTATTTCGCACCATCTAATTTACTTCAACAGCGACAGTATTTGTTGCGGTGCCGCATTGGCCTGCGACAACACCGAGATACCGGCTTGCTGCAGAATGTTGGCTCGCGACAGGTTAGCCGTTTCCGCTGCGAAATCGGCATCTTGAATCCGGCTGCGCGATGCAGTCAGGTTCTGCGAAGTCGATTGAATATTCGCGATGACCGAGTTGAAGCGGTTCTGGATAGCGCCGAGGTTTGCTTGGATACCGCTCACCGTTTGCAGCGCTGAGTCTACGCGTTTGATAGCGTCGTTAGCTGCTGTAATCGTCTTCACGTTGACCGACGATAGTGTCGTGGTGTCTTTTGCGATCGT
This sequence comes from uncultured Verrucomicrobiaceae bacterium, assembly GCA_964500675.1. Taxonomy (GTDB): domain Bacteria; phylum Pseudomonadota; class Gammaproteobacteria; order Pseudomonadales; family CAMLJR01; genus CAMLJR01. The sequence goes on along the minus strand of CAZCNY010000001.1, from coordinate 684,505 downwards.
GATGGCAGCGCTTGCAAAGCCTAAGTTGGCGCCATCACCGGTGATAGTGATGTTGTCGTTGGCTGAAAGCGTTAGGGTACCGCTATTGGTCGACGCGTTGGCGGCATAACTGGTTGCCTGTGCGACCGTGCCTATTAAACCCGCATTGTAGCTCGTGCCATTGACGGTCGTTGCGGCCCCGGCAGTCACACCGCCGCCGGTACCAACACCTACCGTTTGGCCGATGTTGATGTCTCGGCCATCAGCTGCGCTCAGCAATAAGGTGCCGCCGTTAAGCGCCGCGCTGACGCCCGTGGTAGAGCTTTGCGCGTTGATCGCATCGGTGATTTGCTGCGTGGTTAGTGTTGCGCCGGCGCTTTGGTCGAAGCTGGCAAAAATAGCAGTACCGTTAATGGTGAGGCTGTAATTGGAGGTTGCTACGGGCGTACCCACGGTACCGGTGGTCGTGGTTGCCGCGACGTTGAGCGCGACGTTGTTTTGTGCCGTAACAGTCAAGCCTGCCACACCGGCCGATTGGATTGCCGTTGCTTTCGCGTAAGCGCTGCCTGCGGATTGACCGACTTGCGATCCTTGAACCGATGCGCCTACGGTGACGGCAGTGGCAGAGCCAACTTGGTAGGTGCCTGTGCCGCCGAGAGCTGTTTGTCCAACACCTGTCGTCGAGGTGGAGGTTCCCGTTGCGATTTGTCCAATTTGGCTGAGCTTGACGCCTTGTGACAGCGTTACGGAAATGGTTTGGCCTGCGTTAGCGCCGACCTGAAACTGTTCTGTGCCATAAGTGCCGTCGAGAACATTCAAGCCGTTAAAAGAGGTCTGCGTGGCGATACGGTTGATCTCAGCCAAGCGCTGCTGTACTTCGGAATCGAGCGCCGAGCGATCGCTGGCGGAGTTGGTGCCGTTGGCGGATTGCACGGCCAGCTCGCGGATGCGCTGCAGGTTGTTGGTGACTTCGGCAAGTGAGCCGCCCGTGGTTTGCGAGAGCGAAATACCGTCGTTAGCGTTGCGAGAAGCTTGGTTGAGACCGTTGATCTGTGTAGTGAAGCGCGATGCGATCGCGAGACCAGCCGCATCATCTGCAGCGCTGTTGATGCGCAAGCCAGAAGACAGACGGGATAACGACGTTTGCAATGAACTCTGTGAAGTGTTCAGGTTATTCTGAGCAATCAACGAGTTGATGTTGGTGTTGATAATCTGTGACATTTTATTTCTCCTCGACTCCCGTCCGGTCTGCTGCCGTCAGGAAGGTTGTTTGACTACTGAGGTGTGAATCCACACCGACTTGAGCTTGCCTCACCATGGGTATCGGCGTCTTTTCCGGGACCTTTAATTTTTTGTTTAGATTGAATGGTTATGGCTTATCGCTTTGCGGCGCGGTTTTGCGATAGGTCTACATTCGATGGCTGCTTAGTAGATTTTTCTTTTTGCCGGTAAAGTTATCGGCCGCCTAGCCGCTACCCATAAGCGATATTTACGCAACTTTAATTTTTCGATTGCAGCCTCTGCCTATACTGTTTCACATAACGCCGTGGCGAGCGGGAGGAATGAGTCAATTATGGTAAGCCAGCGCGCAGTATCTCAATATCAACAGGTCAACACTTCAGCAGCCGTGGAGGGAGCTTCCCCGCATAAACTTATCCAGATGCTCATGCAGGGTTGTCTGCAGCGTATCGCCGAGGCCAAAGGCGCGTTGCGACGCAATGATGTGCCCGCGAAAGGCCTCGCGATCAGCAAGGCGTTGAATATCATTGCGGGTTTGCAGGCAAGCTTAAATAAAGAAGTGGAGAGTTCACTGCCGGAGCAATTGGATGCGCTCTACGATTACATGCAACGTCGCTTGCTTGAAGCGAATATACAAAATAGTGAAGCCGCTCTCGACGAAGTTGCCGAGCTGATGCGGAAAATAAAAGAGGGATGGGATGGTATCGAGGACGCGGTAGCACGAGGCTGATTTCAGCGCTGCCATACGGCTATGTAACCGCTGTCGCAAAGCCCATCGCTAACGTTGTACAACGTCGAGCCTGTATGCGCGGGCTTTGCTTGGAAAGGGATGGCAGAGAAGATGTTGTCATCAGCGGACGCTGAAGCGCCAAATGAAAACGCTCCGGTTATCCTGGTAGTTGAGGATAACCCGGTCGAGCGCGCGCTAATTACTCGTATTCTCAATGTTGCCCAGCTTGTCGTCGTCGGTGTCGATTGCGGTCAGGCGGCGCTCGAGCAAGCTTTTGTCGCCGAGCCCGATTTGATTCTGCTCGATGCGCTGTTACCCGATATCGATGGTTTCGAGGTGTGCGTGCAATTGCGGCGCCACCCACGCGCGCATTTCATTCCTGTCGTCATGCTGACGGGTCTCGACGATGTCGCATCGATCGATCGCGCCTATGAAGTAGGTGCCACCGATTTCATCACCAAGCCCATCAATCACGCTTTGCTCGTGCACCGTATTCGCTATCTGTTGCGAGCGCGCTCGTTGTTCGAGGAGTTGCGTCTGAGTCGCAAATCTCTGGCGACAGCACAACGTATCGCCAAGCTCGGGCATTGGGAATTTAATATCGATAAAAATCGTGTATCGATATCCGATGAGTTGTGTCAGCTGTACAACATCGACTCCCAACAGTGCGGAAATAGTTTCCGTTGCCTGTTGGATGTCACTCACCCCGATGATCGAGCGGCACTGGAGCAAGCAATTTACGCCGCGATTCGACAGAGTGACAGCGGGCGCGTAGAACATCGCGTGCAGTTTGCAGATGGCAGCGAACGTATCATGGAAATGCATTTGGCCGTGGTGCCCGATGAGGATGCGTCCAGGCATTTGCTCGGCATCAGCATGGATATTTCGGCGCGCAAAGAGGGCGAGCGCGAAGTGTTGCGTTTGGCGTACTTCGATCGCTTGACTGCTTTGCCCAATCGCTCCCTGCTGGAGCTCGTTCTCGATCAGGAAATTCCGCGCGCGCATCTCGCTGGTCAGAGCGTCGCACTGATCTGCATCGATCTCGATCTTTTCAGTCGCGTCAACAACGCAATGGGGCACGGCGCGGGCGATGCCGTATTGCGGCAAGTGGCGACAAGATTGACGCGGCTTGTGGATGCGCCGTCGTCGCAAGTATTGCTGGATCGGCTGTCTCTAACGATCGATGTCAGCGGCGAGTTTGGCGCCGGACTCGTCGCGCGCCTCGGTGCCGATGCGTTTGCGCTGTTGATCACCAGTACTTCCGCGCGACAGGCCGCACGCGATTTGGCGCAGGCGGCGCGACAATTGTTTCAACAGGCATTTCTCTACCGCGGTCAGGAGGTGTTTGTCACGGCGAGTCTGGGTTTCAGTTGTTCCAATGAAGCGAATTGTCCGGCCGAGGTGCTATTACAGCAGGCGGATATGGCATTGCGCGAAGCAAAAACGGAAGCGCGTTCCGATGTGCGCGAATATCACGGCGATTTAGTGGCGCAGGTTGCGACGCAGATGTCCACGCAAAGCGACATGCGCAAAGCTTTGCGGCGCGGTGAATTTCTCGTGTATTACCAGCCCAAGATCGCCGTGCGCAGCGGCGCGGTGACCGGATTTGAAGCGTTAATTCGCTGGCAACATCCGACGCGAGGCCATGTGTCGCCAGCGGAGTTCATCAATGTTGCCGAAGAGACCGGCCAAATCGTCGAGATCGGGCGCTGGGTGTTGCAAACTGCCTGTTATCAATTTCGTCAATGGTTGGAGCGGGATTTGGTTGCGGGGCGTGTTGCGGTAAATATTTCCGCGCGTCAGTTTCGCGAGCCGAACGTCGCCGCTATGGTGCTCACGGCATTAGCGCAATCGGGCTTGGCGCCGCAGCATTTGGAGCTTGAAATTACGGAGGGGGTGCTGATGAGCGATCCGCGCGCTCACTCCGTGATTGAAGAGTTGCGCGGACATGGTATTTCGATTGCGCTCGATGATTTCGGGACCGGCTATTCGTCGTTGAGTTATTTGACGCGCTTTCCTATCGATACACTAAAAATCGACCGCTGTTTCGTCAGCGACATCGCTTACGAGTCGGAGCAGTCCGCCATCGTGACGGCCGTTGCCAGTTTGTCGCACCGCTTGAATATTAAAGTGATCGCCGAGGGAGTGGAGTCGGAAAGTGAGCTGCAAATCATTACCGATTTAGGCTGCGACGAAGTGCAGGGATTTCTGATGTGCAAACCGTTGATCGCGTCAGATATGGAGTTGTGGTTACAGCGTTACGCGGTCGAGCGTCAATCCGGGTCGGCTAGTTGACAGGTGAAAACAATTTTTTCGGCTGTTTCATGTCATTAATTTGACCTGTCAAAAATAATAGCTAAGATTTTCTCATCAACTCGTCAAAGCCTCGGCATGCTAGTGCCAATTAACAATGTTAAAGAGTTAACAACGCAAAAGAGGCGCGTTTGATTGGATGCCAGCATGTGGGAAGAAAAGCAAGTTGTCCTGATCGATGACAGCGACCAGCGCCGCCATGATTTTGGTGTGATACTCGATTTCTTGGGAGAAAATCCACGCAGTTTCGATTGTGCGGCATGGACCAAGCTGTTGCAGAGTCCTGCTGCTAAGCAGGGCAGCCGCGCGGTGGGAGCGGTGCTTCTGGGTGCGTGCAGTCGTCCGTTAACGAAGCTGTTGCGCGATATCCACGAGTGGGACGCCACGGTGCCCGTGATCATCTTTGCCGAACAACAGCTCGATGCGATTGACGATCCCGATATGCAGCGCAAAGTTATCGCGCATCTCGAATTTCCACCCAGCTATAACAAGCTGCTCGATACCTTGCATCGCGCGCAGGTATATCGCGAGCAATTCGATACACATGCGGGCCGCACCCTGCAGCGCGATCTGCAACTATTTCGCAGTTTGGTGGGCACGAGCCGCCAAGTGCAGAAAGTGCGAGAGATGATGGCGCAGGTCGCCGATAAAGAAGTCACTGTCTTGGTGACGGGCGAATCCGGCACCGGCAAGGAGGTGGTCGCGCGCAATTTGCATTACAACTCGCATCGGCGTCACAAGCCTTTCGTGCCGGTGAATTGCGGCGCGATTCCGCGCGAGTTGCTCGAAAGCGAGTTATTTGGTCACGAGAAGGGCGCTTTTACCGGAGCGATTACGAGTCGCGCCGGCCGTTTTGAAATGGCGCAAGGCGGCACCTTGTTCCTCGACGAAATCGGCGATATGCCGCTCGATATGCAGGTGAAAATTCTGCGCGTGTTGCAGGAGCGCAGTTTTGAGCGCGTCGGCAGCAATAAGACCATTCAAACCGATGTGCGTATCATCGCGGCGACGCACAAAGATCTGGAAACGATGATCAGCGAAGGACGATTCCGAGAGGATTTGTATTATCGGCTTAATGTGTTTCCGATCGAAATGCCACCGCTGCGCGAGCGGATCGAAGATATTCCGCTGTTGCTAAACGAGCTGATCACGCGGCTCGAAACCGAGAAGCGCGGATCGACGCGTTTCAATTCCGCTGCAATCATGTCGCTGTGCCGTCACGAGTGGGCGGGCAACGTGCGCGAACTTGCCAACCTCGTCGAGCGCATGGCGATTTTGCATCCTTATGGCGTCGTGGGTGTGCAAGACTTGCCGAAAAAATTTCGTCATGTCGAAGAGAGCGACGAAGATTTGCAGTTGCCAGAAGCTGACCACAATGGTCGACCGGCACTGGCCAGTCTCGACACCATGGCATTGCTGCCCGTGAATGGTATCGATCTCAAAGAGTATTTAACGAATCTTGAACGCGGTCTGATTCAGCAGGCACTCGATGACAGCCATGGTGTCGTCGCGCGCGCGGCAGAAAAGTTAAAAACGCGCCGCACCACGCTTGTGGAAAAAATGCGCAAGTACGGCATGCTGCGGCCCGGTATGTCGGCAGACTGACCGATTCACTTTTTCAGTCATCTAACTTTTTGACTTTATTGTAAAAATAATTACGGCATAGGCCTTGCAGTTTCCCTCCCCAGAGCGCTTTGGCGACGATTTTCCGTCGCTGGCATCTGTTGCCAGGTAATACGTGTTTCCTGGTAGGCATGAGGAGAAGTTCATGGCATCACCCGCAGTCGAACGCATTCACCCGGAGCGCGTACCCGCCGCCGCGCAGCTGGCGTCCGCCTTTGAGTTATTCAATGAACTTTCAGAGCAGCTGACCGATACCTATCGCGCGATGGAGGAGCGCGTATCGCAACTCGACGGTGAGCTGCACCGTGTCGCCGAAGAGCGCCTGCAAGAGTTACAGGAAAAAGAGCGCGTTGCCGCGCGATTGCAAAGTCTGCTGACCTTGTTGCCGGCGGGCGTCATCGTGCTCGATCAATTTGGACGCATTGCCGATTGCAATCCCGCCGCGATCGATTTGCTGGGCTCGCCTCTAACGGGGGAGTTGTGGCGCAAGGTGATACAGCGCAGTTTTGCGCCGCGCGGCGATGACGGCCACGAAATCTCATTGCGCGATGGGCGGCGTATCAGTATCGCGACGCGCTCGCTCGACGCTGAACCGGGTCAGTTACTGCTGCTCACCGATCTCACCGAAACGCGCGCGCTGCAGCAGCGCTTGAGTCATCATCAGCGCTTGTCGGATATGGGCAAAATGGTGGCGTCGCTGGCGCATCAGATCCGCACGCCGCTGTCGGCGGCAATGCTATACGCCGGTCATTTGTGTGAAGGTCGATTGGGCGCGGCGCAAAGCGAAAAATTTTCGCGCAAATTGCTCGACCGGTTGCAGCATCTGGAACAGCAAGTAAAGGATATGTTGATATTCGCGCGCAGCGATGTGAAGTTGACCGATACGATTACCACGGCCGAATTGCTCGCATCGCTGCAAGCGGCTATCGAAACACCCATCGCTACCGCGCGTGCAGAATTGGTTGTTGTGAATAACGCAAGCACCGCGCTGCTGCACTGCAATAAAGACAGTGTCATCGGTGCACTGACCAATCTCGTCAACAACGCTCTTCAAGCTTGCGCACGCGATCCAAAAATTCAAATCGATTGTTGTTTAGCTGTAAGCGATAAGCCGGTTGCAAGCGATAACTCTCGTTGGGTCTCAATTACCATTGCAGATAATGGTATCGGCTTTGATGGCGGGACCGCCGCGCGGCTCAACCAGCCGTTTTTCACCACCAAGGCGCAGGGCACCGGTCTTGGCCTTGCGGTTGTGCGTGCGGTAGCTGAGGCGCATCAAGGTCAATTTGTCATTAACTCGGAACTGGGTTGTGGCGCGTGCGCTGAGCTGCGGTTACCGCTTTGGGAGCTTAACAGCCTATGACTAGTGCGATGAATAAAATGAAAGGGGTGACGGATTTCGCCGCATCTAACGATATTTGTGAGGTGCGCGCGCTGCTTGAGGCGGCGCGTGTGCTCGTCGTTGAAGACGACGCAAGTTTGCGCGAAGCGCTCGTCGATACCCTGGAGCTTGCAGGTGCCGGTGTTATACAGGCTGAAAGCGCTGAGAAAGCACTCGATCTGCTTGCGCATAATTATGTCGATATGGTGGTGTCTGACGTCAACATGGGTGGCATGGATGGGCACGAATTGCTGCACGAGTTGCGACAGCGGTTTCCGCAACTCCCCGTGTTGTTAATTACGGCATACGGCAGTATCGCTAAATCGGTGGAGGCGATGCGTGCTGGTGCGGTCGATTATCTGGTGAAGCCGTTTAAACCGCAGGTATTGGTTGATGTTGTCGCGCGTTATACGGGTGCGGCCTGGCGGGATGAGGATCAGCCGATTGCGGTGGAGGCGAGCAGCCAGCAGCTTTTGCAATTGGCGCGACGCGTTGCCGCAACCGATTCGACGGTGATCATCTGCGGTGAAAGCGGTACCGGCAAGGAGGTTCTCGCACGGTATATTCATCAGCAGTCGCAGCGTGCACACGGCGCATTCATTGCGATCAACTGCGCGGCGATTCCCGAGAACATGCTCGAAGCGATGTTGTTCGGTCACGAGAAAGGCGCGTTCACCGGCGCGCAAGCAGCGCTGCCGGGTAAATTCGAGCAGGCGAACGGCGGCACCTTGTTACTCGACGAAATTTCCGAATTGCCGCTGGCGCTGCAAGCCAAACTGCTGCGCGTTATTCAGGAGCGCGAAGTCGAACGTCTCGGCAGCCGCCAGCTCATTAAACTGGATGTACGCATCCTGGCGACGACCAACCGCGATTTGCGCGCGGAGGTTAAAGCGGGCCGGTTCCGCGAAGACTTATTTTATCGGCTCAGCGTATTTCCGCTGCAATGGTCGCCGTTGCGCCAGCGTCGTGGTGACATAACGGCAATCGCCAACTGCCTGTTGCAAAAGCATGTCGCAAAAATGGGGTTGGGTGCGGTTCGGTTTAGTAACGATGCTGAGCGCGCGCTGTGCGGTTACGATTGGCCGGGTAATGTTCGCGAGCTCGATAACGTCGTGCAGCGCGCGCTGATTATGCATCATGGAACATTAATCAACGCCGGCGATCTCTTTCTTGATCCGTACGCTGGCGTGGGCTTGAGCGAGCTTGACGAGGCCTCGGCGGAATCGCTCGATGTTCCGGAAACCGCTGCCGCGGCGACCCTCGCTGCTGGACTAGACGATGATTTACAGCAGCGTGAATTTGAAATTATTCGCCAAACACTGCGGGATACCCGCGGCAACCGCAAATTATCAGCGGCCCGTCTGGGGATCAGTGAGCGCACGTTGCGCTATAAATTGGCGCGTATGCGTGAGCAGGGCTTCGCTGCCACTGAGTTTTAAAAATCCTTTTAAATTAAAGATATATAAAATTATTTTCAGGTTTTAGGCGACATATTTGGAGCCGACAAAACTGCGAAACTGCGCAGATTGTAAGCAGTTTGGTTTCGCAATTTCCGCCGATCCCGGTAGACTGAAAAAATACATCAGCCGGGTTTGGTTTACCGATGAACTCTTTTGCCTTTTGGTCCGACTATCCCATCGCCGCGCTAGTGATTTTATTGGTCACCGGCATCGCTGTGCTGTATTTGACGCAGCGCAGTAGTCATGCGTTCATCGACCGTGTCAGCCGCGGCGGTTATCGGGCTGCGCGCCTGCTTGCGCGCGGCTGCACGGCGCTCGCCGCACGCGTCGACACGCGCAATCGCGAAGTGATGCTGGCGTTACAAATGGAAATTACGCGGCGCCAGCTCGAGCGCGAGTTCCAGCGTGTCGCTGCCGCGGTTGAGCAGGACATGACCAAGTTCCAGCACCTCGAGCGCTCGATCAACGAACACGTCAATTTGATGGAGGAGGACTTCGACCGCAGCGCGCAGGTGCCGCCGTCCCCGCCGGGCTGGGTCGATGCGGTTGATGCGATAGCGAAGTTGCAAACCGAAACCAACCCTGAGCCGGTCGGTCGCGTGCTGCAGGATATCCACAGCTCTGTGCTCGATCAGCAGCGCGAGGTGATGCGCGAGTACCGTTGGGCGGTGAACGCGCGCCATAAGATTCTCGCTGATCTACGCCCGCTTTGGCGTGGCGTGAGCAAACAGGTCTCGACAGTGGGGCGCGATAGCCGCGATTTGCTTGCGCGCGCGCATCGCATAGATACGCAAATGGCGGCGTTTCGCGAGCTCTGCGCCAATCGAGCCGATGCGCGCGTCGAGTCGTTCTTGGCGCGCTGGTTGATGGCGCTGGCGCTGTCGACGGTTGCCGTAATTTTGGCGGCGCTCAATATGAATTTGCTGGCTGCGCCGCTTGCGGTTCTGGTGCCGGGACCCGGGATTGCGAGTTTTCTCACCGCGGGTGCATTTACCATCGCCGTCATGGCTGTCGCACTTGTGCTCAGCGAAGCCACCCAGATAACCCGCTTGCTGCCGTTGATCGGCGGTCTACCGCGGCGGGGGCGTGCCGCGACGATAGGCGTTTCCAGTTTGCTGCTGTTGGCGCTCGCGACCGGTGAAGCCCTGCTGCTGGAGTCGAGCGCTATCGTTCGCACCGCTGATGCCAAGGTTTTGTCGGTTTGGGGGGCGGCGAGTGCGGGTTTTGTCGTACCGCTGTTGTTGGCGCTCTTGTCGCCGGCGCTCGAAGCATTGCTGGCGACGTCTCGTCCGGTATTGGCGAGTGCCGCAGTGGCGCTGCTCACGGTGCTCTCGGTTTTGTTGCGTTTGAGCGGCAGGGTGTGGTTGGAGCTCGGCCGCTTAGTGCATCAGCTATACGATCTACTATTATTTTTTCCGCTCGCGATCGAACAAACGCTGGAAAAGCGGCGACGCAGTGAAGTGCCTGCGGAACCCGCGCTGCCTAAATCGGCAAAAATTCGTCGTCTGCAATTCTCCAACCGCGATTCGCGTACCGGGGAGTGACCGGGTAGCGAGATTTTCCAACGCGAAAACGATCGGTCACGCCACCTGTTGCGCCAATATTTCAGTAAACAATTGCTGCTCGATGACATTGTAAAGATGCCGCCACGACGCTTTTAGCGTCAGCAATTCGGCTTGCGAGCGCATGACTGTCGTCGTGAATGTCGCGCGCTGACCATAATATTCAAACGGCGGGCTGATTTGCTCTAGCTTGATTCCGAAGCGCGAGATCAAACGCCCGAGACCGGGCTCGATTACCATGAAGACATTTTCAACGTTTATGCGAGCGCTGATAGCGGTGGCGGCGTAGAACAAAGCTGTCGCTAGAAATGGCGTGCTGGTGTTTTTATTACTTGTCGATGCAGGTTGGTTGCTGGGTACATTCAGCGCTAGACGCGATACTTCGACGCTGCGTCTGTGATTGACATAATTCCAGTTAAAAAGACTGCGATCGACATGTGGCACTCCGTATAAATCGAATGGCAGCCAGATGCGACCGCTACGCTGCGGCATCACGAGCCGGAAACAACCCACCGATTTTTGCGATACGCGCTCGCGTAATAACACTTGCAGGCTGTCGCGATCGTATTCGTCGGATTCGAGGCCATCGCGATGCTCCATGTCATAGCCGAGCTTTTCGCAGAATACTTGATAGCGCAGTCGATAGACGTCATTGCGCAATGCTTCTGTGCTGGCAATTAAAATTTGATACCGTTCGCCGAAATCGCGTGCTACGGTAAACACATCTTCACAAGTCGATCGCATAGTTCTCCACCTCATGAGGCCCTTGGGACAGGCTCCCTGTCCACGCGAGAAGTTCGATAACGAAAAGTTGACATTATTGTGTTTCGGTTATGCGTATGCCGTTTTCGTGCCAATTGACCTTCGATAACTTCGTTTGCACGCAACTATGTAGCGAGGGGCTGAAAAAGCGGCTTTTGTTTTTTCGTCGGACGTAGAAATACCTATGAGCATACGAATAAATGCGTATGAAAGTATTTCAATTAAATTAATCTAACGAGTCATTAATGTTGCGGAATGGAGAAAAGGCGAAAATCATTATCCGCCAGAGAGTTTGACGTTGTAGCCGAGTCGTTCGAACTCCGATTTTAACCCGATGCGATGATCGCCTTGGATCTCGATAATCCCGTTACTGACAGTGCCGCCGCTGCCGCATATTTGCTTGAGCCGCTTTGCAAACTGCTTGAGCTCTTCAGGTGGAAGATTCACGCCAATAATTGTTGTAACAACTTTGCCTGCGCGGCCATGCGTTTGGCGTTGCAGGCGCACACAGCCATCGCTACTTGTCGGAGCATTTTTAGTGGTGCCGGAGGCGCTGCACGTGCAATTGCCGATCGGACATTTGCAGCGCGGGCACATGCGGCCTTTTTCGGTGCTGTAGACTAGTCCCATAATTCGTATCTCCGCGAAGGCGCCCATTATAGTCCGGTGGCTTGGTTGAGAAGTGATGTCTACCTGGGGTGTGTGCGATGAATGAGCTTTGGCAGCAGTTACAACAACAATTAATTGAGCTGCAAATGCAGCTCGCTTTTCAGGAAGATATGGTGCAGACGTTGGATCGCATCGTGATCGCGCAGCAGCAGCGTCTGGCGCAATTGGAGCAGAGTAATGCGCAACTCGAAAAGCATCTGGCCGATTTGCTTGCCTGGCGTGATACGCAGGCCGTGCCACAGCTGCCGCCACATTACTAGTCGGGCGGGTAGATGGTTGACCAACCGGGTCCGTGAGCGCGGTCCTGCTTGGATGTGGCGCGGTCTGCTAAACTTAGCCGGTACTAGGAGTCGAGCCTGTTCGCGTGGGGCATAACAGTAAAAAATGATCGAATTCAGCGAAGAATTGCGCGACGGTTTCCAAGAAGTTGCAAATATAGCGGTTGGGCGCACTGCGGACAAAATTGCCCGCAGCTTCGCCACATTTGTCAAAATGCCGATTCCCCAGGTTCATTTATTGGAGTCCGCCGATGTGAGGATGGCGCTGACTTCAATGAAAGAGCAGGAAAATGTAACCGCGGTCACCCAGCCATTTTACGGTGACGGTATCAGCGGCGAAGCGCTGCTGTTGTTCAGCGAGGCGACACTCAGCGATCTGTCGGTATTGATGGGGTACGAACCTGCCACCGAGGGCCATGAACAGCTTGAACATATGTTGGAGATTTCGTCGCTCCTCAGTGGCTCGTGTATTCAGTCGGTGCTTGAGCAGCTTGAGATAGACGTACTTATCGGCTATCCGACCGTGCTGGGACTGCGTAAGAGTTTGCACGATATGTTCGCTGAGCGTGCGTTTCCATGGGACAAGACCATGGCGATTGAATTGAATTATGAGTTTGAGGGTTTTCGCACTGCCTGCGATCTGGTGTTGTTGTTTCATCAACAGGCCCTGCCGGAGCTATTCAACAAAATGGAGCTACTGTTGTCCTAATGGACGCCGACGATTTCAAGGAGCTGCATTGGCTGCTGGATATTATCCAGAGTTCCAATATTGGCATCGTGGTGCTCGACCGCACCCTGCATGTTGAGGTTTTCAATCGTTTTATGCAGGCCCATAGCGGCATCCGCTCCGAGGACGCCATGGGGCGATCGATCATGGAACTGTTCACCGAGCTGCCCGAACAATGGTTGTGGCGTCGCATGCAAACGGTGTTCGGGTTGGGTATTCCGGTATATACCACATGGGAAGAGAGGCCGTATCTCTTTCGCTTTCCTCTGCATTTACCGATTCATTACAACATCGACATCATGTACCAGAACGTGATGTTCGTACCGTTGCGCGCTGCCAACGACAAGGTTGAGCGCATGGGGATTGTGGTTTACGACGTCACCGAAAGCGCGATGACGCGGCAGGCGTTGGAGTCCGCGCAGGCCGAATTATTACAGGTCAGTCGCACCGACCGACTTACGCATCTGTGGACGCGTGGCTATTGGGAAGAACGTTTACACGAGGAGTGGGAGCGCGCCAAGCGCGCGCAACAACATGTCTCGCTGGTGATGTTCGATATCGATCACTTCAAAAAAATAAACGATAACCATGGTCATCAAACCGGCGATGAGGCGATACGACTGGTTTCTCGCACAGTGCGCGAGGTGTCGCGCGAGGTCGATATCCCGGGTCGCTATGGTGGCGAAGAGTTCGTGGTTATTCTGCCCAATACGCAGCAGGATGGCGCGATGATCTTTTGTGAGCGTTTGCGCAAAGCGATCGCCGCGAAATCGGTGCTGGGTCCAGCACAGGAGGTGGTGCAATTCACGATCAGTCTCGGCCTTTCCGAGCTCGACGACGATATCGAAAGTGTACACCAGTGGTTACAGCGAGCCGATATGGCGCTGTACAGCGCCAAAAACGCGGGTCGCAATCAGACCAAGATTTTTAGCCCGGAAACTTAGACCTTATCAACATCTTCAGCGTGCAAGCCTTTCGGGCCTTGCTCGAGAGCGAATTCCACCTGTTGTCCCTGCGTCAACGTACGATAGCCCTCGCCGCGAATTGAGCGGAAATGGACAAACACATCCTCACCGCCATCGTGGGTTATAAAACCAAAGCCCTTGGCATTATTAAACCACTTAACGATTCCTTTGATACGATCAGACATACCCGCGTCCTCTTGAAACTCAGCTGTTGTCATTGTTATCACTCCATACGTTCTTTGGGTGAATTGATGTTCATCCCCCGCCAGGGATAGTGGGGAGCAAGTAGGAAAACTCGCAGAGAGCGCGCGTCGGAAAATCAAAAGTGGAGAGAACGACTACAGGATTGCCGCTGCAACTCGCGTTGTCTACGCGGCTATGGGGATATGAAAAAGCGTTCGCCAACATCGTTACAACCCAGCGCTTTATTATTTTGCTTACCTTATGGTGCGCAGGGTCGCCGAAAAGGCGGGTAGGGACAAATTAATTTTACGTAATCGGCGGCGTGTCGTGAATACGATCACGCCTTTAATACCCTTACTTGAAATCCCGCCGCTAATTTTATAGCGCGCTAATACGCTGGTGCTGCTGCTTGAGTTGCGCCAGCGCTTGTTGTTGTGCGGCGAGTCGTTCGCGCTCCTTGGCGACGACTTCAGCGGGAGCTTTCTCGGTAAAGGCGGGATTCGCCAACTTGGTATCGAGGCGGATTATTTCCTGTTCGAGTTTGTCGATCTCCTTGTTCAGGCGCGCCAGCTCGGCGTCTTTATCGATCAACCCCGCCATCGGCACCAATAACTCCATAGCGCCAGCGAGTTGTGTCGCAGCGGGTGGCGGCTCCACATTGGTATCGAGCCACTCGATGGAGGAGAGCTTCGCTAGCTTTTTCAAGAACGCGGCGTTCTCGGCACTACGGCGGCGATCTTCGGGATCGCCGTTGTGCAGCAGTAACGCAATTTCGCGCGCCGGCGAAATATTCATTTCACCGCGAATATTGCGCACGCCCAGAATGACCGCTTTGAGCCAGGCGATATCGCTTTCGGCGGCGGTATCAATGCGCGCTTCGTTACAGCGCGGATAATCCTGCAACATGATGGTGCTGCCCATGTTGCCGGCTAACGGAGCGACGCGCTGCCAGATTTCCTCCGTGACGAATGGCAGCAGAGGGTGCAGTAAGCGTAGTGTTGTTTCGAGCACGCGGATCAGCGTGCGGCGAGTGCCGGCTTTTTGTGCGGAGGGCGCATTTTCATCCCACAGCATGGGTTTGGATAATTCCAAATACCAATCGCAGTATTCGTTCCAGACAAAATCATAAATTGTCTGCGCGGCGAAATCGAGACGGTAGCTCGCAAACGCTTTTTCCATTTCGGCCTCGGTGCGTTGCAGCGCGGAAATAATCCAGCGATCGGCGAGGCTCAATGTATATTCCCCCGTCCCGCAATCCTGTCCTTCGCATTGGCCCAATACGTAACGCGCGGCGTTCCAGATTTTGTTGCAGAAATTGCGGAAACCTTCGATACGGCCGACATCGAATTTGATATCGCGGCCGGTCGAAGCGAGCGAGTAATACGTGAAGCGCAAGGCGTCGGTGCCGTAAGCAGCGATGCCCTCCGGGAATTGTTTGCGCGTGGCTTTTTCGATTTTCGCTGCGTCTTGTGGCCGCATCAAACCACTCGTGCGTTTTTGCACGAGGCTTTCGAGATCGATGCCGTCGATCAGATCGATCGGGTCGAGCACATTGCCCTTCGACTTCGACATTTTCTGGCCTTCGGCGTCGCGCACCAGGCCGTGCACGTAAACCGTTTTGAACGGCACTTGCGCTTTGCTGTTTTCATCCTTGATGAAATGCAGCGTCATCATGATCATGCGCGCGACCCAGAAGAAAATAATGTCGAAGCCGGTCACGAGCACGCTGGTGGGATGAAATGTTTTTAATTCGGGTGTTTGTTCGGGCCAGCCGAGCGTCGAGAAAGTCCACAGCGCCGACGAAAACCACGTATCGAGCACGTCGTCATCGCGTTTGAGCGCAATATCGCCCAAATTATTTTTTTCACGCACTTCGGTTTCGGTGCGGCCGACGTAAACGTTGCCGTGGTTGTCGTACCACGCCGGAATTTGATGGCCCCACCATAATTGCCGCGAAATACACCAATCCTGAATATCGCGCATCCACGCGAAATACATGTTTTCGTATTGCTGCGGCACGAATTGGATGTCGCCGTTTTCAACAGCGGCGATTGCCGGTACGGCTAATTTTTTTGCATCGACATACCACTGATCGGTGAGCCACGGTTCGATGACGACACCCGTGCGATCGCCGCGCGGCACTTTCAATGTGTGCGGTTCGATTTTTTCGAGAAGACCGAGCGCTTCGAGATCGGCGACGATTTGTTTGCGCGCGACGAAGCGATCGAGGCCGCGATATTTTTCCGGCGCGTTATCGTTGATGATCGCATCGGCAGTAAAAATATTGATGAGAGTACAGTTGTGACGCTTGCCGACTTCATAGTCGTTGAAGTCGTGCGCGGGCGTAATTTTCACGCAGCCGGTGCCGAATTCTTTGTCGACATAATCGTCGGCGATGATCGGTATTTCGCGATTGGCGAGCGGCAGTAAAATGTTTTTTCCGATTAAATGTTGATAGCGCTCGTCGTGCGGATTTACCGCAACCGCGGTATCGCCGAGCATCGTTTCGGGGCGCGTTGTGGCAACCACTAAATGTCCGCTGCCATCGGCGAGCGGATATTTGAAGTGCCACATCGAGCCCTGTTCTTCTTCGCTCACCACTTCGAGATCGGAAATCGCCGTGTGTAAAACGGGATCCCAATTGACGAGGCGTTTGCCGCGATAAATTAATTTCTCTTCGTATAAACGAACGAACACCTCAGTGACGGCGTTAGATAAACCTTCGTCCATGGTGAAGCGCTCGCGCGACCAATCGGTCGAGGCGCCCATGCGGCGCAATTGTCGCGTGATGGTGCCGCCCGATTGCTCTTTCCATTCCCAAACTTTTTCGATGAATTTCTCGCGGCCGAGTTCGGTGCGCTTGATGCCCTGCGCTTCGAGCTGACGCTCGACTACCATCTGCGTCGCGATGCCAGCGTGGTCGGTGCCGACCTGCCACAGCGTGTTGTTGCCGCGCATGCGGTGATAGCGGATCAGCGCATCCATGATCGCTTCTTGAAAGCCGTGACCCATGTGCAGGCTGCCCGTGACATTGGGCGGCGGAATCATGATGCAGTACGGATCGCCTTTTCCGCTCGGGGCGAAATAGCCGGCGTTTTCCCACATTTCGTACCATCTGCGCTCGATGGCGGCGGGCTGAAATGTTTTTTCGAGTGCGGCGGTTTGTTGTCCGGGATCGTTGGATTGCGTGGTATTTTCCATGGTGTTGAATTCGTAACTCAATGCTGAGAAAGGGGTGGCGGCGATGCTGATTGCGCTGCGGATAAGGGTCGCGCTGCGAGCGGTTTTCGTTGCAAGGAACTGATCGCTGCAAGTGAGCGGTGGGTCGCGCCGTTGCGTCCGGCAGTATAACCCGAGTCTGGCGGTGGCCAAAAACGGCGGAGTGGAATTTATTTCGAGTCTTTTAATCGATGTAGTGATGCATCGTCGAGCCGGTGCAGGCGCTTGTTCAATTCGGCTTCGATTTGCGGAATGAACTCGTCGACCAACTCCTGAATTAATGCTTCGCGGCTGTAATCAGGGCGTACGCGCGGTCGTTGTTGTGTAGCGGAGGGCTCTGCGCTCGGTTTTGGTGGGGTAAATTCGTTGTCGTCGCTGACGGTTACATCGAGCGTGAAACGCGGAAACTGCATGGGAGGCGCCGCTGTTGTGACCGTTTCTGCGACGGGATTTTCGCCGGTCGTATTCTCTTCATTCATACATTCGTCGAAAATTTGTTCGATGTTGAGCAGTTTTGCATTGCTGTCGAGATTATCGATCACCATGTCGTCGAGCAGCGGAATATCCGCCGGCAACGCGGTGGTCGCATTCTGATCGACACGGAGCGTGCCCTTGATCGCTTCGAGTTCATCGAGCAGGCGGGCTGCAGGCCGGCTCGATGGTGCGCGTGAATCGTCGTCGGACATCATCGATTACTCAAAACCCTTTTTAATAATCTAGCACTCCGGCGGTGCCGGTGCCGCCGCCAGGCACAACGATTATTCGCTACAAGAAATCAGGTACTGCGTCAGCAGGCCAACCGGGCGCCCGGTCGCACCTTTGTTGGCGCCTTCATCCCAGGCCGTGCCTGCGATATCGAGATGCGCCCAGCGATAATCTTTGGTAAAGCGCGCGAGAAAACACGCGGCGGTAATGCTGCCGCCCCCGGGTCCGCCGACGTTGGCCATATCGGCGAAATTGCTGTCGAGTTGTTTCTGATAGTCGTCCCACAGCGGCAATTGCCAGGCGCGATCGCCGACGGTTTGCCCGGCGGCGAGCAATTCCTGCGCGAAATCGTCCTGATTGCTGTACAGCCCGCTCGCGTGTTTGCCGAGCGCAACCACGCACGCACCCGTCAGTGTGGCGATATCGATCACCGCAGCGGGTTTGAAACGCGCGGCATAGGTCAATGCATCGCACAGAACCAAGCGGCCTTCGGCATCGGTATTGAGAATTTCGATGGTCTGCCCGGACATGCTGGTGACGACGTCACCGGGTTTGGTGGCGCGGCCGCTCGGCAGATTTTCCGAAGCGGCAATAATACCGACAACATTGATCGGCAGATTGAGTTCGACAATGGCGTGCAGAGTACCGAATACACTTGCGGCGCCGCACATATCGAATTTCATTTCATCCATTTTGGCGCCGGGTTTTAGGCTGATGCCGCCGCTGTCGAAGGTGATGCCTTTGCCGACCAACACCTGCGGCTGCGCACCGCGCTTGCCGCCGCGGTATTCGATGACAATTAATTTTGCTGGCTGTTCGCTGCCGGCCGAGACCGATAACAGCGAGCCCATACCGAGCTCGCGCATGGCTTTTTCTTCGAGGATTTTCACGCTGAGCTGGTTGTGTTTGCGCCCGAATGCCTTTGCCTCCTTGGCGAGATGTGTCGGCGTGCAAATATTCGGCGGCAGATCGCCGAGATTGCGCGCCACGTTCATGCCGCGCCCGATGGCTGCGCCGCGCTGCATGGCAGCGCGCGCATGGGCCGAGATCGCATTGGTGACGATTAATTTGCGCAGCGTTGGCGCGGGTTTCGGTTTGCTCAATGTTTCGGTGTAGCGGTATTCACGCAGCGCGAGCGCCATTGCCAATTGCGTGAGCTGCCAGGATTCGTCGCGACCTTTGACCTTGATATTGTCGAGCAGCCAATGCGCTTCGCCGACTTTGCAATCGATCAACGCGCTCAGCACGGTTTGAACAAGTTTGCGGTAATCGGTTTCCGAGACGGCATCGCCGCTGCCGGTGCCGATCAACAGCACGCGTTCGGCGTCGATACCGGCGAGCGCAGGCAGCAATAACGTTTGCGCCCAATCGCCTTTGATATCGCCGCGTTTGAGCAGGCGCCCGATGGCGCCGTCGGCCGCGCGATCGAGTTGTTTCGCCGCACCGCGCAATCCGCGCGCTTTTGTCGATGATTGCGTGGAAATGCCGACAATGACGCAAGCGCTGCGCAGCTGTTCGGGATTGGAAATCGCTTTGCCGATAATTTGCATGTCCGACCTCGCAAGACAAATCGCGGGATTTTCGGGATAATCGCCGCCGCCCAATTAAGATAATCGAGCGCTAGTGTAGAGGTCGGCCCCACAATTGAAAACGGGCGTGCGCATTTTGGAAATGTTCGAGTGATTTTATTCCGCTACATGACCCGCGAAATTCTGCTGACGATGTTGGCCGTGACGTTCACGTTGCTCGTGATCGTGATCAGCAGCCGGCTCGTCGCGTATCTCGGTTCCGCTGCCGCGGGCGATCTGCCGCCCGGCCTGGTGTTTTCGATTATTCTGTATCGGTTGCCGGGTTTTCTTGAGCTCATCATGCCGCTCGCTTTTTTCGTCAGCGTTTTGCTGGCGCTCGGGCGCATGTACGTCGATAGCGAAATGACGATAATCAGCGCGTGCGGAATTGGTCCGCAGCGCGTGCTGGCGATGGCGCTGGTGCCCGCGCTATTGGTTGCGGCGCTGGTCGCTACAACCAGTTTGCTGGTGACGCCTTACACAACGCTGCGCGTGCAACAGATGCTCGCCGATGCCGGCAATGCGACGGGTTTGGAATTGTTGACCGCGGGTAGTTTTCGCGTCATCAATCAGGGGCGTGGGCGTGTCACGTACGTCGATCGCATGGATCCCGCGACGGGCGATATGCTCGATGTTTTTGCGGCCGATCGCTACACCGACAGCAATGGTGCAAGTCAACAAGTAATACTCGTCGCCGCGCGCGGCCATTCGCAGATTAATTCCGACACGGGCGAGCGATTTTTAATTCTGCGCGATGGCACGCGCTATCTCGGTCAGCCCGGCGCGAATGCATTTCAGGTGATGGATTTCGCGAAGTTGGGACAGCTCATGGAGCAGGCCACCTCGACACCGATTTATCGCAAGCAGGACACGTTGACGACGCGCGAGCTCGTGCGTTCGCAGCGGCCCGATTCCAAAGCGACACTGCAATGGCGCATTTCGCTCGCGCTGCTGGTGTTAGTCTCGACATTGATGGCGGTTGCACTCGCGCGCACCGATCATCGCCGTGGCCGCTACGGCAAATTATTTCCTGCGTTTTTGTTGTTCATGATTTATCTCATATTGCTCAATGCTGCGCGCGAAGCCGTTTCCAAGCAGCGTTTGTCGCTCGATGTCGGTTTGTGGTGGGTACACGGTATCTTCATTGGGCTCGGTTTGTTATTTGTGTTCCTGCCCGATCAAGCGCAGCGTTGGCGTGCACGTCGCATGGTGTCGAGGTCGACACCGTGAGATTGATAACGCGCTACATCGCGCAGCAAGTGGCGGCGGCAATTCTGCTCGTGTTGGCGGTGCTGATCGGGCTCGATTTAATTATCGGCCTCATCGACCAAACCAATAATATCGAGGGGCGCTATACGCTGGGCCCAGCCGCTTATTACACATTGCTCGCGCTGCCGAGCCACGTTTCGCAGCTGTTGCCGTTTTCGGTATTGATCGGCTGTCTCGCGGGTCTCGGCTCGCTCGCGACGACCAGCGAACTGGTGGTGATGCGCAGCGCCGGTGTTTCCATCATACGTATTGTGTGGATGGCGCTGCGACCGGCGTTGTTGGTGGCGTTGTTCGGATTGCTTGTCGCCGAATTTGTCGCGCCGAAATGCCAGCAAGTGGCGGAGAGTTATCGCGCCATGTTGCTGCAAAAGAAAGATATCAGCGTCAGCGAATACGGTTTGTGGCATCGCGAGGGCAATCGTTTTATCCATTTCAACGCGGTACAGCCGAATGGTGAGTTGTTCGGCGTTTCGATTTTTTCACTCGACGCGACGCGGCATCTTGAATCCGCGGCGTTTGCGCAGCGCGCGATCTATCAGGAGGATCACTGGCTGCTCGAAGATGTGCGTACGACGCGCCTATTTGCCGATCACGTCGAGTCGTCGTCATCGCCGCGCGAACGCTGGGATACGCAGTTATCGCCGCAATTGCTCAATATTCTCGTGTTGAATCCGATCGATTTATCGATCAGCGGTCTCTGGCGCTACGTGCATTTTTTGCAGGCGCAGGGTACCGATGCGGGGCAATACGAATTGGCGCTGTGGAATAAATTGTTGCAGCCGCTCGCCGTGGTGAGCCTGGTATTGGTGGCGGCCTCGATTATTTTTGGCCCGCAGCGACAAGCGTCGATGGGCACGCGCGTCTTCACGGGACTCATGATCGGTATCGTGTTTCGTATCAGCCAGGACACGCTCGGGCCCGCGAGTTTGGTGTTTGGCTTCGCGCCGATTCTAGCGTCGCTATTGCCGATATTGGTTAGCCTCACTGCCGGTTTGCTGGTGCTGCGTAGACGCTGATCAGTTTTTTTGCGGGGGAATTACTTTTTCGGAAGCACAACGACACGCGTGTTAGAGGCGCGGTCGTGCCAGCTCGCTCGATTCTTGTCAACCCATATCCACCAATAACCCAGCCCCGCGCAGAGCAACGAAAAGAAACCAACGGCTGCTCGTATCAAGCATTGGCGCCAGCTCGGGCGCTGTCCTTGTTCGCCATCGAGACGA
Source organism: uncultured Verrucomicrobiaceae bacterium (assembly GCA_964500675.1). GTDB lineage: Bacteria > Pseudomonadota > Gammaproteobacteria > Pseudomonadales > CAMLJR01 > CAMLJR01. Next base: position 662,653 of record CAZCNY010000001.1, on the reverse strand, counting down.
ATTCGCCACGCCTGCATGCCGAGCGTTTGTCCCGACGTGCGCCAGAAGTAGCAATAGAAGCCGACGATCACGACGATCATATAAGCGAGGATAACGGGCTTCGGCGCAATGCTGGGTAGATCGTGGGTGACGCTGCCTTCATGCACATCGCTGCGCGGGTTTAGCAGCGCGGTGGCGATGAACAGGGGTACTACAAGCAAACCAAATATCAGAAATGCATCGTACACGAGTGCGGCTAGTCGGCGTAAAGCTCCCGCGGTCGGTAATGGGGTTTCGGTAAGCGTTATTTCGGCGATGGTAGACGAGCTGGACATGAGCGTAACGCACTCGTTGATTCGATGCGTCATTCTAGCAAAGCGAGGCCGCCGCTGTTTGAATCGGTGGTCGATTTGCCGATCGGCCGGCTACAATTTCGTCTTAATAATTGTATTGAATTTTGAAGCGGATTTCGTCGCCCGTCATTTTTAAGTTGTAATCCATTGCGTCGATTAAGTGGGTGGCGTTGTCTTTGGCGTGGATGTAACCATTTTCATCGGGCAATGCTGCGGTCGATTCGGCATTGCGGTCGCGGTAGGCTTTGTAGGCGAGCTTGAGGTACGAGCGAATGAGCTCTCCGAATGCCGAGCCGCCGTGACTCGACTGATAGCCGGGCTGGAACTGCTTCATCCAAAGCAGGTTGAAGCGCAGGTTGGGGTCGTCTTCGGCGACCAGCTGGTTGCCGTGCTCGGCGTCGACAACGATGGTGAACGAGCGTGTCGGCAAATAGCCGTGGCCGTCCGGAAGTTTTAATAACTGGTGATAAAACGCATCGTCCTGCGGCGCGGTCAAGACGGCGCCGCCGCTCGGCAGGGCAAAGACAGCAGCGCTAACTGCGAACACGGCAATCGCTGCGTAGCGGGAAATCTTCATGGCGCGAAAATGCCAAGTCATAGACGCCTCTAAACCTGTATTTGCGTCCCTGAATTAAGTCTGATGGATCCCTACCAATATGCTCGTCGCGAATTAAATGGTTTTGGCATACTTCTTAGCCAAAATCGTGTCGGCTGCTATTGGCGGAGACGCTGATTAATTGGCGTTATTTGTAACTCATTGGCAATGTAGTTGAGGTTGAAACTGGCGGATAATCTGCGGCCGAATTTCTGTGAAAGCCGCCACGGTGAATATGATGAAACGGAGAACCCATGCACATCTTGTTGATTGAGGATGACGCCGGTGTTGCCGAATACATCGGCAATGGCCTGCGCGAAAGCCAGCACAGTGTCGAACACGTTGCCGACGGGCGGCTGGGGCTGGCGGCGAGCCGCGCGGGCGGGTTCGACGCGATGATCATCGATCGCATGTTGCCGGGGTTGAGCGGCCTCGAAATTATCGAGGATGTGCGCAGCCGCGGCGACAAAACACCGGTGTTGATTCTGAGTGCGCTCGGCGATGTCGATGATCGCGTTAAAGGGCTGCGCGCGGGTGGCGACGATTATTTAGTGAAGCCATTCGCATTTGCCGAATTGCTCGCACGTCTGGAAGCGATTCAGCGCCGCCTGCAGGCGAATCAGTTCGAGACGCGGCTCAGGGTGGCGGATCTTGAGATGGACTTGCTGTCGCATCGCGTCACGCGTGGCGGACAGGTGTTGAGTTTGCAGCCGCGCGAGTACAAATTGCTCGAATATCTGATGCGCCATGCCGGACAAGTCGTGACGCGCACGATGCTGCTCGAAAATGTGTGGGACTACCATTTCGATCCGCAGACCAATGTCATCGACGTGCATATCAGCCGTCTGCGGCAGAAAATCGATCGCGATTTCGATGCGGCATTGTTAACGACCGTGCGCGGTGCGGGTTATTTGTTGCAAGATCCCGATAGCGTATGACCCTAAATTCCTTATGAACCTGAAACGCATTTTCGCCAGCCTCACGTTTCGCTTCATGTTCGCGTATGTCGCGGGATTGAGCCTGGCCGTATTCATTGTTCTTGCGCTGATATTCGCCTCGTATTCGTATAACTATTACAGGTCGGTCAGTCAATCGCTCAGGGATGAGTTCGCGCGTTTGCAGAATATGTATAGCGGCAGCGGTGTTGTCGCGCTTGAAGCCGCATTCGCGCAACCACAGTCCGGCCGCATCGATGAGCACTTCCTGTATTTGTTGACGGATGCTAATCGCAATCGCGTAGCCGGCACGCTCGATGTTTGGCCTGCGGAAAATTATCAATCTTGGATTGGGCTTGAATACAGCGTCTGGGTGCGCGGTGTCGGCGATCGGCAACAGCAGATGCTCACGTATGCCGCAGCGATTGATCACGGCCATCGGCTCTTGGTGGCACGAAATTACAGCGATATGATTTTGTTCGAGCGCATTATTCTCAATGTGCTGCTGCGCAGTTTGCTGGTCACGATTTTACTCGGTGCGGTAGGCGGTGCCGTCGTCGCGGGCCGCAGTGTGCGCGACGCCGATAACATTAATCGCGCGGTTGAATCGATTATGCGCGGCGATTTGTCCGAGCGTATCAGCATCAAAGATTCGCGCGGCAGTTTTCGCGCGTTGGCGATTACGTTCAATCGCATGCTCGATCGTATCCAGGCGCTCATGGAGGGTATGCGGCAGGTCTCCGACAATATCGCGCACGATCTGCGCACGCCGCTCACGCGTCTGCGCAACCATTTGGCGAGCTTGCATAATATGGTTGCGGGCGATGCGAAAAATACCGTGCAGGCGTTGCTGGAAGAGGCCGATGGTCTGCTCGCGACCTTCAATGCGTTGTTGCGTATCGCGCAGATCGAATCGGGCAATCGTCTGTCGGGCTTTCAGCAGCTCGATATGACGGTGATATTGCGCGATGTGATCGAGCTCTACGAGCCGTTGGCGGCGGATAAGCGCATCGAAATCAAAGCGAAACTGCCCGCGTCGCTGCCATTGTCGGGCGATCGCGATCTATTGTTTCAAGCGTTCGCCAATGTGCTCGACAACGCGATTAAGTACACGCCCGAAGAGGGCGACATCTGGATTCGAGCCGAGCTCAGCAATACCGAGATTTGGGTGGAGGTTGCCGATAGCGGTGGCGGCATTCCCGCCGCGGATCGCGAAAAAGTATTCCGGCGCTTTTATCGCGTCGAATCGAGTCGCGGCCAGCAACCGGGTAACGGTTTAGGCTTGAGCTTGGTGCAGGCTGTAGTGAATTTGCATGCGGGTGGCATCGCGTTGGCGGACAATCATCCAGGTCTCAAAGTGACGGTGCGATTGCCCGCCATTGTTTGAGTGATTTTTTCTAACGCTATTTCTATGGCGCGAGCTTGATATGATCGGTATTCGGCGGCGGTGATTGCGGGTGCCGGCGCTGTTCCGGCGTCAGCATATCGCTGCCAACGGGCGCCAGCTGCAGTCCGCTCGTATCAGGATGCAATGGCGCGGCTTCGCTTTTCAATGTTTCGAGCGGCGCGCCGGCTTCGGCAAGACTCAAACCGGCAATATCCGGTGTGATCGCCGCCACGATTGTTCGCTCCGATTCTTCCAATAAATTGCCGCCAGCGCTGGCGAGCGAGAGTTGGCTGATGTCGGGCGCAGCCGTTGAGGGAGTGGCGATTGCAGGCAGCGGGCCGACCGGTGCAAGACTTAGATGTTCGGTCGCGACCACGACAGCGGTGACGGTAGCATGTTCGTTCGGGCGCAATAAGTCCTCGCCCACAGGCGCGAGTTGCAAGCCTGAATTCGGCGCAGCCGGTGTCGGTGACGGCGCAGCATTCATGGCAGCGGACGTTTCGGTGGCGGCGGTAGTCTGGGCTTTAAATGCGACCTCGCAGCCGGCATTTTGCAGCGCATCGCGGTATTTCAACGCGGTATTTTTATCGACTCCGCGTTTGAGCAGCTGGGCTTTGCCCGTAATCAGACCGGCCATTGTCTCCGGTGTCGATTTAAAGAGCGTGGCGAGCCGTTGTGCGGCGATTGCGGGTGAAACGTTGTCCGCCAATTTTCCCGTGAGGTAGATGTCGTAGAGTGGTGCATCCATGGGGCAGCGCCTTCGTCGCTCAACAAATCTAAGCTAACGTTAGCGTTCGAGTTGATTCTGCGCAATCAAATCGAGCGCAAGCGGCGTATAATCGCGACCCGCTGAGCCGGGGTAGCTACGACGTTGAGGTGAACGAGATGAGTGTGCAGCAGCAGATCGAGACCAAATTGACGGGCGCGCTGCCGTTGGCGCATATCGACGTGGTCAACGAGTCGCATATGCACAGCGTGCCACCCGGTTCCGAAACGCATTTCAAAGTGGTGCTTGTTTCTTCGGAATTTGAAGGCAAGCGCGCTGTTGCGCGCCATCAGCTCGTGTACCGCGTGCTCGCCGATGAATTGTCCGGTCCGGTGCATGCGCTGGCGCTGCATACGTATACCGCGCAGGAGTGGCAGCAGCGCAACGCCGCCGCGCCGGCTTCGCCGCAATGTTTAGGTGGTGGCAAGGCTTAGGTGACAGTGGCTGCGAAAGCGTTGAGTTGCGATCAATTTTATTTTTCTCACCCCGTTAATGTGTGAATGCCATGTCCGTCGTTGTCGCTGCGTTGTATAAATTCGTCACACTCGAAGATTATCGCGAATTGCGCGAACCGCTCTTGCAGCACTGCCTTGATGCGGGCATCAAAGGCTCGTTGCTGCTCGCGCGTGAAGGGATAAACGGCACCATCGCGGGTTCGCGTGCAAGCATTGAATCGGTTCTGGCTTATTTAAAGCGCGATCCGCGCTTCGCCGATCTCGATCACAAGGAATCACTCGATAGCGCGCAACCGTTTTTGCGTATGAAAGTGAAATTGAAAAAAGAAATCGTCACCATGGGTGTCGACGGTATCGATCCGAATCATCTTGTCGGTACCTATATCGAACCGCGCGATTGGAATGCGCTGATCTCCGATCCTGAAGTTCTCGTGATCGACACGCGCAACGATTACGAGGTCGAGGTCGGTACCTTTGAAAATGCACTGAATCCGAATTTGAAAACGTTTCGCGAGTTTCCGCAGTACACGCAGCAATTCGATCCGGCCAAACATAAAAAAGTCGCGATGTTTTGCACGGGCGGTATCCGCTGCGAGAAAGCCTCGGCCTTTATGCTGCAAAAAGGATTTGACGAGGTGTATCACCTCAAAGGCGGCATTCTTAAATATCTCGAAGAAATTCCCACGGAGCAGAGTTTGTGGCGCGGCGAATGTTTTGTTTTCGATAACCGCGTCGCGGTCGATCATTCATTGCAAAAAGGCGGTTTCGATTTGTGTCACGCCTGTGGTTGGGGTGTAAGCGCCGACGATAAGCAATCGCCGCTCTATGAGGAAGGGGTATCGTGCCCGCGCTGTTGCGAGTCGTTAAGCGACGAGCAAAAGGCGCGTTTTCGCGAGCGTCGCAAACAAATTCAGCTTGCCGCCGAGCGCGGAGAAGATCATATGGGTGTGCGCATCGAATTGAGGCGCGCCCAGGTTTGAAGTCGATACGTCATCAGACCGAGACGCGCGCATTTTGCGAGTAGTGTTGCGTATCGAGGCTGTTTAAACGTTCGATCAGATCCGTCAGCGGCGCTGCTTGACCGAATAAATAGCCCTGCACCGCGTGGCAGCCGAGCGTACGCAGATAATGCAATTGCGCGTGGTTCTCGACGCCTTCCGCAATAATATTCAATTTCAATCCCAGCGCCATCGAAATGATGGCGTTGACGATACACGCTTCCTCTTCCACGGTTTTGATCGCGTGAATAAAACTGCGATCGATCTTCAATGTGTTGATCGGGAATTTCTGCAGATAGCTCAGCGACGAATACCCCGTACCGAAATCGTCGATGGCAATTTGCACGCCTGCCGCGCTGAGCCGCCGCAGCTTTTCGATCACATCGGGGCGGTCGTTCATGAGCAGCCCTTCGGTGATTTCCAGTTCGAGCAGCGGCGCCGGAAATTGTTCGCGCGCGAGAATTTCCAAAATATGATCGACGAAATTGGCGCGCTCAAGCAGCAATGGTGAGAGATTGACCGACAGCTTCAAATCGGGATGGCCGTTGCGATGTTGATAAGCAATTTCGCGACAGGCGCGGCTCAGCGTCAACCGATCGAGATCGATAATGAGGCGGCTATCTTCGGCGACGGGAATGAACTCGGCCGGTGCGAGCTTGCCGAGCGATGGGTGATTCCAGCGCACCAATGCTTCCACGCCAACCAGTTGTTCGCTGCGCGCATCGACCTGGGGTTGGTAATAAATTTCGAATTCGTCGTGCTCGAGCGCGCGGCGCATATCCTGTTCGAGCAGCAGACGCTGCGTCGCGGTGACGGTCATGTCGTGACTGAATACGTGATAGCCGTCCTTGCCGGTATTTTTCACACGATACATCGCGATGTCGGCATTTTTAATGAGGCCGTCGAGTGTGGTGCCGCCTTCGGGATACATGGCGATGCCGATTGACGCGCCGATGTGAATATCGTGATCGCCAAGACGAAACGGCTCTTTGACACTTTCGAGAATTTTTTCGGCGACTTGCACGGCGGCCTGCGTGCCGATCGTGTCGGGCAACAACAGCGTGAATTCATCGCCGCCAAAGCGCGACAGCGTATCGCCTTTGCGAACGCAGGCAAGCAGTCGCTGACTCACGGCTTGCAGCAGGCGATCGCCCATGGTGTGGCCGAGCGAATCGTTGATAATTTTGAAGCGATCGAGATCGATAAACATCACCGCGAGACGCTGGTTGTTGCGCGTCGCCTGTGTCAACGCCATGCTCAAGCGATCTTTGAACAGCGAGCGGTTGGGCAGGCGTGTCAGCAGATCGTGATAGGCTTGAAAATTGATGAATGCCTCGGCTTCCATGCGATCGGTGATATCGCGCGCGGTGCCGTAAATACGATATCGTTTCGCGCCGCCGTTTAATTCTTCCGCCTCGGTGACGGGCCAGACCGCGAGTTCAAAATAACGTTTGCTATGACCGGTTTCGCGCGGACGCAACGCGATTTCGATGCTGCGTGACGAGTGTTGCGAGCGCGCCGCCTGCTCGAAGAAATAGCGCGCCTTTTCCATATCCTCTTCTTCGACGAGCGACGCGATCGGGTGCCCGAGTAATTCGCCGCGATCGTAACCGAGCAGTTGCTCTATTTTCGAGTTGAGAAAACTGAAGCGGCCTTCCTCATCGAGTATGTAAATAATATCGGGCGAGTTGTTGACGATAAAACGGTGCAATTTTTCCGAGCGGTTGAGGCGGTTTTCCATCACGTTGTTGGCGTCTTCGAGCCGCTTCTTGCGGATCGCATTGTTGACGGTGGCGAGTAATTCCTCGGGCACATACGGTTTTTTCAGATAATCGTAAGCGCCGTTGCGCAGTGCGCGCGAAATGTCATCGATGGATGTTTCACCGCTGACGACGACCGTCATCGTGGTGATGCGGTGCTCGGTCATGAATTGCATGACATCGTGGCCGCTGACTTCGGGCATGCGCAGATCGAGCAGAAGTAAATCGTAGGGATTGCGTTGCAGCAGCTCGATTGCCTCGCGCCCGCTGCGGGCGGTATCGACTTCGTAATGATAGAGGCGCAATAGGCCGTGCAGACTTTCGAGCAGGCGTGGATCGTCGTCTGCCAGAAGGATGCGCGCCGTGGAACCCTGATCGATTTCTGCGAGTTCTGCGGATATTCTCGTCATAGTCTTGCCGGTCTCAGCCTGGCTTTCGTACTGCTGCCGTTGGTCTTTAAATTAGTCCGTGGGTACTAATATCAGTCCATAAGTACGTCATCAGTCCGTCGGTACTTAATCCCTAGCTACAACAAATTTAGTTACAGTCTTAGCTTCACAGTCTTAACTAGATACAACGGTCTTAGCTACATGCAATGGTCTTAACTACATGCAATGGTCTTAGCTACATACAACGGTCTTAACTACATACAGCAGCGCATCCGTAACGAGTTTTTCTCGCAAGGCTAATCGATCGGTATCAATACCTGAAATTGCGTTCCTTTTTTGCTGCTTTTGCAAACGATCGAACCGCGAATTTCGTCCATTAATTTTTTTGTGATGCTCAGCCCCAAACCTGAGTGTCCGGCACCTTTTTGTGAGATGACCGGAGAAAATAATTGCCGCATAACAGTCTCCGGAATGCCGGGACCGTTGTCGGAGATGGTAATCAAAGCAAAAAGTTGGCCATTAACCAACACACCGCTTTCGGTGCTGAGTGTGATGCGGCCATTCGGCGGCAGCGCCTCCACTGCGTTCTTCAACAGATTAGTCAATATTTGCTGCAAATGCGTGACGTTGCTGCGAACCGGCGGCATCGATTCGCTTAAATTGAGTTCGAGGGCGATCTGATGCGTGGCGCAGAGCGACTGCTCGAAGATGCGCGCAATATCGGCGACAAGTTTGTTTAGTGAAATTTCGCCGTTGCTTGCCGCCGCCGATTCGGGCTCGCGCAGCCGCAACAGGATGGTACCGACGCGATCGATTTCTTGTTTGATCAATTCGAGATCGGCGTTTGCCTGATGCTGTTCGCCCAACTTGATGCGCAGCATTTCGAGATAGTTGCGGATAATGCTGAGCGGATTGCTGGCCTCGTGTATGGCTTCGCTGATTTTTTGCTGGATCGATTCGCTTTCGCCGTCGGCGTAGGCGGCGTTGCGCAATTGCTGATTGTGATGGTGAATGGCTGCGGCGATTTCACTGCATAGCCCGGCCAGCAATACGGCTTTGCTTGTCTGCGGATCGTCGTCGTTGCGACCGAGGCCGAGCACCAGTGCGCCGACTGCCAGTCCATCGTGAAATAACGGTACGCACAATAGAAAATCGGCATCGCAGTATTTGAGCAGTTGCCTGTCGATAACGGCCAGGTTTTCCAAATCGTCGGCAGCGCTGCGCAACGGTTGTTTTTGTAATACGGCGTCGCTAACCAAACTGCGATTGGGCAGCAGGGGAACCGTGAAATCCGGGCTGGTCGATTTTGCGTCGCTGTCGTGTACGTTGATATGAGCAGTGAGTGTTTCGACATGCGGATCGGCGACAAACAATAAACAGCGTTCGATGTTGAGCGTCATGAAAACGATGCGGCATATCGCTTGTTCGAGCGCGGTACGTGTTTGGCTGCGCCAGAGCTCGCTGTTCATTTGCCCCAGCTGGCTGAGCTGGCCGAGCCGCTCGCCGAGCGCGTGGTGTGCGGTTTCATCGTTGGCGGTGGCGTTGAGATCGCCGATATCGATATTGAGTCCACCGGCAAGACGTTCGACATCCTCGGCGATGCGCGAGCAGAGTTCGCGTGTGAGGGCTTCGGTGAGCCCGAATAATTCGTCGGCCTGCGCGATCGCCTCGTCGCTGATCGGTCCGGGCGCACTCAGCAAGCTCGACAGGTTGATGATTTTCACCAGGTGGTGCGCATCGAGAATTTGCGCACTCGCCGCGTGATGGAAGCGCACGGCGTCGCCCATGAAACCGCCGAGCTGCCAAGCGTCGATCATATCGGCGCCGATCTCGGTGTGCGCGCGTTGGAAATGTTCGCGCTCGGCGTCGAGCAATGCATTGTCATCGACTGCTTTCGACCAGATTTCAATATAGCTGCGATCGTATTGGTTGAGCAGAATCAGCTGGCCGACATCCATCAGCAGACCGCACAAATAGGCTTCATCGGGGGCGCCGTAACCGGTCAAATTGGCGAGTATGTGCGCGAAGTTTGCGGATACCAGCGAGCGCCTCCAAAACGCTTTAACGAAAGGCCGGTGGTGCGGATTGAAGCGATTGAAAAACTGTTTGATCGCGGCGGTGATGACGATCGTCTTAACGGTATCGGTGCCGAGAAATAACAGCGCGCGTTCGACGGTTTGGCAGGCTTTGGCGCGGCCGTAGTAGCTCGAATTGGCAACGCCGAGCAGGCGCGCCGTCATGGCGGTGTCGTGGCGAATGATACCGGCGATGTGCTGGAGGTCGGCGCGCTCGCTGTGGATCGCGTCCAGAATTTTGGTGAGCACTTGCGGCAAGCTTGGCAGGCGATCAAGCGTTGTCCGGCTATCCGGTACCATGAAATATCCCAATGGCCAATTACAGTGTTTCGTTAGTTAAGGCGGTGCGTCTCGGTACCGCTGAAGCGGCACTTTAATGTGTTCACTGCGGCGCGCACTGTCGTTCGCTGCGCTTGCCCTGTATTTTACTGCGCATGTTGTGTCGGTCGGAAAAGCGAGATCGACAGGTTTTGTAGCCTTGCAGTATAGTCACGAAGTCTTAGCTCGGCCATCCGTGAGGTGGTAGGATAAGGTTTGGCAAAAAGGAGTGGGCGATTCGGGGCGCCCAGGGGAGAGCGTGTCAGTGCCGGCTGCACAAGAACCATTACCCAAGAGTAAGCAGCGTTTGTCACCGCATGTCATAGCTATCACCAGCGGAAAAGGTGGTGTCGGCAAGTCGAGTATTGCCGTTAATTTAGGTATTTCTCTCGCTAAAACCGGTGCGCGGGTCTGCATCCTCGACGCCGATACCGGTCTTGCCAATATCAATATTCTGCTCGGGTTGACGCCGAAGGCCGGTCTCGAACACGTATTGTTCGGGGCCAAGGCGATCGAAGAGATCATGCTCGACGGCCCGGGCGGCGTCAAAATAATTCCGGGTGCCAACGGCATCAGTGAGTGCGTATCGCTGCACCCGCGCCAGCAATTGCGGCTGACGCGCGAGCTCGGACGCATCGAGGGCGAGTTCGATTATTTGCTATTGGACACCGCCGCGGGTATCGCCGACAACACATTGGATTTCGTCGGCTCCGCGCACCAGAGTGTCATCGTCATCACGCCCGAGCCGACATCGCTCACCGACGCATTTTCGCTGATCAAAGTGATGCACCGGCGCCGCCCCGGAATGGCTTATCAAGTCGTCGTCAACATGTGCAGCAATGTGGCGCAGGCGCGCGAGGTCTACCATCGCTTCAGCACAGCGGTTGAAAAATATATCAATGTGCACACGCAGAATCTCGGCTACCTGTTGCGCGATGAAAGCATGCGTGTTGCGGTTACGCTGCAAAGTCCCGTTGCGTTATTTCCCGAATCGGATCCTTCGTCGCGCAGTTTTATACGTCTCGCCGATGCGTTAAAAAAGTCCGTCGAGGCACAACCTGCCGGCATGGGTTTTAGTTTATTTTGGCAGCGCCAATTTCGGCAGCAGCATAATGGCGCGCGCGAGCGCCGCCCTGCCGTAGCAGCGGCGATTGCGGGAAACGAGCGCGCCTATCTCGGCGAGTTAAAATCGCGTCTACTCACGTTGATTGCAAAAGCCGATGCACCGCGTGCGGAGCTTGAACAATTGCTTGCCGAGGTGGCGCGCGCGTACAGCGATCGTTTCGGCACGCCGGCGATGGATATACAGGCCGCCGTCGAGACATTGTTGTCTGCGCCGCAGCGCAATGACGATACATTGCGGCGATTGGCGGAGAAGTTGCGACCGTGGCAGGGGGAAGAAGCCGCCCCAGCGGGTTCGGAGCAGGCTGCCGGCGCATTTATCGCGGCGGACGCGACTGCCGCTGCACGAACATTGATGCCGGTTAAAAAGGCAGAGCCGTTGCCGCGCCCATTTGCGATACATCATTACGATGAGCGCCGTTTTGGCAATCAGACCATGTTGCTGGAGTTATTGCAGCGGCAGAGCGAGAGCGGAAAATCCGCGCTTGAGTTGATCAAAATTCTCGTATCGTAGTTGTAGTGCTTATCGTCACAGCCGTCGTTGTTATTGAAGAATCATCTACGTCGTTTTCGTCAGCGGATCGGTAAACGCATCATCCAATTGCCGCAGCAAGTTGTCGGGGCAGTCCAACTCCACGATTAGCGCTTGTAGAACCTCACGCTCCATCAATTCCATTTGCACCAACAGATATGCTTCGCTGATGCAATTGGCGCGGCGCAAAATAGTGCTCAATGCAGGTTCTTTCGCACTCATCGGTTCGGCTTGCGCCGCCAATGCACGCACGATTTCCGCCGGCAATTGCCAATCCTGCGCGATCCAATAGGCCAACGGCTGTGCGAGCTCATCGGCCAATTGCACGAGCAGGGCCGGGTCCGGCGCGCGCGCGCCGAGAAACTCGACACAGCGCAACTGCAATTGATTGAATAGCGTGACAACACCGACATCGTGCACCAAACCCAGCAGATACGCTTTGAACGTATCGAGGTGGGCGCGCTGGGCGAGTTGCTGGCAACATACGGCGCACGCGAGCGAGTGATCCCAAATCCGCTGTGGCAATTTATTGTTTTGGCCGCGCACGATCGGTTGCAGCACGGCGGTTGAAAGCACCAGGCGCAAACCATCGATACCCAGCGTGACCACGGCATGCTCGAAGTTCTCGATTTTTTTTCGGTAGGGATTGAAGTAAACACTGTTCGCGATTTTTAATACCGCTGCAGCCACCACGGGATCTTGCCGGATAACGGCGACATAATCGCGTGCCGATGCGTTGGGATCGCGCAGCTGTTGCAGTAACAACGGAATAATCGCGGGCAGCCGCGGTACGGCGTTGCGGCGCAACGAACCATCGCGCACTTGTTGCATGACCGTCTGGGCGATCAGTTTTTCCGGTACGCTGCCAATATTGCCGGCATCGCAGTCGAATACGGCTCGACGATATTGCGGATGCACTTTTTCAATAGCGTTCGGCAGTGTCGCGACATCGATGTCGCTGCTCAAGCCGCCGGCTCGGGTGTCGGTGCGATCGCGGTGTCGAAGCCGATTTAATTTCTCTGCCAGTTTGCGAAACATACGATTTTTCCTTCAGCGCTTTACGCTTAGCGCAACGCCTCATTTTTTGGAACCGCCAAAGCCCGTTTCGAGTATAGGTGGACCCGCGAAAAAAATTACACGCCGATCCCATTGACAGCGATTAATTTCTGCTTTATCTAGCTCGCGAATTGCCCGCGGGTCGGGCGTGTACCGCGTTCGATAGGCGTCACCGGTAAACACAGATGCGACAAGCGGCAGAAGGTGGGCTGCTGAAATGACGAAACCGTCCGGCACAAATGACAAGGGCAGCAGTCTCAGCGAAGGTTTTATGGCCGAAGATACTGACAATGCAGATTTTGAAGGCAATGAAGAGGCGCTACCGCCGCGCGTGATTCAGAAAGATCCGACGATTCGCCGCAAAATTGAGGATCGCCTGGAGCGCAAACGCTTGCGCGAAGAGCTGGGCATTTATGATGACGATGCGTGGGATGATATTTAAGGTGCCTGGGTGATAATTAGACGGCCGCGTATTTTTGATGCGCGCCCGTTTCCAAGTTTCATATTTCCAAGTTCGAGGGTGCATCGCTATACTGGACCAAATGCCTTGCTGATTTGCCGATAATGCAGGATCACAAATCCGCTTCTTCTAATTTCGATTTCGATCTTCCGCGAGCGGCCGATGCGGCCGAAGACAGCGATAAATTGGCGCAGAATCGGCTTGAACAGCTCGCGCGTACTGTCGGCGATCTGGTTGATAAAGCGACGCAGAACGAGCGCATTCTGCGCAAATTTCAACAATTCGAATTGCAGTTGTTAGCGATCACGGGCATGGAGGCGCTGTTCGATACGTTGCTCGCGGCAAGCCTGCGTCATTTTCGTCTCGATGCGGTCGAGCTGTGGTTGTTCGATCCGGAGCGCATAGTGCGCGATCTCCTCCCCGACGATTTGCAGCGCAGCGCGGGGCTGTCGTGGTTTGACAGCGATCGCGAATTGCGCGCGCTGTATCCGGCATCGCTATCGGTGCGTCTTGTCAGTCCGCCGCCGGCGAATTTATTTCCGGGGCGCCCGGTGCGCTCGGTGGCTTTGCTGCCGCTCGTGCGTCACGGCGCGCTGGTCGGCAGTTTGCATTTCGGCGCATTTGCCGCGCAGCGTTTTAGCGCCGATAAGTCCACCGATTTTATCGGTCACCTCGCGTCGGTCGTAGCAGTCTGTATCGAGAATTGCACGAATCAGGAACGTTTACATCGTCTGAGCTTGGTCGATATGCTGACACGCGTGGAAAATCGGCGCGCGTTTCATCTGTCGATCGATACTGAAATCGCGCGCGCAATTCGCCGCGCCGAACCGCTCACAGTGATGCTGGGCGATCTCGATCATTTCAAAGCCATCAACGATAACCACGGCCACCAGGTTGGCGATCGCGTATTGCGCACGGTCGCGCAGGAAATCGCGGGCATGCTGCGCAAAACCGATCACGTCTGCCGTTACGGCGGCGAAGAATTCGCGTTGATTCTGCCGAGCTGCGATCGCAGCCTCGCGCTCGAAATTGCCGAGCGCATCCGCGCGCGCATCGCGAATTTGCGCATCGCCAGCGATAGCGGCATCGAAGTGCCGACATCGATTTCGCTCGGCGTAACGTGTTGGACGCGCCCCAGGCCAAACGGTATCGATATTGCCGAACGCCTGATCAAAGTCGCCGACGATGCGGCCTATCGCGCCAAGCTTGGCGGGCGTAATCGCGTCGAATATCAGACCTTCGATTGATTCAATACGTTCTCAATTGCAGTCGCTCGCGCCAAGCTTTGCAAGCGTCGTTTTATTGTTAAACTAGCCCCCCGTGTCATTCGGCAAACAAATCATTTGGGGCTGGCGATGAATAAACTCGATCACCTTTTTCAGAACAATCGTATTTGGGCGGAGCAAATCAAAACCGAGGACCCGCTCTTTTTTGAAAAATTATCCTCACAGCAGCAACCGGAGTTTTTGTGGATCGGCTGCTCCGATAGCCGCGTACCTTCCAATCAAATTATCGGGTTATTGCCGGGCGAGGTTTTCGTGCATCGCAACGTCGCGAACATCGTGATTCAGACTGACCTCAATTGTCAGTCGGTCATTCAATTCGCGGTCGACGTGCTGAAAGTCAAACACGTCATGGTGGTGGGGCATTATGGTTGCGGCGGTGTGCGCGCGGCGCTCGACGGTTTGCAGCATGGGCTCATCGATAATTGGTTGAGTGCGCTCAAGGACATTTGTATCGCGCAACGCGACGAGCTTGCAGTGGTCGACGGCGAGCAGCGCGTCGATCTGCTGTGCGAATTGAATGTCAAAGCGCAGGTGGCCAATGTGGCGCGTACACGCATCGTGCAAAATGCCTGGCTACGCGGACAAGAGCTGTATGTGCACGGTTGGATTTACAGCGTGCGCGATGGCCTGTTACATGACTTGGGCGTGACGATGAGCAGCACCGAGCAGGTTGCTGCGGAGTTGCGCGTGGCCCCGCAAGGGCCAGTAAACATCGCAACGCAATAAGGCTGACCGCGATGTCGAATGTGGTTGTGTTGGGTGCCAGCGCGAATCCGCAGCGTATCGCTTATCAAGCGGTCGAGCGTTTGCTACAGAAGGGGCACGCCGTGATCCCGGTGAATCCGAAAGGCGGAGAGATCCACGGTGTGAAGGTTCAGGCGTCGCTCGATGCGGTCGCAAGTCCGGTCGATACGGTGACGATGTACATCGCGCCCGAACATCAAACCGCGCTGGTCGATGCGATCGCACGGTTGCGGCCGCGCCGCATTATCTTTAATCCCGGCGCTGAAAATCGCGCGATTTATTCGCGGCTCCAGCGTGCGGGTATCGAGGTGCAGGAGGCTTGCACGCTGGTGTTGTTATCGACTGATCAATTCGATAAGGCGGTTTAGGTTCGCCACCATTCTTTGCGGACAATTTCAGTCCGTATCCGAAATAATCCGCACTTGCTGACTGCGCTTGAGAATTTGCGAGGGCGTGACGCCGAATGTGGCGCGAAAGGTTCTGCTGAAATGCGCGCTATCGGCAAAACCGGCTTCTTCCGCCGCGTCCGTCAATGACATACCGCGCCCGATGTTGAAAGCGGTTTGCGCGACTTTATACCAAAGTAAATAGCGCTGAATCGGAATGCCTATTTCTTCTTTAAATAGGTGGGAGAGCCGGCTTTCGGATAAAAAAACATGCTCGGCCAATTGCTGCAACGTAAGTGCTTTACCTTGCGCGTGATGAATGTACGACAGCGCTTTCTCAACCCGTGGATGCATTTCGGGATAATGCACGGGACCGGCGAGGCGATCGATAATGGCGGAAATTACTTTATCGGCGGCTTCGATCGATTGCGCTTGCGCGGGAAAATCATGAAGCTGCGCGCGAAAGAAATCCAAATCCTCGGCGCCGAGGCTGCATAGGTTTGCCGCGGCGAGAAAACGTTGTTTGATTTGCTGCGAATACTGCGTTTGCGGATCGAGTAGCAGCACCGCGCGCCACGAATCGGACGACACCACGTGATGCGGTGCATTGGGCCGGATGACGACACCCTGAGTTGCGAATTCGCTGTCGCTCTGACGCAGTGTAAATTCGCTCGGTTCAAGATTGATGGTGATTTGTAATGCGTGATGACGGTGCTCGTCGTCTTCGAGGCTATCGCCGATCAGGAGGACGCGTCCTCGGCTTAGATAAACATAAAAAACGGTGGCATCAGTCATCGCACATCTGCGTTTATTTGCTCCGTACTGATCGAGCGGAGATCGCCCGGCACATTCGCTAATAAGCTTCCAGCACGCGCTCGGTTAGCACATTGTCGACAATGACGCGCCCCTGTTGAATAACCAGCACGGAGCGCGACGGGAGCGGTTGCCAATTTTCACCGCTCAACGGTCTGCTCGCAAGCAATACCATCTCCTCGTCGGACTCGATATTAACGCCATTCAGCATGTCATGCTCATGACAATGGCGTCGCAGCAGGTAAAGGCCGGATGGGCAGAGGACGTCGTTGTCGTGGCGGCGGTGATGCGCGTGGACAAACAAGTAATCGCCATCGCTATATAAAAAATTGGCCGACCCAAACGTCGACATGTGGGTGGAGAAGCGCGTGAATATACGTAACCGCTGCTCCAACGGGGGCGCGTTGTCGGCTAACCACAGCGGTTGCAATTGCGCGAGCAGATAGCAGAAAGCGTGTTCGGAGTCGGTGTCGCCGATAGTGCGGAAGTGGCTCTGCCCTATTCCAACACGGTGCCGCAAATCGCCAAGGTCGCCATTGTGCGCGAATACGTGAGGGCGTCCGCCCAGTTCACGTGTAAAAGGTTGCGTGTTGCGCAAGCTGACCGAGCCCTGAGTCGCTTTGCGAATATGCGATAAAACCAGCGCGCTGGGGACATGTTGATCGTGAATAAACTGAAGTAACTCGCTGTGTGCCGATGGTTCCGGTTCGCGAATCACTGCCGCATCGCCGTCGCGAAAAAACGCGACTCCCCAACCGTCGATATGCGGGCCGGTGTCGCCACCACGCCGCGCAAATTCGGCGAGCGAAAAGTTAACGGTGGTTGGATTGCGGCTTGAGATTCCAAACAGTTCACACATGTGTGGGGGCGACACCGGAGAAAGGCTGAGCTTTTATTCTAGTCGAGGTGCTACAGGCGCAACGATACGAGATAAAAAATGCAGCGCGAGTCGCACAATTTCGTCGAGCACGTGTCTTGAATCGAGTGTAAAAGGTGTTTCGGGGTGAAGATTTAAGAGAGAGCGACAGACACTTTCCCGACATGCGGCGGGCTGCGAGGGGTAAAAACTGCGCCGCCCAATTACACATCGGGGCGGCGCGGGGTGTTTCTAATTAAGCCATCGTTACTGCTGGGGTTGCTGCCGGGACTGCTTTGGGAGCACGAGCTTTGCGCGGAGCTTTTTTGACTTTAGCTTTGCGCGGAGCTTTTGCTACGACCGCTTTTTTGGGGCGGCCCGGGCGGCCTTTTTTGGCTTTTACTTTGGTCTTCGCTTTCGCTTTGGTTTTTGCCTTGGCTTTCGCTTTGACCTTGGTTTTTGCTTTAGCTTTGGCTTTCACCTTGGCTTTAGCGGCTGCTTTCTTCGCTTTAGCTGCGGCCTTTTTGGCTTTAGCTGCGGCTTTTTTCTCTTCGGCGGCTTGTTTAGCTTTCGCTTTTTTCAGCTTGGCTTCGAGAGCTTTAAGCTGTTTTTCAAGAGCCGCCACCGTTGGTTTCTTTGCTGCTTTCTTTTTTGCTGCTGCCATGAATTAAATCCTTGTCAGTAGAGTTGGTGGATTTGTGCAGTAACACGCGTTCAATTATACGTCGTATTTTAAAATTTTGTAGAAATTTTGATTTTTTTGTGCTCATAAATTTTTTCTTGGGTTAACTTTTAGCGTGAAAGCAAAATGTGACGGAACCTGAAACGAACTTTTATGGTTCGAATACCGATTTAAAAACATATTGAAATCGATTTGAGCGAGGAAAAAACGCATGAGTAACTCACCGGAAACGACAATTGAGGCGGCTGTTTTTCGCCGTTTACTCCAGCATTTGGATGGCCGCAAAGACGTGCAAAATATCGAATTGATGAACCTCGCCGGTTTCTGTCGCAATTGTTTGGCGAAGTGGTACGTGGCTGCCGCGGCCGAAACGGGCGTCGAAATCGATTACGAGCAGGCGCGCGAACGTATTTACGGAATGCCCTATGCGGATTGGAAAGCGCGTTATCAACGCGAAGCGACACCGGTTCAGCAAGCTGATTTCGAACGTGCGCAACGGGGAAAAGACACGGGCGAAAAAGGTGCGAAGCAGTGATATCCGCGTTTGAAAGGTGTGGTGTTCTAGTGTTCGATGTCGCGAAAACGGCTCAGGCAAATCCTGTTATGCGCGAGCAGTTCAGCGAATTCGGCGCTTTTTAGCAGGGCCAATTCGCGCGGCCGCGTGTCGGCGATCGGGTCGGAATTATCGTGCGCGCTAGCGCCGGGATGGCACATCAACAGGTCGCCGTTGCGCGCCGAGCTGAGCCAGCGGCGCATCAACGCGGCGAAATCCGCGTGCGGTTGCAGCGAATAAATACCGGCGAATCCGGCGTTGGTACGCAGGCCGCAACGCTGCGCCAAATCGTTAAATCCATTGCTCAAAAGTTTTAATACGAGCGGTTTAATGAAACCGCCGTGCCCTGGCAGGCGTGGATTCACCGCGCGCAGATAGGGCTTTTTTTCGCGATAGCGCTGCAACAATTCGGCGACGACGACATCGCGAATCCCCGGTAGCACGTGCACGTGTTGATGGCCATCGACAAAGTCGGGCGCTTGCATGGCGACGCTTTCAAAACGATCGAGCTGCGCGTGCAGCGCCGTTGCAATCGATGCGCGATCGATACGTCCGCTCAATGCGGAGCGCATCACGTTATCGAGCGGTAGCGCTGCGATTGCCGCGTTGGCAAAAGGCTGGGTCAAATTGAAATGCAGGCCGATATCGATGCGATCGCGATAATCGAACAGTCCATTTTCGGGCCGCGACCAGAACTCGCCTTCGCTGAAACAACTCACCGCCGATAAACGTTGCTGTTGGACCAGCTGCAAAATGCCGGCGCTGATCGCAGCGGATTGCGCGTAGTCGTCGGCGCAGAGAATGATTTTTTTCATCGGCCGGTGAGGGGTCATTGCTGACGGAAGGCCCAGAGCCGGCTGAGCACAAAGGTAAGACCCGCGACGGCGCCCAATACGATAAAGAGCGCGATGCGATAGTCGAGCGCGGTGAATTTCAGCAGCACTGCGTACATCGATTCGTTGGTGACGAAGCCGAGTACAGCGACGGCGAGAAAGCGTTTGAACGTATTTTGACGGCGGTCATTGCTGGCGAACGTCCAGTGATGATGGCCGAAAAAACTGACATTGAACGCAACGCAAAACGCGATCACGTTGGCGATGAGCGGGTGCATGCCGAAGGGAACGACAAGCGCGACCACGCACCAATGCGTCGCCATCGCGGCGATACCGACGACGCCGAAACGCGCGAGTTGGGCGATCATCTTTTGTATTCGCTGTCGCGTGGGCGTTCGTTGCCGCCAGCGCGGCTATCGAGTCGCTGTTGATCGTCGAAACCAGAATGGCGATCGTCGAAACCTTTTTGATCGTTGAAACCTTTTTGGTCGTCGAAACTTAAGCGGCGTGCGACGATGTAATTGGGGCGGCCTTTGACCTCGTTGAAAATGCGCGCGATGTATTCGCCGAGCACGCCGATCGCCATCAGTTGAATGCCATTGAGGAAAGTGATGGCGACGACGAGCGTGGCCCAGCCTGCCAGATCGACACCGAACAGCAGCGTGCGAATCGCGACGTAGATGCCGTAGATGATCGATATCATTGAAATCACGAGACCGGCGATGGCGCTCATGCGCAGCGGCAATTCGCTGAACGCGACCATGCCCATGATGGCGAGGTGCGTGAGCCGGCGGAAATTAAATGTCGTGCGGCCGGCGCGCCGCTCCGCGACCTGAAATGGAATGCCGATACTTTTGTAGCCGACCCAGGCGTAGAGGCCTTTCATAAATCGGCTGCGTTCAGGCAATGCTTTGAGCGATTCCACCACTTTGCGATCGAGCAAGCGAAAATCGCCGGCATCGGGTTCGATCGGAATGCGCGAGGCGCGCCGCAGTAATTTATAGAAACCATTGGTGAGATGGCGTTTCAGGAAACTTTCGTCGTCGCGATTGGCGCGCACGCCGTAAACCATCTCGTAACCTTCGCGCCATTTTTCGAAGAACACGGGAATCATGGCGACCGGATGTTGCAGATCCGAATCGATCAATACCACAACGTCGCCGCTGGCTTCGTGAATACCGGCGGTCAACGCCGCTTCCTTGCCGAAATTGCGCGAGAGAAAAACACAGCGCACCGGGTAGTTCTCGGTGAGCGCTGCCGCGGTCGCGGCCGTGGTATCCGTGCTGCCGTCATCGACGATGATGATTTCGACGCGATGCGAAAGCGCCGTCAGCGTGGCGGTTAATTGCGGAATTAGAATTCGCAGGTTTTCCGTTTCGTTGTAAGCGGGAACCACGCATGAAATAGACGGCTCATGCGCCGGAGCGGTTTGAGGTGTTGCGGATGCAATGGAGCTGAGCGACATAATGCGATCTCGAGGCAGGACGCTGGCGCGAACATAGCTGTCCCTTTGTTTATGTGCAAGAGCTCGTGTTCAAGAGCTAGTGTTTAAATGTTCAGGTTCAAATGTTCAGGTTCAAATGCTCATGCGCGCGAGCAGCTAGCGGCAAGCGTCGCAACTTAGGCGGATGAATGCAAGTTCAGAGGTCGAGTGAAACTCCCGCGCTGGCATCGTCGATCAAGCGCAGAATTTGTCGAGAGGTCCGCTGCCTGGTTAAGAACTGGGATGTAAAGCGGCGGCTCGCGGATCGATTTCCTTCAGCATGACAAATTTGCCGAAGGTTTTCACCGGTTGAAAATGCGCGCGCAGTGCAGGATTCAAGCTTTCCAGATCGTCCGCCTGGATCACCAAGAAATCGGTGTGGCCGTTGTCGAACAGTTCGGATAGCTTATCGTCCTCGATCGCCTTGGCCTTGCCCGCCGAATAAAATTCGCCGGAATAGTAGCGGCGATGAAAGTAATAGAGTCCGCTGTCGGCGCTCGGACGCACCTGCAAATAATATTCGGCGCTGTCTTTCTGCGACGATTTCAACACGCCGTAATGATCGGATACGTACAGCGCGGCGACGATCAACAGTACCGCTGGCGTGAAGAAATTAAGCGCGGCGAGACGCGTGCCGACAGGTTTGATCTTGTCGCCGCGCACGAGTAATTCCATCGTCAATATCGCCAGCGCGGGCAATGTCGGCAGCGGATACGGCCAAATGATGTTGTGCGCGAACGTGAAAAATAGGATGGGCGTGAACGACCACAGCAGCAAATAACTCAACCAGCCATCGCTGGCGGCGATCCACGCGCGGCCGTCGCGAAACAGCTCTTTGAGTTTTGCGATGAAGACAAACGACCACGGCAGCGCTGCAATCAACCAGAACGCCCAGATCATGCCGAGCGGTTCGGCGTGAGCATGACCGTATTTATCGCCGTGCCAGCCCGGATGTAAAAACCGGCCGAAATTTTCACCCAGAATGAAATAATCGATAAAGCCCGGTGTTCTGTGTTCGGCGATGAGATACCACGGCACGCCGATGAGCAGCATGAGTGCACTGCCGCTAAACCACGGCAATGCGCGCCATGCCCACAGCCAATTATTTTGCCCCGGTTCGTCGTTATGAACCTCGCGTTTGCCTTTATGAAAAAAGAGCCATGGCAAAATCGGCATAAACGTGAGTACGCCGACGAGCGGACCTTTAGCGAGCAGTCCGAAACCGAGGCCGACAAAAAATAAATAGCCCCAGATTTTTTGCCGCTGGCGTGCGTGTTGCGGATTGGATGACAGCTGCTCGGGATGCATCGCCTGCCAAAACGCGACCATCGTCAACGTGGTGCAAATCGCCAGACTCGAATCGGTCATCACGGCGCCGCCCGCCATGAAAAATAAACTCATGCCGGCGAGTGCGGTACAGGTGGCGAGCGCGAAATCGCGGCCGCGTCGCGGCGCGCACCACAGCCACACCAGCGCCAGCATGCCAATACCGAGCAGCGTTGAGGGTAAGCGTGCGGCGAATTCGTTGATGCCGAACAATTTCATGCTGAATGCCGACAACCAGGTCGACAGCGGCGGTTTCGCCCAGAACGGCATGCCGTAACTTTTATTGCCAAGCTCCACGCAGGCCGCTGTCTCGCAGGTGGCGCGATCCACGTTGTAATCGTGTAAAGGCGTTACCCAGTTATTGGTTTCGACCATCTTGCGCGCGATTTCGCCGTAGCGCGCCTCGGTGGTATCGGTGAGAGGTACCAGTACGCTGCAAATAATGCGCGCGACGAGCATGAAGCCAAGGCTCCACCACAGAATTCTTTTCACTCTGTCGGTTAATGTGAAAGTGGCTAATGCGGAGGTCTGCATCGATCGATTCCGGTGCTGGGTTAAACGGGCGCGCATTATCGCTGATCGCGGCGCGACCGCAAAATCGGCAATACTTGCATCCTCAAACTTTCCTCATTGTGCGCGCATTGGTTGGGCGAGAATAATGCTGCCTTCTATCTGCAATCTCCCTAGGAGCCTATTTTTATGGCGTTGTTCCCGCCGCAAAATTTCCGTGTCATGAATTCGCTGCGCAGACGTTGGTGGCTATGGCTGGCACTGCTGCTGGTTGCGTTATTGCTTTGGCGCGGGCTGGGAACAGGCCGCACTGCGGCCAAGCGCTACAGCGGTTTCGATAAGCCCGTTCCGGTTGCGGTTGCAACCGCAGTGCGCGGCGATCTCAAATTATTTCTCAACGGTCTCGGCACCGTCACGCCGGCCAATGCCGTCGTCGTCAAAAGCCGCGTCGACGGCCAATTGTTGCGCGTGCATTTCAAGGAAGGGCAAACGGTCAAGGCGGGTGATTTGATCGCGGAGATCGATCCGCGTCCGTTTGCAGTACAACTTGCGCAGGCCGAAGGTCAGCTCGCGCGCGATACCGCGCTGCTGAAAAACGCGCAGCTCGATCTCGATCGCTATCAAATGCTGTGGTCGCAGGATTCGATCGCGAAACAGCAAGTCGATGCGCAAGCCGCGCTGGTGCGTCAATACGAAGGTTCAACCAAAGTCGATATCGGACAAGTCGCCGATGCGAAATTGCAATTGACCTATGCGAAAGTCACCGCGCCCGCAAGCGGTCGTGTCGGCCTGCGCCAGGTCGATCCGGGCAATATCGTGCACGCGGCCGATGCCAACGGCATCGTTTCGATCGCGCAGGTGCAGCCGATTTACGTCGTGTTCACGCTGCCCGAAGATAACTTGCCGCGCTTGATTCAGAAAATAAATGGGCAAAAACCGAATGCCCAACATACCGTCGCCATCGACGTCTACGATCGCGCGCAAAAATTGAAACTCGCAACGGGTGTGCTTGTCGCGATCGACAATCAGATCGATACGGCGACGGGCACGATCAAACTCAAAGCCGAATTCAAAAACGACGACGGCGCGCTGTTTCCGAATCAATTCGTCAACGTGCGCATGCAGATCGAAACGCTGCACGCTGTGACATTGGTACCCGTTGCCGCGGTGCAGCAGGGCTCGCAAAACGAATTTGTCGACGCGGTGCAATCCGACGGCAAAGTGAAATTGCAGAGTGTGCGCGTCGGCGCCAGCGACGGCGAGAATGTTGTCATCGACAGCGGTATTGAACCGGGTACTGCGGTTGTTGTTGAAGGGCTCGAAAAATTGCGCGACGGTAGCGCTGTCGATATCGTGCAGCGCGATGGCAAGACGCTTGCGAAATCGGCGCGGACCGCGCCGGGCGAAACCACGCCCCCACATTTTTGGCAGCGCATCTTGCAACGTAAAAAAGCCGAAGGCGCGGCCAAGTAATGAACCCATCGCGGCTTTTTATTCTGCGCCCGGTTGCCACCTCGCTGTTGATGGTGGCGATTCTGCTGGCGGGTCTGGTCGCCTATAAACAATTGCCGCTGTCGGCGTTGCCCGAAGTCGATTATCCGACGATACAAGTCGTCACGCTGTATCCCGGCGCGAGTCCCGATGTGATGACAGCGTCGGTGACGGCGCCGCTCGAACGCCAGTTCGGGCAGATGCCGGGATTGCAGCGCATGACATCGACGAGTTCGGGCGGCGCGTCGGTGATCACGCTGCAATTCAATCTCGATTTGAGTCTCGATATCGCCGAGCAACAGGTGCAAGCGGCGATCAATGCGGCGGCGAATTTATTGCCCGCCGATTTGCCGGCACCGCCGGTGTACAGCAAGGTAAATCCCGCCGACGCGCCGATATTAACGCTCGCGATCGCGTCGAAAACATTGTCGCTGCCGCAGGTCGAGGATCTCGTCGACACACGCATCGCACAAAAATTATCGCAGGTATCCGGCGTCGGTCTGGTCAGCATCAGCGGCGGACAGCGTCCCGCGGTGCGCATTCAAGTCAATCCCAAAGCGCTCGCGGCATATGGTTTAAGCATCGATGATGTGCGCACCGCGATCGGCAATGCGAATTCGAATCAGGCCAAAGGCAGTTTCGATGGACCGACGCGCGCATCGACCATCGACGCCAACGATCAATTGCGTTCGGCGGCGGAATATCGCGATCTTGTGCTCGTGTATAAGAACGGCGCGCCGATTCGTTTGAGCGATATCGCGAGCACGGTCGACGCCGCCGAAAATACCAAGCTCGCGGCATGGGCCGACCGCACACCCGCGATCGTTTTGAATATTCAACGCCAGCCCGGCGCGAACGTGATCGAGGTCGCCGATCGCATTCAAAAATTGCTGCCCGAATTGCGCGCGGCGTTGCCCGCGGCGGTTGATGTCAATGTGCTGACCGATCGCACGACGACGATTCGCGCCTCGGTCAAGGATGTGCAATTTGAATTGATGCTCTCGGTTGCGCTCGTCGTCGCGGTGATTTTCCTCTTTCTGCGCAATATTCCGGCGACGATTATTCCGAGTTTCGCCGTGCCGCTGTCGATCGTCGGCACGTTTGGCTTGATGTATCTCGCCGGTTTCAGCATCAATAATTTAACGCTGATGGCGCTGACGATTTCGACCGGCTTCGTGGTCGACGATGCCATTGTCGTCATCGAAAATATTTCGCGCTACATCGAAAAGGGCGAATCGCCGTTGCAGGCCGCGCTCAAGGGCTCGCAGCAAATCGGCTTCACGATTATCTCGCTGACGTTTTCGCTGATCGCGGTACTCATTCCTCTTTTATTTATGGGCGATGTGGTCGGGCGTCTGTTTCGCGAATTCGCCATCACGCTCGCGGTTTCGATTCTGATTTCCGCCGTGGTTTCGCTCACGCTGACGCCGATGCTGTGCGCGAAAATGCTCAGGCACATTCCCGCCAATCAGCAGAGCCGTTTTTATCGCATCACGGGTGCGTGGCTCGAACATTTGATCGCGAAATACGGCGAGTGGTTGCGGTGGGTATTGCGGCATCAGCGCGCAACGTTATGGGTGGTATTCGGCACCATCAGCTTGACCGTTGCGCTCGCCTTCGTCGTCGCGAAAGGGTTTTTTCCGGTGCAGGATACCGGCATCATTCAGGCCGTTTCCGAGGCACCGCAATCGATTTCGTTTGCGGCGATGGCCGCGCGTCAACAGCAACTCGCCGATGTGGTCCTGCGCGATCCCGCCGTGCAGAGTCTTTCTTCGTTTATCGGTGTCGATGGCGCCAACGCCACGCTCAACAACGGCCGCATGCTGATCAATTTGAAACCGCATGCGGCGCGCGATAATGTGCAAACCGTGATGCGCCGCCTGCAACCCGAACTCGCGCGCGTGCCAGGTATTTCTTTATATATGCAGCCGGTGCAGGATTTGACGATCGACGATCGCCTCAGCCGCACGCAATATCAGATGTCGGTGCAGGATTTAAATAGCGATGAGCTCGCGCGGTGGGTACCGAAACTCGTCGCTGCGATGCGCGCCTTACCGGAACTTGCCGATGTCACCAGCGATTTTCAAGATCGCGGTCTCGAAGCGTATCTCGTTATCGATCGCGTCACCGCGGCGCGCTACGGCGTTACGGTTGCGGCGATCGATAACGCACTCTACAACGCCTTCGGTCAGCGCTTGATTTCGACGATATTCACGCAATCGAATCAGTATCGCGTCGTGCTCGAAGCCGCGCCCGAGTTTCAGCGCAGTCCGCAGGCGCTGTTGGATTTGTACGTGCCATCGACCACGGGCGAGCAGATTCCGATGCGCGCATTCGCGCACGTCGAGGATCGCGCGGCGCCGCTCGTGGTGAATCACGAAGAGCAATTTCCGGCGGCGACGATTTCATTCAATCTGGCGCCGCAAACTTCGCTCGGCGCGGCGGTGCAAGCCGTCGATAATTTGCGCGAGCAATTGCAAGTGCCGGCCAGTGTGCAGACGCAATTCGCCGGTGCCGCACTCGCGTTTCGCGCCGCGCTGTCGAACGAATTGTTGTTGATCGCCGCCGCCATCGTCACGATGTACATCGTGCTCGGCGTGCTCTACGAAAGCTATATTCACCCGATCACGATTTTGTCGACGCTGCCGTCGGCCGGTATCGGCGCACTGCTCGCGCTGATCGTGTCGCGCAACGAATTGGATGTCATCGCCATCATCGGCATCGTGCTGTTGATCGGCATCGTCAAGAAAAATGCGATCATGATGATCGATTTTGCGCTCGAAGCCGAACGCGAGCAGGGCAAGCCCGCGTTCGATGCCATTTACGAAGCGTGTTTATTGCGCTTTCGCCCCATTTTGATGACGACGATGTCGGCACTGCTCGGCGCCTTACCGCTCATGTTAGGCGGCGGTGTCGGCGCGGAATTGCGCAATCCGCTCGGCGTGACGATGGTCGGCGGTCTGCTCGTGAGCCAAGTGCTCACATTATTCACCACGCCGGTGATTTATCTCGCGTTCGATCGGTTGGGGCAACGATTTGCGGTGTGGCGTGCGAAGCATGGTTTTATTCCCCTCTCTCCGCAGGCCCTAAAGGGTCTAAAGGAGAGGGATTAGGGGTGAGGGCAGATTATGAAAATAATTTGTAAAAAAAGCCCTCACCCTTACCCTCTCCCGCGGGGAGAGGGGACAAAAGCAATTTCGAGCGAGTTTTGAATTCATGAACATCTCCGCGCTCGCCATTAAACGTCCCGTCGCCACCATGCTGCTCACGCTCGGTGTCGCGCTCGCGGGTCTGGTCGGATTTAAATTGTTGAAAGTCGCGCCGCTGCCGCAGACCGATTTTCCGGTCATCATGGTGCAGGCGAATTTGCCCGGCGCGAGTCCCGAAACGATGGCGGCGACGGTGGCGACACCGCTCGAACGCACGCTCGGGCGCATCGCCGGCGTGAATGAAATCACTTCATCGAGTTCGCTCGGCAGCACGCACGTGATTTTGCAGTTCGATTTGAATCGCAATATCGACGGCGCCGCGCGCGATGTGCAGGCCGCGATCAACGCCGCGCGCAGTTTGTTGCCGACGAGTCTGCCGAGCAATCCGATCTATCGCAAATTAAATCCCGCGGATTCGCCGATCATGGTGCTCGCGTTGACATCGAACACGATGACGCGCGGCGAAATGTATGACATCGCATCGACCGCGATCGGCCAGAAAATTTCGCAGATCGGCGGCATCGGCCAGGTCATCATCGGCGGTAGCGCGCTGCCGGCGGTGCGCGTCGATTTAAATCCCACCGCGCTCAATCATTACGGCATCGGCCTCGATCAAGTGCGCACCGCGCTGGCGTCGGCGAATACGAATCGGCCCAAGGGCGCGGTCGAGAACGCGGATAAACGCTGGCAGGTCGGCGCTAACGATCAAGCAAAAAAAGCCGCGGATTATTTGCCGCTCATTGTCGATTATCGCAACGGTGCGGCCGTGCATCTCACCGATGTCGCGCATGTTTACGATGCCGTCGAAGACGATCGCAATGCGGCGACGCTGAACGGGCAGCCCGCTATTTTGCTGATTATTTTCCGTCAGCCCGGCGCCAACATTATCGAAACCGTCGATGCCGTGCGCGCGGCGCTGCCGCAGTTGCGTGCGTCGATTCCGCAGAGTTTGCAATTGCGGGTGGCGATGGACCGCACGCCGACGATCCGCGCGTCGCTGCACGAAGTCGAAACCACGCTCTTGATTTCGGTGGCGCTCGTGATCATGGTGGTGTTCGTGTTTTTGCGCAAAGCGAGCGCGACGTTGATTCCGACCGTGGCGGTGCCGGTATCGTTGTGCGGCACTTTCGCGGTGATGTATCTGTGCGATTACACGCTGGATAATTTATCGCTGATGGCGCTCACGATCGCGACGGGTTTCGTCGTCGACGACGCCATCGTCGTGCTCGAAAATATCACGCGCCGCATCGAAAAAGGCACGCCGCCATTTCGCGCGGCGTTGCAGGGCGCGCGCGAAGTCGGCTTCACCGTGGTGGCGATGAGTCTGTCGCTCGTTGCGGTGTTCATTCCGCTGCTGCTCATGGGCGGCATCATGGGTCGCATGCTGCGTGAATTTTCGGTGACGCTCGCGGTGGCCGTGCTGATTTCGCTCGTGGTATCGCTGACGACGACGCCGATGATGTGCGCGCGCCTATTACGCGCTGAACGATTGCCACAGTCTGACATAGAGCCGAAAGCGCACGGGCGTTTTTATCGCTGCAGCGAAACGGCGTTCGATGCACTGTTGCGCGGTTACGAAAAAACGCTCGCGTGGGTATTGCGCCATGAAAAGCTCACGTTGCTGACGTTGCTGCTGACTATATTTCTCAACGTGTATCTGTTCGTGCTGGTACCGAAAGGATTCATTCCGCAACAGGACACGGGCCGCCTGCACGGCAGCATCGTGGGCGAGCAGACCATGTCATTTCATGCGATGCGGCAAAAGCTCGCGCAATTGGTCGAGATCGTGCGTCGCGATCCCGCCGTCGACAGTGTCATGGAGTTCACGGGCCGCGGCGGTGGCGGCAGCGGCAATTCGGGCAGTATGTTCATTTCGTTGAAACCGAAATCGGAGCGCAAGGCATCGGCCGATCAGGTGATCGCGCGGCTGCGCGCGAAAATCAGCGGTGAACCCGGCGTGAATATTTATTTGCAGGGTGTGCAGGATGTGCGCGCGGGCGGGCGCGCGGGCGGGGCGCAGTATCAATACACATTGCAATCCGACGATTTGGCCGCGCTGCGTGTCTGGGCGCCGAAAATAAAAACAGCATTCGAAAACCTGCCGCAATTGCAGGATGTGAATTCCGACTTGCAGGACAGCGGATTGCAAACCAATGTCGTTATCGATCGCGATACCGCGGCGCGGCTCGGTATTTCCGCGCGCCAGATCGACAGCGCATTGAACGATGCGTTCGGTCAGCGCCAAGTGTCGATTATTTATAACCCGCTCAATCAATATCACGTGGTGATGGGATTGGCGTCGAAATATACGCAGGGACCGGAGGGGCTGCGCGATATTTATTTAATCGGCAGCGATGGCGCGCAGATTCCGCTCGCGGCGATCGCGCATATCGAATTGGGTAAGACGCCGCTCAGCGTGAATCATCAAAGCGGATTTGCCGCAACGACAATTTCGTTCAATTTGTCGCCGGGCGTTTCGCTCAATAGCATGCAGCCCGTGCTCGAACGCGAAATGACGCGCATCGGTGTGCCGAATTCGATCCGCGGCAGTTTTCAGGGCACCGCGAAAGTGTTTCAGCAGTCGGCATCGAGTCAACCGCTGCTCATCTTGCTCGCGCTTGTCACGCTGTATATCGTGCTCGGAGTTTTGTATGAGAGTTACGTGCATCCGCTGACGATTTTGTCGACGCTGCCGTCAGCCGGCGTCGGCGCATTGCTCGCGCTGCTGCTATTTGGCATGGAGCTGGACATCATCGCATTGATCGGTATTTTTCTCTTGATCGGCATCGTAAAGAAAAACGCCATCATGATGATCGATTTCGCGCTCGTTGCCGAACGCGAGCTAGGTATGTCTTCGCGCGATGCGATTTTTCACGCATGCTCACTGCGCTTTCGCCCGATTCTGATGACGACGCTGGCGGCGATGTTCGGCGCGCTGCCGCTCGCGCTCGGCCGCGGCGATGGCGCGGAATTGCGGCATCCGCTCGGCATTTCGATTTTCGGCGGTTTGTTCGTGAGTCAAATACTCACGTTGTACACGACACCCGTGATGTATCTCGTGCTCGATCGCTGGCGGTTGCGTTGGTTGCGGCGCTGGCAAAATTTTACACAGCGATTGTTTCCCGCGCGCGAAGTTTGAGTGCGCGGTATTTTTAATGGTTGGATACGTTTATGCGCAAAAAAATATTAGCGATGGTTTTTCCGCTGCTGGCTTCCTGCGCCGTCGGCCCCGATTACAAGCGTCCCGATAGCGCCGTTTCATCTGCCGCGGATAAACCCGCGAGCGCGGCTTACAAGGAAGCACAAGCCGGCCATTGGAAAATCGCCGAGCCAGCCGATACGGCGCAACGCGGCGATTGGTGGCAGGTGTTCGCCGATGATGAGTTGAACGGGTTGCAGGTGCAATTGGGTGCTGCGAATCAAAATGTCGCCGCCGCCGAAGCGCGTTATCGCCAGGCGCGCGCGGCGGCGCAAGCGGCGCGCGCAGCCTATTTTCCCACAATTAATTTGGATGCTGCGGCGACGCGCGGCAGCGCGAGCCAACAGCTCACGTCGCAAAATGCAATCGTGTCGCAAAAAACCACATCGCTCGATGCGAGTTGGGAACTCGATGTGTGGGGCCGTATCCGCCGCGAAGTCGAAGCCGGCGAGGCGAGCGCGCAGGCGAGCGCGGCCGATTATGCCGCCGCATTGCTGAGCGCGCAGGCGGAACTCGCGCAGAATTATTTTTTATTGCGCGTCACCGATGCGCAAAAAGATTTGCTCGATCGCACCGTTGCCGATTATGCAAAATCGTTGCAGCTTACGCAGAATCAATACAACGTCGGTGTCGCGAGCCGCGCCGACGTGACGCAAGCGCAAGCGCAGTTGCGAGCGGCGCAGGCGCAAGCCGAGGACATCGGCATCACGCGCGGGCAACTCGAACATGCGATCGCCATTTTGATTGGAAAGGCGCCGGTCGATGTCGCGATTGCGCAGTCGACGTTCAAGACCGAGTTGCCGGAAATTCCGCTGACACTGCCGTCGGCGTTACTTGAACGAAGACCGGACATCGCCGCGGCGGAGCGGCGCGTGGTCGCGGCGAATGCGCAGGTTGGCGTTGCGCGCGCGGCCTATTTTCCGCAACTCAGTCTGTCCGCGAGCGGCGGCTATCGCAGCAACAGTTTTTCCGATTGGTTTACCGCGCCGAACCGTTTCTGGTCGATAGGTCCCAGCTTATCGCTGCCGATATTCGATGCCGGTTTACGCCGAGCGCAAAACCAACAAGCGGTCGCCGCGTACGATGAAACGGTGGCGAATTATCGCCAGACCGTGCTCGGCGGTTTGCAGGAAGTGGAGGACAATCTCGTTGCACTCGACCGCCTCGCCAAAGAAGTGCAATACCAACAGGACGCCGTCGCCGCGTCGCGCGAAGCATTGAAGCTCGTGAACAATCAATACAAAGCCGGCACCGTGAGTTTTCTCAATGTGCTCACGGCCGAAACCGCCGCGTACACCAACGAACGCAATTTATTGCAGGCGCAGGGCAGGCAATACACCGCGAGTGTGTTGTTGATTAAAGCGCTTGGCGGCGGTTGGAATATTGCAGAGCTACCGAATAAATAATTCGATAAGAAATGTGCAGGCGCATTAACCAAAAGCGTACTGGTGACCTTTAGGTTACTGGTGACCTTTAGGTTAATGCGCCGACTGTTCTGTGGGTATTTGCCGAGTTAGCTTTCTTCGCCGCCGATGAATTTATAGATCATCGCTCCAATCATGCCGCCGGCGATCGGCGCCACCCAGAACAACCATAATTGCGCAACTGCCCAGCCGCCGACAAACACGGCAACGCCAGTGCTACGCGCAGGATTGACCGAGGTGTTGGTGACTGGAATGCTGATCAAGTGGATGAGGGTCAAACATAAGCCGATGGCTATCGGCGCAAAGCCCTGCGGTGCGCGTTTGTCGGTGGCGCCGAGTATGACGAGCAGAAACATCGCAGTCATCACCACTTCGCAAATCAGCGCCGACAGCAAACTGTAGCCGCCTGGCGAATGCGCTCCATAACCGTTGGAAGCAAAACCCGCGGATACGTCGAATCCCGTTTTGCCGCTCGCGATCAAAAATAAAATTCCGCCGGCGGCGATGCCCCCCAACACTTGCGCGACGATGTACGGGACTAATTCTTTTGCGGGGAATCGTCCCGCCGCGCAAAGGCCGACCGAGACCGCGGGATTGAGATGACAACCGGAGATGTGGCCGATGGCGAAGGCCATCGTGAGTACGGTCAAACCGAAAGCGAGTGCTACGCCGAGCAAGCCGATGCCGACATTGGGAAACGCCGCCGCTAAAACCGCGCTGCCGCAACCGCCGAGAACGAGCCAGAATGTACCGAAAAATTCAGCGCCATATTTTTTCATATTGCTTTCCTATGCGTTGTTTTTGGGTTTGAGCAACTTAACTCGAAGCTGAATGTTTTCCAAGCGAAAAATAGGTTATCGATTGTCCTGCCGATGTACACATTCGCCAGCGAGATACGTTGCGGTAACGGCGCGATCGTCGCCGAGCATCATGAGCGCGAATAATACGTCTTCGATCGTGTTAGCTTGCTCGCAGCGCAATTGCATGAGCGGCGTAGCGCATGGATCGAGCACGATAATATCGGCATCGTTGCCGGGCGTAAGACTGCCGATGCGATCATCTAAGTAAAGTGCTTCGGCGCCGCCGCGCGTAGCGAGATAAAACGCGCGCTGCGGGTCGAGGCTTTCTATTTGTGTGTTGTTAATGGCGCCGCGCAATTGCGCGATTTTGTACGCTTCGTTGAGCGATTGCAGCGGCGAAAAACTGGTGCCCGCGCCGATGTCGGTGCCGAGGCCGACGCGCACGGGACGCTGCGGATTTTTTGCCGACGCTAAATTGAATAAGCCGCTGCCGAGAAATAGATTCGACATGGGGCAGTGCGCTATCGCGGCGCCGTTTTGATGAAACGCACAGAAATCATTTGCATCGATGTGCACGCAGTGCGCGTAAATCGAGCGCGGACCGAGTAGATGATGGCTTGCATAAATATCGAGATAATTTTTGTGCGTCGGAAATAATTCGCGCATCCATGCCACTTCCGCAAGATTTTCGGCGAGATGCGTTTGCAGATACGTATCGGGAAATTCGCGCCATAAATTCCCGGCGACTTCCAGTTGCTCAGGAGAGCTCGTACCCGCGAAACGCGGTGTGATGCAATAGCGTTGCCGGCCGTTGTTATGCCAGCGTTCGATCAAGGTTTTCGATTCGGAATAGGCGCGCTCAGGTGTATCGAGCAATGCCGCGGGCGCATTGCGATCCATCAGCACCTTGCCTGCGATCATCAGCGTATTGAGTTTCTGCGACTGCTCGAAAAACGCATCGACCGATTGCGGGTGCACGGTGCAGTAAACCGCCGCCGTTGTCGTGCCGTTGCGCAACAGTTCGCGCAGGAAAAATTCGGCGATGCGCTCGGCGTGCGCTTTATCGGCGAATTGCTGCTCGGTGACGAACGTGTATTTTTCCAGCCACTGCAATAATTGTTCGCCGTACGAGGCGATCATCTGCGTCTGCGGATAGTGCACGTGCGTATCGACAAAGCCCGCCGAGATAATCGCATCCCCGTAGTTTTCGATAACGACATCGGCGCGTGCGAATTTTTTAGCCGTGCTGGCTTCACCCGCCGCGATAATTTTTCCCTGTTCGATCAGCACGGCGCCGTCGCGGCAATAATCGAAACAATCGCGCGCAGCGTGCAGGAACGGATCGCCGCGAAAGCTGATGGTCTGGCCGAGTAGAAGGGTTTGTGATGCGGTCACGTTGGGTCTCGCGTCGAAAGCAGGGCGATTGGTAAGATGAACACAACATCATATTAGCTGATTTCAATGAGGCTCAAAGTGACCGACTCCGCTGCCGCCTGGCAAATCGTTCGCGCCGATTACCGCAACGCCGCTCATGCCCGTGCCATTATCGAGCTGCTCGACGAATATGCGAGCGGCCCGAGCGGTGGCGGTGAGCCGTTAGCCGACGCTGTAAAAGCCGAATTGATTCCCGCGTTGCAGCGCGCACCGTCGGCATTGTCATTACTCGCTTTCGCCGCAGACGAACCGATCGGTTTGCTCAACACGTTTGAAACACTCTCGACGTTTCGTGCCAAACCGTTAATCAATATTCACGATATTGCCGTCACCGCGAATTGGCGTCGGCGTGGAGTAGGTCGCGCGTTGATAAAAGAAATCGAAAACGTCGCGCGCGAACGCGGCTGCTGCAAACTCACACTCGAAGTGCTCGAAAATAATATCGACGCGCAGGCTTTGTATCGCGAGCTGGGGTTCGAGGGCTATCAGTTGCAAGAAGATTTCGGGCGGGCGTTGTTTTGGCAAAAAGCACTGTAAAAAATGTGAAAAATATGATTTTTAATGTCACGTATTCAGGTGTCGAGACAGTGCAGCTTGCAGCATGGCCATGCTAATCGGTTTGCTGAGATGATCATTCATGCCGGCTTCAATACTGCGTTGTCTGTATTCTTCCATCGCGTGAGCGGTGAGTGCAATGATGGGGATGGGAGGTCTGCCGGTGGCGCCCTCAAAACGCCGGATCGCCTGTGCGGCATGATAGCCGCTCACGCCCGGCATTTCGCAGTCCAGAAAAATGGCGTCGAAGTGAAGTGTGGCATCGGTTGCGAGCTGAATGACCGGAACTCCATCATCGACAATGTCAGCAGTAACGCCCAATTGTTTTAGCATGCCGGCAATTACCTGCCGATTGATGATGTTGTCATCGGCAACCAATACCTTTTTGTTGGTAAAGACGGGTAAGTGGGTTATGCCATTTGGATTTGTTTGCTGACTCCGGCTTCGTCCTAATAAGGTGACCGATAGAATCGTGTGCAGTTGCACTGCGGATGTAGGTTTCACATGGGCTGCAGTAAAACCGGTCTGTGATAGCTCGCGGTTGTCGGGCAGTATGCTCGACGCGGTTAATAAAACGCGCGGTATAGTCGCGAGCTCAGGCTGATTTGCCAACTGCCGATCGAGATCAAAACCATTCATGCCGGGCATGTCGCAATCGATGGTGATCACATCAGGAATCAACTGTAATGCAGTGCTCGATGTCGCCGATGGATTTCTGAGGGCAGTAACCTCCATACCTAATGAGCGCGCCTGTTCACTAATTATGTGCAGGAAATCTTCTCTGTCGTCGACAGCCAGCAGTTTCTTGCCAGTGAGATCAGCATCGACAGGTTTACTCGGTGCGTGAGCGATGCGCGGAAGCCATATCGAAAACCAGAAAGTTGAACCCTGGCCCAGCGCGCTGGATACATGGATTTCGCCGCGCATGAGCTGTATCAGTTGCTGGCAAATAAATAAACCCAAGCCGGTTCCACCGTAACGGCGTTGTTTTTGTTCCACTTGATTAAACGCTTGAAACAAACGTTTTTGATCGGCGTCGGTGATACCGATTCCTGTATCGCTGATTTTAAAGAGCAGCTGCACTTGGTGTGGCTCGATCGTGAGCGGCTCGACGCGTAATTCTACTTTTCCGCTTTCCGTGAATTTAAAAGCATTGCTAATCAGATTACCTATTACCTGTTGCAGACGAGTGGCATCGCCAAGCAGATTAATCGGTGTTTCTGGTGCGATTGAGGCTACTAGAGCGATGTTGGAGCTGATACTGGCGCGAAATGGCGAAATAACCTCTTCTATCGTCTCCGTCAAATCGAACGGCTGTTCTGCGAGTTGCATTTTCCCCGCTTCGACCTTAGAAAAATCGAGAATGTCGTTGATGACGGCCAGCAAAGTTTTTCCAGCACTTTGGATCGTCTTGGTGTAAGTGCGTTGAGCATCGTCCAGCGCGGTTCTTTGCAGCAGCTCGGTCATGCCCAACACGCCGTGGAGCGGCGTGCGGATTTCATGACTCATATTCGCAACAAATTCACTTTTTGCTTTTGATTGTTGTTTCAGTTGTTCGTTGAGTTGTGTCAGTTCATCGCCGCGTTGTTCCAGTTCGCGTTTCGCCATCATGAGTTGCCGATTTGCCTCTTTTACTTGATTGGCACGATTTAGGATTTCGGCTTCCATGTGCTGGAGGCTGGCGTATTCAGGTGCATTTTTCTGCGGCTGCTGAGCTGATACTTGTTGCTGCATCAGCATGAATTCGGTGACGTCTTCGACGTGATGGATGATGAGATAAATTTCGTTATCATCATTAAATACTGGGGTATTTACTGGGCTCCAATACTTTGTTTCGAAATCGCCGGAGGAGTTTCTTATATCGTATTTTTGTACCCCCATGACATCGCGAGCCCGATCGCGCAGAACGCGTTGGAGAGAAATTCTCAAATCCTGTGTACTGCTTGTGCCCAAGTCGTTGGGATCGTCGGGGAAAACTTCGAACAGTGGCCGGTTGACAATATCGTCTCTGCGGGTTTCGGTTGCATTGAGATAATGCTGATTAACGGCTGCGATAGTAAATTGTTCATCGGGATAAAGGATCAGATATGGATGCGGCGCGCTGTCAAAAATTCGCTCAAAATCCCTAAAATCCATGTGACTTCTCCTGCTGCGACTAGTCATTGAATGGCCTTAAAGAGCGCCGCGCAATGATGTGCCTCCGTGATGATCCAATATTGCTTTTATCGATTGGAAGTAGTCTAGCAGCTTAAAGCGTTGTCAATGTGATGATCAATATATCCAGTGGGGGCAAGTGCAGCTACTGCAAACTCACGCTTGAAGTGCTCGAAAATAATCTAGGTGCGCAGGCACTGTATCGCGAGCTCGGATTTGAGGGCTATCAGTTACAGGAGGCGTTTGGGCGCGCGTTGTTTTTGCAAAAAAAAGTGTAAGCGGGACAAAAAGTTGTGTGCTGTCGTCACTGGGTTTTTAATTGCTTGCGCGCTCGGTTACAAGCTGAGTCAGTTCGCTTATTCCGATGGGTGAAGTAGTGCGCCACGGCACCATAAAGATACGTTTTGCGAGCCCATTTTCAATACGTTTGATTTGTCTGAGTTCGCCATCGAGTCGTGCGGATAACAATGGGTCACGTGTGCCTGCGGTGAGAATGCTTTTGTTGACGACCCAGGCATAAGGTTCGATCTGCGCGCGCCGTAAATCGTCTTGCAGTTCTGCGGCCTGCGATACCGGTGTGGTTTCCGGTAGTGTTACCAGAATGACGCGCGTATACGCCGGGTCCTGCAATCGCATTAAGGGTGTGATGACGCGAGCCGTGCTTGAGGCATCAAGTCCATGCAGTATTTGTCGATGATAAGCGCCAGTCGCATCGATCAGCAGCAGGCTGTGTCCCGTGGGCGCAGTATCCAGTACGACAAATGCGCTGCGCGCTTCATTGACGATGCGCGAAAATGCATGAAATACCGCAACTTCTTCCGTGCACGGTGAGCGTAAATCTTCGCGCAGTAATGCTTGACCTTCAGCATCAAGACCGGGCGATCGTGCTGCCATTATTTTTTCGACGTAGTGTTCGGTTTCCACTTTGGGATCGATGCGGCTGACCTGCAGTCCGGGCAGATCGCCATTGATGGCCATCGCCACATGCGCGGCGGGATCGGTGGTACTTAAATGCACGCTTTTGCCGCGCTGCACCAGACCGATAGCCAACGCTGCCGCAATCGTGGTTTTCCCAACACCACCCTTGCCCATCACCATGATCAAACCTTTGCCGGTCGTCGCTAACTCATCGACGAGTTGTTTCAGCTTTGTGTCGTGATGAGTGAAGGAAATGGAGTTAGTGGAGTTGGTTTGCGGATTCAACTCCGAGTTAAAAAATGCGCGCAGCGCGGGTAAACCCACGGTGTCGAAAGAGCGCAATGGAATTTCGTCGGTGGGTAAAGCGCGTAGTGTGATGGGCATTTCTGCCAGGGCTTGTTGACCGAGCGATTCAATCGCGAGTGCAACTGCATCGTTGCGAGCAGTCGCGTGAAATACACCGTTCACCACGAGTCGCTGATTGTTGAGTCCTAACAAATTTAATTCAGTGGTGGTGCGAGCGGCTTCGGCAATTGCGCCTTTATCCGGTCGCGTGACTAAAACCACTGCGGTCTGTTGCGAATCACCGAGCGTGTTAAGTGCTGTTTTAAAGCGTGCCTCCTGCATTTTCAACCCCGAGTGTGGACCTAAGCAGGAGGCGCCGCGATCATTGCCTGCTAAAAATCCGGTCCATGCTTTGGGCAGGCTCAGCAAACGCAAAGTATGCCCGGTTGGTGCCGTATCAAAAACAATGTGATCGTAGTGATCGGTATCGGCGGACAATAACGCGGTGAATTCATCGAACGCGGCAATCTCGGTGGTGCATGCCCCCGACAGTTGTTCGCGCACCGTCGATAACTCTTCCGTGCTCGCATCGTCGCCCATTTGCGCGAGCACACGCTGTCGATAAGATTCGGCGGCCACATCGGGATCGATATTAATAACCCAAAGCGTCGGTACGTCAGGAACCGAAACCGCTGTGTTGCGTAATTCGATGCCGAGCATTTCATCGAGATTGGACGCGGCATCGGTGCTGACTAACAGCACCTTATTTTTCGCATCGGCCAGTGCGATGGCTGTTGCTGTTGCGAGCGAGGTTTTACCGACGCCACCCTTTCCCGTGAAAAATAAATGACGCGGAGGGTTTTTGAGAAAAGAGGGTAACATCGGCTTGCCTTATTTATTAAACGGCAACATTCGCCGCAGCGTGTTATCACGCACGATATAGTGGTGAAACAGCGCTGCTACGGTATGTGCGCCAATCAAGAAATAACCGACAGTGCCGATATTTTCGTGGACCTCCATGACTTGATCCGCGAGCACTTTATTTTCAGCAACCAGCGCGGGTAATTGCAGGCCAAAAAATGGAATCGGTTTTCCCTCCGCACTCAATATTGTCCAGCCGAGCAATGGCATCGCAATCATCAGCGCATAAAGTGCGATATGTATCGTCAACGCCAAATAGGTCTGCCATTTCGGTGGCGTCGCTTGAATGGCGGGGGTCGCATAGATCAATCGCGCAACAAGACGCATCCAGACCAAAACAAAAACTGTCAAACCGAGCATGTAGTGCCACATTTTCATGGCGTCGCGAGGCGCGCTACCCTTGGGGAAAATTCCACGCAGCTCCATCGTGGCGTACACGGCCACGAGCAGTAACAGCATTAACCAATGCAGTCCGATGGATAGAGGGCTAAATTTAGTTGCGCTGTTTTTTGTCATACTGCCGTTTGTCATGCTGTCTTTTCTCATGTGGTTATGCCCACGAGTGCAACGGGTATAGCACGTATGGTCTTTATCGTAGATTCCCTTCGATTGGTGCTGGGAAACCTTAAGAGTCTTTCACGCATGCGCTATTGATTCAGATCAAGGACCGATATTGATCCTTAAATTTGCACAATTTAAGAATAATTTGAGCGCGAAGGCGCTGTATCGCTAGTTGGGATTTGTGGGCTATCAGTTGCAAGAAGATTTCGGGTGCGCGTTGTTTTGGCAGAAGGTGATTTTGTAGGGCGC
This sequence comes from uncultured Verrucomicrobiaceae bacterium, assembly GCA_964500675.1. Classification (GTDB taxonomy): domain Bacteria; phylum Pseudomonadota; class Gammaproteobacteria; order Pseudomonadales; family CAMLJR01; genus CAMLJR01. Next base: position 622,801 of record CAZCNY010000001.1, on the reverse strand, counting down.
AATAACCGAAGGGCATTGCGCCGTTTTGCGAGGGTGGCGCAATGTTATTGCGCCCTACGAGCTGGGATTTGAGGGCTATCAGTTGCAAGAAGATTTCGGGCGGGCGTTGTTTTGGCAGAAATTTGTTTTAAGTTATTAGGTGAGGGACAACCTCATTTTTTTGCATGGTCTATTACATAAATTCTAGTCGCTAATGTTTGGATAAGAGAATCTTCAGAACCCATTAATGACAAGGCGTTTACGTTCATCGAGTCTAGGTCTTTTAGGGCTTCAGGTGCGCTTGAGCTCGGAGCTATAATCTTCCAAAGAAGATCTTGTGTTTGATCGTCTTTTTGGAAAACAGCTTCATGACTATCGTACTGAAGGGTTCCACCGACTAATTTCGAGCATAATGTATAATGACATCGTTGTAGGAAGTGTCGTTTATGACTCCTGGCGTAAGGCCCTTTTGTGGTAATTAATGGCTCGCCACCGCTCCAAGATTTACCTGATCCAAGGTACTCAGAATAACAATAAATAGAAACTTCATTTGAGTCCGTTGGAATATTTGAATAAGCAAAATATGCGGCCACATATGGGGACTCTGTCCAATCCATCAGCGGCGAAGGAAAGCCGTGATGTCTCAAATAAATCATGTATTCGTAGCCTGGAAAATCTGGCCAAAATAGATCGGAGCGCGAGCTTGCCCATTTTTCGTAATCTTGCAGCCCCATTAAATCCCATCTGTTATTGCTGAAAGCTTCTACCTGCGGTCTCGCTACAAGAATGGTTCGATAGTATTCGTCCAAAGAAACAGGCTCTTTTACCATCCGTTCTAGAGTAGTTTGCAAAGTCCACCTTGCGTTACTTTGACCTCTGTAAAGAAATGAAGATGGTTGTAGCTGAAGATTTTGTACTTCGGCTTGGTGAGCCCGGTCTTCTTCGACTTGGCGAAAAGCTGATTTTACTTCTTCCCATGTATTTACTTTCAGAATTTTCATAGCCAGAAACTTATTTCCTCGGCAACAACGCCTCAACCTCACAAATACTTTCTTCCAACGTTTCGCGATTTACGCAGCGCAGCGTCGCATGCCCAACCTTGCGTCCGGGCTTAAATGCTTTTCCATAAATATGTGGGTGGCAATTTTCTAAGGCGGCGAGTTGTTCGAGCGGGGGAATGCTGCCGATGAAATTCACCATCGCGCTTTCGCCGACTTTCGCGGTCGAGCCGAGTGGTAAACCCGCAACGGCGCGCAGATGATTTTCGAATTGTGAGCACTCGGCGCCTTCGATGGTCCAGTGGCCGGAGTTGTGTACGCGCGGAGCGATTTCGTTGGCGGTGAGGCCGCCGTTGATTTCGAAAAATTCAAACGCGAGCACGCCGACATAATCGAGTTTGTCGAGTACGCGTTGGGCGTAATCTTGTGCGAGCGCTTGCAGTGGATGATTCGTGCTGGCGACGGATAGACGCAAAATGCCGTCGCGATGCGTGTTGTGCACGAGCGGATAGAAGCGCGTGTCGCCATTGCGCCCGCGCACCGCAATCAATGAAACTTCGCCGGAAAAATTCACGAAGCCTTCGAGCAGGCACGGCACGTTGCCGAGCGCGGCGAAGGCGCCATCGACATCGCTCGCCGTGCGTAAAACTTTTTGACCTTTGCCGTCATAGCCGAGCTGACGCGTTTTTAACACGGCGGGCAGGCCGATCGTTTTCACCGCATTGACGAGGTCGGTTGGTGATTCGATATTGGCGAAATTCGGTGTCGCGATGTTTAGCTCGCGAAACAGATTTTTTTCGAGCAGGCGATCGCGCGCGGTGCGCAGCGCTTGTGCGGGTGGATACACGGGCACGAATTGCGAGAGAAAAGCGACGGTATCGGCCGGCGCGTTTTCGAATTCAAATGTGACGACATCGCATTCGTCGGCAAGCATGCGCAAATGTTGCGTATCCGAATAATCCGCGCACAGATGTTCGCCGAGTACATTCGCGCATGCATCGGGTGCGGGATCGAGAAACACGAATTGCATGCCGAGCGGATGGCCCGCGAGTGCGAGCATGCGTCCGAGCTGGCCGCCGCCGATCACGCCGATTTTCATTTCGTTTTACCTTGGGCACGCGGATCGGGATTGTCGAGCACTGTTTGAGTTTGTTCGGCGCGAAATTTTTTCAATTGATCCGCATACTGTGGATATTTGTTGCCGAGAATGCTCGCGGCTAACAATGCCGCGTTAATCGCGCCGGCTTTGCCGATCGCAAGTGTTGCGACGGGAACACCCGCAGGCATTTGCACGATCGACAGCAGTGAATCGATGCCGCTCAGCATCGACGATTGCACCGGCACGCCGAGCACAGGCAGATGCGTTTTTGCCGCGCACATGCCGGGTAAATGCGCCGCGCCGCCCGCGCCCGCGATAATCACTTCGATCCCGCGAGCGGCGGCCTGCTCGGCGTATGCAAATAATAAATCGGGCGTGCGATGCGCGGAGACCACGCGCACTTCATGTGGGATCGCGAATTGTTCGAGTGTGGCGACCGTATGTTGCAGCGTTTCCCAATCGGATTGGGAACCCATGATCACGCCGACCAATGCGCTCATTATATTTTCAACCTGTTAATCGCGAGAATTTTTGCAGGGGGGCAGTTTAGTCGATTTCAATCAACACTTCACCGGGCGTCACGCGGTCGCCTTTCGCGACGAAAATTCCCGTGACTTTGCCATCGATCGGCGCCTGAATCTCGGCCTCCATTTTCATCGCCTCGGTGACGAGCACGGGCTGGCCGGCTTTGACGGAATCGCCTTCTTTTACCAGCACGGCGACGATATTGCCCGGCATACTCGTGGTGACATGACCGTCTTTGGTGGCTTGTTTGCGCCCGGTTTTGCTTTCGGCGGCGTATTCATTGAGCGGTTCGAAGACGACTTCTTGCGGCACGCCATCCAGCGTTAGATAGAAGTGGCGTTTGCTCTTGCCCTTGATGCCGACGCCCGTGATCGCGACTTGATAACTTTCGCCGTGCACATCGACGACGAATTCGGTCGGCGTCGCGATGTTGCTGATCTCGGCATTTTTGCGGCGTTCGGGTTGCAACGCTTCGGGTTTGAGTGTGCCGTCGGCGCGTTCCTGCAAAAAGACGCGGCCGATATCGGGGAACATCGCAAAGGTCAGCACATCCTCTTCGGATTTGGCGAGCGTGCCGATGTCTTTGCGCAGCTTATCTAATTCGTTAGGAATCAAATCGGCGGGGCGCACGTCGATCACTTCTTCATTGCCGATCGCGCGTTTTCGCAATTCCGCGTTGACGGGCGCGGGTGCGGCGCCGTAATGGCCTTGCAAATAACGTTTCACTTCATTGGTGATGGTTTTGTAGCGCTCGCCCGCGAGCACATTCATCACCGCTTGCGTGCCGGCGATCTGCGAGGTCGGTGTCACCAAGGGCAAATAACCCAGATCGGCGCGCACGCGCGGAATTTCCGCGAACACTTCGTCGATGCGATTGAGCGCGCCCTGCTCGCGCAATTGATTGGCGAGGTTCGACATCATGCCGCCCGGCACTTGATTGATCTGCACGCTGACATCTTCGCGCGTGAACTCGCTTTCAAACTGATGATATTTTTTGCGCACCTCCCAAAAATAGCTGGCGATGCCGTGCAGTTTGGCGAGATCGAGTCCGGTGTCGTACGGTGTATTTTTTAATGCCGCGACCAGCGATTCAGTGGCGGGGTGACTGGTGCCGCCCGCGAATGCGGAAATCGCGCAATCGATATGATCGACACCGTTCAAGATCGCTTCGAGATGGCACATCGAAGCCTGCCCCGAGGTGCTGTGCGAATGCAGAAAAATCGGCAATTTCACCGCTTGCTTTAACGCTTTGACGAGTTCGCCCGTCGCGAACGGCGTGAGCAAGCCGGCCATATCTTTAATCGCAATCGAATCGCTGCCCATAGCGGCCATGCGTTTGGCTTGTTCGACGAACAGGTCGATGGTGTGCACGGGGCTTGTCGTGTAGCTGATCGTGCCCTGCGCGTGCTTGCCGGTTTTTTTAACGGCGCGAATCGCGGTGTCGAGATTGCGCACATCGTTCATCGCATCGAAGATGCGAAATACATCGATGCCGTTATCCGCCGATTTCTGCACGAAGGCCGCGACCACGTCGTCGGCGTAATGGCGATAGCCCAGCAGATTTTGTCCGCGCAATAACATTTGCAAGCGTGTGTTCGGCAACGCCTTGCGCAATTGGCGCAGGCGCTCCCACGGGTCTTCTTTCAAAAAACGCACGCAGGCATCGAATGTCGCGCCGCCCCAGACTTCGAGCGACCAGTAGCCGATCGCGTCGAGCTGCGCGCAGATCGGCAGCATGTCTTCGGTGCGCAGGCGCGTGGCGATGAGCGATTGATGGCCATCGCGCAGGACCACGTCGGTGATTTGAATGGGTTTTTTGGTCACGTTATTTTCTCCGCATCTGCTGTTCTCCGCTCTCCTCGCGGGAGACGGAACAAAAACCAATTTGCATCTCTACAACCCCGCATACGCCGCAATCGCCGTCGCAATCGCAATCGCAATTTCTTCGGGGCGCTTTTTCTCGGAGTATTGCAATAATTCGGGGTGCGAATCGACAAAGCTCGTGTCGAATTTTCCCGAGCGAAACACCGGATTTTCGAGAATGCGTTGGTAATACGGCGCGGTGGTTTTAATGCCCTGCAAACGCATGTCATCGAGTGCGCGCGCGCTGCGGTTGAGCGCTTCCTCCCAGGTCAGGCTCCATACGATCAATTTCAAACACATCGAATCGAAATACGGCGGAATCGTGTAGCCGGTGTAAATCGCGGTATCGACGCGCACGCCGGGACCGCCCGGGGCGTAATAGCGCGAAATTTTGCCGAACGTCGGCAGAAAATTATTTTTCGGATCCTCGGCGTTGATGCGAAACTGCAAGGCGAAGCCGCGGTGATGAATATCTTGCTGGCGATAACTGAGCGGCAGTGCGGCGGCGATGCGAATTTGTTCGCGGACGATATCGACGCCGGTGATCGCTTCGGTAATCGTGTGCTCGACCTGCACGCGCGTATTCATTTCCATGAAATACACGTCGTCGCCGGCAAGCAGAAATTCGACGGTGCCCGCGTTTTCGTAATTCACTGCTTTGGCCGCGCGCACGGCGAGACCGCCGATGTGCGCGCGCTGTTCGGGCGTGAGCTGCGGCGATGGCGCAATTTCGACGAGTTTCTGATTGCGGCGTTGAATCGAGCAATCGCGCTCGAATAAATGAATCGTGTTGCCCAAGCGATCGGCGAGAATCTGCACTTCGATGTGTTTCGGGTTGATGATGCATTTTTCGAGAAACACATCGGCGCTGCCAAACGCCTTGGTCGCTTCGGAAATCACGCGCTCGAAATTGCGTGACAATTCCTCTTCGTTATCGCAGCGGCGAATGCCGCGGCCGCCGCCGCCCGAGGTCGCCTTGAGCATGATCGGATAGCCGATGCGCGCGGCTTCGCGTTTGGCCTCGTCGAGATTGGCGAGATTGCCTTCGGTGCCGGGCGTGACGGGCACGCCCGCGGCGATCATCGCTTTGCGCGCCTCGGTTTTGTCGCCCATGCGATGAATGACTTCCGCGGAGGGACCGATGAAAATAATGCCGCGCTCGGCGCAGATGCGCGCGATCTCGGGATTTTCCGAGAGAAAACCGTAGCCGGGGTGAATCGCGTCGCAGCCTGTTTCCACCGCGAGATTGACGATGCGATGCGCGTTCAAATAACCCTGCAGCGGATCGTCGCCGACGTTGTACGCTTCATCGGCGCGTTTGACGTGCAGCGCGAAACGATCGGGTTCGGTGTAGATCGCCACCGAGCGGATGCTCATTTCCGCGCACGCGCGCACGATGCGCACGGCGATTTCGCCGCGATTCGCAATCAGAATTTTTTTGATCATGGTCCGACCTTGTCACTGTCCGAAGCGCAAGGCTAAAGGAAAGGGAGAGAAAACAAAAGTTGAACGCTTTTCTTCGCTCTCCTTTAGACCCTTTGGGCCCGCAGAGAGAATCAATCCGCGCCAAGCACCACACTGATCGGATTGTGATCGGAGCTGAACACGCGGTTGACGATGCCGCTCTTGTGATGCAGGCCGCGATAAAACAGATGATCGAGTGCGAAGCCGAACGAGTGGCGGCGATGGTCCTGAGCGTAGGCGGCCGCGTGCAGACCGAGATGCTCGATGAGTTCCTGCAGAACGCGTTGGCGTTTGCCGCGCCAGGTGTTGAAATCGCCGCTGAAAATAATCGGGCCGCGATGTTCTTCCAGCGGCGCGATGATGGCGCGCAGCTGGCGCCGAAAATGACCGGTGCCGGGTGTGAAGTTGATCGCGTGCACGTTTGCCACCAGCAGAGTGTCGTCGCGATCTTTCAGGCGATATTCGGTGATCAGCGCCGCTTTCGGCAGCAGCGTGAACGGTTCGCGGTGGCGGTGCGCGCTGTGTTTAATCGTCTCGGCGCGCGCAATCGTCATCACGCCCGTGGTGTGATTGAGGCGGCGGTAACCGGGTGCGAACGCCCAGCACGAATCGGGCATCACCTGATGCATCAAGTGTTCGAGTTTGGCTTCTTGAATCAGCGCGAGATCGGCATTGTGCGTGAGGTATTGCAGATCGCCCTGCCAGTCCTGGCGGCTACCCTTGGCGATATTCCAACTGACCACGTGGATATGCGCGGAATCGAGAGCGTGCAGCGGCATCGGACGTTACAACCTACAAACAAGACCGTTTGAATTTTAAGAACAGCGCTGCGTGTCAGCAATGCGCTAGCGCAAGCCTAGCGCTAATCGATAAACCAGAGCCAGCGCAAACTGGTGGATTAGATCTGTTGGCGGGCTATGTCTCGAGGTTTTGCTGCCAATCCGCGGGCGGGCGATGCTTCCATTTGCGGTTCGACCACATCCAGGTCTCGGGTTGCGCTCGAATCGCGCGCTCCACGGCGTCGATGTAGCGATCGAGAATGGCGAACCCGCCTTTGACATGCGGCGGTTCGGCGAGCACTTCGAAACGCGCCGAGTAATGGCCGCGGCGCAGCTTGGTCATCGCCACGAACACGACCGGATACTGCGTGGCTTCGGCGATTTTCTGCGGCCCCAGGTAAAACGATCCCGGCCGATTCAGGAACAGGCGCCAGTAACGTTTATCGCGCTTGAACGGCGCCTGGTCGGCGAGCATGGCGAAGCCGCGGAATTCGCGCCGGCGCCGCAGGATTTCGCGGCCCGCGTCCTTGAAGGCGATGGGTTTGCCCGAGCGCGCGCGCGCGTCGAATACGAACGCGTCGAAGTGGCGGTCGTGCAGGGTCTTGTAGACGACGTCGATCGGGCAGCCCAGGTAATCGCTGACCACGTGCAGCAACCATTCCCAGTTGCCCTGATGACAGGTCAGAAACAGAATCGATTGCTGGCGATTTTTGTACGGCAGCAACACCTCGGGGTTTTCGAGCGTGACGTGGCGCTGGAACGCATCGCGCGGCATGCGGCGCGATGCAATCATCTCGACGCCGAGGTCGCACAGGTGGCGGTAAACCGCGCGTTCGATGCGGCGCCGCTCGGCTGCGCCGCGCTCGGGCAGCGCGTGCAGCAGGTTGTCCGCCACGACGCGGCGCCGGTAGCGCACGATGCGATAGACCACCAACGCGATCAGCGTCGAAAGGCCGTACAACAGCGGTAGCGGCAGTCTGCCGAGCAATCGATAGATCAGTTTCATGGCAATCGATAAATGCGTTTCATAACAGCGCAGGCAACGGAAATGGTCGGCTATTGTAATGACTGGCGCCCGAAAGCCAACCGCTGCGCGCTGGCGCCGGCGGTGGTTAGCGTCTAAGGTTGGGGATAATTGCCCGGTGGCTCCCGGAGCGTCGAACGAGAACCGACACATGTTGGAAGGAAAAAGCCTAAAAGAACAACGCCTGGAAGAGCAGCGCCATTATGTCCGCACCCCGAGCGGCGCTTTGGTTGAAATGCGCCATCCGAGCCTCGGCATTATCGAAATTAAAGCGCGCGATCTTTCCGATGGCGGTATCTTCGCGTTGATGGGAAACTATCCGCCGCCGCCGGTCGGCACCACCGTTATGGTGCGCATCAAGCGGTACACCGGCGTAATCAATCAGGAGCCCGTGCCGATGCGCGTGGTGCACCAACAACAGGGTGGGATAGGTCTTGCCTTCGTCCGATAGCTAGCCGGACCCCGCATACAGTGAAACCAGTGGTTTATGAGTGCCGAGTCGATCACGCCCATCGCTGTCGCCGCTGAAGAAGCGCGCCGGACCGAGCATTTGCACGAACTCGAAGAGGCGCTGCGCGAACAGTGGCGGCTCGGCCAAAACATCATGTTGTGCTGGTGCCTGCAGGATGAAGGCATTTACGTGATGGTGGTGCCGCACTATTACCTGGGCCAATTCTCGGCCAGCCTCAGCGATAGCGAACCCACCGATCGTCTCGAATTGCTGAACGGCCGATTCATTCGACAATTGGTTTCGAACCGGCGGCTGCTCAGCACCGAGGATTTTTTCAGCACCGCGCATCGTCTCGAAATCGAACCGATGCTGATTTTGTCGCCGGTCAATTCGGGCTCGGACGAAAAAACACTCGCGGCGGCCGAAGAGCTTATCAAGCGTTACAGCATCAGCTATGTCGACAGCCGCGCCGTGCTGTTGTTCGATATCGTCGATTTCTCGTTGTATTCGCCGTTCGAGCAGACCAGCCAGCTCAACAGTCTGTCGTATTCGATGAATTCGGCGCACAACAAACTGCTCAAGAGAAATATCAAAATCGATTTTGCGCGCACCACGACGGGCGATGGTTTTTATGTGTGGAACCGCAATCTCGAACCGCGCGCGAATGTGGATTTATTTCAGTTCATGTTGCTCGTCATCGCCGACAACGCGATTGCGCGACGCAAGGCGCGCGGCACCAATAATGGCGTGCCGCTGCTGCGCACGGCATTTCATATCGGCAGCCATTTCGAGTTTTATCAGGTGGAAGGCTGCAATCCGACATTGCACAGTTACATCGTCGGCGACGTCACCATCGAACTGGCGCGCATGGTCGATATCGCTCATCCGGGACAGATCTTTGTCGGCGAATTCAAAACCACGGTGCCGACTTCGTCGCGCGAGAGTGCATTTTTAGTGGATGCCGATGCGCCGCAATTTGTCGAGCGTGTCAGCAAGCATCTCGAAGACTTGCAGGGGCTTGAGTTGTCGGGAGAATGCATCGAAGCATTGCACTGCCAGCTTTCGGGCGAAACCGGCGTATCGGCGGGACAAAAAATTCGCCGTTTTCGCATTACGGATAAGCATGGTCTGACGCGAAATGCATTTAATTTGCGCATCAATATTCATACGAGCGTATCGCGTCGGCCGCTGATACTCGGCACGCAGGGCTACTATCTGCCAAAACCCGAAGTGCGGTACGGGCGCCGTTCGACCGATGTCGATGCGAAAGCCGCGCCGCGCCGCCGGCATCATCCCAGCGTAATGCCAGAGAAGTAGGCGCGGGCGAAGCAATTAGCATGAGCGAGTAGAAGTGACGTGAGCGGAGAAGTTTAAGCGTGGGCGATATGCAGTTATTCAGCCGCGATGTCACGGGTGAAATCGACGTCAGCGATCCCGAAAAAGTCTGCGCGGCGGTGTTGTCGATTTTGCGGCAGCGCTATGACGATGTCGATTTCAGTCCTGTCGAATTGTTGTTTACCGATTTTGCGAATCTCTATCGCGGTAAATTTTCGGGCTTTTACGCCTGCGATACCCAATACCACGATATGCAGCATGTACTCGATGTGACGCTCGCCGCGACGCGTTTAATCGACGGCTATGATGCGAGTCAGCCTAACAGCGAACGTTTGGGCGGCGAGCTGGCGATGGCGGGAATTGCCGTGGCGCTGTTTCACGATTCGGGCTACATCCGCCGCAAGGGCGATACGCGGCATCAGTGCGGTGCCGAATACACCAAAATTCACGTCAGCCGCAGCTCGCGTTTTCTCGCGATGTATCTGCCGACAACACCGCTCGATTGGGCGGCTTCGATGGCGGCCAAGCTCGTGCATTTTACCGGTTACGAATTCGACCCGGCCGCAATCCATGTGGCCGACGGCAAACAGCGGCAACTGGGTGCATTGATCGGCAGCGCCGACGTCATGGCGCAGATGGCCGATCGCGCGTATCTGGAAAAATGCCGCGACCGTTTGTTTCGCGAGTTCGAGCTGGGTGGTTTGACGCGCGAGCGCGATGCACACGGTATCGAACATGTGCGCTATGCATCGCCAACCGATTTGTTGCGGCAGACGCCAGAGTTTATTCGGCACACGTTGCACCATCGTCTCGATAATTTATTTCGCGGCGCCTATCGGTATTTCGGCGCGCATTTCGGCGGCCCTAATCTCTATCTCGAAGCGGTCGAGCGCAATCGCATCGCGCTCGAAAAAATGCTTGCCAACAGCGACGATACATTGCTGTTGCGCACCCCTCTGCACATTTAGTTTTTAAAGCAAGTGGTTGTCGACGCAGGCGCGCGCTCGAGGCGGCGATCGCTTGATCTAGATCGCTTGCTCCGCGTGCGCGCGAACCGTTTATACTAGCCGCTACTTGCACGGGGGGTGGCTATGGCGGTTGCACAAGGGCTAGATATCGGACGCCTGCGCGAATTCACGAGTTTCCGCAATCTATCCGAAGACGACTTGCTGGTGTTGTCGAGTCGCGTCGCCATTAAAGAAGCTCCGCGCGGCGCCGTGCTGTTCGAATGCGGCGATATCGATTCTCAAGAGATTTTCCTGCTCGCCGGTAAATTGTTGCTGATCGCCGACGATGGCCGCGAGCGCACCATCGAAGCGCGCACCACCGTCGCCAACCTGCCCATCGCCAAATTGCGCCCGCGCCAATACACCGCGAAAGCGCTCTCCAATGTCGAATACTTTAGCGTCGACTGCGATTTGCTCGACTCGCTGCTCGAAACGCAAAACGAACAGACCGAAATTGAAGTGGGCTATGGCGTGGTCGAAGTCGGCGCGCATGTCGACGATGAAACGCTCGAAATGTTGCATGCGTTCCAGTCCGATCTGGATGCGCGCAAATTTCGATTGACGAGCTTGCCGGAAGTGGCGATGAAAATTCGCGGCATGCTCGACAACAACGATTTCAGCGTGAAACAAATCGCCGAGGTGGTGAATCGCGATCCCGTCATCGCCGCCAAAATCATCCGCGCCGCCAACAGCCCGATCTATTTCGGCGCCGCCAAATGCGAAACCGTGCAGAACGCGATCGTACGCCTCGGCATGCTCACCACCAAACAGCTCGTGATCGGATTTACCATGCGCGATCTGTTTCAAACCAAAGTACCGCTTTTGCACAAATTAATGGCCGAGATGTGGCAGCAGAGCGCCGACATCGCCGCTAACAGTTTCGTGCTGGCGCGACACACTAAATTGTACGATCCCGAAGAGGCGATGCTGGCAGGTCTCGTCAGCAATATCGGTGTCTTGTCGGTATTGAACTACGCGCAGAATTATCCGCAATTGCTCGAGAACGAAGCGCTGCTGCGACAGTGGGCCGATAAGCTGAAAGGCGAAGTCGGCGGTATGGTGCTTGAAAATTGGCAGTTTCCTCCCGAGATCGTCGAGGTCGCGCGCGGTTGCGAGGAATGGGCGCGCTGCCCGACCACGCGCGCCGATCTGTGCGATCTGGTTTTGGTCGCGACGCTGCACAGCTACATCGGTAAGCGCAAACAGCCGCCGCCGCCGCGCATGGACCAGGTGCCCGCTTATCAAAAACTCGCGCTCGGCAAGTTGACACCCGAAATGACGTTGCAAATTTTGGTCGAAGCGAAAGAGCAAATCGCGCAGGCGCGCGCGCTACTCAGCGTGTAATGGCCGCGATGTCCGAGGTCGTCGTTGTCGCGGCCGACGATGCTATCGCGCACACAGAAAATATTGCAGCGCAGCTCGCGTTGCCATTGCTGTCGGCGGGTGAGGCATTGCCGAAAGATTGTATGGCTTATCTCAGCTACGCCAATCAATGTCTGCAATTATTTCCCGCGGACGCCAAACAATCCGGACCTGTCTGCGTCGACTTCACGAATCACACCGCTGCGTATCGTTTGCAATCGGGCGGCGAGTTGATCGTGAAAGCCGTGAAGGGCCGCAGCAAAAATCCGTTGCGAGTGCTCGACGCGACGGCCGGTTTGGGGCGCGACAGCTTCGTGTTGGCCGCGCATGGTTTCGATGTGACATTGATCGAGCGCAACGCCGTTATCGCCGCGCTATTGAACGATGGGTTGCAGCGCGCCGCGCAGTCGCCGATGGCTGCCATCGCCGCACGCATGCAACTGATGCACAGCGATGCATTTGCGTATCTCGCCGGTCTGCGCGCGGAGCAACAGCCGGATGTGATTTATCTCGATCCGATGTTTGCGCACAACGAAAAAGCCGCGTTGGTCAAGAAGGAAATGCGACTATTCCGCCAACTGCTCGGCGCGGATCCGTGCGATGAAGCGGCATTGCTCGCGCGCGCGAAAGCGAGTGCGCGCATGCGTGTCGTGGTCAAGCGCGCGCTTAAAGCGCGCAACTTCGCGGGATGTGAACCGGCTTATAGCCTTGCGGGAAAAGCGATTCGTTTCGATATTTATCCGAGCTGAAATTAACCGCCTCGGAGCGTTCACTGGGAGCATTGTCATGGGCAAGAAAAAAGATACGGGCGCCGAACTCAGCGGCAAGAATTACGACAAGACACTGCGCGAATTGCAGATCGAGTTGGTCAAGGTGCAGCGCGCCGTGATCGCGCAACAGCGCAAGGTGCTCGTCATCGTCGAAGGCCGCGACGCCGCCGGCAAGGACGGCACGATCAAACGTATCGTCGAGCATACGAGTCCGCGCGAAACGCGCGTGGTCGCGCTGCCGAAGCCGTCCGATCGCGATCGCACCTCGTGGTATTTTCAGCGTTACGTGCCGCATTTGCCGGCGGGCGAGGAGTTCGTGATATTCAACCGCAGCTGGTACAACCGCGCGGGCGTCGAACGCGTGATGGGCTTTTGCACGAAGGCCGAGTATGAAGAATTCATGCACGACGTATTGCCGTTCGAACACATGCTGGTGAATTCGGGTATCAAGCTGCTCAAGTATTATCTCGACATCGACAAAGAAGTGCAGCGCGAGCGTTTGCGCGAACGCCGCGAAGATCCTCTCAAGCAATGGAAAATCAGCCCCATCGACGAACAGGCAACGAAGAATTGGAAAAAATACAGCGCCGCGCGCGATGCCATGTTCGAGCGCACGCACAATCCGATCACGCCGTGGTTCGTCGTGCGCGCTAACGACAAGAATACAGCGCGCATCAATGTGTTGAAGCACATTCTGTCGCAGCTCGCGTGCGCGGAGACCGACAAAAAACGGGTTCGACCCGACAACAGCATCGTGTTCGAATACGATCCGGCGCACGCTGCGGCAGGGCTGATCGCGCCGTAGGCTGGACGCCGCGCTCGCGGTCGGCGCGGTTTTGCGGTAGCATGCATGCTTTTACGCCTGCCATCTGCGCCGCGCAGCGCTTCTCGACAGCTTTCTCAACGGCACTTATTTTCTTAACGACATTTATTTTCTCAACAGACGCCTATTTTCTCGAAAGACACTTATGACTCAATTTGCTTCCCTCGGCCTGGCCGAGCCTCTGCTGCGCGCCGCGCAGGAGAAAGGTTATCAATTCGCAACGCCGATTCAGGAAAAGGCGATTCCCGTCGTCTTGGCTGGGCGCGATGTACTCGCGGCAGCGCAGACGGGTACGGGTAAAACCGCGAGCTTCACGTTGCCGTTGTTGCAGCGTTTAAGCGATGGCGAGCCCGCGAAAAATCGCGCCGTGCGCGCATTGGTATTGACACCGACGCGCGAACTCGCAGCGCAGGTGGCCGAAAGCGTCGCCACCTACGGTCAATATTTAACGTTGCGCTCGGCCGTTATATTCGGCGGCGTCAGCATCAATCCGCAGATGATGAAATTGCGCGGCGGTGTCGACATTCTCGTTGCGACGCCTGGTCGCTTGCTCGATCTGCACGGACAAAATGCCGTCGATTTATCGAAGGTTGAAGTTCTCGTGCTCGACGAAGCCGATCGCATGCTCGATATGGGTTTCATTCACGACATTCGCCGCATTTTGAAAGTGCTGCCGCCGCGCCGGCAGAATTTATTATTTTCCGCGACATTTTCCGATGAAATTCGCCAGCTCACGAAAGGTTTATTGCACAATCCGGTCAGCATCGATGTCGCGCCGCGCAACACCGCTGCGGCCACCGTGCAGCAAACGGTTTATCAGGTCGATAAAACCGACAAGCCGGAAATTCTCAGCTATTTGATTCAGAGCGGCGGCTGGGAGCAGGTACTCGTATTCACGCGCACCAAGCACGGCGCGAATAAACTTGCGCAACAACTTGAGCGCGATGGCATCACTTCCGCGGCGATTCACGGCAATAAAAGTCAGGGCGCACGCACGCGCGCGCTCGCCGATTTCAAAGCGGGTGAAGTGCGTGTGCTTGTCGCCACCGATATCGCCGCGCGCGGCCTCGATATCGAACAACTGCCGCATGTGGTGAATTACGAATTGCCGAACGTGCCCGAGGATTATGTGCACCGCATCGGTCGCACCGGGCGCGCGGGTGCGAGCGGTGAAGCGATTTCGCTCGTGAGTTCGGAAGAGCGCAAATTGCAACTCGATATCGAGAAATTGCTCAAGCGCACACTTGACGTACTGCCCGTGCCGAATTTCGAGCGCCGCGAAAGAAAGCCGATGCCAGCGCTTGATGAAGCGCCGCAGCGCAAAACGAATTCCAATGCACCGCGCCGGCCGCAACAGAATCGGAACCGCACGCATGCGGGCGAGCGGCGCACACGTGTCGAGGGCAGCGCGAATCCCGGTAATTCTAATCGCAGCGGTCAGCGTCGCCGCCCGCGCCCATCGAATGCGCCGCGCTAGCCCTCACCCTAATCCTCTCCTTTAGACCCTTCAGGGTCCGCAGGAAGAGGGGGGCTTACTTCAAAATGATGCGCCACGCATCCAATTTTTCCGCGTAATGCATCCCCGCGTGCGCGGGGCTCGTCGATGGCAGTGTGTGATATTCGATGGCGCGACAATTGCCCGGCAATTGTTTCAATACATGTCGACGATACAGCTGCGCGGCTTTGGCGCCGTTGAAACCTACGCGCTGAATGCTGTGATGCGTTTTTAATAATTGCGCGATTGCGTTCGGTACTTCCGATGCGGCCTCGATATCGGCGTCCAAACTGCTTGCGCGCACACAGAATTTCAAAACGTCCCAGATGGCGATACGCGCTTTCATGACGAGATCGACGCGCGCTGCGTAACTCGCTTGCACATCGATATGCAACAGCTCACCGAGAATGCGCCAAAACGCATTTCGCGGATGCGCGTAATACTGCTGCTGCGCGAGCGACATTTTTCCCGGCATCGTACCTAAAATCAGCACGCGCGGATTTTCGCCGCATATCGGCGCGAAGCTTTGCACCAATGTCATGGTATTCGCCGTGAGGTCATCGCGTTTGCAACAGGGTCATCGCGGTTACGGCGGCGTCATTGATTCTGTTTATCGATCTGGTCGCGCTCACGTTGCGCGCCTTGTTCGATGACGCCTTCAACCGCTTTGGCCTTATTCAACGCGTCGAGTTGCGCCTGCGGAATCACGCCGGCGGGTTTTTGCTCGGCGCTTTCGGGCGCCTGTTTACTGGAGCAGCCACCGATTAGCAACGAAGCCAGTATCAAGAGTGAAAATCTGTTCATCGGGTCTGTACCTGGATAGGAGTCAGGAGGTTTATAGCAACATAACTTTAGCACTACAATATGCCGGCATCTCCCGCTGTTTTGAAACCGATAGTATGAAAAAAAGTGACACCCCCATTGCGCGAGCCGGTTATGTGTTCTTGTTTTACCTGATGCTGTTGTGGTTAGGTGTCATGCTGTTAATCGGCAATATTGCGGTTTTACCGCTGGCATTCGCACCGGCAAAATTTCGAGAACCTTTTATCCAGCAAGCAATCAGCGCGATCCTTCGTTTTTTTTTATGGGGCGTGGAAAGTGTCGGCTTAATGCATTTTGAACTTGCTGAACTGGATGCGCTGAACCAAGAGCGCGGGATGCTCTTGATTGCCAATCATCCGAGCATGATCGACATTTTTCTCGTGCTGTCGCGAGTTCGTCGCGGTGTTTGTATTATGAAATCGAGTATCGGCACCAATATTTTCTTGGGTGTCGGTGCAAGGTTGGCGGGGTATATTTCCAACGCGCACACGGGACTCATGTTCCGAAAAGCGATAGATTCGGTCGAGCGCGGCAATTTACTCATCGCCTTTCCCGAAGGCACGCGAACGACGCGTCAACCGGTCAATAAAATAAAGAGTGCAGTGGGTTTTATTGCGAAGCGGGCGGGTGCACCGCTGCAAACAATTATCCTTACCTCGAATTCAGCCTATTTGAGCAAAGGCTGGAAAATTTGGCGTCCACCCCAGTTTCCGATAGTCTACAGCGCTAGATTGGGTTTGCGCTTTTTCGCTTTGGAAAATCACATTGAGACGGCTTTACAACTGCAAGCACATTTTGAATCCGAGCTTGCTTTGGCCGATGGCGATCGCCAATGCGTATCTATTGCAAAATAAAAATTATGGATTTTCCGATGCAAACATCAAACTCTCATCTTGTTCTGATCCCAAGTTATAACTCTGGGCCGGCAGTGTATGCGACGG
This sequence comes from uncultured Verrucomicrobiaceae bacterium, assembly GCA_964500675.1. Classification (GTDB taxonomy): domain Bacteria; phylum Pseudomonadota; class Gammaproteobacteria; order Pseudomonadales; family CAMLJR01; genus CAMLJR01. Next base: position 606,064 of record CAZCNY010000001.1, on the reverse strand, counting down.
TCAAAGCGGCCCGCACGTATTGGAGTCCCGTGTGGGTGGTTGTCGATGGCAGTACCGACGGCACAACGGCTGGCCTACTGAGCATGGCTGGAATGGATGCGGGTTTAAAAATTGTGGTTCTGGAAAAAAATCAGGGAAAAGGTGCAGCAATCCTGCGCGGGCTAGACGAGGCGGCGCATGCGGGATTTACGCATGTGCTCTGCATGGATTCGGACGGCCAGCATCCGGCGTACTTGATTCCGCACTTTATGGAACATTCTCATGCACAGCCTGCCGCGATGGTTTTAGGTGTACCCGTATTTGATGAATCGGCTCCCGCGCTGCGCGTGAAGGGTCGCAAGATTTCCAATTGGTGGGCGAATCTCGAAACGCTGTGGGCCGGTATCGGCGATTCGCTTTATGGCTTTCGCGTTTATCCAATTGCATCGTTGCGCAAAATCATGCACAAACAGCGTTGGATGCGCCGTTTCGATTTTGATCCTGAAGCGGCGGTTCGGCTTTGCTGGCTTGGTGTGCCGCCGATTAATCTGCCCGCTCCTGTCAAATATTTATTGGCGGACGAAGGCGGAATCTCCCATTTTCGTTACGTGCGCGATAATTTTTTGCTGACGTGGATGCATATTCGCTTGATGTTTGGTTTCACATTGCGACTCCCTTTTCTCATCGTGCGTAATTTTTTAAATAAAAAACGTGGAACCATCATTTATGGAAGATAAGTCCTCGATTCCAGATTGCACAACCGCCCCACACATTCCGCTAACCGAATATTATGCCGATGAGTCCAAGCGCGCCGGCTTCATTCGGGAAATGTTCGATACCACCGCCGAAGATTATGATCTGATGGAGCGCGTGCTGGGTCTCGGAAGCGGTGCTTGGTATCGCGGAGCCGCGCTGGGGCGGGCGGGATTGCAACCCGGAATGAAAGTTCTCGATGTGGGCATCGGCACTGGATTAGTCGCGCGCGAAGCGGTGCGCATCGTTGGCGATGCCAGTCTCGTTACGGGTCTCGATCCCAGTCTCAGCATGATGAATCAGGCAAAATTACCGGGAGTGAATCTGGTCGAAGGCTACGCCGAATCGCTACCGTTTCCCGATGCAAGTTTTGATTTTCTCAGCATGGGCTATGCGCTGCGGCATATCAGCGATCTATCGCTCGCGTTCCGGGAATTTCAGCGCGTATTGAAACCCGGCGGTAAGCTGTGTTTGCTCGAAATTAGCAGCCCTTCCTCACGCTTCGGTAAATTATTTCTGAAGTTCTATATGCGTAGAGTGGTGCCATTGATCGCACTGATCGTCGGCCGCAAGACGAATACCCGGCTGCTCTGGCGATATTATTGGGACACGATCGAGGCCTGCGTAGCGCCTGCAACGATTGTTGCGGTACTCGGCGAATCCGGTTTTAGCGATGCGCACCGATACGTCGACGTGAAGGCGATGAGTTTTCTTTCCGAATATCAGGCGACAAAGGCGGGTTAAGCGATGTCAGGGCCCGTCATGATGGGGCACTTAATTCTCGAATGGCTGGCTCGAAAAGAATTGCCGCGCATTCCTGAGCCGCAATTGGTTATGGACGATCCGATAAAAATAGAAGCGTTCATGGCGAGCGGTCGCGAGAACGGAATACTCGCATTTCTGTATTTATTTAATTCGCTGCAAGCGGCACCGCTCATCAAAGCCGGCGACAGAGTATTGGACCTCGCCTGCGGTCCCGGTAATCAGTTGATGCAAATGGCGCGCATCAATCCGCAGGCGCATTTTGTCGGGTTGGATGCTTCAGCTTGCATGCTCGATCGCGCCGGTGCGGCGATGGCACGCAGCGCTATCAGTAACGTCGAGCTGGTTCAGGGCGACATTACAACACTGAAGCCATTCGCAAACGCCAGCTTCGACTGCGCGCTCTGCACGATGTCGCTGCATCATCTTCCGAATGTGTCGTCGCTGAAACATGCGATGGTCGAAGCGGGGCGTGTACTGAAGCCCGATGGCGGCGCCTATATTGTCGATTTCGGCCGGCTGCGCAGAAGCAGCACGCAACAATTTTTTGCGCACGACAATTCAAAATTGCAGTTACCCGAATTCACCGAAGACTACCTCAACTCATTGCGCGCAGCGTTTAGTTTCGACGAGTTATCCAGCGCGATTTCGTTGTTGAAAATTGAATCGGCGATTTACAGAACAGCGCTGGCGCCGTTTATGGTTGTCGCGAAGAGCAGCGCGCGCCGCACATTGGATGCGGCGACGATAAATGCACTAAAAACAATTTACGCAGAAATGACCGCGGACCAGCAGAAAAACTTCCGTGTTTTTTCGCGCTGGTTTCGCGCAGCGGGATTGAGGTTGCCTTGCGAGTTGTGTTAAAGGAATAGGTGTTCTGGAAGAAAATATTTGATGAGTAATATGATGGAGATAGAGGAGTATTTTTCCGCTAGAGAAATAAAAAATGCCCGATATGAAATCATGCTTCAAAAGTAGTCGCGCAATAACGATAAGATGTGGATTGGCTGTCGGCTAAACCATCCCACCGTTAATAGAAATCACTTGCCCGGTAATATACGCGGCTTGCTCGGATGCAAGAAACGCAACAAGTTCGGCGACTTCTTCGGGTTTTCCGGCTCGGTTCAGCGGTACTAAGCGGGCGATTGCAGCCGCGTCAAAAACTCCTGAGGTCATATCCGATTCGATAATGCCCGGCGCAATCGCGTTCACGGTAATGCCGCGGCTGCCTAATTCCAGAGCGAGTGATTTTGTCGCGGAATTTATGGCGCCTTTCGCCGCGGCGTAATTGGTTTGTCCGCGATTACCAATCAATGCGGCGACCGATGAAATCGAAATGATTCGGCCCCAACGGCTTCTTATCATCGGCATGGTGATGGGTTGCGTGACATTGAAAAAGCCGTACAGCGATACATCGATAACGCGGCTCCATTGTTGGCGTCGCAGGCCCGGAAAAACCGCATCGTCGTGAATGCCGGCGTTGTTGACCAGAATTTGAATCGGCGCGTGCTCAAGAAGTTTTTCCAGCGCAGCTTGAACCGCTTCCTCATCGGTTACATCGAATTGCACGGATTCGGCCGAATATCCCTGCGCCAATAATTCGGCGCAGAGTGTATTGGCGTCAGCAATATTATTGTTCGCATGAATAATGACATGCACACCGTCCGCGGCGAGGCGGCGGCAAATGGCGGCGCCGATAGCGCCACTGCCTCCGGTGACCAGCGCGCGCCTCACGATTCATTCATCCCTTGATTGGATGCGTTTGGCTGCAAGGAATCGGCGTCGATCAATATGCTGGCGCGGCCGGTCAATACTATTTTTTTCTGCGCTGATACTTCAAACCGATACAGCAGCGTCGTTTCATTTCCCGCGATACGCTCGGCATACACGGTGAGATTATCGGCGAGGTTATCGATTCGCTCGATGTGCCATTTCACGTCGCGCACGCTCGTCAAATAACCCGCTTTGGGCGGCGCTTTTGCATCGGCTATTTTTTTTTCATTCGACAATAGCGCACCGTGAACCGCGATTGCCTGCGCGGCGTATTCGATACCGGCCACGCTGCTCAATACGCCATCGATCGCGAGCGGATTGGATGCACTGCGATGGCTGCGCGCAAGGCAAACAATGCTGACATCATTCCATTCAATGACAGCATCCAACAAACACATCTCGCTTTGGTGCGGTATGTTGGCAACAATCCAATCGCGGTCGATCATGCGGAAATTTCAACGAGGAGATTGGGTTTGTTTAAGTATTCGATGACAACGCTGCCGCTCTGACCGCGGGCGAGGTACTGCATCAACGGCAGCGCGCGGGCGGTGGGAATGCTCGAACGTAGAGTTTCGAACTCGGACTCGTGCATCGGCTGTGCATCGGCTTCGGTCAACGCAATTTTCAGCGATGCTTTCGTGGATTTGGTTTTGTTCAGGCCAATCACCATTGCGATGCCGAACGGGTAAGGAATTGGGCGCAGCGCATACAGCGGCTCGGGGTATGCGCTATCGAACGCCACCATTAAGCACGGCTGTCCGCTTGCGTGAATTTGAGCGGCGGTCTCGATGAGCGCGGCGCCAAAGGTTCCATCATAGGCGCACAAGCTGGTCGAAGCTTCCATGCAGGAAGTGGCAATACTCCAGTAACCCGCCGGCGCATTATGGACCGAATTATGAAAGCGTGTTGGCGACACAACGCGATCGTTAGAGGCGAGCGCGGTGAGAAGGTTATGGCAGTTTTCACAATCGCCTCCCGTCGATGAGAATATATTCGCAAGGGTTGCGGGGTCTGCGCCGGCGTTTTTCGCGGCCTCCAATCCAGCCGCCATGGAAAGTTTTATCGACAGGCCGGCTCGACGACGCTCGGCGGGGGGAAGTTTTTCCGCCATGGGCAATGCAACCGGTGCCAGTACTAACGGCGCGGTACCAGCGAGCACATGGCGCGATTGCTCCCAGCCGTTAAGCCCTGGCCCGAATAAGCTAATGCCTTCAATGTGAATCGATAGGCCGCTCATCACAGCACCTTCGACAGAATCAGGCTGCAATTGCTGCCACCGAATCCGAAGGAATTACTCATGACGTGACGCATCGATTGACTTGAATTAGCTAATCGATAATTGCATTGCAGTTGCGGATCGAGATTTTGCGTGCCGACACCGCCGGGTACAAAATTATATTGCAGCGCGAGAGCGGAAAAGATCGCTTCAATGCTGCCCGCTGCACCGAGTGTATGTCCGGTATGCCCCTTGGTAGAGCTGCATGGTGTGTGCGTGCCGAAAACGCGAATGACGCCTTTATCTTCTGCGTCGTCATTGTTCGGTGTCGCGGTGCCGTGAAGATTAATGTAATCGATATCGGCGCTGTCAAGATTCGCTGAGCGCAATGCCGCTTGCATCGCCAGTTGCGCGCCCAGCCCCTCGGGATGCGGCGACGACATATGATGCGCATCGGTCGATTCGCCAACTCCGCTCAAAATAATATCGCCGGACTTTACCTTCGAGCTCTTCTCAAGCAGAGCGAACGCAGCACCCTCACCGAGGGAAATGCCATCGCGATTCGCATCGAAAGGTCGGCACGCTTGCGCGGAAATCAGTTGCAGCGAGTTGAATCCATACAACGTTGTAAGACACAGTGAATCGACGCCGCCGACAATGGCTGCATCGATGAGTCCGCTGGCTAGCATGCGTTGCGCGCAAGCAAATACCTTGGCGCCGGATGAGCAGGCTGTGGACACGACATAGGCGGGTCCCGCTAAATTGAAATAGCTGCGCACAAAATCGCTAACGGAATAACTATTGTGCGTACGTCGGTAATCGTGAGTTTTTGGCAGCGCGCCGGACTGCGGATCGAGATGGCGATAGGCGATCTCCGAACTTAATATTCCCGATGTGCTCGTGCCCAGAAATACGCCGATGCGATTGCTGCAATAGGTATTTATTGCCGCGTTCACGCGTTCAACAAAATTATCCTGCTCCAGTCCAAACTGAGCGAGTCGATTGTTGCGGCAGTCAAACGCGGACAATCCTGTTTCTATGGAAAACGCGTCCAGCCCTGCGACTTCGCCGAGATGGGTTTCAAACTCCACGGTTTCCCAATGTTTGGCAACGAGTCCGCCGCGCATTTTTTCGAGCGCAGCGAGCGATGCGTCCACGCCTGTGCCGAGTGCATTGGTTAGCGTAAATGAGCTGACTTTAAGCGCGCGCATTGTGTTTTCCGGTAGTTAAACGTGCGTGCCCCGGCATTAAATAGCTCGTGCAATCAGCATGACGTTAGCGAAGGGGGTTGATTGACTCATCGGGATGGCACGCACGGTGAAACCTCTTTTTTCTAAACTGCTCATCCAGTCGGGCAGCGAACGGCAATACAGCGGCACTTTCCCATGGCCACGAGCCATTAAAACACAGCGGTCCACGAACTTGGTCAACAGCACACGAAAAGTAAACCTGGCGTCGCTGACGCGAGTCAGCAGTACGCCGCCGCTGCCAAGCGCGGCTCGAATGTCATCGAGCAGCCGGTCCTGGTCGCCATAGGGAATGTAGTGAAGTACATCCAACAATACAACTGCATCGACATCGCGCATTTGCGCGCGGCGCATGTCGCCGATGGTCAGCTCAATGCGTTCGTTGTACAGAGGTTTGAGCGCCGCGTTACCGCACCGCACATCGCGCGCGTCGATATCGATGCCGCGAAAACTCAGATTCCTTGCCGGCCGCACATGCGTGAAGCATTCGCCGGCGTCGGCCAATTTTTCTGCGGCAAGCAGCCACGCGGCAAGCAGCCCCTTGCCGCAACCGAGGTCGAGTACGCAGGAATTATCGGAAAAGATGGCGTGTTCAGTCAGTGCTTTGAAAATTGGGTCGCCACGCAATTTTCCGCGCGCCCATTGAAAATTGACGCGACCTGTTCGCTGATACGGGCGGCTCGCTAAATCGTGAAGCGGTTTAATCATAGATGGCGTCGCACAGCGTAACGGGCTGCAGATTGAGTTTATAAATTTTATCGAGTAGCTTCGGTAAGACTTCGAGAATGACCGGTACGCCATTTGGCGTTCGCGCCGCATTGCCATCGTGCAGCAGCAAAATGTCACCGGCGGCGAGATTGTGCGTGAGGCGCTGCAGAACGCGGACCGGATCGCTGACACGGGTATCGTAGCCGCGTCGTGTCCACGTCGCCAGACGCAAATCCAAACGCTGCAGCACCGGCTCGAGAAATGGATTGCGCAGTCCCGCTAGCGCCCGAAAAAATAGTGGGCGTTGCCCCGTGATCGCGGAAAGCGTCGCTTGCGCATCGCCAATTTCTTTAGTCCAGCCGCGCGGTCCGAAGCAGGCGGAATAATTGCGGTGGCGTTGGCCATGATTTTCGATAGCGTGGCCAGCGGCGACAATCGCTTTGCACAGCTCGGGATGGCACACTGCGCGTTCGCCGATACAAAAAAAAGTGGCTTTGGCTTGGCGGGCAGCAAGGATGGCCAACAACTGCGGTGTGACGGCGGGGTCGGGGCCGTCGTCGATCGTTATGGCGATTTCTCCGCGCCTAATTGCCGCGGCGGGCAGGCGAGTAAGGTTCGCGCCCAGTAAACGGCTGCGCGGTAATAGACCCGCAATGGCGATAATTGCATGCAGCGCCAGGATTCCGCCCAACGCCCAAGGCCACCACAAAATATCGATCAAAAGCGCGGCTATTGCGCAGACATGCAACGCAATGCACAGCATCAGCAAGTGGCGAGAGGGAAATAAGCGCACGCGAGCAATCGCCTCAATCTGTTCTGGCATTTAATTCTGACAGAATTGCCGAAAAAACCAGAGCGAGGAAAGTGCCCAGACCTACCGTGCTGCCTATCGCCGACAATACCGGCACTTTGGAAAATCCAAGCAAGCCAAAACTTCCCACGGCGGTGAGATTGGCAACGACGACCGAGACAGCGACTTCGGATCGCGCCGCCTTATTTTCCACTTTCGCGTTGGCGTTGAAAAATAGCGCGTAATTGGAGCCCACTGCGACCACCAGCAGCAGCCCGATCAAATGCAAAATCGTCAGCTGTACGCCGCAGACGAGCAGTGTTGAAATCACGCACAGCACCGCGCAGGCGAGCGGCAGGGTGATGCGAAGCGCCTGCGATACCGAGCGCATGCTCAATAGTAAAGCGATGATTGCCAAGCATCCCAACCCGGAGAGTATTAATGCTTCGTGGAGATAATCGTCGAATACCCGCGTGGTCTCTTCGAGCAGATCGATGACGTTCAATGGAGTCTGCCGATCGGCTTGCAGCGCCGATCTGACTTTGCTCAGATCGATTTCATCACCGTGCGGGCCGTCGCCGCTCGCGTGCAACGGCAGCAGCACAAGATAATCGTGCGTGCGTTTGATCAGCAGTGAGTCGAATAGCGCCGCGGCGGAAGTTCCCGCGAGATCCGCGCGCGTTAAGGGCGCACGCGAGCGTGCCGCGAGCGCGTCGCCGATAAAGCCTTGCAGACGATCCGCCTTGATCGGCAAGTCTTGCAGCGCTTCACTCAAATTCGATCGCAATGTTTTTTCATCGGGAATGGCCGCCTGCCGCGCGCGTTGACGCGCGATACTCGGCAGCACCAATGCGGGAGAATTAAATCCGCCGATGATCCGCCGATCGATCAGCGGTTGCAGCAAAGCGCTGGCGTGCTCCGCGCCTTCAAGCGCCGATTCCTCATCAGGCGCGGTAAAACTCGCGATATAGCGCAAATCGGTACCGCCGATATCGCGCCGCAATTCCATATCGAGCTGCTGCGCGCTCTTCGATATCGGGCTCAGGGCCGACAGTTGACGGTTCCAAACTTCACGATTAAATGAGAGGAGATAAATTGACGCAATCACTAACAAAATATAGAGCGGCCAGCGCAAATTTTTTGCGTGCGCGAAAATTGCGATCAGCCGATCGCCCGCCTGCGTTATATTGGGTGAAGGAATTCGCTCCCGCATCAGCACGGGCAGCACGTAGCGAGTCACTAGCGCGGCGGCGATGAGTCCGCTGATGGAATACAGTCCCAATTGCGATAAACCTGGGAAACTCGAAAACAGCATCGACGCGAATCCCGCGATCGATGTGAACACGCCGAGACGAATTGTCCGCCAGAATTCTCCCGAGCGTGCGCCGGCGGCGCGCTGGATAAACAGATAGATCGAGTAATCGACCGACTCACCGATCAGCGTCGTGCCGAACGCGAGCGTTAAGCCATGAATGTGACCGAACGCTAAACTCACTGCGCTCATGCCAACCAATGCACCCGTGACAACGGGAAGCATGCCTAGTGCAACCAGTGCCGGCGATCGGTACACCAGCAGCAACAAACCGATCACCATCAAAAGGCCGATCGAGGCGAGCCGTTTGACTTCGCTTTCGATGGTGTCGCGCGATTCTACCGAGAGCACGCTGGTACCGCTCATGACTAAATGCGTATCGGCTGCACGTCCGGGAATCTCATCGAATACATGACGAATCACAGCGAGCGCGCGAGCTTGCGCGTCGGTGTTTAAACCGGAATCGCGAATCTGTGTAATTAACAGCGCGCGTTTGCCGTCAGGCGATGCCCACGCGCCGTCGATATTGTGCGGCTGATTTTCCCCCGCGAACTGATCGATGAGCTGCAATGTCTCACCGGTCGGATCGCGCGGCAGAATCTGCTTGACGATCAGGCCCGCATCCCCGGCTATGGCATCGATGGTATTACCGATGGCTTTGCGTAAACCCGCGCGGGTAAACCGATCTGCCGTGACGGCGGGGCTGAGCAGGTAACGATTTTCAAAAAAATATTCGCGGTCTTTTTCGCGCGTGCTGTCATCGCCGTTTTGCACGCCGGTGAAGGTTGGATTCAAGCGCAGTTGTTCGGCGAGTTTTTGCGATAAGCGCGCGCGCTCCGCGGCATCGCCGCCTTCGATACCGATCAGGATCATGCGCGCTATGGCGCCGTCGCGTAACTGATCCACCAAAATTTTTTGCCGCGCGCTCGGATGCTTCGGCATGAATGCCGATAGATCAGCCACAAAACGCGTATGCACGATCACTGTCACGCAGGCGATGAGACAGCAACCCCAAAGCGACAGCGCTAACAAGCGTCCGCTCCGTTTCATTGTTTATCGCCGCTTTCGCTATCGGTGGTGATGAGCATTTCCGAGCGATCGCCGTCGGCTTGTTCAAATTCGATCGCGCCGATCAGGGCATGCGATCCGCTGATATCGATCTGCTTGATGATCTTGAGGATCTGCGCTTGCCTAGGAATTAATACCAGCTGCCATTGTTCCAGCGAGCCCGTTAGCTCAACGGCATAATAACTTTCCAGCGCCGAACGATCGCCCGAGAGCGTAGCGCGTATGCTGGTGACGAAGGCTGAAACTTCCGGGTGATCTTGCAGATTGAAAGTTTTGCGCCGCGCATCGGGTCTTTCAATGCTGAGTTTTTCGCCGTCGAGAATAAGCAGTTCCGGTTTGGGCTTTAACGTCTGCTTTTTTATCAGATTGGGTGCGACGTAGGTGAGCTCCCCCGATGACTCAAGCGGTTTATCCAGTATTCCGATGAACTTTTTTTCCACGAAGGTCGAGTGGTTGGATGTTTGTTGCGAGAGCAGCGACATTAAATCCGTCAATGCAAAATCATTCGCGAAACCGGCAGCGGCGAAGACAGATAGGCTCGCGCCAAGGATGGCTCGGACAATTAATCGGTTACGCATGATCTGGTCGATGATCTCCCCAGAAATCGAAAAAGTTGAACCAATTGAATGGAGCGGCAACGCAGTATCGCTCCAGCGTGGCGACATATTTGGCCATGATTCCGCGCACGGCGGCATCTCGATCGCGGCTGAGCGGCTGCGAAAAATCCTCAAGCAACTCGAAATGAATTTCGTAGCGATTGTCGCCGCGATAGAGTCCGCCCATGAAATAAATCGGGTATTTGAGCATCACCGCCATACGAAATGGCCCGCAGGGGAAATGAGCGTCGCGCCCTAGGAATGAAAAAGTTTCATGCTTGCTCGGCCCTGATGCGCGATCGGCAAGCAAACCCACCAAAGCGCCATCCTGTAATTTCTGATTTATTTTGAGCATCGCATCGAGTTGACCCAGCGCGATAATATTTTGCATTGCGTCCATATTGATGGAAGCGAATACGCGATTTATTTGCCGGGCGTTTTCCGGGTACATCGCCATGAAAATATGAATATGCGGATTGGCGCGTGCGAAAGAATGCAAAACTTCAAAACTGCCTAAATGCGCTCCAAACAAGAAAACCCCTTTGTTGTTGGCGTTTTCGTTGTGTAACTCGGCCGTTCCAAAATGTTTTATCTCAAACAGATCAAAGCGATCGCTGAGTAAATACACGCGATCGTGAATCGTCGTGGTAAAAGCCAATATGTGTTTGTAAATGTCGATCAACGTGATGCGTCGGTTCAAGCTGCGCGTGAGGAACTCGCGCGAAGCAATGCGCGCGGGTTTTACCGCTGCCAGAAAATACAACGCGATGGGGTATAAAATAACACGCGAAAACCGGCGCCCGATCAATAGCGAAAGCTTGGTCATGAAGAGGAGGAGCGTACTGCTGCCGCGCTCCTCGCGCTGCAGCCACACAGACGCTTTCTCGGTGTCTTCGTGCGACCTGTTGGGCAAAATCATGATTGGAATTCATCGGCGGTTAGCGAAAACCGTCCGTCTGCAATTTTGCGCGAATCGACGTGGATTTCGAAGCGTACCCAGCTGCTGTCGATCTCATAATCAACGATCATGCTTTCGTCGGGACCCGCGGGACTATGAAATTTAGCCGTCGAAATTCCGGCGCAGCGTTTGTCGTTTGCCGATCGCCCAGTTTCTGTCTGTTCGATTCTTGCTTGAACAATGCGCCGCACGTGATCGAGCAACAAAACGCCAGGGACAATCGGCCGGCCTGGAAAGTGGCCGGCGAATACCGGATGCCCGGCGGAAAAAGAAAGCGTTGTCTGCGGCATATCACCCTCGCTTTGCAATATGTTCTGTGACGAGGGACTGTATGGCGGCCGCAGGAATTTTGCCGTTGCCATCGCGCGGCAGTGCCTCGACAAAAACGATGGGGCGTGGCAAAAACACCGGGTCAATGTGCAGGCGCAACGCCGCAAGAATATCCGATGGCTTTAACCCCGGAGCCACCACGAAAGCGGCTAGTCGCGTCACGTGTTCGGGCGCGCGATGTTCTGGTACGCAAAAAACGCCGTCTTTGACGCCATCGATGCGAGTAAGCAAATGATTGAGGTACGCGAGCGAGCTGCGTTTGCCGGCAACATTGATGAGATTGGCGTGACGATCGATAAATTTAAACGCCGATGGGTTGATAAGTTCGACAATGTCATTAAGCGGCTGCGTGTTTTCGAGGCACTCACCGGAAGCAATGGTAGCTCCATCGTGCTCGTGCAATGAAATGCCCGGCAGGGTTTCCCAATTGACGCTTGAAGTCGGACGGCGCATTGCGAGCTGGCCCGTTTCCGTCGAGCCATAAATTTCAAGGACCGGCGCATTGAATCTGGCTTCGGCCGCAGCTGCCAGTTCCATAGGCAGCGGCGCTGTGGCCGATAAAATGGCGCTGAGTGGCGGAATGTTAATTTCCGCGTCTAATAAGTTGCGAAGATGGAACGGACTGATAACCAGAAGTCGCGGCACCGTTGTCTCGGTTAATGCATTGATCACTTCTGCGGGAAAAAACGGAATATTCGGCGACAGCTGTCCGCCGGCAAAAATGGGCAGCAAAACCGTCGACTCCAGTCCATACATATGACGCAGTGGCACTGTCCCAACGACGCTGCAGGGGCCGCCCGCTGTCGCCCAAATGCGTTCACTGCCGGCGAGTATGCTGCGATACACTTTTCCAAACGATTTGAAATGCGGTACCGGTTTACCCGTGGAACCGGAGGTGAACACGCATAGAAATTTTTGATCGCAACGGACCTGCGGCATGGGAAGTATTTCGTTGCATTGAGTCGTCGTTGGCGTTAAGTGATCGGCGCGAAAGTAAGGCATGTTGTCGACGGGCGAGCGGGCCTGATCGCCTATGCATACGAGATCGCGCATCGCCGATAATAATTCTGCGGTGTGATGCGTCGCGGCGGAGCTGGGCAGAACCGTCACAATATTGCGCGAAATCGCCGCAAAGAGCGCAACGGCGAACCAATAGCGATCATTGCACAAATTTAATAGATGGTTTGTACCCGGTAATGTTTCGGCGAGAGCGAGCGCATCGCGCAGAAATTCTCCTCGACGCACCGGCCCTGTCTTACGAAAAATCAGCACGCTATCGAGATTATGCGTTGGCAACAATGACAGGTATTCGATATCTGGATTGATGCTCATTGCGTTGTAAAAATTGTCGATGTGACAACCGCCAACAGGGCGAAGCTTATCCATCTGAGCGGCTAGCCTCGCGGGTTATTGCGGTAGGCTTGAATGGTTTCCGAAATGCTGAAATGTTCGCGCCCGGGCAGCGCCCGGAGGCGAATCAGGTACTCTCCAGCAAACATCGCACCGATGAAGAGCGGGGTTAGCAGCGAAGCGAACAGTGACCATGTCTTCAAAGAAGCAAAGAAGAACAACGCAACGGAAGTTATGGCGCTGGCGATAAAATAAATCGTCCATGCCGCCGTCACTTTCCACGTATATTTCAGATAGCTTGCATCCAGAGCCGTTTTATTTATCAGCATTGCTATGCGCGAGCAAAGAGCGCGCTCATAAGTGCCGAGAGTGCTGCCGAATATCACGCCGAGAAATACCATGGTTCCCGCGTGTTGCAGGAAATAAAACCATGCGATGTGGCTGCGCAGGAGGTCAGCGAAGAAACACAGCGCAAATATGATTACGCCGCATAACACGAGCGCAACAATTTTTGTTTTCGATTTCCACGCGGCAACGACGCCGGCTCCAATGAGTGGGGCGAGGCCAACAGCGATAACAGGGAGAGAGGGATTGCTGGATGCGGCGGCAAGATAACTGAAACAGAGATAAATCGCACTTAGAAATACGGCCAAGACGATGCGTAATTTCTGCCAGCTCAGAATCACTTCGTCCGGTGCTCGTTTATGTACGTGGAAAGCGAGCGCAAAGATGCGAAAATGGTCGAGTTGTTTTCGCTGTCCGCGTTCAATTGAACCCCAAATCGCTTCGAGACAACGAGCGCAATCTCAAGAATGTCTATAGAGTCGAGGCCGAGCGGATCGCCATAAAGCGGATCGCTGGGTTGAATGGTGTCGGCGCTGATTTCCAGGTTCAGGGCGGAAACAATTAATTCTGCAATTTCTGGCTCAAGCTGGGTAATGGGGCCCGACAATTCTGTGTTTTGTGCTTGCATCGCGTACCGGCTTGTATTTTAAATAGTTGGGTTGATAAAAAAACAGTCGCCGTTTTAATATGTCGCTATAACAGTAGCATTGGATAGGGCAACGCATTCGACGCAGATCGTAACTAAATAGCTGCTAGATGTCACTACCAAACCCATTTAGGTTTCTTAATTCGGCTGGGCTAGTTCTTCCATTTATTCGCTGCGTCAAGGGGCCTTCTTGGATCATTTTCAGTCAAGTGAGAATCGTGCGCGCGAGCAAGTGCGGATCACGTTGACAACGCATTTATGGTTTAAGGTCTTGGGTACTGCGGGATTTACCGGATTATTCTTTGTTGCCTATATCTATCTGCTAAAAAACCCGGCTTGGCCTGTGACGACGGTACCGCTGACGTGGGTCGATCATTTGATCGGTTTCCAGTCCATGGCGTTGCCGTTTTATTTGTCGTTGTGGGTTTACGTATCTCTGCCCCCCTTCTTCATGCCGACACGCTCGGCCATTATCAGCTACGGCGTCCGCATAGGATTGCTTTGCCTGTTTGGGTTGGGGGTATTTTATTTCTATCCCAACGCGACGCCTCCGTCGAATATCGACTGGACCAAATACCCGGGCATGGCTTTTTTGAAGGGCGTGGATGCGGCGGGGAACGCATGTCCTTCACTGCATGTTGCTACGGCGATATTTTCTTGCGTTTGGCTCTATTGGCGATTTTCATCGCTGGGGTTCAGTCTTGCCTGGAAGGTTGCAAATGTGTGTTGGTGTTTTGCGATAATATATTCAACGCTGGCAACCAAGCAGCACGTTGCCATCGATGTGGCGGGAGGGGTCGCTTTGAGTCTCATTGCAGCGTGGTGTTCAGGGCTCAAAAAACATGCTTGCCAATACCAGGCTCTCTAAAGGTGCACAAAACAAACTTAAAATGCAGGCAACTATGAAAATCGGTCACGCATTCTCTTTTTACCATGCGTGCATATGAACGATTCAAAAATGGCTCGTGTATGTTAAATACTATTGTTAATGACTATTTGGTCAACGTTAAGAAAATTGACCCGTCCTTGTTAGTGGATCCGAATCTGCGAATTTCGGAGTTGGGCCTTGATTCGCTTGATTTCGTGGAGATGCTGTTTGAGATAGAGGATCGCTGCGGGTTTCAACTCCCGGATCCGATGCGATATACGCAAATGAGTTACGCGGAAATGCTGGCCGATATCGAGACGGCTATCCGGCAGCATTACGATGGAGAACTGCCGGAGCTCCTCACTGGGGAAACAAAAACTCTCGTGGCGGAAGCGAAAAACTAAGTGATTAAGGTGCTCATCACCGGAATGGGGGCGATCACTCCGCTGGGGGCAAATCGCCATGCCACCTTTGCCGGCGCACTTGAGGGGCGCAGCGGTATTGCGCCGGCGGCAGAGAGCATTTCAAAATGGCTTCCGCATGCTCTTACCGCGGCGGTTTCGGTTAACCCGGAAGAGCGTTTGGATGCAAAGTATGTCGGCCTGGATCGAGCGACCCAATTTGCGTTGGTTGCCGCACACGAGGCAATGACCGACGCGGGTATTTCGCCAAAACCCGAAGATAGCGGACGCTTTGGCGTATTTGCGGGTATTGGTCTGGGCGGTGCGCAAACGCTCGATGCCTTATACACCCGATTTTTTAATACGGTCCACGATGACTCCCCGAGCAAAAAAAATCCTACGGTCATGCATCCGCTGTCGGTACCGCGCATGATGGCCAACGCATCCGCCGCGCTGATCTCGATGCATTATGGATTGCATGGATCCAGCAATACGTATTCTGTCGCATGCGCATCGTCGGCAATCGCGATTGGTGAGGCCTATCGCGCGATTCGGCACGGCTATCTCGATGCCGCTGTGGTGGTGGGAACGGAAGCCATGCTGACACCGGGTGCGTTGATGGCCTGGAATGCATTGCGTGTCATGGCAAAAGTTGATCCTGCGGATCCTTCGCGTAGCTGTCGCCCATTTTCCGCTGATCGAAGCGGTTTCGTACTGGGCGAAGGCGCTGCCGCTATTGTTCTTGAGAGCGAGGCCCGGGCATTGCGCCGCAGCGCTAATGTCGTTGCTGAGATCGGCGGCTACGGTTGTACCAGCGATGCGAATCACTTGACCGCTGGAACGGAGATCGAGCAGGCCAATGCGATGCGCCAGGCGCTTGCAGAGGCCAATCTGGAAGCGGGTCAAGTGCAATATTTGAATGCGCATGGTACGGCAACCGATTCCGGTGATTTGGTAGAAGCCCGATCGATTCGACAAGCCTTTGGCGAGTCCGCAGATAAGCTGGCGGTCAGCGCCACCAAATCGATGCACGGACATTTGATCGGCGCATGTGGCGTGCTTGAGTTTATGATTACGTTGATGGCCATGACGAGTGGCTCCATCCCGCCAACGGCAACTCTTGAAAATGCCGATCCTCGCTGCGATCTCGATTTTGTTCCGCTAACAGCACGACACGGTTGCGCAATTAGTGCGGCGATGTCCAATTCGTTTGCTTTTGGCGGTAGCAATGTCTCTTTACTAGCGCGCAAATACGCCTAACGTGAGCGAACAATACTGTTACCCATTCACGCTCGACCGGTCGAAAATTGCAGCGCTGCTCCCGCATCGGGGCGATATATTTGCTTGCGATCGGCTGGTGATAGAAGGAACGCATAATTACAGAGGTTACGCGCGCTGGACGTTGGACAACAAAATTTTAGAAGGGCATTTCCCCGATCTGCCGATTGTGCCCGGTGTATTGTTAATAGAATCTCTCGGTCAACTCGCTGGTGCTGGATTACTTGCCGGTGGCGACCCTTATCTGAAAAGTTTGACGGGCGATTGGATCGGCGTGCTGGCAGCGGTGCGAAATTGCCGTTTCAACCGCCCTGTATTGCCCGAGCGCGATGTCGAGTTCGACATTCAATGCCGCCAAATGGGGCCGTTAGCTGTTCAGGTTATCTCTTCTGTTAACGCCGATGGAGACTCGGTTGGACAGCTTGAAATTGTGTTGGCATACGCTTCAAGAGAACAGATTGTCGCAGCGCTGGAAAAATCGAGTGTCGAACAGTAACTTTAAAAAAATGAAGGGCTGCCCTTCACAGATATCCGACAACTTCAACCGAGCGGGGCAATAATGCACAATCAATTGCTGAGGTGCGAGCAGATGCGCTCCTCAGAAATAGCAAAGCTATCGGTGGCACAGCAAAGCTGTATACTCGGTATGACTTGCTTCTCTGAAACAGGCTGCAAAGCAGATTTCAATGATTGGCCTACCCAATATATTCTCGCGCCAACATTTGAAATCTCTTCGGAAACAAAATCAGAAGTTTGGTTTAGCGGTACGCAATGTCGAACAGGAATAAGTTGCAACATTGCATTTCGGGCAGATGAGCAGGCGCTCTTCGGTGTTTTGACGCTCGACGAATCGGACTTTCCGGTGGCGGGAGATTATCCGACAGCGTTAGAAACCGCATCGGAGTCTGCCTATCGCCAAATCTTCGCATTGCTCAATTCGGAAGGGTATTCCCATCTTTGGCGAGTGTGGAATTATCTGTCCGATATTAATACGGAGCGCAATGGTTTAGAACGCTATAGGCAATTCAATATCGGCCGGCACAATGCGTTCGCTGCATTTAATCGACCGACGCAAGCGAGCCCTGCGGCCAGCGCGCTTGGTGTTGCTCAAGGTCCGTTGACAATCGCTTTCCTGGCCGGACATGTCGCGCCAATTGTTATCGACAATCCTCGCCAAGTGAATGCGTTTGAATATCCCGTCGAGTACGGACCGCGCAGCCCGGCATTCACGCGAGCGGTACTGATTCCGTTGGCAGAACAGGAATTATTTTTTATATCGGGCACTTCCAGCATTGTCGGTCACAAAACCGTTCATGCCGGTGATGTCCGCGCGCAGACACAGGAAACTCTGGCAAATATCGTCGCGCTGCTGAACGAAGTGAATCGTCAAAACCTGACTCGACCATTGACGCTGCGCGAGTTGAACTACCGCGTTTATATCCGTCATGCTGAAGATTTTCAGATTGTCCGCAATGAAATACTTCAGAAAATTCCCCTCGATGCGGCTGTGATATATCTTCAAGCGGATGTGTGCCGTGTCGATCTGTTGGTCGAAATCGAGGCGGCGGTGTGCGCAAGGGACAAAAATTCAGTGTGAAAATGTGCTTGCTGTGTGCAACGTTGTTAATTTCGGATGTCGTGTCCGCGGCGGATCTGGAGCCGCTGTGGGAGGCCGGTGCCGGTATTTCTGTACTCACGCTACCCGCCTATCGTGGGTCTGACCGGATTAATAATTTTGTTCTTCCCATACCGTATTTAACCTATCACGGCGATATTCTGAAGGCCGATAGAAAAGGCGTGCGCGGCGAATTCTTCGATAACGATCGGGTCGAAATCACCCTCAGTGCATCGGCATCGCCGCCGGTCAAAAGCAACGATCTTGCGGCGCGGAACAACATGCCCAATTTGCAACCGACGGTGGAACTCGGTCCGGAGATCGATTTTCGACTTTGGAGAAATAGCAGCAATACTAGCGTTCTGAGGTTGCGCTTACCGTTGCGCGAAGCTTTCACGGTTGCGGGTTCCATGCGAGATGTCGGGGTGATTTTTTCACCCAATTTAAACGCGGATTTTATCAATATTCCCCATATGCATGGCTGGGCGGTCGGCCTCGTAACGGGACCGATTTTCGCCAATAGCCGACAAAACGATTATTTCTACGGGGTGGCACAGCAATATGCAACGCCGACGCGACCGGCTTACACCGCAAAAGGCGGTTATGTCGGCGCGCAATTTCTCGCATCGATATCGCATCGATTCGCCAATGTTTGGTTGGGTGGATTCGTGCGCTATGACACCCTGAACGGCGCTGTGGTTATCGATAGTCCACTCGTTTTCGAGCGCCACTATGCCTCAGCAGGTATCGCTGTGTCCTGGATACTGGGACGTTCTGACAGTCTGGTTATCACCGGCGATTGATGGTTAGTTGCTTGGTGAATTCATTGCATGAGCAGTATCGCGCGGAATCAAAACGGCAACGGCATTTTCGTCACCGCAACCGAGCCGACGTAGAAGAACGTAGCGATCGCCAGCAGATAAGCCACAATGCGCACGGGCTGCGATTTGGCGATACGCATCGTCACCACGCCGAGGAAAATATAAACGATCAGGCCGAGCAATTTCGCGGTGAGCCAGGCATTCACGAACGGATATTGTCCGATCGTTATCGTCAAGCCGATGGCGCTGAGCAGCAGCAGTGTATCGACGATATGCGGCGCGACGCGAAGCCATCGTTTTTGCAGCACGCTCGAACCTTGGATGCGCAACGCGCCGCGAATAATAAATCCGATAATTGAAATGGCAGCGCAGAGCATATGGATATGTTTGAAGGCAAAATACATTGATACATTCTCCGTTCGGGGTTAGGCCGGTTTGATCGATTCTACTTTACAGATTAATTCGCCGCGTGCGAGCCGGGCGTTAATATTCGCGCCGATTTGCACCGCGCTTGCATCGCGCAGCACGTGATTTCCGGAATCGCTGACAATGGCATAGCCGCGCTGCAAAGTGTTGAGCGGGCTTACGGTGTGCAACAATTGCGCGGTCGAGTGCAGGCATTGCGCATTGCGTTGCAGCGTTTGCTGCATATTTGCGTGCAGACGTTTGTGCAGAAATTGTAATTGTGCGCGCAACGCATTGAGTTGCCGGTGCGGGTGCGTCGACTGCAAACGGGCGCTCAATAATTGCAAGCGCTGCATGCGTTCGCGTCGATGCCGTCGTTGCGAGTTGATCAGTCGCATTTCCAATTCGTCGAGCCGCAGTGACCACTGGCGCAGACGCTGGCTCGGATGCTGCAATTGGCGCCGCTGCCATTCGAGCTGTTGTTGTTTTTGTGTGCGCAGTCGTTGCCAGCTGGCGAGGAGACGCTGCTGCCAACCCATCAATTGCTGCAACTGTTGTCGATGATCGCGACTCAACAATTCGGCGGCAGCGGAGGGCGTCGGTGCGCGCAGGTCGGCGACGAAATCGGCAATCGTGAAATCCACTTCGTGCCCGACCGCGCTGACGACGGGTAATTCGCTCGCGAAAATCGCGCGCGCGATGTTCTCGTCGTTGAATGCCCATAAATCTTCGAGCGAGCCGCCGCCGCGGCTGAGCAGAATCGCATCGAAATGATGTTTGCTATCTGTTCGCAAGCGATTCGCGGTAATGAGCGCCTGCACGATCGCGCCCGGCGCGTGCTCGCCTTGCACGGGCACGGGAATCACGGTGACGCGCGTTTGCGGCGCGCGCCGTTTTAATACCGTCAAAATGTCGCGAATCGCAGCGCCGGTCGGCGACGTGATAACGGCGATATGCGCGATATATTCGGGTAGCTTTTTCTTGCGCGCCGGATCGAACAGACCCTCCGCTTGCAGTTTTTGTTTGAGCCATTCGAATTGCGCGGCGAGCAGGCCTTCGCCGGCAGGCAGCATGTCTTCGGCGATCAGCTGATATTCGCCGCGCGCCTCGTACAAACTGATCGCGCCTTTGACCAGAACCTTGGTGCCGTCGTGCGGTTGAAAGCGCAAACGAAAATTGCGGTTGCGAAACATCGCACAGCGGATTTGCGCGTTGGCGTCCTTGAGTGTGAAATACCAATGCCCCGAACTGGGTTTCGACAGGTTCGAGATTTCGCCTTCGACCCACACCAGCGAAAAGCAGTCTTCGAGCAATTGCCGCGCGAGCCGGTTGAGCTGACCGACGCTGAGCACGGCCTCGGGGCGCTGCGGTTCGCTGGGTGGAGTGGGCTTCGATGGGTCGTGGTTGCGCATGGCGCCGCATTGTAAAGGTAAAAACGCGAGCATCGTGCGCATTGTGCTGGAAAAATAGTGTGCCGGGAAAAAATAGTGTGCTGGAAAAAGATTGCGCGGGGGAAAAAATGCCGAGAGGTCGCAACTTTACCGGATCGGGCCGATCCATTAAGATGCGCGATTCTCCAGCCTAGGGGGTTTATTCGATGCTCCGTATCCTCCACGACGCACTCACCTTCGATGACGTCCTGCTGGTGCCTGCCTATTCGGAAGTTCTGCCGAAAGATGTCAGTCTCAAAACCCGTCTGACCCGCAATATCGAACTCAATATTCCGCTCGTCTCGGCGGCGATGGATACCGTCACTGAAGCGCGCCTCGCGATCGCGCTCGCGCAGGAAGGCGGCATCGGCATCATCCACAAGAACATGACGATAGCGCAGCAGGCCCGCGAAGTTCGCGCCGTGAAGAAACATGAAGCCGGCATCGTCAAAGATCCGATCACGATCGACGCGGACGCGCCGATTCGCGAACTCATCGAGCTGCGTCGGCAGCACAATATTTCGGGCGTGCCGGTTATCGATAAAGGCCATCTTGTCGGCATTGTCACCAGCCGCGATGTGCGTTTTGAAACGCGCATGGACGAGCCGGTGTCGAGCATCATGACGCCGAAAAGCCAACTCGTGACGGTGGGTGAGGGCGCGGATCTCGACAGCGTGAAAGAGCTGTTGCATAAACACCGCATCGAAAAAGTCCTTATCGTCAACGATAAATTCGATCTGAGCGGCATGATTACCGTCAAGGACATCATGAAAGCGCAGACCTATCCGCTCGCGTGCAAGGATAAGCAGGGCCGTTTGCGCGCCGGTGCCTCGGTGGGAACGGGCGCCGATACCAACGAACGCGTCGCGGCGCTGGTCGAAGCGGGCGTCGACGTTATCGTCGTCGATACCGCGCACGGCCACAGCCGCAATGTGTTGCAGCGCGTGGCGTGGATCAAAAAGCAGTATCCGCAGGTCGATGTCATCGGCGGCAATATCGCCACGGCCGATGCCGCGCGCGCGTTGCAGGATGCGGGCGCCGATGCGGTGAAAGTCGGCATCGGTCCCGGTTCGATTTGCACGACGCGCATTGTCACCGGTATCGGCGTGCCGCAAATCAGCGCGATCGCGGAAGTGGCCGCGGCGCTGCGCGATGCGAAAATTCCCTTGATCGCCGACGGCGGTATTCGTTTCTCGGGCGACATATCGAAAGCGTTAGCTGCCGGCGCCTACAGTGTGATGATGGGCAGCATGTTCGCGGGCACCGAAGAGGCGCCCGGCGAAACCGAGTTGTATCAAGGCCGCACCTACAAATCGTATCGCGGCATGGGTTCGCTCGGTGCAATGGCAAAAAATCAGGGTTCGAGCGATCGTTATTTTCAAAGCGTTGAAGATGGTGTCGAGAAACTCGTGCCCGAAGGCATCGAAGGTCGCGTGCCGTACAAAGGCTCGCTGGCGGCAATCGTGCATCAATTGATGGGCGGCGTGCGTTCGGCGATGGGTTACACCGGTTGTCGCGATATGGAAAGCCTGCGCACCAAACCGCATTTCGTGAAAGTGACCGCGGCCGGTATGAACGAAAGCCACGTGCACGATGTGAGCATTACCAAGGAAGCGCCTAACTATCCCCTCGGTGGTTAATTGGCCGTTGGGCGGCTGAGTATAGTTGTTAGGTTGATTCACGGGGCTGCGGCCCCGTTTGTTTTTTGGCCATAGTTTTTTGGAATTAGGCTTATGAACCAAGATATTCACGCCAGTCGCATATTAATTCTCGATTTCGGTTCGCAATACACGCAGCTCATCGCGCGCCGCGTGCGCGAAATCGGCGTCTACTGCGAAATACGCGCCTACGACATCAGCGAAGCCGAGATTCTCGCGTTCAATCCGCTCGGCATCATTCTCGCGGGAGGCCCCGAATCGGTTACCGAATTACATTCGCCGCGCGCGCCGCAGTGCGTATTCGACATGGGTCTGCCCGTGTTCGGGATTTGCTATGGCATGCAGACGATGGCTGAGCAGCTCGGCGGCAAGGTCGAAGGTTCGAATGTGCGCGAATTTGGTTACGCGCAAGTCAAGCTGCACGGCCAGACCGAATTGTTTCGCGATGTCCGCGATCATATCGATCACGCCGACGGCGCTTCGCTGATCGATGTGTGGATGAGTCACGGCGACAAGGTCGTACAGATGCCAGCCGGTTTTGAACTCATGGCGTCGACGCCAGCATGCGCGATTGCGGCGATGTCGTGCGCAGCGAAACATTTCTACGGCGTGCAATTTCATCCCGAGGTCACGCACACGCTGCAAGGTAAACGTATTCTCGAACATTTCGTGCTGAATATTTGCGGCTGCGAAGCGCTGTGGACGCCCGCAAATATTATCGAAGATGCGATTCGCAGCGTGCGCAAGCAGGTTGGCAGCAATAAAGTTCTATTGGGCCTCTCTGGTGGGGTCGATTCATCGGTGGTTGCGGCGCTATTGCATCGCGCGATCGGCGAACAGCTCACCTGCGTGTTCGTCGACAATGGTCTGCTGCGCAAGAACGAAGGCGATCAGGTCATGGACATGTTCGCGCGCAACATGGGCGTGAAAGTGATTCGCGCCGACGCCGAGAAAATGTTTCTCGATAAACTGTTCGGCGTTAGCGATCCCGAAAAGAAACGCAAAATCATCGGCAACACGTTTATCGAAGTATTCGACGCCGAAGCGACGAAATTGAAAGAGGTGAAGTTTCTCGCGCAGGGCACGATTTATCCCGATGTGATCGAGTCGGCGGCGGCGAAAACGGGCAAGGCGCATGTGATCAAATCGCACCACAATGTCGGCGGCCTGCCCGAAGACATGCAATTCGAACTCGTCGAACCGCTGCGCGAATTATTCAAGGACGAAGTGCGCAAAATCGGTCTCGAACTTGGTCTGCCATACGATATGGTTTATCGGCATCCGTTCCCAGGCCCCGGTCTCGGCGTGCGCATCCTCGGCGAAGTCAAAAAGGAATACGCCGATATTCTGCGCGCTGCCGACGCGATTTTTATCGACGAGCTGCACAAGGCCGATTGGTATCACAAAACCAGTCAGGCCTTCGCGGTGTTTCTTCCCGTGAAATCCGTCGGCGTCGTCGGCGACGGCCGCCGCTACGAATGGGTCATCGCGCTGCGTGCGGTGGAAACCATCGATTTCATGACGGCGCGCTGGGCGCATCTCCCGTACGAACTGCTCGAAACAGTGTCGAATCGCATCATCAACGAAATCGCCGGCGTTTCGCGTGTGACGTATGACGTGTCGAGCAAACCACCCGCGACGATCGAGTGGGAATGAAATAATAAAAGAGATAATATTTCATGATTAAAATTTACCAAATTTATTACGATGATCAAACAAAAAAGAGACCGATGCGGAATTTATTCCATAGACAATAAAAGTAAATATTGTGATTAATCTTGGTCCTCCCGCGATTCTCAAATATCGTCAAGATATTGATGGTTTGCGAGCCGTGGCAGTTTTGTTTGTTGTTATATTCCATGCGTTTCCCGAATGGGTGGACGGCGGGTTTATCGGGGTCGACGTCTTTTTCGTTATCTCTGGGTTTCTGATTTCTAAAATTGTTCGCGATGGGTTGGAAGAGGGAACGTTTAGTTTTTCCGGATTTTATGTGCGTCGTATAAGACGTATCTTTCCCGCCCTTCTTCTGGTGTTAGTTGCAAGCTTTATTTGCGGTTGGTTTGCGCTGCTTGCCGACGAATATAAACGGCTGGGAAAACATATTGCAGGTGGTGCTGGATTTGTTTCAAATTTTATGTTTTGGTCTGAGACGGGTTATTTTGATAACTCAGCCGAGACGAAACCGTTGCTTCATTTGTGGAGTTTGGGGGTTGAGGAGCAGTTTTATATATTCTGGCCGCTCTTGCTTTGGCTGGCTAAGCGAATAAATTTTAGTTATTTGGCGCTGGCCATTGTTGTAGCTATCACTTCTTTTTGTCTTAATCTCGGAGAGGTCGGCCGTGATGCGGCTGCAGCGTTTTATTTGCCGCAAACCCGTATGTGGGAGCTGTTGTGCGGTGGCATATTGGTGTTTCTGGTTTCTGTTGAGAGTGCTGATGGTTGTTCGATAAATAAATCTCTAAAAAGGGGAGTTGCGACTCTAGCGTATCGTTCGACGATTTTCAAAAACACAAAGATGCTGCGTGATGCCATTTCCTGTTCGGGTTTTTTGCTTTTGCTTTGTGGAGTTTTCTTCATCAAGAAGGAATACAGATTTCCGGGTGGGTGGGCTATCGTGCCGGTATTAGCGACGGTGCTAATCATTGCTGCTGGGCCGTCGGCGTGGGTTAATCGCAAAATATTGTCCAATAGATTAGCGGTATGGCTCGGTTTGATAAGCTTTCCAATGTATTTGTGGCACTGGCCTCTCTTGTCATTTGCTCGCATTGTCGAGGGGGCGCTTCCGAGTATAACTATCCGAATAGTGTGTGTTGCTATTTCCGTAGCGCTCGCTTGGGCGACCTATCGATTCGTCGAAAGACCGATCCGCTTTAGTAAGCCTAAAATTACTATTTTAGTTTTGTTTATGGCCGGTGTGGGGTTCACAGGTTATGGTGCGTATTTGGGAAATGGCTTTGAGTTTCGCGAAGCAAATGAGCTGACCCAAAAGTATGCTGAAGTTTACCGTCCCACTTTCGCGAATAATTGGTCGGCATGGCTGGATAAGCGTTGTAAAGCGGTAATAACATCCCCTATGGGGTTAATCTGTCGCTTTACAACGAATGCCCCGAAGATCCTTGTTATCGGCGATAGTCATGCAGCTCAGCTGGCTTATGAATCGATTTTTAACGGACGTAATGACGTTGCGGTTGTAGCAGCTATCGGTTGTTTGCCCTTTAAAAGTCTCATCACGGTTGATGTTGACGACAATTTCGACGAAAAGGCAAAACGTTGCCATGCGATTATTCCTGCGGCGCTCAGGATAGTAGAGCAATTTCCATCAATCAGTTATGTCGTTTTCGCCTCTAGGGGGCCTCTGTATATAGAAGCGTCTGGATTTGGTGATTCCGAAATGAAATCGCATTATAGAATAGTTCGAGGCGCGAATGATGTTGCAACGGATAATTATTCGAGATTTATTGAGGGTTATGTCGATTCGATAAATGCTTTTTTAAAGCTGGAGAAGAGTGTTGTCTTTGTCGAGGATGTGCCAGAAATTGGTGTGAAAGCTAGATCGTGTTTGAACGATCGTCCGTTTCGGATTTCTAACAAGAGTCTGCGTAGTTGTGTAGTTTCCAGAAAGGTTTTTGATGAAAGGAATGCCAGATATAGGGCCGCTGTTGACGCTATCATTCAGAAGTTGGATGGAAAAATTAGAATATTTCCCGCCTATCGATATTTTTGCGACGAAACGTCCTGTAGTAGTATCAAGAATGGCACTCCATATTATGTCGATGATGATCATCTTTCGTTAGCAGGGAGTCGCTTGGTGTTCGGAGAGTTGCTTGACTGGCTGGATGGCGGAAAATAAATGCAGCGACTCAATGATCGACTTCTTCAAACCGCTGCAGCAATTTTATAATCATGGCGACTTCCTATAAGTCCTCGAAAAATCTTAAATATCGGCCTGACATCGATGGTTTGCGGGCTATAGCCGTCGTTTCGGCAGTCGCCTATCACGCATTTCCGGAATGGATGGCGGGCGGTGGTTTTATCGGCCCGGAAGTTTTTTTTGTGATTTCCGGATTTTTGATATCGACAATAATTTTCGGTGGATTGGAGAAAAACTCCTTTGCTTTCAGCGATTTTTACGCGCGTAGAATCCGGCGCGTTTTTCCTGCGTTAGTGGTGGTTCTAATCGCCTGCTATGTTATCGGCTGGTATGTATTGCTTGGGGATGAATACAAGCAGTTGGGCAAGCATATTGCAGCTGGTGCGGGCTTCGTATCGAATATCGTGTTATGGAGTGAGACGGGCTATTTCGATAGCGCGGCCGAGACAAAGGTTTTATTGCATCTTTGGACTCTCGCCATCGAAGAGCAATTTTATCTAGTTTGGCCTTTTTTGCTGTGGGCTTTCTGGAAAATTAGAATCAATCTTTTATTCGTAACGATCGCAGCGGCCGCAATTTCATTTTATTTGAATATCCGCGGAGTCCATAGCGATGCTGTCGCCACCTTCTATTTTCCGCAGACTCGGTTTTGGGAGTTGTTGAGCGGCGCAGTTCTAGCCTGGGTTATGCTGCACCGAATAAACATATCCGATTTTTCGATTGCGCGACTGGATAGTCTGTTTGGCGCTGGGCGCGCTCGTCATTTTTTTGAGGGCAACCAAAAGTGCTTCGCCAATGCTGCGTCGGTGAGCGGCACTCTTTTGCTCGGTTATGGGTTCTACAAGATCAAAGCATCGTTTAGCTTCCCAGGCGGTTGGGCTGTAATTCCGGTAGCGGCTACGGTATTAATCATCGCTGCGGGCTCCGGCGCATGGTTAAATCGTGTGTTGTTTTCGAATCGCTTTGTAGTTGCCGTAGGGTTGGTCAGCTATCCGCTATATCTTTGGCACTGGCCACTGCTCACATTTGTGCGTTTGGCGCGAAACGATGCTCCTCCACTGAGAGTTCGCATTGCGATTGTATTGATAGCCGGCGTGCTGTCCTGGTTGACATACCGTTTTGTCGAACAGCCATTTCGTTATGGGCGCTGGGGTAAGTCAAAAGTGCTAGTTTTAACAGTGCTTACGTTGGCGGTGGGCGGGACGGGATACTACACATACGTTAATAATGGCTTGGAGTTTAGGCTTCCTTCCGAAATCAGGGCGGGTAATGACCATCTTTTAGCACAATGGCTTACAGATGTAAGGATAAATCGTTGCCATCTTCAAGAGACAAAATTGGTCGATCACGACTCGATTTGTTTTGAGCATAATCGACCGTTGATTGTGTTGTGGGGTGATTCTCATGCCGCATCGCTCTATCCAGGATTTAAAAAACTGCAAGAAACGCGTTTTTTTGGTCTTGATCAATTAACACAAGCAGCATGTCCTCCTATTTTAAATCTTGATGAATCTATAGCGCGGGAAAACTGCAATGTTATCAATGAAAAAATAGTGAGACAGCTAGAGGATATTAATCCCGATATAGTCGTTTTGCATGCCGCGTGGCAACACAGTGATTATCCGATGAGCAATACTGAGCTGAAGGATAAGCTTACGGCGACCATTAAGCTGCTTAAGACACGGCTGGCTAGATCGAGAATAATTGTTCTGGGCCCGGTTCCCCGTTGGGAAAAAGGGCCCAGAAAGGTGAGTTATATGTATTGGAAGAATGCCGTTGATAAAACCAAAAAAATTCCACTCTACCTTCCGGCTACCGTGCCGAGAGATATTGATAAGATTGTTTCTGCTGCAGCAGCGGAGAGCGGAGTCGAGTATATTTCGATCATCCCCATTCTGTGTCATCAGTCGTTGTGTTTGTCGCGCTTAGGGGATCGGCCAGATGAGTTTATGGCGTTTGATTCCGCGCATTTTTCTCGAGTCGGATCGGAATATGTCGTCGGCAAGTTGCAAGCTCGGCTGTTTCCCCGCAAAGTCGATCGACATGACTAATACCGACGAACACTGGATGCAACTCGCGCTCGCACAGGCGCAGCTCGCCGCTGCGAATAGCGAGGTACCCGTCGGCGCGGTGTTGGTCAAGGATAACGAATTGGTCGCGAGTGGTTTTAATCAGCCGATCAGCAGTTGCGATCCGAGTGCGCATGCGGAAATTGTCGTGTTGCGTGCGGCCGCCAAAAAATTATCGAATTACCGGCTTCCCGATACCACGCTCTACGTCACGATCGAACCCTGCACGATGTGCGTTGGCGCATTGGTGCATGCTCGCATAAAACGTTTGGTATTCGGTGCCGCCGAGCCGCGTGCCGGCGCTGTGGTCAGCGCAGCGCAGTTGCTCGACAGCGATAAATTCAATCATCGCATCGAGGTGCAAGGCGGCGTGTTGGCCGAGCAGTGCGGTGCGTTGATGCAGCAATTCTTTCGCGAAAAGCGCTGATTTTTTTATTCGAGATGGCGCATTCTGTAGCGCAAGTAATGACGTGAATCAATGCGGCGCTAGTCCGTATTCCTCCGCCACCTACGTATTGACGTAAATCATGGTTCTCCGATTGTCGCCGGATGATGCTGGCCACATCATTAAAACGCGATGGGAGTGACACTGATGAAATCGTTCAACAAAAAAATTCTGGGAACGGCCATTGCTGTGCTGGTAAGTGCGCAGGTGGCGGCATACGAAACAGGCGATTGGATCGTGCGCGCGGGTTATGCGGCGGTTGATCCGCGCGATAGCAGTGAGGATTTGAAAGTCAACGGCGGCAAAGTTGATGGCACGGGCGTCGGTGTCGATGGCGCAGCAGCGCTGGGTATCACTGCGAGTTACATCTTCGCTCCGCACTGGGGTGTCGAGGTGTTGGCATCGACGCCCTTTCAGCACGATATCACCACCAAGGGGCTTGGCGGTTACGGTGTGCCCGACGGCACTAAACTCGGCAGCGCCAAACATTTGCCGCCGACAGTGAGCGCGCAATATTACTTTTTGGAACCGGGTTCCGCGTGGCAGCCGTATGCAGGAGTCGGTATCAACTACACGATGTTTTTCAGTGAAAGTTTGAGCAACGATGCCAAATCAAACTTGGGCGCCAGTAATTTGAAATTGAAAGACTCGATCGGATTGGCTGCTGAAGTCGGTCTTGATTGGAATGTCGATAAAAACTGGCTCATCAACGCGTCGGTGTGGCGCGCCCAAATCAGAAGCGATGCAAGTGTCGATACCGCGTTGGGTCGAGTCAAAACGAAAGTTACGATCGATCCGTGGGTGTATATGGTCGCGGTCGGCTACAAGTTTTAATTCGTCACAGCGCATTCAGCGTTGCATCGAAACTGTCCGGCAGATATTGATCGGTCGCTTTCGGCGGCGGTGTGCGCTGTTTTGCAACTTCTGTCCACGTTAACAGATTGTAGTAGTAGCGAATATTTTGTACGTAGCGCACGGGCTCGCGGCCGCGCGCGTAGCCGTTTTTGGTGTGCTCGTAATATTGGCTTTTTTGCAGCAGCGGCAGCGTTTCTTTTACATCCGCCCATTTATTGGGATCTTTGTTTTGGTGCTCGGCGATGATGCGCGCGTCTTCGACATGGCCTAAACCCACGTTGTAAATCGCTAGCGCGAACCAAATGCGATCCTCTTCAGCGATGTTGGGCGATAAGTTTTGCAGGATGCTTTTCAAATAGCGCGCGCCGCCGCGTAAACTTTGTATCGGGTCTATGCGGTTCGTAACGCCCACTTCTTTTGCGGTGACATTCGTCAGCATCATCATGCCGCGCACACCGGTGGGCGAGGTGGCGGCCGGTTTCCATTCCGACTCGGCGTAACTGATGGCGGCGAGCAGGCGCCAATCCATATCGAAATCCTCGGCAACTTGCTGGAATATATCCTGATATTTCGGCAGTGTGCGTTGCAAATTATCGGTAAAAGTCACCGTGTCGTAAGCGTCGTTGTCGGCGCTCGTGGTGTAATAGCGCTCGATAAGCTGCTTGAGTTCGCCGCTGGCCTGAAGTTGCGCGAAGAATTTATTCATCGCTTCGGCTAAACGGCGATTGCGCGGATCCTTGGCCAGCGCCCACGCTAATTGGGTATGCGTATCGAGTTTAAAGGCGACGCGCAGATCGCGATAAAACGCTTTGTTCGCCGCGTATTCGTTGGAGTCGATGATGGTGGCGTCGATTTCATTGTTGTCGAGCTGATCGAGCAGATCGATCGTCTCGATATCTTTCGATTCCTGCCACCGCAAGCCGGGTGTTGCATCGCGATGATCGTGCAGGTATTCGGCGGCATCGCTGCCCGCGAGCACGTTGATGCGCATCCCCGTCAAATCGGCCAGCCCGTTGGGAGCGATGTTGGTGTCATGCGTGAGCACAAAATTTTCGACATCGAGATAGCCGGGGCCAAACTGAACTTCCTGCGCGCGCCGCGGCGTGATCGCGAGTCCCGCCGCGGCCATATCGGCACGCCCGCGCTGTAGGTTCTCGTAAATGCCGTCGATACTCGGCTGCGTTTCGATTTGCAATTTAACGCCGAGGTATTTGGCGAAGCGTTCGGCCAGTTCGTACTCGAAACCGGTCGGTCCCGTGCGATCTTCGTAATAGGTGGTCGGGCTATTGCGCGTGAGCACGCGCAGCACGCCGCTGTCGCGTATCTCTTGCAAATGATCGGAGGAGCCACAGCCCGTAAGCAGAATCAGAAAAACCGCTGATAAGGCAGCGCGGAAGTGGCGAAGCGAGGCAAACATCATGGAGAGTATTGTAATGCTCGTTTCGTGATCAGCCAACCGCACCGATGCGATTACGGCTGATCAAACGCCGCCAATCCTTTACAATGTGCGCCTCTCGACATATGCATCCCCGTCCAATTCTTTGATTGAGGTGATCTCCGGCATGCTGATCCTGCGCGGCGCTCCGGCTCTTTCCCCGTTTCGTATCCGCAAACTGCAAGCGAATCTCGCTGCCCTGTTTCCAGGTAGTGAGTCGCCCGGCATCGAGCGGGTTTACGCGGAGTTCGTGCATTTGGCCGATGTCGACGGCGAGTTCACGACCGAGGAGTACCGCGTGCTGGAGCGGCTGCTGCACTACGGCCCAGCCTTGCAAGCGGGCGAAGCGCAGGGTGAATTGTTTTTCGTGATTCCGCGTTTCGGCACGATCTCGCCGTGGGCGAGCAAGGCCACCGATATTGCGCACAATGCCGGTTTGCAAAAAATCAAACGCATCGAGCGCGGCGTCGCCTATTACATTCAATGCGCTGAACCGTTATCGAGCGAGCGCCGCAAAATTGCTGCATCGTTATTGCACGATCGTATGGTGGAAACCGTATTGCCAACGCTCGAAGATGCCGCGCAAATATTCGTGCGGCAAGCGCCACGTCCATTAACTACAGTCGATATTTTAAATGGCGGTCGTGCGGCACTCGTTGCAGCGAATAGCGAGTTGGGTCTCGCGTTGGCCGACGATGAAATCGATTATCTCGTCGAGAGTTTTACGCAGCTCAAACGTAATCCCACCGATGTCGAATTGATGATGTTTGCGCAGGCGAACTCCGAACACTGCCGCCACAAAATTTTCAACGCGAGCTGGACTATCGACGGCGAAGCGCAATCGCATTCGCTATTTCAGATGATCAAGAATACCAACGAGTGTGGCGGCGACGGTGTTTTAAGCGCCTACTCGGATAACGCTGCTGTCGTGGTCGGCAGTCGCGCCGGACGTTTTTATCCCGATCCCGACAATTTCACGTATCGCTATCGCGACGAAGATATTCATCTGCTGATGAAAGTCGAAACACACAATCACCCGACTGCGATTGCGCCGTTTCCTGGTGCGGGCACCGGTGCGGGCGGTGAAATTCGCGACGAAGGCGCGGTCGGTCGCGGCTCGAAACCGAAAGTCGGTTTAACCGGATTCACTGTTTCGAATTTACGAATTCCCGATTTCACGCAGCCGTGGGAAGTCGCATATGGCAAGCCCAATCGCATTGTCACCGCGCTCGATATTATGATCGAAGGCCCGATCGGCGGCGCCGCGTTCAACAATGAATACGGCCGTCCGAATATTTGCGGATATTTCCGCAGCTTCGAAGAAAACGCGAACGGCGCGAATGGCATCGAGCGCCGCGGCTATCACAAACCGATCATGATCGCGGGCGGCTACGGCAATATCAAAGCCGAACACATCGAGAAAAAACCGTTCGCTGCCGGTTGCCAATTGATTGTGCTCGGCGGTCCGGCGATGTTGATCGGTCTCGGCGGCGGCGCGGCCTCGTCGATGACGAGCGGTGCATCGAGCGAAGATTTGGATTTTGCATCGGTGCAGCGGCAAAACCCTGAAATCGAACGCCGCTGCCAGGAGGTCATCGACCGCTGCTGGGCGCTTGCCGATAAAAACCCGATCGAATTCATTCACGATGTCGGCGCGGGCGGTTTATCTAACGCTTTTCCTGAGTTGGTAAAAGACGGCGAGAAAGGCGGCAAATTTGCATTGCGCAATGTGCCGAGTGACGAGCCTGGCATGTCGCCGCTCGAAATATGGTGCAACGAAGCGCAAGAGCGTTACGTGCTCGCGGTGAAACCCGAAAATCTCGACACATTTACAGCGCTGTGCGAACGCGAGCGCTGTCCGTTTGCCGTCGTTGGTGTCGCGACCGGCGAAAAACATTTAACGCTCGGCGATAAAGTTTTCGACAACAATCCCGTCGATTTGCCGATGTCGGTATTGTTCGGCAAGCCGCCGAAGATGCAGCGCAGTTTCAAACGTGCACCGGTACAGCAGCTCGCACTCAATTTCGATGGCGTCGATTTGAACGATGCGGCGGAGCGCGTGCTGAAATTACCGACCGTGGCGAGCAAAAACTTTTTGATTACGATCGGCGATCGCTCGGTGACGGGCATGGTTGCGCGCGATCAATTGGTCGGTCCGTGGCAAGTCCCTGTCGCTGATTGCGCGGTGACGACAGTGGCTTATGACTCGTATCGCGGCGAAGCGATGGCGATGGGCGAGCGCACGCCGCTCGCATTGATTAATGCGCCGGCATCGGGGCGCATGGCGATCGGCGAGGCGATCACGAATATCGCGGCGACACGCATTGAAAAATTGTCCGATGTGAAATTATCGGCGAACTGGATGTGCGCGGCGGGTCACGCCGGCGAAGATGAAAAATTATTCGATACTGTCAAAGCCGTCGGTATGGAATTGTGTCCGCAACTCGGTATCACGATTCCGGTCGGCAAGGATTCGATGTCGATGCGCACGGCGTGGCAAGAAGATGGCGAAGCGAAATCCGTTACCGCACCGTTGTCGCTGATTATTTCTGCATTCGCGCCCGTCGTCGATGTACGTAAAACTGTCACGCCGCAATTAAGAGTTGATCGTGGCGAAACGGATTTAATCGTAATCGATCTTGGCGCGCGCAAAAATCGTCTCGGCGGTTCGGCGCTCGCGCAGGTATTCAATCAAATCGGTAACTCCGCGCCCGATGTCGATGACGCAAAAAATCTGAAAGCATTTTTTGTTGCGATGCAGCAATTGCTCGAACAGCAAAAAATTATCGCGTACCACGACCGCTCCGACGGTGGTTTGTTCGCGACGCTGTGCGAAATGGCGTTCGCGGGGCATTGTGGGTTCGATGTCGAATTGAGCGCGCTCGGCAGCGATGCGCTGTCGGTATTGTTCAGCGAAGAACTCGGCGCCGTGTTGCAAATTGCGCGCGATCAGCGTGTTGCTGTGATCGATCGATTTAAACAACACGGTCTCGGTGATCTGGTGCACATGATCGGCACACCGGAATCCGGCTCGACGCTGCAATTCAAGTGGAATGGCGGCGCCGTGCTCCACGGCGATCGCGTGCACTATCAACGCTGGTGGAGCGAAACGAGTTATCGCATTCAAGCGTTGCGCGATAATCCCGAATGCGCGCAACAGGAATTCGATGCGTTGCTCGATACCGACGATCCCGGTCTCAGCGTGAAATTAAGTTTCGATCAAAACGCCGATGTGGCCGCGCCATTTATTGCGAGTGGTGTGCGTCCGCGAATCGCAATTTTGCGCGAGCAGGGCGTCAACGGTCAGGTCGAAATGGCCGCGGCGTTCGATCGCGCCGGTTTCGAAGCGGTCGATGTGCACATGAGCGATATTTTGCGCGGCGGCATTGCGCTCGATAATTTTAAAGGTTTTGCCGCGTGCGGCGGCTTTTCGTATGGCGATGTGCTCGGCGCGGGCGAGGGTTGGGCAAAAACGATTCTGTTTAATGCGCGCGCCCGCGATCAATTCGAAGCATTTTTTCACCGTACTGATTCGTTTGCGCTCGGGATTTGTAACGGCTGCCAGATGATGTCGAATCTGAAATCGCTGATTCCGGGCGCGGAGTTGTGGCCGCGTTTCGTGCGCAATTTGTCCGAGCAATTCGAAGCGCGGTTTGCACTCGTGCAAGTGCCGCAATCGCCGTCGTTGCTCTTCAATGGCATGGCGGGTTCGCATATGCCGATTGCGGTCGCGCATGGCGAAGGTCGCGCTGAGTTTGCGAGCGACGATCAGTTAATGAATTTGCAGCGCGGTGAACTAATATCGCTGCGATTTGTCGATCATCGCTTGCAGGCAACCGAGCGTTACCCCGCGAATCCGAACGGCTCGCCGGCCGGTATCGCCGGGATAACGAGCCGGGACGGCCGCGTTACGCTGCTGATGCCGCATCCCGAGCGCGTATTTCGCGCGGTGCAGAACTCGTGGCACCCCGACGATTGGCAGGAGGATGGCGCGTGGCTGCGCATGTTCCGCAACGCGCGCGCGTGGGTGGATTGAGCGAATGTCGATAATTTGATCGGTGGTTGTTGTGTCGCCGCGTTTACGTATAATTGGCCGCCTTCGCTGGCGCGCTTGCATGGTTATCCGCGCTCACCCTAACCCTCTCCCCCGGGAGTGGGGATTAATAAAAGTGGGCGGCGAATCCGAATAAATTTGGAATCTCTATGAATAGATATCCGTTGTGGAAGTATCTGCTGATCGTGTTTGTGCTTGTGATCGGCTCTTTTTACGCCATCCCCAATCTTTATGCTCCCGATCCGGCGATTCAGATTTCGGGGGAAAGCAGCGCGACGCTGATCGACCAGTCCGTGCTCGATCGCACGGCGCAGGCGCTGCGCGATGCCGGTATCGCCTATAAATCGATGGAAGTCGCCGAGCAGGGCAAAAACGGGTTGATTCGTCTAAACAGCAACGAACAGCAATTGCGTGCGCAATCGATTGCGCAGCGTGCACTCGGCGATAACTATATCGTCGCGCTCAACCTGGCGCCGACCACGCCCGGCTGGATGGCGGCGTTGGGCGGTAAGCCGATGAAGCTCGGACTTGATTTGAGCGGCGGTGTGCATTTCTTGCTGCAGGTCGATACGCCGGCCGCGGTGAAGAAAAATCTCGAGCTGTCGGTGGCTGGCATCAAGCAGCGATTGCGCGGGGCGAAAGTGCGCGGCTTCGTCGAAGCGCAGAGCGATCGCATCGTCGGCCGCTTCAAAGATCAGGATCTCGTGCAAAAAGCACTCGATGTCGTGCACAAAGATTATCCTGAGCTTGTACCGGCGCAGGAAAACGACGGCGACACCATCAAGGTGACGTGGACGTTGTCGGAGCAAAAAATTCACGATATTGAGGATTACGCGGTCGGCCAGAACCTCACGACACTGCGCAACCGCGTCAATGAGCTGGGCGTCGCCGAGCCGCTCGTGCAACGCCAGGGTCGCAATCGCATCGTGGTCGAATTGCCCGGTATTCAAGACACCGCGGAAGCGAAGCGTATTCTCGGCAAAACCGCCAACCTCGAATTTCGTCTCGAATCGAACAGCGACGATCCGTCGCTGCGCGAGCAGTTCGATTTTCGCGATACCCGCTTTGGACAAAAATCCGCGTATTTGGAGCGCGATGTCATCATCACGGGCGAGCGCGTGACCGACGCGAAATCGGGATTTGATTCGCAAGGCGGCGAGCCCGAAGTCGATATCGTGCTCGATAACGAAGGTGGCAATTTGATGCTTCAAGCGACGCGCCACAATATCAACCGCCGTCTCGGTGTGTTGTTTATCGAACGCAAGATGCGTACGCATTATGAGAAAGACGCGAGCGGCAAGGATGTCGCGGTGCAGGTGCCGTACGATGATAAGAAAATTATCAGTCTCGCCACGATTCGCGATGTGCTCGGCAATCGCTTTCGCATTACCGGATTAAGTAATCCCGGCGAAGCGGCTGAACTGGCGTTGTTGCTGCGAGCCGGCGCGCTGGCGGCGCCGATGGATTTCGTCGAGGAGCGCACCGTTGGCCCGTCGCTCGGTGCGGAAAATATTCATCAGGGCGCAATGGCGTCTTACGTCGGACTCGTGCTGATCGCCGTTGTCATGTTGATGTTGTACAAGGAGTTCGGCGTGTATGCGGTCGTGGCGATGACATGCAACGTGCTGCTGTTGATCGCGTGCATGTCGATTTTATCGGCGACACTCACCATGCCCGGTATTGCGGGTATCGTGCTGTCGATGGCGATGGCGGTCGACGCCAACGTGTTGATCTACGGCCGTATCAAAGAAGAACTGCGCAACGGCTTGACGCCGCAGGCGGCGATTCACGCGGGTTTTGATCGCGCTTCGTTGACAATTTTCGATGCGAATTTCACCGGTATCATCATTTCGATTTTGCTCTATGCGTTGGGAACCGGGTCGGTGAAAGGTTTTGCTGTGACATCGGCGATCGGTCTAATTATTTCTCAGTTCACGGCGATCATGGTCACGCGGGCCATTATCAATTTGCGCTACGGCGGCCGGCGCGTCGAGAAGCTTTGGATTTAAAAGAACGCGGATTTAAGAGAGCGTGGATTTAAAAGAACGTTGATTTAAAAGAACGCGGATTTAACAGGAGCGCGGCATGGCGCAACGTAAAGTAATAAACTTTTTGGGTTTCCGTGTTTACGCAGCGGGATTTTCGATCATCACGGCATTGCTTTCGGTGTTTTTCCTCGCCACCAAGGGGCTTAATTTCGGTCTTGATTTCACCGGCGGCACACTCGTCGAAGTGGTCTACAGCCAAGCGCCGGCGTTGCAGCAAATTCGCGAGACGTTGGCGAAGGGCGGTTTCGAGCGCGCCACGGTGGTCAACCTTGGTACGGATCGCGATGTCATGGTGCGTTTGCCGAAAACCGATGAAGTGCATATCGGCAATCGCGTGGTCGACATGCTGCAGAAAAGTGCTGAAGGCGAGGTCAAGCTGCGTCGCGTCGAATTCGTCGGTCCGCAAGTGGGTGCGGAGTTGCGCGAAAAAGGCGGCTTGGCGCTATTGCTAGCGCTCATCGCGGTGATGATCTATGTCGCGTTTAGATTTCAGTACAAATTTGGTGTTGGCGCAGTTGTTTCTTTATTTCACGATGTCGTTATCGCGCTCGGCATGTTTGCGTTTTTTCAGTGGGATTTTGATTTGACGACACTGGCCGCGGTACTCGCGATTGTCGGTTATTCGATCAACGACACCATCGTGGTATTCGATCGCATTCGCGAAAACTTTCGCAAATTGCGCAAGACCGAGGTCATCGAAATCATGAATATTTCGACGACCGAAACGCTCGACCGTACGCTGGCGACATCGGGTATCACGTTGGCTGTGATGTTCTCGCTGCTGTTTTTCGGCGGCGATGTGTTGCATGGTTTCTCGCTGGCGCTGATTATCGGTACAGTGATTGGCACGTTCTCATCGATTTACGTCGCCGCCGCGATTGCGCTGTGGATGGGCGTTAAGCGTGAAGATCTGCTTCAGAGTGTGGTTCAGAAAGAGGGCGCCGATGCCGGTCGCCCTTAAGTTGTATCGTTAGAGATGGCGGTATCGCCATAAATCCCCCCTAAGTGCGCAGCGCAAAGTTGCGCTGCGCAACTATATGGCTTTGACCTCTCTCACAAATGCGCATCCTACCTATATCGACTGATTGTCTTCGTGACTAGATTGAGCCTAACAGTTTTACTATGTCTCAATCGGGTCAATGGAGTGCGCAATTGTCGAGGTGCTTTGTTGTATGCGCAAATTCTCAGCTGTGTGGTTGTCGATTTCGTTTGGCTTTTTTTGGGGGGTAAATAGTGCAGCTCACGCCACATCGAGTGTTCAGCTGAACTGGACGATTCCTGCCACGCGCGAAAATGGTCAGGTTTTGGCGGCGAGCGACTTATCGGGTTATGAGCTGTATTACACCACCGATGATCCCAGTGTCACCGGCACTATCAAAATCAGCGGCGGCTCCACCTCCAGCTATACCGCGCAGAATCTTGCGGCTGGCACTTATCACTTCGCCATATCCGCCGTCGATATCAGTGGTCTGAAAAGTAAATTGTCGACGGTTGCAGGCATAACTTTGACCGAGTCCTTGGTAGCGCCGACCGTGATAAGCAATATGGCCTTGGCGGTCTTGTCGACCTCAACTGCAACGTCAAAAAGTATCAAGGTAAGTTGGATGCCGCCTAAAACACGTGAAGATGGAACACCTTTGTCGGTGTCTGAGCTGTCCGGTTACAAGATCAATCTTTATTCACCGGGGGGAATTGTAAACGCATCGGTGAGCGGTGGTGGTGTGACTAGTTACGTAATTCCGGATGTCGGAGCAGGATGGAACGTGATCGAGCTCATCGCAATCGATAGTGCGGGTAAACAAAGTCGAAGTATTTCCCAGAGCGTCCGTGTTCGATAAGCGCTCTCAAATATCTTTGAGATGAGGTTGTACCAGTTGTAGCAACCCCTTAAAGCATTTGGGGTTGCCGCAGACAATATTGCCGTTTTCCATGTAATCGTTGCCGCCGTTGAAATCGCTGATTAAACCGCCCGCTTCGCGAATCAATAAAGCGCCGGCGGCGATATCCCACGGCGCCAGCGCCATTTCCCAAAAAGCATCGAGCCGGCCAGCGGCGACATAAGCGAGGTCGAGCGCGGCCGCGCCGGCGCGACGCAACCCCGCGGTTTTTTCGGCGACCGCTTGCAGGCTATGTACGTAAGCAGGAATTTGCGCTTCGCAGCGTGATTTGAATGGGATGCCGGTGCCGATGAGCGCGCCGTCGAGACTTTTGCGCTCGCTGACGCGGATACGACGACCGTTGACTTGCGCGCCGCGGCCGCGGCTTGCGGTGAACTCTTCGCGGCGAATTGGATCGAGCACGACCGCGTGCTCGAGTTGACCGCGATATTCGCATGCGATCGATACTGCGAAATGCGGAATGCCGTGGATGAAGTTCGTGGTGCCGTCGAGCGGGTCGATGATCCAGCGATATTCGGCATCGGCCGCGCCACTCGCGCCGCTTTCTTCGCCAAGAAATGCGTGATCGGGATACGCTTTTTTGAGGTGGTAAATAATTTCTTTTTCCGACGCACGATCGACCTCGGTGACGAAATTGTTCGCGGATTTTTCGTCGATGCGCACGCTGTCGAGATGCTCGACGCTGCGCGCGATGATTTCGCCGGCTTTGCGCGCGGCTTTGAGGGCGATGGTCAGCATCGGTTGCATGGGTGGATTACCTGACGGCACTGCGAAAAGGGGCGAGAGTTTATCACAATCGATAAAGTCTGAACCGCGAGAATCGCAGCTGTTAGAATGGACGCCCGTTAAAAAATAGCTGTCTATCGCAGTGAACTCTCTCGACTCTATCCGCATTGTTCTCGTCAATACCACGCACCCGGGCAATATCGGCGCTACTGCGCGCGCGATGAAAAATATGGGGCTGCGCGATTTGTATCTGGTGGCGCCAAAACACTACCCGCATGATGACGCTGTCTTTCGCGCCGCGAATGCGCTCGATGTGCTCGATCGCGCGATCGTGGTGGCAAGTTTCGAGGAAGCGATTGCCGATTGCGGTTTAGTGATTGGCAGCAGCGCGCGCGAACGTGCAATTCCGTGGCCGCTACTCGGTGCGCGCGAAGCGAGTCAGCAGGCGATTCGAGAAGCAGCCCGGCACAAGGTGGCTGTGGTATTCGGGCGCGAAGATCGCGGTCTCACCAACGAAGAGCTGCAGCGCTGCCAGCTGCATATCAATATTCCGTCCAATCCGGAATACAGCTCGCTCAATGTTGCAATGGCTGTCCAGGTTATCGCCTACGAATTGCGCATGGCTGCGCTCTCCGGTCATGCGCCGGTCGATGGCATGGCGGATTGGGATGTGCCATTTGCGAGCGGTGACGATGTCGAGCGTTTTTTCGTGCATCTTGAACAGGCGTTGACGGAAATGGGCTTCCTCAAAGCTGATGCGCCCAAGCAGACGGCGGCACGGATGCGACGCTTGTTTCAGCGCACGCGACTCGACTCGATGGAGATCCAGATGCTGCGCGGTATTTTAACCTCGGCGCAATTTTGGGTACGCAAGGCGCAGGATGAAGAGCGGGTTCGCAAAACGCAGGAGAAGTAGTGGGGCGCGGCGCACAACAATAGTTGACCTCGCTTGTCAGGCTTTGCATACTCGCGTGATCTATGAGTGCTTCAGGACACGGTTATGCGCTTAACTACCAAGGGGCGGTATGCGGTCACGGCGATGCTCGATCTTGCGCTGCACGCCGAGCATGGCCCGATCAGTTTGGCCGATATATCGCGACGGCAGGCGATTTCGCTGTCGTATCTGGAGCAGCTGTTTGCAAAGCTGCGCCGAAACCGTTTGGTCAGCAGCGTGCGCGGTCCGGGTGGTGGCTATCGCCTAAGCCGCCCTGGGGAAGAGATTTTTGTTGCCGAAATCATCGATGCGGTAAATGAAAATATCGATGCAACCGACTGTGCGGGCAAAGCCGATTGCCAGGACGGTGAGACCTGCCTGACACATTATCTGTGGTGCGATTTGAGCGAGCAGATTCACCGATTCCTGGCGGGGATCAGTCTCTCGCATTTGGTTGAGCGCAGTGAAGTGCAGGCGGTGGCAATACGTCAGCGCGACCGTGATACCCTGAAGGGCATCAATGCGCAGGCCATTCGTTGTGAAACGGTCGAGTGAGGCTTTCTTAAATAATTGAATTCCGAAGTAGTAGAGTCGCCAATGCGAATCCCGATATATTTTGATTATGCCGCGACCACACCGGTCGATCCGCGCGTGGCTGAAAAAATGATGACCTGCCTCACGCTGGATGGGAATTTTGGCAACCCGGCGTCGCGTTCGCATATTTACGGCTGGCGCGCCGAGGAAGCTATCGAGAATGCGCGTGCGCAAGTAGCGGAGCTGATCGAGGCCGATCCGCGTGAAATCGTGTGGACATCGGGCGCGACCGAATCGAATAATCTGGCAATCAAAGGCGCGGCGCGGGCGCGGCGCAAAGAGGGGCGCGGTAATCACATCATCACCTCTAGCATTGAGCACAAGGCGGTGCTCGATGTGTGTGCCTATCTTGAGCAAGACGGGTTTGCGGTAACTTATCTCGACCCCGGTGGCGACGGTATTGTCGATCCCGCTCAGGTTGAAGCGGCGCTTACGTCGGATACCATCCTCGTTTCCATCATGCACGCCAATAATGAGGTCGGGGCGATCAATGATGTCGCGGCGATTGGCGCGATCTGCCGTTCGCGCGACGTGCTTCTGCACGTCGACGCCGCGCAAAGTGCTGGAAAAATTCCTATCAATATCAAGATAATGCAGATTGATCTGTTATCCCTTTCTGCGCATAAGTTTTATGGCCCGAAAGGAGTTGGCGCACTCTATGTGCGCCGTCGCCCGCCTCTCGTGATTGAGCCGCAAATGCATGGCGGCGGTCACGAGCGCGGGATGCGTTCGGGTACGCTGCCGACTCACCAGATTGTCGGTATGGGGGCTGCGAGTGCGCTTTCGAAGGTGGAAATGGATTTAGAAGGCCATCGCATCTTATTGTTAAGAAAAAGATTTTACGATCATATCTGCGATATTGAGGGGGTTCATGTCAATGGTGATCTGGAGCGGCGCCTGCCCGGCAATCTCAATCTCGGCGTGGCTGGCGTCAACGGCGAGGCGCTCTTGCTTGCGCTCAAGGACGTCGCCGTGTCGAGCGGGTCGGCATGTACCTCGGCGAGTCTCGAGTCGTCGTATGTGCTGCGTGCGATGGGGGTGCCAGACGTTTTAGCGCAGAGTGCACTGCGTTTCAGCTTCGGCCGTTTTACAACTGAAAGCGATGTCGATGCCGCTGTTTCCTTGTTGCGTAAGACCATTCCCGCGTTGCGCTCAAAATCCGCCGTGATTTAAACCTCGTTTCTCGCTTATTTTCATCGCTGCGATGCGACTTTAGCGTACAAATTTCTCGTAAACCTGCGTATAATTTTCGCGCTCTTTTCTCATCCTGTTTCTAGATTTTGTTGATAAGTCCGCAAGCTATTCTTTCCAGGAGATTTTCATGGCAGTCGAACGCACCCTTTCCATCATCAAACCTGACGCGGTCGCCAAAAATGTGATCGGTGAAATCTATAGCCGATTCGAGAAAGCGGGTTTGTCGATCGTTGCCGCCAAGATGTTGCGTTTGAGCCGGGGACAGGCAGAGGGTTTTTATGCGGAACACAAAGGGCGCCCGTTTTTCCCCGCGCTGATCGATTTCATGACCTCGGGTCCAGTCACGGTGCAGGTGTTGGAAG
This sequence comes from uncultured Verrucomicrobiaceae bacterium, assembly GCA_964500675.1. Lineage (GTDB taxonomy): Bacteria > Pseudomonadota > Gammaproteobacteria > Pseudomonadales > CAMLJR01 > CAMLJR01. The sequence goes on along the minus strand of CAZCNY010000001.1, from coordinate 563,270 downwards.
GCGACAACGCGGTGCTGAAAAACCGTGAGTTGATGGGAGCAACCAATCCGAAGAATGCCGAGCCCGGAACGATTCGCGCCGATTTTGCCGATTCGATCGACGCCAATGCCGTGCACGGCTCCGACGCTCCAGCCTCTGCCGCGCGCGAGATCGCCTACTTTTTTGCCGCGAGCGAAATTTGCGGACGTGATTAAACGACTGTGAGCCAGGCTGCCGCACCGCGGGAGAGCAAAGTGAACTTGCTCGGCTTGTCCCGCCACAAAATGGAGGCGTTTCTCGTCGAAAATGGTGAGAAGTCGTTTCGCGCGCAGCAAATCCTGAAGTGGATTCATCACGCGGGGGTTACTGATTTTGCCGCCATGACGAATATCGGCAAACCCTTGAGGCAAAAGCTGCAAGAAATCGCTGAAATTCGCCCGCCCGAAATCGTGACCCAACAGGACTCGGCTGATGGTACGCGCAAGTGGGCCATTCGGGTCGACGGTGGCAATTTGGTCGAGTCGGTGCTGATACCCGATGGTCAGCGCGGCACGCTCTGCGTTTCTTCACAGGTTGGCTGTAGTCTCGATTGCAGTTTTTGTTCGACGGGCAAACAGGGTTTTCAGCGCGATTTAACCGCTGCAGAAATCATTGGCCAGGTCTGGCTGGCGATCAATTCGTTCGATGGTTTTGCAGCGAAAGAGCGTGTCGTTACGAACGTCGTCATGATGGGTATGGGGGAGCCCTTGCTCAATTTCGACAACGCTGTCGATGCTATGAGTCTGATGATGGATGACTTCGGCTACGGCATTTCTAAACGTCGCGTGACGTTGAGCACGTCGGGCGTGGTGCCTGCCATCGATCGTCTGGGCGAGGTCAGCGATGTATCGCTCGCGGTATCGCTGCACGCTCCCAACGATACGTTGCGCGATCAGCTCGTGCCGATCAATCGGCGCTATCCGATCGCCGAGTTGCTGGCCGCTTGCCAGCGCTATCTCGATAAGCAGACCGATACGCATCGTGTGATCACGATCGAATACACCTTAATCGCGGGTGTGAATGACGGCGCGGAGCATGCGCGAGAGCTTGCGGCATTGCTGCGGCCGTTGCCATGCAAGATCAATTTGATTCCGTTTAATCCGTTTCCGAACTCCGGTTTTGAGCGGCCCAGCAAAGCAGCGATTACGCGTTTCTGGGAAGCTTTAACGCAGGCGGGTTATGTCGTCACGGTGCGTACGACGCGCGGCGATGATATCGATGCGGCATGCGGGCAACTTGTGGGACAGGTCACGGATCGTACGCGGCGCAGTGAACGCTATCGCGAGCGCCAAACTCAGCCAGAACCGATTCGGCTTCTATAATGATGTTCTATCGCGAATTATTCCAAGGCGGTCGTATGCCGAATGCGTTGTTGAAACTTGCTGCGGTGGTGGTTGCCGCGTTGCTTATAAGCGCTTGTGTGACCACGCAAACCGGCGGTTTCGGGGAGAAGAAGGACCCCAAAAAAGCCGTCGAATATTCGGTTCAGGCGGCGCGAAACTATATTCAAGAAGGCAATTGGGAAGCGGCAAAACGCCATTTGAAGACCGCGCTCGATATCGACAGTCACAACGCCGATGCCAACGAGGCGCTGGCTTTGGTTTTTTGGCGCACCGGTGAGTACGAGCAGGCCGATAAGCATTTTCGCGCGGCGATCGATTACGCCAGCGATAACGATGCGTCGCGCATTCGCAACAATTACGCAGCATTTCTGTACGATCGAAAGCGCTACGCCGATGCTGAAACTCAGCTCGAAAAAGTGGCAGAGGACTTGCTTTATGACAAGCGCCCCGATGCCTTTCTCAACTTGGGAATGGTGCGCATCAAGTTAAAAAAATACGCGCAGGCGAAAGAGGTTCTGGAGCGCGCGAATCTAATGGATCGCAGCAATCCAATGGTGGTGTTCCAGCTGGCTGAAGTGTGTTTCCAGTTGGGCGATTATGCAAAAGCACAGTTTTTTTTCGATGCTTTCAAGAGTCGTGTGCAGGCGCCGTCCGCGGCGTCGCTCTGGCTGGGTATTCGGCTCGCCGAGCGCGCAGGCGATAAAGATTCCGTGGCGAGTTATGCGCTCGCATTGAAAAATTTGTTTCCGCAATCCGAAGAGTATCTCGCATACAAGAGTGTTTACAGCGATGCTGGAGTTCAACACTAACAGCGCCGATAACGCGGTGCCCGCAACGCCGACCGCTGGAGCTCTGCTCAAGCAGGCGCGCGAGCGCAATAGTTTGACGCGCGAAGCGGTGGCTGGCCAATTGAATTTGCTGCTGAGCCAGGTGATCGCGCTGGAGGAAAATGATTTCGCGCGGTTTCCGGGTGAAACGTTCGTGCGCGGTCATTTGCGCAGTTACGCCCGGCTGCTCAATATCGACGCTGGCGAGTTATTGCGCGTCTACGGCGGTTCGGGTAGCGGTGCCTATCGCGCAGCGCAAGCAGTGGCGCACGTGCAGTGGCGGCCGGTGAGTTTGGAGCAAAAAATCAGTCGCTGGCGGCGCTACTCGGGATTGGCGGCGACAGCACTTATATTGGTGACTTTGTGGGCGTGGCAGCAACACCGCGATAAAGTGCAGCGTCTTTCCTTGACCGCCGACAGCGGCGCACAAGAGTTTGCCGGAGGTATCGATTCCGCGCTCAATAGCGGTGCCGAAAACGCATTGCTGGATAGCGTGCAGCTGTTGCCGAATTCGGATGCGAAGTCGGAGACGTCGCCTGCCGTCGCGAATAACGATGCGACCGGAACTGCTGTGGCGGAAGAGATCGATAAATTAAGTTTACGGTTTTCGGCAGACTGCTGGATTGAAATCAAAGACCGCGACAACAAATTGATTGTTGCCACGCTCAAGCACGCCGATGAAAAATTGCAGATCGAAGGTCACGGGCCGTTCAAAGTCTTATTGGGTTACGCGCCCGGTGTGAGCATGGCGTATAACGGCACGCCGGTTAAAGTCGACGTATCTGAAGGCAGTCGCTCGACACGTCTCATAGTCGGTAGTAGTTGATCGCGCCGGCAGCAGTTGACTGCGTTCTACAGACAATCACGGAATTTGTTGATGAAATTTGAATCGCCCATCCGGCGCCGCAAATCGCGGCAGATTTGGGTCGGTAATGTACCGGTCGGCGGCGATGCGCCGATCGCCGTGCAGACCATGACCAACACCGAGACCTGCGATGTGGCGGCGACAGTTGCGCAAATCAAACGCGCGGCGGAAGCCGGCGCCGATATCGTGCGCGTGTCGATCCCTACGCTCGATGCCGCCGAGGCATTCAAGTTCATTCGTCAACAGGTCGATACGCCGCTCGTCGCCGACATTCATTTCGATTACAAAATCGCGCTCAAAGTCGCGGAATACGGCGTCGATTGCCTGCGCATCAACCCCGGCAATATCGGTCGCGAAGACCGTGTGCGCGCGGTTGTCGATTGCGCGCGCGATAAAAATATTCCGATCCGCATCGGTGTGAATGCCGGTTCGCTCGAAAAGGATTTGCAAAAGAAATACGGCGAGCCGACGCCGGACGCGCTTGTCGAATCGGCGATGCGCCACGTCGAAATACTCGATAAGCTGAATTTCCCAAATTTCAAACTCAGCGTCAAAGCATCCGATGTGTTCATGGCGGTGGCCGCGTACCGCAAAATCGCGACGTTGATCGAGCAGCCATTGCACCTCGGAATTACTGAAGCCGGTGGTCTGCGCGGCGGCACCGTGAAGTCGGCGGTGGGTCTCGGTATGTTGCTCATGGATGGCATCGGCGACACGATTCGCATCTCGCTCGCGGCCGATGTTGTCGAAGAAGTCAAAGTCGGCTACGAAATTCTGAAGAGCTTGAAGCTGCGCACGCGCGGTATCAATTTCATCGCGTGTCCGAGTTGTTCGCGACAGAATTTCGATGTGATCGCAACCATGAACGCGCTGGAGAGTCGGCTTGAGGATCTCAACGTGCCGCTCGATGTGGCTGTGATCGGCTGTATCGTCAACGGTCCCGGTGAAGCGAAAGAGGCCGATATCGGACTCGCCGGCGGCACGCCGAATAATCTGGTTTATGTCGACGGCGCGCCCGATCACAAAGTGGTCAACGAAGAATTGATCGATCATCTCGAGCAGCTGATTCGGAGCAAAGCCGCCGCGAAACAGCAGGCCGAAAAAGATCTGATCGCGCAGGGCTGAGTTTCTTCAAGCCTCGGGACCATGTCTTTCGATACCTGGCAGTCGCATTCGCATATAATGCCGCCCACCGCCGTCGACGCGCGCTAGGGCGCTACCGACTCGCCGATCCACCATCGATTCACTCGGGTTGCAATGAGCAAGATCCAATCGATACGGGGAATGAATGACCTTCTCCCCGCACAGACGCCGCTTTGGCAATACGTCGAGCGCATCGCTGCGCAATTGCTCGGCGCGTACGGCTATCAGGAAATGCGTTTTCCGATTCTCGAACAGACTGAATTGTTCAAACGTTCGATCGGCGAAGTCACCGACATCGTCGAAAAGGAAATGTACACGTTCGAAGATCGCAACGGCGATAGTCTGACGCTGCGCCCCGAAGGTACGGCCGGCTGTGTGCGCGCGTGCGAGCAAAATGGTTTGCTGTTCAATCAGACGCAGCGTTTGTGGTATGCGGGTCCCATGTTTCGTCATGAGCGGCCGCAGAAAGGCCGGCTGCGGCAGTTTCATCAAATCGGTGTTGAAGCGTTCGGGATGAACGGTCCCGATATTGATGCCGAATTGATTTTTCTAACGGCTAGGTTGTGGCGCAAGCTCGGTATCAGCGAGCACGTCGTGCTCGAATTGAACAGCATCGGCTCCGCGAATGCGCGCGCCGAATTCAAGCGTGCGCTGGTTGATTATTTGCAGAATTATGTTGCCGAGCTCGATGAAGACAGTCAGCGCCGTTTGCACACGAACCCGCTGCGTATTCTCGACAGCAAGGACGAAAACACGCGACGCATCTTAATCGGCGCCCCCGCATTCGATGATTATTTGGATGAAGACTCGCGTCTGCATTTTCAGAATCTGTGCGCGCTGCTCGATGCCGGCGGCGTGCAATATCGATTAAATCCAGCGCTGGTGCGCGGGCTCGACTATTACGGCAAAACGGTTTTTGAATGGACCACCGATAAACTCGGTGCGCAGGCCACTGTTTGCGCGGGCGGTCGCTATGATGGTCTTGTCGAACAGCTTGGCGGCAAGTCGACGCCGGCAGTTGGTTTCGGTATGGGTATCGAGCGTTTGTGTTTGTTGCTCGAAGCGTGTGAAAAAATTCCGGCGGATATTATCGACGCGCCGCAGGTCTATATCGTTGCTGCAGGTGCGCGCGCCGAAATGACGGCGATGGTGATGGCGGAATCATTGCGCGATCAATTGCCGTGGCTGCGCGTGTTGTCGAACTGCGGCGGCGGCAGTTTCAAAAGCCAATTCAAGAAAGCCGATAAAAGCGGCGCCAGCATTGCGTTGATTCTCGGCGATCAGGAAGTCGATGGCGGAGTGGTCAATATCAAATGGCTGCGCGATGAAACGCGCGAACAAAAAACCGTGGCGGAGTCTCAGGTGGCATCGCTATTGAGCGCTGAACTGAAATTGACAAAATAATAGCTAATGAGGTGAATCGATCGTGGAAACTTACCAAACTGAAGAAGAACAGCTCGAAGCGCTAAAGAAATGGTTTCGCGACAACGGCCGTCATGTCGTCACCGGGATGCTGGTCGCTGCGGTCGCCGCGTTCGGTATTTACAGTTGGCAGCAGAGGCAACAGCATCGCGCGGATACCGCATCGGTCGAATATCAAAATTTACTGCAGGCCGTTAACATCATCGGCGCAAATGCGGCGGGCGCCAATACCGCCGACGCGAATACGCGCAAAGAACAGTTGGCTACCGCGCGACATCTCGCCGATACGTTGAAATCGGATTTTGAAAACTCCACCTATGCGCAATTTGCCGCATTGTTCAAAGCCAAACTCGCTGTTGAAGACAACGATCTGGCGCAAGCGGAGGCCGAATTGAAATGGGTGCTTGCGCATAAACCTTCCGACGATATGCGGGCATTGACGCAACTGCGCTTGGCGCGCGTGCTACACGCCAAAGGCGATGACACCGGTGCGCTGGCGCAGCTCGACGAAACGGCTGCGGGCAGTTATGCGAGCGCATATTTGCAATTGAAGGGCGATATCGCACAGACGCGCGGTGATCTCGAAGCCGCGCGGGCGGCGTATAAACGCGCGCAAGAACTTGAGAAAAAAATGTCGTCGCCGATCAATGATCCGCTGCTCGAAATGAAATTGCGCGATTTGCAAGTGGAGCCGGCGCAGAATGATGCGACCCAGGCGCAGGGGGCATCTTAATCGTGCGGTATCGTTTGTTTAATTTATGGCGCGCAACAGCGGCGCTCGTGCTTGCGGTTACGGTGGTCGCGTGTAGTTCCAACGATAAAAAAGAGCAGCAGCCGGCGCCATTGCCCGCATTTAAAGCGGAGCGTGAACTCGATAAATTATGGAGTCACGGTATCGGCAATGGCGACGGTGCGTTATACAACCGGCTGATGCCGGCGATCCACGAAAAAACCATCGTTGCCGCCGCGGCGAATGGCGAGATCGAAGCCTACGATCGCGTCAGCGGCCGGTCGTTGTGGGACGCCGATATCGATCAGCCGATTTGTGGCGGCGTCGGCATCGGTGGCGGTTTGGTGATGGTTGCGACCGAGGATGGCCGGGTTTGGGCGCTCGATGAAAAGAGCGGCAAAACGCTGTGGAAAACGCAACTCGATGGCCAAGTGCTGGCGCCGCCACAGAGCGATGGCAATATCGTCGTCGCGGTGACATTCGGCGGCGATTTGGTCGGTCTCGACGCAAAAACGGGCACGCAGAAATGGCTCTACGCGGGCGGTGCACCCGTGCTGAGTTTACGCGCGAGCAGCGCACCGGTGTTGTACGACACGGAAGCGATCGCGGGGCTTAACAATGGCAAAGTGGTCGCGGTGGATATCGCAAGTGGACAAGCGCTGTGGGAAGCGCGTGTCGGTGTGCCGCAGGGGAGTTCCGAGATCGAACGTCAGGTCGATATCGCGGGCAATCTGCTGATCGATGACGATGTGCTGTACGCGGTATCGTATCAGGGGCGTCTCGCCGCACTCGACGCGCGCAGCGGGCGCCGTCTGTGGGAGACCAACGCGTCGAGTTATGTCGGCTTGAGCGAGGGCTTCAGCAATATTTATGTGGTCGGGGCGAATGGCAACATCAGCGCGTTTACTAAAAACAATCAAGGCTCGCGCTGGGAGCAAACCGCGCTCGCACGACGCCAATTGAGCGGTGCGGCCGTCTTGAGCAGTTACCTTGCGGTAGGCGATTTTGAAGGTTATTTACATTTGTTGTCGCAGGTCGATGGTCATTTCGTCGCGCGCGAGCGTGTCGATAGCGATGGCATTCGTGTAGCGCCGCTCGTTGCCGACGATATTCTGTATGTCTATGGCAATAGCGGCAAACTCGCCGCTTATCAACTGGAGAAGAAATAGTTTTTAGTGGTTAGTCGATAGTTGTTGGTTAAAAAATTAACAGCTAAAAACTGATAACTGCCAACTGAATTTATTATGATTCCCGTCTTCGCGCTGGTCGGCCGACCCAATGTCGGTAAGTCGACATTATTCAATCGCGTTACCAAAACGCAGGATGCGCTCGTCGCGAATTTTCCAGGGTTGACGCGCGACCGTCAGTACGGTGAGGCGAGGCTCGGCTCGCGCCATTTCATCGTGATCGATACGGCGGGCATCACCGGCCAGGAAGAGGGCATCGATTCGGCCGTCGCGCAACAATCGCAGCAAGCGGTTATCGAGGCTGACGCCGTGGTGTTTATGCTCGACGCGCGCGAAGGGTTGAATGCGCTCGACGAAGAGTTGGCGCGACGGTTACGTGCGCAGAACAAACCGATTTTTTTCGTCGCAAATAAAATCGATGGCGTCAACGTCGATGAGGCGCTGGCTGACATTTATCGGCTTGGCGCCGACAAAGTTTATCCGACTACCGCGACGCACGGTCGCGGTCTGAAACCTTTGTTCGAGGACATGCTCGCGCTGTTTCCGGAGCCGGAAGTAGCAGCCGATACCAGTGAGGAAATACTCGATCCCGGCATTAAAATCGCCATCGTCGGGCGCCCCAATGTCGGCAAATCGACTCTGGTGAATCGTCTGCTCGGCGAAGAGCGCGTTGTTGTCTTTGATCAGCCCGGCACCACGCGCGACAGCGTCTACATCCGTTACGAGCGCAATGCGGAGGTGTTTACGCTGATCGATACGGCGGGTATTCGCCGTCGCAAAAATGTGCATGAGGTTGTCGAAAAGTTTTCAATCGTTAAAACGCTCAAGGCAATTGACGACGCCAACGTTGTGATTTTGGTGCTCGATGCCAGCGAAGGTGTGGTCGATCAGGATTTGCATTTGCTTGGCCATGTCGTCGATGCGGGGCGCGCGCTCGTGGTCGCGATCAATAAGTGGGATGGTCTCACCGATCAGCACAAGCAGTACGTCAAGAGCGAATTGGAGCGGCGTCTGCTGTTTATCGACTACGCGCAGATCCATTTTATTTCCGCGCTACACGGTACCGGTGTCGGCCATTTGTACGAGTCGGTGCGCGCAGCGTATCGCGCCGCCACGCAGAAATTGCAAACGCATCGGCTCACGCAGATTTTGGAGAAAGCCATTTTCGATCACGCGCCGCCGCTCGTGAACGGACGCCGAATCAAACTGCGTTATGCGCACGCGGGCGGCAGCAATCCGCCGCTGATCGTGATTCATGGCAATCAGACGGCGGATGTGCCGCGCGCGTATCAGCGCTATCTCGAAAAAACCTTTCGCCGTGAATTACAGCTGATCGGTACGCCGGTTCGCATCGAGTTTCGCACCGGCGACAATCCGTTTGCGGGCAAGCGCAATCTGCTTACCGAGCGTCAAATCGAGCGCAAACGCCGCCTGATTCGGCACGTCAAGAAGTCTACGAAGAAAAAATAATTACTGCATTACAAAATGCGGTTGTTGTATGCGATTGAAATTGTCGCGCTGTTTGCGTACAGGTTGTACGTGTTTGGCGACGAGCTTGCCCTCGAATACATGACATTCAAATTCGACGACATCGCCGACATTGATTTTGTCGGCGCCGCGCAAGCTTTTCACGTTCACGTAGACATCGGGACCGGCGCCATTTTCGAGAAAACCATAGCCCTTGGCGGCATTGAACCACTTCACAGTTGTACGCATAGTTTTTAGAGACGTCTGTAAGTCAAAATCGAAACAAACAAGTTGATATAGATAATGTGCTTGGGTAAGAGAACGGCGTAAACAGTTTAAGCAATTTATAAATTGAACGACGGTATTTTTCTTGGAGCCATCGATTTCTTGAAGCTAACGGTTTCTCTAAGCTATCGCTTTCTTGATAGCAGTCGATCTTACAGCAACCGATAACTGCATTGCGTGGTTTGAATTCTCGCAAATTATATCCGGTAGATCAAGACTGCCGCGTAACGCTGAACAATTTTCCGCGGACTGAAGCGCGATAGGCGCTCGGTGTTTGTTTCATCGTATCGCGGAAGCGGCGACAAAAATAATCGCTATCAGTGTAGCCGACGGCATTGGCGACTTCTGTGATCGTGAGGTTGCTCGTGCGCAGTAAATCGCGCGCGGTGTTGAAACGTTGTTGCTGCAAATAGATGCCGGGGCTGAGCCCGGTGGCATTTTTAAAGCGCCGATTGAGCGAGCGCGCGCTGATGCCGAGTTCGCGCGCAAGTGCAGTGATCTTGAATGTTTCGGTGTAGCGGCTACGCAAAATATCCTGCGCTTGTGCAATGAGTTCATCGCCATGCAGTTCGGTTCTGCCGGCGGTGTACACATGGCTCTCGAATGGGCGGCGAATTTCCGGCGAGAATTGTGCTTCGACTTTGCGTGCGATCTGCGCGCCGTAGTACAGCTCGATGAAGTGGATGGTGAGATCAGCCACCGAATTGACCGAGCCCGCGCAAAAAATGTTGCCCGCTTCAGTGATCAAATGCTGTCGCTGCAATTGCACCAGTGGGTAACGGCGTGCGAACTGATCGAAATAAAACCAGTGTGTCGTTGCCGGCTTATGCGTCAGCAGACCGGCCTCGGCGAGTAAAAAGCTGCCGGTGCCCACAGCGCAGAGATGAGTGTCGCGCTGTGCTAGTCGTTGCAGCCACGGCAGTAATTCGACATGTCGACGCAGCGTCGTGAGCGGGTTGCGCCACAGGGCAGGAATAATCAGCAAATCGGTGGTGGTGATATCCAGCGCTCTGCCGCTGAGATTTAATGTTAGACCGCTGGCGGTGGCGACTTCGTCGTGTTTTTCCGTGCCGACAAGAGCGCAACGCAATGGCGTTGCGTGAGTCGCTTTGCCCCGGTGGGATTGGGTTCGGACCAAATTATCGGCCGCGGTCAGCATTTCCATCGGCAGTGCCAGGCTGGAGGCAAGAGCATTTGGCAAAGTAAGTAGGGTAACGTGTGGCACTGGCTGAATAGTCCAGCTTTGTGGCGAATTTTGTCAGTATACTTGTTACCTATCGCATTACAATACCGTAACAAATCAGCAGCAGCGCTGTAATTTCGGGCTTGCCCCGCTGAAGCCCCCCCGCCTAAACATAGGACACAATGAAAATGGCGAGACTTCCGTTGATCGTCGGTTTTGGCGGCATCAATGCCGCTGGCCGCAGTTCATTTCACCACGGTTATCGACGCATGGTGATCGACGCGCTGCCCGAATCCTATGTCGACCGCACGCTGCGCAGCTTGGCTGCGTTGATGCAACTGCCCGTCGCGGAGAGCGCGAGCGCGGAACAGCGCCGCTTCATTCTCGAGCACACGCTGATCCGGCGGATCGAGCCCGCCTGGTTCGATCCGCAGCGAACGCCATTGAATCGTCGTTTTTTGGTCGATGGCAACGGGCAAACGATGAGCCTGGTAACGAAGGCGAAAAATCTTCCCGAAAATATTCCGGAGAATTGGCAGGTCAGCGATATCGGCGATCGCAACGTGCGTATCGATATCCGCGGTGAAGCCGAATTTTTGCTCCCGGATACCGAAGTGATGAGGGTGCAAGCGGCGGGGCAGTTGCCGAGCGGTTTTGATCCCGGTGGACTGTATCAATCGCGCAACCATCCGCGCGGATTGCAGCTGTCGATATTCGCCGCATCCGATGCGCTCGGTTCGCTCGGTATCGATTGGGAAACCGTGTGCCAGCATGTCGCGCCCGATCAAATCAGTTGTTACGCGGGCAATGCCATGTCGCAATGCGATGAGAACGGCAACGGCGGCATGCTCGGTTCGCGCTACCGCGGCAAGCGTGTCACCTCAAAACAACTGCCGTTCGGCCTGCTCGAAATGCCGGCCGACTTCGTCAACGCTTATGTGCTTGGCAATATCGGCTACACGGGCGGTAATGCCGGCGCGTGCGCGACGTTTCTCTACAGTTTGCGCCAGGGCATCGACGATATTCGCAGTGGGCGCGCGCGCGTCGCGATTGTCGGGTCGAGCGAAGCGCCGATTCTGCCCGATGTCATCGAAGGTTTTGCGGCGATGGGTGCGCTCGCCGAGGATAAGGAACTGCTGGCGCTCGATGCCGATAAAGGCCGTGCCGAACCCGACTGGCGCCGCGCTGCGCGCCCATTCAGCAGCAACTGCGGTTTCACGATTGCCGAAGGCGCGCAGTACATCGTGCTGATGGATGACGAGTTGGCGCTGCAATTGGGTGCGAATATTTTTGGCGCGGTCACCGATGTGTTCGTCAACGCCGACGGCCACAAGAAATCGATTTCGGGACCCGGTGCCGGCAACTACGTCACGGTGGCGAAAGCCTGTGCGACGGTGCGCGCTATTCTCGGCGAAGAGTCGCTGCGCCAGCGTTCATTCGTGCAGGCGCACGGCACCAGCACGCCGCAAAATCGCGTCTCCGAATCGCATATTCTCAACGAGACAGCGAAATTATTCGGCATTGAGCGCTGGCCGGTCGCCGCGATCAAAGCTTTTATCGGCCACACGCTGGGTCCTGCTTCGGGCGATCAGCTGGCGGCGACGCTGGGGGTGTGGACGCACGGTTTGATTCCCGGCATTAAAACTATCGATCACATCGCCGACGATGTGCATCGCAGCAATTTGTCGATCAGCAATCAGCATGTCGAGGTCGGGCACGAGGGGATCGACAGCGCGATCCTCAACGCCAAGGGTTTCGGCGGCAATAACGCGTCTGCGCCCGTGTTCGGCCCGCATATCGCGCAGCGCATGCTCAACAAACATCACGGCATTAAGGCGATGAGCGCGTGGCGCGAACGCAACGAAGCGGTGCGCGAGCGCGCTGACAATTACGACGCGGCCGCGTGCAGCGCCGATTTAAAAATGATTTATAAATTCGACCACAACGTGCTCGGCGGTGCCGACTTGGCGCTCGCCAAGCATGCGATCGCGGTGCCGGGCTTCGGCCAAGCCATTAATTTGGAATTTGAATCGCCGTTTAGCGAATGGATTTGATTCAGCGGATTGGTCTCCGCCTGTATATACTGAAAACGTACCGGAGCGAGTGCGATTACCCCAACACGGCTTCGATTGTTGGGGAAAAATACAGGCGAGGGCAACATGCGAAAATTCGTGCGTCATCCCAGCTCAATTCCCATCGAACTTGCAGTCGCACGCGCCCCTGGCCGCGGCGCTACTGAGCTGCGCAATATCAGCAAAGGTGGTTTTGCCTGCGCGGTCGATGAACCCATCGCAATCGGCTCGGCTGTGCAGCTGCGCATCCCTAAGATCTGGCCGGATTACCGCGGTTGCGGCGTGGTGGTGTGGTGTCGCGCCATGCCGCCGCATTACGAAGTCGGTATCGAGTTCAGTGCGCAGGATGTATTCAAGACCAAAATGGTCGAACAGCTGTGCCAAATCGAACAATACCGTCAGCAGATATTGAGCGACGAGGGGCGCGAACTGGGTACGGAGCAAGCGGCGCAGGAGTGGATCGCGCTTTATGCTAAAGAGTTTTCCGAATCGTTCGGGGTTTCGATGTACCGTTAATTCAATGTACCGCTAGTTCGATGCACTGCTAATTCGATGCACCGCTAGTTCGATGCACTGCTAATTCAATGTATCGCTAATCCAGCGCTAAACCTTTTTCCACGAACGCTTCGACGCGGACGCCGTGTGTGCCATTCGGCAGCACGTTTTTGATGAGTTGTTCCGCCGCGCCCGACGCCGCAACTTTCTCTAGATTCAACACACGCTCCTGACAGGGTTGCTTAGCGGCGTTGCGTACGATCATCACTTTGGGTAAGTGGCGATGGCGATGGTTGGTGCTGACGACAATGCCGAGCTCGCCGTTATGTAGTTCGACGACGCTGCCCGGCGGATACAAGCCGATGCATTCGATAAATTCCTGCGCCAATTTCACATCGAATTTTTTACCGCCTTGGTCCTGAATAATTTTCAATGCATTGAGCGACGAAGCGCCTTTTTTGTAAATGCGATCGCTGGTGATCGCATCGTAGACATCGCATAGCGCGACGATGCGCGTGAAATCGGTGATACCGCCCGCTTTGATGCCGCGCGGATAACCGCTGCCATCGAGATTTTCATGATGACCGTACGCGACATCGATGGCGCCGTGATACACATTGCGATGCGACAGCAAAATGTCGCGGCCCTGCTGCACATGCATTTTCATCAAATCAAATTCTTCGTCGCTGAGTTTCCCTTCTTTCAGCAACACCTCATTCGGCGTCTGCATTTTACCGACATCGTGCAGCATGCCGGCGACGCCGAGTTTGTTGAGATCTTCTTCGCTGGCACCGAGATGGCGGCCGAAGGCGATGGCGAGCAAACCGACGTTCAAACTATGTTCCGAAGTGTACGAATCCTTGTCGCGCAGTTTTGACATCCACAACATCGCATCGGGGTTGCGCAAAATACTGCGCACACATTCGGAGACAGTCGCTTTGACTTCTTTGATATCGATGCCGCGGCCAAGCCGCACATCATCCATGAACGAGCGCGTCAAGGCGCGCGCGTTTTGATGCGTACTTTGCGCGTTGCGCAATTCGGCTTGCTGGGTCTTCGATGGTTTATGCGCCTGCGTGCGCTGTATCTGTCCTTGATCTAGCACGCGCTCCTGGGCCGGTTGCCAAACTTCCTCGCCAACTTCGACGACGACCCACTCGCAGTGCTTGGCTATCTCCTCGATATCGTCGACGCTGCGGATTGGAAAGCCTTGCAGAATGAAGGGTGTTTCGAGCCAGGGACGGTCGAGTTCGCGCACGTACATCCCGACTTTAAGCCCGGATACCGGCAGCTGCATGACTTTCTTTTCTTTTACGACGTGGCCGGGGCGTACGACGGTTTTCTTTTCCATAGCGATCGATTCAACGCAGTGTTAGGCAAATGACCATGCAGAACCGTTCTGGTTTCATAGGGTTGTTCAACAGTGTAGGAGAAAAGCGGCGGTTTTGTCGCCGCCGCGGCGCCGATCAAAATACGCTTGGTCTAAACTGGAGCAGATTCGCATCGCGTTTGGATAACAATAATGCCCGCATCGAGAACGCTTTTTCGCGTACCTATTCTCAGTCAGCTATTAAAAGTCATCGCCTGCGCGCTGTTGAGAGTTATCGGCTGGCGCGTGGTCGGCACTTTGCCGAGCCAGCGCAAGTACGTATTAATCGGTGCGCCGCACACGAGCAACTGGGATTTTCCGCTGATGTTGCTGGCGGTATTGACTGTCGGCATGGACGTGCATTGGCTCGGCAAAAAAAGTCTGTTTCCACCCGTGCTTGGCAGCGTAATGCGCTGGCTCGGCGGTATTGCAGTCGATCGCAGCAAGAATAACAATCTCGTCGCGCAATTGGTCGAGTTATTGGATGCGCGCGACGAATTGGTCGTGTTAATCCCGCCCGAGGGCACGCGCGCAAAAGTCGAGCGCTGGAAAAGCGGTTTCTATCACGTGGCGAAAGGCGCGGGCGTGCCGATTTTGCTCGGGTTTGTCGATGCTTCCCGCAAAGAGTTGGGGTTTGGTCCGTTGTTTTATCCAACGCAGGATTACGAAACCGATTTACCGAAAATACAGGAGTTTTATCGCGACAAGCGCGGCATTCGCGTGCAATTCAATTAGCCGTCTGCGGCATTCAACTATCCGCGACACTCAGCTATTCGTGAAGTGCCTGTTCGCAAAGCGTCTATTTGTGATTGCTGTCAGTCAGGATTGTTTCAGCAGCGATACCGTTGCAATTCCGAGTATTGTCATCATCAGCGATCCGCCGACGTGCAGCGCGATCGCCGCGCACGCCAACAATACTTTATCGCTCTCTATCAAGGCGATAATTTCGGCCGAGAAGGTCGAGAATGTCGTAAGCCCACCGAGAAATCCCGTGATCGCAAACAGGCGCCATTCCGGCGGCAGGTTCGTGTGATTGGCGAAATAGGCGACACCGACGCCAATTAAATAGCCGCCCAATAAATTCGCAATTAACGTGCCCGGTTGTAGCGAGGGTAGCGCGGTGTTGAAATTGATACTGAGCAACCAGCGCAATATCGCGCCGAGCGAGGCGCCCATGCTGATTGCCGCAATCGCCTGCCACATTGTCGGTACCCCAAGTTTTCACTATTTATGCGTAATGTAGATGGGTCGCGCTTGACAGCGCAACGCGTTTCGCTCGTCGCGCCCGAATATTCTATTTAACGCGCTGTAAACTATTGCCATCGGTGTGATCGAAGGTTTTGCCGTAGATTTGCAGACGTGTTGTTTCAAAATACGAGAGCCGGTCGCCATCGACGGTGAGATTGTGGTTAAACAATAGCGTTCTGGCTTTTTCCGCCATGTAGGGCGATTGCGCGATGCCCCATCCGGTATTTTCAGCCGCTTTCACATCGAGCGTGATAATCCCGCCGTAATGCTTCTGCAACGGATAGCTGCCGCCCGCGATCAGCGTTACAGCGCGCGGAATCGTCACCGACTGCATGATCGCGCCGGTCGCGGCATCCCAGTTCCAGTAGCCCATCTGGTGGTGAAAAACTTTCTGATCCGATTTGCGGCTGACGACCTGGTGATAAATCACGATCACCAGTTTTTGCTCGTTGGCATTGGTTAGGTCGCCACCGGCTTCAAACGTGATGGTTTCGAAATAGGGGCTTTCTTCCTTTCCGTCCGGCTCGGGCGCGATATCCATGCCTTTATCACCTTCCCAAACGCCGATCATGGCGGCGAGAGGGCCGTAGTCTATGCCGTCGATAACAGTGCTGTTGCTCACGAGCAGGTACTCCGTTTGAATGAAAGCGATGTGTGCATTATTAACAATTTGCTGTGGGTTTCTGCAACTGAGCTTTGCCTATGGGCACAATAAGTTTTATTTATTGCGTTGCTTTTTGACGGTACGGGCAGCTCTCCTTAGCGCTCATACCGATAACAGCGACCGGGCTAGGCACACGCACGACTTTTCCTTATGATCCAGTAAAATCCGAAGCCACATAACAGGATCGCTAATGAATGCCACGTTGTCTTCAATATTATCGGAACGCTATGAGTGGCAATTAGCTCTGTACGCGGTCGCGGCCATTCTGATCATTCTAACCGCCGGTCGATACTTCCTGTATCTGATACCTCCTTTGCAACAAATGAAGCAGCTTAACAAGGCAACTGCAAAAGAACGCATGACGCGCGGTTTTTATAGACGCATCCAAAATCGAAGTGCGTTGTGGGGGCTGCTGTTTCAGTTCGCCTACGCAGTGCTTGTACTGCCGTTCATCATGACGGATGAAGTGCGTCCATGGTGGCGGACACTGCTCGATATTTTCGTAATCCTCATGGTGTATGATTTTTTTTATTATCTTACACACCGTTTTCTGTTTCATGCGAGCCCGCTTGGCGCACCGTTGATGTGGATGCACGCAGTGCATCATCAACAAAAAAGCCCGTGCCGGCTCGACTCCAATTATTTGCACCCGCTTGAAACCTGTATCGGCCTCGCTCTTTACTGCGGCACTGTCACCGCGCTTGCATGGCTAATGGGAAGTTTTCAAGTGGTGACCATCGTTGCCACGTATGTGTTGTTTCTTGAAGTGAATGAGCACAACCACGATCTGATGGAAAATAACCGATTCCCATTTAAATACCTGCACCGCGCGGCCTATCTACATCACGTTCACCACGCCCGGTTTACCGGCGGCAATTTCGGCACCATCTCATCGTTTTACGACTGGCTATTTGGCTCCTACGATACCGGCCGCGGTTGGGGCAAACAACTCACATCGGAAGAGCAGCCTAAAATGGGTTAGCCATCGAGCCGCTGCCCGCCCCGAACAAGCCGATCGAAATATTGAACAACCGGAGCGGCGGCCCTTTATTGCGTTGCCCGCTGCAGCGCGTCGAGCAGATTCGCTAAATTCTGGGTGATGAATTTTTCGCGATGGCGCAGCAGAAAGAATCGTCTCTGCAGCGGCGGCAGCGAGGTTTTCACTGCGTGCAGTGCGCCGGTTTTCAGCAAATCCGCGACAACCCAGCGCGACAGACAACTGATACCCAGTCCCGCTGCGACAGCGCGTTTGATGCCTTCCGAGCTGCCGATCGCGACGGCGGATGCAAACACCGTGAGATGCGGCAGCAGCGCGCATTCGACTTCCTCGCGCGTGCCCGAGCCGGCTTCGCGCAGCAGCCATTCGGCCTTATGCAATGCCTCGATCGTTGCGCGTTTTGTCGCGCTGAGCGAATGGTCGCGTCCGCAAACGATCACGAGTTCATCTTCGAGCCACGGTGTGACGTCGAGATCGGGTTGATGGCACGGGCCTTCGATTACGCCCGTGTCCACTTCAAAATTCGCAACCATTTTTGCAATCGCCGCGCTATTGCCGATGACGACATTGACGCGAATATGCGGCGCATGTTTGCTGAAGGCAGCGAGCAGCGGCGGCAGTACGTAATTGCCGATGGTGCTGCTGGCGCCGATCGTCAATGCCGTCGCCGCGGTGCTGTGTTCGGCGAAATGCGTTTCGATTTGCAGCGCGCCGTCGAGCGTGCGATAGGCCTGCGGCAACAGGGCATTGCCGTTGTCGTTCAGCAGCAGTCGTTTGCCGGCGCGATCGAACAGTTTTGTCGCGAGCGCATTTTCCAACTCGTTGAGCGCAGCGCTGGCGGCGGATTGCGACAAGCCGATGTGCGCTGCGGCGGAAGTCGTGCTGCCGGTTTTGGCGATGGCGCAAAAAATTTCGAGCTGACGCAAACTGATCTTGATCAAAGCAACTCACTCACTATCGGGGTGACGCAGTCCATCGCGGTGCTTACCCGATTTATAGGTAGATGAAAGAAAAATTATCCGTTTAGACATTCGGCGTTCGCAACGTAAGGTGAGGTCATTACCCGACGCGAGAGCCGATTATGAATGCTTTACCGCCACGCGCAATACACGACGCAGCTTTGCTGCCTTGCAACGATCGCCATTCACAAACACGGCTGCTGTCCGGTATCGCGTTGAGCGCGGGCATCGCGGCGCTGTCGCTTGCGCTCGAAAATATCGGTACGTTGCAGCGCAACGGTATCGGCGCGTTGACGCTGGCGATTGTGATCGGCATGTTAATCGGCAACACGCTGTACGCGAAAGTGGCGCACGCAGCGGCTCACGGCGTCAGCTTTTCGAAGCAGACACTGCTGCGCCTCGGCATTATTCTTTACGGCTTGCGCCTGACGTTTCAGGATATCGCGCGCGTTGGCGTCGCGGGCATGGCGATCGACACATTGATGTTATCTACGACATTCGGCCTCGCGTGGTTCGCGGGCACGCGCATTTTCGGACTCGATCGGCGCACCGCCATGCTGATCGGCGCGGGCAGCTCGATTTGCGGCGCCGCCGCGGTCATGGCGACCGAGCCGGTGGTGCGCGGACGCGCGGAGCAAGTTGCAGTCGCAGTGGCGACGGTGGTCGTGTTCGGCACGCTCGCGATATTTCTCTATCCTGCGTTGTATGCGCTGAATCAGCACTGGCATTTCCTGCGCGCCGACGCGACCGTGTTCGGACTTTACACCGGTGCGACCGTGCACGAAGTGGCACAGGTGGTTGCGGCGGCACGCGCGATCAACATCGATGCCGCGAACACCGCCGTTATCGTCAAGATGGTGCGCGTGATGTTGCTGGCGCCGTTTTTGATTGCGCTCTCGATTTATCTGGCGCGCGACGGCCGGGTTTCTAAACAACAAAAAAGCGGGCGGAAAAAAACCGAGCAACTTGAAAACGGGCAGCACAATACCGATACGTTCGATAACGTAAAAACGCGCATAACGATTCCGTGGTTCGCGCTGGCTTTCATCGCGATGGCGGGCGTGAATTCGCTGCATGTCATTCCGCACCCGGTGACTGCGACGCTCATACGATTCGACACATTTTTACTGGCGATGGCGATGGCCGCGCTGGGATTGACCACGCATGCATCGGCGCTGCGTCAGGCGGGAAGCAAACCGTTGCTGTTAGCCGCGTTGCTGTTCGCTTGGCTGGTAATCGGCGGTGCGCTGATCACGCGATTGGTAACGACGGTGATATGACGGTGTATTTTTTTGCCATCGTGTGCCGGGTTTTATTACGTGTCCGTTTTGCAAAAACATTATATGATCGCGATAATAAAATACGGCATTGGTAAATATCCATGAGCTTCGACGGTTTCAATATGTCATTAGCTAAAAGCAGTGCGTCTATTTTTTTCGTGGTGTTGCTCGGAGTATTGCTCGCCGCGCCATGTAAAGCACAAGAGGTTGGGAGCCGAGCGCCCCCATTGTCGGCCAGAACCCTGGACGGAGAGGTTTTCAATCTCGCCGATGCGATCGGCAAAGTGGTGATTATCAATTTCTGGGCCAGCTGGTGCAGCCCTTGTCGCAAGGAAATGCCCGCACTCGACAGTTACTATAAAAAACACAAGTCAGAGGGTTTGCTGGTGCTCGCGATTAATATCGACGAGCAAAAAAATGCGCAATTAGTACGTGAGATCATGAGCGGGTTTAGTTTCCCCGCGGCATTTTCGCAAGACGCACAGTACGCGGGTTACGGAAGAATTTGGCGGTTGCCGATGACGTTCGTGATCGATCGAAATGGAATATTACGCAAAGACGGAAGCGTGGGAAATCCAAAAATTGATCTCCCACTGCTCGAAGCATTAGTAACGCCATTGTTGAACAATACGAAAACGCCGCAGTCTTGAATCAAAAGGAATACCGCGCGCCAAGCGATGTTGTATAACGCGGCGTTAATTGCACACCGTTGACATCCTGATACACGGGCACCTGCACAAATGCATACGCCGAGGCCCGTTTGCCGAGCGGCACTGAAATGCCGGGACTTAAATACAGCAACGTGCCGCCGGTGCTGAATACATCGGCATTAGCTCCGGAGTCACGCTCGGCGTTTCGCGCATTCAGCTGTAGTTGCGGCATTAACTCTCCAAACTTCATATAGCGCACACCGAGATTAATATTGATCGAGTCGCCGGGTTTGTAGTCTTTGTGAGCATTTAGTGATTTCTGCATTAAACCTTGCGCAAAATAATCCCAGTTTTTGCTCAGTGTATCCACGTAATAAACACCGAGAATTACGTCAGTGGTACCGGTTCCCGGTTGTAAACCGGGATCGATCAACACCGGCTCCGGTGCAGTAGAGTCCGTTGACGCGCCGTATTTGTCATCACTGCCCGTGGGTAATTTAATACCAACCATCACGCCAAGATTATGCCGCTCGCTAAAACCCTGATAGCGTCCGATCAGTTTGATGTCACCAAGATCGGACGTATGTGAATTGTACTGCCCGCCGCCGACGCCAGCTGTAGTGCCGTCGGATTCCTCACCCAAGGTACTGTGGCTGCGATTGATATAGGGTAGTTGCAGATTCACGGCCCAGTTTTCATTGAAAACATAATCGATGCCGGCTGTGACGTAATTATTTTTAGTGTACTCCTCAACTTCTTGTGGATCGCCGCGATTGAGATGCTGACTGGCGTCCGCAGCTGAAATCGCATGGGTACCACTGCGCAGCTGATCTTGATTCACGTAATCGTAACGCACATCGAGCTTAAAACCCGCGATGCTTGAAAAATTCAAGTTATCCTGCCCGCTTCCCCATTCGGCGCTGAGTGTACAACCGCAACTGGCGCAGGCCCGGGCGGGCACCGATGTTAGCAGTCCAATCGTTGTGAATATTCCGATCTTGGCGGCATACGATTTAGTTAGACGTATTTTTAAATCTTCAAACATCATCATTTTTCGATTAACTCCACTGCGCGACTCAAGAGGCTCGCTGTAAACGTTCTTTTTTTATCAGCCAGCTCACCCGGTGAATACGCTGTGCTAGGTGCGCGCACATCGCGTTCTCCAAATGTTGGAATGAGTGATTTCATGGCGAAAGGTATTCCTGTTTATGAGCCGTATAAATCGAAAAGCGGTAACGCTATTCGTAAAATTTCAGATGCATGAAAAATCGATCTGACGGTTATGAATACGCTCAATGAGTTGCTCCAACGAGTTTCCATATACGCCTAGTAAGAAAATATTTTAGGCCTCTTGCGCCTCATCATTTAAAGATGTATAAATAATACATCTTAATGAACAGGCATTCAAGTTGAGGAATAAAAAATGAGAAAACGAGATGTTATGGGGAGCCTGGTGATCCTTATGGGCGCGCTGCTTTCGATTACAGTGTCGACCGCTGCCTTAGCGGAAAAGCACGCGTTTGAAATGACGATTGAAGATACGCGAATGACGTTGGTTGATAAGCAAACCTTTCACACATTTGCTTTTAATGGACAGGTTCCCGGTCCCTTGTTCCATGTGAAGGAAGGCGATGAGGTGACTGTTCATGTCATGAATCTCACTTCGTTGCCGCACACGATTCACTGGCACGGGCAATTGCAGCGTGGAACCTGGCGCTCCGATGGTGTTCCGGGAATTACGCAGGATGCGATAAAACCTGGAGAAGACTTCACCTATAAGTTTGTCGCCGAGCCATCAGGAACGCTTTGGTATCACTGCCATGTCAATGTCAATGAACACGTTGCGATGCGGGGAATGTGGGGGCCATTCATCGTCGATCCGATCAAACCAACGGCATTGGAGAAAAAAGTCACCAAAGATTACATCTTGATGTTAACGGATTGGGCCAGCGCATGGGCGGATAAGCCGGGTTATGGCGGTGTTCCAGGTGATGTATTCAATTACTTCACGATCAATGGCAAAGCTTTTCCCGATACGCAGCCGATTCGTGTCAGCAAAGGTGATGTGATTCGTTTGCGCCTGATCGGTGCGGGCGAGTTAACGCACTCGATCCATATCCATGGGCATGTCTTTAAAGTTGCTTTTAAGGATGGTCGTCCACTTCCACAACCATATGAAGCCGACACGATCACGGTCGCCCCGGGTGAGCGTTACGATTTGATTTTGGAAGCAGATAACCCCGGTCGCTGGATGGTTCACGATCATGTGGATTCTCATACGATGAATGGCGAAAAGCCCATGGGCGGCATGATGACGACCATCGAATACAGCGAAATTAAAAACGATGATCCTTTCTATGTATGGAAAGACAAAGAGTTCAAGCCGGATTTTTATTATGAAGAGTCGATGAAAAAACCCTACGGAATGTATAACGCAGCGGTTTTTAAAGGTCAGTCGATCCAATAATTAAGGGGACGATGATGATACGTTCAACAGTCATGGTATTTCTCGCGCTGCTCAGCGCAACCGCAAGTGCCGAGGATGGAAAGCAGATTCTTGAATCTCAATGCAGCACTTGTCATGCGCTAACGAAGCCTGAAAACACGGATGTCAGTCACATCTGGGAGCGCAAAGGTCCTGATTTGTATTACGCCGGCAATAAATTTCAGCAGGACTGGCTGGTTGCGTGGTTACAAACGCCAACAGCAATTCGGCCTGGCGGCGAATTTTATCGAAAGCATATCAAAAGCGGCCCAGACGGCGATGCGATTGATCGCGCAACGCTGAGCGAGCACATCAAGTTGGATAAGGAAAAAGCCGAAAGTGTGGCGGCCGCGCTGATGTCATTGACCGCTCCCGGGCTTGTTGAGAATGGCGCGTTCAAAAATGGCAGTGTGAGCCCAACGATGGGTGCGATGTTTTTTGGAAAACTGCGCGGTTGCTCGGCGTGCCACCAGGATGCGCCCGATAAAGGCGGGCTATCGGGACCGGAGTTGTATAGCGCGGGACGACGGCTGCAGGCAGATTTTGTTTACAGCTACATCAAACATCCGCAAATCATTGATCCGCATGTGTGGATGCCTGATCTCGGATTGGGCGAGGCCGATCTGCAACGCTTGACGGGATACATCATGCAGCTGAAGGGGGGAGACGCAAAATGAAATTTGCAGCCACCGCGCTCACCAGCGTCCTTGTCATCACATCCTTCGCCGCGTTTGGGAATACAGCTTACCCACATGCTGAACGTAATTACGACACATATTGTGCTCAGTGCCACGGTTCACAACGAAATGGAAAAGGGATCAATGCTCCGACCATGGCGGTGCAACCGCGCGATCACAGTGATGGTAAGGCGATGGGTGATCTACCGGATGATCAAATTTTTAAAGCTATTAAGGAAGGTGGGATCGCCGTAAATAAATCGGTGTTAATGCCCACGTGGGGAAAAGTACTGAGCGACGAGGAAATTAAAGAAATGGTTTCCTATCTACGCGAAGTGTGTAAATGCGGTAAGTAAACGAAGAAAATCAGGAGAATGTAAATGAAAAATTTAAGAGATATGGTTTTAGCTACGGCCATTTCGCTGGGGGTATCGATGCCGGTGATGGTATCGGCAAAGGAGGTTCAAGTAACACTCACGGCAAAGGAGGTCGATCTTCCCATCGATAATAAAGGGACTATGTATAAGACGTGGACATTTAACGGAACAGTCCCCGGACCCGTGGTGCGCGTCACCGAAGGAGACACGGTTGACTTTACGTTGATTAACGATAAGGCGAATAAGAATTCGCACTCCATCGATTTTCACGCCGCTCGAGTCGACGTGGTTAAGGAGTTTTCCCCAATTAAACCCGGTGAAACAAAACACTTCACATTCACTGCTACTTATCCGGGAGTGTTTTATTACCACTGCGGTTCGGATCCAATGATTCAACATATTGCGCGCGGTATGTTCGGCGTGATTATCGTTGATCCCAAAGACCCGAAAGCGAGACCGAAAGCGGATCGCGAATATGTGTTGATTCAATCTGAGTTATATCCAAACCCCGAAGATCGCGACGCGATGATGGCCGATAAATGGTCCAACGTCATGTTCAATGGCGGTGTATTTAAATATGACCCGGTGCACGACACGAATGCAACGCGCTGGTTGCAGGCTAAACCGGGCGAGCGTGTGCGTATTTATTTCGTTAACGCCGGTCCGAATGAATTTTCATCGTTTCATCCGATCGCAGGTATCTGGGATAAGGTTTGGCTTAGCGGTAATCCAAAAAACGAAATGGTCGGCATGCAAAGTTATACGGTTGGACCAGGTGATGCGGCAATATTCGATCTCATTTCACCGAAAGAGGGTGCCAACGCCATCGTGAGTCATTCGCTGAAACAAGCACTGACGGGTGCTATCGCCGTCATTATGTTCAGCAACGACGCGGATCCGGCGATGGGGCATGGCGAACAGATATTAGTACGCTAACCTCGCTACGCGGAGTCGAAACATCAGAGGCCGCACCATGCGCGTATTATTCGCAGCGGTGACATTGGCGACAGTAGCGGCGATTATTATGGCTACTGTGCCGTTGTTATCGATGCGGATTCTGTCGATCCGGATTGGGAGGCGGACAGCGAATTGGTGCGCAGTAATTCCACACCTCTATACAAGTGAGCCTCCGCCTGCGCGCCGATACGCTGTACGAGCACACCGGCATCTTCGATGTCGTTAATCAGGTCGATGCCTTCGCCCGCCCAGATGACCGCCGTGTCGGTATCGCCAGCATTCACTGCTTCAAAGTACGCGGTGCGCTCTTGTTCGCGCACCTCGGTCAACATGGCTTCTCGTCCATGCCAACGCGCGATGAAATTGTTGTGCAGTGCGCGTCCGGTATAAGGTGCCGGCCACGCATAGCCGCGCACGATATCAAATACCTGAGTGCGAACCGTGTCGCCGCCCTCGCGCTTGACAAGCTGATGCTTAGCCGCTGCCAACCCGAGAGCTTGGTGGCTGGCATACAAGCGCGTGCCGATCACGGCGCCTTCCGCTCCCAGCAGCAGGGTGGCCGCCACTCCGCGGCCATCGGCAATGCCGCCGGCGGCCAGGACGGGAATCGGCGCCACCGCATCGACCAGCGCTGGAACCAAGGGTAGGGTGGCGCGCCGGCTACCGTGACCTCCAGCCTCGGCGCCTTGCGCGACGATAAAATCGGCGCCGGCCTCGCATGCGATGCGTGCGCCTTCCAAGTCCTGCACCTGACAGATCAACGTCACCCCGCGGGATTTGATTTTTTTAGCATGCGGACGCGGGTCGCCAAAGGAAAGCATAATCGCATGCGGTTGGTAATCCAGAACAAGATCAACAATCCCGGGCGCAATAGACCAGGTAATTAAACCAACACCCCAAGGTTTGCTGGTCAGTTTTCTGAGCAAATTAAGCTCGGTTCGCAGCCATGCTTGTTCACCGTATCCGCCCCCGACAATGCCGAGTCCGCCTGCGTTTGAGACAGCCGCAGCTAACTCGCCGCCAGAGACTCCCCCCATGGGCGCGAGGACTATGGGATATTGCAAAGAAAAGTGTTTCGTTAATGCTGTGGTGATCATCGATTGTTCACCCGTGAAGTTTTATACTGTAATTATTAACCTGGCATCAAAGTATAGGCCTTGTTGCCGGGTTAATAGTGATTTCTGCATTAAACCTTGCGCAAAATAGTCCCAGTTTTTGCTCGGTGTATCCACGTAATAAACACCGAGAATTGCGTCAGTGGTACCGGTTCCCGCTTGTAAACCGGGGTCGATCAACACCGGCTCCGGTGCAGTAGAGTCCATCGACGCTTACAATATTTCGATATCGGATTCGCGCGCGCTCAAATAGACATGCATTCAAAATAATAAAGTGATTTTAATACGAAGACTCAAGAGCTCTGCGTATTGAAAGCTCCTCACTCGCCAATTTTTTAAACAAACCGGCCGCAGCCTGTTCTGCGACATACTGGCCCAATTGCTCCTGCGTTACTGGCTGCACGGTTTCGGTCGCTTGTTGAGTGGTTTCAATTTTCTGTTGAGCATCGGTCGCCGTTGCCGTTATGTGATCGGCGGTTTCTCTGGCTTTAAGCAGCTCGCCATAAAGCGCAATGGCGCCATTGGCATGCAGCTCTTCGGTTATCGCGGGCAATAAAGTCGTCTGCACTACCGCATTTCCTTTTTCTTTTAAGTAATCGGCAGCGGCCGTATTTCCGGCATTCGACAATGTTTCAAGATCAGGGGTATCCAGATTCATCACAATATTTTTAAGGATGGGTCCCGCGAGCGGAATGGTATTTTCGGCAGCCTGATTGATCAGGACTTCCAGCAGCGTTTCTTGGGGATTTTTTTGTAAATCCCTGGCGACACCGATGACCAGCCCCAAGGGCGGCGGCAGCAATATGCGCACCAGCGGGTCATCGAGATAACCGCCTTTTGCCGCCAATTGAGCAATCACGGAATCGATGCCGCTTTGCAGCCGCTGGGCAAACTGATTGGCTAAGAAATGCTGGAGCTTTTCTTGAGCCGCCTGTTGAGCACTGTCGACAAGAGAGGCGCAGGCAGACAGGATAATCGATACCAGAATAATCGTTGCAATTCGAAGCGATTTCGATTGATGGTAAAAATGATCTGCAGCGTGCGATTGGCCGGCGTACGAGCTCGGTGTTTTTGTTCTAACACTTTGTCTATGGCGTGAATGGGCGCGGCGATGCATCAATGGTTTTCTGCCTGCTCAAATAATTGTTTGACAGCGGGTCGATCGATTTTGAAGGACGGTGTTTTAGGCAAGCTGTCGACAAAACGCCAATGAACTGGAATGTGCGTCGCCAGCACGTGTGCGCGAAGATGCGCTTCAAGTTCAGCAATCGGTGGTTGCGCGTAATCCGGTTTGATTTGCAGTGCGGCGCCTGGCACTTCCGACAGACGCTTGTCGGGTATGCCCACCACGCTCGCCGCCGCGATAGCGGGGTGAAGCAGCAGCGCGTGTTCAATCGTTTCGGGCAGGATTTTAAAACCGCCGCGCATGATGGCGCCGTCGGCGCGGCCGTGAAGAAAAACGAAACCGTCGGTGTCGATGACCGCGACATCGGCTGTGCGAATCCAATGCGGACCGATGCGCGGCGAGACGACTTCGAGAATGCCTTCGGTTCCGGCGGGCAATTCTTTTCCGGAATCGGAATCAATTACCCGCACCTGAAAACCCGGAAATGGGCGCCCGACGCTGCCGAACTTTTCCCGATTCCATTTTGCGTACAGATCGAGGGTCATGCCGGTGACGGGTCCGCCGAATTCGGTGGCCCCGTACGACAGCAAAATCGGAATCTTGTAGCGCTCTTCAAACGTGCGATGAATCGATGGATCGAGCGGTGCCGCGCCCGAGCCCATGTACTTGATCGACGCGAGATCTTCGGGAGGGTAGTCGGCAGCCAATAGCGCCTGCATCGCCGCCGGCGGTATGCCGCCGGTCGCGGGCCGGTAACGGACCACATAGGCATGCCACTGTTCGAGGGAAAAACGATCCAATAAGATGATACGCAGCCCCTTGATCAATGCCGGTATCGTCGTGTGAATTCCGGTGATATTGCCCATCGGATAATACAGCAGGGCCGGCGCCTCTTCGGCTACACCCGGCGCCTCGCCGGACCGCAGCTGGTCTCCCACCATAAATCGCTCGATCATGGCGTAGCTGATCGGGAACTGCTTCGGGGTTCCAGTCGTGCCGCTGGTAAGAATTTCGATTTGCCGTGCGGCAGCTTCTGGATTATTCGTCCGCTTGCATCGTTCGCATCCGATTACCGCATGCGCATCCATTTCCTCGGTGGCAATACCGGCAATGCCGTGTTCGCGCAGAACGGCTTTGACCTCGGTCGAGAACTCCTGGTCTGCCGCAATGACTACCGCCGGTTTTTGTTGCTCGATCTGACGGGCCAGGCGGGCGGCCGACTGAAAAGCGTAAAGCATACGGATGTTGCGGCCTTGCGACATCAACGCCAGCAGCGCCGCTAGTGCGGAAGGGCGGTTGCGTGGCACGAATGTGATGGTGGCTTGCGGATCGATGCCGCTGTCTTGCAATAGGCGCAGAACTTGATCGGCTACATACCGCATCTGTCCCCAGCTGTACCAATGCCCTTGAAACTCGATCGCCGGGCGCTCAGGGTTTCTCGCGAGCGCGTCCGCGCATAATTGCTCCAGTGATTTCATACGTTCGTTTTACTCGTTGCAAGCGATCGCGATTGCGAAGCTCGTTAAAGTTTACGCAGTGAATCGTCAGCAATACTCCGACTCAAATGCTTCCGCGTAAGCGACTCGTGTTGACGCGATCAACAGCGCGAGCGCGCAATTGGCCACAGCCACCGTCGATATCTTGCCCGGCGCTGTTGCGCACCGTGGTAAATATGCCGTAGCGATGCAGATAATGCACGATCTCGGTGATGCGCTCGACTTCCGGGCGCTGATATTCATCGCCCTCCGAACTGTTGAATGGGATGAGATTCAGCACGGCATATTTATCTTTTAACAGACGCGCGATGGCGTCCCACTCGTCCTGACCATCGTTGATGTTTTTGAGCAGCGTCCACTGATACTGAATCGGATAGCCGACGGCACGGGCGTAGTGCTCGCCTAATTCGACGAGTTCGGACGGAGTAATTTTCGGCGCTTTCGGCAGCAGATGTTCGCGCAATTCTTTTTTCGTTGTGTGCAGCGATAAGGCGAGTGCGGGTTTCACGCTCATCTGCGGCAGGCGCTCGAATACGCGTCTATCGCCGACCGTAGAAAACACCAGCTTTTTATGGTTGAAATCGCCGTAGGTGCCGAGTAGATCAATCGCTTCGAGCACGTTGTCGAGATTGTGCGCCGGCTCGCCCATGCCCATGAAAACCACTTTTTTTACCGGCCGTATTTTTCGCGCGAGCACAATTTGCGCAAGTATTTCCAGGCTGCTGACTTGCCGCAACAGGCCGCTTTTTCCCGTCATGCAAAAGCGACAGCCGACTGCGCAGCCAACTTGCGTGGAAACGCAAACGCCGTCGCGCGGCAGCAATACGCTTTCCACCATTTGGCCATCGCCCAACTCGACGAGCAGGCGCGCCGAATTGTCGGCAGCGCGATGTTCGGAGCGAAGGCGAACCAGCGCATCGAGTGCGTCGGCCAACCGCGGCAGCTGGTTGCGCACTGCCAGCGGTAAAAATCCTTCTTGCGGATAGCGGCGTGTGCCGGTGTTGAGCGCTTTGCCTTGCAGCCACGCGCGCACGATGCGGTCGCGATGGATGGGCAGGGCGCCGAGGCTGGCGAGATGTTGATCGAAATCGGTAATGCGCATGGGATGCGCATGCTACCACCGTCATTCAGGGGTGGCGAACGATGCTGCGGCTTTTAGTGTTCAGCACAGATAGTGTTCAGCACAGATGCTTGGGGCATCCCTTTTGGCCTGACTCAAGCATTGTGCGTGTGGGATCACTCATGCTTTATTGGTTTGACCGGCTGCTGGCAGCGACTGTTTTTTGTAGCCATCGCCGGTGTCATAAGTGCCAAACAACCAATCGTAAAGCAGCGAGATCGTCGCAAAGTTGCCGCCCGTAAATTTGGCGTGGTGAACATGATGCATCTTCGACATGTAATTTAAATATTTGAACGGGAAGCGATCCGATTTCCACAAGTCGTGATTGTGCAGATTAATCTCCGAAAAAGCGACCCACGTGATGATGATGGTTGCTACGTGGAAATTGCCCATGAACCGAGACAGTATGAAAATGCTTCCGGCGTAAAGCCCGAGCCCCATCGCGACCTCCAGTGGATGAATGTAGCTAGAGTCCATGCGGCAGGGATTGTTTTGTTGATGGTGTACGGCATGAACCCACATCAACGGCCCACCCATGAAGCCGCCATCGTGAAACAGAAAGCGATGAGTCAGGTAATAGAAAAAATCATAGAACATCAGGATTACAACGGTATCCAGCAGAATTTTCCACCAGGGTTGCGGATCCAGCGTGAGACAAAAAGGCAGTATCAAACCGAAGATCACTATCTGATCGAGTACGCCCCAGAGGCGATTTTTCTTTTGATTGGCGGAGTAGTACTCGCGCGCCATTTTTTTCTCGGCCGCATCTTTGTTGAGCGCTTGAGCTTCCTTGATGGTCGGTATTAGCGACATCACGTACTTGCCGATGAAGGGAATAACCAGAATTCCCGCTAATGCATAGAGAGATAGCAGGCCATGGTACTGTTCTAAGATCGAAGAAAGTAGGGATGTGTCCATCACGTCTTACCCCTTGAGAAGGCGATTAAAGAATAGGTCAGCGCACGAACTCGTTTGCTTACCGTCTTATTGCACGATCGGTTACCGAAACCTCGACGCCCATTCCGCTTTATTGCGGCCTCACCGGAGAACGTCGTTCTCAGTCATTAAATCCATTGTAGAGGCTTATGTAAAGAAAATAGCGGGCTAGCCGCACACTACCTTTGATGTGCATCAACGAAAAAGACGAAATGGTGGGAACGTGGTTCTCAGGAGGCATGGCGGTGCCGCCAGTCTCTACATCCACAGCGCGACGCCCGTCTGTCCTCTCATTGTTCCAGGTAGGGTGAGAACGCGTGTGAAAACCGCACATCAAAACCTTTATCCGTTTTTGTCACTAGATAGACAGCAAGATGATTTTGCTCGGCAAATCGAAGCGCTGCCGACGTGCCCATGACCATCAGCGCCGTATCCCAGCCATCCGCTTCGAGCGCGGTTTCGGCGATCACGGTTGCGGAAACCAAATGATGTGTAATCGGTCTGCCCGTACGTGGATCGATGATGTGCGAATAGCGCTTGCCATCGAGCTCGTAATAGTTGCGGTAGCTGCCGGAAGTACTGACCGCGCGACCGTTTGGAATAATAGCGGCCTGCACATCCGCGGACTGATCCGTCGGTTTCTGAATCCCCAGGCGCCACTGCCTGCCTTGCGCATTCACGCCGCGACTGCGTGAAGCGCCTGCGATATCGATCAGATAATTTTGGACGCCGCGCGATTCAAGAAATTCAGCGACTTTATCCGCGCCGAACCCCTCGCCGAAAGTAGAAAGGTCAACATACATCGTCGCGATATCTTTGCGCACCGTGGCGTGGTCTGAACTCACTTCGATGTGCAGATGATCGATGCCTATGCGTTGTCTCGCGTCGGCGATTTGCTGTTCTGTGGGCGTTTTCACCGGGCGCGCATCGGGACCGAAGCCCCACAGATTGACCAGCGGGCCGACGGTGACATCGAGCAAGCCATCGGTGCGATGCCCGATACGAAGCGCTTCGATAAAAATATCGGCCATATCCTGCGTGATGGGAAATGGCTCAGTGGTTTGTTGCCGATTGAATTTAGATAGCGTGGAATTCGGATCGTACGTGGATATTGCGTCGTTATAATGTTTCAGCAGCGTATCGACTTGAGCGTGCAGCGCCTCCTCACCGCCGGGAAATTCTCCCACCACTTTGACCGAATATTCCGTTCCCATGGTCTGCCCATGAATCTCCAGCAGGTGTTGCCCTGTATCGTCGCGACAGCCCGATAGGAAAATCACCAATAATAAAAATTGCAAAGGGCTGCGTGTCATGTCTGCGCACTTGCTGATCTGGGTACAGGGAGTGAAATAAGCAAAGGTCAATAAGATGACCGGTACAAGGCTGATCAATTTCAGCCGTTTGTACAATGCTATTCTTTAACGAAGTCTATAAGCATGATACCAAAACCTGAATTCTCCTCGTTTTACCTCCCGCGTACGTGGAACAGACTGTGTTGTTAAGATTGCTGCGTCAGACGTAGGTCAGTGATAAATCCGCTGGAATTGCAAAAACTTGAAGAAGCATTTTATTTATATTGATTCGAAATGTTTACGACCTCGAGATGGCAATAGCGAGCCGGAAATTTTGTGCCGCACAGCGGCAATATTTTTCCGCGCAGGTTGGCGCTGCGATGCTGAATAGGCATCCAAATCTAGCTCTTTTTGTTCGGCATCTGACGACAAGCTTACACGAGTTCAAAAGTTTGGATAAATCTATCAGTGATGAATAATGGCATCTGCCTTGCTGAAGCACAAAGCAACGCCGCACGTGGCGACGAAATTAGATGACACAGTACCAAGTTGTTTAATCGTTTTTATTTTATTTCAGTTGCGATGCGTATTTTCTGATTTAAAAATCTCTGATCCCAGGGGGGAGTCATGTCCAATACAATCAACAATATTTCCACTTCGTATTTGTATCAACCGCCGTTACCTAGCAATACCGCCACGGCGGCGGATGGCGACGGCGATAATGATGGCAGCGGCGGCGGCAGAGTTAGTGGTGCTCGTGGCGGCTTTTTGATTTCAGCGCTTGAGAGCTCGCTGTCCAGCATCGGCGTTAACGGCAGCAATTCTTCAACGAATAGCGGCGGCACCAGCGCATCGAATACTGCGTCCACCACCGGCGATGTTCAGCAGACGTTGCAAGCATTTTTACAATCGCTGTTTGCTGCACTGCAAACCGGCGGTACGGCCGGTGCGACCAGCGCGCAAAGCGGGACCGACACAACTCATTCATCGGTGAGTGCCGCGAACAACACTGTCGCCACAACGCTGGCACCGCACCATCATCACGGCGGTGCTGGACGTCTTGAAGCGGGCGTGCAAAATTTGATACAAGAGTTGTCTGCCTCATCCTCGGCAACGGCGGGCGGCGCGACCGGCGGCTCCGCGACGAGCCCCACGCTGTCTGCGTTGCAGGACAGCTTCAACAATTTGTTGGCAGCGACGGGCGCATCGAACAACGGCGCGACATTAACCAGCTTTTTGCAATCGCTTTCGCAAAATATTCAAGGCGCGAACAGCTTTGGTAATGTGGTGCAAACGCAGGCGTAACATGCGCAGGTAGGTTGATTGTCGCTTATCGATCGGCGTGTGCAAGTCAGCGCAGGGATGCGTTGACTTGCGGTGCGTTCATGGCATTCTTGATGGCAATTGCGGTGTCTTATCTGCGATCATGAATTCGCCTCGAAGCGTATCATTCAAACCCGTACTGTGTTTTAGCGACGAAAAAAATATGCATTTATTGAGCGCCTACCTTCATATATTTACCGCCTTGTTTGTCATTGTGAACCCGATCGGCGCCATTCCGCTTTTCATAATGTATACGCGTAATCAATCCGCTCTTGAGCGACGCGCCACCGCGCGTATATCCGCCGCGACAGTCGCCGTGGTGTTGATCGTTAGCATTTTCATCGGCGATAACTTGCTGCAATTTTTCGGCATCGGCATCCCGTCGTTTCGTGTCGGCGGCGGCATATTAATCTTGCTGATGGCGGTTGCGATGTTAAATGCGCAGCAAGGCGGAGCGCGTCATACTGCGGAGGAGTATCGTGAAGGCGAAGAAAAAGACAACATCGCCATCGTGCCACTGGCGATTCCGCTGCTCGCCGGGCCGGGCGCTATCAGCACGGCCATTATCTACGCGCATAAAGCCCACTCATTGATCGATTACGGCGCGCTGGTGATTGCCGCGTTATTGGTCGCCGGCAGTGTGGTAGTGGCATTGTATCTGGCCGAGCCCATTGCGGAACGATTGGGGCGCACCGGCATCAATGTCGTGACTCGAATAATGGGGCTTATACTCGCTGCCGTGGCGGTCGAATTTATCGCCGATGGCCTGGTTCAATTGTTTCCGAATCTGCGCTGACGTTTAACGTTGCGCGATGCCGGGCTTTTATCGAGGGGCTCCAGCGTGGCAGATATTCTGACGATCCGCGCGTTGACGCGGCGCTTTGCCGATATTGTTGCCGTCGATCGCGCCACGTTTTCGGTTGCCGCAGGTGAAGTATTCGGTTTGCTCGGGCGCAACGCCGCGGGAAAGAGTACGCTGATCAAAATGCTGACAACATTATTGCCGCCTAGCTCCGGCAGCGCGAGCATCGCTGGCTTCGATGTTGCGCGCGAGCCGGCGCAAGTCCGGCGCGTGATCGGCTATGTGCCGCAGGCGCTTTCGGCAGATGGCGAGCTGACGGGCTACGAGAATTTGAATGTGTTTGCGCGGCTGTACGATATTCCCCGCAGCGCGCGCGAAACGCGCATACGCGAAGGTCTCGCGTTCATGAATTTGGACGATGCCGCCGACAGATTGGTGCGCACTTATTCGGGCGGCATGATTCGGCGCCTGGAAATTGCGCAATCGATGCTGCACCGACCGCAACTTTTATTTTTGGATGAACCTACGGTCGGTCTCGATCCGGTGGCGCGCGAAGCCGTGTGGCAGCGTATTCAGCGCTTGCGCGCGGAATTCGGCACAACGATTTTTTTGACCACGCATTACATGGACGAAGCGGAGCGTTTGTGCACGCGCATTGCCATCATGCAGCGCGGCGCCATTGTCGTGGAAGGCGCGGTCGACACGCTGCGAAAATCGCTTCCCGATCATAATCATCGCGAGGCGACACTCGATGAAGTGTTCGCTCATTACACCGACGATCATCGCGAAGCTGAAGGGGCTTACAGTGAAACGGCCGAAGTCAGGCGCACGGCAAAACAACTCGGCTAATGCAATGGAAACATGTCTGCTGCGCCGAATTTCTCCGGTGCGGCGCTATTGCGCAATTGTATTTGCCATCGCAGACATCGAGACCCGCAAGCTTCGGCATGATCCCACGGAATTGTTGACGCGCGCGATTCAGCCGATGTTGTGGCTGCTCGTATTCGGACAAGTTTTTGCGCGCAGCCATGCCATTCCCACCGGCAACTTGAACTATATCGATTTTCTGGCGCCGGGCGTGCTCGCGCAAAGCGTGCTTTTTGTCGCGATTTTCTACGGTATCTCGATTATTTGGGAGCGCGATCTCGGTATCGTGCACAAGTTTCTCGCGAGTCCCGCGCCGCGCACCGCGCTGGTACTCGGCAAGGCGATTTCGGCCGGCGTGCGCGCATTGTCGCAGGCGGTGATTATTTATTTGCTGGCGCTCCTGCTCGGCGTCAAGATGCAATGGCAGCTGACGTCGATCGTAGGCGTGATCGCGCTGGTGCTGTTGGGGGCCGCGCTGTTCTCGACGTTTTCGCTGATCGTCGCCTGTATCGTCAAAACGCGCGAACGCTTTATGGGGATTGGCCAGGTGCTGACGATGCCATTGTTTTTTGCCAGCAATGCTATTTATCCAACCGTGATTATGCCGAGTTGGTTGCAATGTGTCGCTCGCGCCAATCCTCTCACTTACGAAGTCGACGGCTTGCGCGCATTGATGCTTGTAAGCGGATCGAGCATGCTGGGACTGCAAATCGATTTTATCGTGCTTGCGGTTGCGCTCGCCGGTTTGGTTCTGCTTGCCGGCTGGATCTATCCACGTATTGCCACTTGAAATGCCGAGCCATGACGACCCCTTTTTTTTTAAAAAGACAATTTGTATGGATCTGCGCGTTGCTCGGGTTGGTTTTGACAGGCGTTGTTATTTTTGTGCATCGCGCATCGCCGCGGTTGGAGACTCAGTTCAAAACGGAAACGCTGGCAATCGGCGATGTCACGCAAACCGTTGCGGCCAATGGCACTTTAAATCCGGTGGTGCTCGTCAGTGTCGGCACGCAGGTGTCCGGTACCGTGAAGGTGCTTCACGCGGATTTCAACGATCACGTCAAACAAGGACAGGCCTTGCTCGAACTCGATCCGGCGCTGTTGCAGGCGCAGGTGCATATCAGCGAAGCGAATGTCGCCAACGCGCAAATTGCGCTTGCGTTCGCGGCGGTGGCGGAGCGACGCAAACATGCGCTGCTCGATGAGGATTCCATTGCCAAGCAGGATTACGATGACGCGCTGCAATCTCTGCAAGCCGCACAAGCACAGTTGAAACAATCCCGTGCGCAGTTGGATAAGGATCGCATCAATCTCGCTTACGCAACGATTCGGTCGCCGGTATCCGGCATTGTCGTCGATCGGCAAGTGGACGTGGGACAAACGGTGGCCGCGAGTTTTCAAACGCCGACATTATTTCGAATCGCGCAGGATTTGCGCAAAATGCAGATCGATTCCAGTTTCGCGGAAGCGGATATCGGCAATATCAAAATCGATCAACGCGTGCGCTTCAATGTCGATGCGTTTGCGAATCGCATTTTCGAAGGCCGCGTGCGCCAGATTCGTCTCAATCCCACCGTGCAGCAGAATGTGGTCACGTATGACGTCGTTGTCGCCGTCGACAACCCGGATCAGATTTTAATGCCGGGTATGACGGCGTTCGTCAATATTATTATTGCCGAGCGCAAACAGGTATTGCTGGTGCCGAATGCCGCGCTGCGTTTCAAACCGCGCGCTGGCACCGTCGCAAATGCTAAACGCGAGCCCGCGCGCAGCGTTGTGTATGTCATCGATAAACAGCAATTACGAGCGGTGCCGATCACAATCGGTATTGCCGACAGCCGCTACACGGAAATTGTGCACGGCGATCTCAAAGCGGGCGACCGCGTTGTCACTGAAGATTTGCGCGCGGCGGCGCCGCAAGCGGCCAATGCGCCGCGCATCAGGATGTTCTGATGGCGACCGCGCTGATTCGGGTCGAAGGTCTGCGCAAGCAGTACGCGACGATGGCGGGGCCGGTCGATGTTTTGCGCGGCATCGATTTGGTCATCGACGCCGGTGAGTTCGTCGCCATCATGGGGCCATCGGGTTCGGGCAAATCGACGTTGATGAATATTCTCGGCTGCCTGGATATGCCGAGCGCCGGGCGCTACTTTCTCGATGGCAGGGATGTGAGCGTTTTATCGAAAGACGAACTGGCGCGTTTGCGCAACGAAGTCATCGGTTTCGTTTTTCAAGGTTTCAATCTGCTCGCGCGCGCAGACCTCGAAAATAATGTCGCGCTGCCGCTGGTTTATCGCGGTGTGAATAAAGCGACGCGCCAAGCGCGAGCCAAGGCGATGCTCGATAAAGTTGGTTTGGGACAATTCGCATCCTCGCGTCCCAATCAAGTATCGGGCGGCCAACAGCAACGCGTTGCCATCGCGCGCGCGCTCGTCAACGAACCGAAATTGATTTTAGCGGATGAGCCGACCGGCAATCTCGACACGAAAACCAGCGACGACATTATGCGCGTGCTGGTCGCGCTGAATCGCGACGAAGGCATCACCATTGTGATTGTCACGCACGAACCGGATGTTGCGGCCTATGCGCATCGCTTGATCCAGATCGTCGATGGTCAAGTCAAAAACGATGCGCCGGTTTTGCATCGGCGCGATGCGGAAGCACGGGTATGATTGGACCGATGCTCGAAGAAGCGTGGCTGGCGATGCGCGCCAACCGTACCCGCACAATGTTGACGATGCTGGGAATGATGATCGGTGTCGGTGCCGTGGTCATGATGACGGCGATCGGACAGGGCGCGCAGTATCGGGTCGATGCGTCGATCGCTGCGATGGGCAGCAATCTTTTTATCGTGTTGTCGGGTTCGACGACGACGGGCGGTGTGCGTTCGGGCAGCGGCGGGGCGCAGACGTTGACGATGGGCGATGCCGACGCGATAAAAGAGTTATCGAGTATTGCCGCTGCGGCGCCCATGCAACCGGGCACGGCGCAGGCGGTTTATGGCTCGAATAACTGGAGCACCAGCGTGGTCGGCACCACGCCGTCATATATCGATATTCGCAACTGGAGTTTGAGCGAGGGCGCGCTATTTACCGATGCCGATGTGCGCTCGGCAACACGCGTGGCACTGCTTGGTCAAACCGTGGTTGCCAATCTCTTTGGCGATGAAGAACCGGTCGGCAAAACCATACGCATCGGCAAGAGTCCTTATGTCGTGATCGGAGTGCTCGCGGCAAAAGGTCAGAGTCTCAATGGTCAGGATCAGGACGACACGATATTGATTCCGGTGACCACCGCGCAGCGGAAATTGTTCGGCAGTCAATTTCCGGGTTCGGTCCGTTTGCTCATCGTGCAAGCGGCATCGGCCGCGGCAATGACAGCGGCCGAGCGCGACATGAGACAGCTGTTGCGGCAGCGTCATCATCTCCAGGAATTCATGGATAATGATTTCGATATTCGCAATCTCACGGCGGTGGCGAATGCAGCCGCGGACACCAGCCGCGTGATGACGTTGATGCTCGGCGCCATCGCGTCGATATCGCTCATCGTCGGCGGTATCGGAATTATGAATATCATGTTGGTTTCGGTAACCGAACGCACGCGCGAAATCGGCATTCGCATGGCCATCGGCGCGCGCGAACACGATGTGAGAATGCAGTTTTTACTCGAGGCCATCATCATTTCGGCCATCGGTTGTTTGGTGGGCGTAATGCTTGGAGTATTGGGCGCTTTGATCACGAGTTTGTTCGCGCACATGGTGATTGTCATCACCGGCGCATCGGTTTTGCTGGCATTCGCGGTTGCAGCGGCGGTGGGTGTTTTCTTCGGATTTTATCCGGCCAACAAGGCGGCTCGTTTGAATCCAATTGAAGCGCTGCGCTATCAATGAAATGGCGTGTTTGTGAGCAAGCTTGTGCAGCTAGACCGCGATGTTGTTAGATCAAGAAATTAATTTATCGAAGACGGCTTCTAGAATTTGCGTTATCACAATCGAGCGGGTCGGTTTGAAAAATCGACAGCTTGCACGAATTTTCTCGCCCGTGGTTCGAGTTGAACTGACTGAATGGCGGTGAGAGAGGGATTCGAACCCTCGAAACGCTATTAACGTTTACACGCTTTCCAGGCGTGCTCCTTCAACCGCTCGGACATCTCACCAAAACTTTTCGTAACTTAAGCGTTATTTCGCCTGGCGGCGAGGGCCGGTACTCTAGCCGAGTGGCGCCGGGTTATCAATCCTTTTATGGTATGCTCGTGCGCTCGGTAATTTAGGTGGTTTTAGCGATGAAATGCGCAATCGTGCCGGTCACGGCGTTCCAACAAAACTGCAGTATTTTGGTGTGCGAGGAAACGCAGCATGCGGCACTGGTCGATCCGGGCGGCGATCTGCCGCGGCTGCGCGAAGCGCTGCAAAAACTCGGCGTGACGCTCGAAAAAATTTTTCTCACCCATGGTCATATGGATCATTGCGGCGCTGCCGCCGCTGTGCGTGAGGAGTTCCACGTGCCGATCGAAGGCCCGCAAAAAGAAGATAAATTTTGGATCGATCAAATCGAAGAGGCGAGCCAGCGTTTTGGTCTGCCGCCGACCAAAGCGTTCGAGCCCGATCGCTGGTTGAACGACGGCGATACGGTCACATTCGGCAAGCAGGCGCTCGAAGTGTATTTCTGCCCAGGTCACACACCGGGTCACGTGGTGTTTTTTCATCGCGCTTCGCGCGTGGCGTGGGTTGGCGATGTGCTGTTCCAGGGTTCGATCGGCCGCACCGATTTTCCGCGCGGCGATTACGATACGCTCATACATTCGATCCGCGAAAAATTGTGGCCGCTCGGCGACGATGTCGAATTCGTGCCGGGACATGGTCCGACGTCGACATTCGGCGCGGAGCGTTTGCACAATCCGTTCGTGGCCGATAAACGTTTTGGCTGAGGTGAAATAAAAATGCTATTGAGTTGGTTGGATGTCCGTCTTGCGCGATTGGGATTGATAGTCGCGGTTATTGCGATTACGACATTGGCGTTAATGCCGGCGCACGAGGTTCCGGTGACTTCGGGTTGGGACAAGCTCGATCATTGGACAGCATTTTTTACGTTGTCGTTCCTGGCTTCTCATGCGTTTCCGCGCCGGCCGTTTTGGCAGATTGCGCTGGCGTTGGTCGGCTACGGTATCGGCATCGAAATCGCACAATATTTCACGCCGGATCGCGATGCCGATGCGATGGATGTGGTGGCCGATTCGATCGGTATCGTTTTTTATTGGTTGATTCTGTTGGTGTACAACGCGTTAATTCGCCCGCGTCTGCGTACGGAATGAATACCTGCCCGCAATGAGCAAGCGCACGCAATGAACAAACGCACGCAATGAAGCATTTGCTGATTGTCTATCACTCGCAATCGGGCACCAACACCAAGCTCGCGCAAGCGGTACTGTGTGGCGCGCAACAGGAAGAAACGGTCGAAGCGCGCTTGTCGCGCGCCTTCGATGCGAATACGCATGATTTATTATGGGCCGATGCCGTGATTTTCGGTTCGGCCGAAAATTTTGGTTATCTCTCGGGCGGCCTCACGGATTTTCTCGCGCGCACTTTTTATCCTTATCAGCAACACGCGCCGCAGCGCAGTTTGCCGTATGCGATATTTTGCGGTACGGGCAACGACGGGCGCGGTGCCGTGCGGCAATTGCAGCGTATTGTCTCCGGTTATCCGATGCGGGAAGTGGTGGAACCGATCATCGTGCGCGGCGATATTAACGCGAGCGATTTAAAACGCTGTGAAGAATTGGGCTTGACGATAGCGGCTGGCCTTGCGCTCGGTATTTTTTGAATCATTTTTCTGTTTCTGCGAGCAGTAACTGTAAAAATGCATTCGCCGCATTCGACAAACTGCGTTCGCGGTGCATGACGACACCGAGATTGCGGCTCATCTTTTGCCCGCTCAAATTCAATCCGCGCAATGAATGATCGATCAATGTTTTCGGCAATACACTCCAGCCGAGACCGATTGAGACCATGACTTTGATGGTTTCCAAATAATTCGTCGACATCGATACATCGAGCGGTAATTTTTGCTCTTCGAATAACGCTTTGATGATGCGGCCCGTGTAGGTGTTGAGCCCGGGCAATATTGCGCGATATTGACTCAGTGCTTTCGCGGTCACGCGCGTCTGCTGCGCGAGCGGATGATTGCGCGCGAGCGTGACGACGAGTTCATCTTTCCATATCGGAATTTGTTGCAGGGAAATTTTCTCCTCGGGTGCAAGTGTGATCACGCCGAGCTCCACTTCGCCGAGCAGTACGCGCTCGTAGGCTTCTTCGGAATCGAGAAAATCGACGTCGAGGCGCACGTCGGGATATTGTTGCGTGAATTTTTTCAGCACGTCGGGCAAGCGATGCAAACCCATATGGTGGCTGATCCCCATCGTCAGCAGGCCGGTGACGCCGCCGCGCAAATCCTGAATATGTCGCTTGGCCGCGCGTAATTCCTGTAGCACCGATTGCGCGTGCGGCAGCAGTGCGCGGCCGGCTTCGGTCAATGTGATTTGACGGCCGATGCGATCGAATAAGCTGCAATCCAGCTGGCTTTCGAGCAGCGCGATGCGTTTGCTCACGGCGGGCTGGGTCAGGTGCAGCGCTTCGGCGGCGCTCGAAAACGAGGCGGCTTCGGCGACGGCGGCGAAGGCCTGGAGCAGTTGCGTATCCATGGCTCAATGTATTCTCAAAAGGAATCGTTTCTATAAAAAAGATGAATTTGTTTTATTTGTCAATGGCCCTTAGAATTTCGTCATCAATCACCTTGAACAGGTTTTAGGTGCGATATGGCAGGCAAAACGCTCTACGACAAATTGTGGGACGCGCATTTGGTGAAAATGCGCGACGACGGCACCGGACTCATTTATATCGATCGCCATCTGCTGCACGAAGTGACTTCGCCGCAGGCGTTCGAGGGACTGCGTTTGGCTGGCCGCAAACCGTGGCGCATCGATGCGAATGTCGCGACGCCCGATCACAACGTGCCCTCCGATGTGAGCGAGCGCAAAGCCGGTGTCGCCGGAATCGTCGATGGCGTGTCGCGCATTCAGGTGCAGACGCTCGATGAAAATTGCGTAGACCTCGGCATTCTCGAATTCAAAATCAACGACGCGCGCCAGGGTATCGTGCACGTCATCGGCCCCGAGCAGGGTTTGGTACTGCCCGGCATGACGGTGGTGTGCGGCGATTCGCACACATCGACGCACGGCGCGCTCGGTGCGCTCGCGCACGGCATCGGCACATCGGAAGTCGAACACGTGCTCGCGACGCAGTGTTTGATTCAGAAAAAATCCAAAAACTTTTTAGTAAAAGTGAACGGCAAACTCGGCGCGGGTGTTACTGCAAAAGATGTCGTGCTCGCGGTGATCGGCGAAATCGGCACGGCGGGCGGCACGGGCTGCGCGATCGAATTCGGCGGCGATGTGATTCGCGCGATGTCGATGGAAGGTCGCATGACCGTGTGCAATATGGCGATCGAAGCCGGTGCGCGCGTCGGTATGGTTGCCGTTGATGACATTACGCTCGATTACGTCAAAGGCCGTCCGTATGCGCCGAAAGGCGATCTGTGGGACAAAGCCGTCGCGTATTGGAAAACGCTGCACAGCGATGCCGGTGCGCGATTCGATCGCGTCGCCGAAATCGACGGCAGTGCAATCAAACCGCAAGTGAGCTGGGGCACGTCGCCCGAAATGGTTTTGCCTGTCGATGCGAAAGTGCCCAATCCGGCGGAAATTTCCGATCCTGGCAAACGCAAAGCCGTCGAGCGCGCGCTCGAATATATGGGCTTGCAAGCGAATCAGGCGATCACGAGCATTAAACTCGATCGCGTATTTATCGGCTCGTGCACAAATTCGCGCATCGAAGATTTGCGCGCGGCGGCGAATGTCGTGAAGGGAAAAAAAGTCGCGGCGAGTTTGAAGCAAGTGCTCGTTGTACCGGGCTCTGCGCAAGTCAAAGCACAGGCTGAGAAAGAGGGGCTCGATAAAGTTTTTGCCGAAGCCGGTTTGGAGTGGCGCGCGCCGAGCTGTTCGATGTGCCTCGCGATGAATGCCGATAAATTATTGCCGGGCGAGCACTGCGCCTCCACATCTAACAGAAATTTCGAGGGGCGGCAGGGTTTCGGTGGGCGCACGCATTTGGTGAGCCCGGCGATGGCGGCGGCGGCGGCAATTGCCGGTCATTTTGTTGATGTGCGGGCGTTCAATGTGGGAGAGAGTGCTTAAATGAAACCGTTTACCGTATTGACTGGTATCGCAGCGCCGATGGATCGCGCCAATGTCGACACCGATTTGATTATCCCGAAGCAGTTTTTGAAGTCGATCAAGCGCAGCGGTTTCGGTCCGAATTTGTTCGATGCACTGCGCTATCTCGATGAGGGCCAACCGGGGCAGGATTGCAGTCAGCGCCCGCTTAATCCCGAGTTTCCGCTGAATTTTCCGCGCTACAAAAATGCTTCGGTTTTATTGGCGCGTGAAAACTTCGGTTGTGGATCGAGCCGCGAGCATGCGCCGTGGGCGCTTGAAGACTATGGCTTTCGCTGCGTGATCGCACCGAGCTTTGCCGATATTTTCTTCAACAACTGCTTCAAGAATGGCGTACTGCCGATCGTGTTGAGCGCGGACATCGTCGATAAGTTGTTTAAAGAAATGTATTCGAGCGAAGGTTATCAATTGACGATTGATTTGCCGGCGCAAAAAGTGCGCACGCCGAGCGACGAGGAGTTTGTATTCGAAGTCGGCGAGTTCAGCAAATACTGCCTGATCAACGGCCTCGATGATATCGGTATTACGCTGAAAGACGTCGATGCGATTAGAACTTTCGAGCAACAATGGCAGCAACACGCGCCATGGTTGTTCACTCCGTTGCAATAATTAGGGTTAGTTAGATGGCCAAAAAAATTCTGGTGATTTCCGGCGACGGTATCGGCCCTGAAATAACCGTTGAAGCGCGCAAAGTATTGGATGTTATCAACGAGCAATTTGCTCTCGATTTGCAGTTCGATGAAGCGTTGATGGGCGGCGCGGCAATCGATGCAGCGGGGGTGCCGTTGCCCGACGAAACGCTCGACAAAGCGCGTGCGAGCGATGCCGTGTTGTTTGCCGCGATCGGCGGACCGAAGTGGGATAAACTCGATCGCGCGATTCGCCCCGAAAAAGGTTTGTTGAAAATTCGTTCCGAATTG
This sequence comes from uncultured Verrucomicrobiaceae bacterium, assembly GCA_964500675.1. Taxonomy (GTDB): domain Bacteria; phylum Pseudomonadota; class Gammaproteobacteria; order Pseudomonadales; family CAMLJR01; genus CAMLJR01. The sequence goes on along the minus strand of CAZCNY010000001.1, from coordinate 519,287 downwards.
GGACTGTTCGGCAATTTGCGGCCTGCGATTTTATATCCGCAACTCGCGGATGCATCATCGTTGAAAAAAGAACTCGTCGCGGGTCTCGATATTTTAATCGTGCGCGAATTGACGGGTGGTATTTATTTCGGCGAGCCACGCGGCATTCGCACGCTCGCAAACGGCGAGCGCGAAGGTTTCAACACCGATAAATACTCGGAATCCGAAGTGCGCCGCGTCGGTAGACTGGCGTTCGATCTCGCGCGCAAACGCGGCAAAAAAGTGTGCTCGGTCGATAAGGCCAACGTGATGGAATCGACTGTGCTCTGGCGCGAAGTCATGGAAGAAGTGGCGAAGGAGTATTCCGATGTCGAACTTTCGCACATGTATGTCGATAACGCGGCGATGCAGCTGGTGCGCGCGCCGAAGCAGTTCGATGTGATCGTCACGGGCAATTTATTCGGCGATATTTTATCGGACGAAGCCGCGATGTTAACGGGCTCGATCGGCATGCTGCCATCGGCTTCGCTTAACGAAAGCGGTGCGGGTATGTACGAGCCGTGTCACGGCTCTGCTCCCGATATCGCAGGGCAGGGTAAAGCGAATCCGCTCGCGATGATTTTGTCGGCGGCGATGATGTTGCGTTATTCGCTCGGTGCACCGACGGCAGCCGATGCGATTGAAAAAGCGATCGGCGTTGTGCTCGATCAGGGCTTGCGTACGCCCGATATCTACACGCCCGGCACTCAATTGGTAAGCACGGGGCAAATGGGCGATGCTGTCGCAAAAGCATTACGAAGCTAATCAGGTGATCAAAATGAAAAGCGTAGGTTTTGTCGGTTGGCGCGGCATGGTTGGTTCCGTGCTGATGGAGCGCATGCAGCAGGAAAATGATTTTGACAGTATCGGCGCGGTATTTTTCACGACCTCGAATGTCGGCGGCGAAGGTCCTGCATTTGCAAAAACGAAAGCGCCGCTCAAAGATGCTTTCGATATCGATGAGCTCAAAAAACTCGACGCGATTATTTCCTGTCAGGGCGGCGATTACACGACGGAAGTATTTCCGAAATTGCGTCAAGCCGGCTGGCAAGGTTACTGGATCGATGCCGCCTCCACGCTGCGTATGGAAAGCGACGCGCTCATTATTCTCGATCCGGTCAACGGCGATTTGATTCGCGATGGTTTGAAGCGCGGTATTAAAAACTTCATCGGCGGCAACTGTACAAACAGTATTTTGTTGATGGGTGTGAACGGTTTGTTTCGTGAAGGTCTCGTCGAATGGGTCAGCTCGATGACCTATCAAGCGGCTTCGGGCGGCGGCGCCAATCACATGCGCGAATTGCTCAAAGGCATGGGCGTGATTCACGCCGCCGTTGCCGATCAACTCGCGACGCCGGCGTCGTCGATTCTCGACATCGATCGCAAGGTTGCGCAAACGATTCGCGACGATGTGCCGCACGAATTTTTCGATGCGCCGCTCGCGGGTGGTTTGATTCCGTGGATCGATAAACAGCTCGATAACGGCCAATCGAAAGAAGAATGGAAAGGTCAGGCCGAGATCAACAAGATTCTCGGTACGCAAAAAACAATTCCGGTCGATGGTTTGTGTGTGCGCATCGGCGCGATGCGCTGTCACAGCCTAGCGCTGACGTTGAAACTGAAAAAAGATTTGCCGCTCGGCGAAATCGAAACGCTGATCAAATCAGGCAATCCGTGGGTGAAATGGGTGCCGAATCAACGTGAAATCACCGCGAAGGAATTGACGCCTGTATCGATCACGGGTGGCTTGCAGATCGGCGTTGGTCGAGTGCGTAAACTCAATATGGGTCCTGAATATATCAGCGTGTTTGTGATCGGCGATCAATTGTTGTGGGGCGCGGCTGAGCCGCTGCGCCGCATGCTGCGCCTTTTGCGAGAAGCGCGGTAATGGGTACACGAGGCCAATTGGGATGACGGAAACTCGTGTCGGTTTGTCGGTGGCAGTGATTGGTGCCACCGGTGCAGTCGGCGAGGCATTGTTGTCAGTGCTGGTCGAGCGCAATTTTTCAATCGACAAGCTTTACGCGCTCGGGCGGAAAAAGTCGACCAACGATACCGCGATGTTCAACGAACGGCCGGTGCGTATCGAAGCGATCGATGATTTCGATTTTGCGTGCTGCCAGATTGCGTTTTTCTGTGCGCCAAAAGCGGTTGCGAAAAAACATGCGCCGCGCGCGGTTAAAGCCGGCTGCTGGGTGATCGATGTCAGCAGTCAGTTTCGGCTCAATCCCGACGTGCCGCTCGTGATTCCGGAAATCAATGCGAGTTGTGTAGCGGAACTGGCGGCGCCGCAAATTATCGCGAGTCCAGCCGCCCCTGTCGTTCAGGCTTGCGCCGCGCTGTTTCCGTTGCAGCAAAAATTTGGATTGCGTCGAGTTGATATCACGACCATGCTCGCGGTGTCGGCTCTCGGTAAATCCGGTGTTAGTGAGCTCGCGGGTCAAACCGCGCGTTTGTTAAATGTACAGGCGATTGAGCCAAAGTTATTTCCCTCGCAAATCGCCTTTAATCTTCTCCCCGCGTTTGACGCAGCAGGCGAAAGCGACTATACCCTCGATGAATTGAGCGGCGCTGAAGAAGTGAAAAAGCTTCTAAAAGATGGGCAGCTTGAAGTGGTGATGAGCCAAGCATTCGTGCCGGTGTTTTACGGTCATAGCCAGATCGTTCGGCTCGAAGCGTCAGGGGATTGCTCGCTGCAACAGGTTCGCGAAACGCTTCGGATGGCCGGGCTTGAGTTTGGTGACACGCCCTCCGAGTCGGTCAGTCCGGTGTCGATTGGAACAGCGACCGACACGGTTTTTGTGAGTCGCTGCATTCAGCAGGCGAAGGGGTCGCGCCGGCTGGAATTGTGGACTGCCGCCGATAACATTCGGAAGGGTGCGGCAATTAACAGTGTTGCCATTGCCGAAACCTTGCTTAAAAGCCATCTGTAACTAATACTTACGCCGATTACTAAAATCATATTCTAGCTTTTTGGATATCCCGGCGAGGTGTGAGGTCGCGGCTTTCCAGATGGCTGGCGGTAAATTCTCAGCGAGATTGCAGGGTAGATAACATGGTTCGGAAGAAACTCGCCGTCGCGATATTGGCATTGAGTGCATTGCAGGCAAATTTTGCCGATGCGATGGGGCTGGGGAATCTGTCGGTCAAGTCGGCGCTAAACCAGCCGCTGAACGCTGAAATTAAGTTGCTCGATACCGGCGATCTCGATCCGAGTCAAATCAAAATCCAGTTGGCTGCTCCCGACGATTTCCAGCGTGCCGGCGTCGATCGCGATTTCTTCCTGACCAACTTGCGTTTCACCGTCGATATGGATGGGCACGGCGGTGCCACCATCAAAGTGACCACGCGTGAACCGGTCGTCGAGCCCTATCTCAATTTCGTCCTTGAAGCGCGTTGGCCGAACGGGCGCTTGCTGCGCGAGTTTGCCGTGTTGCTCGACCCGCCGACGTTTAGCGCGAATAAGGCTGCGACGCCGGTGACGCCCGCCGCGAGCGCGGGAGCGCAAAGCGCAAAGTCACGGGCGGTGCAGCCGCCGACCGTAAAGACGGAAACTGAAACTACGAAATCTGCGCCGCCTGCCGATATGTCGTTACCGGCAGCGGATAAGTCGGGTGAATACCGAATTCAGGTTTACGATACGTTGTCGAAGATCGCGGCGCGTTTCAAGCCCGCAAGCGATGTGTCGGTGGCGCAAACGATGATTGCGATTCAACGCGCCAACCCCCAGGTTTTCATTCGCAATAACGTCAATTTAATCAAATCCGGCTACGTGCTGCGTTTGCCCAATGCCGACGATGTACGTGCGATCACGGCAGCGGAAGCTGCGCAGGAAGTTGAATCGCAGACGCAGCAGTGGCACGGCTCGCGCACGTCGGGCTCCACCAATTCCGTGAAAGCACCTGCGGCTGGGCCACAATTGGACGCGAGCGCTCCTGAGCCATCCAAAAAGGAAAGTGGCTTTCGCGAGCAGGCGCGTTTATCGATTGCCACTGCGGGTGAGACGGATAAAGGTTCGGCTGGCCGTGGCGGCTCCGGAAAAGGCCTCGAAGCGTTGCGTCAGCAGCTGACCGAGAGCCAAGAGGCGCTTGAGAAAGGTAAGCGCGACAACAAGGAGCTGCAATCGCGCCTGGATGATATGGAGCGTCAGATCGCGACCTTACAGCGTTTGATCTCACTGAAAGATGATCAGCTCGCGGCGTTGCAGTCCAAGCCTGCCGGCGCAAAACCCGCTCCGCAGCCGGCTCCAGCGACTGAAAAGCCGGTTGTTTCAACACCTGAACCTGCTGCGACCGAGCCAGCAGTCGGCGCAGCGCCCACTGCACCAGTTGCTCCGGCCCCTGTTGCGCCAAAGCCGTCAGCAAAACCGGCAGTTCCTGTGCCCGAGACGAGCTCTTTTGATCAACTGGTTGCGAATCGCAATTACTATTTGTACGGCGGTCTTGCAGCGATCGTGCTGGCACTGGGTATCCCGATGCTCATCAAGCGCCAGCGCCGTAAAGCGTGGGAGGCGCGGCAAGCCGAATCCGATGCCTTGTCGTTCGATGCGGATGACAGCTTCAAATTCGACACGGCTGCTTTTGAAGAGACTGCTGCGGAAAAGAGCGTTACCTCCGCCGTCGAAACCGAGATGCACGAGGCCAAGGAGGTCGAGCAGCCGACTGCGGAAGCACCGAAAAAGACGGTCCGCTCCGAAACCGGCGATCCGATCGCCGAGTCCGATATTTATATTGCTTACGGGCGCTATCAACAAGCGGTTGATCTGTTGACGCATGCCATCGATGCCGAGCCCAATCGCAGTGATTTGCGCGTGAAGCTGTTAGAGGTTTATGTCGAAATGCGCAATAAAGACGCGTTTCGGCAGCAATTCGTTGCGTTGCAGAGCCTCGGCGATAGCAGCGCGATTGCGCACGTGAAAGACTTGTTGTCGTCGGTCGATGGTCTCGCCAATTGGCTTGATGACTTACCCGGCGCGACGACGGGCGCATCAGTTGCCGCAGCGGCGGCCAGCGCGGCACCCGATTTGGATCTTGATCTAGATTTCGACAGCGCGCCTGCCGCAGATAAGACCACCGCACCGGCTGCTGATCTCGACTTGGATGTGAGTGATGATCTGGCTGCGCTCGAATCCAGTTTTTCAAATGATTTGGGTGTTATTGAAAAAGAGGAGTCTGCGGAGCTTGATCTCGATCTTGACGACGAGTTCGTTGCAAACGAGAGCGATGCGCAGTTTACGGGGGGATTGCAAAGCGAATCGACGCTCTCAAGCAGTTTTGAAACTTCGGGTTTCAAAACTGCGCAAGCGGCAGACAGCAGCGTGGCGTCGTTTGAGGAGGAAGAGCTGGAGTTAGATCTCGGCGAGGATGATCTCGACCAAGCCTTGAGTAGTATGGGTGATGCCGAGAGTTTGGGCGATTTGGAGGATATGTCCAATACACTCGCAGACCTGGACTCCCATGCGGCGGAAGAGCCGGTAGAGCTAGGCGGCGATCTCGATTTGCCCGAGGAATTTGATCTGAGCCAGCCCAGCACTGAGCTACCCGAACTCGAACGTACGAGCGCTAGCGATTTTGGTGAGTTGAGCCTTGACGAAACAGGCTTCGGTGAGCCGATACCTGAGCCCATCGCTGAGCCGGAGCCCGAACTGGATGTGTTCGCCGGTTTGAACCCAGTCAGCCCAGCGATCGAGCCGCCACAACCTATCGCCGAAGCGCCAACGCACGACGGCGGTGACGATTTCGATTTTCTCGCCGATGCCGATGAGGTCGCGACCAAGCTCGATTTGGCGCGTGCCTATATCGATATGGGCGACACCGACGGCGCCAAAGATATTCTCGATGAGGTGCTGCAAGAGGGTACTGACACGCAGAAACAGGAAGCCTCGACTCTGCTCACCCGCATCGGCTGACGATGGCGCAGCGATCGTTCACGGCGCAGTTTGCCGCTGGCGATCGCGTTGCACTTGCGGTCGAATATCACGGTGGTGCCTTCTTCGGCTGGCAAGCCCAGCGTAAACTCAACCTGCCGACCGTGCAGGAAACGCTTGAGAGCGCGCTTTCGCAAATCGCTTCGGCTCCCATCACCACCGTCTGCGCGGGCCGCACCGACACCGGCGTACACGCGTCGCATCAAGTCGTCCATTTCGATACGCCGGTCAGTCGTCCGGAAAAAGCGTGGGTGTTTGGCGGCAATACGTTGCTGCCCGAGGGCGTTGCGATCAAATGGGCGTGCCCGGTTTCCTCCGGGTTTCATGCGCGTTTTACCGCGACAGCGCGACGCTACCGTTACATCATCCACAACCATTCGACGCGCTCGGCGCATCTCGGCTCGCTCACGACATTTTTTCCGCATGCGCTCGATGTTGAGTTGATGCACCGCGAGGCGCAATGCCTGCTCGGTGAGCAGGATTTTTCCTCGTTTCGCGGTGCCGGTTGTCAATCGAATACGCCGATGCGCAACGTGCATCATGTGACAGTTTCTCGTCGAGGCGATTTTGTTATCGTCGATATCCAAGCCAACGCGTTTTTGTTGCACATGGTGCGCAACATCGTCGGCGCGCTGCTCGCGGTTGGCAGCGGTCGCCAGGCTCCCGGGTGGACGGCACAGATCTTTGCTGCCAAGGATCGCACCCTCGCCGCGCCGACTGCGCCTCCGCAAGGACTGTATTTGGTCGATGTGCATTATCCGCGCGAGTTGGAGTTGCCACGCAACGTGCTTGGGCCGGCATTTCTCGCTTCGCTCGGTTTAAGCGAAGCGCAGTGAACTTCCGCTGAAAAACTCCAAATTCCGCCGAATAGCAGACAGTCGCGCGCGCAATCTGTTACGATTCGTGTTCCATTTTGGCAGCCGATTGACCTCATGGGCTTGCGCCGAACCCGCGTAAAAATCTGTGGCATTACCCGAGTCGAAGACGCACTGGCCGCTGCCGCTGCGGGTGCCGATGCGATTGGTTTTGTGTTTTGCGCGAGCAGTCCTCGCGCGGTGAGCGTTGCAACAGCGCGCGCGATTTGCGATGTGTTGCCAGCGTTCGTGACCACGGTGGGTTTGTTCGTCGATGCCGAGCCACATGCGGTGCGTGAAACTCTCGATGGAGTGCCGCTCGATTTGCTGCAATTTCATGGCACCGAGACGCCCGAATACTGCAAACAGTTTACGCGTCCGTATTGCAAAGCATTGCGCATGCGCGACGATATCAATGTCATGGCGATGACGCGGCAATTCGGCGATGCGCGAGCGATCTTGCTCGATACGTATCGAGCGGGTGTCGCAGGCGGTACGGGGGAAGCGTTCGACTGGCAGCGTGTGCCGCAACAATTGCGCAGCAATATTGTGCTTGCGGGCGGGCTGTCGCCGCATAATGTTAGCGACGCGATTGCACAAATACGTCCTTTTGCCGTCGATGTCAGCGGTGGTGTTGAATCCGCTGCCGGCATGAAAGACGCAAAGAAAATCGAAGCATTTATCGCGGCCGTGCGCCGTGCCGATTGCGAACTGGAGTCATGCAGTGGGTAAATCTACTCTCGAAATTAATTCCGTTCAAAGCGCTATTGATTATGCCGCTATGCCTGATGCGCGCGGACACTTCGGTATTTACGGCGGAAAGTTCGTCGCTGAAACGCTGATGTGCGCGCTTGAAGAATTGGAAAACGCCTACAACAAATTATCGGTCGATGCGGCGTTTCGCGCCGAATTCGATCGCGATCTTGCGCATTATGTTGGCCGTCCCTCGCCGCTCTATCACGCTGAACGCTGGAGTCGCGAATTGGGCGGCGCGCAAATTTATTTGAAGCGCGAGGATTTGAACCACACCGGCGCGCACAAAGTTAATAACACTGTGGGTCAAGGTTTGCTCGCAAAATACATGGGCAAGAAGCGCGTGATCGCGGAAACCGGCGCGGGACAGCACGGTGTTGCGACCGCGACAATTGCTGCGCGTTTCGGCATGCAATGTCAGGTGTATATGGGCGAGGAGGACGTGCGCCGGCAATCGCTCAACGTGTACCGCATGAAATTGCTCGGCGCCGAAGTGATTCCCGTGACATCGGGTTCGCGCACATTGAAAGATGCGATGAACGAAGCGTTGCGCGACTGGGTTACCAATGTCGACAACACGTTTTATATCATCGGCACCGTCGCGGGTCCGCATCCGTATCCGAAACTCGTACGCGATTTCCAAGCGGTGATCGGCCGCGAAGCGAAAGCGCAATGCGCCGAAATGACGGGCCGCTTACCTGATGCGTTAGTTGCGTGCGTCGGCGGCGGTTCGAATGCGATCGGTTTGTTTCATCCGTTTCTCAGCGATGAGTCGGTTACGATGTACGGCGTTGAAGCGGGCGGTTACGGTATCGAAACCGGTAAACATGCGGCGCCGCTCAGCGCGGGTCGCCCCGGTGTATTGCATGGCAATCGCACGTACTTGATGCAAGACGAAGCGGGGCAGATTATCGAAACGCATTCGGTGTCGGCGGGTCTCGATTATCCGGGTGTCGGCCCTGAGCATTCATGGCTGCGCGATATCGGTCGCGTGAATTACGTCGCGATTGATGACGAGGAAGCACTCGCGGCGTTTCGCAAACTCACGCAGACCGAAGGCATCATGCCGGCGCTTGAATCGAGTCATGCGCTCGCGTATGTGGAAAAGCTCGCGCCAACCATGCGCAAGGATCAAATCATCATCGCGAATCTTTCCGGGCGCGGCGATAAAGATATTCACACCGTCGCCGGTATCGATCGCATCAGTCTTTGATTTTTGTAGTTGAAAACGAACACAACGGACAGGAAATTATTTTGAGCCGAATTGCCAACACGCTCGCCCAATTGCGCGAGCACAATCGCAAAGCCGTGGTTCCGTATGTTGTCGCGGGCGATCCGCAGCTCGAAGCGACGCTGCCGCTTATGCACGGTTTGGTGAAGGCCGGTGCCGATATTATTGAGCTTGGCGTGCCGTTCTCCGATCCGATGGCCGAAGGCCCCGTGATTCAACTCGGTCACGAGCGCGCGCTTGTGCATCACACGACGTTGCGCGATGTGCTCGATATCGTCGCCGAGTTTCGCAAGGCCAACGCTGACACGCCGGTCGTGTTGATGGGCTATGCCAATCCCGTCGAATACATGGGCTATGCGCAATTTGCCGATGCCGCCGCAAAAGCAGGTGTCGATGGTTTGCTCACGGTCGATCTGCCTCCCGAAGAGGCCGACGATCTCAATACCGAACTGCGTCGCGTCGGCATCGATAATATTTTTCTGCTCGCGCCGACCACGACTGAACCGCGCATTCGCGCAATCGCGGAATTGGCGAGCGGCTATTTGTACTGTGTGTCGCTCAAAGGTGTGACGGGTGCGGGGCATCTCGATATCGATGCGGTGCGCGCGATGTTGCAGCGCATTAAAGCGATCACCGATTTGCCGATCACGGTAGGTTTCGGCATTAAAGATGCAGGTTCGGCGCAGGCGATCGCGCGCGTGGCTGAAGGCGTGGTGATCGGCAGTGCGCTCGTCGATCGCATCGCGCAAGCCGCGCGGCAAAATAAAACGGGCGCTGATTTAGTTGCAGCTCCGGCGCAATTGCTCGCTGAAATTCGCCAGGCTGTCGATGCGATTTAAAAACACTGACGAGGTTTTGCCATGAGCTGGATCGATAAAATTGTTCCTGCACTCAATCGCGCTACCGAGGTGAAGGAGCGAAAGGTTTCCGTGCCCGAAGGGCTTTGGAAAAAATGCCCGAAATGCGATGCGCCGCTGTACCGGCCCGAACTCGAAAAAAATCTTGATGTGTGCCCGAAGTGCGATCATCACATGCGTGTCGGGGCGCGCGAACGTTTGCATATGTTTCTCGATGCCGATGGCCGCGTCGAGATTGCGCAGGATGTTGTGCCGGTCGACCGGCTTAAATTCAAAGACATCAAAAAATATAAGGATCGCTTGACGCAGGCGCAGAAAGAAACGGGCGAAAAAGATGCGCTCATCGCGATGCGCGGTTCGCTCAAATTGATGCCGATCGTTGTCACGGCGTTTGAATTTAATTTCCATGGCGGCTCGATGGGCAATGCCGTCGGCGAAAGATTCAAACGCGCGGCGAATCTCGCGCTCGAAGAACAAATTCCACTCGTGTGTTTTTCCGCGTCGGGCGGTGCGCGCATGCAAGAGGCTCTGATTTCGCTCATGCAGATGGCGAAAACGAGCGCCGTGCTCGAACGTATGAAGCAAAATGGTGTGCCATATATTTCCGTGCTCACCGATCCGATTTACGGCGGCGTTTCCGCGAGTCTTGCGCTGCTGGGTGATATCAATATCGCTGAACCGGGCGCGCGCGCAGGTTTCGCGGGCCCCAATATCATCGAGCAGACGATCCGGCAAAAATTACCGCCAGGATTTCAACGCAGCGAGTTCTTGCTTGAGCACGGCGCGATCGACATGATCGTGCATCGCCGCGATATGCGCGATACCGTCGCGCGCGTGCTGGCGAAACTGACCAAGCAGCCAGCTCCGGCTGCGTAGGAATGCAGCGACCGCCGACATCGGCTATGGCGATGAAAAGCTTAGCGGAGTGGCTGACATGGATGGAAGCGCACCACCCGCGTCAGATTGAGTTGGGTCTGGAGCGCGTCGCCGCTGTCGCCGCGCGTCTAACAATCGACCTCAGCCGCGCCAAGATCGTCACCGTCGGCGGTACCAACGGCAAAGGTTCCTGTGTCGCTTTTCTCGAAGCGATGTTGCGCGCGGCGGGTTATCGCGTCGGCGCTTACACATCTCCCCACTTGCTGTACTACAACGAGCGTGTGCGCATCGACGGCGTTGTGGTGAGCGATGCGCAATTGTGCGAAGCATTCCGTGTCGTGCACGCGGCGCTCGGCGATATTTCTCTGACGTATTTTGAATTCGGCACGCTCGCGGCGCTGTGGTTGTTTCAACACTCGCGGCTCGATGTTGTGATTCTCGAAGTTGGTCTTGGCGGACGGCTCGATGCCGTCAATATCATCGATCCCGATGTCGCCGTGCTCACGAGCATCGATCTCGATCATCAGGATTGGCTGGGTTCTGATCGTGAAAGCATCGGCGCGGAAAAAGCCGGCATTTTGCGTGCGCATAAACCCGCGGTTTGCGTCGATGCGAATCCGCCGCGCAGCGTCATCGATACCGCGCAAAAACTCGGGGCACGTTTTTACGCAGTGGGCACTGCATTCGATTACACGGTAAACGATTCGTCGTGGTGTTGGTCGAGCACGCAACTGCCGCGCACTGCCGATTATGAAAACTTACCTCTGCCGGCATTGCCGTTGCCGAGCGCGGCAGCAGCGATCGCGGCGTTGCACTGTTTGCCTTTCACGATTAATGCAGACGCTATAGAGAGCGGATTGCGATCGGCCAATTTGGCCGGACGTTTTCAACGCATCGCGCGCGGCGCGGTCGAAGTCGTTCTCGATGTAGGGCACAATCCACACGCGGCGCGTTGGCTCGCGCAACGCTTGGCGCAGACGCATGCGGGTGGCCGCACGCTGGCCGTGTTTGCGATGATGGCCGATAAAGATGTGGCAGCGGTTATCGCCGCGTTAAAAAATAGCATCGATGCGTGGTACATCGGTGCGTTAACGGATAATCCGCGGGCGGCGGCCGTCGATGCGATTGCCGCGCAGTTGCGCGCGGCTGAGATTTCGACAATTGTTGTGGCGCCGACCGTTGTTGCTGCCTATCAGGCCGCGATCGCACAAGCGCGGTCCGGTGATCGCATCGTAGTATTCGGATCGTTTTTTACCGTAGCGGCTGTGCTGGGTTACTTACAGACGGCGCAAATCCAAGCGGCGCCTTTGTAGAGCGAGGAGGGGTGTGAATGGCGGGTGATGATTTCAAGGGCGATAGCTTGCGGCAACGCCTCGTTGGCGGTATTGCGCTGTTGGTTATCGGGGTGATCGCGTGGTTCTGGTTGCTGAGCGCGGATAGCCCGGTCGATCCCATATCCCGTACCACGCAAATTCCAGCCGCGCCGGATATAAAGCCGTTCAATGTACCCGAGCCGATACGACCTGCGGACGTTGCGCCGCTTGGTAGTGAGCGCGATTCGCAGCCGGCGTTGCGCGCCGATGCCGCGGCGGATAAGCCGGTTGCGGTCGCGGCGTCGAAGCCGAATTCCAGCGCGGCAACAGCCGTTAAAGCGGTACCGGAAAAAACACCGCACGCAACTGCAAATGGCGAGACGTTCGAACTCGACCAGCATGGTCTTCCCGTTGCGTGGGTGGTGCAGGTCGGTTTGTTTTCGACGCAAGCGAGCGCCGACAAAATAAAAGCGGCACTGCAACAACGCGGGTTTAAAGCGTATACCGAGCCGTACAAAACCGCCAATGCACCCGCCGGCGTCAAGGTGTTTGTCGGTCCCAAACTCAGCCGCGAGCGCGCTGACGAGCAGAAGCGTGCAATCGATACCGCGCTGAAAGTGAACAGCATGGTGGTGCGCTTTCAATCGCCGCAACGTTAGTCAAGTGCTGCGCCAAGGATCGGCGAATGGACGCCGCTCTGTTACAATGCGCGGCCTTCGCGCTCGATTGCCGGCGAGCAATTAATAGGATTGCATGCGTTTATGTCATTGAACTGGGCTGACTGGACCATTATCGCCATCATTGGTGTGTCCTGCGCGGTCAGCTTGCTGCGAGGCTTCATCAAGGAAATGCTGTCATTGGCCAGCTGGGCCGCCGCGAGTTTTGTCGCGATCGCATTTCACGAACGCCTCGCCACGATTTTTTCCAAATGGATCAGCACACCGTCGATACGCACGGTGCTCGCATTTGCCGCATTGTTTGCACTGACATTGCTGATCGGTGCGATCATCAACTGGTTGTTGCATCAATTCGTCATCGGCGCGGGCCTGGGTACAGTCGATCGCGTGCTCGGCACGGCGTTCGGGGCCGCGCGCGGCTTGTTGATCGTGTTGGCGCTGGTCATTTTGCTGCCGATGGCGCTGCCCGAGATGAAGCAGGATCCGTGGTGGCATCAATCGCGCCTGCTGCCGTATTTTGAAACCAGCGAAGGCTGGGCGCGCGGAACCTTTAGCGAAGTGTTAGGTTGGAGTAAATCGCTTGCGGAAAAAGCGCAAGTCGCACGAGCAAGCCGGCGCTAAATTCGCGTCAGTTTTGTCGAAGTCGTGAATTTAATGGTTGAAAACCCGCATCACAGCGCGGATCAAAGTTGATCGAGGGTTACTGACATGTGCGGTATTGTCGGCATCGTTGCCAAGAATAACGTCAATCAGGACATTTATGATGCATTGACGGTATTGCAGCATCGCGGTCAGGATGCGGCGGGCATCGTCACGAGTTATCGCGGCAAATTCAATTTGCGCAAGGATAACGGTCTCGTGCGCGATGTATTTCACACGCGGCACATGCAGCAACTGCTCGGTAACATGGGTGTCGGTCATGTGCGCTACCCCACGGCGGGGACATCGAGCCGCGCGCTTGCGCAGCCGTTCTACGTTAATTCTCCGTACGGTATTACGCTGGCGCACAACGGCAATCTCACCAATGCTGAAGAACTCAGCCGCGAAATTTTTCAATCCGATCTGCGTCATCTCAACACCGATTCGGATTCTGAAGTGTTGTTGAATATTTTTGCGCACGAATTGCAGCGGCTCGGCAAATTGGTGCCGAGCGCCGCCGATATTTTTAGTGCGGTGAAAGGTGTACACGAACGCTGCCGCGGTGCGTATGCGGTGGTGGCGATGATCGCGGGTTACGGCGTCATCGGCTTTCGCGACCCCAACGGTATTCGCCCACTCGTGCTGGGCAGTCGCGAAACCGCACAGGGGAACGAATACATGCTCGCGTCGGAAAGTGTCGCACTCGACGTGCTCGGCTTTAAGCTGGTGCGCGACATCGATCCCGGTGAAGCGGTTTACATTGCGGCCGATGGCACCGTCGCGATGCAACAGTGCGCCGAGAATCCAAAGTTGACGCCGTGCATATTCGAGCACGTCTATTTCGCGCGTCCCGATTCGATCATGGATGGCGTCTCGGTTTATAAAGCACGGCTGCGGCAGGGCGAAAAACTGGCGGAAAAAATTCTGCGCCTGCGTCCCGATCACGATATCGATGTGGTGATTCCGATTCCCGATTCGAGCCGTGTCGCGGGGCAATCGCTCGCGCACGGACTCGGCGTGAAATTTCGCGAAGGTCTGGTGAAAAATCGCTACATCGGCCGCACGTTCATCATGCCGGGGCAGAGTCAACGCAAAAAATCGGTACGGCAGAAACTCAATGCGATCGGGCTCGAGTTTCAGGGTAAAAACGTATTGCTCGTCGACGATTCGATTGTGCGTGGCACTACGTGTCAGCAGATAATCGAAATGGCGCGCGAGGCCGGCGCACGCAAAGTCTATTTCGCATCGGCTTCGCCACCGGTGCGCTATCCGAATGTGTATGGCATTGATATGCCAACCGCCGAGGAGTTAATCGCGCACGGGCACAGCGAAGAGAAAATATGCAAGCTCATCGGCGCCGATTGGCTCGTGTATCAGGATCTCGAAGATCTGATTGCAAGCTCGGCCGAGGGCAATCCAAAGTTGACGCAGTTCGACTGCGCGGTGTTCGACGGCAATTATGTCGCGGGCGATATCAGCAACGCTTATTTGATGCGATTGGCCGATGCGCGCAATGACGGTAATAAATCGAAGTTAGAGGATACCGGCAGCAGCATTGTCGGTTTGCACAATACGATTTTGTAGATGACCGCTCCGTGCGGATGATCATGGTTCAGGTGAAGCAAAATGTCTGACAAGGACCCCCAGTTGTTGGAAAACCAGCGGCGAGAAGTTTTGCGGGAAGCGCATCTCGATACGCTTGCGATTCGCGCAGGTTATCAGCGCACGGCGGAAGGCGAACACAGCGAAGCGATGTTTTTGACGTCGAGCTATGTGTTCGATAGTGCCGAGCAAGCCGCGGCTCGTTTTGCTGGCAGCGAGCCCGGCAACGTTTATTCGCGCTACACCAATCCTACCGTGCGCGCTTTTGAAGAACGTCTCGCAGCGATGGAAGGCGCGGAGATGGGCGTTGCCACGGCATCGGGCATGGCCGCAATTTTGAGCACCTGCATGGCGCTACTGAAAGCGGGCGATCATATCGCCTGTTCGCGCAGTGTGTTCGGCACGACAACGGTTGTGTTCAGTAAGTATCTCGCGAAATTTGGCGTCGAGACGACATTCGTCGCATTGACTGATTACAACGCCTGGTCAAACGCGATTAAGCCGAATACTAAATTATTATTTTTGGAAACACCGTCAAATCCGCTCAATGAAATTGCCGATATTGCCGCGATAGCGCAATTGGCGAAAAAGCGCGGCTGTCAGCTCGTTGTCGATAATTGTTTTTGCTCACCCGCATTGCAAAAACCGCTGGAGCTCGGCGCCGATATCGTCGTGCACTCGGCGACGAAATATCTGGATGGGCAGGGCCGTTGCCTCGGTGGGGCCGTGCTTGGCAAACGCGAAAAAATGGAAGAAGTATTGGCGTTTTTACGCTCCGCTGGTCCGACCATGAGTCCGTTCAATGCGTGGGTTTTTTTGAAAGGACTCGAAACACTGCGCTTGCGGATGGAAGCACACAGTCGCAATACGCTTGAGCTTGCGCAATTTTTGCAACAGCAAGACGGAATCGAGCAGGTGTTTTACGCGGGCTTAACGTCGCACCCACAACACGAGCTCGCTGCGAAACAGCAGCGCGCATTCGGCGGTGTCATGGCCTTTAGCGTGGGCGGGAAAAAAGACGTTCGCGGCGATAAGGATGCTGCCTGGCGTTTTATCAATGCGCTGCGTATTTGTTCGATCACCGCTAATCTGGGCGATACAAAAACGACAATCGTGCATCCTGCAACGACTACGCATGGACGTATTTCCGAGCAGGAGCGCCGGCAGGCGGGTATTACCGATAATTTAATTCGCGTCGCGGTGGGTCTCGAAGATATCGATGACTTGAAGGACGATATGCGGCGCGGACTGCGCGCACTCTAAAAAAATCGGTCGCAGCAACGGCCGATTTTTCATGGAATGCTGGGCTCGGTGGGAATTAAATTAACGCCCATATCGATGCGCTGCAACTGGTAGAAAGCGCGCAACGGGGTGGGCAATTCCAGCGAGCGCGTCAGCGCGCTGACCTGCAGGCCGCTGGCGATATGCTCGAAAGGGCCGGTGATTTTATCCGCGCCGAATAGCACATAGTTGCCGGGACGCAATGCTGTTCCCTTCACATACCAACGACCATTGCGCTGTTCCACCCGATAGGCTCCATAAGGGCGTGCGAGCGGTTCACCGATAAATACACCTTGACCGGGCATCGCCACGCTTTTCCAATACGCTTCAATAAGCGTTTCGCCCGCAAGATAGTGTTGCATAAGCATCATAGGGTTCGGAAACTTCGTCGTAAAAGCGCACGGCTCAACCACTGTGCCGTAGCTGCCGGTCGCACCTGCTTCGAGCCAGCGCAGCGCGCTCATCTGCGAGCTATCGGTCAACTGCCCACCGAACGACGTGAGATGATCGGCGACTGCGCCGGGTAAAAATCGATTGGTTTCGATATCGGGAACATTGGCGAGGCCGGTAAAATAAAACATCACATCGCGCGCATTCTTCAATGTGCTCGCTTGCATAACATGCACGGGCAATTGATCGCTAAAAACGCGTTGAGCTTCGGCAAAAAAGACTTTGCGCACGCTGCGCGCTTTGTCGGATGTTTCTAATAAATAGGCGGCGCCATTGGGAAGCGAACCATCGGCGGCGATACCGCGCTCGATCAATTTTATAGCGGTGGGTAAATCGCGAGCAGCCAGCATCATCGCCGGTCGTATATGAAAGCTGGCGAAGGGTGTGCGGCTGCTGCTGTCGAAGTATTCGCTTGTGGCGGTAGTCACGCAGCCCGATGCGCAATAGCGATCGTTAAAGCCGAACGCGAATGCTGAAGTAATGGACATACAGCCGACGCGGTAAGGTGTTGTCCATGCGAGCGCCAGTGCTTGCACGCGCGCGGGTATGCGGGCATCGAGAAGTTTTTTCTGCACGGCAAATTCGCCGGGAGAGATTGCGGACTTTTGCGTCGACAAACGCAGATGCACAACATTTGCAACGGGAATGCCGCGGCGCTCTCGATAGTAGTTGCCGATTTCGATGCTCAGCGGGTCGTTATCGTTGATAACGATGCCTACTTGCTCAGGCTGTAGAGCGTTATCGGGAGGCAATATGCGTGGATCAGCGTTGCATGGGGTGATACAGAAAAGGTAAGCGACAAATAACGCTAACAATGAAAAACGAGCGCGAGGTTGCGAGAGGAGGTGCTGGCGAACACCCGCTATTTGGATCAAAGGCACCCCTTAGTTTTCGTGAATAAATGCGAATTCTAAGGGATGCTTTCATTTGAACCAAGCGTGCAGACAGAATTCGTAACAGCACAATGATTGACTGCTAGCTGCACCTTGGGCGTCAAACTACGTTCGAGAAACGTCTGCGTACCCGCCAAACCAGCAATGCGAGTGCGGAGCCGAACATAGGAGCTGTCTCGCCGAGCGGAACTTCTGTCGGGTGACAGTCGAATACGCCATGATATGAGCCTCTGAAAAAGCCATCAACCTTGCCCGTTACTTTGATCGTATACCAATTGCCCGCGAACAGATCCAAATGATCGAGTTTTCCGTTGCCGTCGGTTTTTCCGATCAGTTCGCCTCTGTTGTTGAAAATGCTAATCGAGAGATCGTTTGTGCTAAAAACTTTTGAAGTGTTGATCGGCCCGCGGAATTGTCGGAGCTGTAACTGATGAAATTTGGCCTGTCGATTGATGTGTGAACTACCGACGGTGCTTCCTAAGTCTGAAATACTGATCGACGCGGAGGAGTCGCTAGCCACGGTAAATTTCCACGTGTCGGTGAAATACGAACCATAACGCGAATGCTGTTTGGAAAAATCGTAGTTACCCATATCTAGCTTTTTATTGAGGTTCGGGTTGCTGTAAAGCGAATCCGCGCCAAACGAAAAAGAACTCGCGAAGGCGGGTGTTGATAAGGCTGAAACTAGCATTATCCCTGAAATCAGATTTCTGACCTTCATGTTATTTTCCTCTCATTTAAATTTCCATTTTTAAAAGTTCCGCGTGACATCGCGGCGCCCAATTGTTTTGCTTTTTGCATTTATTCCGCCAACAAATCGCCCAGCGTTTGCATGAATAAATGTCTGCAATTGACTAGAACATATTTGTATTAATTTGCCGTGAATTTTTTTTAAAACTTCTGCTGCATCATTTTGTTCAAACAATGATATTTTCGTTAGCCTTCTCGAGAGCAGCAGCCAAATCAATGTCTTCTCGCCAGGTTTAACCGGATATATCAAGCAAAAAAAAGGCCTAAATATGAGCCATGAGTTCATGGGGATGAGTTTTTAAAAAAATTAAATAATAAAAACAATAAGTTATACAGTATCTGGGATATTTCGAAGTATGCCAAAGAGCCCGCTTGGCTGGTCAATATTACGTTTACGTAATATTTTTGTAAAGAAAATTGACGCTTTTTTGCTCCGCTGCCGATGCTGGCAAGACGTCTGTATTACGTTTTGCAATCCACAAAAATAATACGCATGTAACCATCACCCACGACAATTCCTCTGCGTCGTTGAGGCAACGCAATACGAATTGTCCGCGCAATGAATAAATGAAAATTCAAAAACTATTCATCGTGCGGACATTGCCTCGCGATTTTTGTTTGTTAAAAAGTAACGCGATCGATGCAGCTTTATTTAATTTGCTGCGCGCAGCTAATTAATAGCGTTAGAGGTGAATCGGTCAACGACAACGGAAACGCCACTCCCGTCGCGAGGCGGGTTCGGAAAGCTACGGATCTTCTGTGTTGTTCTGGACGGCACACAAGACGGCCGGGTTGCCACCGTGAAAGCACGAAGATTGCTGCGAATTTTCGCAGATAATTTTCTTGTGGTTACGCGCAGGGTGAATGAATTGCACTGCACTTCGTTAACGAAACTTTCACTTGGCTTTCTATTAGGAGAAATGCAATGAAAAAATCTCTTCTGGCTCTGGCTGTATCTCTGGCCGCAGCTTCTGGCGCGCATGCAGCGTGGGACAATGGTTCGGTAGACGGATTTTATGGCAACGGTGAGTTGATGTTGGCGGTATGGGACAGCAACGCCAGCCAAAAAGTATCGGTCGCTCAAGATCTCGGCGCTCGTTTTGCCGATTTCGACGCTAACCTGACCAATGCGTCTTTCTCTCAATCCTTCACACTCGATGCCAATGCGTTTAGCATTTTCGCGGGTGCGAACGCCTCTGATCTGCACTACGCAGTTTTCGCGCTCAGCAACGGCCAATTCAACCCGGTCGTGCAGCAAGTAATGATGACGACCAATGCCGCCAACCCTACTCCGAATCAATCGGATATTGGCAACGTGATCAATGCTTCGGTCGCTACCGCCGGCAAAATTAACGAGGCCGACGTCAACTATGCCGCTAATAACGCCGTACAGGGTGGCGCCGGCACCACGGGTAATTATCTCGGCGATAACAGCGTTATCGGCATGCAATTCACTGCGCAAAGCTTGCCGTTCAATATCACCGCGAATACCGATCAATCGCTGGCGTTTTACGAGTTTAACGGTGGAGTTACGCCCGACGTCAAAGCCCTTGGCCAATGGTCGATCAATCTGGCGAACAACACGTTGACCTACTCTGCTCCCGTATCGAGCGTTCCGGTTCCCGGAGCGGCTTGGCTGATGGGTTCGGCGTTGGTGGGTCTCGGTTCGATCGGTCGCCGCCGCCGTGCCGCTTGATAATGCATTAGCCCGTTAACTTCACGACAAGTCATTTTCGCAACCGCGATCTCGGTTTTGCCGGGATCGCCGTAAGAGGGTATTTATCATGAAATTGAACACTCGAGTACTGTTGCTCAGTACCGCGATCGCAGCCATTTCCGGCGCCGCTTCCGCGAATATTCTGCCGGGACACAACCCCGCCAACGGCAACACCTATTTCGCCGGCGGTGCGCAAGTCGATCTCGAAATCAATCTGTCGGGCTCTTCGGCAGCGGACATTGCGCTCAAAGATCAGATCGGCCAGCTCTGCGTGGCGGGCACGTTGACCACGTTTTCCGATGATTGCCAAAGCGGCACCAAGAGCGCGACCAGTTGCGGCACCGGTGTCGGCAAAACGATAGGCTCGTCCTACTCGTCCTATTTCTGCACCGTCGACCACACCAAGGTCGGCACCGCGGCTGATGAAAATGTGTTGTTCCGCAAACGCTCATCGGGCGGCTCGTTCCAAGGCACGCTACCGGTAGCGAGCGCGCAAACATCGCAAACGCAGATGACTGTCACCAGCGCAAACTGCGGTGTGACCGCGGATGCGACCATCTACAAGTGCGACAACACCAGCACCTTCACGGGCGCTGCCGCGATCCCCGATATGGGCAACTCCGACTTGCCTCCGGGCGATTTCGTGCAACCCAACGTCGCGACCGGACAGCCTGAGTGCGACGCCAATTGTTTGGCCAACCTCGATACCGTGAGTACCTATGCGATCACGATGGGCATCATCGTCGACGACAAACTCTACATTGCATTGCAGAAAGCTGAAGGTCTCAACACCGACAGCAACGGCGACGGCATCGACGATATCACGCAACAATCGTTGTTCGCCGCTAACGCCGGACTGCAGTCCGCGTTCATCGCCAACATGCCCAGCTTGGAAGACGAGCAAATCGCTTCGATATTGGCCGGGAAAATTGGCAACTGGAGCAAGGTATTTTTCAACAATGTAGCGCTGACCGCGACGAGCGGCGTCACGGCTCCGTCCGATTCGCGTGTATTCGTCTGCCGCCGCACGCCGGGTTCGGGCACGCAAGGCACCATCAATGCGACCATCTCGCATGTTCCATGCGCGGCGGCTGCGGACTTTCCTGCCACAGACAACACCACTTGCTTGAGCTCCTCGGGCGTCGCCCTCACCAGTCCGTCGGCTTGCTCGACTGCTACCTGGGCTAACCCGGTCGTGCCGTCGGCAACCACAACACCCGTTATTCACGAAGGCGGCGGCAGCGGCGATGTCGATAACTGCTCGCAGGCGCTCAACGATGCCGGCAAGTGGAACGTGGGCATCATGGGTCTCGATCGCAGCCCGATCTTGCAAGGCAACAGCAAGTGGGGTTTCATCAAGATCAACGGCGTAGCACCGACCTTGGCGAATGTCGCACACGGCAAATACGCAGCGTGGGGCGGCGAATCGTTCCAATGGCGCAACAAAGATGTCCATCAGGACAACGACAGCGGCAAACCGCTGGTGTTGGCTCCGAGTGGCGACACGCTGGCCATCATCTCGACGATTCGCAACAACGCGGCCAACGCGTCTGAGTTGAACTCGATCAACCTGTCGTTGACCTTCCCGTTCGGCACCGCCGGCACGCTGGACTTGTTGGGCACCCCAACGCGTCCGTTCAATGCTGCGTTGCCGGTTATGCAATACACCCGCAACAACAAAACCTGTAACGTCAGCAAGCCGATCAGCTTAACGACCGGCATTGGCGTGGACTTCGAATAAGGATCGATCGGCGCAGTGCAACGCTGCGCCTTTTATTTAAATGCAGGGACAGCATTGCAATTTGTCAATGTAGAAACCGGTTGCAGAAATGCAGCCGGTTTTTTTATTTGTCATATTTTTGCCATTATTTCTGTGCTTAATGTGCGCTGCGTTGCGCGCGACACATTCCTCGCGTACTCACATTCAACATAAATCGAATCTGCCTGAAGAATAGGAAAAATGTTAACGAGCCTCACTTTTTTCCCGAGAGGCCGCGGCGTTGCTTTTGCGTCGCTCGCATGGCTTGCATCCATTGCCATTGTGCCGCTGGCCGCTGCTGAAGAAACCGCGAAAACCGGCGTGCCGCAATATGCCAATTCATCCGCAAACCCGGCGAAAAAACAGCAGACGTTCGATATTTGGGAGTATCAACTCCAAGGCAATACGTTGCTATCGCGTGTCGTGATTGAAAAAACGTTGTATCCGTATCTCGGTCCCGATAAAACCATCGAAGATGTACAACACGCGGCCGACAGTCTCGAGCGCGCGTACCGCGATGCGGGTTATCCGGCGATTTATGTGAATATTCCCGAGCAGAATGTCGTCGCCGGCGTCGTCGCGTTGAATGTCACGGAGGGAAAGATAGGTCGCGTAGTCGTGCGCGGTGCGCGTTATTTCACGCCGAGCGGCATTCGCGCGCAATTGCCGTCGCTGCAGTCGGGCAAACCGTTGGCTGCCGCCGCGGTGCAACAAGAAATTAAAGCGTTGAACATGCGCTCGGGCGATCTGCGCGTGGCGCCGATTTTAAAGCCCGGAAAAAATCGAGGCGATGTCGATGTCGAGTTGCGCGTGAAAGACACCTTGCCGGTGCACGGCGGTATCGAATACAACAACTTCAATTCGATCGACACCACGCGCCCGCGTCTGCGCGCGACGTTGAGTTACGATAATTTATGGCAGAGCGCACACAGTTTTGGCTTGACGTATCAAATCGCGCCGCAGAGTCCGAGCGAGTTGAATGTTCTATCGGCTTCGTACGCGCTGCCGCTCGCTGATAACTGGCGTATTGCGGCATACGCGGTGAAATCCAAAACCGACGTGAAAACGCAGGTCGATGCCAGCGTCGGCGGCAACATATTAAATGTGCTGGGTGACGGTGAAGTCGCCGGCTTGCGTTTTATTCGCTCGTTACCCGCAAGCAGCGATTACACACAGGTGGCGATTCTTGGCGTCGATTACAAGGATTTCAATCAACAAGTCGAGGCAGCCGAGCAGCCGATTCGCTACGTGCAGTGGTCGGCGCAATATAATGCAACCTTGTTGGGCGAGAAATCGCTGACCAGCTTTAACCTCGCAACGGATTTCGGCATTCGCGGTCTGGTCAACAACGAAGATAAATTTGCCGAAAAACGTTCGGGCGCTCATGCGGATTATATGTATTTCAGCGCGGGTCTTTCGCGCACCGACACCTTTGCATACGATTGGCAATTGCTGAGCCGCGCGCGCGCGCAGCTTACCGATTCGCCGCTGATCGACAACGAGCAATTCAGCATCGGCGGTTTCAGCAGCGTGCGCGGCTATTACGAATCGCAAACGCTTGGCGATTACGGCTATTCCGCTGGCCTCGAAATGCACACGCCGTCCGCGGCGCGATGGTTCGGCGACAATCTCAATGATTTGCGCGCGCTGCTATTTTACGAATTGGGCGAGGTGCGCATAAAAGACGCGTTGCCGGAACAAGCCATCCACCAAAATCTTGAAAGTGTCGGCACCGGTGTACAATTGCAAGCGCTTGAACATCTGCGCTTGCTGTGGAATATTGCATACCCGCTCAAGGATAGCGATCGCGTCCAGCAGGGTGATTGGCGCTCGTACATTCGCGTGAATGTCGATTTCTAGTCGAAACCAATCCACTTGAAGGAAATTTTTCGAGTTGATTCGTGTAATCCAATTCGCGGTGCTTTATCGCTGCCAGCTTAGGAAGTTAATTCACATGGTTACCAACTATCGATATTTTTCCGTTGTCTGCGTAATGCTTTTGTCATTGCAATCGACGCTTGGATTCAGCGAGGAATCGGCGCATTCAACCGCCACCTCGGTAGAGGTCTTTGCCAAAAGCCGAGGTTTCAGCATTGTAAAAAGTTTTCCAACCGATGCCGCTGCCATGACGGGTTATGTTTTGAAAAATCAGCAGGGCAATTACGGGATCGTCTACTCGGTCGACGATCTGATCATCGCCGGACAAATCGTGGACAAGGATGGCAACGATCTCGCGGCGAAATATGCGTCCGCAAATATTCCGAAGCCCGATTACGCGGCGGCGGTAAAAACACTGGAAGCGGATAGAACGCTGGTGATCGACGGAAAAAAAAGCGCGCCGGTGATATATGTGATCGCCGATCCGAATTGCATTTTCTGTCACAAGTTTTTTACCGAAACGCGCACTTGGGTTGCGCAGGGCAAAGTGCAGTTGCGCTGGGTCATGGTGGGTTTTCTTAAACCGTCGAGTCCGGGTCGTGCCGCTGCCATCATGGCGGCAAAAGATCGCGCCAAGGCGAATACCGAGAATCAAACGACATTTGCGGAGAAAACCGAGGAAGGCGCAATTAGCGAACTTAAACCCGTGCCCGCGGAATTACAGCAAGCGCTTAAGCAGCACGAAAAGGTAATGAGCGATCTGCATTTTGAAGGCACGCCGGGCTTAATTTATAAAAACAAAGAGGGGCAGTGGCAGGGTGTGGCAGGTGCGCTGCCGTTGGAGCAGCTCGCGCAGCAGATGGGAATTAAAAACTAATTACAGCTTGCAGCCGCGCTCACGCAAAATCATCTTGTTGTAGTCGTTATTGTAATTGTCCGGCAGATGATTCGGATCCGGACACGGGAAAGGCGGCGGCGGATCGGGCGGCGCGTCGTCGCCCAGTGCAATTTGCTGCTCGACATGCGCGATTTCCTCGTCGGTGAGCTGCGGGGCGTCGTCGTGTTTCTTTTGAAATTTTTCCGGTAGCAAGGCGAGTTGTTGCGGCGACAATCGATCGGGATCTAGCGTGCCGCGCTGAATCGCATCGGCGATCACTTGGTCCAAGAATCCTGCTAACGCTGCTTTCGACATGCGCTGCGCGGGTTGAGTTGCGGTCTCGGAGGTTGCTGTTGATGGCTGGCTAGTATCGATCGCGTCGGCCCGCAGTTGCGCGGGAGTGGACCTGATCTTTGCTTCGCGCCGAGCAGGCGTTGCGCTAGCTGGCTCATTTTTTTCCGTTGCCAAATGATGATAGCCGAACGCACCGCCGATCACGGAGAGCGTGGTCCCAGCCAATAGTAGATGGTGCAGTTTCATCGAGCAGCGTGATATTCAATGCAGAAAAATTGTTGCACGCAGCATGCGGCGGCAATATGACAGCTTGGTTAAATCGCCGATGTAAAATCAGCGCCGAAATCGATTTGTAGTACAAAAATAATTACATTCGGCATTCATTGTTTACGCGACGATAAAATAAAAATGTCATCGGGTTGTAATTACGCGGTTTTAATAAATCCATCATCAAGCCGTCATTTTCTCCCTCTATAAGTCATTTCCCTGTCGGCAATGACAAAAATCGAATTCGTCGAATTCCTGAAGCCAATTTTCTGGCAAAAGAAGCGGAAAGGCTTTTTGCCGGATCTTGTCGTTACGGCAGCGATCACCGAGAGACGAGATGAACCCGAGAATTAAAAATTACCATCGACGAATCGCCTGGATCGTTATCGTCGCCCTGCAGCACGCCGCTATCGCGCCGGCGCTGGCTGCCCAGCCTACCATTCCCAATCTTCCGATGCCTGCGGTTCGCAATGACAGTTACTCGGAGGTCGGAAATTTAGGCACGGTCAATCAAAGCCAGCCGAAACAAATTTTTAATTGGAAGAGTTTCGACATTGGTAGCGGCTACAAAGTTATTTTCAATCAGCCCAACAGCGGTGCGGCGTTAAACAATATTGGCGGCGGTCGTCCTAGCGAAATTCGCGGAACCCTGCAATCGGTCACGCCGGATGGCAAAGGTGGTGCGATTTATTTAATCAACCAAAACGGCATTATTTTTGGCTCGACGGCGCAGGTGAATGTCGGCTCGTTGATCGCGTCGCAGCTCGGTATGGATGGGGGCAATTTCGAAAATTATTCGCTTGCCGACATCATGGGAAAACTGGGGCAGGCCGCGTTCGTCGCTTTCCCGGGCGACAACGGCATGCACGAAATAAAAATCGAAAGCGGCGCGAATATTCATTCCAATGGTCTCGATGGCGTAAAAATATTTGCGGACAACATTACCAATGCCGGGACGATTGAAACCCCCGGCGGGCAAGCGATTCTGGCCGCCAGCAAAGGCAAGGTCTATCTAACCGCGGCGGCTACGCCGGGCAATGTCACGCCGCAGCTCGCCGGTTTTCTGGTTGAAGTCGATACGGGCGGCAATGTAAATAACATCGGCAGCATTATTGCCGAGCACGGCGATATCACGCTGATGGGTATGGCCATCAATCAGAGCGGCCGCTTAACCGCTACGACGGCTGCGGGTCAAAGCGGCAACGGTTCCATTCGCTTGCTGGCGCGCGATCACGCTGATCACACGTTAATTTCTCAAAGCATTTATAACGGCAATAGCGACAGCGACAAGCTGGCGCGCGGGCCGTTGATGGGATTGATGTCAGATCCCGGCAATGCATCGACTGCGCAAGCTCCTTCTGTATGTCCTAGCGGGGAAGCGTGCACCGGCAGCGTAACGTTTGGTAAAAACAGCATTACCGAAGTGTTGCCCGACGACACTAGCGCGTCGCAGCCGAATTCGGTTGCGCAAAACCCATCGGTGGTTGAAGTGATGGGTAAAAATATTGAACTGCAAGATAACGCAATGATTCATGCCACCGGCGGTGTGGTGCAAATGACCGCGACGACAACACCGGGCGCACCGCAGCCGGGTGGCGACCCCGGCAGCACGATTACCATCGGCAACAATGCCACAATCGATGTCAGCGGTGCCCGCGTTCAAAAATCGGTGCAGGACAATGTCGTCACGGCGAAATTGGTCGGCGCCAATTTGGCCGATGTGCCCGTGCAGCGCGGCGATGCGCTGAATCGCGCCGATGTGTTGGTCGACGCGCGTTTGGGCACCAAGGTTGCGAATGTTGCGGGTGAAATCGATGCGATGACGCACAGCGCATCGGAGCATTTGAGCGCGGGCGGTTCGGTAAAAATCACGAGTGGCGGCGCGGTCACCATCAACCCCAACGCGACGATCGATGTGTCGGGCGGCAAAATCACTTATGCAGGTGGCGAGAAAACCACGACGTATGTGCATGGCGGTGGCGGTTGGAAGGAAATCTCGCAAGCGGATCCGAATGTCTATTACGACAACTCACAATCAATCACCGTTAAAGCGCCCGGTTACGTCGACGGCAAAGATGCGGGCAGCATCGAAATCAACGCGGATACCGCACCCGCGCTTGCGGCCAATGTCATCAAGGCCGGTGTAACGACCGGCGTGTATCAACACGATAAAGATAGCGCGCCAAAAGCCGGTACGCTGACGCTGAATTTAAAAAATGGCCTCAATGCGTTTAGCAACAACATCATTAATATCGTCACGCAACAGGCGTATCAAAATATTGCGGGACAAATTACCGATAAGCTATTTGCCAACTCCGGGTTGAGCGATTTTATTGTCAATACCGGTGGCGGTGTCAATGTCGCGCCAGGCGCCCATATTCGTCTTGCCGATGGTGGAAAGTTTAGTGTTACCAGTCAACCCGAAGCGCAAATCAAACCCACGGCAATCAATATTGATGGCACGATCCGCATCGCGGGTGGCTCAGTCACATTAAATAATCAAAAAACTCCGGGCGATATCAACAATACGATAACGCTCGGCAGCGACGCCAGTATCGACACCAGCGGTCTTTGGATCAACGAATATCTTGATGGCAAAACCATCACGCCGTATTTTATCGACGGCGGCAATATCAATTTGCAATCGGGCAGTTTATTTCTCAATCAGGGTTCAAAGCTGATCAGCAATGGCGGCGCGCTCTACGATAATAAAAGGAACTTGACCGCGGGCGCGGGCGGTTCGATTGCGCTGGCGACGAATTACGCCGCTGTAACGCCGCTGCAAACCGTTGCGGCAGCGCGACTCCAATTGGGAGCGACATTGAGCGCGTATTCGCTAACCCAGGGTGGCAGCCTGTCGCTGACGCACAACGGTTTCGTGATCGGCAATAGCGGAACACGAGTTGCGAGACGCGACCTGTTGCTAACGCCGGGTTATTTTCGACGTGGCGGCTTCAGCGCGTATAGCTTGACGAGTACGCTCGATGGCATTCGCGTTGCGCAAAATACGCACGTCGATCTGCGTACCGATAACTGGACCGTGCCGGACCGAAAATTGTTCACGCAGAAAACCGGCACGGACATGGGTGCATTCGTTGCGATCACGACCTTGCCGGATTATTTGCGCAAGCCGGTCGATTTGAATTTGACAGTCGATGCACAACCCGCATCGGTGGGTAATTTGCTCGATGCACCGACGCTTAGCGTGGAGACCGGCGCTTCAATCAACGGCGATCCCGGTGCCAACATCGCGCTCAATTCGCAGGCTCTGCAGATTTTAATCGATGGCACGGTCAAGGCATTGGGCGGCGATATCGATATTACGCTGGCCGGTGTCGCCAATAGCACGCAGAAAAATTACAAGGATGGGTACAATACAAATCAAGCGATCGTGCTTGGTAGCAACGCGCAACTCGACACCAGCGCAACTTTTGTCGCCAAGCCGCAAATCAATCATTTGTCGTTTCGCGATTACGTCACCTACAACGCCGGCAAAATTTCGCTCAATGCGAATAACGGTTACATCGTTGCGGAAAAGGGCAGCCGCTTAAATGTGGATGGCGCGGCGCAGCAAATGGATGTGCGTCAATACAGCTCAAACGGCAGAACAACGCAACTGAGTACGGCGGTGGCGGCGGATGCTGGCACGCTGCATCTGCAGGCGGCGGAAGGCATGTTGCTCGATGCGAATATGAGCGGCAAAGCCGCGCATGTCGCGGGAGCGAAAGGCGGCCGCTTGGAGGTCGTGCTCGATACCAATAACGCCGGTGCTATTCGTCTTGACCAGTTCGGTTTGAATAAGCCGGACGCCTCAACCATTCATCTAACGCAATCGTCGGAGGACAGTGTTCCCTCCGGATTAATATTGCGCGACCTTGCTGGGCAAATTTCAGATGTGCAGGATATCCGAGCCGCGCTGGCATCTTCTCCCACGAACCACGCAAATAATTCGGTGTATTTGTCCGCCGACCAGATTAGCGCTGGTGGCTTCGACTCGCTGCAATTGGTATCGCCGAATACGGCGTTGTACGACAGAAATAACCCCGGCTCGCCGGTCGGGCAATTGTTAGGCAGTATCAGTATCGATAGCGATATCAATTTGTCATTGCGCCAAAGTTTGGAACTGAGCGCGAATACGATAGCGCTCAATAACGGTAGCAATGCGCAACTCAGCGCGGGTTATTTGGCGTGGGGAAGCGATAGCGATCCGACCGATGCTTTCAGACATGACTACGCGAAAGATCCGACCAGCGGTACTGGTGCGTTGACGCTCGCTGGAAATTTTATCGATTTAATCGGTAGATTGACTACGACGGGAGCTAAGCAAACCACGCTGCAAAGTAGTGGAGATATTCGCGCGCGCGATATTCTCAATAACGATACTACGACGGTTTTGTCGGCAGGCAGTCTAACCGCTGCCGGCGATTTAACTTTGCAAGCGCAACAGATTTATCCACCGAGTGCGCATCATTTCAGTTTCAACGTGCAGAGTAGCGATCCTCATGCGAAATTGACGATTCTGCAGCAGGCCGGCACACAGGCCGCCGTGCTTTCCGCTGGCGGTTCGCTTGCGTTCAATGCGCCGAATATCGAGCAGGATGGAACCGTGAAAGCGCCGCTCGGTTCGATCACCATGACCGCGACGGATAAATTGACGCTCGGTGCTGGCAGCCATACTTCCGTCGCGCTCGATACGCTGGTGCCCTACGGCGTGATCGATAACAACGGCAAATGGCAAATTCCATTGCCGCAAAAACAAATTGTATTGCAAGCGCCGAATCAAACTGTCGCGAATGGCGCGGTGATCGATATCAGCGGCAGCCACGTGATCAAAGACGATAGCGGCGTGATCAAAGGCGGCGGCGACGTGTATGAATATCAATTTATCGCGGGCCCCGGCGGCAGCAAGGATATTCTCGCGAATCCCGGCAGCAGTTTTGCCATTGTGCCGACCCTGTCGCTCGCCTACGCGCCGCTCGATACGCTCGATAGCTCGATGCAAGCGTCGAGCGGATGGTCGCCGGGCCAAGTGGTGACATTGAATATCGACGGCAGCGTAAAAACTTACACAGTATTGCCCGCGCGTTACGCGATGTTGCCGGGCGCAATGTTGATAACACCCGCGGCGAAATATAACGGCCTCGCTCCCGGCAGCGGTTTTACGCTCGCCGACGGCACGCAAATCGTTACCGGCAAGCTGGGTTATTCGCCGTGGGGCAGCGCTAACGCGCCGCTGATTCAAGACAGTTTGTGGAGTGCGTTCGCGCTGCAAACCAACGCGCAGGTATTCGATCGCAGCGAATACCGTTTGCAATACGGATCGGGGCTGAGCGAAGACACCAGCACGTCGAATTTGCCGCAGGATGCAGGCTCGTTGCAATTGCTCGCGCAGACGTCGGCGATTTTTGCCGGCGAATTGCGCGCGTCCGGTGCCGACGGCGGTCACGGCGGCAAACTCGATATTCAAGCCAACGAGATCAGCGTCGTCAAAACGCCGACGACAACGCCGCACAGCGGTCTCGAATTGGTCGACAGCCAATTGAATGGCTTATCGTCGGTCGAAAGTATTTTTCTCGGCGGCACGCGTCAAACCACTGCTTCCGGCACGCAGCTATCGGTCGCGGCGAACACGGTCAGCATCGCGGAAAATGTCGCGCTCAATGTGCAGGAATTGTTGGTTGCGGCGAAAGATAAAATCACGGTAGCGGCCAATGCAATTATTTCGGCGAGCGGCGCGCGCAATCCGCGCAGCGACGCCGAAACGATCAACGTCAGCGGTGATGGCGCGATATTGCGTCTGTCGTCGGTGAATCAGGCCGATATTCAACGCACCGGCACGAGCGCGGCGGCAACGCAGGGTTCGATTGCCATCGATGCGAGCGCGCAATTGCACGCGACCAAAGCCATCGCCGTCGATGTCACGCAGGGCGCGAATCTCGCCGGCGTGATGGATGCCAACGGCGGCTCGCTGGCATTCAGCGCGCCACAGATCAGTATCGGCGGTGGCAACAGCGGTTTGCTATTGCGCGCGGACCAGTTGCGCACTAGCAACGGTGCGAGTAATGCCGATTTGCAGCAGCTGATTTTGAATAGTTCGAGCAATCTCGATTTTTATTCCAGCGTGAGCCTGAGCGCAGACGATTTGCAAATCAGCGCGGCGAATTTGCGTAGCTTTGCAAACTCGAAAGATATTATTTCGTTGAACGCCAACAAGACGCTGACGCTGAGCGGCAAGGGCACTTCTGCTCTGGGCAGCAGCGGCGATAGCGGTCAATTGCAAATAGCCGCTAAGCAGATCGTATTGAACGGCGGCAAGGATTCGCAACAGACGCTCGCATTGAATAATTTCAACGAGCAAACGCTGCTCAGTGCGAGCGGCAGTGTCGTTGCGAAAAATAAATTGAAACTCGATACCGGCGGCTCGGTGAATATCGTCACGCCGCTGTTGACGAGCGAAGATGGCGCGGCGCTGACACTGCAAAGCAACGACACCACTGCTAACGATGCCGTTGCGATTACCGGCGGCACCGGTACGAGCGGAGCAGCGGCCGGAACGTTTGGCGCTGTCACAGTCAATGCGAAGACGGCGCGGATCGATACGGCAGTGGTGTTGCCGAGCGGAAATTTCACAATAAATGCGACGGGCGCAAGCGGTGTCGCGAACGATGACATCGTAATCGGCGATCACGCCGACATCGATGTCGCGGGGCGCACATTGACCATCGGCGACCAAACCGTGGAAACCGGCGGCGGCGCGATTAATTTCACCGCGGCTAACGGCAGTATCGTTGCGGCCGCCAATAGCAAACTCACGGTCTCGGCTGGCGGAAATAATACCGATGCGGGCTCGATCAATATCGCGGCTGCGCAAGGTTTTGCGCAAATCGATGCGCACATTTCCGCTACGGCAGCGGCAATTCACAACGGCGGCAGTTTCGCGCTCGACGCCGATTCGATCGGCGGATTTTCTGATTTACTCGCGCGCTTAAATAGCGGCGGTTTCAACAATTCGATCGCATTGCGCCAGCGCAGCGGCGATCTTGCCATCGCTGCTGGCGATCGCGTCGTCGCGCATCGGATCGATATCGAAGCCGATAACGGCAAGCTCGATGTTGGCGGCGCGTTGGATGCGAGCGGCAGCGACGGCGGTTCGATAGTGCTCGCCGCTGGAAACGATTTGAATGTGCTCGGCACGGCCAAAATCGATGCGCATGCGACGGGCGATAATGGCAATGGCGGCGATGTCACGCTGATTTCAAAAAATGGCTTTATGGCGCTTGAAGGCGGATCGACGATCGCCGTCGGCGGCAACGGCGGCGGCAAAAACGGCAGTGTGGCATTGGAAGTTTCGCGCACGAAAGATGGCGTTATCGCGCAGACTCCGAACGACGGTCTCGGCGACGACGGCGCCAATGGCTTGGCGATAACGCAATTCGGCGCACAGATCAGCGGCGCGAAAACTATTGATCTCGTCGGTGTGCGTCACTACGCGGCGACGGAGATTTCCACCGTGATCGATACGATCAAAACCGATACGCAAGATTTCATGGCGCGCGTCGATAATTGGAAGCAGCAAATTTTCGGAAATAACGCACCCGATAATTTGCGCGTGATGCCGGGCGTCGATATTTACAGCAACAACAATCTGTTGGTTGATACCGCGATCGACTTATTCGACAACGGCAGCGGCGCTTGGCGTTATGGAAGCGATGCGAGTATTCCGGGGTTGTTAAGCCTGCGCGCAGTGGGAAATGTTGAAGTGGCGGCGCCGGTCAGCGATGGTTTCTTTACTGATACCACTCAGGACAATACGAACGACAACTTTGTTTGCTTTATAAATTTAACCTGTTCTGGTTTGGCAACTGGCTCATCGTGGAATTTTAATGTCGTCGCGGGTGCCGATTTGACTGCGGCGAATCCCGCTCAGATTGCACGCGGCAGCGGTGGCAACTTAATGCTCGATGCATCAACCCAAAGCGATCTTGTCACAGAGTTGCCAATCGCGAACTTGATCAGGACGGGCACCGGCAATATACAGGTGGCAGCGGCGGGCGATATCGTTTTCGGCGATGATTACGCAGCGATTTATACGTCGGGCGTGGCGACGCCATACACCACACAAAATGGTTCAGCAATCTACGGTTACGATGCATTTTATAACCTATCAAACGATTTTCCGACCGCGCTGCCTGAGTATCCGATCAATGGCGGCAATGTCTCGGTCAGCGCCGGACATGATATTACCGTTGTTACGGCAAACGGCGCTCCCGCTCAGTCCTCATCGTGGCTTTTGCGTCTAGGTGATGCTACCAACCCCGCAACTTGGGGTGTAGCACCGACGTTGTTCGGCGGCGGCGTGGCCGCGCTGGGTGGCGGCAATGTCACGGTAACCGCAGGCAGAGACATCAACTATTTACAAGTTGCGGCGCCGACGACTGGAAAGCAGGTAGGACAGATTCTTGCAGCGGATGGCAGTCCGAAAAGCGATGCCGCAAAATTTTCGAAAATCGAAGTAAATGGCGGCGGCAATGTTAGCGTCACGGCTGGCGGCGATATTGCGTCGAGCGCGATTTATACCGCGCGCGGTAAGGGCGCGATCACCGCAGGTGGCGGGTTGACGCAAGCGCAGGGAGCGAAGGTTGCGAACCTGATCGGCATCGGTGATGCGCAGGTGGCGGTTAAGGCGCAGAATTCAATTGTTGCCGAAGCGATTTACAATCCAACGGTGTTTTATCAAAACGACGATGCGACCCTTAAGTCAGAATTCTTCACCTACACGCCAGCGAGCAGCGTCAGTTTGTTTGCCGCCACGGGCGATATCGAACTGCGAAACGATATCTCCAATCTAAAAAACGCTTACGGCGTGACGTGGCCGCTTAGTTCCAGTCCCGTGGACGCGGCTGCCGCCGGGGCGATGTCGCGCGTGTTGCCGGCTAATGTCGATATGACGGCTGCAATTGGATCCGTGGTGCTCGGAAACTCGATGACATTATTGCCGGACGCCAACAGCAATTTGACGATGTTGGCTGGTACCGATATCCGCAGCCAAAGCCCACGTCTCGATGATCGCGCAATAATCGTGTTGCCCGATGGTGACGCAACAACGTTACCGATATTGCGACAGGACACGCAGGATAGTTTCTATCGCGTCACCACGCCGCTGAATAGCGATGGCGATGACTCCGGCTCGCAGTGGAGTGCGTTAAGCGCCAATACACATACGTCGACGCCGTTGCATCAGAATGATCCGACCACGGTAGTTGTGGGTGCGGGACGCGATATTACCAATGTTGGATTAACGACTCCGAAAGTGACCGACATCATTGCAGGGCGCGATCTGGTCGACAACGTCATCACTATTCAGAACATACATCCCAGCGACGTCAGCCAGATGATTGCGGGACGCGATCTGCTGTTGACTGGGAGTAACGGTCTTAAAATTCGAGTCAGCGGACCGGGGCGCTTCGATATTCTTGCTGGGCGCGATGTCGATTTGGGTCTCAGCGTGGCAGGTATAGAGTCGGTCGGTAGCGTCGACAACCCTGCGCTCGGCACTGAACCCGCCGCGACAATTTCGGTGTTGGCGGGTCTGGGAAGCGTCGGACTTAATTACGACGGTTTCATTCAGAAATATATTACCGGTAGCGACTATCTACTCGACTACATCACCTCGTCGCTTGGCTATGTCCCTCCGTCGTCTGAAAATGATAAGCAGCCCAGCGTTGCATCCCTGTCGCGGTTTACCGGTGATGTTATTTCCTTTGTAGAGAAGGCAACCGGTGATGTTTATAAAACGCGTGATGATGCAATAATCGCGCTGGAGAATTTGGCGAACTCCGGTCCCGCGGGAAAAGCTCAGGCGCTTTCGATCAGTCAGGATATTTATTTCGGTGCGACGCCCGCACAGCTCGGAAATAACTTTTTACTGAATTACATCACTTCATCGCGCTTCGGCGGCGATGTCATTTCGTATATGCATGCAGCCACCGGCGCGAATTACAGCGATCGCAATGCTGCAATCACCGCGCTGAATAATCTAGCGAACTCGGGCGCGACTGGAAAGTTGCAGGCGCTCGCGATCAGTCAAAATATTTACCTCGGCGCGACGCACGCGCAGCAACGCGAGTTGGTATTGAATACGTATTTCAACGAACTCAAACCCGGTGGTATCGAGGCGCAGGAAAAAACTGGCGAAGGCATCGCGCGTTCGTATCGCGCCATCGACACGCTGTTCCCCGATGCTTCCGCCGCGACATCGCTAAAACAACTGGCTTCGAATTCAACGGCAACATCCGGAACGGGTTACGCCGGTGATATTCGCTTGACGCAGTCGGTGATTCAGGGGTTCGGTGACGGCAATATCAATTTGATCGCGCCGGGCGGCAGTATCGATGTCGGCTTGCCGGTCGCGACGACGACAGATCCGAATCAAGTGCAAGGCATCGTCGTCGGCGGTAAAGGCAGTATTAACGCGTACGTGCGCGACGATATCAATGTCAATCGCTCGCGCATCATCGTGCAGAACGGCGGCGATATTGTCGGCTTCGCGCGCTTCGGCAATATCGATGCAGGCCGCGGTTCGCGCACGAAGTTGACACTGCCGCCGCCGCAGCTCTCTCTCGACCAATTTGGCAACTTGGTGCTGGTCTCTTCTGCCGCGCTGTCGGGCAGCGGTATTCAAGCCGGTTGCACGGATCCGAGCAGTTGCGGCAGCGTGTACCTATTCGCGCCGAACGGCACTATCGATGCGGGCGATGCGGGCATCAGTTCTAAAGGCAATATTTTCCTGCTCGCGAATCAAGTGCTGCACGCCGATGTGATCAACGCCACCGGCACGCTGACCGGCGCGCCCGCGGCGCCGACGCCCGATCTCGGTTTAGGCGGTGGCGACGTCGCGGCGAGCGCGGTGCAATCGGCGCAGGAATTGGCGGCCAATGCGGCGAGCGGCACCGATCAGAGTCCTTTGGGGCAGCGCGGACTCGCATTATTGACAGTCGATATTCTCGGGTACGGTTCATCGCAGGATGACAAACAGCCTAGTGACGACAGAAAAAATAGCGACCACGAACGAAATAGCGACGACAAACACAAGCAGTATTGATTACGAAATTTTTTATTGAATTAGCAAAATTTATTTATCGCTTCAGTAAATCCAGTGTCGGGGAGACAACTATGCGCAGCCGTTATCTGCTGTGTTCCACATTTTTATTTTGCTGCGTTGCGTTTTGCAGCGGTGCGCAGGCGTGGTGGAACGACAAGTGGCCCAATCGCGTTCCCATTGCGATCGACACCTCGAAGGCGGGAGCGAATCTCACCGAAAATATTAGCGACGCGACCGTGCTGGTGAAATTGCACGCGGGCAACTTCCAGGATTTTTTTGCGTTGAAGGATGATTTATCCGATCTGCGCTTCATCGCTGACGACGATAAAACGCCGCTGAAATTTCATGTCGATGCGTTCGACATCGTCAATCAATTTATTTACGTGTGGGTGAAAATTCCGCAGCTCACGGCGGGCGTGAATTCCGGCCGCATCTGGATGTATTACGGCAACGCCGCCGCGCCGTCGGCGCAGGATCGCGCGGGCAGTTTCGATATCAATACGTCGGCCGTGTATCACTTCAAAACGGGTGAAGCGATTCCGCAAGATGCTTCAACCAATAAGATCAACGCCAGCGCGGCGACCGCGACAATTTCCGGTGTCGCGCAAATCGCCGCGGGTTTGAAATTCGATAAAGGCCAGTCGGTGTCGATTGCCGAATCGCCGGCGTTGATGACGCAGGCGACGCAGGGTGCAACGATCAGTTTTTGGGTGAAACCGAACGGACCGCAAACCGCCGCACTGCTGTTCGATCAAAGCGGTGCGAATTCGGATCTCAGTATCGGTATCGATCAAAATGCGATTTACGCGCGCTTGATATTGCCGAATGGCCGCGCCGCGGAAACCGCCAAAGTGCCGAGCATGCGTGCGAATGAATGGCAACATATCGCGCTCGTCGTGGCGCCGGCGAAATTGACGTTGTTCGTCGACGGCAAGGAAGTTGCGAATGTACCCGTGCAATTGCAGGATTTCGGCGGAGCCGTCGTGCTCGGCAATGACGCGCAGGGTACGCATTCATTCGTCGGCGAAATGGATGAAGTGCGCATCGATCACGTTGCGCGCAGCGCGGCGTGGATTTCTCTCGCTGTCGAAAATCAAGGCATCGAAAATAAATTGTTGCGCGTGCAACAGGCCGAGCAACTCGGTTCGGGCGGCGGCGGTTCGAGTTTCTGGAAAGTCATTATCGGCAGTCAGGATAACGCCGGTTGGGTGATCATCGGCTCGCTCGCGATCATGGCGGCGATCAGTTGGATGGTGATGATCAGCAAAGCGTTTTACATTCGCGCGGTCAATAAGGATAACGTGAAATTTCTCGATCAATATCGCGCGCTGAGCGGCCGCGATCCCGCGCTACTCGATCACGAGGATTCCGACCAAGACAAGGAACTCGAAAGTTCGCCGGTGGCGCAGGCACTATTCGGCAAGCACGATCATTTTCAAAGTTCGCCGATTTATCGCGTCTATCATCGCGGCATTCAGGAATCGCATTCGCGTCTCGGCAGCAGTGTCGGTGCGCGCGCAGCGGGTTTAACGCCGGGTGCAATCGCCGCGATCCGCGCCACGCTCGATACGCAGATGGTGGTCGAGCAGCAGCGCCTCAATTCAAAAATGGTATTGCTCACGATTGGCATTGCCGGCGGTCCGTTCATCGGCCTGCTCGGCACGGTGATCGGTGTGATGATCACGTTCGCCGCGATTGCGGCGTCGGGCGATGTGAATATTTCCGCCATCGCACCGGGTGTCGCCGCGGCGCTGGCGGCAACCGTGATGGGCTTGATGGTCGCGATTCCTTCGCTGTTTGGATACAACTATTTAATGTCGCAAATAAAAACGTCGATCGCCGATATGCGTGTGTTCGCCGACGAATTCATTACGCGGCTCGCGGAATATTACGGCGCTTAAGTGAATGGCCTCCCCGGCGCGGCAGGGGAGGTCTGGAGTTAAAAAATGCAAGTTCAAGACGACGACAAGTTATACGACGATATCAACATCACGCCGATGCTCGATTTGGCGTACGTGCTGCTGATCATTTTCATTATTTTGACGACAGCCTCGGTGCAGGGCATCAAAGTCAATCTGCCGAAGGCGAGCAACGCGCCGAGCTTGAGTAAACCGCAAACCAAAGCGATCACGATTGCGCAGGACGGATCGATATTTCTCGATGCATACCCGGTGAGTTTGAGTCAGCTCGAATCGCTGCTGCAGCAATACAAGGCGGTCAACCCCGATTTGCCGGTGGTCGTGAAAGGCGATTCGCTGGTGCAGTACCAGCGCGTCGTCGATGTACTCGATATTTTGGGGCGCGTGGGTATCACGCAAATGGGTTTGGTGACGCAAAAAGCCGAAAACTAATTTCGTTTTGTCATCATTTTGTTAAAAAGTTGTCAGACAATTTGCGCGCATGCAGAAAGCAAAATGGTTAAAACACGCATCGGCTATCGCCATTACCGTCTTCATTATTTTGGCGTTATCGGGCGTATTGCTGCTGAAACATTTTTTTCATGGCGATAACGCCAAGCCCAAAAAAATGATTCAGCAGATTACGGTAATCACACCGCCGCCGCCTCCACCGCCGCCGCCCGAACAGATCAAACCGCCGGAAGTGAAAGAGCAGATTAAGGCAGCGGAGCCGCAGCCCGATAAACCAGAACCGGCCCCGGATAAAAGTCCCGCACCGCAGCAGGATGCGAATGCGAGTGGCGAAGGGCCGACGATCGCCGCGGGAACCGGCGGCGGCATGGGGCGCGGTTTCGGCACCGGCTACGATCAGTTCGTGCGGCAGGAGGTCAGCGACTGGCTGACCGAAGACGACAAACTCAAACATATGGCGTATGTCGCGATTGTCACATTGTGGATCGATGAAACCGGCGCGTTGACGCGCGTCGAAGTCGAGCAGCGTGAAGGCGCTCCCGAAGCGAAAAAATTAATCGAATTGGCGTTGCGGGAGAAACATAAATTATCGCGGCCGCGACCGCTCGAAGCGGGTGATCGCATCACGTTGCGGCTGAGATCGGTTTTGTAAATTTATTTTGAATGTAGAGCACCGAAATGAAAAACAAATGGGGAACAACTGCACTCGCTGCATCTTTTTGCTGTGCGTTTTCGATCAGCCATGCTTTCGCCGATACCGGCGCTAATGCCGATGCAGGGCTTGAAGGATTGACGGCCAATGATTTGCTGCAATTGCTCATCAAGGAAGGCGTCGTTAATCAAGAAAAATTGAAAGATCTCGCCGATAAAATTAAAACGCGCGAACGCAAGCAGAGCGA
Organism: uncultured Verrucomicrobiaceae bacterium; assembly: GCA_964500675.1. Lineage (GTDB taxonomy): Bacteria > Pseudomonadota > Gammaproteobacteria > Pseudomonadales > CAMLJR01 > CAMLJR01. The sequence goes on along the minus strand of CAZCNY010000001.1, from coordinate 480,006 downwards.
AGCAGCGGTCGAGCCGGTGTCTGCCGGGCAGCGCGACAAAAAAATTGAAGCGCCGGCCGGCGTGGTACGCGTGCCCTACATTCCGACGTATGTGCGCGATGAAATTCGCGATCAGGTGCGCACCGATCTCAAACAGGATGTCACCAAGGATGTGATCGCGGAAGCGAAAACCGAACAGTGGGGAGTTCCGGGTGCATTGCCGGCTTGGATCGATCGCGTCACGTTCTACGGCGATATGCGTTTGCGCATCGACGGCGAGCATTTCGGTTCGAACAACGTACCGTTTTCCTATCCAAATCTGAACGGTGTGAACAGTGCAAACACGACGACACCCACGGAAAACTACACCAATTTTTACAACACCACCGAAGACCGTTATCGCTTGCGCGCGCGTTTTCGTCTCGGCTTAAAAGCTAAAATTACACAAACGGTCGAGGTTGGCGGCAGAATCGTCACGGGCAGCCAGAGCGATCCGGGCAGCGCGAACCAAACCATCGGTACTTACAATGCGAAATATCCCACCGATTTCGACCTCGCGTATCTGAGTTACAAAAGTCTCGATCAAAGTATTTACCTCGCGGGTGGCCGCATCAAAAATCCCTTCGTGGTCACGGATTTGATCTGGCATCCGGATTTGACTTTCGAAGGTCTCGTCGGAACATGGTGGATGTTGCGTTCGGATAATCCCGACGGCGCTTCGCGCGGTTTCGATCCGTTTATTACCGCGGGCGCGTTTCCGCTGCAAGAGATCAACGAGTCATCGAAAGATAAATGGTTGTACGCGGCGCAATTGGGTTTTCACTACACGTTCTTGGCGCAATCGAAAGTAGGGCTCGCCTTGGCGTATTACAATTACAACAATGTGCGCGGTCAAGTGAATGAAGATATCAACGCGCCCAATCAGTTCGATTTCACGGCGCCGGCTTATTTTCAAAAAGGTAACACCGTATTCAATATTGCCAATACCTTGTTAAATCCCGCGGCGGGGCGTTATGCGCTGGCCGCGGATTATCATCTCGCCAACGCGCTGCTCAGCTACGATTACGCGGGATTCGCGCCGGTACATGTCATCACCACGGCCGACTATGTAAAAAACATCGGCTTTGATAAAAGCCAGGTGTCGGAGCTGGTCGGCGCGGATGTCGCACCGAAAACCAAAGGCTACGAGCTTAAAGTGGCGGTGGGTTATCCGGAGGTAAAAAAATACAGCGAATGGCAAGTGTCGTTCGCATATAAATACCTTGAGCGCGATGCCGTTATCGATGCGTTCACCGATTCCGATTTCCATCTCGGCGGCACCGACGGCAAGGGCTACATCCTGAATTTCGATTATGGGTTGACCGATAACGTCGCGCTTGGCGTGAAATGGATCAGCACCGATGAAATCAATGGCGTGCTGGTTGGGTATCCGGTTTCAAACGGCACGGGACAGAAGACACCGCTCGCGGTCGATACCTTATTGCTCGATCTCAACGCGAAATTCTAGGGGCAATGCCGATGAAAATCGTATCGTTGAGCTGCTGCGTGGTGACACTGCTGTTCGCGGCGCCTACGCACGCGCAAGATGCCAACGCGCAAAGAGCACTGCAAAAAGCCGAATTCATGCTGCGCCAAGCAACGAACGAAAAAGCGCAACTGCAAACCCAGGTCGATACGCTTAAACAGCAGGTCGATAAGCTCACGCACGCTTTGGCGGAAACGAAAACCGCTGCGGATTCCGGCAAACAAAAAATGCAAAGGGAATACGGCAGCGCCATCGAGCAATGGAAGCAGCACGATACCCAACTCGGCGATGAATTGTCGGCGACGAAGCAGCAGCTGGTGGAGCAAACCGGGCAGCGCAAAATGCTCGAAGCGCAACTGCAAAAGCAAACGCAAAATTTTTCGATTTGTTACGACAATAACAAAAAGTTGTACGACATCAATTCGCAGCTGCTTGGACGCTACGAAAACAAGGGCTTGGTCGATGTCTTGGAACAAAAGGAACCGTTTACGGGCATCAAACAGGTCGAAGTCGAGAATCTCGTGCAGGATTATCGCTATCAACTCGATGGCTTGAAGGTGCAAGCCGATGGCAACTAAAAAAAATATTTCCGTGCGTCTCGGCGTGGCCGATCTGCGCCGCGTGAAGGAGATAGCGCTGCGTCTCGATGTCAAGGAGTCGGAAATTTTCCGCTACGCGGTCAAGGCGCTGTCGACGCGTTTGATGCCGTTGTTGAACCGGCAGTTGAATGGCGTGCCGATGCTCGTTGCGCTGCTCGAAAGCGGCGAGGAGTTGCTGCGCTATTTTGAGTTCGATGCGCAACAGCTCGATCGCTTGATCAACTCGTCGATTCAAGAAGCGCAGACGCGAGTCGCGACCGACGATATCGAGCTGCTCGTGATCGCGGGCATCAATCGCGATTACTTGGCGACTCAGCTCTCCGAAAGATTGAACACGAACATCGAAGGTCAGCTCGCCTTCGATGCGTTGCGCCATTATTTATTCCGTAAATACCAGGTGCGCGCGTATCTCACGGACGCCTCGGTCGCGGAGACGGCCACGGCTTATTAATGCGGCTGATCGCCCGGATAATCCTTCATTTTAATGAACGGGTGAAAAGCGATTTCAATTCCCTCTTCGATATTATCGTCAGCGTCTAAAACATGTTTACGGCGCACGTATTTGGTATCGCCGCTCTTGGTGTCGATCGCTTCCAGTACGTCGAGACCGCCGCGGCTGGTAAATAAACCTTCGAGCGACGTCGAATAAATCGTGATGACGAGCGAGGCGACGTTTACATTTTGCGACCAATTGAAACCTTCGGGCAGCCCCGTCGCACCTGCGCTCACAAACTTCGGTTTGCGGCTCACGCCATCCCATTGCGCGAGTTGATCCATACCGACATCATGCGCGGCGGTGCGCTCGACGACATCGGTAAAAACGACGGCATCGATATCGGTGGTTTCCTTGAGCGTCTTGAAGGTGGCATACATGACGGCGCGATACGTGGTCGGATCGACTTTGCCCGTGGTCGGATCATACATATTGCCGAAGGTGTGAATGGCCTGATTCCAGGCATTTTCAAATGTGTAGCTCGGAGCTACGGCATAGCCGTGTTTTTGTAGATACGTTTTCACCATTTCATCGACATGCACGGCTGCGTTTTGCAGATAATAGCGCGTCGGTTCGCCGCTCACGTTCGCGGTCGCGATCACGACTTTCTTGATCGGGTGTTTTTGCAGTGAGGCGGAGTTGATTTGATAAGCCGGTGTCGTCGGATTGTAGCCGCCGCTACTGGCGCAGGCGGTGAGCACGACGATGGTGATGAAGAGCAGAAAACGGCGCATGGTGGATTCCGGATTGGCGAGAGAAGGCGAGCCGGCCCATTTTAACAACCCATTTTCATACTTGAGAAGCGACAATACCTTCGATTCGAGCCGTATTCCGGAGAAGCAGTGTGCAAGAAATAGCCATCGAAGCGAATGATGCAATCGCATTGCCGCTGCATTATCGCGTGGCGGGCGAGCATGGCGACTGGGTGTTGCTGTTGCACGGCCTGTTCGGCGCGGGCGATAACCTCGGTGCATTGGCGAAAGCGTTGGCGGACGAATTTCGTGTCGTGCAAATCGATTTGCGCAACCATGGACGCTCCCCGCACAGCGACGTCATGAGTTTCGCGGCGATGGCGGCCGATATCGCGCTGTTGCAGGATACGCTCGGGATTGCCCGCAGTCATATCGTCGGCCATTCGCTCGGCGGTCGCGTGGCGATGCAATTGGCCTTGCAGGACGCCGCGCGCGTGCAACGGTTGATCGTTGCCGATATCGCTCCGGTTGCGTACGCACCGCATCACACGGAGATTTTTTCCGCTTTGCAACGGTTGGATCTGCGCAACATCGCCAATCGCGGTGACGTCGATGCGCAATTGGCGCGATCGATTTCAGATCTCGGCGTGCGCCAATTTTTACTCAAAAGTTTATACAAGGACGGTGATATCTGGCGCTGGCGTTTCAATTTACCCGCGCTGCAAGCGAATTACTCAAATATCACAGTCGCGCAAAGCGGCGATCCATTCGCCGGATCGACCTTGTTCATCAAGGGCGAACTCTCGAACTACATACTCCCTGAATACGAAGGAGCGATGCGAAAGTTATTTCCAGAATTTAAGTTGAAAACGATAGCTGGGGCGGGGCATTGGTTGCATGGGGAAAAGCCCGTGATATTTAATCAAATGGTGCAGCAGTTCTTGCGGCATTGATCGCCGCCATCGCAACAAATTCGCGACTTTGCGAGGCCCTGCATGAAAGCCTCGCTGCAAATGACTACACTATGGTCATTCTCCAATGCGGATTTGAGCGGGTAGCGGACCTTATTCCATGCAGCGCATCGCGGTATTGAACCCCAAGGGCGGCTCCGGTAAGACCACGCTGGCCACCAATCTGGCGAGCTACTTCGCTGCGAGCGGCAAAAAAACCGCGCTGATGGATTACGACACGCAGGGTTCGAGTACGTTTTGGGTTGGGCAGCGCCCGGCCGAGCTGCCGCGCATTCAGGTCATTCCCGCGTACAAGCATCCGCTCGGGGTCACGCGCAATTGGTTTCTGCGCGTCGAGCCCAATACGGAATGTCTCATCATCGACACCGCCGCCGCGCTCGATATCGCCGCGTTTCAACGCACGTTGCAGGAAGCGAGTGCCATCGTGATCCCCGTGCTGCCCTCCGATGTCGACATTCACGCGGTGGCTAACTCGATCGGTCAGTTGCTCACGATCGCGAAGATCAACCGCGACGAGCAGCGCATTGCTGTTGTCGCCAATCGCGCGCGCAAAAATACGCTGGTGTACCAGCGCCTCGTGCATTTTTTAACGACGCTGCGTATTCCATTCGTGACGACGTTGCGCGATACGCATAACTACATCAACGCGGCGGGACAGGGGCTCGGTATTTTCGAAATGCCCGAGCAGAAGGTAAAAGAGGATCTCGATGCCTGGCAGCCGCTGCTCGATTGGCTTGCGCAGCATAACGAAAGCCGGGGCGGCACCGCCTCCCCCTTGAATGAAAGCGGGACTGACGGGAATTTACCGCGGCGATTCAAATCCCCCCTCACCCCGCTTTAATGGGGCGGAAATAAAATTCACCGAGTTATTGCACACATTTCGCCGCGACTTCCACCATGCCCGCTGTCAATGCCGCGAGATCATCGTCGCCGATAATGAAGGGCGGCATCGTATAAATAAATTTTCCAAACGGCCGCACCCACAAGCCGCGCTCGACGAATAATTCTTGCACCACCGACACATTCACCGCGCGATGCATTTCAATCACACCGATAGCGCCGAGCACGCGCACATCGGCGACATTCGGCAGTGCATGCGCAGGCTCAAGCCCGATACGCAATTGAGTTTCGATATGGCGCACCACGCGCTGCCATGGCTGCGAAATCAGCAGTTCGATGCTGGCGCACGCAATCGCGCACGCGAGCGGATTCGCCATGAAAGTGGGGCCGTGCATCAACGCACCGGGCGGCGCGCTGCAAATTGTGTCGCTGACATGGCGCGTGCACAGCGTTGCCGCGAATGACAGATAACCGCCCGTGATCGCTTTGCCGAGACACATAATGTCGGGGCTGATACCGGCGTATTCGCACGCGAATAATTTGCCGGTGCGGCCGAAACCGGTCGCGATTTCATCGCCAATCAGCAGCACGCCGTAGTCATCGCACAGACGGCGCACGTGCTGCAAATAATCGGGCGCATAAAAATGCATGGCGCTCGCGCCCTGAAAAATCGGCTCGATAATCAGCGCTGCGATTTCCTCGTGATGATCGACGAGAATTTTTTTGAGTGAATTGAGTTCGCTGTCGTCGAACGGTTCGCCGAAGCGCGTCTGCGGTTTATCGGCGAAGAATTGTTGCGGCAGCGCATTGGCGAATAAATGGTGCATACCTTCGACCGGATCGCACACCGACATCGCCATGAACGTATCGCCGTGGTAACCGCCGCGCGCAGCAAGCAATTTGCTTTTCTTGCTCTGCCCAAGCGCCTGCCAATATTGCAGCGCCATCTTGATGGCGATTTCGACTGCGACCGAACCCGAATCGCAAAAAAATATTTGCGTAAGCGCTGCCGGCGTGATGGCGGTGAGAAGCTCGCCGAGTTTCACCGCCGGCGGATGCGTGATGCCGCCGAACATCACGTTCGACATCGCGGCGAGTTGCGTCTGCGCGGCATGATTCAACACCGGGTGATTGTAGCCGTGCAGTGTACTCCACCAGGAGCTGGTGCCATCGATCAGTTCGCGGCCGTTGGCCAGCTGCAAGCGCACACCGTGCGCGGCGACAACGGGAAAAACGGGAGCAGGCGTATGCATCGACGCATAGGGGTGCCACAAATGTTCGCGATCGAATTGCAGCATGGCGGCGCTGGAGGTCGTTGGCATGGCGTGGAACTCGTCTCGTGTACGCAAATTAGAAAGGGTGCATTGTAGGCAAGTGTCGATGCTGTTGATATGGATGCAAATCAAGTTTGCCGTTGTCGTTGCGGCTCCTTACAATTCGCGCCTGGAGGGCCGTATCTTGCCGCTATTCGTTCGTGTGATTATTTATCGTGTGGTTATTGGTCGTGTGGTTATCCAGCGCAGCGCAATGATTGCGCTATTAGTTCTGCTCTCCGCCTGTCATCATTCTGCGTCGTGGTCGGCGCCCGGCACTACCGAGTGGGATCGCGCCGCGGTGCTTGCCGAAGTCTCCGAGCCCATCGTTCAGCTCAGCGTCAGCGAAGGTCAGCGCGTGCAAGCGGGCGAGCTGTTATTGCAACTCGACACGCGCCGCACCGATGCGCAACTGCGCGCGGCGCAGGCCGATGTCGAGCGTCTGCACGCGCAATTATTGGAATTGCGTCACGGCGCGCGCAAGGAGACCATCGATAGCGCGCGCGCGGAACTCGCACGCGCCGACAGCAATGCAGAAAATGCGCAGCGCGAATATCAGCGTGCGCTTGCGCTGCGTAAATCCAATATGATTTCGCAGCAGGATCGCGACCGTGCCGAAACCAATGCGCGCACCACTGCCGCAGCGGTCAACGCGCAGCGCGCACAATTGCAGGAGCTGCTGCATGGCACGCGTCCCGAGCAACTGGCGCAGGCCGAAGCTGCGTTGGCGGCGGCGCAGGCAAACGCGCAGCGTTTGCAATTGACGCGCGATCGTCTCGATGTGCGCGCGCCGCGCGCGGGACGTGTCGATGCCTTGCCGTATCGATTGGGCGATCAGCCGCCGGTGGGTGCGACATTGGTCAGCCTGCTGGTTGGCGATGCGCCGTACGCGCGCGTTTTCATCCCCGAAAAACAGCGTGCGCAGTTGCACGATGGTGCGCCGTTCAGCGTGCGTGTCGATGGTTTCGATAAACCGTTTACGGCAATTTTGCGCAGCGTGCGCAGCGAAGCGACATTCACACCGTACTATGCGCTCAGCGGCGAGGATGCCAGCCGCATGAGTTATCGCGCTGAATTGGTATTGCAGGGCGATGCCGCCAAGCAAGTGCCTCCGGGGCTTCCCTGCCACGCCGAGCCGCGCAACGCACGCGCCGATAACTGAGCGCGGCGATGAATCCCAACGGTACTGAAAACGTTATTGTCACACGCGGTTTGACGCGCCGCTTTGGCGAAAAGATCGCGGTCGATCATGTCGATCTGGACGTGCGGCGCGGCGAGGTTTACGGTTTTCTCGGCCCTAACGGATCGGGTAAGTCGACAACAATTCGTCTGTTGTGCGGTCTGTTGTTGCCGAGCTCAGGTGTTATTGAAGTGCTGGGTCTGTCGATACCGGATGATGCCGAAGCGTTGAAAAAGCGCATGGGCTACATGACACAGAATTTTTCGTTGTACACCGATCTGAGTGTTCTCGAAAATTTAATTTTCGTGGCGAATATTCACGGCCTCGGTGGCGCTAAAGCGAAACGCCGCGTCGATGAATTGCTGGAGCTGTACTGGTTGCGCGATCTCGCCGCGCAGGCGGCCGGCACGTTGAGCGGCGGTCAACGTCAGCGTGTGGCGCTGGCCGCGGCGGTATTGCACAAACCCGAATTGCTATTTCTCGACGAGCCGACCAGCGCGGTGGATCCGCAGTCGCGCCGCGATTTTTGGGACTCGCTGTTCGCGCTTACCGATCAGGGTACGACGCTGCTGGTTTCGACGCATTACATGGATGAAGCGGAGCGCTGTCATCGTCTCGCCATTCTCGATCGCGGATGTTTAATGGCGGCGGACAGTCCGCAGCGCTTGATGGCGAATTTGCCCGGCGAAGTGTTGTTGGTTGCATGCGAGTCGCCGCGGGCAGCGCAGCAAGCATTGCACGGTGTCGATCCGGTGTTAGCCGCTGCGCAAATCGGCGCGAGTTTGCGCGTGATGACCAATGTGCGTGAAAACGCCGTGTCGCTCGTGCAGCAGAAACTCGATAATTTGAATATTCCTGCTCATGTGGCGCCGACGCCGCCGAATCTTGAGGACGTCTTTGTCATGGCGACATACAAACATCAATGAATATCTCGTGGCTGCGGCTGTGGGCGATCGTCGTCAAGGAATTGCGACAACTGCGTCGCGATCGTCTTTCGTACGCGATGATCGTCGGCATGCCCTTGATGATGATCGTGCTGTTCGGTTACGCCATCAATATGGATGTGCGCAATCTCGATGCGGCGTTGCTCGATTCCGCACAGACAAATAGCAGCCGCGAACTGGTCGCAACCGTCGAGCGCTCGCAGATTTTCAATTTCCGTTATCAAGTTGCCACGGAAAATGAATTGAATGCGCTGCTGCGCGAGGGGCGTATCAGCGCAGCGCTCGTGATTCCGCCCGATTTCGAGCGCCGTTTGGCGCAGCCGGGCGAATCGCTGGTGCAATTGATTGTCGATGGCTCCGATCAATCGGTGCAGGGCGCGGCGCGACAGCTGGTGTCGCTGCCGATCACCACATTGTTGCGCGAGCGCCACACACCGAGTTTGAATGCGCAGGTATCGATCGCCAACTACTACAACCCCGAGCGCAGCGCGCCGGTCAATACGGTGCCGGGGCTGATCGGCGTGATTCTGCAAATGACGATGACGATGTTCACCGCGATCGCTCTCGTGCGCGAGCGCGAACACGGCAATCTCGAATTTCTGATCACGACACCGCTGTCGCCCATCGAGATAACCTTGGGCAAAGTCATCCCCTATATCGGCATCGGTCTGGTTCAAACCGCATTGATTTTGCTGCTGGGGAAATTAATTTTCAGCGTGCCCGTGCGCGGCTCGCTCGTCACGTTGTATCTGGCGGCGCTGATTTACATTTTTGCCGCGCTGGCGCTCGGTATTTTCATATCGACATTCGTGCATACGCAGTTTCAAGCCATGCAGCTTTCGTTTTTTAGTTTCCTGCCGCAGATTCTGTTGTCCGGATTCATGTTTCCTTTCGCCGGTATGCCGAAACCGGCGCAATGGCTGGCCGAAACATTTCCACTCACGCATTTCGTGCGCCTGGTGCGCGGCATCATGCTGCGCTCTGCGGGAGTGACCGATCTGTGGATGGAGTTTCTGGCGCTATTTATCATTGAAACAGTGCTGCTGACGGTGGCGGTTAAGAGATTCCGTAAACGCTTGGATTGATATTTTCTAAGGCTTGACATTGATCCAAGTGTATTGAGAATATAGTGTGGCATGGACGTAGATAATAAATAGCTATCGCGTCGCATCAAATATTCAAATAAATAATCGTTTCGAGAGACTGCGACGATCTCGTTAGTGCTTTGCGATAGAAAGCCGTATCGCTTACATGAAAGTGCTAAGAACAACAATAAGATCTTCTGCACTCTCGAATTTGCCTCGAGGAAATGCAAGATGAAAGCGATCAAGATTTTTTTGGCTGTTTCCACCGTTTGTTTGGCGTGCGTTGCGAACGCAACGACTTCATACCATGTCACTTACTCTTTTGAAAGTCCGGCTACTGCGATTAATGGCGCTATTTCATACTCAATACCGACTTCGGGTGGAGGCAGCGGCACGGCTGTGTTAGATGACAGCGGGTTGCTCACAATGACGCTTCATGGGGAGCAGGTCAGCGACTATTCCAGCTATTATGGCTGGTCGCCTGCTTATTCCGACGTCATTGCGGATACCACCGTGCATTTGACAACAACGAGCTCCGGTGGTGGCGTTTACAATCTAGTACAAGCAGGTTCCTTTACGCAGTACACATCGTGTATCAATGGCGCTCTCGATGCACTAAATTCTTGTAGCTTCATTCCTGCTGACACCTCCTTTTCAGCCGATGGTTTAGCGGGTTTTTACAGCGCGCAAAGCTTCACGCTAGGTGGCGGCACTATTAAAGTTATTACTAACGGTTTCGGTGCGACACTCACCACGGATTACACGTTAACATCAGTGCCGCTGCCTGCATCGGTGTGGATGTTTGGTTCGAGCATATTAGGGTTGGCAGGTTTGTCGTGTCGTCGTAAAAGCGCCTATTGAAATCTTGATTGCAACGACAGTGTCTGCGCGGTGCTGTCGTTTAAATAGGCGTTGTCTTATATTTACGAAGACCTAGAAGGTAGCTGCCTATAAAAATCCGCGACCATTCGTTCGGCTCGACGGTATAATACCGCGCATGATCGAGCAGGCCGCGCATATTCTTCATACCGTCTACGGCTATCCGCAGTTTCGTGGACAGCAGGCGGCCATCATCGACACGCTCGTGCAAGGCGGCGATGCGCTGGTGCTGATGCCGACGGGCGGCGGCAAATCGCTGTGCTATCAAATCCCCTCGCTGTTGCGCAATGGTGTCGGCATTATCGTGTCGCCGCTGATCGCGCTGATGCAAAACCAGGTCGAGAATCTGCACCAGCTCGGTGTGCGCGCGGCATTTTTGAATTCAACGCTCGAACCCGATGCGCAGCGTCTTGTCGAACAGCAGCTTTTGCGCGGCGATCTCGATATGCTCTACATCGCGCCCGAGCGTTTGCTGCAGGAGCGCACGCTGCAATTTTTGCAACGCTGTGAAATCGCGTTGTTCGCGATCGATGAAGCGCATTGCGTGAGTCAATGGGGTCACGATTTTCGCAAGGATTATCTCGGTCTCGGTCTGCTCGCCGAACGTTTTCCCAGTGTGCCGCGCATCGCGCTAACCGCAACCGCCGATCAGCGCACGCGCGTTGAAATCGTCGAGCGGTTGCAATTGCACAAGGCGCAGGCATTTATCAGCGGTTTCGATCGGCCCAATATCTGCTACAAAGTGGCGGCGAAACTGGAAGCACGCAAACAGCTGCTGAAATTTCTCGACAGTTATCGCGGTCAGTCGGGCATTGTCTATTGTCTGTCGCGCAAAAAAGTCGAACAGACGGCGGAGTGGTTGAGCGAGCAGGGTATCACCGCGCTACCGTATCACGCCGGGCTGTCACCGCTGTTGCGCGAAACGCATCAGCGCCGTTTTCTGCGCGAAGACGGTGTCGTCATGGTGGCGACGATCGCGTTTGGCATGGGTATCGATAAACCCGACGTGCGCTTCGTTGCGCATCTCGATTTGCCGAAAAGTATGGAAGCGTATTATCAGGAAACGGGCCGCGCGGGTCGCGATGGCGAGCCGGCCACGGCATTATTGTTGTACGGTTTGCAGGATGTGGTGCGCATGAAGGATATGCTCGCGAGCAGCGAAGCATCTGAGCAATTCAAGCGTCAGGAAAACTTCAAGCTCGAATCGCTGCTCGCGTGGTGCGAAACCACCGATTGCCGGCGCCGCTCGCTGCTCGATTATTTCGGCGACGATCAATTCGAAAAAAATTATGGCGTCAGCTGCGGCAATTGCGATACTTGTCTTGCGCCGCCGCAAACGTGGGACGGCACGCAGGCCGCGCAAAAATTATTGTCGTGCGTGTACCGCAGCGGTCAGCGTTTCGGCGCCGCGCATGTCGTCGATATTCTGCTCGGCAAACACACCGAAAAAGTGCAGCAACACGGTCACGATAAACTCGGCACGTTTGGTATCGGTCACGGACTCGGCGAGCAGCAGTGGCGTTCGCTAATACGTCAATTATTGATTCGCGGCTTGCTTGAAATCGATATACAGGGATTCGGCGGTTTGCGTTTGACCGAACTATCGCGCCCGGTATTGCGCGGCGAAATTGCACTCGCGCTGCGCGTCGACACCACCGAAAGCGGCGCGCGCGAACAGCGGTCGCGCAATCGCCAAATCGAAGTCGAGCCCGAATTGCAGCCGTTATGGCAGGCGCTGCGCGAATGCAGGAAACGCATTGCCGATACGCTCGGTATCGCGCCATTCATGGTGTTTCACGATGCGACATTGCGCTTGATGGCGGTCGAGCAGCCGATCAATTCGACGCAATTGCTCGGCATCAGCGGTGTCGGACACAGTAAGCTTGAGCGCTTCGGTTATGAATTTATCGAAGTGATCAGAGATTTTGCTTTATCCCCTCTCCCCGCGGGGAGAGGGGAGTAACATTGATCGATTATTGGCGACTATGAGCGGCAATTTTTCCTACGCGGTAAAATTTCAAAAACGCAAAACGCTCGTCGTTTATGTGCACGATGACGGCAACGTCGAAGTGCGCGCGCCGCATGGGCTCAGCCAAAAACACATTGTGCGTTTTGTCGAAGAAAAAGCGGCCTGGATCGAGCGAACGCGCGCAAAGCAGCAGCATAAACAGCGCTGGCAAACCGTGATCGAGCCTGGCGCGTCGGTGTGGTTTCTCGGTCAACCGCGCAAACTTGAAGTGCAACCGGCGCAGAGTATGGCGAAAGAAATCGGCCGCGCCGCGATTCTCTGCGATGAACAAAGCATTGTGGTCACGACGCGCGACCCGTGGAGTTTGCCTGCGCTGGCGCGGCAATTGAACGATTGGTATCGCGATCAAGCGCACGCGATTTTTCACGAACGCCTATTGCTCGTCTGCCAACGCTTCCCCGGCATTCTCGCCGCACCGGAATTGCGCATGCGCAAAATGCGCCGCCGCTGGGGCAGTTGCAGCCGCAGCGGCCGCGTCACCTTGAATGTCGAATTGGTAAAACTGCCGCTGACGATAATCGATTACGTCATCGCGCACGAACTTTGTCATTTAACCGAATTCAACCATGGCCCGAAATTCTATAAATTGCTCGAACACGTGATGCCGGATTGGAAACAGCGCGAAGTGGTGTTGAAGCAGTTTTGATAAATGAAATAAGGTGTCTAAATTTTGAGGCGGCCCAAAACATCTGCTCTCTCCTTTTCCTTTTGTATACGCCGCTGAATCTCTTCTTGTTGTTTTCTTTGATCATCAAATAGATTTTGTTGAAGCTTTTGCTTATACAACTCATTGGCGCTGGGAAGCCATTGCTTAAAGTAGTCTATTATTTGTTGCGCTTCATAAGGAGCTGCTTCGATAGAGACTTTATTGAGTGAAAAATTGAAATTTCTTGGTTCTTTCCCCTGCAAAAATGTGAAATTCCCCATGTTTAGTAGCGCCCAGTGCCAAAGCTGGCTCACTGGGTGGTTGAGAACTAAAGTTAAAAGGTTATTTGTCCAGTCGACGCTAATGATACGCATTGGGTCATTGACAATAGGGTCATCGATTTCGGTGGCTGGAATAACCGTTCTTTCTAATTGATGTATTTTCTGAAGTGTAATTTTTTCTTCATTTCTGGCTATCAGCTCGTGCTTTATTTCCTCAATTGCTCCGAATCGAGCATCAGGATTCTGCTCTAGCATTCGCTCAACAATGGCGTCGAGGTAAGACAGCTCATTTACGACATCGCCTATTTTTTTGAAATTTGTTCCATATGGTATTTCACCTGTAATCAATTCATTTAGTATCAATCCGAGAGAGTAAATATCAGCTCTGCTGTCTACCTTTCGGCCTCGAACTCTTTGCTCCGGTGCCGCATACTGAAAGTTTGCTAAGCGGGTTCCATCTTTTGTATCAATTGCTGTGTAGAGTTCGTCTTGCTCAAATTCGGCTATCCCGAAATCAGCGATAACTAGCTCATTAGCTTGACTAAGAATTAGTATGTTTTCCGGCTTTACATCTCTGTGAACGACGCCAAGTTTATGGGCTGCTTCAAGACCATCCATTATTTTATTAAAAATCATGAGAGAGTTTTTTGGAGATAGTCTTCCGATGAGCGATCTTAAAGAGTTGTCATAAAGCGGCATAACAAAGAAGGGACTTTCTTCATCGGTGATCCCATGGTCGAGCACGGTTATGATATTTTTGTGCTTATTTTTGCTGCAGAATAGGAATTCGTTTTTAAAGCGCTTTAGCTTTTCGTAAGATGCTTTGCCGGAGTCTAGAAATTTAATTGCAAACAAATTTCCATCTTCGTCTGTAGCTTCGTAGACTACACCGCTTCCCCCTTGGCCTTTTATGTTGCCTATCGAATAGGTGGAGAAGGTGGTTTTAACCGATTTTGGCTTTTTCATAGTGGATGACTAAATGGCTATTGGGCGGTAGTCAGTGTTCTAGTTGTGTCAAATTATTACAAAAATCGTTTATAAAAGCTTCTGCAGTTTAGTTTCTCGGCGCAACCCGCCGCCACACAGCCGCCAGCGCACTGCCAAATACTATGCGTCAATGCCGAGATTGCGCTCGGTACATCGACGCCCGAACCCGCCGAGTCCGAGCCTAATCCACAAACCGCTAAACCTTGTGAACAGCGGCGGATGCCACAACGCGAGTGCGCTGCACAATACAACCCGAAGCGGAAATACGCCGGCAAATTTTTGCGGTAGGTTATCCATTGTCGTTGTCTCCGTTATTCGGGTCGTGAATTCAATTGGGTTGCCGGGCGGCATAAAAGTCCGAGGCTGTGATCTGTGGCGATATATTTATTTGACGAGGAGCAAGCAGACCAGTAATCTGGTCTGTATCCGATAGTGGAGAATCCGTTATGCGCGAAGAGATAGGGTCATACGATGCCAAGACCAAGCTGCCTGAAATATTGCGGCGAGTGGAATCGGGCGAGACTTTCACCATCACGAATCGTGGTAAAGCCATAGCGGATTTGATTCCGAGTAAGGAGCGGGGCAGAGAGCGGGCCAGGATTGCAATTGAATCCATTCTGAAAATGAAAAGGCGGCCAATAGCGGATGAGGATTTGAGGGCAATGAGGGAGCGCGGCAGAAAATGATGGCAGCTTTTGTATTGGACAATTCAGTTGCAATGCGTTGGTTGTTGCCTAGTACGAAACCTGCCGATCAAAAATATGCGGAAAAGGTATTGAAAAGTTTTTCGGATATGGACGCACTGGTGCCGAATTTATGGCACCTTGAGGCGGTGAATGTATTGGTGGAAGCGGAAATCCGCGCTGAAATTGATGCGGGTGAAGTCGAGCGTTTTATTAGTCATTTGGAAAATTTGCCGTTGCATGTCGATCGCGCGACGGCGCAACAGGCATTTTCAAGAATCCTTTCATTGGCGCGAATCTATAACCTGAGTAGCTACGACGCCGCCTATTTGGAGTTGGCGATTCGCGAAGGTCTGCCGCTTGCAACGCTCGATAAGGATTTACGAAAAGCAGCCAGAAGAGCAGAAGTTGGCATCTATCTTACTGCGCCTGCGTAATTCGCTCACAGCATCGGCTGCAAATACGTCCACACCGTGTTCAAAAGTTTCTGCTGCGCTTCGGCGCGCGGGTGCAGGCCGTCGTCTTGCATTAATTCAGGATGCGTCGCGACACCGTCGAGCAGAAACGGCACGAGCGGAACGTTGAATTTTTTTGCCGCGAGCGTGTAGGTTGCGTAAAAATCCGAGGTATAGCGCGCTCCGTAATTCGGCGGGATTTTCATGCCGATCAATAAAACTTTTGCATTCGCGTTTTGACAAAGCTGAATGATGCGCGCGAGATTGTCGCGTGTGCGCTGGGTCTGAAAACCGCGCAGGCCATCGTTGGCGCCGAGTTCGATGATCGCGATATCGGGTTGGTATTTTTTCAGCAGTGGAGATAAACGGGCGAGCCCGCCGTCGGTGGTGTCGCCGCTGATGCCGGCGTTGACGATATGGCTATTGGGTAATTTCTGCTGCAACAGCGCGACCCAACCGCGTTCGCGTGGGATACCATAGGCGGCGCTGAGACTGTCGCCGAGCACGAGGATTGTCTGTGCGGGTGCGTGTTGCGTGGGTGTGTGTGTTTGCGCATGCAACGATGCGCTGACCAGCATGAGTGCTGCAAGCATCCATCTGCGCGCGCTTAAAAACCGCTTCATGTTTTTCGGGACCCTTATGATTCGTACCGATGTTTTGTGTAAAAGCGTACCGACAACAGCCGGCGCGCTGCACATCTTGAAAGGGATCACGCTGCAGATCAAGGCCGGCGAAAGCGTGGCGATTGTCGGCGCTTCCGGATCCGGCAAATCGACTTTGCTCGGTTTGCTGGCGGGACTCGATCTGCCCAGCAGCGGACGCGTGTGGCTCAATGAGCGTGAAATCACCGCGCTCGACGAAGATGCTCGCGCGCAATTGCGCGGTGAGCTGGTCGGTTTCGTGTTTCAATCGTTTCAGTTGTTGCCGAGTCTCACCGCGCTCGAAAACGTCATGCTGCCGCTCGAATTACAGGGCCGTAACGATGCGCAAATTGCGGCGCGTGAATATTTGCAGCGCGTTGGTTTGAGCGCGCGCGAAACGCATTATCCGCGACAATTGTCGGGCGGCGAGCAGCAGCGCGTGGCCATTGCGCGCGCCTTTGCCAATGCGCCGAAAATTCTGTTCGCCGATGAACCCACGGGCAATCTCGATACCGCGACGGGCGCGCACATTATCGATCTATTGTTCGAGTTGAATCGCGAGAGCAATACGACGTTGATTTTGGTGACGCACGAGGAGCGGCTCGCGGAGCGCTGTACGCGGCGAATTCAATTGGCGGCGGGTGAAATTATTGAGGATTCATGCGCAGCTTGAGTTTGAAATTATTGGCGCGCGATTGGCGCGGCGGCGAATTGGGTTTATTGCTGGTCGCGCTGGCGATGGCTGTCGCGATCGTCGTTGGTATTGCCGCATTCACCGAACGTTTACAGCTCGGCATCATCGCCAACAGCAATCAATTTCTCGCCGCCGATCGCGTGCTGAGCACGCCGTGGCCGGCGAAACCGCAGTGGCTCGCGCAAGCTGAAAAATTGGGTTTGCGGCGCGCGCAGACCGTGACATTTCAATCGATGCTGGTCGCGGGCAACAATACACAGCTCGCTTCGATTAAAGCCGTGTCGCCGCAATATCCACTGCGCGGTCAGTTGAAAATGGCGAGGCAGGCGTTCGGCGCCGCGCAAAATGTCCAGAGCGGTCCGAAAGCGGGTGAGGTGTGGCTCGATTCGCGGTTGCTGCCGTTGCTCGGAATCCATATCGGCGATCGCGTTGACATCGGTGTCGCGCAATTTGTCGTTAGCGCTGTCGTGGTGAGCGAGCCTGATAGCGGCGGCGAGGTATTCGCACCGAAGGCGATGATGGCGCTCGCCGATCTCGACGCAACGCAGGTAGTGCAACCCGGCAGTCGCGTTCATTTTAATTATTTATTCGCGGGCAGCGACGCTGCCTTGCAGCGCTATCAGCAATGGTTGCGGCCGCAATTGGCCGCGGGGCAGCGTTGGCTCGGTATCGGCGATGCGCAGCCGCGTATCGGCAGCGCGATCGCGCGCGCGCAAAAATTTTTGTTGCTGGCGGGTGCGCTCGGCGTCGCCTTGGCTGGACTCGCGATTGCATTGTCGGCGCGGCGTTACGCCGAGCGCCATTTCGATCATGTCGCGATGATGAAATGTTTGGGGGCGAGCGGCGGCCGCGTGTTTCGCATTTATCTCGCGCACCTGTTGTTGATTGGCGCACTCGGTACGGCGCTCGGTGCAACGGCCGGTTATACCCTGCAGAGCGTCTTCGCGCATTTGCTGGAAAATTATTTACAGCAAACCGCGCCCGCCGGCACCTGGTGGCCGCTCGCGATTGCCGGCATCACGGCGCTCGTGTGTCTGTTTGCATTTGCATTGCCGCCGTTGTTGTCGCTGCGCGAAATTCCGCCGCTGCGTGTATTGCGGCGCGATCTCGAAAGCCGCCTCGGACGCGGTGCGGGTGCGGTTGCGCTCGGCGTGATCAGCGTCGCGGGTTTGATGTGGTTTTACAGCGGCAGCATCGCGCTCACCTTAACCGTGTTTGCCGGCGTTTTCGTGGTATTGCTCGCGATCGGAGCGCTGTCGTGGTGGTTATTGCGCGGCGTGCGCGTGGCCGGTATGCAGGCCGGTTCGGTGTGGCGATTGGCGCTGGCATCGCTGCAGCGGCGGCGCGTGCAAAATGTATTGCAGATGATCATTTTCGCGCTCGCGATTATGTTGCTGCTGATCATTGCGCTCGTGCGCACCTCGCTGTTGCAGGAGTGGCGCACACAATTACCGCCGCGCGCTCCGAATCATTTTCTTATCAATGTTGCGCAGCGCCAGATCGGCGCGATCGATCAATTGCTTGCTGCGAATCAGCTGCGCAGTGCGGGTTTTTATCCGATGGTGCGTGGTCGCTTGATCGGCATTAATTCGCGCGCGGTAAATCCGGCGAACAATCGGAACAGTGATGAAACCCATGCGGAGCGCGATATTGAACTCGATCGCGAAATGAACTTGAGCTGGTCGCGGCCGATACCGCCGGACAATCGCTTGGTGGCGGGTGAGTGGTTCGATGCCGATGCGCGTGCCGGTGTTTCCATCGAGGCAGGTTTGGCGCAGCGGCTGAATATTCATCTCGGCGATACGCTGTTGTTTCAAGTCGCCGATCAGCAGGTAAGCGCAACGGTGATGAGCATTCGCAGTTTGAATTGGGACAGCATGCAGCCGAATTTTTATATGCTGTTCGCACCGGATCTGCTGCGCGAATTTCCCACGACGTACATAACGAGTTTTTATTTGCCGGCTGATAAAAAATTATTACTCAACGAATTGGTCAAGCGCTTTCCCACCGTAACGGTGTTGGAGATCGACACAATTATCGCGCAGGTGCGCTCGATCGTGACGCAGGTGAGTCTCGCGATCGAGCTCGTGCTGTGGCTTATCGTCGGCTGCGGTCTGCTGGTGTTGTTCGCGAGCGTGTTGTCTTCGCTCGATGCGCGTATGCAGGAAAATGCCGTGTTGCGCGCGCTGGGCGCAACGCGGCGCTTGATCGTCGGCAGTTTGATTATCGAGTTTGCGGTGCTCGGTGCGCTGGCGGGTTTGCTCGCTGCGGGCGCCGCCGAGTGCGCGGTGTGGCAATTCGAGACGCGTCTGCTCGATATGACATTCACGCCGCACATTTGGGTTTGGTTGTTGGGACCATGGCTCGGAGCGGTGCTGATCGGTGCGGCGGGTTATTTCGGTTGCCGCAAAGTCGTCGATACGCCGCCGCTGCTCGTATTGAATGCGGTTTAACTCAGTCGCGATTCGCGCCGGCGTTGTTTGCGCTGCACGGCCGCCAAATATTGATTGAGCTTGGTGCGCTGCGATGGGATCGCAACATTGAGCACGCCGCCCGCGAGTGTGTGCAGCGTGGGTGTGCGAATGGTGTAGATATTGCGCAGCTCGATGGCGGCGTCGATATCGATGCCATTGGGAAGTCGAATCAGGCAGTTTTCCAGCGTTCGATTTTTTTCGAGCTGTTTACTGACGTTGCCGCGCAGGCTCAGTTTGATGCCATCGGACGAAAGATTGACGATATGCGCATCGAGCGCGGCGTCGCTCCTGTTACCCGAATCGATGGTGCCGATATCGAGGGAGAGATTGGTTTCGCGTTCGACATAAACGCGAAAAGCGCGGCGGCGTACGGTCGAGCCGATTTCCTCGGGCAATTCCATGCGATACACCGGCAGCCCTTCGGTGATCTCGCGCGCCAGCAGCTTGGAGAAAAAATTAACTTTAATGCCCGGCACTTGCGCGATGATTTCGGCATCGTCGCCTTCGAGCAATTTTTGGCGCTCTGCGGCGGGATACAGCTCATCGATAACCAGAAAACTGTCGTCGGGATGCAATTCGAGAATCATGCTCTGAAACGATTGCTCGATGCGCGGAAATTTGACTTCGATAAAACTGTGGCGCCGCTGTAGCAATTCAAGCTGCGAGTAGTTATCCGCTTCTTTTCTCGATTTTGCCTGTGCACCGCGCAGGCGAGTGAACAGCGATTTCAATAGGGCCATAAACTGATAGCGAGCCGAACGTTAATGGAGACAAAGCGTTTCGATGCGGCAACGATACGCGATGTTAATGGTAAGTGACGGGAGTTGCTTCGGCAAATCGCTGAGCGATTGGCGCGCAAATAAAAAAGGGGAGGGATGACCCGCATCTCTCCCCTTAATTTCTTCAAGCACGCAGTCGGCAACAGATGTCCGTTACGGCAATAAGTGCTTCACCGCATCGCGCTCTTCCGCGAGTTCTTTTTCCGTGGCTTTCATTTTTTCTTGACTGAACGCATCGATGCTGAGGCCTTGCACGATTTCCCATTTGCCGCCTTTGCAGCGCACGGGGAACGAATAGATCAGGCCTTTATCGATGCCGTAGCTGCCGTCGCTGTACACGCCCATGCTGACCCAGTCGTCGCCGTTGGTGCCGAGTGCCCACGTGCGCATGTGATCGATCGCCGCGTTGGCCGCCGATGCTGCCGACGAGGCGCCGCGCGCTGCGATAATCGCCGCGCCGCGTTGTTGCACGGCCGGGATATAGGTTTCTTTGTACCAAGTTTGATCGACGAGATCGATGGCGGTTTTGCCTTTCACTTTGGCGTGGAACAGATCGGGATATTGCGTCGACGAGTGGTTGCCCCAGATCGTCATGTGGGTGACGTCGTTAACCGTGGTGCCGGTTTTTTGCGCGAGCTGCGACATCGCGCGGTTGTGGTCGAGGCGCGTCATCGCGGTGAAATTGTTCGGGTCGATGCCGGCGGCATTGCGTTGCGTGATCAGCGCATTGGTGTTGGCCGGATTGCCGACCACGAGCACTTTGATGTTCTTGTTCGCGACTTCGGCGATCGCTTTACCCTGCACCGAGAAAATCGCTGCGTTCGCTTCGAGCAGATCCTTGCGCTCCATGCCCGGTCCGCGCGGACGTGCGCCGACCAGCAAGGCATAATCGGCATTCTTAAATGCGACTTGCGGATTGTCGGTGCAAATGACGTCGGCGAGCAGCGGGAACGCGCAATCGTCGAGTTCCATTTTCACGCCGTTGAGGGCATTGAGCGCCGGCGTGATATCGAGCAATTGCAGAATGATGGGCTGATCATTGCCGAGCATATTGCCGGCGGCAATGCGAAACAGCAGGGCATAGCCGATCTGGCCGGCAGCGCCGGTGACGGTGACGCGAACGGGTTGTTTCATGGCGACTTCCTAATGATGGGTAGATTCAGGTGAGCATGCGCCGAAGCGAAGCTGCATTTTAGTCAGGCGGGAACGGAAATACTATACATTCTGCCGAAACACTGGCCGTCGAATTGCGGCTGGGGCTAAAATGCGCGACGCTTTTTTAAGCAGTCTCTCATCGTTACGACCACAGCCGTTATGACCCAGTTATTGCACGTCACACATGTCGACCCCAGCGCGAGCGCCGAGCCGGCCGTTGCGGTTATCGTCGAACCGGAAAACATCGAGGCGGCGAAAAGCGTCGAACCGGTGAAAAAAGACAGAACCGTCAAGAAAGATAAAACCGCGAAGAAAGATAAAACCGAGAGCAACAAATTACAGAAACGTCTGCGCCGTTTGACCGGCGAGGCCATCGCCGATTACAACATGATCGAAGCTGGCGACAAGGTCATGGTGTGTCTGTCGGGCGGCAAGGACAGTTACGGCATGCTCGATATTTTGATGAGCTTGCAACGCTCGGCACCCGTGCAATTCGATCTCGTCGCGGTCAATCTCGATCAGAAACAGCCGGGTTTTCCCGAGCATGTGTTGCCTGACTATTTAAGTAAGCTCGGCATCGAGTATTACATTCTCGAAAAAGACACGTACAGCATCGTCAAAGCGGTGATTCCCGAAGGCAAGACCACGTGCGGATTATGTTCGCGCCTGCGGCGCGGCACGCTGTACGGTTTTGCCGAACAGATCGGCGCTACCAAAATCGCGCTCGGCCATCACCGCGACGATATTATCGAAACGCTGTTTCTCAATCTGTTTTTCGGCGGCGCACTCAAAGCGATGCCGCCGAAATTATTGAGCGACGATAAGAAAAACGTCGTGATCCGCCCGCTCGCATATTGCGAAGAAAAAGATTTAGCCGATTACGCCGAGCAAAAAAGTTTTCCGATCATTCCGTGCAATCTGTGCGGTTCGCAGGAAAATCTGCAACGTCAGGCCATTAAAGAAATGCTGCACGGATGGCAGAAAAAATTCCCGGGCCGCATCGAATCGATTTTTTCCGCGATTAAAAATGTCGCGCCATCGCAATTGGCCGATACCAACTTGTTCGATTTCGACAATTTGAGAATCGAGCGCGACGACTCCGTGGCGATTAAAGCGCTCAACTTGAGTTGTTGAATACTTGTTCGCGCGGCGCCGATGCGCCTCTCGAATCACGTAACGAAATCAAATTCTCCGGGCCACTCTCCTGGCCCACTTTGTGCTCTTTCCCCTGCAGGTCCGGTTTTTTTGCCGCGACAGTCAAATTCTTGGCTGCGTTGCGCGCGCTTGGTCCCGCGATTTCTGCGGGTTGTATCGAGAGTGACGACGCGAGGCTGTCAGTTGTTTGACTGGTTTTTGGAAAACGAGAGGAAGGTAGCCAGCGATGCGAGTCGAACGTGCCGATGTCAATCAACTGTTGCAGCAGATGCGGCAGATGCAGAGCCAAATCAATGAGCAGCGCGGAACGCAAGAGAGTTCGTCCCTGCAGGGGCTAAAATCGCTCGAAGGGCTGAACCCTCTGCAGTCGACGCTGAAAAGTGGCGCCAACGAGAACGTCAAAGGGTTCGGTGAAATGTTTCAGCAGGCGATCAGTTCGGTGAACTCGACGCAGCAGCAAGCCAATGCGTTGGCAACGTCGTTCGAGACGGGCGATCCGAAAGTCTCGCTGGCGCAAGTGATGGTCGCGTCGCAAAAAGCCAGTGTGTCTTTCCAAGCCTTGACGCAGGTGCGCAATCGCTTGGTCGATGCGTACAAAGACATAATGAATATGCCGATTTAGTTCGGCGTCCGACGAGGTAATTATTCATGGCCACGGTACCAGCTACTTCGCCGCAAACAGCGCCGCGCCGCGGCGGCGGATTATTGCCGCAGAGCGACGTGCTGGCGGGCATGTCGGGTCTCGGCATTTTACGCCAGCTCGGTTTATTGATCGGTCTGGCCGCGAGCGTCGCGCTCGGTGTGGCGGCCGTGTTGTGGGCACAGGGCGGTGATTATCGCCCGCTGTACGGCAGCCTTGAGCGGCTCGATTCGTCGGCGGTACTCGATGTGCTCGACAGCAACAATATCAAATACAAAATCGATAACGGCACCGGCGCGCTGCTGGTCGAATCGGACAAAATCAACGAGGCGCGTTTGAAGCTTGCCGAGTCGGGTGTGCCCAACGACAACAAAGCGGGCTTTGAATTGCTCGATAAAGAACAGCCGCTCGGCACCAGTCAATTTATGGAAACCGCGCGCTATCGGCGTTCGCTCGAAGGCGAACTCGCGCGTACGATTTCCAGCATCAACAACGTGCGCAGCGCGCGCGTGCATCTCGGTATTCCGAAAGATTCGGTATTCGTGCGCGATTCGCGCCCGTCGTCGGCATCGGTATTCGTCGAATTATATCCGGGCAGTTCGCTGCGAGCTGCGCAGGTCAAATCCATCGTCAATCTCGTCGCCAGCAGCATTCCCGATATGAAACCGGAAAATGTTACGGTGGTCGATCAGAAAGGCACCTTGTTGTCGCAGCTGGTGATAGACGATCCACAACTGTTGGAGGCGAATAAGCAACTCGAATACACGCATCGCATCGAGCAGCAATTGCGCGATCGCATCAATTCGATTTTGACGCCGCTGTTGGGGCCGAATAAATTCCGCGCCGAAGTGTCGGCCGATGTCGATTTCACCGCCGTTGAAGAAGCGGGCGAGCAATACAATCCCGATGCGCCCGCGATTCGCAGCGAGGAACGCGTCGATGAGCAGAAAGGCGGTTCCAGTGTCGGCGGCATTCCCGGTGCGTTGAGCAATCAGCCGCCGGCCACAGGCAGCGCCCCCGAGCAAGTTGCCGGCGCGCCGGCGAATACGCCGGGACAGCCGCAAGGCACAGGAACCTCGTTAGGTACGAACGGCGCGGCGGGCGGCAAAGCCGGCGAACGCACGCGCGAGCAGGTGGTGCGCAATTACGAGCTCGATCGCACGCTGAGTTACACCAAACATCAAATCGGTCAATTGCGGCGCATTACCGTCGCGGTGGCGGTCGATAACAAATTGCCCGCCGACGCCAAGCCGGGCGATCAAGGCACGCCGTTAGACGCCGGCGATCTCGATCGCTTGGCTATACTGGTACGCAACGCGGTCGGCTTCGATGCCGCGCGCGGCGACGTCGTCAATGTGGTGAATTCGCCGTTCGCGCCGGTGGCCGAAGAGGAAGGCACGCCTGTGGTGATTCCGTGGTATCAGCAGCCGTGGTTTCTATCGATCGCGAAAATTGTCGGTGCCGCGCTGGTCGTGATCGCGCTGATTATTTTCGTGCTGCGTCCCGTGATGAGCAGTTTGACTCAGAATGCGCGCACGGGCGGGCAGATGAGCGGCGGCATGCCGCTTGGCGATATGGGCGATATGAATACGCCGATGGGATCGTTGAGCAATGAGACCGTCACGCTGAGCGGTGCCAATGCCAATATGATGCTGCCGGGTCCCGAGAATTACGATCAACAGCTGAACGCGATCAAGGGCTTGATCGCGGAAGATCCTGGCCGGGTCGCACAAGTGGTAAAAAAGTGGGTAGCGACGAGTGAGTGAACAAGTTCCAGCGAAAGCGGCGAAAGCGAAATCTAATCTGACACGCATCGATCAAGCGGCTGTATTGTTGATGTCGCTCGGCGAAAAAGATGCGGCGGCAGTGCTGCGTCATCTCGGACCGAAAGAAGTGCAGCGTATCGGCGCGGCGATGACGCACCTGCAAAATATCGAGCAGTCGCAAGTTGAAGATGTTGTGAATAGTTTTCTCACCGACGCGCGCACGCTCACCGGCCTCGGCGTCGGCGCCGACAGCTACATCCGCAATATGCTTGTCGAAGCGCTCGGCGAGGATAAAGCCAATTCGCTCGTCGATCGCATCTTGCTCGGCGGCAACACGACCGGTCTCGATACATTGAAATGGATGGATCCGCGCTCGGTTGCCGATTTGATTCGCCACGAGCATCCGCAAATTCAGGCGATTGTTGTCGCCTATCTCGATGCCGATCAGGCGGCGGAAGTGCTCGCTAATCTCCCGGAAAAACCGCGCCTCGATATCATCATGCGCGTCGCGTCGCTCGACTCGGTGCATCCATCGGCGTTGCAGGAACTCAACGATATTCTCGAAAAACAATTCTCGGGCAATGCGGCTTCGCAAACGAAAGCGATGGGCGGCACCAAGGTTGCCGCTGAAATCATGAACAACATGGAAGGCAGCGTGGGCACCGAATTGATGGATTCGATCAAAGAGATCGATGAAGATCTCAGCACGCAAATTCAGGATTTGATGTTCGTGTTCGAGGATTTGAAATCGGTCGACGATCGCGGCATTCAAGCGTTGCTGCGCGAAGTGTCGTCCGAGGTGTTGATCCTCGCGCTGAAAGGTTCGGACGAAGAGCTCAAGGAAAAAATCTTCAAAAACATGTCGAAGCGTGCCGGCGAATTGTTGCGCGACGATTTGGAATCGAAAGGACCGGTGCGCGTCAGCGAAGTCGAGCAGGCGCAGAAAGAAATTTTGATGATCGCGCGCCGCATGGCCGACTCGGGCGAAATTTCGCTGGGCGGTGGCGGCGGCGAAGCGATGATCTAACAGGATGGGTTAGCGGTGGAAAAATCACGCATTCCCGCGGAGCACAGCGGCGCCTTTGAAAATTGGACGCTGCCCGAAGTTGCCGGCGGCAAACCGGCAACCGAGCGCGATGCGGGCAAGCGTATCGTCGCGCGTTCGCTGACGGCGCGTCAGCTCGAAGAAATCACTACACAGGCGCATCGCGAGGGTTTTGCCCATGGCGTGCGCGAGGGGCGCGCGGCCGGTTTTGCGCAAGGCCAAACGGAGGGGCGCGCTGTCGCGCGCGAGGAATTGACGCAGCAGATTGCGCAATTGCACAGCGTGATGAAGCAGCTGCTTGAGCCTATCGCGGAGCAGAATGCAGCCATCGAAACGGCGATGACGCAACTGAGTCTCGACATTGCGCGCGCCGTGATCGATCGCGAACCCGCACTCGATGCCGGTGCGCTCATGCCGCTGGTGCGCCGCGCGGTGCGTGAACTGCCGGTCGGCGAGCGCAATATCACGGTGCTATTGCACCCGCAACAAATCGAACGTGTGCGCGATTGCGCGGAATGGCCGAGCGGTTGGCGTTTGCAGGCGGATAATCGCGTCGATATCGGCGGTTGCAAAGTACTGACCGAACACAGCTTGGTCGATTTCAGCGTGGAGTTGCGCTTCCGCCAAATCGCGATGCAGATGTTGGCGGCGCGCGATGATGCCGATCTGCCCGAGCCCGGCATGTTACTTAGTGATAGCGACCATGAATGAGGGCGATAGCAACGATGACGCAATTCGCTGAGCGTTTGCGTGCGCGCGGCGAACGTTTGTCGCGCTTGCAGCCACAGCCCGCGAGCGCAGGGCGACTCGTGCGCATGATCGGCATGACGCTGGAAGCGGTGGGTCTTAATGTCGCGGTCGGCAGCCGCTGTTTAGTCACGGTGCGCAACGGCCGTCAAATCGAAGCGGAAGTCGTCGGCTTCGCTGAAACGCGCGTATTTTTGATGCCCACGGAAAAGTGCGAAGGCCTTCAACCCGGCGCGCGCGTGGTGCCACTGTTGCGATCGAGCCATATTCCCGTCGGCCGCGAATTGTTGGGTCGTGTCATCGATGGCGCGGCGCGGTCGCTCGACGGCAAAGGCCCGCTGGGTTGCAGCGAATTTATCGATTTCGAAGGCCCGACCATCAATCCTTTGGCGCGTAAACCGATTCATGCCGTGCTCGATGTCGGCATTCGCGCAATCAATTCGGCACTCACGGTTGGACGCGGTCAGCGCTTGGGCTTATTCGCGGGCAGCGGCGTCGGTAAAAGTATGCTGCTCGGCATGATGACGCGCTTCACCGAGGCCGATGTCGTCGTGGTCGGTTTGGTCGGCGAGCGCGGCCGCGAAGTCAAAGAATTTATCGAACAAGTACTCGACGCCGAAGGGCTGAAGCGTTCGGTGGTGGTCGCTTCACCCGCCGACGATGCACCGTTGATGCGTTTACGCGCAGCGGCGTTGGCATCGCGCCTCGCCGAATATTTTCGCGATCAAGGCAATCACGTTTTGTTGCTGATGGATTCGCTGACGCGCTATGCGCAAGCGCAGCGCGAAATTGCGCTCGCGGTGGGCGAGCCACCGGCGACGAAAGGTTATCCGCCATCGGTATTTGCGAAATTGCCTGCACTTGTCGAGCGCGCGGGCAACGATGCGACGGGCAACGGTTCCGTGACGGCGTTTTATACGGTGCTGACCGAGGGCGACGATTTGCAGGATCCCGTCGCCGATGCGGCGCGCGCGATTCTCGATGGCCATGTGGTGTTGTCGCGCACATTGGCGGATGAAGGGCATTATCCCGCCATTGATATCGAAGCCTCGATCAGTCGCGCCATGCCTAACATAGTCACTGAGGCGCACCTGAAATTGATGCAGCGCTTGAAGCAATTGTATTCGCGCTATCAGCAGAGCCGCGATTTAATCGCTGTCGGCGCCTATGTCGCGGGCTCCGATCCCGATACCGACGAGGCGATACGCATGCTGCCGCACATCCGCGCATTTTTACAGCAGGGTTTGCGCGATGCGGTGACGTTCGATGCAAGCTTGTTGCAGTTGCAGCAATTGCTCGGCACTGATGATAAGCAAGCTAAAGTAATGTCGGTTTAAGGTGTTCAAGGTGACGTATGGCGCGTAAGGGCTCGGAGCGATTGCAGACGTTGTTGCGGTTGGCGGCGATGCGCGAGCAGGCGGCAGCGCGCCAGTTGGCACTGAGCAGCGAGCGCTTGCAGCAGGCACAGCTGCAGCGTCAACAGTTACAACAGTACGAGCACGATTATCAGCAGCGTTATGTCGACATCGGCTCCGAAGTTATAAGCCGCAATTTTTTGCTTAATTACCAAGGTTTTTTTCGTCAATTGGAAACAGCGCAGACGCAGCAGAGTCATACCGTTGGGCTGCGTGAAGGCGATCGCGAAGAGGCCCGTCTGCGCTGGTTGGAGCAGCATGCGAGGCGGCACTTGTTGAATCGCGTGCGCGATCGACGACTGGCGAGCGAAGCGCTCGATGCGGAAAAAAAGACGCAACGCGAGCTTGATGACCGCGCGCGGCGTCGCTACGACACAGAACCCGGAGGATAAGCAGAAACCCTTACGATGAACGGAGTTGGATTAGCAGCCGCATCGTCTATGCTTTGGTTGGCCGCTTATCATTTCAAAGCGGCGAGTTGTAGGGGGCTATTATTTATGAGCATCACCGCTAAATCCTCCGCCGATGGCGCCGAGTTGATTATCGAGGTCGAGGGGCGTTTCGATTTCAGCGCTCATCAAGAGTTTCGTAAGGCTTATGAGATACCCGGCTCCAAGCCGCGCAAATTCGTCGTCGATATGCGCCGCGCCAATTATCTCGATAGTTCGGCACTCGGCATGTTGCTGCTGCTGCGCGATTATGCCGGTGGCGATACCGCGCAGATCAGTATTTCTCATTGCAACCCGGAAGTGAAAAACATCCTTACCGTTTCAAACTTCGATCAATTATTTAATCTCGTTTAATGGTATGTGTCCGGCAAGCTTGGATGTAATGGAGTATCAGCGTTAATTTCACCGGAATCATTTTTGTTTATCGCGCATAATTTTTTCCTGTCGTCGATGTTGTTTGCTATCGACGTGGCTTGATGTCTATAGCCCCATGATTTACCGTTATCGTGTTGGCGACAGATGATGGACGGAACTTGCTGAGCTGTCTTAAATCGCGTTACGGGCAGAGACCGGAGGTCAATGCGGTGAGCATCCAGCACCTAGATCATGAAACCCTGCGCGAGTTGCAGATTGTGATGGGCGATGACTTCGACAAGTTGCTGCAGACGTTTGCAGCCGACAGTGCCGCGCGTATCGTTGCGATTCAGCAAGCGGCAGCTGATGTCGACAGCGAGGCGCTACGTCGCGCCGCGCATTCATTTAAGGGCAGCTCCGGCAATATGGGCGCACTCCGGCTCGGCGAACTCTGCCGCCAGATCGAAGAGCTTGCGCGCGATGGTGCCGTTGAGCCCTGCTTGCCGCTGATCACGGCGCTAAGCGATGAATTCAACCTCGTGCAGCGTGAGTTGAAACGTTTCAATCCCTAAAGCCGGCTTACGAATTGGCAACCTTCTTGCTCCTTCCCTGATATCGATAGTTTGCCCGAGGAAGGACCTATGACGCCGACCAGTTCATCGCCCTCTATAGTGTTGCTCAATCCCGTGGCGCAGAGTGGTAAGGCCGCGGTTACAACCGATGTTGAAGCCAAGCCCGATGCGGGTTTGAACGGGTTTGAGTTACTGCTCAGCGCCATGCAGCAATTGCCGCAAAAGGCGTCCACGCAAATTGCCGCAGGCGATACCAAGACACAAGGCACGGAAAAAACGGGCAGCGAGAGCGGCAAGGCGTTACCGCAGTTAGGCACACTGTTGCCGCCAGTCGTTTTACCTCAGCCAGTGCCGGGAGAAAAGCTGGAGGCAACGGCAGCCACCGACACACACAGCAAAGCTGACGGTAAAAATAAAGATACAGATAAAGATGCAGATACCGCGGTGACCGATTTGCTGTCCACAGTTGCCGCAACATCAGCAGTCATCGCAACGCCGCCGCCGGTTGCACCGCAGGCTGCGCCGAAAGCTGACAATAAATCAGCGGACCCGCGCGGCGATACGACGGTTGCGGCGGATGCGGCTGCCGCGAGTGCAGCGGGCGCAGTGCTCATTCCTCCTGATGCCAAGCTTGGGGCACAAGCGGATGCGGCGCAGGGGGCTAAGGTGGGCGATTTTGACAATCAGCCAGCTGCTAAGATGCCGGCGATCGGCGCCCGCTCGGTGGATGTCAGCGCGCGCGCCAACGTGAGTAACGCCGCGGACGCGGGGGCGGCTGTCGCAAAGGACATACAGGGTTCATTGAAGCATTCGCCTGAATCGGATTTCGACGCGCTGGTTAAGCATTTCGATGCGACCGGCACGGCTCCGCTCGCCACTGCGACCATTGGCGATAGTGCTAGCGCTAGTGCTAGCGCGAACCAAGCTTCCCGCGGCTATTTCAACACCGCAATCAACACGGCGAATAACACGCCTAATACGGCGGGCAATACCGCATCGGTGCAAATACCCGTCGGCCAAAATGGCTGGAGCGATGCGATCTCCGATAAGGTCATGTGGTTTAGCGCGAATAAGATTTCGACCGCAGAGATTCATTTGAATCCGCCCGATCTCGGTCCATTGCAAGTGCGCGTGAGTACGCAGCACGATCAGATGAGTGTGGTGTTCACGAGTCAGCACGCCGCCGTTCGCGATGCGCTCGATCAGGCGTTGCCGCGCTTGCGCGATATGATGGGCGGCCAGGGTATGCACCTGCTCGATGTCTCGGTCGGCGGACAGAGTGCGCAACAGCAGTCACAGCAGCAATTCAGCCGCAATTCGGCTGATCGCGGCGCGTCCTTCGGCGGGCTATTCACCGAAGATACCGCGGAAACTACAGTGACTAATGTGACGAAGGTGAATACGACGCGGCTGTTGCGTTCGGGTGTTGACGCCTACGCGTGATGCTCTAGAGCTTTTAGAATTCGGCGCCGCGCACTGTAATGCCGAATCAATTCGCCTTCGGTGGCATTTTCTGCACGCTGCATTTTCGCTTCAGCAAAACCTCAGTACTTAAGTTTCATTAGCGCATCCCTCGCTTTGCATTACACTTTAGCGCGTCAGGGGCAGTGCGTTTGTCGTTTATAAAAATGATTACGATGATTTTATAGCGCACTGTTTTTATTAAAAAACTGCGGCTATCCCGTGGCATAGGATTTGCTCAAACAGATTTAGCAGCCGCAAAGGCGTCGGAAGTTTGGCATGGCGAAGAAAGACGAAATTGAAGCAGTGGAAGACGACGTAGAGGAAACTGAAGAGGAGGCGGTGGCGCGAGCGATCGAGGCCGCAGCCCGCAAAAAAAAATTGCTGTTGCTCGGCGCTATCGGTGCTGCACTTCTACTGCTGGCCGGAGGCGGTACGTGGTTTGCGTTGCATCTGCTCAATGGCGATAAAGCTGAGTCGGCGGCGGTTGCAAAAACCGCAGAACCGGCAAAGGCGCCAGCCGCGGAACCGAAAAATGAAAAGCCGGCACATAAACAGGCGCTGTACGACGTGCTCGATCCGCCGTTTTTGGCCAATTACGACGTCGCGGGGCGGCAGCACTACCTGCAGCTTTCGCTGGCGGTGATGGCGCGCGATCAAAGCGAAATCGATGCCGTGAATACGCACATGCCGCTGCTGCGCAATCGCATCGTGATGTTGTTGAGCGGTGAAGTGTTCGAGCAATTGCAGACGGATGCCGGTCGCGTGCAACTGCAACAGAAGTTAGTGGCAGCGATACAAGAAATTTTGAAAAAGGAAACTGGCAAGACTCAAATCGAGCAAGTTTTCTTCACGAATTTTGTAATGCAATAAGAGAGCGAACGTGCAGGATTTATTATCGCAAGAAGAGATCGATGCGCTATTGCACGGTGTCGACGACGGCGATGTCGATACTGAACCCGAGTTCGAGGCGGGTGAGGCGCGCTCTTACGATTTGACGAGCCAGGATCGTATCGTGCGCGGGCGCATGCCCACGCTCGAAATGATCAACGAACGCTTTGCGCGCTATACGCGTATCAGCCTTTTCAATTTGTTGCGCCGCAGCGCCGATGTTGCGGTCGGCGGAATTCAAATTCAGAAGTTCGGCGAATACGTTCACACGCTCTATGTTCCCACCAGTTTGAATATGGTGAAGCTGCGGCCGTTGCGCGGCACCGGTTTGATTATTCTCGACGCCAAGCTCGTCTTTAAATTGGTCGACAATTTTTTTGGCGGCGATGGCCGTCACGCTAAAATCGAAGGCCGCGAATTCACGCCGACCGAGTTGCGCGTTGTGCAGATGGTGTTGCAACAAGCATTCGTCGATTTGAAAGAAGCGTGGAAAACCATCATGCCGATCGAGTTCGAATACGTGAACTCGGAAGTTAACCCGTCGATGGCCAATATCGTAAGCCCGAGTGAAGTGGTAGTCGTAAGCACTTTTCACGTCGAGCTCGATGGCGGCGGCGGCGATATGCATATCACGCTGCCGTACGCGATGATCGAACCGATTCGCGAGACGCTCGATGCGGGTATGCAAAGCGATGTCGATGATCTCGACGAGCGTTGGGTGCGGGCGCTGCGCGAAGATGTGGTCGGCGCGAGCGTCAATGTGAATACGACGGTCGTGGAGAAGGTGATTTCGCTGCGCGATATTATCGATCTTGAACCGGGCGATGTCATTCCGATTGATCTTCCCGAAAAATTGGTGCTGAGGGCTAACGGCGTGCCGATTTTGTATGCGCGGCTCGGGCAGTCGCGCGGCAATCTGGCATTGCAGATTCTCGATAAATTCGATCATGGACAGAGCTGAAGTGCCGCGGCTGATGGATTGCGGATGCTGCCGGTGCGGTAGCGACATTGCTAACGCGCGAGAGGAAAAAGAATGAGCGACGAAAACGATCAAGACAAAATGGCGGCGGAATGGGCCGCGGCAATGGCGGAACAAGGTGAGGACGCGCAAGACGATATCGATGCGCTGCTTGCCGGTGATGACAAGCCCGCGGCGCCCGTCGCAGAGCGCGCGGAACTCGACGAGTTCGATGCCGCCGCGCGCGGCCGCCCGCATAGCGGTACGCCTGATCTCGATGTCATTCTCGATATTCCGGTGCGCATCTCCATGGAGGTCGGCAATACCGAAATCACGATTCGCAATTTGCTGCAATTGAACCAGGGTTCGGTGATCGAACTCGACCGTCTTGCCGGCGAGCCACTCGATGTGTTGGTGAACGGCACGCTGATCGCGCATGGCGAAGTGGTGGTGGTCAACGAGAAATTCGGTATTCGTATGACCGATGTGATCAGCCCGTCCGAACGCATCAAGAAATTGCGTTAGCTGCGCGCTGATAAAGACCGATTTATGAAATTAACAATGAGAGAATTGCCGCAGCGCATGGTTGTAGCAGTTGCGCTGTCGCCGCTCGCTGCCGCTGCCGAGAATGCCGCGCCTGCTCCCGTCGTCGTCAACCCGATCAATATGATTCTCGGTTTGCTGTTTTTGCTCGGCATCGTGGTGGCCGGTTGGTGGTTGGTAAGGCGCGCGGGAGGATTGCAAGTCAATCAGGGTAGCGGGCTTAAAGTTGTGGCTGCGCTCGCCGTTGGGCCGCGCGAGCGCGTCGTGCTGATTGAGCTTGCAGGCGAGCAATGGTTGCTCGGCGTCGCGCCCGGCCGCGTGAATTTATTGCATCGTTTCGAGCAGCCTGTTGTCGCGGCAAGTCAGGATGATTTTGCGAGCAAGATCCGCCAACTCATGCAACAGGGGTTGGGAAAATGAGCGGGCGATTCTCGAAGTTTGTTTCCGCTTTTTTTTTACTGCTGTGCACACTCGGCTTAACTGGCGTTGCGCTATCGGCGCAGGCGCAGACAAGCGCGCCGGCGCAAGGGCCAATCAACGTCAGTAATCTGCTGCCGGGAATTCCGGCGATACACGTCAAGACCAACAAAGATGGCACGCAAGATTACACGGTGACGCTGCAAATTCTCGCCGTGATGACGGCGTTGACTCTGTTGCCCGCGTTTTTGATGATGATGACGGCATTCACGCGCATCATTATCGTTCTCGCCATTTTGCGCCAGGCGATCGGGTTGCAGACGACACCGTCGAATCAAATCATTCTCGGATTGTCGCTGTTCTTAACGATTTTTATTATGCAGCCTGTGTTGCAGCGTGTGAATGAAGATGCGCTGCAACCGTACTTGTCCGAGAAAATTACTTCGGTCGACGCGCTGCAGCGCGCATCGGGGCCGTTTCGCGAATTCATGCTAAAGCAGACGCGCGAATCCGATATCGCGTTGTTCATGCGTATTTCCAATACGCCGAAAGTGGCAACGCCCGAGCAGGTGCCGTTCTTTGTTTTGGTGCCGTCATTCATGACCAGCGAATTGAAAACTGCATTTCAGATCGGCTTCGTACTGTTCATTCCATTTCTGATTATCGATTTGGTCGTCGCGAGTGTGTTGATGGCGATGGGTATGATGATGCTGTCGCCCGTGATTATTTCGTTGCCGTTTAAAATTATGTTGTTTGTTCTGGTCGATGGCTGGGCTTTGGTGATCGGCAGTCTTGCTTCCAGTTTTGGCGGATGAAAAATTATGACTCCTGAAGTCGTTATCGATTTGTTCGCACAGGCGTTGATGCTGGTTATTTTGATTGTCAGCGTGTTGATCGTGCCGGGGTTGGTGATCGGTCTCGTCATCAGTACGTTTCAAGCGGCGACGCAAATCAACGAGCAGACGCTGAGTTTTTTGCCGCGCCTGATTGTCACGCTGGCGGCGATCATGATCACAGGACCGTGGCTGCTCACCAAGCTGACCGATTTCACCAACAATTTGCTGATGAATATCACTCACTATATCGGCTGAACTCAAAACCTCGATTGATTGAAAAATCGTGATCGAACTCGATATCGCCGCACTGCAACATTGGCTCAATCAATTTATGTGGCCGCTGATGCGCATCAGCGGCTTTTGCATGGTTGCGCCGATTGTGGGCGCGGCCCTGGTGCCGGCGCGCGTGCGATTGTTGTTTGCGCTGTTGCTGACGATGCTGATCGCGCCAGTCCTGCGCGATTTGCCGCATCCCGATTTTTTGTCGCCCGCGAGTGTCGTTCTCGTCGCGCAGCAATTGTTGATCGGCATCGGCCTTGCGTATTTCTTGCAAATGTTGATGCAGGCTTTTGTCACGTTCGGGCAGATTGTCGCGATGCAGATGGGTTTGGGGTTTGCGTCGCTCAACGATCCGATCAACGGCGTGTCGGTGACATCGGTTTCACAGCTGTATTTGATGTTGGCGACGTTGCTGTTTCTCGCGATCAATGGCCATCTCGTGATGATCGATGTCTTGATCGAAAGTTTTCGCACGCTGCCGGTCGGTGCCGATATCGGCGGCGCGCGCTTGCAATCGCTGGTCGGCTGGGCGAGTTGGATGTTCGCGGGCGGATTGCTGATGGCGTTGCCCGCGGTCACTGCACTGTTGATCATCAACTGTAGCCTCGGCGTCATCACGCGCGCGGCACCGCAATTAAATATATTCGCGATCGGTTTCCCGCTCATGCTCGTGCTCGGTATGCTGATCTTGTGGGCGAGCATGGCCAGCGTGCTGCCGAATTTCGAGCGCTACAGCCATGAGGCGCTCGAAGCCATGCGGCTGTGGGCCACTTGAGAAAGCACGCAGCGTTACATTTCAGACAAATAACGCGAATCAGGCGGCAACACGAATCAAGACAAATAATACGAATCAAAACAAATAACACGAACGCAAATTCCTGCCTCCTCTATCGAAAGAAATCGTTAGCGATATTCGATCTACCCAATCCACTGCGATTACGCCGGTAACGGTGTATAAGAGTAATGAGTGGTTTTTTTAAGGTCTTTATCATTGTGTTCGCGAGGAGGTCGTTATGAAACGGCTCTACTATTTGGCGGATAATTTGGATACGGTCGACGAAATCGCTGCTGCGTTGCATCGCGCGGGCATTAACGACTGGAATTTTCATGTGCTCAGCAAAGACGACGCCGGTTTGTACAAACATCATCTACATTCGGCGACACCGCTACACCGGCGCGATATTGTGCGTACCGGTGAGCGCGGCGCTCTGCTTGGATTCGGAGTTGGTTTACTGGCAGCGATATTTGCCGTTTTGCTACTGGAATTATCGCCGGTGCACAGCATGATTGTTTTCGTCATCGCCGTCGCGTTGCCGACACTGTTCGGTGCATGGGTTGGCGGCATGGTTGGTTTGTCGCTCGAAAATCATAAAATTGCGCGCTTTCATCGCGATATCGAAGCGGGGCGCGCGCTATTAATGATCGATGTCGATCGCGCGCACTACAGCCGCATTCAGCTGATGATGCAGGGATTTGGAGTGCAACCGGGCGGTGAGGATTCGACATTGATCGCGCCATTCGCGTTGAGTCACGCGTAATTCCCAGTAAGCAGTTGGCCGCAGCGATGCGGCCGCTTTTTTATAGTATTCATTCATGCCGGTCGCTCGGCACGGCGTTTGCTCTCACTCCTTCTGCATGATCTCTGCGTCGAAAAATCGACGCGCCGAATCGTTTCAATATTAAACGGGTATTGCAGTGGCGGAGTCTGAAAGCGGTCAGGAACGCAGTGAGGATGCAACCACCAAGCGCAAGGAAAACGCGCGCGAGGAAGGCCAGGTCGCGCGGTCGCGCGAACTCAATACGATGTTCATTCTCATCGCGGGCAGTGGTGGGTTGTTGATTTATGGCCCCGGTCTTGGCATGGCGCTGCGCGATCTCATGCGGTTTAATCTCGCGCTGCCGCGCGAAGTGGCCTTCGATGAAAATCTCGTCGCCGCGCATTTGCTGCAATCCACGATCGCCGTCGGCAATGCGTTGCTGCCGTTTCTTGGTGTGTTACTCGTCGCCGCATTGGCCGGTCCGATTCTCATGGGCGGTTGGTTGTTTTCGTCGAGCGCGTTGTTGCCAAAGGGCAGCCGTATCGATCCGCTCGAAGGATTCAAGCGCATTTTTTCGCTCACCGCAGTGGTCGAGCTCGCTAAATCGATTATTAAATTCGTGGTGCTGGCCGGCATTGCGATCGTCATTATCGCCTCGATGAAAAATCGACTGCTCTCACTCGGTGTCGAGGCGCTGAACCCGGCGCTGGCGGACGCATTGCACATGGCCGGATGGGCGGTGCTCGGCGTCAGTTGCGGCATGATTCTCGTCGCGTTGATCGATGTGCCGTATCAGTTGTTCGATCACAATCAGAAATTGAAAATGACCAAGCAGGAAATCAAGGAGGAAATGAAAGACTCGGAAGGGCGGCCCGAAGTGAAAGGGCGGATTCGCCAATTGCAGCGCGAGCTGGCGCGGCGGCGCATGATGGAGGCCGTGCCGAAAGCCGATGTCATCATTACCAACCCCGAACATTTTTCCGTCGCGTTGCGCTATGACAGCGCGCGGCGCGGCGCACCCGTGGTCGTCGCCAAAGGCACCGAGCAAGTTGCGATGAAAATTCGCGAAATCGGCAATGCGCATAAAGTGCCGTTGATTCCTTCACCGACACTCGCACGCGCGATTTATTACACCACCGACATCGATCGCGAAATTCCCGCGCCGCTGTACATGGCGGTGGCGCAGATTCTCGCGTACGTGTTCCAGCTCAAAGCCTGGCGACCCGAGCACGGCCGCAAACCGAAAGCCCCGGAGCAATTGCCGGTGCCGCCGGATATGGTGTTCGATCAGCGCGGCCGCAAGTCGGCTTAATTTCCCGCTGGCCTTCCTTTTGCACTAGTCGTTATCGAACGCATTTCGCGTCGATAATTTGACTGATGCAAGGCTGTACTGTAGATGGCGCGCGCAACGGCTCAACCACAAACCGGTCAATCGCAACTCACCTGGGCCGAGAATATTCGCGGCTTGAGTCGCGGCAATCTCGGTATCCCATTATTGCTGCTCGCGCTGCTCGGCATGATGACGCTGCCGGTGCCGGCGTTTCTGCTCGATGTTTTATTTTCGTTCAATATCGCACTCTCGATCGTCGTGCTGCTCGTGGCGATTTACACGTTGCGCCCGCTCGATTTCGCCGTGTTTCCGACCATGCTGCTGGTCGCGACGTTATTGCGGCTCTCGCTCAACATCGCATCGACGCGCGTGGTGCTGTTGCACGGTCACGATGGCGGCGACGCGGCCGGCAAAGTGATTCAGGCCTTCGGTGAAGTTGTGATCGGCGGCAATTACGCGGTTGGTATCGTCGTGTTCGCGATTTTGGTCATCATCAATTTCGTTGTGGTGACGAAGGGCGCGGGGCGTATTTCAGAGGTCAGCGCGCGGTTCACGTTGGATGCGATGCCGGGCAAGCAGATGGCGATCGACGCCGATTTGAATGCGGGATTGATCGATCAGGATCAAGCGCGCAAACGCCGCGAGGAAGTCACCGCGGAAGCGGATTTTTATGGTTCGATGGATGGTGCGAGCAAATTCGTGCGCGGCGATGCGGTCGCGGGTATTTTAATTCTGTTCATCAATATCATCGGCGGCATCGTCATCGGCGTCGTACAGCACGGTCTCGATTTTTCCAAAGCGATGCAGATTTATTCGCTGCTCACCATCGGCGATGGTCTCGTCGCGCAAGTACCTTCGCTAATGCTGTCGGTCGCTGCGGCGGTGATGGTGACGCGCGCCAATAGCTCGAAAGATATGGGCGAGCAAGTGCGCAGTCAGATGTTCGAATCGCCGAAAGCGCTCGCCGTTACTGCGGTGATTTTGTTTGTGATGGGCATCGTGCCCGGCATGCCGCATATCGCGTTCGGCGGCCTGGCAATGGCGGCGGGTTATGGCGCGTATTGGATCAACAAAATGCGCGAGCAGACCGCCGCGCAAAATCAACTCGAAGTGCAGCAGCGCGAAATGCAAACGCAGCAAAAGCCCGCCGAATTGCCCGAGCTTGGTTGGGACGATGTGCAGCCCGTCGATGCGATCGGTCTCGAAGTGGGTTATCGCCTGATTCCGCTTGTCGATAAAACGCAGGGCGGCGAATTGCTCGCGCGCATCAAAGGCATTCGCAAACGTTTATCGCAGGACATCGGTTTTCTCGTGCCGTCGGTGCACATTCGCGACAATCTCGATTTACGTCCGAATGGCTATCGCATTTCGATCATGGGTGTGACGGCGGGCGAGGGCGAGATTCATCCCGATCGCGAACTCGCGATCAATCCCGGTCAAGTGTTTGGTCACCTCGACGGTTTGCCGACTAAAGACCCTGCGTTTGGTCTCGACGCGGTGTGGATCGATCCCACGCAGCGCGATCAAGCGCAAACGTTAGGTTACACCGTCGTCGATGCGAGCACCGTGGTAGCGACGCATATCAATCAATTGTTGCTTAAACAGATGCACGAATTGCTCGGTTTCGATGAAGTGCAAAATTTGTTGCAAGCACTCGCGAAGCAGTCGCCGAAGCTGGCGGAAGAACTCGTCCCCGAAACGCTGTCGCTCAATATGCTCGTCACGGTGCTGCGCAATTTATTGCAGGAGCGCGTGCCGATTCGCGACATGCGCACGATCGCCTCGGCGATCGCGGCCATCGGCAAGAAGAGTCAAGATCCCGCCGCCTATACCGCCGCCGCGCGGCTTGCTCTCAGTCGTATCATCGTGCAAAAAATCTTCGGCAATACAAATACTTTGCCGGTTATGACGCTGTCGCCCGCGATGGAGCAGTTGTTGGCTAAAAGCTTGCAACAGGCACAGCAGATGGGCAGTACCGATGACATCGTGCTGGAGCCTGGTCTCGCCGAGCGCTTGCAACAGGCGATGCGCGATGCGGCGCAGAAACAGGAACTCGCCGGCAAGCCGCCCGTGTTGTTGGTATCGGCGCCACTGCGCGCGGTACTCGCGAAATTCACGCGCTATATCAACGGCGAAATTCATGTGTTGGCATTTACGGAAGTGCCCGATGACAAGCAGGTCACGATCGAAGCTTCGATCGGCTGATTGAGGAGTGGTTATGAAAAATTTCATTGCAGCGGACATGCGCAGCGCATTGCGCATGGTGCGCGAAGAATTTGGCGATGACGCGGTGATTTTATCGAATCGGCGCGTACCGCAGGGTATTGAATTGGTCGCCGCGCGCGAAATGCCGCCACCGCCGCCGCCAATTCCCGCGGCGGCTTCGCAATCGACGCGGACGGTGCAACCGGCGCAGGCATCGCGTGAATTTGCAGTTGTTGAAGCGGGCTCGAATGAAATTGAGCGGCGCCGCGATGGCGATAACGCGTGGTATCAGATGCAGCAGGAGCTGCGCTCGATGCGCGATTTGATCGAGCATCAATACACCAATTTTTTCTGGTTGCAGTACCGCTCGCAGAAACCCGCGCAAGCGGCGATGTGGCGGCGGCTGCAACGACTCGGGCTCGATGCGAGCATCGTGCGCGAGTTGGTGGCGATAGATACGCTGGCCGGCGAACCGAAACCGGGTTTGGTCAAAAATCCGCAAGACGTGTGGCAGGAGCTTATGACGCAGCTCAGTGTGCGCATTCCCGTGTGCGAAAGCGATTTAATCGAAGGCGGCGGTATTTTTGCTTTCGTCGGTCCGACTGGTGCCGGTAAAACCACGACTATCGGTAAATTGGCGGCGCGCTATGTGCTTGATCACGGTAATAGCGATATTGCGCTGGTCACCACAGACAGCTATCGCATTGGCGCGCACGAGCAATTGCGCACGCTCGCGCGCATTCTCAACGTGCCGTGCAAAATCGTTTCAGGTCAGCGCGATCTCGCTTCGGTGTTGTACGACGTGCGGCACTGCAAAGTCGTGTTGATCGATTCGGCTGGTCTTAACACACATTCGCCCGAGTTGCGGCAGCAACTGGCCGCGCTCGACGCGCTCGGCGAGCGCGTGCAGGTGGTGCAAGTGTTAACCGCTAACAGTCAGAAGCAGGTTTTATTCAATGCGCAGCGCGCGTATCGTACCCAGAATCTCCGCGCATGTATTTTGACGAAGCTCGATGAAGCATGCTCGCTCGGCGAATGCATCAGTTTGCTGATAGCGCATAAATTGCCGCTTGCCTACATTACGGATGGCCAATCAATTCCGGGCGATCTCGCGACCAGTAATGGGAAGGCACTGGTGTCGCGTGCGATTGCTCTCGCCAAGCATAACGACGGCGATGAGGAGCAGCTGGCACGGGCTTTCGCGCAGCACAATGGTCGAGCGCTTTCGGCTTAAACAGTCGTTGGCCCTGGAGGTAAATCCGCAAGTGCAAAGGTGCTACCGCATACGTAAGTGCCCTTTGGGTTTAGCGGCGAAGCGGCGTAAAGTGACTACACTTATGCGGTCCTGCCCTTTACATAACTTGGGTGGGTAATTGCATTTCGGGTCAATCATAATTTTTAGGAGTCGGCACGGGCATGAGCAGTCATCACCCGGTGCAAGTTATCGCGGTCACCGGCGGCAAGGGCGGTGTCGGTAAAACCAGCGTTTCGATTAATCTCGCCGTCGCGCTCGCGCAATTGGGCCGCCGCGTCGCGCTGCTCGATGCCGACCTCGGTCTGGCCAACATCGATGTGCTGCTCGGATTGTCCGCCAAGCATACCTTGGAGGATGTCCTCGCGGGCACGCACACTCTGCCCGAAATTATGCTGACCGGCCCCGGCGGTATCCGCATTATTCCCGCTTCGTCGGGTACGCAGCGTATGGCGCAGCTCGGCGCGATGGAACATGCGGGCCTCATTCACGCGTTCAGCGAACTCAGCGAACAGCTCGATGTACTGATTATCGATACCGCAGCCGGCATCTCCGATTCGGTCGTGAGTTTTGTGCGCGCCGCGCAGGAAGTGCTGGTCGTTGTCTGCGATGAGCCGTCGTCGATTACCGACGCTTACGCGCTGATCAAATTGCTCAACCGCGATTATGGGCTCACGCGTTTTCGCGTGCTGGCGAGCATGACGCGCAGCGTGCAGGAAGGTCAGAGTCTATTCAACAAACTGACACAAGTATCCGAGCGCTTTCTCGATGCCACGCTGCAATACGTGGGCAACGTGCCGTTCGATGACAATCTGCGCAAAGCGATTCAGCGCCAGCGCGCTGTGGTGGAAATGGCGCCGCGCAGCAAAGCGGCGCTCGCCTTTCAAAGTCTCGCGGAGAAAGTCGATAAGTGGCCGCTGCCGAGTACGCCGCGCGGTCATCTCGAGTTTTTCGTCGAGCGTTTGGTGCAACCCGTAGCCGCCGGACAATAATTCGATGGTCCGCCCCTTGATCCATGATTAACAGCCTATGACTAACAGTGATCGGCTGACGATGTATGGCGCCGCGCAGGGCAATTCGCCAGAGCAATTAATCGATCGATACTCCCCTCTCGTCAAACGTATCGCCCATCATTTGCAGGCGCGCCTGCCGGCGAGCGTGCAAGTCGACGATTTGATCCAGGCCGGCCTCATCGGTCTGCTTGAAGCGTCGCGCAATTACGATGCAACCAAGGGCGCGAGTTTTGAAACCTACGCGGGTATTCGCATTCGCGGCGCGATGATCGATGAAGTGCGGCGCGGTGATTGGGCACCGCGCTCGGTGCATCGCAACAGCCGTCGCATCCAGGAGGCGATGACGCGGTTGCAGAAGCGTTGGGGCCGCGACGCCACCGATCAGGAGCTCGCTGTAGAGCTCAACGTTTCGCTCGCTGAATTTCAGGAGATGGCGCAGGATTCGCTATGCACGCGGCTGTTCAGCTTCGATGATCTCGGCGGTGAGGATGAGCGTCCCGACGATCACATCGCCAGCGATAATCCGTCGCCCGCGCAAGACGTGCAGAGCGATGCCCTGCGATATCACCTGGCCAACGCCATTTCAACGCTACCAGAGCGCGAGCGCTTGGTGCTGGCGCTGTATTACGACGAAGAGCTGAATTTAAAAGAGATCGGATTGGTGCTCGGTGTCAGCGAATCGCGCGTCAGTCAGATTCACAGTCAAGCGGCATTGCGCTTGCGCGCGAAAATGGCCGATTGGGCACTCGAGGATTTGCTCGGATGACGGCGGCGTTGAGCTTTGCATAAAAAAATTTCAGCGCATCGCTCAAGCTTTCGACAGACCAGCAGTTATACGCATTTATACGCATTCGTAATTTCCGCGCTATACCGAAACTGCGACTAGACTGGCTCCATTCTGCTACTAGACTCTCTAAGGGTAATTACGGGCTAGGGTGATGCAGCGCGGGTTAGAGTGCATTGGCTGGCTAGAGCGTATTAGCAGCGGTGCTCAGGTTTATCGTTAGGAGGTTGCTTTGGACAAAAATATGAAGATCCTCATCGTCGATGATTTTTCGACCATGCGGCGCATCATCAAAAATCTTCTGCGCGATCTCGGTTTCACCAACACCGCCGAGGCCGACGATGGGGCGAGCGCATTGCCGATGCTGCAAAGCGGCAGCTTCGATTTTCTCGTCACCGATTGGAATATGCCCGGCATGACGGGTATTGATTTACTCAAGGCGGTGCGGGCCGATGACAAACTCAAAAATCTCCCCATCCTCATGGTTACCGCTGAGGCCAAGCGCGACCAGATCATCGAAGCCGCGCAAGCCGGCGTTAATGGTTATGTAGTCAAGCCGTTCACAGCCGCTGTTCTCAAGGAAAAAATTGAGAAAATTTTCGAGCGTGTGGATGCGGCAAAATAACAATTCGACGAGACGTGATCGCTATGTTTGGCGTAGAGAGCTTTGAAGGTCAGAACGAACTCCTGGATGAATTGAAAGAGCGCGCGCAGGCGCTGGTCGACCAGCTTGAGTGTGGCAACTTTCCCGCTGCGGCCGAAGTCATCCGCACCATCAACGAAGCGCGGGATCGCAGCATCTATC
This sequence comes from uncultured Verrucomicrobiaceae bacterium, assembly GCA_964500675.1. Lineage (GTDB taxonomy): Bacteria > Pseudomonadota > Gammaproteobacteria > Pseudomonadales > CAMLJR01 > CAMLJR01. Next base: position 436,227 of record CAZCNY010000001.1, on the reverse strand, counting down.
GCGAAGTCGGTAAACTCACACGCGGTCTGCACGAGGCTATTCGCAATTTCGAAATCGACACCGGCGCCAGCGGACTCGATCACGACCGTATGTCGAAAATGGCGAATGCGAAAGAGCGTCTCGATTACGTCATCAGTCTCACGCAAAAATCCGCCGATAAAACCATGGATATGGTTGAGCAGGGTATTCCCGTCGCCGAGCAATTGGGCGAGTGCGCGAATGCGTTGCGCGCCGATTGGCAGCGCTTGATCCGGCGCGAAATGAAGCCGGATGAATTTCGCGATCTGTACCATCGCGTCGACAAATTCCTGAATGAAACCGCGCAAAACTCGGGCGAATTAGCGGCGAAATTCAATGCGATTTTGCTCGCGCAGGATTTTCAGGATCTCTCCGGCCAGGTGATTAAAAAGGTGATCACGCTGGTGCAGGAGGTGGAGGCGCGACTGGTCGAATTGATGCGCGTCGCCGGCCAGGTCGAGCATTTGACGGGCATGTTCCGCAGCTCGGATGCCGATCGCGCCAAACCGCAAACCGATATCGTCGCCGAAGGACCGCAAATCAAGGCGCATGAGCGCGCAGACGTGGTATCCGGTCAGGATGATGTTGACGATCTGCTGTCAAGCCTTGGCTTTTAAGAGCGCTGCTTTTAACAAGAGCGTTGGAATGGGGAATGTTGCATGAGTTTCGGTGAAGACGAAGAAATTCTGCAGGACTTTCTCGTCGAGGCAGGTGAAATTCTCGAGCGACTCTCGGAGCAGCTGATCGAACTGGAGCAGCGCCCCGACGATCGCGATCTGCTCAATGCGATTTTTCGCGGATTTCATACCGTCAAAGGTGGCGCTGGCTTTCTCCAGCTGACCGCGCTCGTCGAGTGCTGTCATATCACGGAAAATTTATTCGATATGCTGCGCAATGGTCAGCGCAGTGTAACGCCCGCGTTGATGGATGTTGTTCTGCAAGCGCTCGACGCCGTCAACGAAATGTTCGATCAAGTAAAATCCGGCGATCAGCCGGCACCGGCATCGCCTGACCTGCTGGTTCGTCTCGAGCAACTGCTGCATGGCGATACCGAAATTTCCGCCGCCGCGCCCGCCGAGAATGAAGAAACGGGTGCCGTTGAAATCGCCCAAGTTAGCTCTGAATCCGGCGATATAACGGATGCCGAATTCGAGCAATTTCTCGATGCATTGGCGCCCGGCACCGAGGCGTCGGTTGCGGAAGCGCTGGTTGATACGGTGGAGCCCAGTGGAAAAGCGGCGTTCAGCAGCGATGAAATCAATGACGATGAATTCGAAGCGTTGCTCGATCAATTGCACGGCAAGGGTAAGCACAGCGGTGCCCCGCAAATTTCCGCCGCTGCGCCAACCCCGGCCCCCGCTTCCGCATCAGAATCCGCCGCGGCGCAAGCGGATGAAATTTCCGAAGACGAATTCGATGCTTTGCTTGATCAGCTGCACGGCAAGGGGCGCGCGCCAGGCTTAGAAACAGCATCGGTGGCGACAGCAACTCCGGCGCCGCCAGCCGACACGCCGGTTGGCAGCAGCGATTTGATTCACGACGATGAATTCGACGCGCTGCTCGATCAGTTGCACGGCAAGGGGCAGGGTCCGACGGCTGCCGTTAAAAATAACGCGGCATTGAATATGGCTGCAGCCAACGCCAAGATCTCTGCGATCAATGACAATGCTGCGAAGGTCGCAACCACACCAGCTAAATCAGCGGCACCCGCCAAGGCCGTCCCGGCAGCTCCCGTCGCTAAACCGGCAGCGGCTGCCAGAGCGCCGGAAAAAACGAGTGCTGCCGGCGATGATGCCGATTCGCAGAAGGCGGGTATGGCCGCCGAAACTACGGTTCGCGTCGATACGCAGCGGCTCGATGACATCATGAATATGGTTGGCGAGCTCGTGCTCGTGCGCAATCGCCTGGTGCGGCTCGGCACCAAGAGCAACGACGAAGCGCTCTCGAAAGCAGTCGGCAATCTCGATGTGGTCACGGCCGATCTGCAAACCGCCGTGATGAAAACGCGTATGCAGCCGATCAAGAAAGTGTTCGGCCGTTTCCCGCGCGTGGTGCGCGATCTCGCGCGCAGCTTGAACAAAGAAGTGATGCTTGAGTTGCAGGGCGAAGAGACCGATCTCGATAAAAACTTAGTCGAAGCGTTAGCCGATCCGCTAGTGCATCTCGTGCGCAACGCAGTCGATCACGGTATCGAAAGTCCGGAGAAACGCGAAAAGGCTGGCAAGCCACGCGCCGGTAAAATCGTGCTGGCGGCGGAGCAGGAAGGCGATCACATTCTGCTGTCGATCACCGACGATGGCGCGGGGATGGATGTCGAAGTGCTGCGGCAAAAAGTCGTCGAAAAAGGCCTGCTCGACATCGATGCCGCGGCTCGCCTTAGCGATACCGAATGTTACAACCTGATTTTCTTACCCGGTTTTTCCACCAAGACCGAAATTTCCGATGTCTCCGGGCGCGGCGTCGGCATGGATGTGGTGAAAACCAAAATCTCGCAGCTCAACGGTTCGATTCAAATCATTTCGAAAGTTGGCGAAGGCACGCGTTTGGTGATCAAGGTGCCGCTCACGCTTGCGATCATGCCGACCTTGATGGTGATGTTGGGGCAGCAGACCTTCGCGCTGCCACTCGCGAGCGTCAACGAAATTTTTCATATGGATTTGCGCCGCGTGAATGTTATCGACGGCCGCGAAGTGATTACCGTGCGCGAAAAAGCGATCCCGCTGTTCTTCTTGAAAAGCTGGCTGGTGAAAAATAGCTATGGCGAGCCGCGCCCCGAAGAGGCGCACGTGGTGATCGTGTCGGTAGGAATTCAGCGTGTGGGTTTTGTTGTCGATCAACTGATTGGCCAGGAAGAGGTGGTGATCAAGCCGCTCGGCAAAATGTTGCAGGGCACGCCCGGCATGGCGGGCGCCACGATCACGGGCGATGGCCGCATCGCGTTGATTCTCGATGTGCCGAGCATGCTCAAACGTTATGCGCGCTGATTTGAAAAAACTGCGCGTCCGAATAGTTAGCGATCTTCAATAAACCAATGGTTCGAGGTAGTGCATGACGGTTACCGTCTTGATTGTCGATGACTCCAGCTTTTTCCGGCGCCGCTTGACCGAAATGATCGATCAATGCCCGGGTTTGCGCGTCGTCGGCACGGCGAGCAACGGTCGTGAAGGCGTGGCTAAAACGCTTGAATTAAAACCCGATGTCATCACCATGGATTATGAAATGCCGGTGATGGACGGCATTACCGCCGTGCGCGAAATCATGGCGAAACAGCCGACGCCGATCCTGATGTTTTCATCGCTGACGTATGAAGGCGCGCGCGTCACGCTCGATTCGCTCGAAGCCGGTGCCGTCGATTATCTGCCAAAAAATTTCGATGAGATTTCGCGCAATGCGGCCGAATTAAAAAATAAGCTCGCCGAGCGTATCAATATGGTAGCGAAAGCGCGCAAGCGGCCCGGTGCCGCGGCGGCGCCGACGCGCGGCGTGGCAGCTGCACCGGCACCGCTTAGGCAGCCCGTTAGAGAAGTTTCTCCGCCCGCGCCGCCGAAAGAAATTGAAACTCCGCGGCCCGCTGCGCGCGCGCGCAAGCATTATAGCTTGGTCGCAATCGGCACTTCGACGGGCGGCCCCGTCGCTTTACAGCAAGTATTGACACAGTTGCCGGCAAGATTTCCGGCGCCACTGGTGTTGATTCAACACATGCCGGCTACGTTCACGGCGGCATTTGCCGAGCGTTTGAATAATCTCTGCAAGATCGATGTCAAGGAAGCGGTCGATGGCGATTCGCTTCGCGCAGGTGTTGCACTGCTCGCACCGGGCGGCAAGCAAATGATGATCAGCAAAGGCGGCAAAGTGAAAATTTTGCCGGGCGATGAGCGCGTGAATTACAAACCGTGTGTCGATATAACCTTCGCGTCGGCGGCGAATGTGTACCACGATCAAGTGCTCGCGATCGTGTTGACGGGTATGGGCGCGGACGGTTGCGAGGGCGCGCGCATGCTCAAACAAAACGGATCGACGATCTGGGCGCAGGACGAAGCGAGTTCGGTTATTTACGGAATGCCGATGGCCGTGGCGAAAGCCAATCTCACCGATGAAATTCTTCCGCTCAATACGATTGGGCCGCGCTTGGCGGAATTGAGTTGATCAGGGCGGGGTGTCTATTCATGCTGGAAAAATATAGTCATGCCGGAACATAACTAATCATGGACGTATTGAGCGTACTCGGTGTCGTCATCGGTTTGATTGCCATCATCGGTGGCAATTGGCTCGAAGGTGGCCACCTTGGCGCACTCGTCAATTTGCCCGCTTTTATGATCGTGGTCGGTGGCACTTTTGGTGCGGCCACGTTGCAAACTCCACTGGCAACATTGCAATTGGCGCTGCGGCATGTCACCTACGTATTCGCGCCGCCTGTGCTCGATTTTAAAAATGGCGTGAGCAAAATCGTGCGCTGGGCAATGGCTGCGCGCAAAGAAGGTTTACTCGGTCTCGAAACCGTGGCCGACACCGAACGCGATTTATTCGCACGCAAAGGTTTGCAATTGTTGGTGGATGGCAGCGAGCCCGATTCGATTCGCGCGGTCATGGAGCTTGAATCCGATCTGCGCGAACAGCGCGATGTCGACGCCGCGAAATTCTACGAAAGCATGGGCGGTTATTCGCCGACGATCGGTATTATCGGCGCGGTACTGGGTCTGATTCACGTCATGGGTAATCTCGCCGATCCGAGTAAACTCGGTCCCGGTATCGCCACTGCATTTGTCGCGACGATTTATGGCGTGGCGATGGCTAACTTATTTCTGCTGCCGGTGGCGAGCAAATTGCGCGGGCAGGCGCGTCTCGAATCACAGTATCGGGAAATGTTAATCGAAGGAGTGATAGCGATTGCCGAAGGGGAGAACCCGCGCGCGATTGAGCTCAAGCTCAACGGATTCGTTGAGCCATAGTGACGTATCACTGACGAGGTACGGCATGGGGCGGCGCAAGCACAGCGAGGAGCACACCAACCACGAGCGTTGGCTGGTGTCGTATGCCGATTTTATTACGCTGCTGTTCGCGTTTTTCGTCGTGATGTACTCCATCTCTCAAGTCAACGAAAGCAAATATCGTGTGTTATCCAACACGCTAGAAAATGCCTTCAATCAGCCCGATTTGTCGATCAAACCCATTCAGATCGGCGAGACCGCCAAGTCCAATCCCACCAGTTTGATCAAGCTCAACGCCGACGCGCTCAAAGAAAAGGTCGGCCAAAGCGACGATGGAAACCAGCATGGGGGTGAAAAACAAGGCGATATGCCCGATGACTTTCAAAAGATCGCGAATAAAATCGAACAGGCGTTCGGCGATCTCATGAAGCAAAATCTGGTTTCGCTGCGCGGCAATGAAGAGTGGCTCGAAGTGGAAATGAAATCGTCGCTATTGTTCGACAGCGGTGACGCGACACTAAGCAATAACGCGCTCGAATTGTTAGCTAAAGTAGCGGCGATATTGAAAGAACAGAACAATGCGGTGCGCGTCGAAGGTTTCACCGATAATGTGCCGATTCACACCCCGCGTTTTCCGAGTAACTGGGAATTATCGTCGGCGCGCGCGGCAGCTGTGGTCGAGCTGTTTGTTGAAGAGGGTATCGATGCGTCGCGATTAGTCGCTGCGGGGTACGGCGAATTTCAGCCGGTGGCGCCAAACGATTCACCTGAAGATCGCGCGAAGAATCGACGCGTCGTGCTGATGATTTCCAAAACAGGTGCGCTGCGGTCGCAGCTCAAAGAGATCCATGCAGCGCCAGCGAACTCCACGGGCGCCAATCCCGAGCCCAAAACCGACGCCGCCAATACCACGCCAGCGGCGAATATTGCTGCGCCGATCGATACCGGGTTGCCGAAAGCCGAGCCTGTATCTCCATCACAGTCTGCACCGGCGACACCTGCTACGGGTGCAAAGGCCGCCAAAACCCCCTAACCTTACAAGACCGTGTCCATCCAATTTGCCGCATAGACCATCGTGAACGGTGGCAGATTATTTGCTGAAGAAATCGTCACGCTGGGTGCGACATCAATTATTTGACGCCATCGATGGGCGTCGCGGGGTTTTTAGTGCATATCTGGACAATAGCGAATCAAAAGGGCGGGGTGGGTAAAACCACGACGACGGTCGCGCTTGCCGGGTTGCTTCGTGAGCGCGGCGCTCGCGTTCTTATGATCGACCTCGATCCGCACGGATCGCTGACCAGCTATTTCGGCTACAACCCCGAAGAAATGCGGGGTTCGGCATTCGACCTGTTTGGCGAGCACATCCTGGCGACGCGCGAGGCTGTTAAGCAGTTGCTGTTGCCTGCGGCGGATACCAGTATTCAGTTGCTGCCCGCGAGTCCCGGTTTGGCCACGGTCGAGCGGCGCTCGCTGCAGGGAACCGGCGTGCGCGTGAGCAAAGCGCTGGCGTTGCTATGGGATGAATTTGATTATGCGCTGCTCGATACGCCGCCGGTGCTCGGTGCACTCATGGTCAATGCACTCGCTGCCTGCGAGCTCCTGCTGATTCCCGTACAGACCGAATTTCTTGCGCTTAAGGGGCTCGAACGGATGCTGCGCACGCTCGATATGCTTGCGCGCTCGACACAAAAAACGCTGCCTTATCTGATTATCCCGACGCTGTTCGATCGCCGTACGCACGCTGCTGTTTCCAGCTTGCAGACGCTGCGCCATCAATATGAAGGCCGCATTTGGGCCGGCATGATTCCGGTCGATACGCGTTTTCGCGATGCCAGTCGTGCCGGCAAATTGCCCTCGCAATTCGACCCGAGCAGTCGCGGCATCGAGGCGTATTGCTCGCTGCTGAAGGTGTTGCTGGCACAACAGACAGCGTCGCTGCAGCCGAAATCCGGTGTGGGAGCGCGCTGAGGTGAGTTCGGGTAAATTCCCAGATCTGTTGCAGGAGTATTTCGACAGCCTGTTGAGCGACAGTTTGCTCGACGACGCCCAGCTCGGTGCGGCGGGCCGCCCCACCGACGACGCGGCGCTGAAGTTCGCAGCGGGCGGCAACGTCGCGGCATTGTCCAGCGCGCCGCGCCCGGTGCGCGCCGCTCCGCCGCGCTCCTACGCCGAGCCGATCCGCACACTCAATTTGCGCGTACCGCTGCCGCCGGTCGCACCGCCACCGGCCATCGTCGCTGAGAGCTTGCCAGTCATAGCCTCCGTTGCGACTGAGACACGTATCGAATCGAAACCACTGGACGTGGCGCCAGCCGTGCCGGCCCCTCCGAAGTCGGCAACCCAACCAGTCCCTGTCGAGTCTCCTACCGAAGTGCAGGCGGCAGCGAGTTTGGCGATCATGGCTCCGCCCGCGCCATGGTTGCCTAACGGTCGACCTCAGTGGGCCCAGCAGCCGTTCGAGTGTCTGATTTTCAAAGCCGGTGGTCTTCAGCTTGCGGCGCCATTGGTCGAGCTCGGCAGTATTTATCCGCTCGATAACGACGCGCTCACTGAAATTTTTGGTCAAACGCAGTGGTTTATGGGTTTGTTGCCCGTGAAGGAATATAACGTGCGGGCGATGGACACCGCACTCGTGGTGATGCCTGAACGCTATGGCGGCGCAATGCGCGATCGCTATCGCTACATCGTGACGCTATTCGGCTCCGACTGGGGTTTGGCGGTCGATGCGGTGGTGGGTACGGTAGTGCTCGATCCCGAGGGCATTCGCTGGCGCGGTCAGCGTAGCAAGCGGCCGTGGTTGGCTGGAACCCTGATCGATCAGATGTGCGCATTGTTCGATATCGCGCAGCTTGCGTGGTTGTTTCACAATCAGGATCGCAAGCGCGCGCCGGCATGATGTGCTGGCAGCGAACAGGCCTTGATCTATAGTTAGTGAGCTTGCGCGCGCTGCGCTCTGTGACTGCGCGAAAATAATCGGCGAAATTCGTTTCGCCACAGGTGATAAAGACAAAGACACGAGCGAAAGGCAATTCCCGATGGCGATCAAAACCGCAAAAAATGCTGAAGACCCGGTGCTGCAGTGGGTGACGTTTCGCCTCGCTGGTGAAACCTACGGCATCAACGTGATGCAGGTGCAGGAAGTGCTGCGCTACACCGAGATCGCGCCCGTGCCGGGAGCGCCGAGCTATGTGCTCGGCATCGTCAATTTGCGCGGCAATGTCGTCACCGTGCTCGATACGCGCGACCGTTTCGGTTTGCCGCCATCGGAAATCACCGAGCAAACCCGTATCGTGATTATCGAAGCGGGCAAACATGTGATCGGCATTCTCGTCGATGCGGTCGCCGAGGTGGTATATCTGCGCCAATCGGAAATCGAGACCGCGCCCAATGTCGGCAATGAGGACAGCGCGAAATTTATTCAGGGCGTGTGCCACAAAAATAACGAGCTGCTCATTCTCGTCGAGTTGGCGAAATTGCTAACCGAAGAAGAGTGGGCTGATCTCAGCGACCTATAAGTTCGATTACAGGACGGAGAGTCAGCATTTATGACGGGTTTCGAGGTGGCGGTAATTGCAAGCACCGCGATGACGATCGGCGTCATTGTGGTACTTGTAATTACCCGCTTGAAATTCGCGGCGCGCATCAAATCAATGACAGCGGATTACGACGCGCTCGAAGCAAAATTCACGGCGTTGCGCGAGCAGAATCAACGTGAATTGTTAGCGCTGGGGCAGCGCGTGCTCGAAGCCGATAAAATTGTCAGACGCTTCAGCGAGCGGCTCGATGCCATCGAAAATAACCATACGCCCGATCAACCGCAGTATGGGCAATTGCAGGCGTTGTTGGCCAAAACCGCGCGCGAAGGCGACGCGTCCGCTGCGGAGGTGGAGTTGCTATCGCTCTTAACCCGCACTCGAAAAGTATCTTCGTAATTCGCTGCTATCCACTTCCGCATTTTGAACGAGCTCTACTAAACCGGTGGCAGCAACGCGGTTAGTGCGGTCGCATCATCTCGACTAGTACCCTCATCTTTTGGTGATTGCCAGTCCTGCGGAAATTTCCCTTGAATTTTGTAAGCGAATGCGATGACCTGGGCGATGCACAGGTACAGCGTTTCCGGGATTTCTTCGCCCAACCCCACCTGTTGCAACAGCGTCAACAATTGCGGATTTTCAAACAGCGGAATGCCGTGCTCGCGCGCAATGGCGATAATCTGATCGGCTAGAGCACCGCTGCCTTCAGCGGTGACGGTCGGCGCGCGTTTACCATCGTAGGCGAGAGCAACGGCCTGTTTTTCGCTGTCGTCGGTCGGGCTGTTCATGTGTGAATGTCCACAAGTCGCTGCGAGATCGGATTGCTGCGCGGAGTGGGTAAGCCTAGGCGGCATTGCATTTCGGTGACGTTGACACCGACCGATTCGAGCCCCGCACGCAAAAATGTCATTTCCTCGCGCACGCGTCGATGCGTCTGCTCGCGTTCCGCCCACAGCGTTGCGGCGACGCTTTTATCGATGATCGCGAGCGATACCGCGAGCTTGCCCGCGCCATGCAAATCGAGTGCGATTTCCACATTCCATTGCACGCGCGTGCGCTGCTGCTGTTGTTTGCGGCGCTGTTCGATGCGCAGCTGCAATTGATCGATACCGTGCGGCGTGCGCAGCGGCAATTCCAATACCCAAGTTGGCACCGGCGCTTGCGTTTCATGATTGACATGGCGGGCGCTGACGCTGTCGAGTTGATTGAGCTGAATGCGCGCAAACCCTGCTTGCAGCAATTTGCCTAATTGGGTGAGTAGCGAATCGAGGTGATCGGATTCGCTACTCGGCGCAATATGTGGCGTAGCATGCGGCGCAGGAGGTTTCGCTGCATAGATAAAATCGTTTTCGGTGTTCGGTAACGTCGAATGCACCGCTGCATCGTCGGGTGCGAATTTACGAATAATTTCGAGCAGCGCGCCGATCTGCGCCTTTAAATCGCTCGCGAAAATTTTTGGTAGTGGCTCGGCGGTGGCGGGCTCGGCTATCAACGCACGCGCCAAACGCGCCTCAAAAAAACTACCGCTGTTGTTGAGTGTCTGCTGCAAATTTTCCGCGTTATTCACTTGCGCGGGTTTGGGCAACGCCAGCAACAATTGTGCGAGTGCTTTGAAAACAGGCTGTGGCAAACGCTCGCGGATAGCCGGTTGAAGGAATTTTTGCAGTTGCGGAACGAGCGCATGTAGCGGTTGCTGCTTCGGCAGCCACTCGCGCAGCGATTGTTGAATCGTCTGTGCCGGCGTCGGCGATAACAGTGGCGGCGCCGGTTGCATCCTTGTTGTCAGGGGCGATTGCAATGTTGATTGCACGGTTGTCGGAGTGGTCCGTTGCCATGTCGGTTGCGCAAGCGGTGGTGCGAGTGCGCTGCGTGAGCTGGAGTTTTGAGCGAGTAAAATTTTTGCTGCGATCTCTGGGGATAGCAGCGTGATGGTACCGCGCGCACCTGTCCCCTGTGCAGGATCAATCTGCAAGGGCACTCGCGTACCGGTCGGCAGTGGTTGTGGACTCAGCAATTGAATAAGGCGGTTCTGCCATTCTACGTTGACCTGATACAGCGTATTTGCATTCTGTACGGGTACTGTATCGGCGGTGGGTAGAATCAGAATCGGCAGCGCTGGCGTCGGTTGCTCCGTGCTTGCGGCGGGCAGTAACGTATTTTGCAACACGAGCGCTTCGATCACTTGCGGCTTGCTCAGCAGCTCGGGCGGCAGCTGTGCGATCGCCTTCTGCGCCAATGTTTGTTGCGTTAATAATTCTTGTGAGAGAGCGCTGTTCAACAACTGATTCAGATTGAGATCCATGGGCGCCGCATCGTGTGTCGAGGTAAGCAACTCAGTGAGTATAATAGCTGCGCCCGCAGCCGGTGCTTGTGCGTTATTCGATGCGATTGCGGTAGATACCGGTTGTAATAGGCGCGCGACAAGTGCGGAATCTTTTTCCGTTGTAGATGCGCTCCCCAAGGCAACGCTGGGGCTCGTTGTCGCAGCAGGTGCAGCGGGTGCGACAGCCGTGCGCATACCAGCTAACGCGACGCGAATCAGTGCGGCGGCGATATCGGAGTTGGTGCGAGCGACAGAGTTCATCTTCACTATAGCGGCCGCCACCACAAAAAAATTAACTGTCCTGGAATTTCTTTGTTGAATCAGCCCCAGTCGCGACATCAATTACTGCTGGAATTGCGAGACGTTAGCTGCGAACGCGACGATGCGCCGCTATTCGAGCCGCTGTCATTCGCGCTAGCTGCTGGCGATATCGTCCAGCTGGAAGGCGCCAATGGCATTGGTAAAACCACATTACTGCGCTGCATCGGCGGTTTGTCGAGTCGCTGGCATGGCGAAATGCGGTGGTGCGGCAACCCGCTGTCGCGTCGCCGCGCCGAATTCGCAGCGGCGACGATTTACCTCGGTCACGCCATCGGCCTCAAAGCTGCGTTGAGCGCGCGTGAAAATTTGCAGTGGTGGACCGGGCTGCGCGGCATCGATACCCGCGCCGCTATCGACAGCGCGCTCGAACGCGTCGGCCTGTGCGGTTATGAGGATAATCCCTGCTATCAATTATCGGCCGGCCAACAGCGCCGCGTTGGTTTGGCGCGACTGTTTCTGAGCGATGCGAAATTGTGGATTCTCGACGAGCCGTTCACCGCGATAGATCGTCGCGGCGCCGATGAGTTGGAGCAATGGATCGCTGCGCGCGCCGCTGCGGGCGGTGCGATTCTGCTCACCTCGCATCAACCCCTGTCGCTGCCGCAGGTGCGATCGTTAACCCTGTGCGCGGCGTCCGCGCCGCATCGGGACGGCGCGATATGAACGGACCGCTGCCATCGACCGCTGCTCCCGCTTTGTCGACATGGGGCATCGCGCTGCGCATCGTGCGCCGCGATGTGTTGCTGGCATTGCGGCATCGCGCGGAAATTGCCAATCCGCTGCTGTTTTTTACGCTGATTTGCACGTTGCTGCCGCTCGGCATAGGTCCTGAGCCGAAACAACTCGCCGCGATCGCGCCGGGCATGTTGTGGGTGATTGCGCTGCTGTCGTGTCTGCTTGCGAGCGACGGTTTATTTCGTAGCGATTTCGACGATGGCAGTCTCGAACAAATGTTGCTGAGTCCCTGCGCGCTGTACATCGTGATGCTGGCGAAATGCACAGCGCATTGGCTCGTGACGGGACTGCCGCTCGCGCTTATCGCACCGTTGCTGGCGCTGCTGTTGCAATTGCCGGCGGCGGCGATGCCGGCATTGACGCTGAGTTTGCTGCTCGGTACGGCGGTGCTCAGCGCGATTGGCGCGATCGGCGGCGCGCTTACAGTGGGATTGCGGCGCGGTGGTTTACTGCTGTCGTTGATTGTGTTGCCGCTGTATATCCCCGTGCTGATTTTCGGCGCGAGCGCGGTGCAGGCCGCAGCCGAGGGTTTTGCGTATAGCGGGCAGATGGCGGTGCTCGGTGCAATGCTGGCGCTGGCGCTGCCGTTGGCACCGTTCGCCATTGCGAGCGCGGTGCGTATCAGCATCGATAACTAGCTTATGTGAAAAGGCGCGCTGCGAGAGGTGGCGCGCTTCGGCTATAATGCCGCCCCGACTCGTGTTGGGTTCTGATGAATTTCTGCGTTGCTTTATATTTCTGTGGTGCTTTAAATCTCCGAGTTGTTTTAAATTTTTGAGTTGTCTTAAACGATGTGGTCATGGCTCCGCTCTCTCTGGCATAAACTCGGTTCGCCGCGCTGGTTTTATCAAATCAGCGGCAAGTGGTTGCCGTGGCTAGCGCTGTTATCGAGCGTGCTATTGATTGCAGGAACGGTGTGGGGTCTGCTGTACGCACCGCAGGATTTTCGCCAGGGCAACAGTTTTCGCATTATTTATATTCACGTACCGGCGTCGATGCTGGCCATGGCGGGCTATGTGTTGATGGCAATTGCGGGGGCAATCAGTCTTATCTGGCGCATGAAGCTCGCTGAGGTTGCGATGAAATGCGCCGCGCCGATCGGTGCCGCGTTGACATTTCTGGCGCTCGTGACAGGCTCGATCTGGGGTAAGCCGACATGGGGCACATGGTGGGTTTGGGACGCGCGCATCACGTCGGTGCTCGTGCTATTTTTCCTGTATATGGGCGTGATCGCGCTCTACGAAGCCTTCGAAAACAAGCAGGCTGCTGCGCGGGCCTGCGCGGTCTTGAGTATCGTCGGCGTGGTGAACATTCCAATCATTTACTGGTCTGTGAACTGGTGGTTTAGTCTGCATCAACCGGCGACGCTTAAAATCATGGGCAAGAGTACGATGGCGCCCTCGATGCTGCACCCGCTCGTGATCATGATTTTCGGTTTTTACTGTTTTTATGCGCTTGCGCTGGTGCTGGCGATGCGCAGCGAAATTTTGCAGCGCGAGCGCAACACGCAATGGGTGCGGGAGCTGATCGCGCTACCTGTGACGAAAGAGTGAGGGTTTAATGCAATTCGATTCGCTGGCCGCACTGTGGCAGATGGGTGGGCACGGGCCTTACGTGTGGAGCGCGTATGGTATCGGCGTGGTCACACTCATCGTGATCATCATCGTGCCGTTGCAGCGCAGCCGCCGTATTATTGCCGAGGTGCGCGCGGGCGAGCAGCGCCGCGCCGCGCGTGCGCATTCTGCTGTTTCCGTTTGAGAGCTCTATGCATCCGATTCGCCGTCAGCGTTTGTTTATCGTCTTACTCGTATTGATCGGCGCCGCGAGCGCGGTGGGGTTAACGGCCTACGCGATGCGCGAAAATATCAATCTATTTTATCCGCCCGCGGAGATTGCGTCGGGCAAAGTGCCGATCGGTAAAAAAATTCGCGCGGGCGGCATGGTGGTTAAGGGCAGTTTGCAACGCGATCCGAACAGTTTGAAAGTCGCGTTCACGATTACCGATTTTAAATCCAACGTGAAAGTCGAATACACCGGTATCCTGCCCGATTTATTTGCCGAAGGGCAGGGCGTGGTAGCGAACGGTGTACTCGATGCCAACGGCGTATTTCAGGCGAACGAAGTGTTGGCAAAACACGATGAAAAATACATGCCGCCGGAAGTGAAGGATTCGCTGGCTAAACCGCCGGCGTCGCCCAACCCTTCGTCGTTGTCTAACTCTACAACAGCTGAGAATTGATCGATTGTATTCCGAGAGCTGTATTCCGAGAATTAAATGACACCAGAACTTGGCCACTTCGCACTTATCCTCGCATTGTTTCTCGCGTTGTCGCTGGTCGTGTTGCCCACCATCGGCGTATTTCGCCGCAACGAAATTTTGTTGCAATCGGCGCGGCCGCTGGCAGTCGGTTTGTGCGTGATGCTGACGATCGCATTCGCGGTATTGGCGCATGCGTTTTTAACCGACGATTTCTCCGTCGCGATTGTCTCGTCGCAATCGAATTCCGAATTACCGTGGTTCTATAAATTCGCGGCGGTGTGGGGCGGACACGAAGGTTCGCTGTTGCTGTGGGTGTGGATTTTATCGCTGTGGGCCGTGGCCGTCGCAATTTTCAGCCGGCAATTACCGCTCGATATGCTCGCGCGTGTGCTTGTCGTGATGGGCGCGATCGCGATCGGCTTTTTGCTGTTCATGCTCATCACTTCAAATCCGTTTGCGCGGTTATTGCCGAATCCGCCGAGCGAAGGTTCAGATTTGAACCCGCTGCTGCAAGATCCCGGCATGGTGATTCATCCGCCCATGTTGTATTTCGGTTACGTCGGCTTTTCCGTTGCGTTTGCATTTGCGATTGCCGCGTTGTGGAGCGGCCAACTCGACGCGGCCTGGGCGCGCTGGTCGCGGCCGTGGAGCAATATCGCGTGGATGTTTTTGAGTTTCGGCATCACGCTTGGCAGCTGGTGGGCCTATTCGGTATTGGGATGGGGCGGCTGGTGGTTTTGGGACCCGGTCGAAAACGCGTCATTCATGCCGTGGCTGGTCGGCACGGCGCTCGTGCACTCGCTCGCGGTTACCGATAAACGCGGTGCGTTTAAAAGCTGGACAGTGCTGCTCGCAATTTTCGCATTTTCGCTGAGCTTGCTCGGAACATTTCTCGTGCGTTCGGGCGTGCTCACGTCGGTGCATTCATTCGCCGCTGATCCCTCGCGCGGTATTTTCATTCTCGCGTTTCTCGCCGTCGTCATCGGCAGCTCGCTCACATTGTATGCGCTGCGCGCGCCTGTGGTGTTGAGCAGCGCTCAATATGGCTGGTTGTCGCGCGAAATATTTTTGCTGCTCAATAATATCTTGTTGCTTGCAGCGGCGCTGAGCGTGTTGTGCGGCACGCTATTTCCGCTGGTTGTCGATGCCTTGCATCTCGGCAAATATTCGGTAGGGCCGCCGTATTTCAACGCGGTGTTCGTGCCGCTCATGTCGATGTTGTTGGTTTTTCTCGGCGTCGGCCCGAGCAACAATTGGAAAAATAATCGGGCGCACGATATGTGGCGGCGATTGTTGCCCGCCGCGATCGCGAGCGTATTGGTCGGCGTCATTTTTCCATTTGCATACAACGGCCAATTTCATTGGGGCGTGGTGTTGACCGTGTGTCTCGCGATGTGGGTTGTGCTCGCTACGCTGGTCGATCTGCGCAGCAAGTTGCGCAATGCATCCGGCGCAATCAGCGGATTGCGCCGTTTAACGCCTTCGTACTACGGCATGCTGATCGCGCATATCGGTTTCGCTGTCGCCGTGATCGGTGTCGGTCTTACGAGCGCGTACACGCAGGAGCGCGATTTGCGTATGGCGGTTGGCGAGCACGTGCAATTCGCTGGCTATGATTTTTTATTTTCGGGCACCGAGCCTATGCGCGGTCCGAATTACATCGCCGAACGCGGCCTGATTGCGGTGTCCCGCGACGGCAAACCAGTTGCCGAATTGCATCCGGAAAAACGCCGCTACAACGCGCGTCGCGATCAGATGATGACCGAGGCCTCGATCGATGCCGGCGTATTTCGCGATGTGTATGTCGCGCTTGGCGAACCGCTTGAAAACGGCGCGTGGGCGGTACGCATACATTTGAAACCGTTCGTGCGCTGGATTTGGTTCGGCGGATTTTTGATGGGCGTTGGCGGCGCGATCGCTGCCGGCGACAAACGCTATCGTCTATCGCGGCGAGTGGCGGTTACCGCCGATGCCGTAGCAACTGCCGTCTAAAAAAAGAGAACATTATGCAGCGTCTCAAATTATTTATTCCTTTGATTATATTTGCTGTGCTCGCGCTGTTTTTTTTCGTCGTGCAAAAACAGATCGGCAGCGGCGATTACAACCCTGAAAACATGCCGTCCGCGTTGCTCGACAAGCCAATGCCTGCGTTTCAGTTGCCCAACCTGCAAAACGGCGCGACGGTAACCAACGCCGTACTCAAAACTCCGCTGCTAAAAAATCAGGTTGCGCTCGTCAATGTATGGGCTACGTGGTGTCCGTCGTGTGCGTATGAACATCCTTATCTCGTTAAGCTTGCCCAGAGGGGCGTGGCGATACTCGGTGTCGATTACAAGGATGAACCCGATAAGGCGCAGCAGTGGTTAAGCGAAAAAGGCAATCCGTATATTGCGGTGCTCGATGATCGCGCCGGTAATCTCGGACTCGATCTCGGTGTGACGGGCGCGCCAGAAACCTACGTCGTCGATCGCAAAGGTATTGTGCGTTTACGCTATCAGGGTCCGATCGATCAGCGTGTATGGGATGAGACCTTTAAACCGCTGCTCGATAAATTAACGAGCGCGGGTGCGGGCAGCTGAACGATGCGCGGTCTCGGTCTTTTCTTTTTCATCGCGCTCGCGTGTGCGCAAGCGCATGCGGCGATCGACCCGTATCAATTCGACAACGAAACACAGCGCGAGCGTTATCAGCATTTCATCGAGGATATGCGCTGCCCGAAATGTCAGAATCAAAATCTGGCGGGCTCCGATGCGCCGATCGCGAAGGATTTGCGTCACGAATTGCAGCGATTACTCAAAGAGGGTAAATCCGATCGCGAGATCACCGATTACATGGTGTCGCGCTATGGCGAATTCATTCTCTACGATCCGCCGTTCGATAAAAAAACCGCCGCGTTGTGGTTGGCGCCTGCCGCATTTTTGTTTGTCGGTATCGTGGTGTTGATCAATGTCGCGCGCCGCCGCGCCGCCGCGAAAGTTTCGCCTGAATTGTCCGCGGAAGAGCAGGCGAAGCTTCGGCAATTACTGAATAACGAAATCAACGATTCCGGAGCAAACCATTTGTGAGTTTCTGGGGAACGGACGTGAGTTTTTGGGCGGGGGCCGCGCTGCTCTGTGTACTCGCGATGCTGGCGGTGCTGGCACCATGGTTTTTGCGTTCAGCGACGCGCACTGATCGGCGCACTGCCGTTATCGGTTTTACCAAAACGCGACTCGCCGAAATCGAAAGCGATTTTAAAGCTGGCGCGATGAGCGCCGAGGAATATCGCCAGCTCGTGCTCGAACAGCAGCGCCGTCTCTTGCAGGAAACTGGTGCGCACGAAATCAATGCGCAAGAAGCTGCGAAGCGTGCGACAGCGTCGCCGCAAAATCGCGGTCGTGCGCTGCTGATAGCATTCGCGCTGATCGCACCGATTTTCGCCGGGGTGTTTTATTTTTATTCGGGCGATTGGGCCGATTGGCGCATTCAGCAACTGCTCGAGCAAAGCGAGCGTGACATTCAAGCGGGCAATGATAATCGCGAAATACTCGACAAATTGCGCGTAGCGCTCGAGCATAATCTCGTTCAGCGCGACGATAGCGATGGCCGCCGCCGTTTTATGCTCGCGCAGCTCGATATGGAGTTTCAGCGTTACGGTGCCGCTGCGGAACAATTCGGTTTGATACTCAAAAAATTTCCCGAAGATGCAAGCATCGCTGCGCAGTATTCGCAGGCGCTTTACCTCGCTTCGAATCGGCAATTAACCCCTGAAGTGGTGGCGCAGGCACAACACGCGTTGCAGCTCGATCCCAATCAGACCACTGCGCTCGGCTTGCTCGGCATCGCTGCGTTCGAGCGCAAGGATTTTGTGCAGGCGATTATGCATTGGCGGCATTTGTTGCGAATGTTGCCGCCGGCTTCGTCGAGTCGGACGATGATCGAGCAGGGTATCAAGCAAGCCGAGCAGCAACTCGGACCGGATGGCTTTCCTGGGCCGAAATTTGTGGTGTCGGTGTCGCTGTCTAACGAGTTAGGTACAGCGCGACCAGTTGGCGGCACTTTGTTTGTATTTGCGAAAGCGGTCGATGGGCCGCCGATGCCGCTCGCAGTGGCGCGGCTCGATCCGTCCAAGTTGCCGTTGGAAGTGACGCTCGATAACAGCATGGCGATGGCGCCTGGCATGGATTTATCGAGTACCAAACAGGTGCAGATTTTTGCGCGGATTACCGCATCGGGGCAGGTGCGCGGCGAGCCGGGTGATCTTGAAGGCAACAGCGCGCCGCTGACCGTTTCCGATGCAATGCAGAAGATCGCGTTAAAAATCGATCGAAAGCTCTAACCGATAGTTTCAAGGTTCGCACGCTGTCTTCGCTGACTCCGATTACTGCTGTTTATTTTTGCCGAAGCCTTTACCGGTGTCGTAGGTGCCAAATAGCCAATCGTAAAGCAACGAAATGGTTGCGTAGTTGCCGCCAGTGAATTTAGCGTGATGGTTGTGGTGCATTACTGACGTGTAATTCAAGTATTTAAAAGGGAATGTATCGGCTTTCCAGCGATCATGGTTGTGCTGGTTGATTTCAGAGAAAGCAACCCAGGTAATGATAATCGTCCCTACGTGGAAGAGTCCCATGAAGCGTGAAAGTACGAAAATGCTAGCGACGTAAAGTCCGAGCCCGATCGCAACTTCAAGCGGATGGATATAACTGGAGTCTAACCGGCAAGGATCATGTTGCTGGTGATGTACCGCGTGCATCCAGATCAGCGGGCCCTTGAACGTACCGCTGTCGTGGAACAGAAAGCGGTGAGTTAGGTAGTAGAAAAAGTCGTAGAACATCAAGATAACGAAAATATCCAGCAACATTTTCCACCATGGCTGCGATTCGGATGTAAGGCAGAATGGCAATACCAAGCCGAATATAACCACCAGATAAGCAAGGCTCCACGAGCGATTCCATCGTTGATTTGCCGCGTACACTGGGCGTTCCATCTTCTTGATGGCAACTGCTTTATTCATGTCTTGCGCTTCTTTAAAGGCGGGAACCAACCGTAGAAGATTCTTGCCAATTAAGACGGTTGCCATAATCCCCAGTCCCGTATAGAGGGACAATTGCCAGTGGTACTGTTCCAGGATGGAAGAAAGCATGGTTGAGGTATTCAAGTTACAGCTCACCTTCAAGAGAGTTTGATTTTCCGTGAATCAATTCGCTACACCCGATGCATCGTTACATTGGGTGTGGCGGACGAATAGGTTGAAGTTACCAAACGAGCGGCACGTGTTCGGGTCCGACGACGCCGCCGGGGCGGTATTCGATCGCAGCGCCCGGCTTTAACGAAAACTCCGGAATCCGCCGCAACCATTCCTGTAGCCCTACTTTGATTTCTAGGCGCGCGAGGTGTGCGCCCATGCAAGCGTGGACGCCGCCGGCGAAAGCGAGGATCGGCTTGCGCGGTCGATGGAAATCCACCGCGGTCGGGTTGGGGAAAACTTCGGGATCAAAGTTACAGGCCGGCAGCACGGCGGTGACGCGTTCGCCTTTTTTCATCTTCACGCCGCGCAACTCATAATCCTGGATCAACACGCGGCCTGAAAATGTCACCGACCAAACGCGCAGCAGTTCCTCCACCTGGGCGTTGATATTGCCAGGATCGTTGATCATTTCTTTGCGGCGCTCGGGATTGTTGGCCAACCACAGCCACATGTTGTTGAGTGTTGCGAAAACAGTGTCGAGCCCGCCGATAAACAAGAACACGACGAAACCGAAAATTTCCGGCGGCGTCATCGGCCGGCCGTCCACGACCGCATGCACGATACGGCTGATTACTTTGTCATCCGGGCTCTCAGTTTTCTCAGCGATGACTTCCTTGAGGTAGGCGGTGATTAGTTTCATCGATTCAGCCATGATGGCGCGATCGTTCGAATGCAGAAGATCGACAGCCCATTTTACGAAGGTGTCGCGCTTTTCCTGCGGTAGACCCATTAAGTCGAGAAATACCGATACCGGTAGCGGCCGGCCAAAATCTTCGGTGAATTCGCACTCGCCTTTGTCGATAACTTGATCAATCAAATCATTGGCCAGCGCGCGGATATTGTTTTCGAGTTTGAGCACTCCCTGCGGGGAGAACTGTTGTTCGAGGATCGCGCGGTATTTGCGGTGGTGCGGCGGATCGATTTCGATTGGAATGAAGTAGAAGTAATCGTTGGGATCGCGCGGGAATGGGGTCGCGCCCTCGTTAGAAAAAATTTCCGGATGGCGCAACATGAAAAAAGCATCTTCATGTTTGAGCAATTGCCACGCGTTCATCATATTGTTGGCGTCGTAATAGATGGGGGGCATGGTTTCGTGCAGCTTCGCCATGAAGGCGTGCGGCGCCGCGAGAAATTCCGGGCCAAAGGTAAGACCCGCAGAGCGAACCAGCTCTTTCGGAACGTGGGCTGGAATATTGTCGACACCGGCTATGCGGGGGTATTGGGTCGGAACGGGTCTGGTTGCGTCGATTGCCATCTTGCGTACTCCTGAAATTTTGCGAATTGCTCTGAGCGCGTCGCGTTTAAGCGTGAGTCCTAAAATTGGGTTTCGGGCAGGCGCACAACCAAGCCGTCCAGGTTGTCGCTGATGGTGATCTGGCAGCTGAAGCGGCTGCCGGGCTTATCGCCGTGAGGAGAAAACTCCAGCAGTTGTGTTTCCATCTCGGATGCGGGGTCGAGCTTGTCGGTCCAGGCGGGATCGACATAGCAGAGGCAGGTCGCGCAGGAGAGCGCGCCGCCGCATTCGGCCACAATTCCGTCAATCGCGTTATTGAGCGCGCCTTGCATCAGCGAATCGCCGTTCGCTAGCTCGACTGTGTGTTCGGTGCCGTTGTGTTCAATGTAGGTCACAGAAGCCATGAAAACTTTCCTCGGGGGGCAATACAGTCAGGGTGAGAACTTTGTTCTCAAATATTTAAAACGATAGCGACACGTATGTCAATGGAAATAGAGGCATCCGCGCGCAAGGGGGAGTTGACATGTGTCGATTTTAAAAGCGTAATAAGGAAACATAGTTCTCAGCCAACTGGACTCAATGCAATCTGTCTCCCATGTCCGATTCGAATTCTGCAACGGTAATGACCGACACTCCCGCGCATTGGGAGGAGCGCTCGGCGCAGCGCGTACTCGAAAGCGGTCGCGACCAAATCCTTGAGCGCAGCCGCAAGATCGTCGAAGCCGCCTACGATTTACTCGAGGATGAAGGCTTAGAAGGGCTGACGATCCGCGCGGTGCTCAATAAAACCGCGCTTTCCCGACGCGCGTTCTACGAGCGTTTCGAGGGTAAGGACGATTTGGTGCTCGCCGTTTTCGAGCAGACGATTCGGATGGCGACGCAGTTCTTCGGCGAGCTGATTGTGAAGTTGACCGATCCGATGGAGCGGCTGAAGCTCATTCTTACGTATATCGTGCTCGGTAAGGGCATGCAGCCTGCGGCGGGCGTGGTACAGAGTAATCGCCGCGGCGCGGCGCTTAGCCGCGAGCACCTGCGCTTGGCGGAGTCCCGGCCGCATGATTTGCAGGTGGCTCTGCGTCCGCTCATCGCGCTGATTGAACAAGAGCTAGCCGCTGGCATGGCGGCTGGTGTCGTGCGCAAGGACGATCCCCAGCGTTTGGCTGTTCTGGTGTACAACGTTGTTTCAACCACCGTTCACAGCGAGCTGCTGGCATCGGAAAATGCGCAACCCGATCAAGCGTCGGCAGCGCGGCTCGCAAACGACATCTGGGAGTTTTGCCGACGCGCGATCACGGCATAGCCGCGCTCGTACGGCAGGCTCCTATCGGGGCATGGTGGCCTCACCGCAAAGTAGTCTCCTCACCGCAAAACCGATACACTACGCCGCCAGTGTCGACGGGCTTCTCGAAAAGCTCTTAACCCTCCCCCTTTAAAACAATAAAATCAAAAACTTAATCTAGGTTTCTAAAGCGTTATGCGATTGAAATGTATCAAGTTGGCGGGCTTTAAATCGTTCGTCGATCCGACCACGGTCAGTTTTCCGAGCAATCTCGCCGCCATTGTCGGCCCCAATGGCTGCGGTAAGTCGAATGTTATCGATGCCGTGCGCTGGGTGATGGGCGAAAGCTCGGCCAAAAACCTACGCGGCGAGTCGATGACCGATGTCATCTTCAATGGCTCGGTGAATCGCAAACCGACCGGCCTGGCCTCGATCGAACTCGTGTTCGACAACAGCGATGGTAGTCTCGGCGGCGAGTACGCAGCATTCTCGGAGATTTCGATCAAACGCAAAGTGACGCGCGATGCGCTGTCGGATTACTACCTCAACGGCCAGAAATGCCGGCGCCGCGACATCACCGATATTTTCCTCGGCACGGGTCTGGGTCCGCGCAGTTACGCCATTATCGAGCAGGGCATGATTTCGAAATTGATCGAAGCCAAGCCCGATGAGCTGCGCATTTTTATTGAAGAAGCCGCCGGTATTTCAAAATACAAAGAGCGCCGCCGCGAAACCGAAAACCGCATGCGCCGCACGCAGGAAAACCTCGAACGTCTTACCGATTTGCGCGATGAACTTGAGCGCCAATTGCAGCATTTGCAGCGCCAGGCGCAAGCGGCCGAACGCTACACCGAATTGAAAAAAGAAGAGCGCTTGCTCAAGGCGCAATTGCAGGCGTTGCAGTGGCGTCATCTCGACGGCGAAGTGCAACAGCGCGAGCGCGATATCGCTGCGCTCGAAGTGCGTCTCGAAGCTGTTATTGCCGAGCAGCGTGCAATCGACGCCGCGATCGAAAAACATCGCGACGGCCACAGCGAACTCAACGATTGTTTCAACGAAGTGCAGGGCCGCTATTACGCGCTCGGTACCGAAATCGCGCGCGCTGAGCAGACGATTCATCACCAGCACGAGCGCGCGCGGCAATTGCGCGACGATCTTTTGCGCGCCGAGCGCAATCTCGCCGAGGCGCGCGAGCATTTGCAAACGGATGCGGAAAAACAAAACAGTTGGCGCGCGGAACTTGAAACGATTCAGCCGGAACTCGAACTCAGCGCAGCGAGCGCGGAGGAGTCAGCGGCGAAATTGCTCGAAGCCGAGCAGGCCATGCAGGAATGGCAGCAGCAATGGGACGATTTCAACCAGCGCGCCGCGGCGCCGCGCCAACAAGCCGAAGTGCAGCAATCGCGCATTCAACATCTCGAACAGGCACTGCGTCGCTTTCAGGAGCGTGTTGCCAAACTCGAAATCGAAAAACAAAGCCTCGGTATTGAAGGCGGTGACGACGAAGTCGAGTTACTCAACGAGCAGCTCGCGGAACTCGAATTGCAAGTCCAAGAAAAGCAGCACGCCGTCGATGCCGCGCTCGCGAAAATCGAGCAGCAGCGCGATGCGATTCAACGCGACAGCGCTGAACTCGACCGCGTGCGCAGCGACGTGCAGAGCAGGCGCGGCCGTCGCGCTTCGCTCGAAGCCTTGCAACAAGCGGCCTTGGGGCAGCAGGGCGGTGTCGTCAACGAGTGGTTGAAACAGCACAATCTTGCCGGCAACTCGCGTCTGGCTGAACGCTTGCAAGTTGGCGGCGATTGGCAAAAAGCGGTCGAAACCGTGCTCGGCGAGCAATTGCAGGCGGTGTGTGTCGATAGTTTCGATACGCTCGCCAACGATGCGGCGAAATTGAGCAAAGGCCGCCTCACACTGCTTGATAATCGCAATGTTAATGCGATCGCGAACGTGTCGGCGCGCGTGAGCTTGAGCAGCCAAGTCAGCGGCGACAGCGCGGCCGGTTTGCTTGCTGGAATTTATTGCGCCGACTCGATCGATGCCGCGCTCGCGATGCGCAGCGAGTTGGCCGCGCACGAGTCGGTGGTCACGCGCGACGGTTTGTGGTTCGGTCCGAACTGGTTGCGCGTTGCGCGCGGCGATGACGCGCAAAGCGGCGTGCTCGCGCGTCAGCAGGAATTGAGCGAGTTAATTCCCGCGATCGAAGCGGAGTCCGGGCGTATCGAAGCGCTCGCTGCGCAGCTCGCGAAAACGCGCGAGCAATTGCGTCGCGATGAACAACAGCGCGACGAATCGCAGCGCGAATTGCAGCAGATCAACCGTCGTCACGGCGAGCTGCGCTCCGAGCTCAGCGCCAAGCAGGTGCGCATCGAACAGACCGCGCAGCGCCGCGACCGACTCAATCGAGAAATCGACGAAGCGCGCGAACAATTCGCCATCGAGGAAGAAAATCTCGGCGAAGCGCGTCTGCTGTTGCAAACCGCCATCGACAGCATGCAGGCCGACTCGATTGCGCGCGAGGAAATGTTGAGCGCGCGCGATGCCAACCGCCAACGCCTCGACAACGCGCGTCAACAGGCGCGCAGCGATCAGGACCGCTCGCATCAATTGGCGATGCGCGAACAAACGCTGCGTTCGCAGCTGGACTCCACCGCATCGGGCATCGAGCGCACGCAAAATCAGGTCGTGCAACTGGAAGAGCGCCAAGCTGTGCTCAAAGAGGAAATCGCGATTTCGGAAGAGCCGGTGGCCGAGCAAAAAATCGAACTCGAAGCGCTGCTCGAAAAGCGCCTCGCGGTTGAAACCGAATTGGGTGAGGCGCGGCGCGAGCTCGATGCGATCGAGCACGAATTGCGTCAGGCCGAGCAGTCGCGGCATTCAATTGAGCAGCGCGCGCAGGAAGTGCGCTCTGAGCTGGAAAAAATTCGTCTCGATGCGCAGGGTTTGGCGGTGCGCCGCCGCACGCTGCAAGAGCAACTGATCGAAAGTCAATTCGACCTCGACGCCGTGCTCGCGAATTTGCCCGAAGGAGCCAGCGAGGCCGAGTGGATCGAGCAATTCGAATCGGTGGGGCGCAAAATTCAGCGCCTGGGGCCGATCAACCTCGCGGCGATCGATGAATACAAGGTGCAGTCCGAGCGTAAACATTATCTCGACGCGCAGAACAACGATCTCGTCGAAGCGTTGAATACACTGGAAAATGCGATTCGCCGCATCGATAAGGAAACGCGCGCGCGTTTCCAGGCGACGTTCGATCAGGTCAATCAGGGGCTCGGCGAATTGTTCCCGCGCGTGTTCGGCGGCGGTCACGCCTATCTCGAAATGACGGGCGACGATCTGCTCGATACCGGCATCACCATCATGGCGCGCCCGCCCGGAAAGCGTAACAGCACGATTCATCTGCTGTCGGGCGGTGAAAAAGCGCTGACCGCGATTGCGCTCGTGTTCTCGATTTTCCGCTTGAACCCCGCTCCGTTCTGTATGCTCGACGAAGTCGATGCGCCGCTCGACGATGTCAACGTCGGCCGCTACGCGCGCATGGTGAAAGAGATGTCGCAGCACGTACAGTTCATTTACATCACACACAATAAAATCGCGATGGAAATGGCCGAGCAACTGATGGGGGTGACGATGCACGAGCCGGGTGTGTCGCGTTTGGTTACGGTGGATATCGAAGAAGCCGCAGAGATGGCGGCGTCTTAACGCCTGCGCTAGAGCGCGCGCAAAACTGGCGCGCGCAAAACTATTTCAAAATTGCATTCGCTAATTTTGCGATGGGTCCTAGAAATTTGCGTGCGCGCATGGAACAATAATGCGTCGCGCTACCCATGATTTCTGCAACCCAGGCCAGTAAATATAAACCCAGTAAAAAGCCGTTACGGTGGGGGACATCGCACTGCTATGGAGTTCAGCGTAAGAGAGTGGACGATTATCGTCGGGGTTCTGCTGATCGTCGCAGTTTTCCTCGACGGCTATCGCCGTGTGCGCAACGAACGCAGCAATCGCATCCGTGTTTCGCTTTCCAAACAGGTTTTCCAGCAATCGCCGCCCATTGCCGAACCCGGCGGCGGAACCACCAATCCGGAGTTGCCTAACGGCGGCGCGCGCGTGATCGGCAAGCGCCGTGAAGATTTGCGTTTGCAGCAATCTTTATACGCGAAACAAGCGGTACCCCTCTTGATCGAACCAATTGGTATCGAGCCGGTTGCGGTGGACCCTATCGCCAAAGAGCCGGCGCCCGCGCCGTATCGAGCGGTAGCCGAGCCATTCGACGAATCCATAGCGGATATCAGAGACGAAGTGGGGGCGGATGAATCGCGGGCGCCGTTTACGGCGATTGAGCCCGAGTTGCCGGAGCCCGCATCGCTGCCTGCACAACCCGGGTCCGCATACGAAGCGCCCGGCTTGTTTGATGATGAGTTTGAGCGCGAAGAGGATGAACAGCCGATCTTCATGGCGGCCGAAAAGCGCGTGCGTAATTTCTTTGCGCGCAAAGATAGTCTCGTCGTCGCTGAGCCCAAGCCGGAAGCGACAGAGCCGCAGGAAGTGCTCATCGTCAATGTGCTGAGCAAAGATCCTCAGGGTTTTAAAGGCCCCGATTTGTTGCAGCTGCTACTCGCGTGCGATTTACGCTTCGGCAAGAAAAATATTTTTCATCGCTACGAAAAGGCCAACGCCAAAGGTGCGATTCAATTCAGTGTCGCCAATCTGGTCGAGCCCGGCAGCTTCGATCTCGATGCCATCGATAACTTCAGCACGCCCGGCGTGAGTTTTTTTCTGTCGCTGCCCGGCCCCGAGCAACCCGTGACGGCGTTTAACTACATGATCGAAACCGCGCAGGTGCTCGTGCGCCATTTGCATGCGGAGTTGCGCGACGATGCGCACTCGGTGATGACGGCGCAAACCATCGAGCATTGCCGTCAGCGCATCCGCGATTTCGAGCGCAAACAGCTCACGCTTCAATTATAAATCCGCTTCATGAACGACAGTAATTCCCGCCTCATGAGCGTCTATGCATGAACAAAGATGCTGTCGCCAAACGCCTGCGCGAATTGCGCGACATTATCGACACGCACAATTACCGCTACTACGTGCTCGACGAGCCGTCGATCCCGGATGCTGAGTACGATCGCCTGATGCAGGAATTGCTGCAAATCGAGGCGCAGCATCCCGAACTCGTGACGCTCGATTCACCTTCGCAACGCGTTGGCGCACCGCCGCGATCCGATCTGCCGCCGGTGCGCCACGCGGTGCCGATGCTCTCGATTCTCACCGAGACCGACACTAGCGAAGATGCTGTGTTCAATTTCGACGCGCGTATTCGCCGCGAACTCGAACTCGATGCAAGCGGTCCCCCGGTGCAATATTCCGCGGAAGTGAAGTTCGACGGTCTCGCGATCAATTTGCGCTACGAGCGCGGCGTGCTGGTGCAAGCGGCCACGCGCGGCAATGGCGAAGTTGGCGAAGATGTCACGCCGAATGTGCGCACGATTCGCTCTATACCCTTGCGGCTCAAACAAGACATTCCCGTGCTCGAAGTGCGCGGCGAAATTCTGATGCGCCGCGCCGATTTCGAACGCATGAATGAACACCAGCGCGTAACGGGCGGCAAAGTGTTCGTCAACCCGCGCAATGCCGCATCGGGTTTTTTGCGCCAGCTCGATTCGCAAGTTACCGCGCAGCGGCCGCTGTCGTTCTATGCCTATGGTATCGGCGAAGTAGCCGGCTTCGATGCGGGTACAACGCACGCCGAGTTGCTCGATAAATTGCGCGAACTGAATTTTCCTGTATTCGAAATGCGCACAGTTGCGGTTGGGCCCAATGGGTTGGTCGAGTTTTATCGGGCTGTGGGCGCACGCCGCGACGCGCTGCCATTCGATATTGATGGTGTCGTTTATAAAGTCGATCAATTTTTGCAACAGCGGCAATTGGGGTTTCGTTCGCGCGAACCGCGCTGGGCGGTTGCGCATAAATATCCCGCGCAGGAACAGACCACCGAGTTGCTCGATGTCGAGTTTCAAGTCGGTCGCACCGGGGCGATTACACCGGTTGCGCGATTGAAACCCGTCTTCGTCGGTGGTGTCACCGTCAGCAATGCGACGCTGCACAATCGCGACGAAATCGAACGCCTCGGCGTGCGCATCGGCGACAGCGTGATCGTGCGCCGCGCGGGCGATGTGATTCCACAAATCGTGCAAGTCGTAGCGGAAAAGCGGCCGCATGATGCGCGTCCGATCGTGTTTCCGACGCAGTGTCCTGTGTGCGGATCAAAAGTGGAGCGAGTTCAGAAAGAAAAAAAGCTCAAAACTATAACGCACACAATAATCCAAACAACAGAGAGATGTGTCGGGCGGCTTAGCTGTAGGGCGCAATTGGAGCAGTCGCTCATGCATTTTGTTTCACGAAAGGCATTTGATATAGAGGGCCTGGGAGAAAAAAATATTTTGCAGCTTGTTGCTGTGGGGTTTGTCAAATCTCCTGCAGATATTTTTAATTTGGCGGTTTCTGATTTGTTGTCTTTAGAAGGCTTTGCGGAAGTTTCTGCAAATAAGCTCCATAGAGCAATTCAAGATAAAAAATCTATAGAGCTGCACAGGTTAATTTTTGCGTTAGGAATACCCGAGGTTGGGGAGGATACATCGCGCAAATTGGCAGATGTATTTGGTAGTTTAGAGAAAATCCGGAAGGCTTATCCAGAAGTGCTGATGTTCGTAGATGGTGTCGGTAGTGATTCTGCGGGCGAAATATACAGATTTTTTAGCGAGAAACATAATTCAGATGTCGTTGATAACCTGCTGTCCGCCGGGGTTTCTCCTCAAGAAGCTGGAAATATAGATTTTCGCTTCCGTGAAAAAATCAATCTTCCGGATATTCTTGTGCGGTTAAATATTCCAAAGCTTGGTGCTATCAAAGCTGAAGCGATAGGTAAAGAGTTTAAATTGGTTGAGGAGTTGGCTGCTGATGTGTTGGGCGGGTTTTCAAGATTGGCAGCGTTGAAGGCGCAGAAGGGAGCATCAATACTAAGTGATGAGTTTAAAGATGAATTACTCAAATATTTTTCAAATCAGGATCACATGGGTTATGTAAAAGCTCTTGAGGCTCAACTATTCGAGTTTGGCGTGCATTGGACGCAAAAAAGCGTAGTGGATATGGCTGAGGCCTCAGATTTAGGGCCTTTAACAGGGTTGAGCTTTGTTATTACCGGGGTCCTTTCTGATTACGGTCGGGAGGAGTTTGCGGATTTAATTCGAGCTAATGGAGGATCGGTTGTAGGTGATGTATCCTCCAAAACAAGTTTTCTTGTAATGGGGGATAAGCCAGGGAGCAAGAAAGCTAAAGCAGAAAAATTAGGTGTTCCAATTATCTCTCAAGACGAGTTGCTACAGAAAATAAAAGACTGACGGTTGCGCCGTGGGTGAGCAGCCAATTTCAATGATTAGGTGGTCCTGCAGTCCGAGTTGCAGTTTCAGCACGGGCGTTGAAGGCGCTGTTATGTTGTGAGGGAAAGGGAGTGGCCAGTGAAAAGCCGACAATAATATTGAAGTCTAAATCTGATATGAGCCTAGAAGAAATATCGGCACTATCGGACGCAGAGGCATGGAGGCTGATCTATTCCTTTCGTACAGAGAAAGCTAAGGATAATCGGCTGCAGGTGTGTTTTACAGGTTTTGGCTCTAGCAAAAGAGAAGAGCTAACTAATCTGGCGCACAATCATCGTTTCAATGTCATGACGTCTGTGACCAAAAAGCTCGACTATCTGGTCGGGGGTGATAACCCCGGACCCAAAAAAGTCGAGAAAGCAGAGTCTCAAGGTGTTCAATTTCTCACTGAACAACAGTTTATAAAGCTCATAGAAACGGGTGAGTTGCCAAGCGCAAAATAATCAATCGCTGTGCTGTTGAGGTCGGCCCCGGGGCGGGTTCCAAATTGGCCGATGCCGAAGCGCTCGGTATTGAAATTTTCGATGAACAAGCGTTTCTCGAATATTTGCGCAAGCTCGAGTCGTGATCCCGGCGCCGCCGCCAACATTAACGTTCGTTAATCCCGTGTTTGCTAACCCTTGCTTTCTGTGCGGGAAAAACCGCGGTAAGGCCGGAATTAGACGTGCATTCATCGTCTTTTTTGCATTTTACCAACTGAATTTTCCCGGCAGTTATGCTCTAATTAGCAGGATTTGTCCGGTGCATATCCACGCAGGCTTGGCGCGCGCGCCAAGCGGTGGGGCAAGCGCCCGAGGACATAGCGAAAACAGATTCGATCACGCGTTTGAGAACCGTAGTCTTGAAACCAACCGATAGTAGCAATCCCGAATATTTCCACAAAGTTGTCGATTGCCAATACGCCTGTCCCGCCCATACCCCGGTCCCTGAATACATTCGTTTGATTTCGGCCGGGCGTTACGCGGACGCGTACATGATCAACTGGGAATCGAATGTATTCCCGGGCGTGTTGGGCCGCACGTGCGATCGTCCGTGCGAGCCAGCATGCCGGCGCGGTCGCGTCGAAGAACAGCCGGTAGCAATCTGCCGCCTCAAGCGCGTTGCGGCCGATTTCAAAACCGATATCCGCGACCGTTTACCGAAGATTCCGGCCAAGAAAAATGGTAAACGCATTGCCTGCATCGGTGGCGGCCCCGCGGCGTTGACCGTTTGTCGCGATCTGATGCCGCTCGGTTACCACATCGATCTGTACGATAACCAGGGCGCGGGTGGCGGCTTTATGCGCAGCCAGATTCCGTCGTTCCGCCTGCCCGAGCAGGTGCTCAACGAGGAAGTCGGCTACATCCTCGACATGGGCGTGGTCACGCACTTCAATACTTATGTCGATAGCCTCAAGGGCGTCCTCGCTAAAGGCTACGATGCCGTGTTTGTCGGCACCGGCGCACCGCGCGGTCGCGATCTCGAAATTCCGGGGCGCCAGGAAGCCGCGGCGAATATCCATATCGGTATCGATTGGCTGGCCAGTGTCGCTTTCGGCCACATCGAAAAAATCGGCAAGCGCGTCGTTGTACTCGGTGGCGGTAATACCGCGATGGATTGCTGTCGCACGTCGCGACGTCTGGGTGGTGATAGCGTCAATGTCGTTGTGCGCAGCCCGCGCACAGAGATGAAAGCATCGCCGTGGGAAATCGAAGATGCCGAGCGCGAAGGCATTCCAATATTCGAGAATCACGTGCCGGTCGAATTCGTACATGCCGATGGCAAATTGACCGGCATCAAATTCGAAAAAGTGCGCGCCGTTTACAACAACGGCAAGCGCTCGCTGGTGCCGACCGGCGAAGACCACGTGTTATTCGAATGCGACGACGTGCTGATCGCAGTCGGCCAGGAAAACTCATTTCCGTGGATCGAACGCGATGCCGGCCTCGATTTCGGTAAATGGGATATGCCGGTCGTCGATGAAGTCACGTTCCAGTCGACGAATCCGAAAGTATTTTTTGGCGGCGACGCGGCGTTCGGTCCGAAAAACGTAATCACCGCTGTCGCACACGGCCATCAAGCCGCGGTGTCGATCGATCTGTTTTGTCGCGGCGTCGATGTGCGCAAACGTCCCGCTCCTGGTGTTTCGCTTATCAGTCAGAAAATGGGCGTGCACGAATGGAGTTACGACAGCAAAATCGAAGATGACAAGCGCTACAAAGTCCCGCACGCGGAAGTCAAAGTTTCGCTCAGCGATCGCAAGCTCGAAGTTGAATTGGGCTTCGATGTCGACACCGCAATCAAGGAAGCGCAGCGCTGCTTGAACTGCGATGTGCAAACCACGTTCACGACGTCGCGCTGTATCGAATGCGATGCGTGCGCGGATATCTGTCCGACCGAATGTATTTCGTTCGTCGACAATGCGGAAGAACCGGAATTGCGCAAAAAATTGCGCGCGCCTGCGAGCAATCTCGCGCAGGATTTATATGTATCGAGTGATCTGCCGACGAAGCGTGTGCTGGTGAAGGACGAGAACGTCTGTCTGCACTGCGGCTTGTGCGCGGAACGCTGCCCCACGAGTGCGTGGGATATGCAGAAGTTCCTCTATCAAGTATCGAAAGCCGGCACTCTTTCTTAAAATCGGCACGCTCTCTTAAATGAAGAAAATTGGGAATGAGTAAAGAAGCTGTGAATAGAATCGAATCGCTCAACGATTTCGTTATCCGCTTCGCGAACGTCAATGGCACGGGCTCGGCCAGCGCCAACAATCTGTTCGCCAAAGCGATTTTTCGCATGGGTATTCCGGTCAGCCCGAAGAATATTTTTCCATCGAATATTCAAGGCCTGCCGACGTGGTATGAAGTGCGCGTCAGCGAGAAAGGCTACATCGGTCGCCGCGGCGGCATCGATATCGTGGTCTGCGTCAATCCGCAGAGCATGGCGAAAGACATTCAGGATGTCGAGCCCGGTGGCTATTTTCTCTACGACAGCACGAAAGCGCTCGATCTGCGTTTGATACGTCGCGATATTCATTTCATCGGCATTCCACTCACGGAAATCTGTCGTCAGGAATACACCGACCCGCGTCAGCGTCAGCTATTTAAGAACGTGATTTACGTCGGTGCACTCGCGGCATTGCTGAATATCGAATTCGAAGTGCTGACGAATTTGATCGCCGATCAGTTCAAAGGCAAAGAAAAACTCATCGCGCCGAACGTGCACGCGCTTGAGTTGGGTTTTCATTATGCGCGCGAACATTTCGACTGCCCGCTCGGCATTCGTCTTGAGCGCCGCAACAATGTTGGCGATCAAATATTGATTGATGGCAACACCGCGTGCGGGCTCGGAGCGATTTATGGTGGTGCAACGGTCGCTGCGTGGTATCCGATTACGCCATCGACATCGGTGGTCGATGCCTTTGAAATGTACGCGCGTCGCTTGCGTATCGATCCGGCGACCGGCAAACAAAACTTTGCGATCGTGCAGGCCGAAGATGAACTCGCCGCGATCGGCATGGTGATCGGCGCGAACTGGAACGGCGCGCGTTCGTTTACCGCGACGAGCGGCCCCGGCGTTTCGCTCATGAACGAATTTCTCGGGCTCGCGTATTTCGCCGAAATTCCGACGGTGTTGATCGATGTGCAGCGCACGGGCCCCTCGACGGGGATGCCGACGCGCACGCAGCAATCCGATGTGTTCGAGTGCGCTTACGCATCGCACGGCGATACCAAGCATGTGCTGTTGTTCCCGGCGACGCCGAAAGAATGTTTCGACATGACCGCGCAAGCGTTCGATTTGGCGGAGCGCTTGCAGACGCCGGTGATACTTCTCACCGATCTCGATCTCGGCATGAATGACACGATGTCGGAGCCGCTCGTGTGGGATGATTCTCGCCAGTACGATCGCGGCAAAGTATTCAGCGCCGAACAACTCGAAGCGATGACCGAGCGTTTCGGCCGCTATCTCGATATCGACGACGACGGTATTTGTTATCGCACCTACCCCGGCACGCACCCAACCAAGGGCAGTTTCTTCACGCGCGGTACTTCGCGCGATGAATACGCGGTGTATACCGAAGACGGCGCGGCGTATGCGCGCAATATGGATCGGCTGTTGAAAAAATGGGAAACCGCGAAGAGCTATGTGCCGGTGCCTGAAATTATCAACGCCGAGCACGGCAGCAATATCGGTATCATCTATTTCGGCACTACGCGCGCAGCGGCGCTCGAAGCCGTCGATCATTTGGAAGAAGATAAGATTCACGTCGACACGCTGCGCCTCAGAGCATTTCCGTTTAATCGCGAAGTCGAAGAGTTCATCGCGCAGCACGACACGGTGTTTGTCGTCGAACAAAATCGCGATGGTCAGATACGTTCGATGTTGATCAACGAGTGTGAAGTGAATCCCGCAAAACTGATCGCGGTATTGAATTACGACGGCATGCCGATCACGGCGCGCTACATTCAGGGCAAAGTTGCCGATTATCTGCGCGCGGCCAATGTGACACCGCTGCGTCGCCAAGCAGGACAATGAGCGGAGCCTAACATGACGTATCTGAGACCCAATTTCCGCCATCCCGATTTGCCGACCAACGAACTCGGCTACACCAAGAAAAATTACGAAGGCTCGCTGTCGACGCTGTGCGCGGGTTGCGGTCACGATTCGATTAGCGCCGCCATCGTGCAGGCCTGTTTTGAATTGTCGGTTGAACCGCACAAAGTGGCGAAGATGTCGGGCATCGGTTGCTCGTCGAAAACGCCGACGTATTTTCTCGGCAATTCGCACGGTTTTAATTCCGTGCACGGTCGTATGCCATCCGTTGTGACGGGCGCGAATATGGCGAACCGCGACATGATTTATATCGGCGTGTCGGGCGACGGCGATACCGCATCGATCGGCATGGGGCAATTTGTGCATGCCGTGCGCCGCAGTTTGAATATGACGTACATCGTCGAGAACAACGGCTGCTATGGTTTAACCAAAGGCCAGGATTCGGCGACGGCGGACGTGGGCTCGAAAAGCAAAAAGGGCGATGCCAACCCGTTCGAGGCAATCGATCTCGTCGCGATGGCATTGCAACTCGGCGCCAGTTTTGTCGCGCGCAGTTTTTCCGGCGACAAGGAGCAGCTCGTGCCGCTGTTGAAAGCTGCCATTAAACATCCGGGTTTTGCCTTTATCGATGTGATTTCACCGTGCGTCACCTTCAACAACAATCCGGGTTCGACAAAATCCTACGAATTCGTGCGCGATCATCTCGAAGCCACCGGTACGGTCGATTTCGTGCCGATGCGCACCGAGATCACAACGAAATACGACGCGGGCACATCGCAGGAAGTCACGCTGCACGATGGTTCGGTGATTCATTTGCACAAAATCGACGACAAACTCGATATTCACAATCGCAATTCGGCGCTTAATTTGATTCAAGAATACAAAGCGGAAGGAAAGATTTTAACCGGCCTGCTGTACATGGACAAAGAGCCAACCGATTTGCACGAAACCATCGGCACAGTGGGCAAGCCGCTGCGCTCGCTGGGCGAGAAAGAGCTATGTCCGGGCAATAACGTGCTGCAAAATATCAACGCCAGTTTTTGCTGAGCTGCAGCGAAATAATCTTGGTGGTTGCCGGCTGCACCCCCACAATTGTTGCCATGCGTTTAAAATGCCCAGGACTGCGCATTGAATTTTACCTAGGGAGTTGAAACTATTTTTGATAAATGGCTGCAGGTCGGGGTAAACCAATTCGTGTGTTCAATCCTCGCCCGGTCACGTCAGCGAGGTGATGGTGAGAGCGTATATCTGAAGTCAGGAAGAAGTGAATGCGCGTTTCGATCAAATGAAATTGGGTATGTAGACAGCCGCCTTAATTTATTCGGCTGATTTGACCTTAAAGTTTCAACCGGAAAGCTCGCTAATTGAAGTACATGGATGCTCCCTCCTTTGCCAAGAGTATTATCAAAAAAGCGGCATGTACAATTTGATTTGTAGCATGCCGCAAACCCAGAGAAGGAGATATCGAGTAGTTCTTGTAGGTTACTGATTTCACGATCAGTCGAAGTTGTATTTGACGCGCAGCCCCCACATTCTCGGTTCTCCCACGTTGCCGAACTCCGCTCCGACAGCGTCGTAGAGACCGGCGGTATAGGTCCGATATTCTTTGTTCAAGGCGTTTGTCATAAACCACGAGACGTCGAAGGGGCTTGCATAAATGGCACTCCAATTCGCGCTCAAGCTGACTAGCTGACGCGCTCCCAAATCCGCATACGGCCCCACGGTGGTCGCAAACTGGTCGCTGGTAAATGTGTAGTTCGCACCCAACGATACATTGCCTACCTCAGTAGGCAGTGGTAAACGATAACTGAGCCCGGTTGCGACCGTATGCCGTGGCGATAAGCTTAGATGACCGCCCTCCACGACAGACGGGGCGCCCGACCAACCCGCCAGCGAGGGAACGCTGATACTATCGATATGAGTTTGCAGGTACGTATATCCCATATTGAACGTGAGATCTGTCGTCAGCTTAGCCATGGTGTCGACTTCAACACCCTGAATAGTCGACTCCCCCCCATTGACAATTGCGGTCGTACCGGTGCCATTGGTGCCGGGAAGCGGAATATATCCCCCCTGCAGTTGCTGATCCTTGAGCTTGTTGTAGAACACCGCAATATCGAAAGTGCCGCGAACCGGACCATAGAAAGTTGTCTTGCTCCCGATTTCATAAGCATCGACGTGTTCCGGACCGAATGTTTGCAGACCCGGTGGTGCTGGCGGCAGGATGTTACCCTGGCGATAACCGCGCGAATACTTCGCGTACATCATCGTGTCAGGCGTTGGCTTGTAGTCGACATCGATCATCCACGTCGGCGCTTCGCTGCGCTGGCTTTGGTGTTGCAGACAGTTGGCCTGACTTGCCCCGATGGTCGTTAAGGTGCCGTTATTGCAAACCGCCTCGGTCGCTGCTCCGTCGGGCGGCAGGGCCGGGAAGCTTGCATACTCAACCCGATTGAAATCGGCGTGCGTCTTATCCAGCGTATAGCGAAGGCCCAGCGTCGCACTCCACTCATCGTCGAAATCGTAAGTGGCCTGTGAATAGACGGCTTGGTTGTTGAAGTATTGTCGCGCTGTGTTATAGCCGACATTACCGATGTGAATGTACGGTAAATTAGCGAGGTTATTGTTTTGTGCATAGGCAATGCCGAAAGCAATGATGTCTGCGCATTGCCAAGACGACGGGTCTGAGCCTAAACCATTCGGACACGAGATCAACGAGGGCGATAATGATCCGGTCCAATCGTTCGGCCGACTGTCTTCGTAATAGTATCCGGCCTGCCAAGTCAGCTTCTCATCGAGCGCGACACCAGAAACACGTAACTCCTCGACCCAGTTAGACTGGTTATTGCTGTCCAATCCCGGCACTGGGTACGATGGAAACATTTGGATCTGTCCGAGTACCGGATAGCTGAAATCGCTACCGAACACGGCGCCGATCATGCGCTGATCGATACGCGAAAAGGACAAAATATTCTTGAAGGAGAAATTGCTGTTCATATCCCATGTAGTAGTGTTGATGATCTGCCATTGCTTGGTCAACGTTTCCGGGTTCTCATAATCGTTAGCTACTTTGTAGAAATGGTTACCCGTTAAAGCCAAGGTCTGTGCGCAGTTAGATCCAAACAATGTCGTCGCCGGATCGCCGCATCCAAATAGTCCTTGCATAGGACCATTATTGTGAGAATGGGTATACATCCCTGTGGTGTAGTTTTGAATGCTATCGGCGATATCCCAAATAACGCTGGCGCGTCCGGCCCAGTAATCGATATTGTCAAAATTACTCGGGCCTGTGCTCGAGACATTTTTGAGATAGCCGTCGCGCCTCTCAGTATCTAAGCCGAAGCGCGCGCGTACGTTATCGTTGATCGGCACGTTGAGAACGCCCTGTGCTCGTTTCATGTCGTAATTCCCGCGCGACAACTCCAGATACCCTTCGAGTTTGGTGGTCGGTTCTTGCGGGGTGAGCATGAGGGCGCCCCCCGTGGTATTGCGGCCGAACAGCGTGCCCTGCGGCCCTTTCAGTACCTGCACGTTTTGCAGATCGAAGAACATGCCCGGACCGGCACCGTCGCCGCCGTTAATCTGACCACCTCCTGCGCGCGGGGCGACGACGTCGGCAAAGTACGTTGCAACCGAAGCGGAGGTCCCCAGGTCCTGCGTAAACCCGCGGATTGCAAACGAGGCCTGATCCGAACCGAAACGTGAGTTGACGTTCAGCGACGGTGTGTAATTGACGAGGTCCGCCGCGTTTGTCACATTTCGCTCATCCAACATTTTCTGATTGAATACCGTCATTGAGATTGGCACGTTTTGGATCAACTGATCCGTGCGTTGCGCTGTCACGACGATTTCGGTGATATCCGCAGTGGTTGCATAAGCCGCGTGCGCTGGAGCCATTACACCGATACTGAGCGCGGCTGTCGGTAGTAAAGCCGCGGCGTGAAATACGGGATTTACAACTTTTCCATTCGTCTGCTTCATTGCATTACCCTCTGATTATTATCGGTTGAACTTTCAATGATGAATCCGTCGGTACTTTTGATGTCAGATGGCGCGCTCCTCGGCGGCTCGTTTCGACATTGCGATAATGTCGCCGGAGGTAACTGGGCGAGGGTCGATCGTCGGGCGCGCACCCCCGGATGATTTCTGCGTGATATCCACCTCTTTGGCTTTTGCTCTCAGTGCACCTACGTTGATTTCTTCGCGCTTGTAGTTATCGAACAGCGAGTCATGTCGGAAATGGCGGATTGCGTTGAGGTGCGTGATCTTGTCGATCTGCGCATCGGTCAAATGCTTGCACTGTGCATAAAGGTGTTCTGGTGCTTCGGGCCACACGGCATCGGAGTGCGGGTAGTCGACTTCATAGGCGACATTGTCTTCGCCCACCTTGTTCAGATTATCCAGGCCGTACTGGTCCGAGATGAAGCAATGCAGGAAGTGGCGCCTCACGAGTTCGGAAGGCTTGATGTTTTGGAAGCGCGAATGCGTCCAGGCCTTGTGTCGCCAGTTAGAGAAATCGGCGCGCTCCATGAAGTAAGGCACCCAGCCGATACTGCCTTCCGCGATGGCGATGCGCAGTGTCGGGTATTGATGCAGCTCTTCCAATTGGAGCCAGTCGGCCAAACCTTGCGAAACCGAGAGCGGCATGGTGCTGATCCAAGCCTCGATCGGTGTTTCCATCGAGGCGTGTGGCGCCGGATTACCGCTACCAATGTGGCATGCAATGGTGATGTCGTTGTCGACTATCGCTTTGAATACCGGATTCCAGTAGTCGTTATGGATGCTTGGCAAACCCTGCACGGTCGGGTTTTCGTTTATCACGACGGTGCGAAAACCCTTCTTTCCACAGCGATTGATTTCGGCGACGGTGGCGTCGATATTCCACGTTGGCAGAATCGCCATCGGAATGAAGCGCCCCGGATAGGCCATACACCATTCGTCATAGTGCCAGTCGTTCCAGGCCTGCATATGGCGCAAGGCGAGCTTCTTGT
This sequence comes from uncultured Verrucomicrobiaceae bacterium, assembly GCA_964500675.1. Taxonomy (GTDB): domain Bacteria; phylum Pseudomonadota; class Gammaproteobacteria; order Pseudomonadales; family CAMLJR01; genus CAMLJR01. The sequence goes on along the minus strand of CAZCNY010000001.1, from coordinate 397,406 downwards.
CCGGCGCCTTGTGAAAGGTCTGGCCATCGAAGCCGATCGAATTGCCAAAACACATCGAAGCAGCGATGCCATTTACATTCATGTCGTCGATGCGGGCGTGAACGTCATAACAGCCTTTGCGGAGCTGGTCGAACGAGGTTGGCTCCATGCCATATTCTTCGAACGGGCGACCAACCACGGCATTCAGGCCAATAAGCGGCCGGACAGTGCCTTGATAAGTCCAGTAGTTGTTGCCGTTCTTGTCGGTCAGGTTCTTTGGTGCAGAGGCCAATAGCTTGCCGGAGAGTTGGTTGTCGAACATATTGGGGGGTTCGCAGATGTGATCATCGGTGCTGATAAGCACCATGTCGTTCATTTGCATGGCTACGTTCTCTCTATGGAATGAATGCGCTGACCCTGTTCGTCAGGGATTTTAATAAATTTATATTTCCAATATTGGAATATATGTGTTATTATATGGAATTATTCAGGATGATTTATGGGCATGTCAATGGTTTTAAGTGATCGAGAGGGAGTCTGGGCTCATGGCTGATATCTCAAATCCAACCAGCCGGGTGTTGGATGTGCTCAATTTTCTCGCCGCACACCCGACGGAATCATTTAGCTTGGCCGAAATCGCCAGGCATCTCGGGCTTAGTAACGGTTCGGCTCACCGCATTTTGACGACGATGACGGACGCTCACTTTCTGTCTCGCCATCCCAAGCACAAAACTTTCACGCTGGGTATGGCTACGGTAGCGATTGGCGAAGCGGCTCTGGGGAAACACCGCGGTCTCGAAATTGCCCGTCGGGAAATTGCGCGGCTCGCATTGGAGCTGAACGTGCAATGCACAATCACCGCCCTGGTCGAGGAGGATGTACTGCTTCTGGCCAAGGAGGGCAGACCGCATAATCATGACGGGCTGCACCGCGTGGGGGAGCGGATGCCGATCATTCCACCCATCGGAATTAGCCTTGTTGCCTGGAGTAGTGAAAAAGACATCAAGGCATATCTGGCCGAGGCTTCAGTGCACCTCAGCGAACCGATGCGAACCTATTTGGAAGCAGCGATTCCTGTGATTCGCCGCCGCAGATACTCCATTGCTAGCGCAGGTCCGGCGATGCGTAAATTGCGTCAGACGGTGATTCTGCCGACAGGTCGCCCTCGCGACGACGCTTATTGGTCGTCTCTCTATGCGCTGATCGGCGAACTCTCTGCCGCTGAGATTCAATTGCTGGATATCCGCGATGCGGGTGACAGCGGCATTGGCTACATCTCCGCTCCCGTATTCTCGCCTGCGGGTACGGTGTCTTTTGATCTTCTGGTCACCGGTATGCCAATCAATTTAAGTGTCAAGAAAATTGAAGAGTACGCGGAAAGGCTGTGCGCGGCCGCCGCGGTTGTAACAAGTGAAACCTACGGTCAGGCACCCAAACACTAAGCAGACAAAATCGATAACGAGAGACAGGCGGATTGAATATGGCCACTGACAAGATTTATCGCGTAATTCAATGGGCAACGGGAAACGTCGGTTCGCGATCGCTGCGCACGATCATCGAGCATCCAGCGCTGAAATTGGTGGGTCTCTATGTTACTTCGTCAAAAAAGGATGGAGTGGATGCCGGCGAACTGTGTGGGCTCGATCGCAAAGTCGGGGTCAAAGCAACCACCTCGGTTGACGACATCGTCGCAATGGACGCCGACTGCGTGATCTATATGCCGGCTTACACCGATTTCGATCAAGTGTGTCGCCTGCTCGCTTCGGGCAAAAACGTGGTGACGCCGCGCGGGGAGTTCTTGCATCCTGCCGCGATGCTGCCGGAAAACCGCGCGCGTGTGGAGGCGGCTTGCCGTGAGGGTGGCACCTCGATACACGCCAGCGGCAGCAGCCCAGGCTTTATCTCCGAGGCGTTGCCAATTCCATTGATTGCGCAGCAGCGTCGGCTCGATTGCCTCACCATTAACGAATACGCCGATATGACGAGCCGCGACTCTCCAGATATGATTTTCAATCTGATGGGGTTCGGCGCATCGCAGGGTGAATTCAACGAGCATATGCTGAATCATGTGAAGAATGATTTCAGCGGCTCTCTGATACAGCTTGCTGATGCGGTGCGCATGCCGCTCGACGACATCACAGCCGAGGGTGAATTTGGTATTGCTAGGAGCGACAAACAGATCGCTGCCGGACTCATCCCGGCCGGTAGTGTTGCCGCTCTGCGCATTACGGTCGCGGGCATGCACAAGGACAAACCGCTGCTGCGCTTTCGCGCCAACTGGTATTGCAGTACCGATATCGACAAGGATTGGGATTTGCTGGATTCGGGGTGGCTCGTTGAAGTGCGAGGTGATACGCCATTGGATGTGCGCATCTCGTACCCCGTTTCGAAGGAGGACTACCCAGCCTTTACTCCAGGCTTAACTGCGCATCGCGTCGTCAATGCGGTACCTGTTGTCTGTGAGGCGGCACCGGGCATTCGTACCACGATAGAGCTGCCGCACATAATCGCGATGTTCTGATGTTATGATCGACCTGGCGTCGTACGGAGCAATCGGCTGTTTGCAGTTGGTTTCAAAAGATTTTTATCGGCACTTTAATTTCTTCGCTCACAAAAACCCGTGCAATGCCGCGAGAAACGCGTCGGGTTGATCGTGGTGCAGCCAATGTCCCGCCTTTTCGAACGTGAGCGTACGGTGATCGCGAAAATACGCTGCGCGACCATTCGTTGCGGGATTCGTGGTCCAGCTTTCCGGCCCCCAACAAATCAGTGTGGGCGCGGTTATTTCGCGCCAGAACTCCGCGAGATCGATCGCAAAATCTTCGGGTAAAAAATTGCCGATTATCGGATCGTGTTTCCAGCTGTAGCCATCGAGATGATGGCGTACGCCATGCTCGGCAAGATAAAGCGCGCGGTCTTCGGTGAGAAGTTTGTTCGTTTTTATTAATCGCGCGGCGGCTTCCTCGATACCGCCAAAGCGGCGCTCGGCTTTCGTTGCATCGCGCCGTTTATTCAGCCACTCGCGCGTGCGCCTCACGGCGCCGATTTCATTCCAGCTCGCAATTCTATGTGCTGTCGGTCCCATCGCATCGACCAGCACCAGTTTGCGTACGCGCTGCGGATAAAGCGCGGAAAAACGAGCGACTGGATTGCCGCCGAATGAGTGCGCAACGATGCTGATTTGTTCGTAGCCGAGTGTGTCGATGAGGTCGACAAAATCGAGCAAATAATACGGTGAGTGGTATGCGCCATCAGGCGACCATTCACTGTCTCCGTGTCCGCGCAAATCGGGCGCGATCACGTGCCAATCGCTCCGCAATACCCGCGCCAGCCAATCCCAACTGCGTGCGTGATCCCACATGCCGTGTACGAGCAGCAAGGGCGGTGCGCTTTGGTTTCCCCAATCCAAGTAATGAAGTGTCAGCCCTTGCGAAACATAATTTTTTGAGAGGGGTTCGATATCGTGGGTTGCTGCTGTCATCTTCCAAACACTCTATTCATGCTGCGGTCTATTCTGCAGATAACGGGTTGTGCTTATTCAAATTGGGGCTCGACCGTGGGTTTCGCTGGTAACAATCTCAGCCGCTGCGCGCAGTCTTTCCGCGTACTCCTCAATTTTCTCGACGCTGAGATTGCTCGGCATGCCGGTGATGATGAGCCCGAAAGATACCGTCCCGGTGGGCGAGAATACGGGGGCGGAGATATAGCTAATACCGTCCGCACCAGCATCATGAATATCCATCAATTGGATCTCGGTTGCGGTGAGTTCGCCGATTAATTCGTACAGGGATGACCAATAAGCGCTGTCGCGCGGGCGGCCGATCGGCAAAATTGTGGTCTGGCGTAACTTGCGCCAGGCCGGACCGGCGGCAGCGGTGGAATATCCGCGGCGGCGAATCACAGAAATCGCTGCTTCCAAATAGGTTCGCATCGGTTCGCTGAGATGCGCTGAGGCCTTGGCAAGATAAGCCGTGATGTCTTGCTCGTTACTCCAAGCGATAAGGTCGATTCCGATCGGAAGGATTATCGGTGTCCGATCCCCAACGCGCTGCAAGCCACCGTGAGTCTGCGGTGTACCTTCTTTGGCAAGCAGCAGCCAGTCATCTTCAACGATCGTCGCAACCGTGCACTGCACGTTCAGCTCCACTGCGAGCCGCGCTATTTCCCTGCGGGCAATTTCGATGCCGCGATGTTTTTCCTGTGCCGCCTCACCGATTGCGACTGGAGCCATGCCCAGCGTAAATGTTTTGTGTCTGGGATGGCGCGACAGAAACTGAGCTTCCGTCATCGTCGCCAGTATGCGGTAGGCCGAACTTTTGGTAATTCCGAGATGACGGGAGATCTCGGCCAAAGTGAATGCCTCTGTCGGATGCGCAGCCAGGAAATTAAGCACATCGAGCACCCGACTGGTTGGATTTGAAATGCCGGCCATGAACTCCTTTTTTCTCCTTTCAACACTCAAAGTCATTGACATGTATTAACAGGCTATCTTAAATAGTTCCATATTACAATATTATTGTTTCAATAATGAAACAATGAATTTTAGATTAACGGAAACTAATCAACGCAGAAGAGGGTATAGCGATGGAAAGGCATGAGGAGTTGAGTCTGTCCGGCAAGGTTGTGATTATCACCGGCGCCAGTCGGGGGGTCGGTAAGCAAGCGGCGCTGGACTTTGCTCGGCGCGGCGCGAAAGTTGTGTTAGCCGCTCGCACTGTCGAACCAGACAGCGCCGTGCCGGGTACGCTCGGAGAGACGCTAAAACAGATCGAGGATATGGGCGCTGAGGCGCTGGCCGTGGCGACCGATCTAGCCAGCGAGGACGATCTCAAACGCCTGGTTTCTGCCGCGGTCGATCGGTTCGGCGGGGTGGATATATTGATCAACAATGCCGCAGCGACAGCCGGAGCGATCTGGTCCAAGCGCTTTCTCGAGCTGACCCGCGACGACTGGCTCTACCAATTCGCGGTTAACGTCCATGCGCCTTTCACTTTGATGCAGCTTGTCGTTCCGATCATGGAAAGCCGCGGCGGTGGGCGCATCATCAACCTCAGTACCGGCAGTGGCGAGGTGTTTCGTCTGCCAGAAGAGCCGCGAAAGCTTGAAAGTGTCGGTGACTTCAGCTTGGCCGTGCCCGGCTATTATTCCAGCAAGCGCGCGCTGGACCGCCTAGGTAATTCCACAGCCCCCGAACTCGCCAGAAAGAATATCGCGGTGATTGGCATGCATCCGGGTCTTGTCTCCACGGAGCTTGTCGCCATTCGGGTGAAGGATTTGGGGCTCGACGACAGCGTGGCGGTGCCGATGACGGTTCCAGCGCGGATGCTGGTTTATTTTGCCGCTTGCAAAGATCCAATGGAGTACACCGGGCGGCTGTTTTGGGCCGAGCGTGAAATGGCGGACATGGGTATCGAGCTGGACTGATCGGCTGCCTAGCCAGCTTGTGAATTAGGGTAAAAGAATACCGGGCGACATCGAGACTCTCAACGATTGAATTCGCGAGCTACACAGATCTCACGACGACCGTCTAAACGACAGCAGCACCATTCATGAATAGTCAAATTAGAGAATATCAAGAACTGCTGACAGCGGACGAAACGATCGACACATTCGATCGTTGCCTAGTGCGGAATCGTGAATTACAGGATCGTGAAACAGTCGTCGCCCGCGCGGTCTCAGATTCTTTGAGGGTTCCTCCGATAGTCGCAGGGCAAGATCAATCCGAGTTGGTGGCTTCTTGGTTGTCGGGTGTTTTGGCCGGTAAAACCTAACCTGGTAAATCGCGCCAAATCGCGCCATCTGTTTGGCGCGACTCTCGTTTTGGTATGGCGCGATTCATACTCGATCGTCTGCTGATCGATCTCTCGTGGGCGTCGAGCCGGTTGGAGGGCAACACTTACTCGCCGCTGGATACGGAACGGCTAATTCGCTATGGCGAGGAGGCCGCCGGCAAGGATGCGTCCGAAACTCAGATGATTCTCAATCATAAGCATGCGATCGAAATGCTGGTGGAATCGGCAGGCGAGGTCGGGTTCAACCGTTACACGTTTTTAAATCTGCACGGACTGTTGTCGGAAAACCTTATGCCCGACCCCACTGCGAGCGGGCGTCTGCGCCTGCGCGGGGTTCACATCAGCGGCACCGTGTACATGCCGAGTGCGATTCCGCAATTGCTCGACGATCGTTTCAACGAATTATTGCGCAAGGCAGAATTGATTCGCGATCCGTTTGAGCAGGCGTTCTTCGTTCTTGTGCATTTGCCATATCTGCAGCCGTTCGAGTATGTGAATAAACGTGTGGCACGCATCGGTGCCAACATCGCTTTCATCAAACACAATCTGTGTCCGCTAACCTTTGTGGATGTGCCGGAACGTGCCTACGTCGAAGCATTGCTCGGCGTGTACGAATCGCGCCGCATCGAACTGCTGCGCGATGTATTTGTGTGGGCCTATGAGCGGTCAGCGCAGCGTTATATTCAAGTGAAAAAGACCTTGGCTGAACCCGAGCCGTTGCGCTTGAAATACCGCAGTCAATTGCATCAACTAGTTGGCGATGTCGTACGCGCAGGGCAGACGCAATACACGGCGATGGTGGAAGCGTGCGCGCAAACTATTGTGAAAATGACCGCGCTAATTTTATCGCGATGGCTCTGGATGATATTCGCCGTTTGCACGAAGGCGTATTGGTGCGCTATCGACTGACACCCGCTGAGTTTCGCGCATGGAAAGAAAAATTAAATGTCTGAATACACCTTCGTCGAAAAGCCACTGTTGAATCAACTGGCTAGCATGGGCTGGCAAGTGATTGATCAAGGCGAGGGCGTGCCCAAAGACTCTACCGTGAGTTTGCGCAGTAGTTTTCGCGAAGTGGTACTGCGCGATGTATTAGCTTCTACCGGTATTCTCTTGGTTATTCACATGCCTGGCGCATCGGACGCGATACCAATAACCCACTTTGTGTAGAGAACCGACCTCGCCGCAGATTTCGCACTGGTGTCCAGAAAGAAATTCGGCGGTGTCAACCAACAAAGTGGCAATCTCTTTGGTATCGGGGTCCGGATTATTGCGCGTTGAAAGATACACTCTCAGCTGACCGAATTTTTCTTTAATCTGCGAACCGGTGAATTGAGCGCCAAAATACGCAGCAAGCTCACCGAGTGCACGAAACAAGCTAATCAGAAGAGGATACCAGCCATATCCGGCCGCAATCGTAAGCTTGCGCTCAGCAAAAAAAACCGGGGTAAATTTCGCGTAGCCGCCTTTCCAACACGTCGTCCATTGCATTTCTCGCTGTTACGATGCCGTAAATAGCATGGATCAACCTAAGCCTACATAATTATGTTCGTCATGTTTTTAGTGAAAGACACGAATGTCAACAGGCTTGTTTGAGCGGCTGATACTTTTCTGCTGCTGTAGGAGGGGATCGTCGATCCATAAAGGTTGACGCGATTCGGAGATGTTGTTATTTTGCTAACAACATGACGAACAGCGGCCAGAGTCCTCGTTCGCTGAGTTCCAATCGTCAAATCGATGCTTATGAATGGCGGAGGATCGAAAGCGTGGGCGAATTCGAAAAAATCGCTTCGGGGATTTATCTGGAAGGCCTGGCAGTGGATTGCGACCGCAATATCGTCTGGTACAGCGATGTTATCGGCGGCGGTGTTCACGGATTGATGCCCGACCGCAGCGCTCAGCTGCTTAACTCGGGGCGGATGTGGACCGGAGGCATACTGATCAATGAGGACGGATCTGTGCTTTCTTCCGGAGCGGGTGGAATTATGTGGAACAACCCGGCGCAGGGGACGTCGGGTTGGCTGTTGCACGAAATCGATGGCGACATTATCAACGGCGTCAACGAGATGATACCGGACGGTAGTGGCGGTATCTATTTTGGAACCTGCGATATTGAAATGATCGTGCAGGCAAAACCACCCCGGCCCGCAACAATTTATCGACTGACCGCCGACCGTAAGCTGATCAAGCTGGTTGAGGACATTGGCTTCGCTAACGGCCTCACGATTAGCGCCGACCGCAAACGCTTCTATTGCAACGACACATTTTCCTGCACCTGGGCGTTTGACGTTGAACCCGATCTCTCTTTAACCAACAAGCGACTATTCCTCGACAAGCAGGATGTCGACGGTATGGCGATCGATGCTGAAGGCAATATTTGGATCACGGGTTTTCGTTCAAGCGCCATCACACGCATTAAGCCAGATGGAACCAAGCTTCGCGATATCGAAACACCGGCCGCTGCGGTAACACAGATTCGTTTTGGCGGTACGGATATGCGCGAGATTTACATTGCCACCGTACCGATCGATGGTGGCGATAACCTCAAAGATGGTGTGGCACTTACCGAGCACAATTCTTTCATCTATCGCGGACGGTCGGAGATTCCAGGAATGCGAATCACCCCGACAAAATTCATTCTCTGATATTGATGCAAATACATCGCAGCACTTTGCGAGGAGAAAAATATGAGCAGAAAGCTTGAAGGCCGAGTCGCGATTGTAACCGGAGCGGGCCAGGGTATCGGAGAAGCCTGTGCCAAGGCTTTCGCGAAAGAGGGCGCCAAACTCATCATCACTGGCCGCACGTTGCAAAAACTTGAAGCCGTTGCCGAAAAAATCAAAGCCGATGGTGGCGAGGTGCGTTGTCTGGAAGCGTTTGCCGGGAATCGCGCGCACGCAGAGAAAACCGTGCAAGAGGCGATCACTGCTTGGGGGCGGTTGGATATTCTGGTGAATAACGTGCATACCTTCACGGATTTTTTGGCGACAGAAGATTCTCAGCTTGAGGACCATATTCGCACCAACATGGATACCGCTTTTATCGGTTCCTTGCAATTGATGCAGTGTGCATTTCCGCATATGTGTGCAGCGGGCGGTGGATCAATTATTAATTTCGGTTCAAGTTTTGGCCTGCGCTGCGAGCCGGGATATCTCGCCTATGCCGCAAGCAAAGAAGCGATTCGCACTCTCACCAAAACTGCGGCGCGCGAATGGGGCAAACATCGCATTCGCGTCAACACGGTATTGCCCTCCGCGCTTTCGCCGAAAGCGCGTTGGTATCTTGAAGAAACCGGTACGTATGAATCGGAAGCCGCTAAAACATCGTATGGTGTGATTGGTGAGCCGGAGGATATAACACCAACATTGGTGTTCCTCGGCGGCGATGATTCTCACTATGTGACCGGCCAAACCATCGGTGTGGATGCTGGCAGCACCATGCTTTAAGCGCGCGGTTAGCGTATCAATTAAAAAAAGAAAATGTTTCGCGTCGTGGCGATGAATCGAACGGAGAGCAGCGAATGTCCCGCGAAAGTTGTACAAAAATAGTACTCGTTACCGGTGCCGGCTCAGGCATCGGCGAAGCGACCGCTAAACGATTTGCAAAGGACGGGATGGCAGTCGGGGTATTGGATATCAGCATCGACTCCGCAACTCGAGTGGCAAACGCAATTAATGCTTCCGGTGGAAAAGCCGTTGCCTTACAAGCGGATGTCGCCAACCGTGATCAAATCGCTGCTGCCGTCGCCAAATTACGCGAGGCATTCGGCCCCATCACCATTCTCATCAATAACGCTGCTGCTGAAGATTTCTGTCCTTTCAATGAAATTACCGAAGAGAATTGGGATCGGGTATTTCGCGTCAACGTGAAAGGCATTTATTTCGTGACGCAAGCGGTATTACCCGATATGGAGAACACTGGCTGGGGCCGCATCGTGAATATTGCTGCGTACGGAGCGCAACTTTGCGAGCCCAACATGAGCCATTACTACGCCAGCAAAGGCGGTGTGATATCGCTGACGCGCGGATTGGCTGCGGAATTTGGGCGAAAAGGAATTACGGTTAACTCGGTATCGCCCGGTTTTATTGATACACCGATGGCGCGAAGAGCGATCGAGGGCGGCAAGTTACCGATAAAAGCCGAAGATATTTATGGGCGCTATCCAATTCCTCGCTTGGGCAAGCCAGAAGAGATTGCCGCAGCGTGTGCATTTTTCGCCTCCGATGATGCCGGCTATATCACCGCTCAATTATTGGGTGTCAATGGCGGTGCAGCAGTCTGAATCTGTTCGCTATCGAGAACCAGGCCGTTACCGTAGTAAAGGTATCACGATGCAAAACGTAATTGACCTCGATCTGTATGAATTGCCAATCGATGAGCAGCTCTTTGCCAATAATCCTGATCCGCATATGTTTGCGGCGCGAGAGCAACACGCATGGTTAGCAAAAAGTAAATTCGGCATTGTCATCACCGAATTCTCCGCCATCGATGAAATCATGCGCATGGATAGTAATCTCAAAACGCCGGCGGCGCATATCGTCGAAATCATGGGCGGCGAAGGCACCAATTGGGCGCGCTTTCAGCATGAGTGTCTGGTTGCACAAGATGGCGTTGCGCATGAGCGAATCCGTACGGCGGTTAACAAAGCCTTTCTTCCAAAAGCCGTAAATACCTACCAGCAGCGTATCCAAAAAGTCATTTCCGATTTGCTGGATGATTGGGCGCCGAAGGGCCAATTTGATTTTGAAGAGTTTGCGTCGCGTTTCCCGGTGGCAGTCATGTTTGGACTGCTGGGAATTCCGCGTGAACGCATAGAGGACGTCAAATATTGGCTGGAGATGTTCGGCCAAAGTTTCAGTCTGGATCGCTCTCTCTTCCCGCAAATCAATGAGGCATTTAATAGTCTATGGAGTTTTGCTGAAAATCTGGTGCGTGAGCGTAAGGTCAACGGCAACCCCGGTGAACCCGATGTGCTGGATGTGTTAATTGCTGGAGAGGCTGAAGGCATTCTCAGCGCAACCGAAGTGGGCGATTTAATTTTATTCATGTTCGCTGGCGGCTACGATACATCGAAAAATCAACTTGGCCACATCATGAATTTCATGTTGGACCACCCCGATCTTTGGCAGCGCTGTGCCGACGATCGAAAATTTTGTGACGACGTGGTGAGCGAGGCCTTGCGCCATTCCGGCGTAGCGACGAGCTATCGAAATGTCGCGGTTGAATTTCAATATCGCGATATTAATTTTCCTGTTGGCACGATGCTGATTTTTACCTTGGGCGTTGCTTGCCGTTACTCGGATTTCTTCGCGAATGCCATCGAATTCGATCCATGTCTCTCTGATGTTAAACGGTTTACTGCGTTTGGTAGAGGCATGCACATGTGCCTCGGTCAGTTCCTGGCAAAATTGCAAATGGCGGAAGGCATTCATCTCATGGCGCAAAGACTGAAGAACCCGCGCCGCAATGGTGAGTTGGTGTGGCGGCTATTCCCCGGTGTCTGGGGACCAAAGCAGTTACCGATCGCTTTTGATTGTGCGTAACGGTAAGTAGATTCATATTCGCCTCGATAATATTCGAGGATATAAAGAGGAACTCCTCATGACATCACGCGACGATAATTTACTTTTCAAAGTGACAAATCCGGAACTGATTCCAACGCAGCGCTATTACGACGAAGAGTTTTACCGACTCGAGTGCGAGCGTTTATGGCCACATGTTTGGCAGATGGCTTGTCGTTTGGAGCAAATTCCCAATGTGGGCGATTGGGTCGAATATACCAATATCGGTAAATCGGTAATCGTGGTAAGAACCGAGGGCGGTGTAAAAGCTTTTCATAATGCTTGCCGTCACCGCGGTGTACCGTTAGCGGCTGAAGGCGGTCATGGCAATTGCAAAGCGCAGGGATTTGTTTGCCCATTTCACGGCTGGCGCTGGAACGCGAATGGTGAAAATACCTTCGTGTACGGGCGACATATGTTCAGCGAGGCGCTGCTGGAGAAATCAGATATCGCACTCAAACCTTGTCGCGTGGAGTTGTGGGGCGGTTGCGCCTTTATTAATTTCGATGACGAGGCGCCGTCGTTGCGCGAGAGTATCGGACCCGTAGCCGATCGGCTCGATGCGCATGCAGTAGACAAGCTGCGTTCGGAATGGTGGTACGCCACCGTGCTGCCCGCCAACTGGAAAGTGGCGATGGAGGCTTTCATGGAAGGCTTTCATGTCATGAAAACGCATCCGCAATTGCAGCGCGCAGTGCCGCCGCTTTACAACTCGCGATACGGCTACGATAAGGGCGAGGGCCTCGATGACGCGAATGCGCTGGGAGAGAGTGCACGCGAAAGTCTTGCGGTCGGCTTCAATCCGAAGCTGAGCGCGCGCGAAAATATTCTCGCTCAATTTAGACACATGGAGTTATTGGGCGAGGGCATGGCCGGCATGGTGCATCGCAAAGAGATTGAGATTGCGCGCCAGCTTCTCGATGTCGAATTGCCCGAAGACCCCGGTCAAGCACTGATGATGTGGTTTGGTATGGTGCAGGATCAGATTACCAAACAGCTGCGCGCGAAAGGTGAGCCGGTGCCGGATCTGAATGCCGTTGCGGTTTCCGATCCGGTCAATTCACTGGAATTTATTTTTCCGCATTATTTTCTTCTGACATTTTTTACAAGCATGTCGTCTTATCGCGTACGACCACTTGGTCCCGAGAGCTGTCTCTTCGAAATCTGGTCGCTCACGCTATTTCCCGAGGGCGAAGAGCCAAAAGCGCCGATGGAGCCAGTCGTGCTGCCATACAACAGCCCGGATTTTCCGACGATTCCAAAACAGGATTATTCAAACATTCCCATGCAGCAGAAAGGTTTGCATGCGCAGGGGTTTGAGTACATGCGGCTGGCGAAAGATATCGAAGGGCTGATCAGTAATTACCAGCGGATTATCGATGGTTATCTCTCTGGCATGCAGCCCGACAAGTTGGTCAAGGCTACGCAAAAACTTGGCGGAAATTTCGACGGCAAGATATTGGACTTGGGTATTTAATTTTTCGCGAATTAAAAAATATGTAATTGCTGAACGAGGCTCTCCCGCATTGTGAATAAAAATAATCCAACACAAATTTTCGACTATATCGTTATCGGCGCTGGTTCTGCCGGTTGCACGGTTGCGGGTCGACTGGCCGAAGCCAACGCGGGCAGCGTGCTTTTACTTGAAGCGGGTGACAGCGCCGAAGCGAATCCGGAAACGCTCAGCGCGGATGGCTTCAAGTACACGTTCGCCAATGACACATTGATGATCGACCGCATGAGTGAGCCGCAGAGTGCCTGCGGTAATCGCACACTTTACTCCGGCTCTGGCAGAGGCATGGGTGGTAGCGGCAGCGTTAACGGCATGGTCTACACGCGCGGTGACAAGCTCGATTTTGCGCAATGGCCTGCGGGTTGGCAGTGGGCGGATGTTGAACCTGCCTTCGAACAATTGGAGCGACGTTTGCGCGTGCGCCATCGCACAGCGACGACGTTCACCGAAATCGCATTGACTGCAGCCGAAGCAGCTGGGTTCAAACGCAAGCATGGATTAAACGATGGCGATCTGAATGGCTTCATGGGTTACAACGACATGAATTTTGAAGCCGATAAGCGTCGTAGCTCCTACGTCGCTTTTGTTGCCGAGCAAGCGTCGAGCAATCTCACCGTAAAAACGAAAAGCCTCGTACACAGAATATTGTTTGACGAGCAGCTGAGGACCATCGGCGTTGAAGCCGAAATTGATGGCTGCAAACAAAAATTCATGGTGAACAGAGAGCTGATTCTCAGTGCGGGCGCATTGGAAACGCCAAAGTTGCTCATGCTCTCGGGTGTTGGTCCCAAACAACATTTGGAATCGCTGGGCATTCCTGTGCTGAAGGATGTTCCCACCATTGGCAGTAACTTGCAGGATCATCCCAATGTGACCATGTTTTTCCGTGGGCGTCAGCCGGTCGATTTCGGCTATCCTCAGCTTTATGGATTTTATCGCTGCAATGCGCAACTCGATTTGCCAGCGCAGCAGGCCGATACCTGTTTTGCGTGGATTGCAATTGCGGATATCGTAAGCGGAATCATAAAGCGCTCAGCGCCAGCAACAATATTGCGCGGTAAATTATTTTTTAATCCCATCTTGAATGGCTTGGTGCGCGGTGCACTAACGCTGCTTTTGAAGATGCCTGGCGTTAATCGTTTTATCGGCACTCTCTACGGTATCGCCGTTATCTTAGGCAAGCCTGTTTCGCGCGGCACTGTGCGCCTGGCTTCACGCAATGTTAAAGAGCCGGCAATCATTGATCTCGCTTATTTTCAAGACGCCGCCGATATGGAGACGGCACTGAAAGGTGTGGCGCTCGCCAATAAAATTGCAACACACAGCGGCCTGGAAGCCTGGGGTAATAAACCGGTGCAATCCGCCATGTGTTCCAACAATCGCGCAGTGTTAGAAAAGTGGGCGCGGAGCACGGCAGTGACGACCTTTCACTACTGCGGCACGTGCAGCATGGGCGAGCAAATTGACGCGCCCGTCGATACGCAATTGCGCTTGAAAGGCTTTTCCAATATCCGCATCGCCGATGCGTCGGTATTCCCCGTGGTGCCGGTATCGGCGCTGAATGCGCCTTCGATGATGGTGGGTTATCGCGCGGCAGATTTTATTCTCAACAAATAAACTCATTTATTTGATTTAAGGAGTTTCACATGAACATGAACGATATGGTTCTCATCAGTGTCGACGATCACATCAGTGAACCGCCCGATATGTTTGACAAACACTTGTCCGGCGATGACCTCGCCACTGCACCGAAATTGACGATGAACGAAAAAGGACAGTGCTATTGGGAATACCAGGGCATGGTCATGCCATCGATCGGTCTCAATGCCGTGGTCGGTCGTCCGCTCGAAGAATACGGCATGGAGCCGACCTCGTTCGATCAATTGCGCAAAGGCGTGTACGACGTGCACGAGCGCATCAACGACATGAACGTCAGCGGCGTGGCGGCGTCGCTCAACTTCGGCACCACCGTGCAATTCGACGGCGGCAGATTCCATCAAGCGCCCGACAAGAAAAAAGCCCTGACGCATTTGCGTGCCTATAACGATTGGCACGTCGATGAATGGTGCGGTGCCTATCCGGGGCGCTTTATTCCCTGCGGCTTGTTGCCGACATGGGATATGCATGCAACGATCGAAGAAATCAAGCGCCTCGCGAAAAAAGGCTGCACGGCGGTTTCGCTCAACGAAAATCCAACTAAGCAGGGTTTGCCCAGCGTGCACAACGCGTATTGGGAGCCTATGTGGAAAGCGATTACCGATCACGACATGGTGATGTGTTTGCATATCGGCGCCGGCAATCCGCAAGTGCACGCTTCCGCCGAAACGCCGATCGAGGCGTGGATTTCGACGATGCCCATGTCGAGTGCAGTGGGCGCTGCGGACTGGTTGCAACTCGAAGCATTGAATCGTTATCCGAGCATGAAGATTTGCCTGTCGGAGTGCGGCATCGGCTGGATTCCGTATTTCCTAGAGCGTACGGATTTCAGTCATTCGCGTCATCAGTTCTGGACGCACTCCAATCTGACATTCGGCAACAAAAAACCCAGCGAAGTATTTTTAAAACATTTCATGGTGTGCTTCATCGACGATGCCTTCGGTTTGCAAAATCTCAATGCACTTAATGAAGACATGGTGGTGTTTGAAACCGATTATCCGCATTCGGATACGCTGTGGCCGGAAATTCCTGAGCATCTGTGGAAAACCATCAAGCATTTACGCGATGAGCAGATCGACAAGATTACTCATCTAAACGCCATGCGTTATTTCAACTTCGACATGTTCAAGCACCACCAGCGCGAAGAGTTGACTGTAGGTGCGCTGCGCGCCAAAGCGAAAGCCGATGGCGTCGACACCACGCTGATCTCTTCCGGCGGTGCGAAACCGCTTGGCGAGGGCGAAAAGCTGCGTCCCGTGACATCGGGCGATATCTTCAAGATGTTTGAACATCACGCCAAAGCGGGTTAATGATGGGCAGTTAAAAAAAGGGTGGCGCTTAACCATGAAAAAAATTGTTAATCACATCGATCATGTCGTCTGGATTTCCAGCCCGGAAAATCTTGCAGCCAATGTCGCCATGTTGGAGACGGTAGCTGAGTTTTTTGACGTTCGCAGGTTTTGATCAGAAAGAGATGGTCGGCGCGCTACGGTTCAATATCCTCAAAGAACTGATTTATCATTTTTTTAACTGCCGCATGTCCCTTGCTAACACCTAGCGCAGCCTCTCTATTCAATGAGAGTGCCATGCTGGCGCCCATGAAAGCGACCACGTCAGGCTTTAATGCCGGTGGCCCTTTTTTGGCCTTTGCAAAAGCTCGCTTCAATGCAGCGGCCTGCATGTCGCGGGTTTGCTCAATAAAAGCAATGACCTGCTCTCGCACCCCTTCATTGCGGTTGGCAAGCGCCATGAATTCGGAAATGAGACGCGGATCGCTGGTGTTTATGAATACTTTCCAGATCTCGTGCAGCGGGTGATCGGAAGAGAGCGCTGCCTTCAGTCTGGCCAGTTCGCGGGCCGACAATCTTTTGAAGGTTTCAAGCACCAAATCATCCATGGTGCGGAAATAGTAATAAACAAGCCGTTGTTTGACGTCGAGATACTCGGCGACTCTACGAGAGGTCAGCGCGGCATATCCTTCTTCTTTCAAAATCTCTTCCGCGGCATCCAGCATTGCGTCAGCTTTGGCGGATTCCACGGAGCCCATGCGCCTGGTGACGGTCATAACTGATATTCCTGTGATTAATTCAACGCTGGATATTTTATATCGGGCTTGTCGGTGCTGGATATATGCGGCGGCAAACCATCGGGCAAGTATTGACAATCTAGCTCGTCGCTAACAAACTGACGAACATTGAAGGTGTCTCATGATCTTGCATTCGGAGCAGTAGCGATGGGTGAGTATTTATATAAAACGTTTCTCGACACCGGCAATGCGGTTCTCTCGGTATGGTTGGGTGTTGTGATTGCGACCTCTTTATTCGTGGCATTGGCCAGAGTCTTTTCGCATGTGAAACGCATTCAAAAGCGTCAATGGCAATGGGATCGCGTCCGCAACGAGCTGTTTTGGTCGGCACTTAATCTCGCTATCACGACGATTTTCCTAAAAACGTTATCTTCGTATCTGGTCGAAAAAGGCTACATGCGCACCGATACGTCTCCCGCCAGCTGGTACGTGGTTGCGTTCGAATTTATGCTCTACTTTTTCATTTTCGATCTGTATTTTTATCTGGTGCACCGACTGATCCACATCGAGCCGCTTTACACCTGGATACACAAAGTTCACCACCGATCGATCACGCCAAACCCGCTCAGCTCTTCATCGATGACTCCTATCGAGGGCATTTTCGAAGGATTGCCGATACCTATATTCCTGAGCGTATTCACGGTGCATGAAGCTTCCACCCTGTTGATCGTATCGTTTGCCACCATCATGGGCCTCTACGTTCACTGCGGGCATGAGGTCGTTCCCAAATGGTGGTACAAAACCTGGGCTACCAAATGGTTCATCACGCCGATGTTCCATGATCAGCATCATCAGTATTTCACCTGTAACTATGGTGCGTTTACGACGATCTGGGATTTCTTGTTCAAAACTGTGCGCAATCGTTTTCTGCAGGATTTCGATCGGTTGAAAAACACCAAATCGCCATCTGATTCAGAGGCAGAGCATCATGAACATGTATGATAATTCAAATGGCGATGGCTGTTGTTCCGACAGCGATGAAGCAATTACAAATCGAGAGGCGCTAATTCTCGGTAAGCCTCCACGGATTTCAGCAAATTATTCGGAAACTGTTGTAAAAGCTGCTCAAGCGCACGTCGCCAAGCTGCGCGGCACTTCGCCGGAAAGTGCTGACGCCGTTGCCGTTGCCGAGATACCGGAAATGGTTGTTGCGTTGCTCGGCTGTCATCCCGAGCTCTACGAAAAAGTTGCCGATGTATCGGTACAATTGATGGCGAGAACGTCACTGCCGCGGCGCGATCTGGAATTGGTCGTGCTGCGTACCGATTGGCTGTGTCAATCGCCGTACAACTGGGGCGAGCACGTCAGAATCGCAAAGCGATTTGGCGTAACCACGCAAGAAATCGAAAGGATTACCCTGGGATCAATCGCCACCGGTTGGAGCGAACATGATCGAGCGCTGGTGAGAGCTGCAGAAGAGCTGCACGAGAATGCTGCAATTTCCGACGCAACCTGGAATACGTTGTCAGCGGTGTTTGATGAAAAGCAAATGTTCGAGCTGATTGTTCTGGTTGGTCAGTTCTCGCTGGTGACCTATTTTCAAAACACATTGCGACTGCGCCTCAGCCCTGGCAATGAAGGGTTGAAAGCTCGATGAACGAATTATACCGGCCTTTAGAGGGCTCCATGGCAATGAGCGCATCCGTACTGTCTGCAATACTTGAGTATTACCACTGGAAAGCTGCACTGTATGTATTGGTTGGCATTACGATTGTAACGCTTATCGGCAAGCGAATTATGCTGTTGATTCCAACCATAAAGCAGGCGCAGGTTATCAATAAGGAAGCCGCTGCGAAGAAAATGTCGCGCGATTATTACGCCGCCAATCAAAAAAGAAATAACGCCTGGGGTGTATTGTATTTTGCAGCAACGTTTGTTTTAGGCGTGCCGTTTTGTACAACGCTGGATACCCAATCGGTGTGGAAAATACTATTTGATATTTTTATCATCCTCATGGTTTACGATTTCTTTTATTATTTTACGCATCGCTTTTTGTTTCATGATTCCGACGTTTTGCGTGGGCCGCTCATGTGGGTACATGCCGTACATCATCAACAAAACAATCCATGTCGGCTGGATTCGAGCTACATCCACCCATTGGAAGTTGCGATCGGTATGGGGTTGTATATCGCCACGGTACTCGTGCTCTCCGTATTCATGGGTGCTTTTCACGTAGCAACCATTGTGGTTACCTGGATTGCGTTTATGGAAATCAATCTGCACAACCATGATTTGTGGGTGGCCGATAAATCTCCATATAAATACCTTAACTATGTGTCGAAGATGCATCATGTGCATCATGCCAAATTCACCGGGGGCAATTTTGCCACTATTTCGCTTTTATACGATTGGCTGTTTGGTACTTACGATACCGGCGACGGCTACAACAAGAAGAGATAGGCGAGGGGTGCCGTCAATCCCGTCCTCCTGACAGCACAATTGTTGACCGGCTCGCAACCCGCGACCATCGGTATTGAATGTCGTCGGGCCCATATTGAACACCTGTTCAATATTTGTTAGTATGCTGAACAGGTGTTCAAAATTCTGCTGAAGTTTCGCGACGCAAGCCCATAGCCGTTTCAAAGAAGCAGGCTGCGCTATTAGCATAAATCTGCGGGGGATTGAAAATGAGTAATGTGAGTGGTGGGTTGACTCGAATTGATCTCACGCCGCGAATTGCCAGTGAACTGAGAGCGGATGTTGCGGCGTTGATCCGCGGCGATTTCTCGAAAGAGATTCTTGCGCTGCTGGAGCAGCGCGGTGTGGTTGCATTCAGAGAGCTGAATTTAACGGACGAACAGCAAATTGCTTTCACGAAAACGCTGAGCACCACCACCGAAGATTTAAAAATTACCAAGATCACGATGGATCCTTTGGAAAACCCGAAATCGGATTACATCAAAGGTGCGTTCTATTGGCATATCGATGGCACCATGCTGAATATACCGGCTTTTGCATCGGTGATGAGCTCGCGCCGGTTATCGACCACCGGTGGTCAAACCGAATTCTGCAACACGTATGCGGCCTATGACGACTTGCCCGAATCGGAAAAAAAAGCACTCGAAAAACTCAAAGTCGTGCACATGTTCGAAACCGCGCAACGCTATGTGCATCCAGAGCCCGCTTACGAGCAGCTTCTTGCGTGGCAGGAATACAAACCCAATGTTTTGCCGTTGGTGTGGACGCATCGCTCGGGCAGAAAATCCTTGGTGCTCGGTTCTACCGCGTCGCACGTAGAGGGCATGGATTTGCGCGGAGGCTGGGCGTTGCTGACCCGCTTGCGTGAGTGGGCAACGCAACCGCAGTTTTCCTATCGACACGAGTGGAAGTTGGGCGATCTCGTGATTTGGGATAACACCGGCACGATGCACAGAGCCACGCCTTATCCGCTCGATAGCGGTCGTCTGATGTATCGCACGCAAATTGCCGGCGATGAACCATTTGCGTAATGAGTAATTTTTTTTATGGCTGATACTGCGAAGCGCAAAGCGATTCCACCCAAAAAAACCGCGACGACACCCAAGAAAAAAATTGTCGCAGCAAAAACAGCGACCGCAAAACGGCGAGTGGGCTCCGAACAATCGGAGAGTCGAGCGCTCATTCTCGATACCACCGAGCAGCTCATGCTGAACGAAGGGTATGGCGCGGTGACGACACGGCGTGTGGCGAAAGAGGCCGATATCAGGCCATCGCTCGTGCATTACTATTTTCCGACGACCGATGATTTATTTCTTGCGCTGTTTCGGCGCGCAACGGATGAGGCGTTGGAAAAACAAGACGCCGCACTGCAGTCCAAGCAGTCGTTAAAAAAATTCTGGAGCTCCTACCAAAATAAAGATCGAACGGCTCTTGCGATTGAGTTCATGGCACTCGGCAACCATCGCAAAGCGATTCAAAAAGAAATCGCCGACTACACCGAGCGCACGCGCAAACGCCGTTCAGAGGCGCTGGCGAAATTGATCGATATGAAATCAATCAAACCCACGAGCTGTGGTGCAGAGGGTTTAAGCGTTTTGCTTATTGGTGTCGCCAGAACACTGGTGATGGAGGAGGGGCTGGGTATCTCTTGCGGCCACAAAGATGCTAAAGCATTTGTTGAGTGGTGGCTTGAGCGTTTGGAATTAACACAGGCGTAAAGTTTTTTGCGCGCTAAATATCTTTGACGAGGAAAAGTAATGCATCAGTCCATCCCCGTAGCGATTGTTACCGGAGCCAGCCGCGGCGCCGGTCGAGGTATTGCCATCGCGCTTGGCAGTCACGGTTGTACCGTTTATGTCACCGGCCGTTCAGAAAAATCTGGTGATGCATCGCTGCCGGGAACGATTTACGAAACCGCGCAAGCGGTGACGGCAGCGGGCGGTAAAGGCATTGCCGTGCGGGTCGACCACAGTGATGACGGCCAGGTAAAAGCGTTGTTCGAACAGGTGAAAGCCGAACACGGCCGGCTCGATATTCTGGTGAACAATGCCGCTGCGATTCACGATGAATTGACCACACCGGGAAATTTTTGGGAAAAGCCGCTCGCGTTGGGCAATTTAATGGATGTGGGTTTGCACAGCGGTTACGTCGCGAGTTTTTATGCCGCGCCCATGATGGTTGAGCAACGCCATGGCCTCATCGTTTTCACGTCTGCATCAGGATCCGTGCACTATGTTTACGGGCCGGCTTACGGCGCACACAAAGCGGGTATGGATAAATTCGCTGCCGACATGGCCGTCGATTTAAAAGATTTCAACGTTGCCGCGGTTTCGATCTGGATGGGAGCCTTGCAAACCGATCGACTCAAAATGGTCATCGAATCCGATCGCGAAAAATACGGTTATCTGGAAAATATCACCGAAACACCGGAATTTACCGGGCATGTGATCTGGTCTCTGTTCAACGATCCCGACTTGATGCAAATGAGCGGGCAGACCGTGATCGGCGCTGAAATGGCTCTGAAATACGGCATTAAAGACCAGGGTGGTCGCCAGCCGCGCTCATGCCGCGAGACCAACCACATCGAGCCGCGCGTTCAATATCCTTACATCATTCGTTAAACAAATTTCTAATTCTCGGCAATTGTTTTGAGGAGATTATCGTGAGCTTGGAACAAGAATTCGAACAACTGAAACGCCAAGTTCAGCAGTTGCAGGATCGCCAGGATATTCTCGACTGCATCGTGCGTGAAAGTCGCGCGCGCGATCGTCAAGACGTGGCAATGATGGAAAGCTGTTGGTGGAGGGAAGGTGTCGATGAGCACGGCCCGATCATGATCAACATGGCTGACTATGCGACGCGAACCAATGCCGGTCACGCCGCCAATTTTCATTCTACCAGCCACAACATCACCAATCACTTGTGCGATATCGATGGCAACATCGCGTATTGCGAATCGTATGTAGTGGGAGGGTTGTTTTGGCTCGATGGAAAAACCACGACGATCGCGATGGGCCGCTATCTCGATCAACTGGAAAAACGCAACGGTGAATGGCGCATGCTGACGCGGCGCTGCACGATCGAAATGACAGCGGATGCGGAAGGCACCTGGGTGCATTCGAAATTCGTCAGAGGCTTTTTGAAAGGTTTGTGGAGCAAGGACGATCCGTCGTACGAGCGGCCCTTTGCTGCGAAGCCGAAAACCGAGGGTGTGCGCTGGTAATCGGCGCGCTCAATCTCGTTAAAATCGCACACAGTATTATTTTCAATGGGACTTATATATTCAATTGACATTAGAGCTGACGAACAACGTCACCCAACTTCCGTGTTTGCCATACATTGAGCATTTTCGTCATCATGTGCAGCTGGATTCGGGCGTTCTCATGCTCGCGAAAACATTTATCCTGGTAGCTTTCAACGGCGTCAATATTCTCGATGTCCCGCTCTATGGCGATAGGTGCTCCCATGGAATACGCTACACCGGAAACTGCAACGATCAACAGGTTGTGAAGTCTCAGTTCGTCGAGATTCAGTCGCGGTCCACCTTGAGCCGCATACTCTTCGATAAACACGGTCAACAGTTCGTCTAAATGCTCGTTCCAGATAAAGGGTTCGGCACCGCTGATCGCGCCGCTAACGGACTGAGCTACGCTGATTTGCCCGGCATTTGCCCAGTCCATGAAACCGCATTGCAGCGTGCCGTTCGCATCCCGCCAGAACCAGCAATTATCGATATTGGCATTCCAGTGAGCGAATGAAATCAAATTAGGATTGCCGTATAGAGTTTCTCTTATCCGGTCTTCTGCGGCAATTAAATCGGGAATGTCACGGATAAACTGCTCGCGAAACTCTGATGCGCGCACATTTTCCGGAAATAGTTTTGGATAACGCTCGATAAAGTCGAACATCCGGTTTGCGCGCTGTATTAATTTCTCTGCGGGGGCATGAATTGCAAACACCGCCGAGGCCTGTTTGCGGTTGTAAGGGAATTTATGGTCAAAATCCGGCGAGAGCCTGCCGCTTCGGTGTGCTCCGGATAATTTTGCTAACCCCTTCAGAATGGCTTTGTAGTGCTCCAGCGGCTCTGGCACGGTGTAGTCCATGCATTTGGGGTAAATCGCCTCCACGCCGTTGCGACCAAAAGTGATGCATTCGGTAATAATGAGTCCGGTACCGGATTCCGATTCAACATCGGCGAACAGACAGGCTGGTACGGTGACAGGAAAGTCCGGCGATCGAGACAGCACCGCAAAATTCGCTTCCGAAATCATCATGAAACGCGCTCGGTCCCACAGCTCATTGTCGAAATTCCGCGAAAACTTGATGAACAGTTGTTCGGGTAAATTCGGCTCGGTAAATTCGTAGGCGACGGTTAGCAACAACTTTTTCCCAGTGCCGCCCCCAAAGAACTCCTTCGCTGCAACAATACGACTAACGCGATTGTTAGCGGCTAGTGCACCGGAGAGATGAAAGGCGTTGGTGAGGAAGTCTGCGCCCCCTGAAACCAGGGTCTCGGCATCGGCCGGAATTTCAAGGCCGAAGATTTCGCCGGCAACCCAACGCTTGTCATCTGCGCTGGCTAGTTCGTTCTTATCGAAGATCATTTAGGCCGCTCGCGTGTTTTTTTGATCGGAGTCGAGAATGATCGCAAATTTGGAATCAGTTGCAAATTGGCTTGTTCAACGAGCATCGCATCAATTTCTGTCGGAGAAACATTCGCTCCTTTGCATTTTTGAATTTGCCAGGTTGACAGCGTATCTCGTTATGCTAACAATGTGACGAATATCATGTAAATGGACAGTGGGGTGCGTGGGTGCCGGAGCAGTCACACGATCGGTATTGATTTCCGGCGCCGGTATTGCGGGTCCAACGCTGGCGTATTGGTTGGATCAGGCCGGCTTCGCCCGTTACGAAGCGCGCATGCGTCCCTTTGTCGACAAGAATCAGGCGATCGTCAATCTCTCTCGCAATGGCAGCTTGAGCGATGAGATCTGCACATCTCACCGACCAAGGTTTCGATCGATCCCAACTGGCTACCCAATGTGGTGAAAACCTGGCAGGCTTACGACAATCTCGGTTCGAAGGCCGATCGCGATCCGCTTGCCGATGAAGTCATGTTCAGCGGTAAAGCGATGACGCTCGAAGAGTTTGCACCGAACCGCGCGATCGTCGGTACACCGGACGACTGCATGCGCGAAATGGAGCGGATAAAAAAATTGGTAAATCCCGATTACCTGCTCATGACACCGACCGGCGTCCCCGATCCTGAACAACAAGTACGCGAATTGCGATTATTTGCGAAAGAAGTGATGCCGCATTTTCGCGATTGAACAAACGAAATTAATTAATTATTGATATGACTGAGGCCAACCATGACCGATAAAGCACTCGATTGCTCCGACCTCGACCAATACATCGGCAAGCCGATGACGCCGTGGAGTTTGAAAGACCCATTGCATAACAACGATTTTCGCCGCTGGGCACAGGCGATGCACTTTCCCAATTTGCTGCATTACGATCACGACTATGCCGCTGTGAGTCGCTTCGGCCGCTTGGTCGCACCACAATCATTTACCATTGCGGCAGCGGAAGGGCACGGCGCTTGTCCTGCGGCTGTCGGTTTAATTCCCAACTCTCACTTAATTTTCGGTGGTGACGAATGGTGGTTTTACGGACCGCGTTTATTTGCGGGCGATCGCGTCATCCACGAAAAAATTCCGTACGACTACGTGGTTAAAGAAACCAAATTCGCGGGTCCGACCTGTTTCCAGCGCGGCGACAACAACTATTACAAAGAAGACGGCACACTGTTCGCGAAACAGCGCTCGACCGCGATTCGCTATCGCCGCGATCTCGCCGTCGAAATGGGCGCGATGGAGGATACCCCCGAGCAAGTGTGGACCGATGAAGAACTTGCCGATATCGAAAATCGCAAACTCGAATACATCAACATGATGCACGCGCTGGGACACGGCAAACGTTATTGGAAGGATGCGAACGTTGGCGATAAATTACCCGTGCGCGTGTTCGGTCCGCACAGCGTGGCGAGTTTCGCGACGGAGTGGCGCGCTTATTTAATGACGCTCTGGGGCAGTGCACATCGCAACGCAGACTGCGATCCGGTCAAGCTCGGTTTTGTCGGGCCGATGGCGGGTTGGGAAATGGATCCCACCGAAGAAAAAATCAATCCCGAAAATACCGATGGCGCGTACATCGGTCCATCGCGTGGACATTTGTTCGCACGCTGGGCGAAATATATCGGCATGCCGCGCGAATATGGCTACGGTGCGTCGATGGGCGCGTGGATTATCGATTATCTCGCGGGCTGGGCCGGCGAGTGGGGCCAGGTCGTGCATGTGAATTCGCAATATCGCGGTCCGGCGTTCGTCAACGACATCACCATCATGACCGGCGAAATCAGCGACAAGCTCGTCGATGACCAAGGCCGCAATGTCGCGCAGGTTACGTGCAAAATGGCCAATCAACTCGGCATCACCATGGCGACCGCCAAATGCGAAATTGAACTGCCTTAATTTTCAATCCTTAGCGTTAATCAGGCGATGAGCAGCAGTACTATTGTACAGCCCTCGCGGCACTGGGGCTTGCGCAATATTCTCATTTTCGGCTGGAACCACCCGTTGGCAAAATAAGGTCCGAGCGGGGTGGAGTAAAAAATTTCGCACGAGAACTGTTCATTCATACAGTAATCTGCTTTAATCTCCCTCAGTCAGTCTTCAAGACCCGATATAGTGAAAACAATCAGCGCGAGGATCATTCCGATGGAAGACAACAAACAGAAAGCTCTGAGTGCGGCTCTGTCCCAAATCGAACGCCAGTTCGGTAAAGGTACCGTGATGCGCATGGGCGATCATGCCCAGCAGGTAATCCCCAGCATTTCGACCGGCTCGCTCGGGCTCGATATAGCGCTCGGCATCGGCGGTTTGCCGCGCGGGCGCATTGTTGAGATTTACGGACCGGAGTCGTCGGGAAAAACCACGCTCACACTTTCGGTTATCGCGCAGGCACAGAAGGCGGGCGGCACCGCCGCGTTTATCGATGCTGAACATGCGCTCGACCCGGTCTACGCGGAAAAGCTTGGCGTCAATATCGACGATCTCATCGTGTCGCAACCCGATACCGGCGAGCAGGCGCTCGAAGTCGCGGAAATGCTCGTGCGCTCGGGTGCGGTCGATGTGCTGGTGGTGGACTCGGTAGCGGCGTTGGTACCGAAAGCCGAAATCGAAGGTGAAATGGGCGATTCGCACGTCGGTTTGCAGGCGCGCTTGTTAAGCCAGGCGATGCGTAAATTGACCGGCACGATCAAGCAGACCAACTGTTTGGTGATCTTCATCAACCAGATTCGCATGAAAATCGGCGTGATGTTCGGCAATCCCGAAACCACCACAGGCGGTAATGCGCTCAAATTCTACGCATCGGTGCGTCTCGATATCCGCCGCACCGGCGCAGTGAAAGAGGGCGAGGAGGTAACGGGCTCCGAAACGCGCGTCAAGGTGGTTAAAAATAAAGTGGCACCGCCGTTCCGGCAGGCCGAATTTCAAATTTTGTACGGCAAGGGTATTTACCGCATGGGCGAGGTCATCGATCTCGGTGTGAAACTCAATTTGGTCGAAAAATCCGGCGCCTGGTATTCGTACAAGGGCGATAAAATCGGACAGGGCAAGGCCAATGCAGCGAAGTTTCTTGAGGAGAATCCACAGATCAGCGAAATCATCGAAACCGATATTCGCACCGAACTGCTCAGCACGTCGCTGCCTAGCGTTGCCGGGAAAACTGAAGAACTGGAAGTCGAAGACTGACACAGAGTGTCGCCAGGAATGATGCCGGCATGAATGATGTCGTCACGGATGAGACGAGTGCGATCGATATTCGGCGCGCAGCTATGGATTTGCTCGCGCGCCGTGAACACTCAAAGCGCGAACTGCAACAGAAGCTGGTGCTGCGCTTTTCCAATCGCCCTCTGATTGAAAATGAAATCGAACGACTGTGCAGCGAGCGTTTGCAGAGCGATGCGCGCTTCGCCGAGGTTTATTTGCACAGTCGTGCGCAGCGCTTGTACGGCCCGGTTCGCATCAAAGCTGAATTGCGCGAGCGCGGCATCGCCGAAGATATCATCGCCGCGGCGTTTGCCGCTGCGGACATTGATTGGCCGGCTAATTTGCATAAATTGGAAACCGGTAAATTCGGCCGTAAACCGCCAGCGGACATGAAGGAGAAAGCGAAGCGCGTGCGCTTTCTTCAATATCGCGGCTTTGGCGGCATCGCTGTAAACGATGGTGCGGCTAGCTCGATCTGTTGATTCAACTCTAATCGAAATTGCCCAGCGCATCGCGAAATTTTCTTTTATCTATCGCCATTCTCGAAAGCCGCAAGAATTGCTTTCGAAAACCTTAAGTCGAAGATATTTACCGGTAAATATGGCCGGGTGTTGGCAGAAAATCGAGCGGTTTAAAAACGAAGTTTCGCTATGAAACTGAAAGCCTGCTTTTTAGCATTCCCGCCAATATTTCGTATTCCTACCATTAGTTGAATCCCCGATCGTTTTATCTCTTTCTGATGCGGTAACCTCGATTTATAAATGAATCGTAGTGCTCGCGGTAAATCGCGCGATATCGAAAAGAGAGGGTATATGCAGATTGGGGTGGTCTTTCCACACAATACTATCGAGGCGGATTTCAGCGCGATCAAAGCGTTTGCGCAGGCTATCGAGGCGATGGGTTTTAGCCACATTGTTTCGTACGACCATGTCGTCGGCGCCAATCGCGCAAGCAGACCGGATTGGAAAGGGATTTACGACCTCGATTCGAAATTTCATGAGCCGATCGCACTTCTCTCATTCATCGCCGGTATCACTTCCACGATCGGACTGGCGACCGGCATCATGATTTTGCCGCAGCGGCAAACAGTGCTCGTCGCCAAACAAGCCGCGACGCTCGATTTGTTGTCGAACGGTCGTTTTCGGCTCGGCGTCGGCACCGGTTGGAATGAAGTCGAATACGAAGCGCTGGGCATGGACTTCAAGCACAGGGGCAGATTTTTCGACGAGCAGATCGAGGTTCTGCGCGCTTTATGGACGCAGCGTGCGGTGACGTTCGATACACCCATGCACAAGATTACCGATGCGGGAATATTTCCCATGCCGTTGCAGCGCCCGATACCGCTGTGGTTCGGCGGCGGTCCGATTCGACTCGATGGCGGCCGTATTCGCGAGGTTGTGAACAATCCGAATACCGAGAAAGTGCTGCGTCGAATCGCGCGCAAAGCCGATGGCTGGTTGCCGACATTTCTTCCCGATGACGGCGCCGCCGAAATGATCGAGGTGCTGCACGGATATTGCCGCGAATACGGCCGCGATCCGAATACGCTAGGTATCGAAGCGCTGCTGCTCGGACTCAAAAACAAAGACTGGGTTGAGCACGCACGCGCGTGGCAAAAACTCGGCGCCACGCAGATGTGCTGTCAAACCAGCGTCGATAATATTCAGGGTGTCGATGCGCATCTGCGTCGGCTTGAAGACATTCGCCGGACGCTTACGACCGCGGGGCTCTGGCAAGAGGAGCATGAGTGGCAGGGAGCGCAGTCATGAGCAGCGATATGCAGCAGGCCAAATCAGCCGATGCGATCAAGGATCAAAAAGTCATTGCCTGGATCGAGTCGAACATCGGCGGCACTGTGATTCGCTGTGAGCAGCAACCGCGCTGGCGCGGCGGTTGGTGGGTCGATGTTCGCCGCGACGCAGAACTGTTGAAACTCTACGTGCGCGAAGAGCGCAAGGAAGATTATCCGCCGTGGCCGCTTGAGCACGAAGCGAATGTACTGCGTGTGCTTGAAAAGCACGGCGTGCCGGTGCCGCATGTGTACGGCATTATCGGCGAACCCCACGCCACCGTGATGGAATGCATTCCGGGTGAATTCGATTTTGCGAAAGTGAGCGAAAGCGAGCGCGTTGCGATTCTGCGCGATTTCGCCGACGTCGTCGCGCGCATGCATGCCATCGATCCGCGCGAGCTTGTGCAGTTCGGCGTGAAAATGCCCGAGTCGCCCGCAGAAATCTCGCTCGCCTGTTTCGATATTTGCGAAGCGATGTATT
This sequence comes from uncultured Verrucomicrobiaceae bacterium, assembly GCA_964500675.1. Taxonomy (GTDB): domain Bacteria; phylum Pseudomonadota; class Gammaproteobacteria; order Pseudomonadales; family CAMLJR01; genus CAMLJR01. The sequence continues at coordinate 368,293 of CAZCNY010000001.1, read as the reverse complement.
TAAAGGGCAAGAAAATTCCTGAGCCGAGAATTGAGTTTCTACGCAAATGGGTGCGTAGAAATATTCCAACGCATCGCAAAAAAGTCAGCATCGTCGCGGTTGACTCCGGTCAGTTTCTGTTTGAAAACGGCGTCGTCACCGGCCTCTACGATTTCGAATACGGCTGTCTCGGCGATCCGATGATCGATCTGGCATTTATTCCATTGCGCCTGTCGATGTATCACGTCGGCGACACCAAACCGTTTTTCGAGCGCTATGCCGAATTAACCGGCGAACAATTCGAATTGCCGGTACTCGCGTTTCACGCGGTGTGGTGGGGCTTGTGTACGCCATTCATTCTCACCGCCGATCTACATGCGCCCACGGCTAACGCGAAATATTTTGAATATCTCGGCTGGTATATCGGCGCGTGCATTTCGATGCTCGAAGTGCTCGGCGACATGAAAGGTTTGCAACTCGACCAGCACTCTCAAGTCGGCGCAGCGCAACCATCGCGCTGGGCGCAGCTCTTCGATGTGATGGCGGCGCGCGTGCCGGAACCGGCAGCGAGCGAGCCCTACGCTGTACAAGAGCAGCGCAAAGTGTGGGAATTCGTTAAGCGCAGCGATGCGCATCGCGACATCGAGGCGCAATACCTGCGCGATGTCGAAAAGCTGGTCGGTCATCGCGTTCATTCGTGGCACGAAGCCGACGCGGTGCTCGAAAAATTCGTGATCGAAGCAGGTCCCGAACACGACGATGCCCTGATTGCGCTGTTTCATCGCTGGGCGATCGTACAGGCGCGGACATTTTTGGAAGGGCAGGCGCATCTGCCGATGTTCGAAGCGAGCTGGCCGCGCTTCTCGAAACTCATCGCTTGAGCGCGAGCGGAAATTCACACTGAAAACTATTGAAACCATTTGATTGACGAGATTGATGACGATGCAAACCAACGCGATTTTGGCAAGCTCCACCACCGCGCCAAAGGAACTCGAAGCGCATGCACCCGGCGACACAGGCTGGCTGACGCCCGCAGAAGTTGCCGCTCTAACACCTGAGCTTGTACGCGAGCGAATCGCAGCGCTAAAACCGATGATCGCGGAATACGCCGCCGAATCGGAGCGGCTCGGTTATCCGCATCCCAAAGTGTGGGACGCATTGCGCGCCACCGGCTTCTTCTATCACTTCATGCCGAAAAAATTTGGCGGCTGCGAGTTTGGTCCCGAGGATTTTTTTCTGACCGGGCGCGTAATTGCCGAGGCCTGTGCATCGACGGCGTGGGCCTGCACCTTCCTCGTCGAACACAATTGGGTTGCCGCGCTGTTTCCGGAAAAAGCGCAGGACGAATTTTTCGCGAAGGGCCGTTATTTCATGGCGCCCGCAGTTTCAACGCCGCCCGGTCAGGCCGTGTGTGTTCCCGGTGGCTATCAGGTGACGGCCAACTGGAAATGGGGCAGCGGCGTCATGCATTCGGATTGGGCCATCGGCCAGGCGCTGTGCGAAGTCGACGGCAAACCGGCGATGCATTGGATGGCGTTTCCGTTATCCGCGGCGAAAGTACTCGACACCTGGTATGTGCAGGGCTTGCGCGCCACGGGTTCCAACGACATTGTGGTGAAGGATTTATTTATTCCCGAACATAGGGTGGTGCGTTCGGGCGACATGCAGAACGGCGCCACACCGGGCTCGAAAATTCACGGCAATCCAATGTATCGCATGCCATCGACGGCATTTCTCGGGCTCGTCACTTCCGCTCCTGCGATTGGTGCGGCGCGCGGTGCGGTGGCATTATTCCGCGAGAAATTAAAAACGCGCAAAGTCACCGGTACGCAAACCATCGTCGGCGAGAAACCGAATTATCAAATCATGCTCGCCAAAGCGGATGTCATGGTGCGCATGGCTGAGTTGCAGCACATCGCCTGTGTGCGCGAAGTTTACGAACTCGCGCAGCGCGGTGACTTGATGAATATTCCTGCGCGTATGGCGATCGTCGCGCAGAACTCGTATGCCACCCGCGTCGCGCGCGATGCCGTGCGGCTGATCGTCGACAACGCCGGCTCTTCGGTTCATCTTCTAACAGATCCGCTACAGCGCATAGCGCGCGACGTCAATGTCGTGTGCGGTCACGTGATTCAGGATTTTGAAAGTCTCGCCGAGCAGCACGGGCGCAGTCTGCTCGGACTGCCGCCCGTGACGTATTTCTTTTGAGGTGATGCGATGACGCAGACCCGCAGCGAAAATCCCGTTCGCTCCGATTTTGTTCCGGTCAGCGATTATATTTCCAAGGAATTTCTCCAGCTCGAAAACGAACGCGTATGGCCGCGTGTCTGGTTGATGGCATGCCGAGTGGAGGAGTTGGATCAGCCCGGTGCATTTGTCACTTTCGATATCGTGCGCGATTCGATTTTGCTGGTGCGCCAAACGTCGGGCGAGATCAAGGCTTTTCACAATGTCTGCCAGCACCGCGGACGGCGCTTGAAAGACGGCTGCGGTCAAATGGGCAAATCGATTTACTGCAAATTCCACGGCTGGAGCTGGCATCTCGACGGTTCGATTCAGCGCATCATTCATCGCGAGCAGTGGCAAGGTTGCGAGCAGTTTGCCGACGCCGATTTACGTTTGTCCGAGGTGCGCGTCGATGCGTGGGCCGGCTGGGTGTTCATCACGATGAATCCCGAGGCGCCACCGTTGCTCGAATATCTCGGCGATGTTCCCGAATATCTCGACTGCTACGCGCTCGATAAAACGCGCATGCTGTGGAGCGTCACGATGCACACCCCGGCCAATTGGAAATTGGTGCTCAACGCGTTCAACGAGGCCTATCACGTCGAGGCCACGCATCCGCAAACCATGCGCCACGCATCGAGCATGCTGCCGTCGCGAGCGTGCGGTCTGCACTCGATGTTCGGTCCCACTGAATTCGATCCCATCGAACTGCCCAATCGGCCCGCCGCGCAGGCGGCACTCAAGCGCGATCTGCGCGAAATTATTGCCGACACTTATGAAGAAATGCAGCGCGATTTGCAGGCGATGTATCTGGAGCCAGGCGTTGCCGCCGCGCGGCGCATCATGGCGGAATTGCCGGCCGGTACCGATCCGAAAATCATCGGCTTAAAACTGTTGGAATTTCATCGCGAAGAGTTGGAGCGCCGCGGTATAGCGTGGCCGTTAGATTTAACGCCGCAGGCGATTCACCGCGCCGGTTTCGGCTGGCACATCTTCCCCAACTTCATCATTCTGCCGTGCATCGACGGCTCGCTGTGCTATCGCACACGGCCGCATCCGGAAGATCCCGATCAATGCGTCTGGGACATCTGGGCGTTCGGCCGCTTCGCGCTGGGAGCGGAGCCGAAACCCGAACACACGCTGGTCACCGATTATCGCGAGTTCTTCGACAAGAACCGTTTTCTCAAAGACGATCTGATCAATTTGCCCGAAGTACAGCGCGGTATGTATTCGCGCGGCTTTCGCGGTTTGCGCACGAACCCTGTGCAGGAAGTGTGTGTGTCTAATTTCCATAAGATCCTGCACGAATTTACCGATGGCGCCCGCTGATCGCGAGCATCTATCGAACATTGCATTAAATAATGACGAGGCAGGGTATGACGATTACTCGGGAAGAAGAACTCGCGCTGCTGGATCCCGCCAGCTACTACCAGCACGGCCATCCGTGGCAGATTTGGGAAAAACTGCGCCGCGAAGATCCCATCCACTGTATCGAGCGCGCAGACGCGGATTCGTTTTGGGTGGTGACGCGCTATCAGGATATCGTCGACATCGAACGCAACACGGAAGTTTTCAAGAACTCGCCGAAATCGACCATTACCGGCGGCGACCAGAACGGCTTGCGCATGATCGTGATAATGGACCCGCCCGATCATGGCGTTCATCGCGCGCTTGCGCAGTCGTATTTCATGCCGAAAAATATCGAGTGGGTGCGGCGTTACGCCGAGGAAATCGTCACCGAAGCGTTTGATAAAGCCATGGCGCGCAACGGCGAAATTATCGATCTGCAGGACGATGTCGCCAACCTCGTGCCCACAGCGGTGATATCGGCGTTTTTGCGTTTACCGCGCGCCGCGTGGTCGAGCGTCATCGAGTGGACCAATCAAATCATCAACGCGAACGACCCGCGAGTTTCTAAAGATCAGAGCGTACTGCAAACCACGATGCAGGCCGTCGGCCAGATGTGTCAGCTGTACACGGAGGTATTCGAAGATCGGCGCCAACATCCGCAGGACGATTTGCCAACGGCGTTGGTCAACGCGCGTTTCAATGGCGAGCCGATGGGCGATACTGAACTCTACTCGTGGGCCATCATCCTCATGACGGCGGGGCACGAAACGACGCAAAGCACTTTCGGCATGGGCGTGCACGCGCTCATGCAGCATCCCGGGCAATGGGTGAAACTGAAAGCGAATCCGGAATTATTGCCGCGAGCGATCGAAGAAATATTGCGTTACGTATCGCCGGCGATTCACTTCGTGCGGACTCCGAATCGCGATATTGAAATAGGCGGCAAAAAAATTCGCGCGGGCGAACACCTGGTGATGTTTTATCCGTCGGCCAATCGCGATTCCGAAATTTTCGAAAATCCAGACTCCTTCGACATTGAGCGAACTCCGAACCGCCATCTCGCGTTTGGCACCGGGCCTCATGCGTGTCTGGGTATGCATCTGGCGCGACTCGAATTGAAAGTGATGTTCGAGCAATTTCTGCGACGCGTCGAAACGATCGAAATCGCCGGCGAACCGGAACGACTCTATGCCGTCGCGGTAGGAGGCTATAAACATTTCCCCGTGCGTATGGCGATCAGCCCCAAATGTTAAAACTCAGATCAACGCAAGCCGCTTTGATTCAGCCGGACGATTTGCTATGGTTCCACCGCCAATTCAGATCGTCAGGAGCCAAGTGGGTGCGGGCTGCCCGCAACCCAATCTCATGGAACACCATATCGAGAAAGAAGTCAGTTTTGCCAATGTCACGGTGCAACTCGCCACCGTCGAGTGGGGACCTGCCGGAGAAACACGACCAGCGCATTCCGATTATTTCCTGTGCCAGCGGCTGTCGGAAAATCATTCCCCGTTGCGCATCGGCGATATCGCCGCGCGCGAGGCATTTCCGCGCGTGCGCTCGGTAGGATTTTTGCCGCCGGGATGTCCCGTGCGTTTGTTTCCAGTGGAAGCGCCGTTTCGGGTGCTCAATTGCATTTTCAAGAAGGATTTTTTCGAGCGCACGACGGGCATCGCGCTGGAACAATGGAACGAACTCATCGCATCGCTCGTTTCGATCAAGAACAAACGCATCGAAATCTTGATGCAGGAAATTTATGCCGAACTGGTTCAACCGGGTTTCGCCCGCGACCTTGTGATCGAAGCGGCATGCACGATGCTGATCGTCGAGCTGGCCCGCCATGCGCAGCAACTGGCAAGAAAGAATTCAAAATACGGTGCGAGTCTGGCGTTAGCGCCCTGGCAGTTGCGCCGCATTCAAGAGCGCATACAGGCGTCGTTGGAAATGGGGTATCCGAACTTGAGCGAACTCGCGGATATTTGTGGCATCAGTCAAAGTCATTTGATGCGTACGTTCAAAGCCTCGACCGGCTGGCAGATCCATAAATATATTGCCGAGGAGCGGTTGAACGTAGCCAAGCGTCTGCTCGCCGAGGATCAGATCCACTCGAAAGACATATCGGCAAAACTCGGTTTTCGCAGCCCCGCCTATTTCGCCACGGCATTTCGCCGCATGACGGGCAAAACCCCGAGCGAATATCGCAGCGAAGTGCGCGCGAAGGGGGGGTGACGCCTGATTACGTGCTCCTGTCAAAGTCACCACCGAATTCACACCTTTGACCTAAGCCGTCTGTCACGCCGCAGGTTGTGCATGCAATTCAACGCCGACCGCGCTCGCCAGTTTTAGTACGGCGTCACACTGTGGCTTCGCGTTGGGAGCAATCGTCAAAGCTGCTTAATTCCTCTGAGCGAATCCTTGCGATGATGCGAGGCTTCCCTATCGGATCACGCGGGGCTTTCAGCCATGCGTCGAACTCCGCAGTGCAAAGAAAAGTGACCATAAGTTAAGGGTGTCTGATCGGATACAATCGATCGAATTCAAGTCTATTGCGAAGCGCAACCGAGCTTTTCCGCTTTTTATTCAGGCCTTAAAATGCAGTTTTTGCGCAAGATGTTCAAAGACTGGCATAAAATGCGAGGCAAGATTAACTGACCGGTCGATATACTTCCGCCGGTCTGTTGGTCGGGCGAGCTCGAATCCATACCACTCAACCAACTAACTCGATGGCAGGTGCCTCATGTTCTCTGCAGTGCTGATTTCCAAAAACGAATCTGGTCAAACCGTTGAGCTCACTCAGCTCGACGAATCGCAACTTCCCGAGGGCGACGTCACGATCAACGTCGAATACTCGACCCTCAATTACAAGGATGGTCTCGCCATCACGGGCAAATCGCCGGTGGTGCGGAAGTGGCCGATGGTGCCGGGTATCGACTTGGCCGGCACTGTCGCAGAGAGCAGCCATCCGAAATGGAAAGTCGGCGACCGCGTTGTGCTCAACGGCTGGGGCGTCGGCGAAACGCATTGGGGCGGTCTAGCGCAGAAAGCGCGTCTCAAGGGCGATTGGCTGGTGCCGTTGCCGAAAGAATTCACCGCGCGCCAGGCCATGGCGATCGGCACTGCGGGCTACACCGCCGCGCTGTGTGTCGAAGCGCTGGTATCGCACGGCGTTAAACCTGAGCAGGGCGAAATTTTAGTAACGGGCGCAACCGGCGGTGTCGGCAGCGTGGCGATTGCGCTGTTGGCGAAAGCGGGCTTCAACGTGGTCGCTTCGTCCGGTAAAGCCTCTGAAGCTGATTATCTGAAACAACTCGGAGCGACTTCGATCATCGACCGCAATGAACTTTCCGCAGCGGGCAAGCCGATGCAGAAAGAGCGCTGGGCTGGCGTGATCGACTCGGTCGGCAGCTTCACACTCGCTAACGCTTGTGCACAGACCAAATATTGCGGCGTTGTCGCAGCGTGCGGTTTGGCGCAAGGCATGGATTTCCCGGCGTCGGTGGCGCCGTTCATTCTGCGCGGCGTCTCGCTGCTCGGTATCGATTCGGTAATGGCGCCGATCGCGCGTCGTCTTCCAGCGTGGCAGCGCTTGGCGCGCGATCTCGATGTGAAAGCGCTTGAGTTGATCGCCACCGATATCGGTCTTGGCGAATCCATCAAAGCCGCTGGCGGTTTGATGGAAGGCACAGTTCGTGGCCGCTTCGTGGTCGACGTCAACAAGTAAGTCACAGACGTCCATCAGACTTGCGAGCCGAAGTAACCCGATATCAAAGATGTCGGGTTAATAATTCATAACGACGTGAGGTAAGCAAATGTCTGGTGACGTAAACGCAAGTGCAGCGAAGCTCGATCTGAGCGATCTCGACAAATGGGTCGGCAAGCCGGTCGTCTTCGCCGAGTTGTGGGACCCTTGCAATGCCACGGATATCCGTCGCTGGGTGATGGCGATGGACTACGCGAATCCGATTCACTGGGATCAGGAATTCGCGCAGAAATCCAAATTCGGCGGCATCGTTGCGCCGCAATCGTTTGCCGTCGCCATGGATTATGGTCACGGCTGCCATCCCGCCTGCGTCGGCAATATTCCCGGCTCACATTTGATTTTCGGCGGTGAAGAGTGGTGGTTCTATGGCGCTCCTATCCGTCCAGGCGACAAGTTGTTTCAGAAGCGCCGTTTCGACGGTTACGACGTGAAAGACACCAGCTTTGCAGGGCCGACTGTATTCACGCGCGGTGATACCGCGCATCGCAATCAAGATGGCGTGCTGGTGGCTCGCGAACGCGCAACCGCGATTCGCTATCTGCGCGATGAAGCGAATAAACGCGCTGTTTATGGCAAAGAAAAAGCTTCGCCGCGTCGCTGGAGCAAAGAGGAGCTCGCTGAGATTCAAAAAATTCGTTTCGACTGGATTATGTCGAACCGCGAAGGTAAATCTCCTGCTTACTGCGATGTGAAGGTCGGCGATAAATTGCCGCGCCGCGTGATCGGCCCGCATACGATCACAACGTTCGTCACCGAATACCGAGCTTACCGCCAGAACATCTGGGGCACCTGGCGCTGGAATATTCCTGAAGGCGCTTACGATCCGGCGAAAGAAGACGCGGGTTTCGCGAAGGATATGACCTACGACCACGACGCGCGCAGGATCGATCCGCGCCAGGGCGACGGTCTTTACTACGGCCCATCGAGCGGTCACGTCAATCTCGAAAAAGCCTCGAATATCGGCATGGGCGGCATGTACGGCTACGGCGCGTCGATGAATGCCTGGCATGTCGATTACATCGCGTACTGGGCCGGCCACAATGGTTTCATCTGGCACTCGAATACCCAGTTCCGCAGTCCGGCTTTCGAAGGCGATATCACTTACATCGACGGAGAGGTGATCGACAAGATCGATCGCTCGCCGTTCGGTTGCCCGATCGTGCAGGTGCAAGTGACGATGACCACACAGAACGGCGAGGTCATTCTCAAAGGCAAGGCAGAAGTTGAGCTTCCTTACTGACCGGCACCGGCAGGACTTGCGACTAAGTGGATTCGTTAGAATAAGAATGTACAAAAAAGGCCTGTTTTTCAGGCCTTTTTAATTTAGATAGGAGCCTATTGAGCCATGGGCACAGCAGCCGATTCAAAACAATTATCTTTAGTTCATGCAATTCCACTCAGCGAAGAGCCCGGAATTGGCGCTTTGTCGCTTCCTGGTTATTTACGCGAAGTCACCGAGCGTTATGCCGACAATGAAGCGGTAGTGATGCATAAAGGTGGTGCGGTTGAGCGCTGGAGTTATCGCGATTTGTGGAATCGTTCGGTTGACGTTGCCAAGGCGCTAATCGCCAAGGGCGTCACCCGCGGCACGCGCGTCGGCATTCTGATGACCAATCGCCCAGAATATTTAAGCGCCTTGTTTGGCACGGCAATGGCGGGTGGGGTGGCTGTGGTGCTCAGCACCTTTTCTACGCCAACTGAACTCAATTATTTGCTCAGTGTATCCGGCGTTTCGATGCTGCTGTTCGAAGATCGCGTGTTGAAAAAAGATTTTGTCGCGATTCTTGCCGAGCTGGAGCCGCGCATTCTCAATGCGGCAGCGGGCGAAATTTTCTCAGAGAAATTCCCGTATTTGACGCGCCTGATTTGTCTCGACGGCGTCACTTTGCTGGGCGAGCCCGAACTCGATCCTGGGCAAGTTAGCTCTATCGAAACGTGGAATGCATTTTTGCAAAATGGTGGAAAAATATCTAACGATATCGTCGAGGCGCGATCGGCGCTGGTGCATCCGACCGATGACGGTGCGCTGTTTTTCTCATCCGGCACCACCAATTTGCCGAAAGGGATTCTGCATGCGCAGCGCTCGTTCACGATTCAGTTCTGGCGTTTTCCGCGTCTGTGGGGGCTCAAAGGGCCCGCGCGCAGTTGGACCGGCAACGGCTTTTTCTGGTCCGGTCCCGTCGTGATTATTTTAGGTACGGCGCTGTCGACCGGCGGCGCCATCATCATGCAGCCGCTGTTCGATGCGGATGAGGCGCTGAAATTGATCGAGTCCGAGCGGGTGACGTTGCTGAATGGGCGGCCGCATCAATGGGCGCGCATGCAATCTTCACCGCATTGGGATAACGCCGATCTGAGCAGTTTGCGCGAGTTCACCAAAGGTGAAATTCTCATGCAACATCCGACGGTAAAAACCGATTGGGAAATGCCGAATGCTTTCGGCACCACGGAAACGATGGCGATATTGTCGTCCTTCGTTACTGGCGATCCAGAAAATAAAAACCCACATATTTTCGGCAAGGTATTGCCCGGCAATATCATCAAAGTCGTCGATCCGCAGAGCGGTGAGCTTGTGCCGATGGGCGAGCGCGGCGAGGTCTGCATCAAAGGTCCAACCTTGATGAAGGGCTATCTCGGTAAAGCACCGGAAGAGATTTTCGACGAGGATGGTTTTTATCACACGGGCGATGGCGGCTACATCGATGAGGTCGGCCATCTCTTCTGGGAAGGCCGCCTCAACGACATCATCAAAACCGGCGGCGCGAATGTTTCGCCCACCGAAATCGATACGGCGATCGCGGCGTTCCCCGGCGTTCGGCGCACACAAACCGTCGGCGTGCCGCACGCTACATTAAGCGAAATGGTGGTGGCATGCGTGGTGCCGATCGACGGCGCGAACATCGACAAAGACGAACTGCTCGCTTATCTGAAAGAGCGTCTTGCCAGCTACAAAGTGCCGCGCGAGGTGTTGGTGTTCACCGAGCAGGAATATCCATTGACCGGCAATGAAAAAGTGAAGGCGGGCGATCTGCGTAAGCTCGCGTGTCAGCGTTTGGGGGTTGAAGTTTCTGCTTGAAATGATCGGGAGGCGTTTCGATTTGATCTAACATCCTGGGTAAGTTCGATCATGCTTTATGGGGAATCAGTCGACTACAATAGTGTCTTCGGCCAGATTGGTCCCGAGTTATCGACGAATATTTTACTCATAGGGTGACACAATGACACTGAAGACGATTGACCTGAAACCCAAGGTCGGCACGGAACTCCAGACAAGTCGCGAGGACTTCCTGAACGGTAAATACGCTGCTCGCATCCGCGATTTACTTGAGGAGCGCGGCGTGTTGATTATTCGCGGCATCAATTTCAATGATGACGAACAACTCCAGTTCGCCAAAACGCTGGGCGAACTTGTCAGCTTTAATAATCAGGCGATCTTTAAGATCTCGCTGGACCCCAAAACCAATCCCATGGCGGCGGAGTATCTGAAAGGCTCGCTGTTATGGCACATCGATGGCGCAATGGACGATGTGCCTTCTCGCGGCTCCATCCTCACTGCGCGTCAACTGCCGAAAACCCGCGAGGGTAATACGGAAGTGGCCAACACCTATCGGGCCTTTCAGGATATGCCCGCCGATGAGCAGGCGCGGCTGCAAAAATTGAGGGTGGTTCATACCATGGCCGCATCCCAGCGCCGTACCTACCCGAACGCCACCGAAGAGCAGAAAAAAGACTGGGAGAAGCATGCCCCCAAAGTTCACCCGCTGGTCTGGACCCACAAATCTGGCCGTAAGTCACTGCTGACCGGAGTGTCCGCCGACTATATCGAGGGCATGGATCTGGAAGAGGGCCGGGCGCTGCTGCAACGCCTCGATGACTTCGCAACCCGCGACGAATACTACTACAGCCACGAGTGGACAGTCGGCGATCTGCTGATCTGGGACAACACGGTGTCGCTGCACCGCGCTGCGCACTACTCACCGAGCAGCGGCCGGCTGATGCATCGCGTCACTCTGGTTGGTGAAGAGTCACTGGCTTGAGTTCCGATTGTGCTCGGACGAAGCTTCTGCAAATCATCGGGTCGCACCTGAGTTTCTAGAGATCATTTTCTACGGTAAACCGGCGGCCCGATTTTTTAAGAGCGATGCTTTCGCTATTGCTCGGCGAGCATCGTTGATTTTGATGCGTGTATCAAAAGGGTTGAGTTGCCAGGCTTGTTCCCGCAATATACTTTGCAGTACAAAGTAGTTGGGGGTTTCCGATAATGAGAGATGTGGATATAGCGCTGTCACAGATTTCGAGCATTCGGGCGCAGCTTGCTGCGAGCACCCGCTTTTTGGGCATTGCGCCCGGACTCAACGCCGTTGCAGCTGTTCTCGTGCTTATTGTTGCCGTCATTCAGCGTCTGTTTCCGTCGGCGCTGGCGCAGCGCAATTATGTTGTCGTCTGGGGGGCGGTACTTACTGCTATCACCGCAGTCGCCGTGGTTGAAGCCATCGCAAGAGCGCGTCGCTTACACGGAGCGATGGCGCAGCCGATGCTCCAGATCGCGTTGCAGAAAGCGCTGCCGTTTTATGCGGCCGGGTGCGTTATCGCATGGGCGATTTGCAGATTCTCGCCAGCCAGTACCTGGCTGATTCCCGGGGTGTGGCAGATATTGATTGGCGTGTTGGGTTTTTCTGCGCTCTCCAGTTTACCGCGCGGCATGGCGTGGGCGGCGGCGTGGTATTTCGTCTGCGGAAGTATTGTGTTGGGATTAGCGGGCGCCAGCGGAGTGCTTTCACCCTGGATGATGGGAGTTCCATGTGCCGCAGGGCAGATCATGGTTGCGGCGATTCTGAGTCGCGACTGTAGCGGCAGCAAGAGTGACGGAGAGCAGTATTCATGAGTAAGTCGAAAGCTCCGTTTGCCTATGACGGCCTGGATCGCATCTTTCACGAAAAGGCGCGCTTGGGCATTGTCACTTCGCTGATCGGTCATGCCGATGGACTTACCTTCAGCGATCTGAAACAACTTTGCGCGCTTACCGATGGCAATCTGAGCCGTCATCTCCAGGTCTTGGAGGAGGCGGGTTATATCGGCATTGAAAAGGGTTTTGATGGTAAGCGTCCGCGCACGCATTGTCGTTTGACGAAGGGAGGGCGCACTCGATTTCTTGCTTATCTCAACGAGCTGGAGGATGTATTGCGCAAAGCGGCATCGATGAGTAAGGGCGATACCCGTTTGGTGCGCCGCGCACTTTTATCGACGTGAATATTTTTTGCTTTCTCGCTTTGCAATGCAAAGTTGGTTGTCTGGGTAAGTTGTTTGAATAAATTGTTTGAATAAATTATTTGAATAAGTTGTTTGAATAAGTTGTTTGAATATGTGAAAGCGATTTTTTCGCGAAAGCGCAGAGGAGAAAGCAGATGGCTGTTTCACCGATTTCCGAGCAGCGGATACCCGATCATGTACCCAAAGAGTTGGTAAGGGATATCAACATCGATAAATTCACGAGTGAGCTGGATGATCCCTATCTCGCTGGCGCGCGCTTGCATGAGGGCCCCGATATTTTCTGGGCAACGATGGCTTGTAATGGTCACGCAGGCTGGGTGCTCACTCGTCATGCCCTGTTGCAGGAAGCGTATGGAGATCCCGATCATTTCTCGAGTGCGCGCAGCAACCTCGCGGCAATGGGAATTAATTGGAAGTTGAATCCGCTCGAATACGATCCGCCGGAGCATCATAAATATCGCAGTATTCTTAATCCGCTGTTTACGCCGAAAGCCGTGGTTGCATTTGAGGGGCTGGTGACACAAGTCTGCGACGAATTGCTTGCCGAACTAAACGGCCGCAATTCGTGCGAATTTATCAGTGAGTTCGCGGAGAAATTTCCCTCGTATATTTTTCTCGATTTGATGGGCTTGCCGCGCGATATGCTGCCACAATTCATGGAATGGGAACGCCAGCTATTGCGGGCGGAAGATCCTCGCGTAAAAGCGGGTGCGATGATGTCCGTGTTCAACTATCTGGATAAGTTTGTCGATGCACAGCGCGTGCAGCCGACTACGGAGCTGATGAAAACCATCGTCGCCGCGCAATACGAAGGCGAACGTCCGCTCACCAAGGATGAAGTGATGGGTATGGTCGCGCTGCTCTACATCGGTGGTCTCGATACGGTTTACAGCAGCCTGGGGTGGATCATGCACCACCTTGCCGGCGACAACGCGTTGCAGGAAAAGCTGCGTAACGATCCGGAGAAAATCCCGTACGCGGTTGAAGAATTTTTGCGCGCTTATCCGGTTGCGAATCCGCATCGTCAGCTTAAACAGGATATCGAGTTTCACGGTGTGAAGATGCGTAAAGGCGATTACGTTGCGATGGCCACCTTCGCCGCACACCGCGACCCACGCGTTTATGAAAATCCGCATCTGGTGAATATCGACAGGAGGCAGCGCATGCTGACGTTTGCGGCGGGTCCGCATCTCTGTTTGGGAATTCATCTGGCTCGGCGTGAATTGAGAACGGTGGTTGCAGCATTTCTATCGCATTTCAAAAACATCCGTGTACCGGAGGGCGAGAAATATGAATACCACACCGGCGGTACATGGGGTGTCGATTGTTTGCCGTTGCAATGGGATCTTATTTAATCGCGTTCGCGAGGAGTTGTGTCGTGTCTAACATTTCTTTCGAGGGGCGTGTCGCTGTCGTCACCGGTGCGGGTGGCGGTCTCGGACGCGGCTATGCACTGGATATCGCCAAGCGCGGCGGCGCTGTTGTCGTCAATGATTTAGGCGGGACGGTCGAAGGATTGCATGGCTCATCGGAAATGGCGGATCGCGTCGTCGCTGAAATTAAAGCGGCGGGCGGCCGCGCCATCGCGAATTACGACAGTGTTGCCACCGCCGATGGTGCGAAGCGTATTGCAGCGACGGCGCTGAACGCTTTTGGCCGTATCGATGCGCTTATCAACAACGCAGGTACAATGCGTACCGCGTTGTTTGAAGAGAGTTGCGCGGAGGATTTCGCATCGCTTCTCTCGGTACATCTGATGGGTTCTTACCACATGACGCAAGCAGTGTGGCCGCACATGAAACAACAGGGGTATGGTCGTGTTGTTTTTACCTCGTCGAGTGCCGGTCTGTTCGGTCATGAAATGCAGGGGTGTTATGGGGCGGCAAAGGCCGGGATCGTAGGATTAATGAATGCATTGGCGATGGAGGGCGAACCGTATGGCATTTTATGCAATGCAATAATGCCTAACGCAATGAGTCGCATGGCTGAAAAAGCGGCGGAAAGTATGAGCAGTGATGCGATGGCGAATGCCGCCGCATTTTTGTCGAAGATCGGCAACGCGATGGATCCCAGTTTTAATACCGGCCTTGCTGTTTTTTTAGCGAGTGAAAATTGTAAGTTCACGCACTCAATTTATTCATCGTGTCTCGGTCGGATTGCGCGTGTTTTTGTCGGTGTCACCCAAGGGTGGCAAGGTTCGCGCGAGGTTCCCGCTACAGCTGAGGATATCGCGGCGAATATTGATCAAATCCGCGATCACGCGCGCGGCACGCACATGCCGATGAGTCCGAAAGATGAGATAGGAATTGTTTTATCTTCGGCTTGATTTTTGAGCAAAGAGCAGTGCCCGAACGTAAATTCGGCTCAGAAAAACAATACGAGCTTGGCAGGCAGCAGATAGGTTTCATAGATGCTTGAAAGCGTTTACTATCTATCGATGATTTTCGCGCGCATTGAGTTGCCGTTCGAGTAGCGCATTGTGAGCGCGATAAAACGCTGTTTCTTTCCTGATAAATACTGTTGGAATAACACCAATGACCGATTTTGACGAAGTGTTCGACTGGGTTGTCGTGGGCAGCGGTGGCGGTTCAATGTGCTCGGGACTGGTGATGCGCGCGCAGGGCAGGAGCGTCGTTGTTCTGGAAAAAACCGAGCTGGTCGGCGGTACCACGGCGCGGTCGGGCGGTGTGATGTGGATTCCGAATAACCCTTTCTTAAAGCGCGATGGCGTCGACGACAGCTTTGAAAAAGCCGCGACCTATCTCGATACGCTGGCTGGCGATCATGCCGATACGCCGGGCTCTACGCGTATTCGTCGTCACACCTATCTGCGCGAAGCGCCGCAGATGCTCGGTTTTTTGCAGCGGCTAGGCATTCCATTTACGCGTGTCAGCTATTGGCCGGATTATCACGATGAACTCCCCGGTGGTTTAAAAGCGGGGCGCACCGTCGTCAGTAGGCCATTCGACATGAATCGGCTCGGCGCGTGGAAGAAAAAACTGCGACCGGGTTTTTTGATGTATCCGGCGATGATGGAAGAGGCGCTGCAAGTGCCGCGCGCGCGTTATATGCGCGAAGGCAAGCAAGTCATTATCAAAGTGGCGTTGCGCATCGCTGCCGGATTGCTGACGGGTAAGCGTTACATATCGGCCGGCGCGGGATTGCAGGGTTGGATGCTGTATCACGCGCTGCGCGCGGGCATCGACATTCGCACGAACTCGCCCGTAAGCGAATTAATTATCGAAGATGGCACCGCAAAAGGCGTGTTAACGGTTAAGGACGGCAAACCGTGGCGTATCGGCGCGCGGCTCGGCGCGCTCGTGAACGCGGGCGGCTTCGCGCAAAATCAGCGCATGCGCGATCAATATATTCCCGGCACTTCAACAGCGTGGACCAGCGTAGCCGAAGGTGATACCGGCGAAATGATTGAGGAGATGATGCGCCACGGCGCGGCCGTCGCACAGATGGAAGAGCGTGTCGGTAATCAAACGACATTGCCACCAGGCGCGGAGTCTGCGGATATCAAACCCGGCGCGCAACAACTCACCGCGGCGCCGCACGCGATTCTTGTCGATCAAAGCGGCGTGCGTTACATGAACGAAGGCGGCTCTTACATGACGTACGCCAAAGGCATGTTGGCGCGCAATAAAATTTCGCCGGCGATTCCAAGCTGGGCGATTTTCGACAGCCAATATATTCGTCGCTACGCACTCGCGGGTCCGAGCACGCCGAGCAAAAAGAAATTGCAGCAATGGCGCGAAGCGGGTTATTTGAAATGCGGCGACACGATTGAAGCGTTAGCGCGCGAAATTCAAATCGATTCGAAAACATTGTCCGCAACGGTTGAGCGCTTTAATGGTTTCGTTGCAAAAAATCGCGATGAAGATTTTCATCGCGGCGAGCGCGCGTACGATTTATGGCTCGGCGACCCGACACATCAACCTTCACAAACGTTGGGTTCGATCGATCAAGCGCCATTTTATGCCGTGCAGGTTTATCCCGGCGATGTAGGGACATATGGCGGAGTCGTCACCGACGAATTCGCGCGTGTGTTGCGAGAAGATGGTTCGGTTATCGAAGGGTTATACGCGACGGGTGTATCTACGGCCTCAGTGATGGGACGGGTTTATCCTGGCGCGGGTTCGAGTGTGGGGCCGTCATTTACATTTGGATTTGTCGCGGCGAAACATGCGTTGGGGATTGCCGAGAAAAATTGATCGCGATTACAAAAGCGAGAGCTCCGCTCAAATACAGATCTGCAAAAACAACAAGGGCGCAATTTGCGCCCCTAATTTATTGCGTTAGAAATTACGACACGCGAATACCGATGGCTTTGATTTCGAGAAATTCTTCGATACCTTCGATGCCCCACTCGCGCCCCATACCGCTCTGCTTGTAACCGCCGAACGGCAGATCGCCGGTGATACTCATGCCGCCGTTGACGCTGAGCGCGCCAGCGCGAATGCGTCGTGCGATGGCCAATGCGCGCTCGGTCGGACCGAACACCGCGCCGCCGAGGCCGTAGATACTATCGTTGGCGATGCGCACGGCGTCCTCTTCGTCTTCAAACGGAATGACGACGAGGACTGGGCCGAAGATTTCCTCCTGCGCGATGCGCATGCTGTTTTTCACATCGACAAAGCAGGTCGGCTCCATGAAGAAACCGCCGCCCATGTCGGTGCGCACATTGCCGCCGGCGAGCAGACGCGCGCCTTCCTGTTTGCCGATTTCCACATAATTTTTGACGCGTTCGAGTTGGCGCTTGGAGATCAGCGGACCCATGATGCAGGTCGGCTCGTCGATTTTTCCCCACTTGGTGGAGTAACCTGCGTACGCCATTTCGAGTGCTTTCACGGCTTCGTCGTAGCGGCTTTTCGGCACCAGCAGACGCGTCGGATAGGCGCAGCCTTGGCCGGCGTGAAATACCACCATCGATCCCATCACCGTTTGCGCGAAATTCGGTGCGTCTTCGAGAACCATGAACACGGATTTGCCGCCGAGCTCGAGAAACACGCGTTTGAGTGTCGAAGCGCCGTTTTCCATGATTTTTTTGCCGACTGCGGTCGAGCCGGTGAAAGAAATTAAATCGACGCGCGGATCTTTTGTGAGCATCTCACCGGCCATCGCCGGATCAGCCGAAGTGACGACATTGAAAACGCCTGGCGGCAGGCCGATTTCAATCGCGAGTTCGCCCATGAACGAGGCCATCAGCGGAGTATCGGGTGCTGGTTTCAGCACGACGGTGCAGCCTGCGAGAAGCGCGGCGACAACCTTGCCGACGTTGATATAGAGCGGCACGTTCCACGGTGTGATCGCGCCGACCACGCCCATGGCTTCTTTCTCGACCAGACGCTTGGTATTAAACCCCATTTCATTCTTGATACCGCGGTCTTGGCTCCACTCGACTTTTGGGTAGCATTCCAGCAGACCATCGGCGCCGCTGAGAGCGCCGTCGATTTGCGCGCGAAATGCGGCACCGGGAGCGGCACCCGCTTCGAGCATGGAGATTTGCACGAGTTTGTCGCGATTGGCGTAGAGCGCGTCGCGGTATTTTTTCATGAGATCGAAACGGTATTGATGATTGGTCGGCCAATCCGTTTCATCGAAGGCGCGGCGCGCGGCGACGATGGCCGCGTTGACATCGTCGGCGGTGGCATCAGCGGCCTGGCCGACGACTTGGCCGGTCCACGGGCTGATATTGTCGAAGGTTTTACCGTTCGATGCGCCGCGCATTTCGCCGTTGATATACAGTTTTGCCTCTGGAAGCTTTTCCATTACTTTCTCCTCATGGATGCTGCACCTGGCTGGGCGCATGCAAATTGAAATCGTCTAGTAAAGCTGTTTAATTGTCGCATTCGGCCGCGCTATGCAATGCCAGTGTTCAATGCATGTTTTGCGGCAATATAACCAAAGGTGAACGCCGGTCCGATGCTGCCGCCGGCTCCGAGCTCCGCGGGTCCCATCACGGAAGCGGTGGACGTGCCGGTAGCGTAAAGACCTTCGATGACCGAGCCATCCGCGCGCAGTACTCGCGCGTGCGCATCTGTAACGAGTCCGCCATAGGTGCTGACATCGCCCGGATACAGCTGCAAGGCGTAGAACGGACCTTCCTCAATCGTGCCTAACGATTTTTCGGCGGCTCCTAACGACTCATTCATGCCGCGCAACGGGTCGCCGAGCCATTGCTCGTAGGCGGATTCGCCGCGCTGAAAATCATCATCGCGACCCTTGCGTGCAAAACCATTGAAACGCTCAACTGACGCTTTCAAATTAGTTGCGTCGATACCGCATGCGGCGGCAAGGGCTTCGAGCGTTTCGCCCTTGCGCAAAAATTTTTCGTCGAACCAATTTTGCGGCTTTTTCAGGCCGGGCATGCTGCCCGCCAACATATAATTGCGCAGATATTGTGTATCGAAAATCATCCAGCTCGGAACGGTCGGCGCGTCTTTTCGATGCGCAAGCATGCGCCGCACGAACTCGATCGACGAGCCGGCTTCGTTCATATAGCGCACGCCGTTTTGGTCGACCACGATACTGTGAGGTTTCGACGTGTCGTTTTGCATGACGGCGGGTTTTGCCGGATGGCTCGGCAGCATCGCGACTTGTCCGCCGATGCGCTCGCTCATCTGTGCGATGGCGCCGCCAACGCGCTGACCTTCCTCGATCATTTCACCCATGTCCTCGGGAATAACGCTCGACCATTCCGCTTTGATGCCCGGAATGTATTGATCGAGCATGCGTTGATTGCGCGCGAAACCGCCGGCGTTGATAAGCACGCCGAGCCGCGCGTCGATCCGTAATTCGGCGTTAGTGTGATCCACAACAACGCCGACAATGCGCGCATTTTCGACGACGAGCTTTTTAACTTTTGCCTGAGTGCGAATTTCCACGCCGGCTTTGAGCGCTGCGAGCAGCATTTGTCCTTGCAAAGCTTGCCCGGCGGTTGTTCTGCGCTTACCGGTGACGCGATCAGCGATAACGCGACCAATGATTTTGAGCAGCACCTTCTTCGCAGAGGACGTGCGTTTAATCAGCGGCATCTGCATCGCTTCGTCGAGATTCGCGGGCAGTGGCAAAAAGCCCGGGCGCAATTTATTTTTCCACTCGCCGAGTCGATTGATGTCGAATAATTCCGAAACGACCGTGCGGCCGGGAATCGATGCGCCGGGAGCGTCGTAATAATCTGGCCATGTCGGAATGCGGCGCAAACGAATGCCATTTTCGACGAGAAAATCCAGCATTTTTGGCGCTTCATCGATGTAAGCCGCGCGGCGCTCGCGTGTTGCACCGGGTAAAACGGAACGATCGCCAATGACGGCATCGAGATAGGCGATAGCCTGCTCGCGGCTATCCGAAACGCCGTCGCCTTTCATGAAGCGGTTGTTGGGAATCCACATCACGCCGCCCGATGTGGCGGTGGTACCGCCGACCAGATCAGCCTTTTCCAAAATCAGCACGCTCTTGCCGGCTTGACGCAGAACCAGCGCTGCGCACATCGAGCCGCCGCCGCTGCCGACGATCACGAAATCAAAAGTTTCGCTCATGCGGTGAATTCCTCAGGGTCAAGCAGCACAGGGGTTGTGTTGAAGTGCATCAGGGTTTGCGCGCGTGAACGGTAACAACCGGCGTTTGCAGATCCTGCGGCATGTCGATGACCGCGCGGAAAACATCGGTCACTGAGTTGTAATGCGACTTGGGCGACTCGCGCAAGTTGATACCGGCACCCATGCAGGCTTGGAAAAAACGCATGGCGATTTGCGGATCCCAGGCCGGAGCTTTGCCTTCTTCGATCATTTGACCGGCGCGCACCGTCGTGACTTTGATGCCGGCGGGATCGAGTTCGTAGTTGAGACCCTGCGAGAAGCGCTCGACGCCGGCCTTGGTCGATTGATAGAGCACGAGGTAAGGCCAGTTTACTTCGCTCGATTCGCTGGTGACGTTGATGATATGGCTGCCGCGGCTCATCATTGGAATCGCCGCCCGCGCGCACAGAATCGGACCGGCAACGTTGGTGCCGATGGCGCCGAGAATCTGTTCATCGCTGGCTTCGGCGATCAGAAAGGGTTCGTAGAGCGCAGCGTTGTTGATCAATACATCGATGTGCTGATGGCGCTTGGCGATTTCCGCAAACGCGGTGCGAACGGAATCTGGCGAAGCGACATCACAGGCGACGGCCATGGCGCGCTCGCCGATTTCTTCCGCAACCGCTTGGATTTTGGATGGCGTGCGTCCCAGCAGTACCACGGTTTCACCATCGGCAGCAAAGCGGCGCGCAAGTGCGCGGCCAAGTCCGACGCCAGCGCCGGTGATAACAATAACTTTCGACACGAAAATTTCTCCCTAGCAGTGGTTGCCGTCAATCCGGCGATTAATCTTAAAAATTGTGCTGCGAATGAACGATGCTAATCAGCTGCTCTTGCCCGGATAAACCGAAAGATCGCCGGCGTATGCAATACCGCCGGGCCAAAATCGGTTGCCGCTGATCTTTTTGAAGTAGTGCACCGTGCGCGCGAACGAGCCGGATTGCGAGCGCGGTTCAAAAGCGATTCCGCTTGGGCTGCGGCCACCGGCGCGCGCGCTGAAATCCTTGATGGTAAACATCAGATCGTCGGTTTGTTGTGCGCACAAAACCAGTTGATCACCTGGGCAATAATGGCGCGGCTCGATCTGAATGGGCGCCAAACGACCTCGCTTCATCGCGACTTTGCCGGGCACGTTGGTGACTTCAACGCTATGCACGTTGTCATACCATTTTTGGTACTCGTCGAAGCGGCCTGCGACGTAGTTTGCCAAGATGATACTCACACCGGAAAAAGGCTGGTCTTTTTGATGATTGGGACTGCTTTTCCAATCTGAATAAAGGCGATAAGTATAGAGCCGCTCGGTTTCGTTGTCGGTGATCATGCCGGCATCGCGCGCATCTGCGATCAGCGGGCCAAGCGCAGGGATATCGATTTCCGGTGTAGGGAAATCGAAATCATAGATACTCACAAAGCGCCACGGCTGTGGAATGTCGGCCATGATTTGCTCGGGCGTAACTTCGTAGCGATCGGCCATCTTGAAGCCGCGCAAACGCGCCAGTGCTTCGCGATGCGGGCCATCAAACCACGCGGCGTACTCTGCTTCGCGATCGGTCGGTACGTTGTGAAGATGAATCGTGGTATAGAGAGCCATGCTGTCCTGCCAATGATGTTGAGCCTGCGCTGCGATCGCGGCTATTAGCGAAGCCGATGCGCGGTGATTTGTCTCGGTCTTGCAAGCAGAAGTAAATTTGCCTGAAAGCGCGGGGTTTCGCGGCTTAAATTTTTGTCATGTTTCCGTATCGGGGATGCCGTTACGCTTGCCGCCATCGATAATTAAAATTTGGTAACAAGCGAACGCCATATATTCAGCATTGTTGACTAATACGTCAAGCCGCGTATGCTTTACGCCTCTGTTTCGGTAGGTGCTGTAATGGGCACCGTTAACGCTGAAAATTAATAAGATTTTATTTAGAGAGAATCGATGAAAATCCGCATTAATAAATCGGCGTGCGTCGGCAATGCGCGGTGCGCTGCAATTTCTCCCGAATTGTTCCCGTTGGACGAAGATGGTTACATCGCGGTAGAGGAGGTTGATGTTCCGCCGGGGATGGAACAGTTGGCGCGTCGCGGTGCGCGTGCGTGCCCGGAGAAAATTATTGTCATCGAAGAGGGCGACACCGGTAAGGAATAGAATTTATTACTTCTGATCGCTGGAACATTAAGCGTCAACCAATTTTCAAGAGGGCTAGTCATGGATTTTTTGGGTTATAAAAATAAGCGCGTCATCGTCAGCGGTTGCTTTTCAGGCATGGGTGAGGCGACTGCCCGTATATTGGTTGAGCTCGGTGCGGAAGTGCACGGCATCGATTATAAGGAAAGCAAACTCAATCTCGCTTCGTTCAATCAGGTTGATTTGCGCGACCCCGCTGCGATCGATGCTGCGATTTCGAAAATCGGCGGCAAAGTTGATGCATTGTTCAACTGTGCGGGTTTGCCGCAAACTGCCGGACCCCTCGATGTGATGAAGGTTAACTACGCGGGTACACGTCGCGTTACCGAGGGCGTAATTCCATTGATGAAAGAGGGAGGCGCCATTGCCAGCATTTCTTCGACGGGCGGTCTTGGCTGGAGCCGTCGCATGCCGGTATTGATGGAGTTGATCTCCAAGAGCAATTACGAAGATACGATTAAATGGTGCGAGGACAATTTGGAGAGTCACGTTAAGGACGGCTACACCTTGTCCAAAGAGGCGATCATTGTCTGGACGATGCTGTCGTCACAGCGCCTCATCAAACAAGGTATTCGCATCAACTGCACGCTGCCAAGTCCTACCCAGACCCCAATGATGAAGAGTTTCGAGTCCGCGACGCCGATGGCGGTGCTTGATGCGTTCACGCTGCCCACCGGTCGTCGTTCGACCCCGGAAGAGCAGGCGCATGCGCTGATTCTTCTCAACAGCACTCCCGCAGGTTTCATCAACGGCGTAGTGCTACCGGTCGATGGCGGTTTCATGGGTGGTTTGGCGACAGGCCAGATCGATCTTGGCAAAATGATGAGCGGCGCAAGATAGACCGGGGCTTGTGCGCCCTCATGATGTTTCTTGCATTGGTGCCGGTGGCGCCAGACTATACATGAAAAGTTTCTAGGAGCGCTCTGATGAGCCAAGTGGCACTCAGTCCAGCAGTACCGAAACCGGCGCATATTCCGGATTCGGTCGTGTATGACTTCGACATATTTGCTGATCCTGCGCTACTTGCAGATCCGCACAAACGGATTCTCGATTTAATGAAGAGCGCGCCGCCTATTTTCTGGACGCCGCGCTGTGGTGGGCAGTGGATTTTTTTGAGTCATGCTGCGAATTTCAATGCGGCGCGTGATACCGAATCTTTCTCGAACGAGATTGTTCCACAGGCCCATATAAAAGCGATGCTGGCGCAGTTGCCGCCGGGCGCGCCGCATATTCCCATGCCGATCCCGATCATTCTCGATCCGCCCGATCACGCCAAATACCGCATGCCGTTGCAGCGCGTCTTCTCCCCGAAGACGATCGAGGGGCTCAAAACGAGTATCCGCACATTGGCCGCCGACTTGATCGATAGCATCGTTGGCAAGCGGCACTGCGAGTTTATGTCTGAAATCGCTGAGCCGCTTCCGGTAAAAGTTTTTCTCAAAATGTTGGGGCTGCCGCTCGAGCGAATGCCGGAATATCGAGCTCTGGTCCATGAGCATATGTCGCAGATCGATACCGGTGATGCGAGGGCAGGGATGGTGCGATTGCAAAGGGTCGCTGCGATCATGCGCGATGTGGTGGTCGATCGTCGCGACAATCCGCGCGATGACATTATCAGCATGTTGTGGAAGATAGAAATCGACGGCAAACCGACCACCATGGAGGACATGGAGAACTTCGGTGTGCTGTTGTTTATCGCTGGCTTGGATACCGTCATGAATGGCATGGGCCATGGTCTGCGCCATCTCGCCGAGGATCAGGCGATGCAAACTGAATTGCGCACACATCCGGAACTCATCGGCGAGGCGACTGAAGAACTGCTGCGCCGCTACACATTTACGGTGCCGCCGCGCCGAGTGGCGAAAGATCTCGTCTTTGAAGGTGTGCAGATGAAGGAGAACGATATGGTGTTGTTGCTCCTTGCAGGTGCCGATCTCGATGCGAAAGAGTTTCCTAACCCCGATAAATTTGATCTGAACCGCGAGAGCAAAGCTCACATCGCGTTCAACGCGGGGCCGCACCGCTGCCTCGGTTCTCACTTGGCGCGTGTTGAGCTGCAAATTTGCTACGAAGAGTTCCTCAAACGCGTACCGCAATTCCGAATCGACCCGGCAAATCCGCCAACTTTTCACGGCGGTCACGTGATCGGCCCTGAAACACTTCATCTGATCTGGTAATCGAAATGGCTTCCCCACGTCCTTTGCCGCGGCTTGATGCCGACAACCGTCCTTTCTGGACCGGAGGCGCAGTTGGCGAACTGCGCATACTGCGCTGCCAGGATTGCCAGACGTTCATCCATCCGCCGCGTCCGGTGTGTAGAAACTGTTTGTCGGAGAATGTGGCGCCGCAACCGATCGCTGGTACTGGCGTCGTCGATACCTTCACGGTGAATTTCCAGAAGTGGCATCCGGCTGCGGAGGTTCCGTACGTCATTGCCCGTGTCGCACTCGACGGCGTGCCAGGCGTTTATTTGACGACAAATATCGTCGGCTGCCCGGTCGATGAGGTTGATATTGGTGATCGCGTCCGCGTGAAGTTCGAGCAGCACGATGATGTGTATCTGCCACTGTTTGAGAAGATTGCGTAACGATGGCCGCAAAAAATGAAGCTTACATTACAGGTATTGGCCAGTCTCAGATCGGCATGAAGCTGACGCGCCATCCGTTATTGTTGACGCTCGATGCAGTAAAAGAGGCGTTGGATGAGGCGGGTCTGACAATAGATCAGATCGACGGTGTTTCTACCTACCCGGGACGGGTACCGCAAATGCTCGGCTTTTCTCCGGTGGGTGCCGATGAATTGATCGATGCGCTCGGTATTCGTGCAACTTGGTATGCCGGTGGCGGTGAAATTACCTCACAGTTAGGTGCGGTGGTGGCCGCTGCCATGGCGGTCCGTACCGGCCAGGCGCGTCATGTGATTTGCTATCGCACTGTCTATGAAGCGGCGGCGATGGCGCGACCGGAGGAGTACCCGGTGCCCCGGCGTGATCGAGTGGATGGCGGCTCACAATGGTTCGCTCCGTTCTACGCCATTTCGGCGGCGACCTGGACCGCGCAATACGCTATGCGGCATGTTAAAAAGTACGGTATGACGCGCGAGCAGCTGGCGCAAATTGCGTTGACCGATCGCAAGCACGCTTTGCTCAATCCGCGTGCGCTTGTACGCGAACCGTTGACCATGGACGAATACATGTCCGCGCGCATGATTACCTCACCGCTGTGCTTGTTCGATTGTGATCGCTACAGCGATGCCTCTACGGTGCTGATCGTATCGGCGGGCGATGCGCTTGATGAAGTGAAATGCACGCCGATTCGTATCGCTGCGATGGCCGGCAGCGTAGAGCGTCACAGTTGGGATCAAGCCGAGTGGATGGCCTGCTACCCCACGGGTGAAGATCTTTGGAAAAGAACCGATTATAAGCCTTCGGATGTTGATACTGCGCAGTTGTACGATGGCTTCAGTTTTCAGGCGGTGGCGTGGCTTGAATCGCTCGGTTTCTGCGAGGTCGGCGAAGGTGGACGCTTTATTGAGGGCGGGGAGCGCATCGCGCTCGACGGCGAGTTGCCGCTTAATACGTTCGGTGGCCAGCTTGGCGCGGGTCGTCTGCATGGTTTCGGCTTTGCACACGAAGCCGTTGTGCAGCTGAGAGGTGTGGGCGGCGCGCGTCAAATTGCCGGTGATCCGCGGGTGGCAGTTGCGGCATCCGGTGGTGGACCTCTGGCGACGGCGTTGTTGTTGACCCGGGATTGAGGGTTTCGTGTGTCTGTTATTCATCTTGATCAACTGCCGGGTTTTCGCCGACGTTTCCGCGTAACCCCGGGTCAGGGGCGAGTGCAAACCGAAGTTGAGGATGATTTTCACTGCATGAGCGTGATTGTCTATCACGACGGCGTGGTTGCAACCTCTATTGAACCAGAGATGCGACGCGCACCGTGGACAACTTGTCCTGGAGCAGTCGAGCAGCTCAAGCAGACGTTTACCGGTGTCGCGCTGAAGGACTTTTCAATCAGGGGTGAAAAAAAAATCAATTGTACGCATCTGCACGATTTGACCATATTGGCAGCAGAGCACGCACTTGACGAAGCGCCGACGGTATACGACATCTTGGTTTCTGACCCCATCAATGGTAAGCGCCGCGCTGAGCTACTCTGCAATGCAGAGACAGTACTGAGCTGGATCGAGGCCGATTTTGAGCTGCTTGAACCTGTCGAGGTGGCAGGGTTGACACTGGGTAATCTGCGGATTTGGACCGATACGCTCGATCCAGCAAAGCGGAGGGCGGCAAAATTGCTGCAATGGGGCACGATGATCGCCAATGGGCGCACCATTCCAATGGAAAGGCAATCTGATGCCACCAAAATGCCGCCGAATTGTTATACGTTCCAGCCCGACCGGGCGGTCGTCGCCAAGCGTATTGGCGAGATACGCGAATTTAGCAATGGTTCGGCCGAACCATTGGATCGGCACAATCCCGCTTTATAATACCTGAGGGTTGTAGTAAGGTTTTTCTAACGGCAAGTTTCACGCAAGTACTCTAATCACGTTGCCTACCGCAGTAAGGAGGATTTTATGAACATGAACGATATGGTGCTCATCAGCGTCGATGATCACATCAGTGAGCCGCCTGATATGTACGACAATCACTTATCTGGTGAAGACCTCGCCACCGCACCCAAGCTGCGTACCAATGAGAAAGGCCAGGATTACTGGGAATACCAAGGTACCAAGATGCCCTCTGTGGGCTTGAACGCCGTGGTTGGTCGCCCATTGGAAGAGTACGGCATGGAACCAACTTCATTCGATCAACTACGCAAGGGCGTTTACGATGTGCATGAGCGTATCAACGACATGAACGTCAACGGTATTGCTGCATCGCTTAATTTTGGTACCTGTGTTGGCTTCGATGGCGGCAAATTCCATCAGGCACCGGACAAACAGAAAGCGCTGGTGCATTTGCGTGCTTACAACGACTGGCACGTCGATGAATGGTGTGGCGCATATCCCGGCCGTTTCATCCCGTGTGGTCTGTTGCCGACTTGGGATATGAAAGCCACTGTTGAAGAAATCAAGCGTCTTGCCAGCAAGGGCTGTACGGCAGTTTCGCTCAATGAGAACCCGACTAAGCAAGGTCTGCCTAGCGTACACAACGAGTACTGGGAGCCGCTATGGAAAGCGATCACCGATCACGATATGACCATGTGTCTGCATATCGGCGCCGGTAATCCGCAGGTTCACGCCTCAACGGAAACGCCGATCGAAGCGTGGATCACAACCATGCCGATATCGAGTATCGTCGGCGCGGCCGACTGGCTGCAACTCGAGGCCTTGAACCGCTATCCGACGATGAAGATCTGTTTGTCAGAGTGCGGTATTGGGTGGGTCCCCTATTTTATGGAGCGTGCTGACTTCAGTCACTCTCGCCACCAGTTCTGGACTCACTCTAATCTCACCTTCAAAAACAAGAAGCCGAGCGAAGTTTTCCTTAAGCACTTCATGATCTGTTTTATCGATGACGAGTTCGGCTTAAAGAATCTGGATGCCGTCGATGAGAACATGGTCGTCTTCGAGACTGACTACCCGCACTCCGACACCTTGTGGCCATCGGCTCCGGAACGGTTGTGGGAGACGGTTGGTCACCTAACATCCGAACAAATTAACAAGATCACTCACCTTAATGCGATGCGCTATTACAACTTCGACATATTCAAGCATCACAAGCGTGAAGAGTTGACAGTGGGTGCGCTGCGAGCCAAGGCAAAAGCAGATGGCGTTGATACCACGCCGATTTCCGCAGGTGGCTTCAAGCCGCTGGAAGGTGATCCGCGCCCGATTACGTCGGGCGATTTGTTCAAGATGTTTGCCCACCACGCCAAAGCGAGTTAATGCCTCAACTCACGCGGAGGGCTTGGCCTCCGCGTGACTCTCCGCTATTTTCACGGGTTTGGGCCGGGCTTGAGTAAGCGTGGAAGTATCTCAAATCCAGCCGTCACTCAAAAAGCCTGGCGCTATGCGCTGGGCTTTATTTTTTGCGATTAGCGCGCGGAAAATAATTTCTACTGGCTTGGCGAGATCCGCCGATCGCTGACGTGTTGTTTCGATTCTAGCCTCTTAACCGTTCAGTCGGTCCCGTTTAATTAGTGTCATTATATAGACATAAATTTGCTTGACATCACTCTTAATTGATGGCATCGTGCAGACATAAATTTATTGATGTCTTTATACAGACATCAATTTGTGGGTGCCGAGGTGTGAGGGTGCAACCATATAAGTCGAAAAAATCAAGTTTGAAAATAGTGGGTATTTCTTGAGCCGATCAGATCGCTAGGCCAATGAAGCCCAAGTTAAAGTTTTTGTGTTCCGCTATTGGCAACAACATGACCGGTAAAGTGAAAAATGATTTCGTGGAGCCCTCTTATTTCACAGGGTTTGATCAGCGAGCAATTGGCTTGGTATCGAAAGGTGTCGAGCAAATAGTGGGCGCTGGATGCGCTCATTTAGCGGCTTAGCCGCATGAGTCGGAACGGGTCAGGATGACCTACCCCACTCCGAAGCTGTAAGTACCTACGGTTGTATTAACTAACGATAATTATTTTGAGGATATACGTCATGAGCATGATCAAAACTAAATTAGCAACTTTAACTTCCGCTGTTATTCTTGCTGCTGTTGCCGGTCAGGCCAGTGCTGCCACATATGACATTAGCGGATCTTTTGGTGTTACCGCTACCATTTTCGGCAGTCCATTAACGGTTCCCATGACAGTTACTGCTGGATCCTACGACTCCACAGCTGGAGCGGGTTCTTGGAGTCTTTCGGCTAATCTGACGGGAATGGGTTTTGGTACTATCACTTTTGACCAGACCTTCACGCTTAATGCTACTACTGGCTTGGGCAATCTCGCTGTTGCTACAAATTGTGTAGGTAATGGGATCGCTTGCGGTGGTGTCGGCCCGAATTTTAATGGTCCCATCAATGCTGGCGGCCCCATTGTGGCGGGTCTGCAAAATTGGGTTGTCACCACGCCAAGCTTCGGTTCACCCACCTTTGCACCAACACTTACTGATACGACCCCTCCTCCTTCTGTGCCAGTTCCCGCTGCGGCATGGCTGTTTGGCTCTGGCCTATTGGGTTTGGCGGGTACCGCTCGTCGTCGTGTAAAGGGCTAAGTTAGTTGTACATCCCCTCCACACTGTGGAGGGGGTGTTGTTATTGTACGAACCTCGTAGGTTGGGTGGTTGTTATAGTCACCAAGGCGATTCGTGTGTTTGCTTGCGGATTGCCTTTTTGTCATGTTTTTGCATTTTCTTATAAATTAGCTTGGTGTTCTACGAGTTTGTATTAGGTTTTTGACCTCGCTTAAAGGTTTCCTTGGTCAGGTCAATTAGCCAAGTTATAAGGCCAACTGCACGTTCGGCATCAAAGCCCCAAATCTGAATCAGGCGCTCGTAGGGAGGCAGGTTCCAAAAGATATCAAGCACGGCGGCGGCATTGTCTCGGTCGTGATCAGACCATCCGGGGGTTGCCTTTGCAACCGCGTTGCGCAGTGCGTCGCAGCGGACCTTGTCCATGGTCGCAAGTGATGCATCCATGACTGGTGCGGTAAGTGGTTTAGCGGCAAACGACATCAAATAGCTGAACATGATTTGGGTTATGTTGGCGAAGCCGTCGAGCGTTAACTCGCCCAAGGAAACTCCGGCCTCTTGAACCATGCGTTGAATTACAGCGTCGCGTAGTTGGCGCTCAGTCGGAAAGTAGCGATGCACGGTGCGTTCGCTAATACCGGCGCGTTCGCCCACGGCGCGAGCCGTGATATTAGTCCAATCCCATGCAGGGAGATTGTGTACGAGTTCGGCGCCAGCCGAAATTATGCGCTCTTTTGTTTCAGCGGTTTGTTGCTTGCGTACCGGGCTGTTATACCGGCGACGTTGTGCCACTTTTGTCGAGTCTTGTTGAAGTGTGGCCGATGTTTTCTTGCGCGTGCTGTTTGATGGCATTTCGGGCTTGATCCCAGTGAATTGCTGCAGCATGAGATTGTTGGAAAACGGTCCCTGATCCTCAGTATTTTCTGCTGCCGTGCCTGTAGCTGCAAATGTTACAGGCAAAGTCTTTCTGCGTCCTTTGTTTTTGAGCTTATGGCCTGAAATCGAAATCTTTTCATCGCTCGACAGTCCTTGTTGAGTGGCACTGTCGTGCAACACTGACCCTGTTAGTAAAGCGCCTGTGATGGTGAGATAAACTTTCTCTAAGGGCGATCGCATATTTGGCGCGGCGTCATATTCGATAACGTTTTGATGTTGCTGTAAGGGGGGGTGATGTGGCACAAAAAGGCGGTCAAATTGCAGAAAATATCATTTTATCCGGAGCGGGGCTCAATTTGGTGGCGGATGTCGTCGGTCCGGCGGACGCACCTAAGATTTTGTTTCTGCACGGTAGCGGTCAGGCGCGACAGAGTTGGCGCAGCGCTTTGGAGATGGCCGGCAAGCGCGGGTATCGCGCATTCGCGCTCGACCTGCGCGGGCATGGCGATAGCGATTGGGCGCCCGATGGCAAATACAGCCTGGATCTGTTTGCGGATGATTTGCGTCGCGTTATTGAGCAGCTAGACGATGTGCCGGTGCTAGTAGGGGCCTCACTGGGTGGTCTTGCGAGTATGTTGGTGACAGCATCGCCAACGCCAGTTGTGCGTGCGCTCGTGTTGGTCGATATTACGCCGCGAGTCGAGATGGACGGTGCTCGGGAGGTCATGGCATTCATGGAAAGCGCCCCGAATGGTTATGCCTCCTTGGATGAAGCTGCCGATGCCGTGACCGCATATTTGCCGCATCGCAAGCGACCCAAAAATACCAGCGGATTGCTGCGCAATCTGCGTTTGCGCAATGGCCGCTATTACTGGCATTGGGATCCGGCGTTTATGCAAATGGGACGGGCCGCGAACGAGATGTGCGAAGGCGGCAATGGTGAAGACTTTCTGCGCAACCCGCTTGAAGATGCGGCGCGTCAAATCAAAATACCGACATTGCTAATTCGCGGTGGGCGCAGTCGTATCGTCAGTGATGAAGGTGCGAGAGAGTTTCTCGACATGGTGCCGCACGCTGAGTTTGTCGATATTGCCGATGCGCATCATATGGTCGCTGGTGATGCCAACGACGCTTTCAACGAAGCGGTTTTCCATTTTATCGATAGGCAGCTACGGAGTTCCAACTAGACAACATTGTCGACCAGCAGCGGCAAAGCAAGTATATAATCGCCCTAATTTGCCGACTGTCGTGCAGCAGCCTTGAGCTGCTGCGCTTTTTGCGGCCACCTTCTGTTGTGAAAGGAGAGAGAAATGTCCGAAGCGTTCATTATTGATGCCGTGCGTACGCCCCGAGGTATTGGCAAGGCGGGCAAAGGTGCCCTTGCGCACATGCATCCGCAACACCTTGCAGCCACAGTGCTCAAGGCTATTCAAGAGCGCAATGGCTTCGATACTCGCGACGTAGATGATGTCATTTGGGGAACCAGCGCGCAGAAAGGCAAGCAGGGTGGAGATATGGGGCGTATGGCTGCGCTCGATGCGGGTTATGACGTAACCGTGAGCGGTGTGACGCTTGACCGCTTCTGTGGCAGCGGCCTCACTGCAGTAAGCTTCGCGGCGGCGCAGCTTAAATCAGGCTTTGAAGATCTGATTGTGGCCGGTGGGACGGAAATGACGTCGCAAATCGCTGCCATGCAACAGCAAGAAGCGGCGGCGGGCTTGAAATCAGTTGGCTTGGGCACCGGCAATGCACGCTTGCAGGCTAAGTATCCGCAAGTGCATCAAGGTGTGGGTGCCGACGCGATCGCGTCGATGGAGGGCATCAGCCGCGCAGTGCTGGACGCCTTTGGTGTCGAAAGCCAGCAGCGCGCAGCACGTGCGATCACAGAGGGTCGCTTTGATCGTTCGATCGTTCCCGTTATCGATGAAACCGGCAAGGTTGTGCTTACCAAGGACGAACACCCACGTCCTGGTACAACTCTTTCGGATCTCGCTGCGCTCCAACCCGCGTTTGCGCAAATTGCCGATATGCCTGTCGACGAAAAAGGCACCACCTTCCGCCAGTTGATTAACAGCGTTTATCCCGATCTCAAGATTGAGCCAGTACATCACGCCGGCACTTCGTCCGGCAATGTCGACGGCGCGGCGGCGCTGTTGTTGGCGTCTGAATCCTACGTGCGCAAGCATGGCCTCAAGCCGCGCGCGCGCATTATCGCTACTGCGAATATCGGCGATTGCCCAACATTGATGCTCAATGCGCCGGTACCGGCGGCGCAAAAGGTGCTCGCGAGAGCGGGACTCACGCTAAAAGACATCGACCTGTTCGAGGTGAATGAAGCGTTCGCTGTTGTCGTCGAAAAGTTCATTCGCGATCTCAACATCGACCGCGACAGAATCAATGTCAATGGTGGCGCAATTGCTCTCGGACATCCCATCGGTGCCACGGGTGCCATTTTGATCGGTACTGTGTTGGATGAGTTGGAGCGCCGCGGTCTCAAGCGCGGTCTCATCACTATGTGCGCGGCAGGCGGTATGGCGCCCGCGATGATTATTGAACGTATTTGATAGGAGTCTCAGCCAACTATTTGATAGAGAAAATAATGTCAAAGCTGAGAGTCGGTATCATCAGTGCGAACTGGGGCGCCATGGCGCATTTACCGGCTTGGCGCTCGCTGCCTGAAATCGAGGTGGTCGGCATCTGCACATCGCGGCGTGAAACGGCTGAGGCGGCTGCGCAGCGCTGCGGTGTTGAACGCGCGTTCTGGGATGCGAAAGTCATGGCGGCGGACCCCGAAATCGATATTGTCGATTGCGGTACACGACCCAATATTCGGCACGCCATGGTGCTGGAGGCATTGCGCCACGGCAAACATGTCTACAATGGCATTCCGTTCGCTGCTGATCTTGAGCAATCCCGCCGGTTGTACGAAACCTGGAAAGCCGGCGATCGCGTTGCTGTCGTCGATGCGTTTTCGCAGTGGCTGCCGGCGCATCGGCTGGTGAAGGAAATGCTCGACAGCGGCTTTCTCGGGAAGCCGTTCGCAGGTACCTGCATTTTCAACCTTGGCATGTTCACGCCACCCAATCCGCAATTCCCGTACAATTGGTTCTGGCAGGGCGGGCTTGGCGTTTCTGCGTTGCGTAATCTGGGCAGTCACGCATTGCACATGTTGATCTTCCTGTTCGGCGAGATCGAAGAGCTGGTCGCGCATGACGGTCAGCTGCTCGATGAGTGGCGCTTTCCGGACGGCAGTATCACCAAACCGGAAACCAATGATTTTGCCAATGCCCTGTTGCGGTTCAAGAGCGGTTTGGTGATCCAATTGCAAGTATGCTGGAGCGCTGCACTAACGCCGGGCTGGACACTGGAAGCGTTTGGTAGTAAGGGTCGTTTCGTGTCGCGCGCACCGTCGTTTCCGACTGCGCGCGACACCATGCTGCACGCGGGGGCTGTCGGTGGCACCTTGGAGCCGGTGCAGATTCCGGAGCGCTTACTGCCTACCGAAGGCATCACTATCGATGCCAACTTCCACGTGCCACCCTCGTATCCGATGGCGCTGTCGATGCAAAGCATGCTTCGGGCAATTAAGGGTGAGGGCGTCGCGGCCCCTGATTTTGCTCAAGCTTGGTCGGTTGAGCAAGCGCTTGAAGCGGCGCGTCGCTCTTCAACGGAAAGGCGCTGGGTCATGGTCGAAGAAATCGTTTAAGCGATTTGGAGAACACTTTGAGCGACGCTAGTCCTGCCCCGAAGACGAAGAAAGGTAAGCGAGATCCCCTGCGTACACGCGAAGCAATTTTAGAAGTCGCCGGCAAGTTGGTGGCCAAAGATGGCCTTGAGGCACTCAGCGTCTCGCAAGTCGCTCAGCTCGCTGGGGTCAATCGCGGTACGGCGTACCATCATTTTCCGACCCGCGAGGAGCTGTTGAGCACCACGAAGGCTTGGGTCAGCGAGAAGCTTTGCCGAGAGGTGTTCGGTGGACTGCCCGCCGGCAATGAGCGGGAGGCTCGCCACAACCCGCAGGATGTCATCGAAAGCCTCGCCAATTTCGCGATGGAGAACCCCGAGTTTTGCCGTGTATGGCTCTACGATGTGTTGAGCGCCAGTCAGCCGGACAAGGATCCATTCTGGAGTCTCTACAGAACGTATATCGACAATTTTGTCGATTCCGATTATGCACAGCCGGGCATCGACGGCGAGGTGCATGCGGTGCTGATGCTGGTCAGCGTGTTTCTGTGGCCGGTGTGGGGGCGCGCGCATAGTCACACGGTCGTTGGGCGTAAAAAAATGGCGAAGCGTTTTTCCGATGAGGTATTGCGCCTTCTTATGGATGGAGCGTTGCGCAAGGAAAAGTTTCCTGAGCTGGATGCGCGCGTTAAAACGCAAATTGCTGAAAGGGGCTAGGATTAGCTGTGCCCGTGTAAAATATTGCCTCCTGCGACGCGCCATCTGCCAATGTTTATGTTTTGAGGCAGGCCGATTACTGAATTCACTGTGAAATCATACCCCTTCCAGTTTGGAGATACTGCAATGAGTGATAAACCTGCCGCCATGCTGCCATGGCCGTCTGAAGATTTGTCCACGTTCGGACCCGTCGAGGCGAAGCCGCTGGGGCGCGTGCAGGCCTATGTCGGCCGCGTCATGCATCGCAACTGGTCGATGATTCCTCATGTCACGCACAACGACGATGCGGATGTCACATCATTCGAACAGCGTCGCAAAGCGTGGAATACCGCGCATCCTGATAAGAAACGTACGCTGCTGCCGGCATTGATAAAGGCTTCGGTTGCCGTGATGCAGAAGTATCCGCAATTCAATACATCGCTCAGTGCGGACGGCGGCACGTTGTTTCAAAAAAATTATTACCATATCGGTATTGCGGTCGATGTCCCGAGCGGCTTGCTCGTACCTGTGATCCGCGACTGCGATAAGAAAAGCGTTGATGAAATTAGCAGCGAGATCGTGCAGATTTCGGAAAAAGCGCGCACCAAAGGACTGTCGATGCAGGAGATGTCGGGCGGCTGTTTTACGCTGTCTTCGCTTGGCCATATCGGCGGTACCAGTTTTTCGCCGATCATCAATGCCCCCGAAGTCGCTATTCTCGGCATCACCCGCACGCGTACGCTTTTTGTTCCCGATGATAAGGGGCAGCCTGAGTTGCGCCAGTTTTTACCGTTCTCGCTGAGTTATGATCATCGCATCATTAACGGCGCCGACGCCGCGCGTTTTCTGCGGGCGATGGCGGAGTGGCTCGAAGCTTACGAATTCAATTGAATTTGGCGTTGCTGAGCTGCGTAATTTTGCAGTGATGGCAAAAAAAAGCGCCTCGACATAAAGTCGAGGCGCTTTTTATTTCAGCAACTAGAAATGCAATCCCAGCGACATGCCGTATGTTCTCGGCGCGCCCCAGGTGGATAGGGTGCCCAGTTGTTGGGGGAGAGCTTGATTCCGGTAGTGTTTGTCGGTGAGGTTGTTGCCGAACACACCGACGCTGTAGCGGCCGGAAGCGTCGGTCCAATCCGCGCGCATGTTCAACAGGTCGTACGCGTCTTGTTTATAGGCGTTCGAGGAGTCGAAGTAGAAGTCTGATGTGTGGTACAGCGAGCCCGACACCGCCAGCGCGCCGCCGGCCAGATCCGTGCGGTAGTTTAGTCCCAGTGTGCCGGTGAGTTTGGGCGCACGTTGCATTTCGTTTCCAGACGCGTCGATATAGCCGGGTGCGTAGGAGAGATATGCGCTCTCCTTATTGACTCCGCAGCCCAAGGGATCTAGACACTGACTCCATACTTGAGATTGATCGAAACTGTCGTACCTTGTGTGGACGTAGGCGAGTCCTAAATTCGCTTCCCAGTGCTCCGAAAAAGCGTAGCGGGTTTGGCCGTCGATCCCGTAGACGGTGGAGTTGGCAGCGTTGTGGATTACGCTGGTAGCGCCGACATAACTGGCGACCTGCAAATCCTTGTAGTCGTAGTAAAAGGTGGAAACGTCGACCATGGCAGGGCCGGAGCGATATTTGTAGCCCACTTCATAGGCCTTGATCTTTTCTGGTTTGACGTTGATGCCGTCCAACTGACCACCGCCCACGTTGAGGATGGCGGATTTATAACCCTCCGTATAGGACGCGTACACGCTCGAGCTTTCGTTGGGTTTGTAGCGCAATACGACGCGCGGCGTGAACTGGTGGTCATCGACGCTTGGCACATCGGTGCGAATAAGATTTCCATCAGGGAGGTTGGTGATGGGGTCGAGCTCGGGGTTGAGGAAATACGCGTTGTCCAAGGTGTCTTTGCTATACCGCAATCCAGCGGTCAAGTAGAGGTCGTCGCGCAATTCATAGGTCGCGTCGCCGTAGGCCGCAATTGTTTTTACATCAACGCCCGAGCCCCCATTGAGAGTAAAACTTCCATTATTTATCGTAGGGGTAGCACCCTGGTTGTTTTCATAAAACGAACCGTTCTCAAAATAGAATAAACCCGTGGTCCATTGTAGGCGACTGTCAC
Source organism: uncultured Verrucomicrobiaceae bacterium (assembly GCA_964500675.1). GTDB lineage: Bacteria > Pseudomonadota > Gammaproteobacteria > Pseudomonadales > CAMLJR01 > CAMLJR01. Next base: position 331,441 of record CAZCNY010000001.1, on the reverse strand, counting down.
TAGTCGAGGTGAGCAAGAACTCCTGCGTAAAGATCGTATCGACATTGTCGAATTTGTAGTGGTAAATTTCCGACGGCGCCATATCAAAATCCAACAGAGTTCGACCCCGCTCGTCGCGGTACTGCGTGTATGAAGTGAGCAGTGCGGTATCGAAATCTACCTTGACCGTGAGCTGCGTTGCGCTCGATCTGCCCGTAAACGCAGGTTTGAAACCATTTCCGCCATTCGAGACCTCATCCCATTTAGTCGCAACAGGAAGGCCGTAAGCGGCAGCGGTGGCATAGGTCTGGCCGTCCTTCTCAAAGGCGTTGGCGGCAACGAAGGTATTGTCCTCTGTATCTGAGTACATGTAGCGCAGCAGAGCCGATATTCTGTCGGTAGCTTGCCATTTCACACCCAGTCGCACCGACGAGTTGTCATAGGCGCCGTCGGTATCACTGTGCGTGGCGATGTTCTTGACGTAGCCGTCGCTCTTGCGCTCGAGGCCGGCGATGTCAAAAGCCAGATCCTCGGTCGGCCCACCTGTCGCATAGATCTGATAGCGCTGTGTGTTGTAGTTACCGTAGGAAGCTTTGATATCCGCGCTCGGTTTGCTGCTGGGATCTTTCGTCGTGACGAGGATGGCGCCGCCGGTTGAGTTGCGACCGAACAATGTACCTTGCGGACCCTTGAGCACCTGCACGCTTTGGACATTCAACAGGTCGGAATCGGCCGTTACCGGATTGGGCGAGTAGAAACCGTCGGTGTAGATGCCGACGTTCGAGCTGCCGCCCGCAACGGCGACTGCGGTGCCGACGCCGCGAATCGTCGGCTGGGATTGCGGGCCCGCATTATCGAAACGCAACGACGGCGTCATCGCTGCGACATCGCCGAGTTGCTGCACATTGTTTTTCTCGAGTTGATCGGAGCTGATCGCGGTGATGCTGATCGGTACGTTGAGCGCCTCTTCGCTACGCCGTTGCGCGGTGACAACAACTTCTTGCAGGGTGCCTGTATTTGCCGGAAGTGGAGGCGGCGTTTGCGCGCTCACTTGCGACGCAACGATGGTCGCGACGGAAGCAGCTAATAAGCGGCGCGAAAATTTTGCGGATTTAGAGGAAAAAGTCTGCACATAAAGCTGACGTGTTTCATCGTTCATTGTTGTGGCTCCCCGTGTGTTTGGATTTATTGCTATTAGAATGAAAAAAGGGAAAACGCTTTGAAGCTTGACTGCAACAATAGGTCAATCAGCCTTGTTGGTTATTGATGTTGTTCGAAGCCTAGATTAACAATGCGCCCAGATCAATGGCGGAACAGAAGCGTTACCAAACCGTAAGAATTCTATTCGGCAAACAAAAAGGCCGCGAAGATCGCGGCCTTAGCGGAAAAGCTGTTTGTCCCTCAACCATTGAGGACTTCGCGAACTTTGCGTCTCAGTAATTTACCCATTTCGTTGTACGGCAGTGTATCCAGCACGACGATCTTTTCCGGAACGCGCGATGAGCGCAGCCGGTCCTTGATGAGCTTTTTCAGCTCTTCGTCGCTCGGCGTGACATGATCGGGACGAATCGTGATCGCGATGCCCACCGCTTCGCCCCATTCCGTCGACGGCACCCCGACGGCTGCGCAATCGGCGATGGCGGGGTGGGTCGCGAGTACATCCTCGATTTCGCCCGGTGAGATATTTTCACCGCCGCGGACGATGACATCGTCCGCGCGCCCGGCGAGAAACAGAAAACCCTCCGCATCCAGATAGCCGGCATCGCGGGTCGGGAACCAGCCCTCGGCGTCGAGCGCCGAGCGTCCGCGGTACTCGCCCGAAACCTGATCGCCGCGCACATAGATCTCGCCGCGCTCGCCGGCGGCCAGTTTCTTGCCTTCGTCGTCGCGGATTTCGATTTCTACGGTCGGCAGCGGCTTGCCGACGGAACCGAGGCGTGCGTGTACGGCAGGATCCTTCGACTTGTGGGCGATGCGGTGATCCTCCGGTCCGAGCAAGGCAATGGTCGAGCTCGTCTCGGTCAAACCGTACGCATTGGTGAAATTGGTTTGTGGAAACAGCTCCAGCGCCTGATCGATCAACTCCAGTGGCATGCGCCCGCCACCGTAGGCGATGGCCTGCAACGACGATAGGTCCGGTTTCTGGCCTGCGTCCATCCGGGCGATGATGCGCGCCAGCATGGTTGGTACGACAAACGCGTTGGTAACGCGCTCTGCGCTCGCGAGTGTAAGCCAGGTATCGGGTTCGAAGGCTGGCAGCATGACGATGCGGCGCATCGCATAGATCGAGCTGAGCAGCGCCGCGATACCGGCGATGTGATAAGGGGGCACGCAAACCAGTGCCGCCTCGTCGTCGGAAGCTGAGCAGAATTCGACCGTGCCGAGGATGTAACCCAGCAGATTGGAGTGGCGCAGAATGGCGGCTTTCGGGGCTGCGGTGGTGCCACTCGTGAAAATTTGTGCGGCGATACCTTCGCCTTCCAGTTCTTCCAGCGACGCCGAGCCAGCTGCCGCTTCGGCTGCAGCGACGAACTCAGTGCGAGACAGGCAGGTATGACCGCCCTCGGGGTTCAGTCGGTCGACCCGTTCTACGTCGCCAACGATGTAGGCGGGTGCAATCCGGCCGAGCAGTGCGGCGAGATCGGCATCGGCGAGACGATAATTGAGCGGTACGTATGGTACGCCGGCGAGGGCCGCACCGAACAGCGCGATCGGCGCTGCTTCACTGCTCTCGTCCAGCAGCGCCACATGGGTGCAGCCAGATTGTTCGATAGTGTGCGCCGCACCCTCTGCAGCGCGCATCAACGCGCTGTAGGACCAGCGGCGCCCATCGCAGACCAGGCCGATGCGCTCGGGATCGGCATCGGCGGCCATTTGCAAAACAAGAGAAATATTCATCGATAGTCCTAGAGGGGTAACGATGGAATTAGTCGGACGACGGCAGCGGCTTGGCGTCCTTGGTTTGCAGCGCGACGCCGCCGATGGACAGCGAGCCTTTGCCGGCTTTCACGCACAACAACTCGACGGTGCCAGCGGTATCGACGTAGCGCTTGCCGATTTTGGTGCCTTCCGCGAAAGCGGGATCGACTTCGCCGAGCGTGGCTGGCTTATCGTCACCCATCGGCTTGCCGCCGCATTCAACGACAAGACCGCTACCGCGAATGACCATGACTTCTGTATCGCACACTGCGCTTTTGAGTTTTGCTCCGGGTTTCATAGCTCTCTCGTACTCGTATTTCGTTACTGACAATTAAACAACAAACGCCCCAAGACAACACAGGTCTTGAAGCGCAGGGATGTTGACATTTTCTTCAGGCGATGGCGCCGGTGGCTTTCAGTTGTTCGATACGTTCCCACTCAATGCCGAGCTCCATCAGAACGAGTTCAGTGTGCTCTGAGGCGAGTGGCGCGCGCGTGGTTTTGACCGGCTCGTGATTGAACTGCACGGGGCCGCGCACGAGTTTGATCGGCTCGCCGCCATCGGCGGCCTCCACTTCGAACAGCATATCGTTGGCCAGAGCCTGCTCGTCGCTGGCGATATCGATCAGACTTTGCACTGGTGCCCACTGACCGGAGTATGTCTTCAGGTGATTTCGCCAGTATTGGAAGTCTTTGGCTGCAAAGGCCGCCACGATAATCTCGCTGGCGGCTTCCCAGTTTTTCATCAGATTTTGCACAGTAGAAAAGCGTTCGTCTTCGGCCAGTTCTGGCTTGCCAATATGCTGGAAGAAACTCTTGATGTGCGGGCCAGGGGTGAGCGTGCACATGTTGATCACGCCTTTATCGGACGTGTAGTAGTTGCCCATCAGCGGGTTGCCCGGGTTGCCACCTGATTGCGGCATGCGGTTGGCCATGACCTTGCCGGTTTCGATACCCATATCGATGGAGGTGCCGGAAGCCCACCAGGCGGTACTCAGCAGTGAAACATCAAGTTCAAGCGCTTCGCCGGTACGCTCGCGATGAAACAGCGCCGCAGAAATGCCGCCGGCGATGTTCATGCCGCCAATGGAGTCGCCGAAGGCTGGAATACCTTGGGAAAGAGGGCCGCCCAGCTCCTTTGGTGACATGGCATCGGCGATGCCACTGCGGTTCCAGAAAGCGGTGCCGTCAAAGCCGCCGACGTCGCGCTCGGGACCCTTGTCGCCGAAGGCGCTGCCGCGCGCGTAAATGATTTTTGGATTAATCGCGCGAATATGTTCGATATCGAACTTCATTTTCTGGCGCTGGTTGGGTAGGTAATTGGTGAGAAAAACATCGGCGGTCTTGGCCAATTCGTAGATCACCTCCATGCCCTCAGGGGTGGAAATATCGACGCCGACACTGCGCTTGCCGCGGTTGGGGTGTTCGACAAAAGGGCTGCGGTTGGGGTTGGTGTCGACACCGCCCATTTTGACGAAACCGCGCTGCGTGTCGCCGCGTGTGGGATGCTCGATCTTGATGACGTCGGCACCCCAGTCGGCCAGAATCGCGCCGGCTGCGGGAACAAAAGTAAACTGAGCTACTTCGAGGACTCTAACCCCTTTCATTACTTGTGTCATAAGATGCCCCTCTAAAATCGGCCGGTATCATACTAATCAACACTACTGTTGCATAGACCTTCTGGTCTGCGATAGAAATAGCGCCTGCTTTGTAGCGCCAGCTATTCACTTAACAAAACCTGGAGAAAATTATGAAAATTGATTCCTCAATCGCGGCCGTTGTCACCGGTGGCGCCTCGGGTCTTGGTCTCGCTACCGTGAAAGCGCTGCGCGCAGCGGGAGTCAAAGTTGCTATTTTCGATCTCAACGAGGAAATCGGCGAGAAAATGGCCGCGGAAACCGGCTCTATTTTTTGCTGCTGCGACGTTTTGTCGGATGAAAGTGTAGACGCGGCGTTCGCGAAAGCGCGTGCAGCGAACGGTCAGGAGCGCGTGTTAATTTGTTGCGCGGGCGGCGGTAACGCGATTCCGACCGCTCGCCGCGATAAAGAAACCGGCGAGATCAAAATATTCCCGTCCGACAAATTCGAGTGGGTGCTGAAATTGAACACGGTCGGCACTTTCCGCTGCATCACGCGCGCAGCGGCCGGCATGATGGCAGTGGAGCCGATCGATGGCGAGCGCGGCGTTATCATCAATACCGCATCGGCTGCCGCAACCGAAGGCCAGATGGGGCAGGCGGCATATTCCGCTGCAAAAGCCGGTATTGTCGGCATGACATTGACGATTGCACGCGATTTGTCGCGCGAAGGCATTCGCGTCAACACGATTCAGCCCGGTATTTTCGATACGCCGGCAATGGCGCGCGCGCCGCAATCAATGAAAGATGCACTCGGTGCGATGGTGCCGTTCCCGCCGCGTCTCGGCAACGCCGATGAGTATGCGAGCATGGCGCTGGAGCTTGCACGCAACGGTTATGTCAATGGTGAAACCATCCGTTTGGATGGCGCGATCCGCATGCAGCCGCGTTAATTCAAATTTTACTCATTATCCGAAACCGTCTTTTGTTAAAATCGTCGGCGAGTACAAGGAGCTGGAAGCGCGGTGCTGTTGTCGATAACGATATTGTTTGTACGGAGTTTCCAATTCGCTCGCAGCAATGAATGAAAAAGGCTGATTAATTTTGATCGGCCTTTTTTGTTTCTCGCGCCAAGCAATCCCGGAGTGTAATTCCCGAAACACGGCACGCGGCTTATCTATTTCTATAATCAACATCGTAGTTAGTGTTGAGAACCTCAATTTCAATGAGCAAATCCAGCGTCACCGTTGTCATCGAGGGTAACACCTACACTTTGCGAACCGATGATTTTCGCGGTATGCGCGATATGCCGGCGAAGGATAGGGACCATTTGATCGGGTTACTTGAGGTGCTGAAAGCGCAGCGCGATAAATCCCAACGTATGGCGCATTGGCGAGCAGTATCGGTTACGGTGCAACTGTTGTGATTATTGTTTTGCTAAGCGTTTTCTAAATTGGAAAAATGCTCTTTGTCGACGGCCAATCGAAATTTAGGGTTTTGCCTCCCTAAACTTTTGACGGAGCGAAAATGCCTGTCTTACTTAAACTAAAAAATTTCCATTAAGTGTCGCAAGTGGCAACCCATTCTGCGCCGCGCCGTGTATTAATCACGGTGCTGTGATTTTTTTATCTCGCAGTATCAACAGAGCCAATGTCGCCGGCACCACAAACAATGCCAATCCCCACTCCAGCACACGCATCCCCGACTCCGCGACGATGGTCGCATAACCGGCCAGGATAACCGCCGCCAGCGCGTTACCCGATAACCCGCCGATCGAGCGGTAGCTGCTGAAGATGCCCATGGCCAGCGCGCGCGAGTCTTCCGATGAAGCCAGCAGCGACGCCCGTTGCGCAATCAACTGCGCGGCCGCCATGCCGGAGCCAAACAGCGCCAGCGCCAGCGCGAAACTGATCCGGTTGAGGTAAAACACCATGATCAGAATCGGCAGCGCGATCGCGACAATCGCATAAAGCCGCAACTTTCTGTCGCCGTAGGTATCGATAACCTTGCCGAATAGCGTGCTCGCCAGCACCTGAGAGCCCGCGATGATCGAAAAATAAATGCCCATCACGCCGCTTTTGATTCCCAGCGCGACGTGCGCCCACGCCGGCAGCGTGAAGACGATGGCAAAGTGCAAAGCGATCGAGAACAAAAGAATCAGGCAGCCGAGATTGAAGCGCAGATTGCCGAAACTCTTGAGTTGCTTGCGTGAATTGCTGGAGCGAATAATGCCGAACGCGATGGCGGTGAGCGCGAGCAGAAATGCGATCAGATAGCGGATAAACGATGCGCCCTGAACCAGCGCTTGCAGGCCCAACGCCAGCGGCAAAAACGGCACGCCCATGAAACTGAGCGCGGTGAAGCGGACCTTTGTGCCGGAGTCTCTCGGAATAAAAAAGATCGCCAACGCAAAAGCAATTACACCGAGCGGGACATTCAATGCAAACAGAATTGGCCAGTCGAAAAATTGCAGCAGGAATCCGCCGAGCGTGAAGCCAATTACCGTGGTGGCGACAAACGCGGAGTTCAGAAAACCAACATAAATACCGATTTTCTCTTGTGGCGCTACCTGCGCAATCAAGGCCATACCATTGGTCATAATGACTCCCGAAAAGCTCGCCTGAGCCACGCGCCACAACAACAGCGAATCGAAACTCCGCGCGCTTGCCGCCAAGGCGCTGGCGACGGTAAAACCCAGAATGCCGACGAGGAAAATATTTTTGCGGCCCAGAAAATCCCCCAGCCCACCCGCTAATGGTTGTCCCACGGCGGTGGCCGCCATGAAATACATCACCATGGCCGACATACGCGCATATGGCGCGTGAAAAAAATCGGATAACTGCGGGTAAGCCGTAACCGCCAGCGAGCCGTTCAAAGGATTGAGAACGTAACCGATCGTAATTGCCGCAATGGCTAACAGTCTTTTCAAGAGAATGGCTCGGCTTGCATGAAAGCGGGGGTGCATTATGAGCAAGCTATCGAGGGAGTTCTATCACGGCGCTGTGCTACGGACGCAACAAGTTTTATTTATTGCGGCGTTCGCGCTGACGTTATTTCGATTTGCGTCGGAGCCGGGTACGCGGCGAGCGGCAAAGAGGGCGCCGCTTGCCGCAGTTGCCGTGCAACTTAACCGGAAGGTTTAAAGCGGTTCAGTGCGGCTTGTCGGCAATCGCACGTCGAAATGCAAATAGAGAATTGCTAAAGAGTTTTTATCGCCCCCATGAGAGGCCCGTTTTCGGACGATTTTGCCACGGATTCGACTGCACCTGCGGTGAATCCAGCGGGTGATCAAGCGTGCGCTCCAGCTCGGCAAAACTGTTGGGCCGCTGCCATTGATCGAATGTGATGCCGAGCGCGCGCTCAAATTGTCTTGCGGAAAAAAGTCCGCGCACGGACGGTTTGGAATCGCTCGATGCGTGTTGCACCACGACCAAATGGTAGAGTCCGGTGTTCTTCAATGTGGCGACGATATCGCCCACCTTGGCGTGCTCAACGGCGTGGAAATCCAACACGTGCCACGCGGAAGTGGGCTGCATAATATGTTGCACTTGAATCGACGCGCGCGCGTTGGAATTGAAATGCGAGTCGCGCGATTGCATGTAGAGCAACGGCTTTTCGCCCGCGATATCGTACGAGGTCACCAAACCGATCAGCTGAAACTCATGATCGGTCACAAACAACAATCGAACGCCTACGACAATCATCTGTTGCAGCGCTTCATCGATTTGCAGAGTTGCAGGTATCGAAAGCGCCTGTGTTTTCGTGAAATCGGTGAGCAGCGCTTGCGCTGGAGAATCGAGAGTGATCGGGGTTTGTTTATTTGGATCGGGGCGCGCCAATGACAAATCAGCGTGCAGGCTCGTCAACGGTTTAGCTGAAAAATGCTCCATGTATTTGCTTCCACAGATTGCGGCACGCCATTATTGGCTCGGTACCGCCATAGTTGACTACGTACTCGTAGTTGACTACGTACTCGTAGTTGACTACGTACTCGTAGTTGACTACGTACTATAGAACCGACCCGCGATCTCCAAATAAGTTCATAGATTCCATTCGTGTAAAAATTGGGCTGTACGCGCGTGGGGTGCGAATTATCGATCCGGCACCAATAAATAAATGCAGTTGATGCCTTCCGTGCTGACGCTCTAGTTCATCAGCGCCACGCTTTTCACCTGCACGTAGACAATCATATCGGGCTTGAGGTCGAGCAGCGCGACCGAGCGACGCGTGAGGCGCGCGAGAATAATTGCGCCGCCGAGATCGAGTCTGAGCAAAGCCTGTGGCGAGTTTTCCGCGGCGTTGATGGACGCGATGCGCGCGGATAGCACGTTGGTGATGCTGGTCCGCTGTGGTTTTTCGAGCGCGATACTCACATCGCGCGCGAGAATGCGCACGCGTACACGCTGCTCGTGTTCGAGTGCGTGATAGGCGACCGCCATTTGCCCGCCCGGTACGGCGATTTGCGTGAGCATGAATTGTCGATCGTGGCCGATCACATGCCCCTCGATGACTGCGCTGGCTTCGTCCTGCTGCGCGGGCGCGAGATCGGGCCGCGTGAGAATATCGTTGAGCGGACCATCGGCGACGACGCGGCCCTGTTCGATCAGCACGAGGTGATCGGCGAGCTGCGTGATTTCGGCGGGCGCGTGGCTCACATAAATCATCGGGATGTCGAGCTGCGCGTGTAGCTGTTCGAGATAGGGAAGAATTTCGGCGCGGCTGTCGAGATCGAGGCTCGCGAGCGGCTCGTCGAGCAATAATAATTTCGGACTGCTGAGCAACGCGCGCGCGATCGCTACGCGTTGACGCTGACCGCCCGAGAGCGTATCGGGTTTTTGCGCGAGCAGCGATTCGATGCCGAGCAGCGTAATGATTTCATCGAAATCGACGCGGCGACCGGCGCTCGGTGTGCGCTTCCAACCGTATTCGAGATTGCGGCGCACATTCAAATGCGGAAACAGACTCGCTTCCTGAAACACATAACCGAGCGCGCGCGTGTGCGTCGGCACAAAAGTTTTTTCGTCCTGCCACACTTCGCCATCGACGCGCAGAAAACCGCTGTGCGTTTTAATGAGTCCCGCGATGCAGCGCAATAAAGTTGTTTTACCGCAGCCCGATTTGCCGAACAGTGCGGTGATGCCGCGCGCGGGAAACTCGATATCGATATCGATATCGAAATGGCCGAGTGCGAGTTTGAAGCGCGCGGCGATCGTATGGTTCGCAATCATCGTATCGCGCGCGCTCATCATTCAATGATCCGCATCTGGCGCTCGTTAAACGGCTTGTGACGATCGTTAAATACGTACAACGCTAGCAACGTAAGAAATGAAAATACCAGCATGCCACCCGCGAGCCAGTGTGCCTGCGTGTATTCGAGCGCTTCGACGTTATCGAAAATCGCCACCGACAATACTTTGGTCGCGCCCGGAATATTGCCGCCGATCATGAGCACCACGCCGAATTCGCCGATGGTGTGCGCAAACGCGAGCACGGCGGCGCTCAAAATGCCGTTGCGCGCGAGCGGCAGCGCGACACTGAACGCGCGATCGAGTGCATTGGCGCGCAGCGTGGCGGCAACTTCAAACGGGCGGCGGCCGATACTTTCGAACGCGGTTTGCATCGGCTGCAAAGCGAATGGCAGCGAATACAAACACGAGGCGATGACGAGCCCCGAAAATGTGAACGGCAGCGTGCCGATGCCGAGCCAACGCGTAAAATGCCCGATCGGTCCGCGCGGGCCGAGCAATAACAGCAAATAAAAACCGAGCACGGTGGGCGGCAATACCAGCGGCAGCGCGAGCAGTGCCGACAGCGGTTGCTTCAGTCGCGACGATGTGCGCGCAAGCCACCATGCGAGCGGGGCCGCCAACAGCAGCAATAGCGCGGTGGTGGTGCTCGCGAGTCGCAACGTCAACCAAACCGGCTGCCAATCGATAGTCATTGTTAGAGCTTCTTATGGAACGTCGTAACCGAGTTCGCGGATGATAGCAATTGCCTCGGGCGATTTCAGAAAAGCGAGAAAACTTTTGGCGGCTGTCGTCCGCTCGGTTTGCAATTCGGGTCTGTGTAGCAATAACACCGCAGCTTGATCGATCGGCTGATGCAGCGTTTCCGGAACGATCCAATAGCTGCCGCGATTGTCGACGGGCAATGCGTTCACTTGGGCCAGCGCGATAAATCCCAGCGGCACATTGCCGCTGCCGACGAATTGCTGTGTCTGCGCAATATTTTCGCCGACGACGAATTTCGATTGCAGGGCATCGAGCAGTTTCATCGCCGTCAGCGTTTCGATCGCGGCTTGTCCATACGGTGCGGTCTTGGCGTTGGCGATGGCGATTTTATCGAATTGATTGGATTTCAATACGGCGCCTCGATCATCGACGTAGCCCGGCAGCGCGCTCCAAAGCGCGAGTTGTCCGCGCGCGTAAACGAAATACGAGCTGGCGCTGGCCCTATCTTCGGCGATCAACTTTTTCGGCGTTTTATCGTCGGCAGCAAGAAACACATCGAAAGGCGCGCCGTTATTGATTTGCGCATAGAGCTGTCCCGTAGCGCCAAAACTCGCCAGCAATTTGTTGCCCGTTTTCCGTTCGTACAGCGGCGCGATTTTTTTGATGGCCGCAGTGAAGTTGGCGGCGACGGCGGCTTTGACTTCGTCGGCAAATCCTTGCACCGGCAGCGCGAAGGCGCAGCAGAAAAGCAGCCGCTTTACCAGTTTGTCGATCGATTTGCACATATCTGTCTCCCGAAAAATTCGGTGGCATCATCGCTAGGTGCGCTGCGATTCGTAGCTGGCATCGAATTGCTGGATGAGTTTGGTCGCGCGTGGCATGATGAAAATACTGCTCTTTATCCATTGGCGTAGCTGCTTAATTGCCGTGTCGCCAAGCCGAATTATAATTTATCGCCGCTGTGAGAATCTTTTCTTTATGTCGCACTCCGTATTAATTACCGGCGCCTTTGGCAATATCGGCAGCCGCACTGTTCGTCATCTGTTGGACGCTGGGCATCGCGTGGTGGCTGTCGACTTGAAAACGCCGCGCGCGGAAACACTGGCCGCGAGTTTTGGCAGCAGCATTGAAGTGGTGTGGGGCAATATTTGCGATCCGAGTGTTTGGTCGCGGGCGTTGATCGATATCGATACCGTGATGCATTTGGCTGCAATTATTCCGCCCGCAGCCGATCGCAATTCCGAACTCACCGTCGCGGTCAATCAAACGGCGACTATCGAATTGCTCGAACAGATGGAAGCGTCACCGACCGCGAAGCGATTGATTTTTGCATCGAGCATGACGGTGGCGGGGCATGAGCAGCACCTGCGCGCACCGCCGCTCAAGGTTGACGATGTGCCGCAGCCATCCGATCTTTACGGAAAAACTAAAGCGGAATGCGAGCGCCGCATCAAAGCGAGCTCGCTGCGTTGGAGCATTTTGCGCATTGCCGCGTGTCCGCCCACCGATATTTCGTTCAAGGACATGGAAAATTTAAAGCTGATATTTGAAACAAGCGCCGATGGGCGCATTGAAGTCGTGCACAACGACGATGCCGCCTTGGCGTTCGCCAACGCCGTCAATTGCGATGCGGCGATCGGCAAAGTCCTGTTCATCGGTGGCGGCGAAAATTGCCGCAGTTACGCGCTCGATTTCTATAATCGTTTGTTTTCCTCGATGGGTTTAGGGCCGCTCAAACCCGAGGTATTTCGCCCCGGACCGCCGTATTTTTTTGGCGATTGGTTGGATACCGCCGAAAGCCAACAATTATTGGCGTTTCAACGGCACAGCATCGACGATATTTTTTCGGATTTGAAAGCCAGGGCTGGTGTTATGCGCTGGCTTCTAAAACTGCTTGCGCCGCTCGTCAATCCACTGCTGGAGCGGCGCTCGCCGTATCACACACGTTCCGCGTAATTTTTTTTCGGGCAAATCAATGTTTCAGTTTGAACGCAACGACGGAATCGCCCATCGTCGAGCCATACATGCTATGACCACCGGCAGTGATAACAAGGTATTGCTCGCCGTTGACTTCATAGGTGATGGGTACGGCCATGCCGGCGGCAGGTAAATTCGCCTTCCACAACACTTTGCCCGTTTGCATATCGAATGCGCGGATCGTGTCATCCAGCGTGTAGCCGATAAACACCACGCCGCCAGCGGTGGCGAGCGGGCCGCCTGCGCCCGGTGTGCCCAAATTGGTATTGACGAATGACGGCATGGGAAACGGCGCGAGTTTTTCGATACTGCCGAGCGGCACTTCCCAAACGATTTTCTTGTTTACCAGATCCACGGCAGTTAATGCCGCCCACGGCGGTGCCGAGCACGGCGCGCCGAGCGGCGACAGCAACGGGTCGATTTTCACTACGTACGGCGATCCGGTGTTGGCAAAGATCATGGTGCCGCGACTTTCGATGGTTTGATTCGGGTCCAGCTTGATATTTTCGCGCGGCACCAGTGTCTCGATCATCGGTACGCGGTTTGATGGCACGACGATGACGTGGCTGGTCGGGTCGTATGCGCCGCCACCCCAATTCGGGCCGCCACCGCCGGAAGGCATGGCAATCGTGCCTTTCTCGCTGGGCGGTGTGTACATCGGGCCGTAGTTGAGCGCTTCGACTTTTCTGCGGCACAGGTATTTATCGATAGGCGTAAAACCCCAGACATCGTCGGGAGTGAATCCTTGCGGTGACAAGCTGGGCATGCCGACCGGGAAGGGCTGTGTCGGCGAGGGCACTTCTTTCGCGACTTTGCCGGTCTGCGGCACCGGCCGCTCTTCGATCGGAACCAGCGGCTCGCCGGTCTCGCGATTGAACACGAAGATCAATCCCATTTTGGTGAGCTGCACGAGCGCGGGAACCATGGTGCCGTTCTGCGGATAATCGATCAGGATCGGCCGCGCGGGCAGGTCGTAATCGAAAATATTGTGATGCACGATTTGACGGTACCACGCCACTGCGCCGGTTTTGCCGTGCAGCGCCACTACTCCGGTCGTGTAATTGTTGTCGCCGGTGCGGTCGCCGCCGTAGAAATCGCCCGACACACTCGTCGTCGGCAGATACACAAGATCGAGCTTTTGATCGACCGCCATCGACGACCATACGCTGCCGCTGCCAAAGCCCGCGGTGCCTTTGGCCCAGCTTTTCATCGCTGGGTCGGCGGGGTCGCGCGGTACCGGGTCGAATTGCCAGACTGGTTTTCCGCTGCGTGCATCGTAGGCGAGTACGCGCCCGCTCGGCGCGTCCTGGCGCTGATTGTCGGCCACAGCCGAGCCGACGACGACGTCGTCGTTGACGACGGCGGGGTTAGAGCCCGCGACGACTTCGCCGGGAAAGAGTTCGGGTTTCGTTATCGGCATTTGGACGACGCCGTGCTCGCCAAAGTCTTCGCAGGGCTTGCCGGTTTTGGCATCGATCGACCAGAGGCGATACGTCGGTGTGCCGAGAAAAATACGTGATTTGCAGACGGCGCCGTCAGCGGCTTGGCTGTCTACCCAATTCGAAATGCCGCGACATTTTCGATAGCCGATTTTTTTGCTGTCGAGCGGATCTTTCGGATCGAACACCCAGCGCTGCTTGCCGGTCTGCGGATCGAGCGCGATGACACGGCGCGCCACCGAACACACGACCAGATTGCCCTCGATCATGCTGGGCTGATCTTCAAACGCCACAAATGTTTTCTTCAATTCCTTCGGCGGCAGATCGCCCGTGTGATACTCCCAGACCTTTTCCAGGTTGGCGACGTTGTCTTTGTTGATTTGTTTGAGCTCCGAATATTGGGTGCCCAATTGATTTTGATCGACGACGGATTCAACCGCGTAGAGAGGGGGCGCGATAGCGATAGTTGTAACGATCAAGAGCAAACCGCGTTGAAAAATCTTGCCGATGCTGAGAGTGCTGGGGTCAATTGTTTTCATAGGCACGTTAAGTTCTCGGTAATGGAGTACGTCGGTTATTTGCGGGTGGTGATGCAAAAAGCGCGGCGGCATTGTGCGACGCAATATAAGTTAACGTCAATTAATGTCGGCATACTGTAATCAAATGTTAAGCTCCGGTCGCGGCTGCCCCGTATAGGATGGCAAGGCTGTTGGTTGCACGCGTTGTCCAGCATTATTGACTGTGTCCGACACGCCATAGTAGTCTGCTTCGCCCCCCGGCGACGCCTATATCTTGAGGAGAAATCCTCCCTCTACCTTTTTTGACAACCAGATTTATTTCGGAGTTACCTCAACGATGAATTTCGAACTGTCCGATGACCAACGGATGATGCGCGAATCGTTCGCGCGTTTCCTCGACGATCAAAGCAGCATGGTGCGTGTGCGCGCAGCCGCTGATAAAGGCGGTTTCGATGTCGAGCTGTGGAAAGGTTTGGCGGAGCTCGGCGCGTTCGGTTTGCGCGTACCGGAGGATTGCGGCGGTCTTGGACTCGGGATTATGGATGCCGCCGTGTTGCTCGAAGAAGCGGGGCGCACGTTGACCTCCGGTCCAGTCGCGGAGGCGCTGGTCGCCGCGCGTGTGCTGGCCATCGTCGGCGGCGAAGCGCAGAGCGAATTACTCGAGCGCGCAATCGGCGGCGACGTGGTGTTGAGCATCGCATTCCATGACGTCGCGAAAGCGTCTGCACAATGGGTCGCTGGCGGCGCAGTTGCCGATGCGGTCGTTGCGCGCGATGGCGATAAGATCGTGCTCGTTTCTTTTTCTAAGGACGAGAAGCGCGGCGAAGAAAATCTCGCGCAAACGCCGATCGCCGAATTGAAACTCAATAGTTCGAATCGCGTCGTTATTGGTGAAGGTGCTGCTGCGCTGAAAGTCTTCGCGCAGGCGCTTGAAGAATGGAAATTGTTGATGGGTGTTGCGCTGTCGGGCTTATCGCGCGAAGCGATTCGTCTCGCTGCTGCGTACGCGTGCGAGCGCGAGGCATTCGGCCAGCCGATCGGTGCGTATCAAGCGATTTCACATCCGCTTGCTGATTTGATTACTGATACCGACGGCGGCAAATATCTCGCGTGGAAAGCGATTCACGATATCGCTAAAAGTTTGCCTGAAGCGGGTACTGAAATTTCTCTCGCCATTTGGTGGAATGCCGATACTGCCGGCCGTGCGGTGACGCAGGCGCTGCACACCTTCGGCGGTTACGGGTTGGCGACTGAATACGATATTCATTTGTATAACCTGCGCGCTAAAGCGTGGCCGTTAGTTTTTGGTGATCCCACCAATTTCCTCGCTGAAGCGGGCCGTCGTTTATATGCGAACGAAAAAGTCGAATTACCCGAAGTGGGTGAGATTTCGATCGATTTCGATCTCGGCGACGATGCGCGCGCCCTCGCGAAAGAACTCGATGATTTCTTCAACGCCACCTTGACGCCTGAGCTGCGCGCGAAAGCGCATTATTCGTTCGATGGCTACGATGCGGGCGTGCACAAAAAACTCGCGGAAAAAAATTTCCTGTTCCCGGGTTGGCCGAAAGAGTACGGCGGTCGCGAAGCGGCTCCGTATGTGATGAATGCGTTCCGCTCCGTGTGGGAAAAGCACGGTTGGACATCGCACCCGGTAAGCACCACGGATCTTGTCGGCACCATGATTCGCAAAGCCGGCAACGACGAATTGAAACAAGAGGTGCTCACCAAAATCATGAGCGGCGATGCGATTTGCAGCCTCGGTTACAGTGAGCCCGGCTGCGGTTCCGATGTGTTCGCCGCGAAAACCAAAGCGACGCAATTGCCCGACGGTTCGTGGCGTATCGATGGCGCGAAAATGTGGACCTCAGGCGCGAATATCGCAAATTACGTGCTGATGCTCACGCGCACCAATCCCGATGTGCCGAAGCACAAAGGTCTCACCATGTTCGTGGTACCGCTAAACACACCGGGCATCGAAATTCATCCGGTGCATACTTTCCAAGACGAGCGCACCAATGCGACGTTCTACGACAACGTCATTGTCAGCGACAAATACCGCCTCGGCCCCGTCGATGGTGGCGTGAAAGTGATGGCTGCTGCGCTCGAACTCGAACACGGCGGCGGTTTCGGCAAAAGCCAGCGCGCGATGACGGTCGCGGCTGAAGAGTTGTGCCGTGAAGTGCAAAAAGATGGCCGCCCGTTGATCGAAGATGTCGATGCGCAAAAACGTCTCGCACGCACGTGGGCACACTTCTTTATTTCGGATGTGCTCGCCAATCGCGCGCTGTGGGTCGGTGTGAATAAATTACCGAACCTCGCGTACGGCCCGATGATCAAAATGTTTTCGTCGGAAAAATTCCAATCCGATTCGCGCGACTTACTGCATCTGACGGCGCCGCATTCGTTGTCGAAACGCCATGGTCCTGCCGGCGAACTCAATCTCGCTTATCGCCACGCGCACGGTACGACGATTTATGGCGGCACCAGCGAAGTTCATCGCAGCATGATCGCCGAGCGCGCACTCGGCCTGCCGCGCACCCGCGGATAATTAAAAGGAGACTCACGATGTCAGAAGCTCCACATTTATTGGTACGCGAAGACAGCGCAATTATTATTTGCACCCTTAATCGTCCGGAAAAACTCAACGCGCTGACCGCGCAGACGATGGCGCTGTTCGAAGAAGCCGTGCATCGTTTCCGCGATACGCCGTCGCTCAAGGTCATGCTGATTCGCGCAACCGGTCGTTATTTCTGCTCAGGCGCCGATCTGCGCGATAAATCCGGAGAGCCTGCTGAGATTGCGCGCACCGGCGTTGCGATTCGTGAGAAACACCGTTTGGGATTGCACGGCATGCAACGCATTTACGACGAGATGGAGCACATCGAAAAGCCGATCGTCGTTGCGCATCATGCAACGTGCGTCGGCGGCGGTTTGGAATTGTCGCTGTCGTGCGATTTCCGTCTCGCTGCGAAAAGCGCGAGCTATTCATTCCCCGAAGGCAAATTCGGTGTATTGCCCGCATCGAACGGCGTGAGTCGTCTTGCGCGTTTGATCGGCCCGCATTGGACACGTTATCTCGTGATGGCGAATCTGCCCGCGAATGCCGATAAAGCATTGATCATGGGTCTCATCCACGAAGTATTCCCCGACGAAACTTTCGAAGAAGACGTGATGAAGTTCTGCCGTCATCTTTCGGAGCAACACGGCGAACAAATGGGCACGGCGAAACTCGCGATCGAACTCGCGTATGAAGTCGGTCGCGATCAAGCGCGTCAGGTTGAGCGTTTGGCTAATAGCGCATTGATGTTGAACCCGAATTATCTCGCCGGTATGGACGCGTATCTCGCTAAGCTGGGATCGAAAGGTAAGAGCGAATAAACTTTTTTCTGCGTTCATTTTTAATTATTAAGTTGGAATCATAATCGATGGATTTCGCTTGGAATTCAGAGCAGGAGAATTTTCGTTCGACTGTTCGCGCCTTTCTCAAAGCCAATCTTCCAGCCGATTGGGAAACCTTGGCGCACGGCCCGGCCTCGAAAGAGCAAACCACTTTCGCACGCAAATTCTGCGGCGCCCTGGCTGCCGAAGGATTGTTGATACCGCACTGGCCCGCGCGTTGGGGTGGCCGCGACGCCGATCCGTGGATCGCATTTATTCTCGCCGAAGAAATGTGGATGGCGGGCGAGCCGCGTGGCGGTCAATACATGAACGTGAATTGGATCGGCCCAACGCTGATGCGTTTCGGTTCCGAGGAGCAACAGGCGCGTTACATTCCGCCGATGGCGCGCGGTGAAACGATTTGGTGTCAGGGTTTTTCCGAGCCTGAGTCGGGTTCCGATCTCGCTTCGCTGCGCACACGCGCCGAGCGCGATGGCGACGTTTATAAAATCAACGGCCAGAAAATTTGGACCTCGTACGCGGGCGATGCCGAAACCTGCTTCTTGCTCGCGCGCACATCGCAGGGCAAAGGCGGTATTTCGATTTTCCTGGTGCCGATGACGGCGCCCGGTATCACCGTGCGCAATATTCCGAGCATCATCGGCGAAGGCGATATCCATGAAGTCTTCTTCGACGATGTCACCGTGCCCGTGAGCGCACGTCTCGGCGAAGAAGGTCAGGCGTGGGAAATCGTGCGTATTTCGCTGTCGCTCGAACGCGTTGGTATTCCGCGTTTCTCGCTGGCATCGCGCATGTTGCATCGCGCGGTGGCGCTGCTGAAAAAAGCGGGACGTTTTACTCCGGGCGTCGCCGAGCAAGCGGCGAAAGCGCATGCGGCGTGCGAAGTATCGCGTCTCTATAGTTACAGCATTATCGATCAGCGCGTGCACGGTCAGGCCACGAGTCCCGAAGCGAGCGCAGGTCGTTTTTCGACAGTGATCTGCGAGCGTCTCGTCGCTGAATTTGTTGTCGAGCACGTTCCCGAATCATTGGCGGGCGGTGATCCGATGTTGCTCGCGCATCATCAACGCGGCATCGTTGCCGGTATCGCGTCGGGTGCTGCCGAAATTCAATTGAATTTAATCGCCACCGAATTACTGCAATTGCCACGGGAGCCGCGCTGATGGATTTCACGCTGAACGACGATCAATCTGCGATCGAAAGCGCGCTCGATAAGCTGGCCGAAGAGTTTGCGTTGGTTCCTGCCGAGTTTCATAAATTCGCGCTCGTGAATGACAAGCTCGAAAATGAATTGGAAGAAGGTCAGTATTTCGATATCGGCGCAATTCCCGAATTGGGCGCCTTATCGGCAGCGTTAGCCGTGGAGCGTCTCGCGCGTCTGCCGTATACCTGCGAAACCGCACTGTCGATGATCGTGCGTCCGATGCTCGATATGGAATTGCCGCGTCCATTTTCTGTGGTTGAAAATGGTCGTCCCGGTCGTTTCCTCGCGACAGCGAAAACGGTGATCGTAATCGACGGCGACTCTTTTCCAAATGGCGTGGGGGTCGGCATCGCGCATCCGACACCGGATCAAATCGAAGCGCTGCCCGAATCGCTTTATGCGTATCCAATGGGTCGCTTCACAGTTAAACCCGAAGTGAAATTACTTTCTGCGGAAGATGCGGCAAAAGTAAAAACCTGGTTGCGCGTCGCACTCGCCGCTGAAATGGCAGGCCTGTTAAAAGCCGCGATCGATGCGACGGTCGAACATATCAGCGTGCGCAAACAATTCGGGCGTCCGCTCGGTACCTTCCAAGCATTGCGTCATCGCATGGCCGAGTGCGCCGTGCTCGCGGGCGGCGTGCGCTGGCTGGCGCGTAAAGCGGCGTGGTCGGGCGACGCGGGAGATGCAGCTGTCGCCGCGCTTTATGCGCAAGATAGCGCGACGCGCGTGATTTACGACGTGCACCAGATGATGGGCGCGATGGGAATGACGCTCGAAATGTCGCTGCATTTGTGGACGTATCGCATGAAAGCTTTGATTTCAGAGCTCGGTGGTCGCAGCGGTCAGGCAGTAATGGTCGCTGAACAGTGTTTTAGCGCGGCTTAGGTTAATCGTTAGTTTCGGTGCTGCTTGATCAATTTATGTTAGAGGTTTCTAAATGAGCGGCACGACACCTGAATCCCTGAAAACAGCTGGCTGGGAGCGCGTTGAACTCGGTGGTTTTTCGGGAGTCGCCGGTCCTTTCTGGCTGCGTGTGAATGATGGTCGACGTTCGCTCGGCCTGGTTCTTGAAGATCGCCACTGCAACAATCACCTCGGCACCGTTCATGGCGGTCTGGTGATGACGTTTGCTGATATGGGGCTCGGCGTTGCCGTTGGCGATGCGCTGGGTCACAATCGATGCGCAACTATTTCGCTGCAAACACAGTTTATTTCCGTCGCGCGCGTGGGCGAATTTATTACGTGCAAAGCCGAAGTCATTCGCGCCGCCAAACAGATTGTGTTTGTGCGCGGATTTATCATGGCAGAGGAGCGCATTGTCGCGAGCGCAGAAGGGATGTGGAAAGTGATGGATCTACGCCCCACCAAATAGTTCGCCGTTCGTGCAACACTGCTCGGCTATATCATCCGACAGCATTTCGGCTTTAGTGAATATTTACGAGCCGATGAAGAATTTGTGCAACACGCTCGATTGAGAACGCTTCTGGCGGCTGAGTAAGCCACCAGGATATCGTTTCGACGATCAGGCTGGTCGTGCAGGTCGTTGCCAGCTCCACGGGAAGCCAGCTGTCCTTCGGCGCGCGTTCAACCGCCAGTTCTCTAGACACGCGCAACAATTCCTCGCGCATGGCACCAGCAGCCCCGCCCGTCAAAAGCGCAGTCCACAGCGCTCGATGTTCATCGATATAGGTGCAGAGTGCGACGAATCCCGCATGGGTGTCGACCGTGTCCTGTATATGCAGCGAAAGCTCGACGAGCCGGTCGATCTCGTCCGCTGCGACGTGGTTCAGCAGAGCTTCCTTCGTCGGATGGTGGCGAAAGAACGTCGCATAGTGAACGCCCGACTCGGCCGCGATATCGCGAATCGTGATCTGCTCCAACGGCTTGCGCTCCAGCAAGGCAAGCAGCGCGCTCCGCAGTGCCTGATCGGTCTTGACGATACGGGCGTCTTTCATGCTTGACGAGTCCGATTGGGGTGACTTATGCTTCATAGTGTCGCATATCTTTGATCGGTTTTGAATGGATCACTGCGGTTAAAGGGCGACAATTGTTTTTGATTATTTGGAGCGATGCAATGCCTCAGCTAGTGGTGACCGATCGGGCAGGAGAGCAACACTCAATTCAGGGAGAAGCGAATCTCAGCTTGATGGAGGCCATACGGAACGCGGGCATCGACGACGTATTGGCTCTCTGCGGCGGGGTCTGCTCATGCGCCACCTGCCATGTTTACGTTGATCCAGAATTCGCAGGTATGCTGCCACCGATGAGCGCGGACGAGGATGCGTTGCTCGACGGCAGCAGTCATCGCAACGAGCGCTCGCGCCTCTCCTGCCAAATTCGTTTGAAGGAACACTTTTCCGGACTGCGAGTCACTATTGCGGAAGAAGACTGAATCCCGAACTCCTGAGCCTATACCCGAACTACCCCATTTACATTTTGAGAGAGAATATCGATGAACACATTATTGGAAGAGCGCGATTACTTCACCGATTATTCGATCTTGAAAGATCCCTATGCATACTTCGAGGCGATCCGTGCGAAGGGCCCTATTTACCGCCATCCCGATAGCGGCATCGTTTTCGTTACCGGGTTTGCTGAGGCGCTCGAGGTTTTGAATAACACCAAGGATTTTTCCTCCGCCATCGCCCCGCAGGGGCCGGCGCTACCGCTACCGTTTGAACCGTCGGGCGACGACATTACCGCTCAAATCGAGGCACATCGTACCGAGTTTATCGGCGGCGATCTGGTGGTTGCCTATGACGACCGTCAGCACAGTTTCTCCCGCTCGATTCTCAGTCGCCTGTTCACGCCGTCACGGCTCAAGGCGAACGAGGTATTTATTTCGGAATTTGCCGATAAATTAGTGAAAGATGTGATCGCCAAGGGCGAGTGCGATCTCATCAAGGAGATCGCAACGCCTTTCGTGACGTTGGTTATTGCCAATCTTCTCGGTGTTCCCGATGACGACACGAAGGTATTTATGGAGGCGATCGCTAACGGCCCAGGTGCTGGCAGCCTCAATCCCGAAGAGGCCATGCAGCAGGAAAGTCCCCTCGTGCTGATGGGTATGTACTTCGTGCAATATGTCATGGATCGGCGGGAAAATCCGCGGGAAGACGTGCTGTCGGAGCTGTCAAATGCCAAATATCCCGATGGCTCGACACCCGATGCGCTGGAAATTGTCCGGCTTGCCACTTTCTTATTTGCTGCAGGGCAGGATACCAGCGCGAAGCTGCTCGGCAATTCCATGCGCTACATCGTCGATGTGCCCGGTTTGCAACAGAGGCTGCGTGAAGACCCGTCGTTGATCCCGTCGTTTCTCGAAGAGGTGCTGCGTCTAGAGGGCTCGACGAAGATGACCGCGCGCGTGGCGCGGAAGAATACCCAGCTCGGCGATATGGACATTGCTGCCGGGACAAAAATCTTTGTCGGCCTCGCGGCCGCCAATCGCGATCCGCGTCGCTGGGAAAACCCGCAGGAGTTGATTCTCGGACGCGACAAGATCAAAGAGCATCTGGCCTTCGGCCGGGGTGCCCATACCTGCGCGGGTGCGCCGCTCGCGCGCGTGGAAGTTCGCGTCATCCTCGAGCGCTTCCTCAAGTACACATCCGACATCGACCTGTCCGAGGAAAAACATGGATCGCGCGGCAACAGACATCTCGAATTCGAGCCGAGCTTCATCATTCGCGGACTTGAGGCGCTGCATCTGAAGCTCACACCAAGCTGATCTCAGCCCAATAAAAGATGGTTCGCACGCGTCGTGTCAATTATTAAAATTAGCGCCGGCGCGGTTTCTCTATATTCACGCCGCCAAACAATCCCTTGGTGATTTCCGAATCCAGCATATCGTGCGGAAAACACACTTCGATTTGGCTGACTTCATCGAGGCGTTTAATCTGTTCGTCGGTAAACGTCACGTCGAGCGCCGCGAGGTTGTCTTCAAATTGCGCGTAAGTGCGCGCGCCGATCAAGGGTGATACCACCGCAGAATTTAATAGTGTCCACGCCACGGCGATCTGCGCCGAGGTTTTGCCCATTTCGTTGGCGATTTCTTTAACGGCATCGGCGATATCCAATGTGCGTTCGTTCAAACGTCCGCGCGCGAGATTCATCGCCTTGCGCGAATCGAGCGCGCCCAGTTTTGCTTCAACCGTGGCTTTCAAATCTTCGCGAGTGTATTTGCCCGCAAGCACACCGCCGGCGAGCGGCGCCCACGGCAATACGCCCAAACCCATATCGAGCGCCATCGGCATGAATTCGCGTTCGACGCTGCGCTCGGTCAGGTTGTAGGGAATCTGCAGAGCCACCAGCGGCGACCAGCCGCGCAACTCGGCGATAGCCTGCATACGCGACACCTGCCACGCGGGCGTATCGGAGATGCCGACGTAGATAATTTTGCCCGCGCGCACGAGATCGTCGAACGCGCGCAGAATCTCTTCGACGGGTGTGCGGCCGTCCCAGATGTGCAGATAAAACAGATCGATAAAATCGGTCTGCAATCGTTTGAGACTTGCCTCGACAGCGCGAATCATATTCTTGCGATGATTACCGGCCGCGTTGGGATCGCCGGGTTGCATCGTCAGCGAATATTTCGTCGCGAGCACGATACGATCGCGCCTGCCTTGCATCAGTTTGCCGACCAGAGTTTCCGAGCCGCCATTGGCGTAGAAGTTGGCGGTGTCGACGAAGTTGCCGCCGAGTTCGACATAACGGTCGAACATCTGGCGCGCTTCATCGTCGCTGCTGCCCCAGCCGGCTTGCAGACCGAATGTCATCGTCCCCAACGAGAGCGGTGAGACGCGCAATCCCGAGTGGCCAAGTAACCGGTAATCGTCGAGTTTAAGTGCCATGTGTTATGCCCCAGAGTTGCGCCTCAGTTTTCACTTTGGGTAATTACTTGCCTGAAGGCTCGCGCGCCAAAGTGGCAGCCGAAACATATTTGGTGGTCGACCAGCCGCCGTCGAGCGCGATAGTCTGGCCGTTGATATAGCTGCCTTCCGACGACGCGAGAAAGAAGACCGTATTAGCGACATCGTCGGCGGTGCCTTCGCGGTTGAACGGTGTCACTTCGTGGTTGGTGCGCTGAAAATAATCGCTTTCCCAATACGCGTCGGTCATATCGGTTCTGATCACGCCCGGCGCCACCAGATTGGCGCGAATACCGTTGACGCCATTGTCGCAAGCCAGCGATTGCGTGAGGCCGATGAGTCCCGCTTTCACGGCGGAATATGCGCCGCCCGCCATGCCGCTGACAATACCGAAAACCGAGCCGATGTTGATGATGGATGAGCCGGCCTGCATCGCGCTCAATGCTTCGCGAGCGAAACGGAATGGCGCTTTCAGACTGGTGTCGACGACTTCATCGAGCGTGGCATCGTCGGTGTTTTTTACCGGCGCCCATTTTCCCGAGCCGGCGTTGTTGACGAGACAATCGAGGCGGCCGAATGTCTCCATGGCGCTCTGTACTGCTTTTTTCGGTGTGCCGGGGTCGGTCACATCGCCAATCACTATCGCGACTTGGGCCGTACCGCTCAAATCTGCAGCGAGTTTTTCAAGACGTTCTTTTCGTCTGGCCACCGCCACGATATTCCAGCCGCCTCTGGCAAAGCGTCGCGCGATGGCATCGCCGATTCCTGCACTGGCTCCGGTGATAAGGACTACTGGTTTTGTTGAGAGTTGAGCCATGAGATTTTTGCCTCCGTCCTACGTTATTAAAATTAAAAGGTAAAAGTTAAGCGGCGGACCCCATTATGTAATCAACTATTCCCCAGCGCCATCGATGCGCAGCCTCCTGCACTATCTGTATATCAGGCCACGCGATCTGTCAGGAACCCGCGCCAGTCTTGTAGTTTATTATCGCATCAAGGTGTTAGTTATCCGCGCGGACAACTGTTAGCGGCTCGCGCGGATTAACGATCATCCCTCACAGAGGAGTGTCGCCGTGTCATTCGAATTAAATAAGAAACTTGCAGCCAAACGCCCGCCGCTCGAAACGTCAGCGGTGATAGATCCGGTTACCGCGAGCATTATTCGCGGCGCGCTGGAGACGATCTGCTTCGAGGCGGCGAGCCATTTGGGGCGCTCGGCGTCGTCGCCGATTATCAACCAATCCAACGAGCGCAACTCCGCGCTTATCGATGCGCATGGCCGTCTCGCCGTGGGCTCGGTTGGAACACCGCACCTGACCTTCGTGACTCAGCTCACCGTGCGTTACGGCTTGATGCACTTAGAAGATTACGACTGGGGCCCCGGCGATGTCTTTCTCGGCAACGATCCCGATTACGGCGGCGGCCATTTGCCCGACTACAACGTGTATGCGCCGGTGTTCGATGACAAGGGCGAATTGGTGCTGGTGCAGGCACTGCAAGCGCACCAGGGCGATACCGGCGGTAAAGACCCCGGCGGTTTTACGCTCGAAGCCACTGACATTTTCACCGAGGGGTTGGCGATCCCCTGCTTGAAACTCGTGCATCGCGGCGAGAAGCGTCGCGACGTCATCAAGCTCGTCGAGCGCAATAATCGTTTCGCGACCTTTTCGGGTGACTTGGCCGCGATGATTGGCGGCGTCCAGCATTCGGTGCGATTGATGGAAGATCTCATCAGAAAATACGGCACCGATGTTGTTAACGCCGCGGTTAATTACACGATCGATCATTCCGAAAAACGTTTCCGCGAAGAGGTCTCGAAATGGCCGGATGGCACTTATGAGGCCGATGTTTTTATCGATCACGACACGTTGGGCACGAAAGACATCAAGGTGCACGTCGCGTGCAAAGTCAAAGGCGATCAGTTGACCGTTGACCTGACAGGTACCGACGATCGCCAGGATCTGGTCGGCGTGTGGAATACCTTCGGCAATAGCCGCGGTTACGCGATGACGCAATTGGTGGCGATGGTCGACCCCGATATCGCCAAGAACGAAGGTTTATTCAACGCGGTGGAATTCATTATTCCCGAAGGCTGTATTGCGCATCCGCCGGTCAACAAGCCCGCTGCGCTCGGCTCGTTCCATCCGGCCTGCGAAATTACCGAAGGTGTTTGCGTGGCGCTCTCACGCGTTGTGCCCGAACGCGCGCAGCCGCAGGTGTACAAAATCGGTATGCCCAACGCCGTTATCGGCTTCGATGAAAACGGCATGATGTGGATGGATCAGGGCGTCGACGCGCGCTCGATGGATGCATCGGCCGTGAAAGGTATCGACGGCTGGGGTTCGTGCCCGTCGGCGCTGGGCAATTTATTGCTGTCCGAAGCGGAGGATGCCGAGAGCCGTTTTCCTGTCATCAACATCAGCCGCGAAATGACCATCGATGGCGGTGGCGCGGGCCAGTGGCGCGGTCAGCCCGGCAGTCTCAATGTGAAGAAAGTTTTGGTGCCGACCTTCGCGATGGCGTGGATGGTGTCGGCGACGCATCCATTGCGCGGCATGTGCGGTGGCGATGACGCGAGTCCGTACACCAACCATTTTGAAGTGGGCACGCCCAACGAATACAAAATCGATCTCGCGGTTAAAGCGCAATTGCCGGCCGGCGCGGTGATTGCTTATCAACACGGCGGCGGTGCGGGTTTTGGTCCGGCGTATTTGCGCGATCCCGAAGCGGTGAAAGAGGACGTGTTGGATGAATACGTGAGCCTGCATGCGGCGCGAGAAAAATACGGCGTCGTGTTGACCGGTTCGTTGGAAGAATACGATCTGAAAGTCGACGTGGCGGCAACCACGGCGTTACGAGAAAAAATAAAAGCGGCTTACGTGGAAAATCACGCGGCGGTAAAAGGAGCGCATTCATGAGCTATCGCGTAGGTATTGATATCGGCGGTACCTTCACTGACTTCGCGCTGCTGAAAGGCGCGGAAGTTATTCTCCACAAAAATCTGAGTACGCCGGAAGATCGTTCGATCGGCGTAATGACAGGTTTGCAAAAACTCGCGGAAAGAGAAAATCTCACGCTCGGCGATTTTCTCGGTCAATGCGACGCCATCGTGCATGGAACCACGATTGCCGATAACACGCTGATTGAAATGAACGGTGCGGTTACCGGTTTGATCACGACCGAAGGTTTTCGCGATGAAGTCGAATACCGTCGCGGTTTTAAAGAAAGTATTTGGGATATTCAGCTGCAACCGCCGAAGCAGATTACACCGCGCCGTCGTCGCCTCACGGTGCCCGAGCGTATTCTGTTTGACGGGTCGGTGTACAAAGTACTCGATGAAAACGCCGTGCGCGAATGCTGCCGCCGTTTGAAAAAACAAAAGGTCGAATCGGTGGCGATCTCGTTGATTTTCTCTTTTGTAAATCCTGCGCACGAAAAACGTGTCGCGGAAATTGTCAAAGAGGAAATGCCGGGTGTGCACATTTCTGTTTCGCATCAAGTGTTGCCGCGCTCGCCGGAATTCGATCGCACCAGCACGACTGTCGTCAACGCTTATGTCGGTCCGCGCGTCACGTCGTATCTTGAAAAATTGGTTTCGCGTTTGAAAGAAGGCGGTTATCGCAATCAGCTCATGGTCATGCAGGCCAGCGGCGGTGTAATGACGAAGGAATACATCGATGGCTCGCCGATTCGTGTGTTGGCTTCCGGTCCCGCAGGTGGTGTGATCGGTTCTGCGCATGTCGGTGCTGCAAAGGGTTATCCGAATTTATTGTGCGTCGACATGGGCGGTACTTCTTACGATATGTCGATGGTGGTGAAAGGTGCTGCGCCAGCAGTTGCGGGTTGGAACATTCATCATCGCAATCTCGTCGGCGTGCCGATGGTGCAGGTGGAAACACTCGGCGCTGGCGGCGGTTCGATCTGTCACGTAAAAAATGGCGAGTTGCAGGTTGGACCGGCATCGGCCGGTTCGGAACCCGGACCGATTTGTTACGGTCGCGGCGGCAATCAGCCGACGGTTTCCGATGCGTTGTTGATGCTGGGTATTTTGTCGGCTGAATCCGAATTTGCCGGCGGTAGTTTTTCGCTCAGCAAAGTCGGTGTCGTCGAAGCCTTTCAAGCGATCGGCGAACAATTGGGATACAGCGCGGAGCAAGCGGCTTTCGATTGCTGGCGCGTGGTGAATTCCAACATGATTCAAGCGGTGAGAAGAACGACGGCGGGCAAAGGCGTGGATTCCAAAGATCTCGTCATGCTCGCGTACGGCGGTAACGGCCCTGCGTTTGCTGCCGTGCAAGCCGATGCGTTGGGTATTCAGAAGGTATTGGTACCGAAAGCATCGCCGACGTTCTCTGCGCTGGGAACGCTCGTGGCCAAACCGAGCATCGACGAAGAGCGCTCGTACATTTGCCCGGTCAATAATCCCGATTTGGAAAAATTGAAAGCGCTGTGGAAAGAACTCGACGCGCGCGCTGAAAAATATTTCGCCGATGCAAATTTCCCGCGCCCGCAAGTCACGGCGAAGTATCAGATCAATATGCGTTATCGCGGACAAAATTGGGCGCTGTCATTCGATATGCACACCAGCAAAGGCGCGCAGGATTTATCGTTCGTGAATGACACGCTCGGCGCGAAAGCATTCGAAGCGTTTAACAAGCGCCATATGGAAGAGTTCGGCCATATCCGCGAAGATGAAATACCGGAAATCATCGGTGTGAGGTTAGCGACGTCGGTTGATACGCCGTCGCCCGTTGTGGGCAAGGGGCTCAGCGCAAATACGGTGGCGGCAAAAATTGCCAGAACGCGCCGCGCTAATTTGGGTGAGGGTTACAAGGAAACTAACGTCTATCGCGGTGAAGATCTCAAGCCGGGTTATGAAGTGAAGGGCCCCGCGATCATCGAAGAAACATTTACCACTATCGTGGTTTATCCCGGCTGGAAAGCGCGCGTCGATGATGCGGGCGATTATGAATTGACAAAAGTGTAGGGGCGCATTGCATGCGCCCTATACACGGGCTCGAATGCGCCCCTACGGTGAATTATTTGTTGGTGGGGCGCAAAAATTCTGCCGATAAATTTTCGGTGACGAGCCTGTCCAGCGTTTAAAAGCCCGGCCAAAACTCGACTGTTCCGAGTAGCCTAAATTGGCTGCGATATCGTCCAGCGATAATTGTTCTTGCTCGAGATAGGTTTTTGCGAGATCGATGCGCTGCTGCTCCAGAATATCCGAGAATTTCAGATCGAAATCGCTCAGCTTGGCTTGCAGCGTGCGCACCGACATTCCCAGTTTTTGCGCGCAGCGCTCGATCGAGGAGTTGCCGGAGGGCAGCGAGCCGCGCACGTAATCGTGTACGCGTTCGACGAGCGATATTCTCGCGGCGGCGCGGACCCGCTCCAGATAGCCGCCCAGCAGTTTGAACACCAGGCGATTGGCGCTGCCCACCGATTGTTCGAGATACTCGACAGGAAAAGCGATGGCGTTTTCTTTGGCTACCTGAAAGTGGCAGCCCAGTGCGCGTTCGAGCTCCGAGGTATCTTTGGGACACGTGTCGACGGCGAGATTGACATAACTCGCCCGAAAATTGGGTCCGCCAATTTGGCGCAACAATTTGATCATCAGCATCACGGCTTGATAGTTGGCCTGACTGTTATGGCTCAAATCGTCGTGTACATACCAACGCAATTCGGCGCTTTTCGTACCCACGACCAGCTCGTTAGAAGACGCGGGTGAATGTGCGATGGGAATGTAGTCGATGAAGCACTCGAGCGATTGCCTAAACGTGGATGCGGCACGGCACAGCGCGGTGACGCAGCCGAACACATCGGGCTCTTGCAGTTGCGCGAGATGAATACCAAACAGCGGATCGTTAAACGCGGTGCTGCAATACTCAAAAAGATCGACGACCGATTTGCTGTCGATATAATGATCGGGATCGCGAATCAGCAGCGGATCGATATCGAAGCGCTCCAGAATTGCGTGCGGGTCAGCGCCGCGGCTGCGCGCCAAGCTGGGAAAGCCGTGGAGGTTTGCGATACGCATCTGCCGTCCGGTTGGCATCGCATCGAGCGGGCCTTCCAGGCAATAAAAATAATCCGCGCTCATGGCGGGTACCTCTCTGTTTCCGCTGACCACAACAGTTGTGGTCAGGGACTTGCGTGAGCTGCCGATCGTATCACGCGATTTGTCGGGACTTAAAGCAGCGGCTATGGCATAAGAACCTGTTGTTTGGTAGGTAACGGCACGAAACTGTTCGGCCGCGCGCAGGTATTCAGTATAGCTTCCGGTATGGTGGGTCTTGGATCTTCAGCGGATTGAGTCAGCCCCGTCGTTGTTCCAGAAAACTGACAGCAATCTTTGTTTTGTGCGCTAATAATTCTTTCAGGCTAATTAATTCTTTAAGGTGGAGTGGCGATGATCAATATCGAAGATCTCAAAGAAGAAGCGAAGCAATTCATCCGTTACGAAAAAGACACCGAGAACAAAATTGCGACGCTGACCATCAACCGTCCCGAGACCCTCAATGCCACGACGACGGGCATGCGCCAGCTCTATGCCGAATATGTTTTTAAGGCGAATGTCGATGACGATGTGAAAGTGCTGGTCATTCGCGGCGAAGGTAAGGATTTCGGCACCGGTGGCGATCTCGTCGAGCAGGCCGATTACTACACCGATGACGGCATCGATCTTGATCTGACACACGAATTCGGCATCAATGATCCCAGCGTGAAATATCCGCCGAAAGGAACGTTCCGCTATTTGCACAGCATGACCGATCATTACGCGAAAGCCGAGGCGGGCAATCGTCCGCTGCAGGATTTCAAAAAAATCAGCATCGTGGAGGCCAAGGGTTATTGCTACGGCTGGCATTTCTATCAGGCCGCCGATGCGGATCTGCTCGTGTGTTCCGACGATACATTATTCGGCCATCCTGCATTTCGCTATGTCGGCTGGGGCCCGCGCTTCTGGACGTGGATCGAAACCATGGGGCTGCGCAAATTTTCGGAAATGCTGTTCACGGGGCGCCCGTTCACCGCGCAGGAAATGGACGAGTGTAATTTCGTGAACAGCGTCGTGCCGCGCGAAAAGCTCGAAGAGGAAACCAAAAAATACGCACTGGCGTGTTCGCGCACGCGGCCGACCGACGTCGTGCAGGTGCAAAAAACATTTATCGAAATGTATAAGCAGTATCGCGGTGAATACATGGGCAGCCTGCTCACTGGATTTGTCGAAGGCATGCTGCCGGTGATGGCTCCCGATAAAAAGGGCGCTACCGATTTCGGCGGTGAAGTCTTCGAGAAGGGGCTGAACCAACACGTCAAGGATATCGATATGCAGTATCCGCCCGAGTGGCGCATGGGTCGCGGCAATCGGAAAAAGCCTTGATTTGAATGCCGCGCGGCGATGAAATCGTAAATAAATAAAATGTGAAGAGGGTTGCATGTCGGCTTTAAGCGGAATCAAGGTGCTTGAACTTGCGGAGAGCGTTTGCGGCGAATACTGCGGCAAATTGCTCGCCGATTTCGGCGCCGAGATTATTAAAATTGAAAAGCCCGGTTGCGGTAGTCCGACTCGACAGCTCGGCCCGTTTGGAGCGGGCGAGAAGAGTGGCGAGAACAGCGGCTTATTTGCTTATTTGAATACCAATAAGCACTCGTTGACGCTCGATCTCACGACATCGGCTGGCGCAGCTACGCTCGATAAATTATTACATCGCGTCGATGTTGTTATCGATGATCATTCCGCCGAGTGGCTTGAAAATATCGGGATTGATCTAGCAACCCTCGAGCAAAAGTATTCGCGTCTGGTGGCCTGCTCGGTTACTGCATTTGGCCTTGCGCCGCCGGACGATCGCAAGCACGCCGAAGATCTCACCGTATTTCACGGCAGCGGTTGGGGTTATCACACGCCCAGCGGTGAAGAAAATAAACCGCCGTTGAAAGGTGCGGGCCGCTTTTTGACAAGTTACGAAGCGGCACTTGATGCGGCGTTGTGCATCGTCTCCGCGCTGTACGAGCGCGAGGGTTCGAAGCTTGGCCGTGTTATCGAAATTTCAAAACAAGAAGTGCTCGCGTCGCGTATCGATTATGTGCTGGGTCAAATGATCGCGGGCGATATGGATGTCGGCACGGCGCGCACGCAATTCGATTTGTTTGGTCCCGCCGGCATTTTCGCGTGCCGCGATGGTTACGCGTATATCTGGATGTCGGCGCCGGGACATTGGGAAGCGCTGCGCCAATTATTGGGAAATCCCGAGTGGATGAATTCGTTTTCCGCGCGTTGGTTGGAGCGCGAGTGCACGCCCGAGCGCGTTGCGCAATGTCGTCACTACGTTGGCGAGTGGTTGAAAACGCAAAATAAACACGAAGCTGCCGCGGCGGCGCAAAAGCTCGGACTTACCTTGGTTGCTGTGAACAACGCGAAGGACTTGATCGAATCGGAACAATATCAATTCCGGAAATTCTTTACCGAAGTAAAACACCCTGTGCTTGGAGCGGCGTTGTATCCGACGGTTCCTTACCGGCTCAGCGAAACGCCGGCGCAAATTCATTCGCCCGCGCCGACGTTGGGACAACACAATGAAAAATGCTTTGCTGATGCGATCGCCGATGGAGGCCAGCCATGAGCATGATGAAAACGCGTGGCGGCCCGTTGCAAGGTGTGCGCGTTATCGAACTGACGAAAGTGTGGGCGGGTCCCTACGTCGGTAAATTGTTAGCGTTTTTGGGTGCGGAGGTGCTTCGTGTGGAGAGCGAAGGTTCGCTCGATGTGACGCGCACGTATGGCGTTGCCGATATCGACAAAGCGCCGGGTTTTCAGGCGGTCAATCCGCAGAAACTCAGTGTGCAAATCGACATGAAAACCAAAGAGGGCATTCAGCTGATTTTGGATTTGGTCGGCGAGTCGGACATTCTCATCGAAAATCTTCGCCCCGGCGCCGTGAAGCGCTTAGGTCTCGGCTATGACAAGATCAAAGCGGTTAAGCCCGATATCATTTACACATCGATGGGCATGTTCGGCACCGAGGGCCCGCTGTCGTATCAGACCGGTTACGCGCCGTGTTTCGCGGCACTGGGCGGGTTGAGTGCGCTGGTGGGCTATGCCGGCGATCCGCCCGCCGGCATGAATGTGCGCTATGCCGATTCCACCTTCGGCACCATTGCCGCTTACGCCTCGATGGTTGCGTTGCTGCATCGCCGCCGCACGGGTGTCGGTCAGTTCGTCGATGTCTCCGCCGTCGAATGCATGACGAGCATGATCGGCGACACCGTTATGGATTTTGCGTTGAATGGCGCGATTCGCGAATGCGATGGCAATCGTCACGCCGACATGGCGCCGCACGGCGCTTACCCGTGTTTGAACCGAGAGTGGATCAGCATTGCCGTTTCCTCCGAGTCTGCGTGGCAGGCCTTGGCGGCAGCGATGGGGCTGCCCGAGTTGGTTGCGCATCCCAAATTCAATACGCTCCTCCAGCGCAAAGCCAATATCGATGAATTGGATCGCTTAGTCTCGGCATGGACCGCCATGCGCGATGCGGCCGAGCTGGTGGCCTTGCTTCAGCAGCGCGGCATCGCCGCAGGCAAGAGCCAAAGCTCGGTGGATTTGATTTCCGATCAACAGCTGTGGGCGCGAGATTTTTTTCACGAAGTGGCGAATAGCGACGGCTCGACACGGCCGATCGTGGGCCCCGGCTGGAAAATGTCGCGCGGAGCCGCTATCACCGACGCCGCGCCGCGCCTCGGCGAGCACAACGCCTACGTATTTGGCGATATCTTGGGATTATCGGCTGAAGAGCAGAAAAAACTCGCGGACGCCGGTATTACGCGTTAGCGCGCTGTAGCTACGCGGCGATACAAGGCGGAAATCTTTGATTTGGCGCAATATTCAGGGTGGCCAAGTTAGAGCTGCACGAATTGCACAGGAAAGGACGCGAAGTGAAGATGAGTGTGGCTCCTCGCAAAGTTAATATTCGATGATAAGTAAGGGCTGATGGCCTCATGATACGAAACACCAAAGTCGTATCCGAGGCAGGTAAGGAGCCGCAAATAACGACGCGTCGGAGAGTCAGAGGTGACGACAACGCTCTTTGTATTTGACGAACGCAATTATCACGATTGCCAGAAAGCGTTTCGCGGCGATAAGAACCAAGAATATTATCTCGGGGATTATTCGATCGAAGCGGGCTCCATTATCGATGTCCGCGCCGACAAAAAAACCGTCGGTTCGTGCTCGCTCATTCACCTCAAAGCCAAATCCCGTCAGTTCTTCCGGCGCTCATGGTCGCACATCCGCGAAGATGCCACGGACGTCGTTGTGCTGTGGTTCGTCAAGCGCGGCAGTCTCTGTGTTTCGCATCAATGCGGTCGCAGTGTCGCCAAAGCCGGCGATTTCATGGTTACGAAATCGATGTCGCCATTCACCATCGACTGCCATACCGATGAAGAATCGGTGCACGAGGTTTTTCATCTGGTCGTGCCGGCGCACATGTTCAGGCGTTTTCTTCCGCTCGATGTGAATGTGGGTTTCACCATGCCTGCCGATGCGCGCGAATTTCAAATCGCCGAGCGCATTTTGATCGATGTTTTTGCAGGTAAAGGCGAGTTGGCCGAGCATATCGAACAACTGCTTGTCGACAGCGCGCTGAGCGTGTTGGCCGAGGCGATCAAGCGCTGCGAAAATTATGCGCAGGCACGGCATTCGCTGGCGGAAATACGTTTGCAAGAAGTATTGAAATTCATCGATGTGCATTTATCCGATCCCAAATTGAACGCGGCGATGGTTGCCAAAGCGTGCGGCATTTCCTCGCGTTATTTGTCGCATCTGTTCAGACAAAGCGGGACTTCGTTTTCGGCGCTGGTGTGGGATCGCCGTTTAAAGATAGCGAATCAGTGGCTGTCGTCGACGAAAGCCGGTGAAATATCCATCGCTGAAATAGCCTTTCGCGTGGGTTTCAAAAGTCCGGCGCATTTCAGCCGTTTGTTCAAGCGAGTATTTAAAAAAGGACCGCGCGAATATCGTTCGTCAGGTCAACCCGCTGCGGTTCAGCAGCATTAAGATCTTTTTGTCGGCAGTTCCAGGCGTGTGCGGTAATTGCCGTTTTTCAATCCGTACGATTTTAAAAATTGATAGCGTGAGGCATGAATATGAGTGACGGACAAACGAATGTGGCGGAATGTCCAGTTGGGCGGCATAAAGTCGCATTAACTGAAGCATCGCTGACCGAGCCAAAAATTCTCGCTCAACCGAATGATTTCTACTGGACGATGCGCACGGAAGATCCGGTGCACTACGATGAAAAATTGGGCATGTGGCTGGTGTCGCGCTACGAAGATATCGTCGCGCTGCTGCGCGATCCGGAAACGTTCTCGGATAAGCAAGGTTACGAAGCGCAATATGCGAGCGGTTATTTTGAAGAGTTCAAGAAAATTCTCGAACAGGAAGGCGGCGGTTTTTTTCCCGATGTTATCAAGAGCGATCCACCCGAGCACACGCGTATTCGTCGATTGATGGACGGCGCTTTTTCAGCGCACCGCGTGAAAACATTGGAGCCGGGAATTACCCGCATCATTGTCGACCTGGTCGAGAAGGTCGCGGATAAGGCGGCTACCGGTGAGGTGATCGATGGCGTGAGTGAGTTTGCCATTCCATTGACTATCGCTGTGATCTGCGAACAGCTGGGCATCAACCAATATAACGGCGCAAAAATCAAGCGTTGGTCGGAAGCGATCACAGCGCAGATCGGCCGTATGCAAAGTCGCGAAGAGATGATCGAAAACGCTAAATTGATTTGCGAATTGCAAAACTTTATTAGCGAACAGATGAAGGATCGCGCCGCCAATCCAAAGGAAGATATGATTTCCGATCTCGTGCACGCGCAAACGGCGGACGGGAGTAAGCTGACTTTTGCCGAAGCGGTATCGCTGGTACGCGCGCTGGTTATCGCTGGCAATGACACGACAGCAACTGCAATCAGTAATCTGCTCTATTTGTTGGCAACGCAGCCGGAGCTGGCGCAACAGCTTTATGAAAATGTGGAGGATGACCGCTTCGTTACGCGCTTTGTCGAAGAGCTGTTGCGTTTTGCGCCACCGGTGCGTGGCCTTGCCAAAATGGCTACGCGCGAAACCGTACTCGGCGGTCAGAAATTGCCGAAGGGTGCGCATATGCTGGTGCTGTATGCATCGGGCAACGATGACGAAAAACAATTCGAATGTCCGCGCAATTTCGATATGAGTCGCGGCAATGTTGGTACGCACGTGGCGTTCGGCGTCGGTATTCACCGCTGTATCGGCGCATCGCTCGCGCGCATGGAGATCAAGGTCGCGGCCAAGGAGCTTATCAAGCGAGTCGGTGACCTCAAGCTTGCGATTCCGGCGGAAAATATTGCTTATGGGCGGAGTGTTGCAACGCGTTCGATCGCGTCGCTGCCGCTGACATTTAAACGCCGAAAATAGGGCTTAAATAAACACAGAGCTTTTGAAAAGTTGGGCAGCTTTTTTTGAAAAATGGGAGAGGTGTGTGAGTCAGGTGCTTTCTGGAAAAGTCGCGATCATTACCGGCGGTGCCAACGGCATCGGACGCGCAACGGTTGAATTGTTCGTCAAGGAGGGCGCAAAAGTTGTTATCGCCGATGTGAATGGCGAGGAGGGCGAGGCATTCGCTGCGCAACTCGGCGACTCAGCCCTGTTCAGGCGCACCGATGTGTCAAGCATGGACGAAGTGAATGCCCTCGTCGATTTCGCCGTGGCGAAGTTTGGCGGCCTCGACATCATGTTCAACAACGCGGGCATTTCCGGTGCGACTTATCCGCGTTTTCTCGACGACGATCTGAAAGATTTTCAGCGCGTTATCGGCGTCAATTTGTTTGGCGTGATGGCCGGTGCGCAATGCGCGGGCCGCTATATGAAAGACCACGGCGGCGGCGTGATTCTCAATAATGCCTCCATCGCAGGTTTGTTACCCGGTCACGCGCTGATGTCGTATCGCGCGACGAAAGCAGCGGTTATTCAATTGACGAAATCCATCGCGATCGATTTCGCGGAGTATGGTATTCGCGTGAATTGTCTGGCGCCGGGTCATATCCGCACCTCGCTGAACGCATTTACGACGCCCGACATGACGCCGGAGGAAGCGGAGCGCGTCAAGCAGGCGCTGGCGCCGGTGTGGGATTCCAATCAGCCGCTCAAGCGCCAGGGCAAACCCGTCGATGTCGCGCCGGCTGCGCTGTTTCTCTGCAGCGATTCGGCGGCGCAGATCACCGGCGCTATCTTGCCGGTGGATGGCGGTATCACCGCTGGCGATCCGGTCAATCATTTGCGAGAGCTGTTCGATGCGCGCGCGAAAGCGTTGGGGCGTTAGAAAAATTTGAAATCATAAAATTCACAACAAAAAAATCTGCAAAAAAATAAATTTTAAAAATCCGCGCGGGCCTTTGCCGATTCGCACGGTTCAACAACACAATGGGGAGTAGTTTATGCGTAAAAATACAAAAAACTCGCATCCTGGTTTTCCGCAATCATTCAAGTCACCGTGGTCTGTGCTGGCGATGGTTGCACTGGTTTCACCGACGGTGGTGGCTGCAACGACTCCCAAACCAGCGGGCTCGCAAGAGGCCAAAGGGTTCGAGGAGGTTGTTGTTACCGCGCGTCGTCGCGATGAAAACTTGCAGAGCGTACCGATCGCGGTCAGTGCCATTAGCGCTGAACAACTCAACGAGCGTCAGGTGCGTACCGACTCCGATTTGCAATCGAGTGTGCCGGGCCTGACAATTCGGCAAACTCAAGGCAATAACTCGCTCACTTATGCCATTCGCGGTCAATCCGCTGATACTTTTAGCGGTTCACCCTCTGCGGTGGTCGCCTATCTTGACGAGGTCCCGTTAACGATCAGCGGCGCTTCGACTTTTTACGATTTGCAATCGGTACAGGTATTGAAAGGTCCGCAAGGAACGCTGTTTGGAAGAAATGCAACGGGCGGTGCTGTTCTCTATACGACTGCCAAACCAACCAATCAAGATGAGGCGTTATTGCGCGTGCGCGGCGGAAGCCTCAATCTGCGCGAAGTCGAAGGCATGGCTAATGCCCCGATTGTCGATGACAAAGTGCTGTTCCGAGTCGCTTTCGATTCGATTAAACGCGATGGTTACATTCATGACATCGTGACCGATGAAGACCTCGGCAAAATCGATCGCACCAGTGGTCGTTTGACGCTCACGGTTAAGCCCACCGACGCGCTCGAAAATACCACGATGTACAGCTATTCGCGCACCGATGGTACCAATACGGGTGCGACGTATGTCTACAGTGTTTATGCTCCGGGTCAAACAAACAACGGTTATGCCCTCAATAGCGCATCTGGCGGAGCGTTCCCGGGGTTACTGAGTTACGTGGATCAGCAAAAAGCGCTTGGTTATTACAAGACATCGCATCCCTACGGCGCCGATCATGTGGGCGACGATCAGTTTTTGGCAAATACCACCACGTTTGCGTTGGATGATAAAACGCAACTCAAAAATATTTTCGGTTATTCTGCGGGTCACAATCGCTCCGAGGAACCATCGCTGGGTGCGCCGTACGTCACGTTCGTCACGCGAAATCTTGCCACGGGCGTGATCGGCAACCGGTTAAACGCCGAATCTTTTTCCGATGAATTCCAGCTTTCGGGTAATACGCTGAGCGACGATTTGACTTACATCACCGGCATCTATTGGCAATCGCAGCGCACCGATACATTGTGGCCGCAAACCTATTTTGCGGGTGCGCAATATGCGACCAACAATTTCCGAATCCTGACCGAGTCAAAAGCGCTGTATGCGCAAGGCACCTACAGCTTTACGCAAGAGCTCCGCGCGACTTTGGGTCTTCGTTACACGAAAGAAGATGTAACCATCGAACAATTATCGCAGGCTGACTTTTACAATGTTGCTGGTTTTAGCAACAAACAGGATGAGTCGTTTGAGAAGCCATCGTGGGAAGCGGGTGTCGAATACGATCTGAATCCCGATACGCTCACGTACCTGAAAACCCGTGGCAGCTTCCGCAGCGGCGGTTTCAATGGTTCCGCGCCACCGTATGACGCGGATGCGACGGGCGGAGGAAATAAATTCAATGCCGAGACCGTGCGCGATGTCGAAGCCGGGTTGAAATTTCAGGGCTATTGGTTGAGCCGGCCGGCACGTGTCAATCTCGCCGTTTACAAAGAGTGGATCAAGAACGTTCAGCGCATCGAGTTTCCCAGCCCTCCGCCGTATCCTAATGGGCTGGTGCTGCCGTCGATTGCAGTAACGGCCAATATCCCGGAAATGCAAGTGAAGGGTGTAGAACTCGACGCGTCATATGTTCCGGCGGATTGGCTGGAGTTGGGGGCGATGGCTGCGCATACCGATGCTGATTTCACGGACGGCAAAACCACGCTGTTCGGTGTTCAGTACAGCTATGGTCCAGTCGCCAATACACCTAAAAACACGTGGTCGGTATGGGGGCAAATCAATTTCCCGACCGCTCCTGAAATCGGTGAAGTGGCATTGCGCACTGAAGTATACGGTCAGGACAGCATGTACTTTTCAAATGCCGCTGACTCGATTACGCCTGATACCAAGTTGCCGTCTTACCAGTTGGTTAACGCGCGCTTGGGCTGGAACAAAATGTTCGGCAGTCAGTTTTCCAGCGCATTATTTGGGAAGAACCTTACGGATAAGGAGTATTTCGTCGGCGGTATGCCTCTGGGTGCCTCACTCGGGCATAATGCGGCTTGCGTCGGCGAACCGCGCACCTACGGCTTAGAGCTGACGTATCAATTCAAGTGATGTGAAGTGACGCCTCGTTGCACGAGGCGTCTTTTTCAATTGTATTCAACGAGCAGTGTGCGCACTCAATGTCGTTATGAGTGCGAGGAGATGGGAAGTAATGAGTGGAATCAAGGTTACTTTTATTCAGACCGATGGCGTAGAAAAGACGATCGCCGACGGCGTGGTTGGCGAATCATTGATGGAGCTGGCGCGGGATAACGGCGTCGCCGGTATTCTCGGTGATTGCGGCGGCGGCTGTGCGTGCGCGACCTGTCACGTCTATGTCGATCCCGATTGGATGAAAGTTGTCGGCCAGCCCGATGATATCGAAGAAATGACGCTCGATATGGTATCGGATGTGCACAAACCGAACAGCCGTCTTTCCTGCCAGATTCGCCTGAGTCCGGAAATGGACGGTTTGCGCATGACAGTCGCTCCGAGCGAGTAAATTTCCAGACATGTTTTTTGAAGGCGATTAACAATCGCCTGCTCGCTTGCCTCTTAAAAACGTTTGTCTCTTAAAAAAGTTAATCACTAAAAACAGTTAGTCCCTAAAAACAGTTAGTCCCTAAAAACAGTTTGTCTCTAAATGCGGCTTGTTTCTAAAAACAGATAGTCGCTAAAAAATAGTGCGTCGAGGCCAGGGCGGGTGCACCCGGAGAAAATAAATGCGCGAAACAGAAAACTACGATGTGATTGTTGTCGGTTCCGGTGCTGCTGGAGCGATGGCGGCGTTGCGAGCGGTTGATCTGGGACTTTCCGTTCTGATGATCGAAAAAGCTCACAAGTACGGCGGCACTTCGGCAACGTCCGGGGGCGTAATGTGGCTCCCCAATCATCAGTTGGTTCCGAGCGACGATAGCCGCGAAAAAGTAATGGAGTATCTCAATTACTTAATTCGCAGCGAAGTGCAGCGCGACCGTCTCGATGCCTACGTGGATACCGCGCCAGCGATGGCAAATTATCTTAAATCGCTGGGTGTGCCGGTGATGCCTTCGGCGTGGCCGGATTATTTTGCTGCGGCACCGTCAGCGCGCGGCGATCGTTCGGTGATTGTCGATACGTTCGACGGCAGAGAGTTGGGCGATCATTTCCTGCACATGCGCGAACAATACAATCGCTTTAAAGTGCTGGGCCGCTACGCCATGGATGTGATGGAATTTTTCTCGCTCTCCACGCGCGCACCGGGCTGGGTCAAAACGTTTCTGAAAATGGCGTGGCGTTATTGGTCGGATTTGAACACGCGTATGCTCGGCTCGCGCGATCGCCGTTTTACGATGGGCGGCGCGCTGATGGGCCACCTGTTTAAACAGGTTTTTGCGCGCGGTGTGGAAGTTCGTTTAGAGACCAAGCTGGAAGAATTAATTGTCGTTGGCGGCGAAGTGACCGGCGTGACCGTTAGCAATTTCGGGCGCCGCTACAACATCAACGCGAAATACGGTGTGGTTTTGAGTGCCGGCGGTTTTGAATGGAATCAGGAGCTGCGCGATCGCTATTTGAAAGTACCGGGCTTCACGCGCTACAGCAGTTCGCCGGAAG
This sequence comes from uncultured Verrucomicrobiaceae bacterium, assembly GCA_964500675.1. Classification (GTDB taxonomy): domain Bacteria; phylum Pseudomonadota; class Gammaproteobacteria; order Pseudomonadales; family CAMLJR01; genus CAMLJR01. The sequence continues at coordinate 290,280 of CAZCNY010000001.1, read as the reverse complement.
ATGCCAACCGCGGCGAAGCGTTGATCGCCGGCTTGAAAATCGGTGCGGCTACCGAGCATACCGAAGCGTGCTGGTGGATTCCCACCATGCACATGCCGATGCCGAAAGCATCGAACTTCGAGGAAATTCATCAAGCCGCTTTCGATGTCGGCCGTCCGCACAGCGTTTGCGTGAATCGCAACGGCGATCGTTTTGTCGATGAAGCGTGCAGCTACGACGAATTCGGCGAAGCGATGGTGCGCGATCATTTGGCGACAGGTGCGAACGTGCCGTGCTGGTTGATTTTCGATGCGACCTTCCGCGAAAAATTCAGCGCGGGCGGTTACATGCCGACTTTGATCATGCCCGACTGGATGATCGCGAAAGATCATTGGGATCACTACATTTTCAAAGCCGATACGATCGATGCGTTGGCGGCGAAAATTCATCTCAATGGCGACAAACTCAAAAAAGTCGTCGCCAATATGAATCAGTACGCGCGTTCGGGCGTCGACCCGGAATTCGGTCGCGGCAGCAACGATTACGATCGCATGTTCGGCGATGCCAACATCGCACCGAACCCGTGTCTGGGTCCGATCGACAAAGCGCCGTATTACGCGGTGCCGATCAACATGGGCGATCTCGGCACCAAAGGCGGTTTGAAGTGCGATGCGAAAGGCCGCGTCGTCGATGCCAGCGGTCAGCCGATTGCGAATCTGTACGCGGCGGGCAACAATTCGGGCAGCCCTTTCGGCAATTTGTATCCGGGTGCGGGCGGTACGATCGGGCCGGCGATGGTATTCGGATTCATTGCAGCTAACGACATGGCGGCACGGGCTGGTAAACTTCCGGGCTGATTCAAACCGCCTCTTTCGGAGTCGGTTTACCAATACTCGTAACCGCTCTGGAAGATTTGACTATGTCCGATGCCCCTGTATGTAATTACGAAACCTTAGTTCTGTCTCGCAAAGGTCGGTTATTAACGATTACGTTAAACCGACCTGATTTGCTCAACGCAGTGAATTTGCGTTTGCACGAAGAACTCGCCGATGTATTTTCTTACGCCGCCGCTGATCCGCATTCGGATGTCGTGGTATTGACGGGTGCGGGCCGCGCATTTTCGGCGGGCGGCGATATCGATCACATTCTCGGCCTCGCCAATAATCCCGATTCGTTCGACGAAGAAATTCGCCTCGCCAAGCGCATCGTATTTTCGATGCTCGACTTAGATAAACCGTTAGTGTGCCGCATGAACGGTCACGCGGTCGGTTTGGGCGCGACGCTCGCGCTGTACTGCGATGTGATTTTCGCTGTAGAGAAAGCCAAGATCGGCGATCCGCATGTCGGCGTTGGACTCGTCGCGGGTGATGGCGGCGCCGCGATTTGGCCACAGCGTATTGGCTTCTGCCGCGCCAAAGAGTTTTTGCTTACGGGCGATCTGCTCACGGCCAAGCGCGCCGAAGAAATTGGTTTGATTAATTACGCCGTGCCTGCCGAAGAACTCGATGCCCGCGTCGATGCGTTCTGCGAAAAATTATTGAGCGGTTCGCGCAATGCGATTCGCTGGACCAAAATTCTCACCAATCTCGAATTAAAACGTATCGCGCATTCGATGATGGATGCGGGTTTGGCATACGAAGCGTTATCGCTGCGTCAGCCCGATCATCGCGAAGCCATCGCGGCGATGCAGGAAAAACGCACACCGGTCTTCGGCAAAAAAGATAATTAAAAAATTGGCGAGGGAATTACTCCATGCCCCGCTACAAAATGGTTGTACTGAGCCGCTTCGTCAAAGGTCGTGAAGCGGAATTCAACGACTGGTATCAACACGTCCACCTCGGCGAAATGGTTCAGTTCTCCGGCTTTAAATCCGCCCAACGTTTTCGTCGCGTGCGCAATTTAGGCGCGCGCGAAACCGATCCCTATCTCGCTATTTACGAAATCGAAACCGACGATATCAACGCCGTGATGAGCGAGCTGGAAACTCGCGCAAATGCCGGCGAACTGACAATGTCGGAAGCATTCGCACGCGAATTTGTGTATGCGGGGATTTATGAGGAGTTTGGGGATCGAGTGACTGATTAGTGAGTTGGCACCTGTGCTCAAGGAGGCATTGAACAATGGTTACCCAAAAAGAAGTCCAGGAATGGATTAAAACGATATCAACATGCTTAGCGACAGTAATTATCCCTCTTGTAATTTTCTTTGTAGGACAGTCATACACAAAAAGTATTGAGGAGCGAGAAAAAACTACGCAAGAGGCCGCAAGTAAGAGAGAGATCGCTGAAAAATATATCGAGCTAGCGACGGCCATTCTCAAAGAAAATCAAAACCCTGATATCAGAGATTGGGCAGTCGATATTATTAACTACTACTCGGATGTAAAAATGTCGGGGAAGGTAAAGCAAGAAATACGTGGGTATGGAAACATGATCGATACACCAGATATCGTCCATGGAGAAGTAACTACAGGGCCACCTAAAAAATAAAGTAGGGAATAGATAGCAGAGTAGCGCGTAGGGCGCATTAGCAGAATGCGTAATGCGCCAATACCCGATAAGAACGGCGCAATGCACTTCGTTTATTGCGCCCTACGTGCTAAATAAAATTAAGCAAACCCCATAAACACAGCGAGCGATCGCGTAACAGCAAGCATCGTTTCATCATCGGCGTGACCAAATGTTTGGCCGATTTTTTCGCGCTTCACGGTCAGCGTTTTATCGACCATGATTTGCGAGGTTTTACGCAATCCATTTGTTGTATTGGGCTCGACGGTGATGCGGAATAGTGGTGCGTCAACCAGCGTACTTGTCACCGGCAAAACGGTTGCGCTGCTGAGTGCATCGAAGAGATCGGATTGAATGATCAAGGCGGGACGCGGTTTGCCGAAATCGCCCTGCATGGCGATCGTTACGAAATCGCCTCGCTTCATTCATCCCAACCTTCGATATCCGTTAACGCTTCGTCCATGACGCTCAGCAGTTCCGTATCGGCTCGATCGGCTTTTGCGACCCGTTTGGCCTGGCGGCGGCATTCGGCCCCGAATCCTGCGCGGCGCGTATCGGGCACCCAGATTTGCAGCGGGCGCAGTCCTGAAGCGCGCAATGCTTCGCGATGTCGATTTACCCGTTCGTTGAGTGTTGTCATATTTATCGCCCCAAAAGTTACATGTAACAAGTTAGCTTGATACGGCGTTACATGCAACAGTTTTGACGAGATTGAGGGGAAATAAAAAAGCCGCGCAGCAATGCGCGGCTTTTCTGCAACTGCAAATTAACGCGGCGGCATGCGGATCGCGCCGTCAAGGCGGATCACGTCGCCGTTGAGCATTGGGTTGGTGATGATGCTTTGTGCGAGCTGTGCGTATTCTGACGGTTGACCTAAGCGGCTCGGGAACGGCACTTGTTTGCCGAGCGAATCCTGCACGTTCTGAGGCAGACCCGCCATCATCGGCGTGTAGAAAATGCCGGGGGCGATGCCCATCACGCGAATGCCGAGTGGGGCGAGATCGCGAGCGATCGGTAACGTCATGCCGACCACGCCGCCTTTCGATGCGGAGTAAGCGGCTTGACCGACTTGGCCTTCGAATGCGGCAACCGATGCGGTATTGATGATCACACCGCGCTCTTCGCCGATCGGGTCCGCCGCAGCGAGACGCGCAGCGAAATGCGTGAGTACGTTGTAAGTGCCGATCAAATTGATTTCGATCGTTTTGCGAAATTGATCCATCGGGTGCGGTGTGAATTCTTTACCGACGGTTTTCGCGCCCGTGGCAATGCCCGCGCAGCAGACGAGAATTCGCGCGACGCCATTTTTCGCTTCTGCAGCAGCAATCGCTTCGACAACATTGGCTGTATCGGTTACGTTTACTTTTGCAAACGTGCCGCCGATTTTTTCCGCGTGCGCTTTGCCGGCTTCTTCGTTCATGTCGAACAAAGTCACTTTCGCGCCTTCTTTGGCGAGCATTTCCGCGGTTGCTGCGCCGAGACCTGAAGCGCCACCGGTAACGATGGCGGCTACACCTTTAATTTGCATTGATCGTTCCTCTACTAAACATTTTTACTTTTGTAAAAAATTAAATCAATTCGACAGCCATTGCGGTTGCTTCGCCGCCGCCGATACAAATGCCGGCAACGCCGCGTTTCAAGCCGCGACGTTTCAGCGCAGCGAGCAATGTGACGATAATGCGTGCGCCCGATGCGCCGATTGGGTGACCGAGAGCACACGCGCCACCGTTAACATTGATTTTGTCGTGCGGAATATTCAGATCTTTCATCGCAATCATCGCGACCACAGCAAACGCTTCGTTCACTTCGAATAAATCGACTTCATCGATCGACCAGCCAGATTGCTCGATCACGCGTTTCATTGCAGGCACGGGTGCAGTCGGGAACAGGCTAGGCTCGTGTGAGTGCGCAGCTGTTGCAGTCACGCGCGCGACGATATTCATGCCGAGTTTTTTCGCAACGCTTTCGCGCGTCATCACGAGCGCAGCGGCGCCATCGGAAATCGACGATGCATTCGCGGGAGTAATCGTGCCGTCTTTGCGGAACGCAGGTTTCAGATTCGGAATATTTTCGGGCTTGGCTTTGCCGGGTTGCTCGTCGAAGGTGACCAGTTCGCTGCCTTTGCGTGTTTTGATTTCCACCGGTACGACTTCGTCATCGAACGCGCCGGATTTAATCGCCTCATTCGCGCGCGCGAGACTCGCAACCGCGTAGGCGTCCTGATCCTGACGGGTGAAGCCGTATTTTTCAACGCAGCGCTCGGCGAATTCGCCCATCGGTGTGCCGGCTTCGTAGGCGTCTTCGAGACCATCGAGAGCCATCGAGTCTTTGACGACATCGTGGCCGAAGCGCGCGCCACTGCGATGCTTCATCAGCAAATAGGGCGCATTCGTCATCGATTCCATACCGCCCGCGACGATCACATCGGCGGTGCCGGCTTTGAGCGTGTCGTACGCCATGATGGCGGTCTGCATGCCCGAGCCGCACATTTTGTTCACAGTGCTCGCTTGCACCGAAAGAGCTAGACCAGCGCCCAATGCGGCTTGACGTGCAGGCGACTGGCCGAGGCCCGCAGGCAATACGCAACCCATATAAATACGATCGATTTTGTCTGGTGAGACGCCGGCACGTTCAACCGCCGCTTTTACCGCCGTCGCGCCGAGTTCGGTCGACTTGACCGTCGCGAACGCGCCTTGGAGTCCGCCCATCGGGGTGCGGGCGTAGGATGCAATAACAACAGGATCCGATGACATGATGAATGTCTCCAAAAAAGTGCCGGGTGAAAGTGCTAAGGGCCTAATAAAAAGTGTCAGAGGGAGCGGGCGATGACCATGCGCTGGATATCGGAGGTGCCCTCGTAGATCTGACAGACTCTCACGTCGCGGTAGATTTTTGCAAGACCGAATTCTTCGAGATATCCATATCCGCCAAGGGTTTGAATAGCGCCAGAGACAACGGCTTCGGCGGTTTCCGAGGCGACGAGCTTGGCCATCGAGGCCTCTTTGAGACACGGCGCGCCGGTATCTTTCACCGCAGCGGCGTGCAGTACGAGTTGGCGCGCGGCTTCGAGGCGTGAAGCCAAGTCGGCCAAACGAAAACCGACGGCCTGATGTTCGATGATGTGTTTGCCCATCGATTTGCGTTCGCGCGCGTAATTGACGGCGATATCGAGCGCGGCCTGCGCCATGCCGATCGATTGCGCGGCGATGCCGACGCGGCCGGCTTCGAGATTGGAAAGCGCGATGCGATAACCCTGGCCTTCTTGGCCGAGCAGTAAATCCGATTCGATGAATAGATTTTCAAAGCGCAGGCTACAGGTGTCGGACGCACCCTGGCCCATCTTGTGTTCGACTTTATCGACAAAATAGCCTTTTTTATCGGTCGGTACGAGAAACGCGGAAATACCTTTTTTTCCAGCGTCGGGATCGGTTACCGCGATCACGATAATGAGACCGCCGATTTTTCCTGACGTAATAAATTGTTTGCTGCCATTGAGAATGTAACCGCCGTCGGTTTTAGTCGCGCGTGTGCGAATCGCCGAGGCATCGGAGCCCGCATCGGTTTCGGTCAGCGCGAAACCGCCGATCATGCGGCCGCTGATTAAATCGGGAAGGAAGCGCTGTTGTTGCTCCGGCGTGCCGTCTTTGAGAAGACCTGACACCACGATGCTGTTCTGAATCGACACGATGGTGGATAACGCGCCATCGCCGGCCGCGATTTCCATCAGCGCGAGCGCATACGAGACATAATCGGTCGCCGAACCACCGAATTCCTCGGGCGCGGTCATACCCATCAAGCCGAGGCCGGCCATCTCTTCGAACAGTCCGGCGGGATAGCCGCCCACTGCTTCGAATTTCAGCGTGTTGGGGCGCAGACGCTCTTGCGCGAAAGCGTGGATGGCATCTTTGATGGCTTGTTGGGTTTCGTTCAAAATCATAAATGTTGGACTCTCAATTCCCGCGGAGCGGCGTTCGCTCCCTTCGGGTTATCGAACGCGTCCAGCAGTGCTTGCAATTGGGTTTCGTAGCGTTTGATCGAGGCTGCCTTCACGTGGCCGTAGCCGCCGATATCAAATGCTGCGTTGGCGATCGCGACGCCGGTTTCGAAGTTCGCTTGATCGAGTTTGTCGACAATGCGGTTGATCAGATCGCGGTATTCGCCGATCAGGCGACGCTCCAGCTTGCGTTCAGGCAGATAACCGATCGGGTCGAAGGGCGTGCCACGCAGAAATTTGAACGGCGCCAGCAATTTGAAAGCCGTCAAAATCCACGGTCCTAAATTGCGCTTTTTCGGATGGCCATCCGCATCGCGCGCGGGCAGCAGCATGTCCGAGGCGAGATTAAACGATATTTTGAAATCGCCCGCAAACTGTTCGCGCAGCCGCTCCATGAATTTAGGATCGGTATAGAGGCGGGCGACTTCGTACTCGTCCTTGTAATACATCAATTTGCCGAGGCTCAGCGCCACTTCGCGCACGAACTTTTCGCCTTCGGCCAGCTTTTTTCCGGCGACGCGTTTGCGCACATCGTCGACGAAAGCGCGATAAGTGTCGGCGTAATTCGCGTCCTGGAATTTCGTGAGCAAACGCATGCGGCTCGCGAGCACGTCTTCGACGGTGTCGAGTTTGACGATTTCCGCTTTGTCGCTTCCATCGAGCTCGCGTGCCAATGCGGCGGGATCGTGCGCGGCCAAACGGCCCAATGCAAACGTGCGTAGATTGCCTTTGACGAAGGTGCCGTTGAGTCGAATCGCTTCTTCGATCGAGGCGACCGAAACGGGTAGCAAACCTTTCTGTGCCGCGTAACCCATCATCAGCACGTTGGTGCCGATGCTGTCGCCCGTGAGATCGGTGGCGAGTTTGCTTGCGTGCAGATCGAAAGCGGGGCCGCCGTCGAGTGCATCGAGAATCGCCGCGCGCAGACGCGCTTCGCCGAGATCGAGATATTTATTGGTTTGGAATTCACCGGTCGGCGCCACATCGGTATTCAAAATCGCGGCGGTGTGTTTGGGTCGCACCGTTTTGAGCACAGTTTGCCCCGAGCCGACGATGAGATCGCAGGCGATCAACAGATCGGTCATGCCTTCGCTGAGACGCGACGTATAAATGCTTTCGGGATTCTGGCCGATACGAATATGGCTCGTCACCGCGCCGCCTTTCTGCGCCATGCCGGTCATATCGAGAATCGTCGCGCCTTTGCCGTCGATATGCGCGGCCATGCCGAGCAGCGCGCCGATCGTCAAAACACCCGTGCCGCCGATACCGCCAACCAAAATGTTGTAACCGTGTTCACCAAGTGGCGCTAATGATGGCTCGGGTAAATTCGCGATGAGTTGATTCAAGCGCGTGGGATCGCCGCTCGAACGCACGGCGATCTGCGCGCCTTCCACGGTGACGAATGACGGGCAAAAACCTTTGACGCAGCTGTAATCCTTGTTGCAGGTCGATTGATCGATTTTGCGTTTGCGGCCGAATTCGGTTTCGAGCGGCGTGATGGAAATGCAATTCGATTGCACCGAACAATCGCTGCAGCCTTCGCACACATCGGGGTTGATGAACAGGCGCTTGTTCGGATCTTCCATCATTCCGCGTTTGCGGCGGCGACGTTTTTCGGTGGCACACGTTTGTTCGTAAACGATGCCGGTCACGCCTTTCATCTCGCGCAATTGACGTTGCAATTGATCGAGTTCATCGCGATGGTGCAACTCGGCATTGTGCGGTATTTCGCTGCGCACATATTTCGATGGATCATCGGAGACGAGATAAACGGGGCGCACGCCTTCCGACAATAATTGATTAACCATATCGATCGGCGAAATCTGTTGTTCGACGGGCTGGCCGCCCGTCATCGCGACGGCGTCGTTGTACAAAACTTTGTAAGTAATATTCGCTTTCGCCGCGACGGCCGCGCGAATCGCGAGTACGCCCGAATGCGAATAGGTGCCGTCGCCCATGTTTTGAAACATGTGCGGCGTATCGACGAATTGTCCGACTGAAACCCACGGCGAACCTTCGTGGCCCATCGGCACAAATTGCATGGTGTTGCGATCCATCACCACGGCGGCGAGACCGTGGCAGCCAATGCCGCCCATCGCGCGCGAGCCATCGGGAATTTTCGTACTCGTGTTGTGCGGGCAGCCCGAACAGAAATACGCCGGACGCACGGCGGAACTGCCGAGTTTCACAGCGCGATTTTCGAGTTGCTCGAATTCGGCGTATTTCGCGTTAACGCTTGCGTCATTAATGCCGAGTTGATCGAGTAGTGTTTTGATGGCTTTGCGCGCTTTCGGCACGGTTAATTCGCCGATTGAAGAAACGAGTGGCGCGCCTTTTAAATCCCGTTTGCCGGCCAAGGCGGGGCGCTTGCTGGCATCGAGTGCATACAGATGCCGCGCGATCTGATCTTCCATCACCGGGCGTTTTTCTTCGATGACTAAAACCGCTTGGCTGCCCTGTGCAAAATTAGTCAGGCCCACCGCATCCATCGGCCAAATCAAACCGGGTTTGTATACGCGCATACCGAGACGTTTGCAGCTTTCTTCGTCGAGGCCGAGATCGGCCAATGCCTGACGCACATCGAGATAGGCTTTGCCGGCGGTGACAATCGACAGCGTGCGTTTTTCGCCATCGAAAATAATTTTGTCGATGCCATTCGCTCTTGCGAATGCGGTCGCCGCGGGCAAGCGATAATTGACGAGCCATTCTTCTTCGACGAGTGCGGGCAGATTTTGCCGCAGATTGAAACCTTCAGCCGGCACTTGAATGTCGGTTGGTGTGACGTATGGCCGATACGGATCGGGCAGTTCGATACACGCCGATAGATCGAGCGTATCGGTAATGCACTTGAGGCCGACATAGCAGCCGCTATAGCGCGACATCGCGATGCCGAACAAACCGTATTCGATAATTTCGCCAACGGTGGCGGGGTAGAGCATCGGCACCATCGCCGCGATGAGCGTGTGTTCGGATTGATGCGCGCTATCGGAGGATTTGCCGCCGTGATCGTCGCCCGCGACGATAAGAAAACCGCCTTTCGCTGAAGCGCCTTCGAAATTGCCGAGCTTCATCGATTCGCAGGCGCGATCGACGCCGATGCCCTTGCCGTACCAAATGCCAAAAATCCCTTCAAATTCGGATTTTCCGAACCAGGCCAACTCCTGTGTACCGCGAATCGCACTGACCGCGAGCTCTTCGTTGAGTCCCGGTTTGAAGACGATGTTGTATTCGTCGAGCAGCTTTTGCGCGCCCCACAATGCCGAGTCGTAAACGCCGAGCGGCGAGCCGCGATAGCCGGAGATATAACCCGCCGTTTTCAAGCCGGCAGCGCGGTCGCGCCGCGCTTGTTCGAGCGGGAGGCGCACGAGCGCCTGGTTCGAGTTGAGGAAAACCTGGCCGCTCGGCTGGATATATTTGTCGTCGAGCGTGACATGAGTCGTCAGAGAGGGGACAACAGTTTTGGTCATCGGCGGATCGCAGCGTTGAAGTGTTGGATACGCGCCGGACTTGCCCGGCGCGCATGCGGCAAATGCAGGATGAAACTATTTTCTGGTCGGTTGCCCATCCAGCTTGTCGAGCGGGAAATCGCAATTAACGGTCTGCTGGATTTCGATCACATTGCCTTCCGGATCGCGGCCATAAATCGATGTCACGTGCCCCATCTCGATCGGAGCCGGTTGACTGAAAGTCATGCCGACGCCCTGTAAACGTGTGAATTCCCGCTCGATATCGGTCACATCGACACAGAAATGGGTGTAGCCCTTGTCATACGGACGCAACGGTTCGCTGACGTTAGGTTGTGGGGCGCTGTATTGGAAAAGCTCCATGTAACAAGTGCCTGCGCGCAGCATGCAGCCGCGAGCGGCGGAGTTTGGCACATCCACGATTTTGTCGATAAATTCGCTGTCGGCCCAGCTAAAAACCTCTCCAACGAGCTCAAAGCCAAATGCGTCCCTGTAAAACTTGATCATCCGATCAAGATCGCGCACATGAATTCCTACGTGGTGTATGCCTCTAATCATGATGAACCCTCCGGTTGTGCCTATTATTTGCTTGTCGAGAACGATTGCTTGTCCAGAACGATTGTTGGTCGTGAATGATTGCTTGTCGTGAGCGGAGATTGATCTCGATCAAGAGTTTATCGGGGCGGGGCTGCGGCGGTAAGCGGTCTAGCTGAAATAGACAAGTGGGTATGCGTCTGGAGTCATTTTTGGGTTGACGACGCGTAGGCATAATACTGAAAGGCGCTATTGCCACAATAATCAAGCTCGAAGGAGGCGCAACTCAATGAGCAATAAAATAATCATACAAGGCGCGACCATATTTGATGGTACCGGCACGTCGACTTTCGAGGGTGATGTGCTGGTCGATGGCAACAGAATTTCTGCGGTAGAGAAAGGTGCCGGCAAGCTGCCCACCGATGGCTGCCGAGTGATTTCGGCCAAAGGTAAGTTCTTGATGCCGGGTATGACCGAAGGTCATGCGCATCTCTCGTTCGACAATGTCACCTCGACCGAAGATTTAATTTCGCCGCCTGTCGAGGAGCATGTGCTGCTGACGGCGCGCGTGGCCGAGCGTCTGCTGGATCAGGGATTCACGAGTGCCTGGGGTGCCTCCGAAGCAAAATTGCGACTCGGTGTTGCCATTCGCAATGAAGTTAATGCGGGGCGTTTGAAAGGCCCGCGTATTCGTGCGGGTTCGCTTGAAATTACTGTGACCGGCGGTCTCGGTGACGAAAGCAAGCTGCACAATCCGCGCAATACGACTATTTCGCCGGCGATGGTTGTCGATGGCCCGGAAGAAGTGCGCAAAGCGGTGCGTCTGTTTTGCCGCGAAGGTTGCGACAACATCAAGCTCGATGTGTCGGGCGATCCGTTCTATCCGAATACGCCCGCGCATTCCACGCCGATGTCGTATGAAGAAATCGCGATGGCGGTGCAAACCGCGCATGCGTTCGGCCGTAAAGTGAATGCGCATACGCGTTCGATTCAGGGTTCGCAGGATTGTCTGCGCGCCGGCGTCGACGTGCTTTATCACTGCGAATTCAGCGACGAAAAAACGCTGGATATGTTTGAAGAAGCGAAGGATCGCGTCGTCGTCGTGCCGACCGTGAGTTTGTTTCACACGTTGCTGCACGAAGCGGAACCCTGGATGCCGGCGAATGTGGCGCGCATGATGGGAATCGATCGCCTGCTGGAGCAATCCTCCGAAACCCACAGCGCATTGCGCAAGCGCGGTATTCGTCACGTGATCGGTGGCGACTACGGTTTTGCGTGGAGCCACAACGGCACCAACGCGCGCGATATCGGTTTCTTTGTGCAGTATTTCGGTTATACACCGGCGGAGGCGTTGCTCTGCGCAACGCGTAACGGCGGCGCAATGATGACGATGGGTACGGATGAAAAATTAGGTCAGCTCAAAGCAGGTTATTTGGCCGATATGGTTCTTGTCGATGGTGACCCGCTGAAAGATCCCGCTGTTGTGGTCGATGCGAAACGTCTTGTCTTGATCATGAAAGACGGTGCAATCCACAAACATTCAACTGCTGTTTGAAAAACTAAATCAACGAACTGAGTAGGAGAGCCGCGATGACTGCTCAACAGAAACTGAAAAAAGGTGATGCTCGCTGTCCCGATGCGCCGAGCACACAGGAAATTATTGCCAGCGATAAAGTGAAAGCGCCATTTTGGGCGACTTCGGAATCGTATGAATTTCTCGGTGACGAAGACGTCACTAAAGATCGCTATATCGATCCGGAATTTGCGAAAAAAGAATACGAGCATCTGTGGACGCGCACGTGGCAATTCGCCTGTCGTGAAGAGCACATCCCTGAAGTCGGCGATTATCACGTTTACGATATCGGCCGCCAGTCGTTCATCGTAACGCGCGTTGCCAAAAATGAAATTCGTGCGTATTACAACGCGTGTTTGCATCGCGGCACCAAGCTGCGCGCTTCGGGTAGCGAAGGCAGTGCGAGCGAATTTCAGTGCAGCTTCCACGGCTGGACTTGGAATCTCGATGGCACCAATAAAGAAGTGCTGTGTCAGTGGGATTTCCCGCACGTCGATCGCGATAAATTAAATTTGCCGCAGGCGAAAGTCGAAACGCTCGGTGGCTTCGTATTTATCAATATGGATCCGGCAGCGCCTTCGCTCGCTGAATATTTCGGCCCCGAGGCGATGAAGCATTTCACTGCGTGGAAGCTCGAAGATCGTTATATTTATCTCCACGTTACCAAGCGCATTCCGTGCAATTGGAAGCTCAACATCGAGGCCTTTATGGAGGCCTATCATGTGCGCGATACGCACCCGCAGGTGTGCGTGTCGAACGGCGACATCAACTCGCAGTACGATATTTACGGCGAGCACGTCAATCGCTTCATTTCGACGCTGGGTGTGGTGAGTCCGCATTTCGCTGGCCAGTATACCGAGCAGGATGTTCTCGATCAGTTCACGATTGGCGATTCCGATGCGCTGGGCGATGGCAAACGCGTTTTGCCGGAGGGTGCGACGGCGCGTCAAGCGATGGCCGATATGTTCCGCGGCATGTTCGAGCAGGCAACCAATTCGGATCTTAGCGGCGTGTCGGACTCCGAGCTGCTCGACTGTTTCTCCTACACGTTTTTCCCGAATACATTCCTTTTCCCCGGTATTTCGCTGCCGATGATCTATCGTTTCCGCCCCGATCCTAATGATCACCGCATGAGTTTTTATGAGGTGTTTTTCATGCGCCCGGTACCGAAAGATGGCAAGCGTCCATATCCGGCGCAGCCGATCCACTTGGCAGACGATCAGTCGTTTACGGAAGCGGAAGGCATGCCGGCGGGATTCGGCGCCATCCTCGATCAGGATACGGACAACCTGACTCTGCAACAGCAGGGTCTCGAGGCCAGCGCGAAGCGAGGTTTGACGCTGGGTAACTACCAGGAAATCCGTATCCGTCACTTTGAGCATGCGGTTGATAAATACGTGCGTTGATTGCGCGTTCCGCGCGCTTTGGCAGAACGCTGAAACCGGCTGAGGGTGACTTTCGGTAATCGAGAGCGCTCCGGCCGGTTTTTTTGCTTTATTCCCACAACAGTTGATGGTTGAATATGCGCCTCGGAAAATACAGGGGTAGTCCTGAGGATCAAAGGCGCAATTCCCGAGAAATGAAGGAATTTAACGTTGTCCAGTGAATTCACGCGCTTTTGCCAGGTTTCAGAGCTTCCCCCGGAGTCGAAAAAGGCCGCAAAGATCAACAACAAGTGGGTCTTGGTTTGTCATAGCGACGACAAGATCCTCGCGGTTTCCAATATTTGCTCGCACCAGGTCAAACCCTTGTTTCAGGGTCGGATGCGTAATTGCCGAATCACTTGCCCTGTGCATGGTTCGCAATTTAATTTGGAAACCGGCGAGGCGTTGAATCTGCCCGCGACCCAACCGATACCGACCTACGAGGTTCGCATCGTGGACGGTTGGATCGAAGTGAAGGTTTAATTCACCCGATTGCTCGTTTGGTTGGGGTTGCTTTTCGGCTCACTTTTAACGCCTTTCTGTTTGTACAAATAGGATTATTTGATGACGCTCGATAGCAAGTCCGAAGCGCTACGCGCCGAGGTGAGAGCCTGGCTCGCGCAAAATATCCCCGCCAACTGGCGCGATGAAATGACTGGCTGCGACCAGGATAAGTTCGTTGCCGAACAGCGCGCTTGGTTCCAGAAACTTTCCAAGGCAGGTTATGCGACGCCGCATTGGCCGCAGGAATATCCGGGCGGTGGCCGTTCGCTGGCCGAGCAAAAAATTATTTACGAAGAAGTGGCGCGCGCCGATGCGCCGAAACTGATTCTGTATTTCGTCTCGCTGTATCACGCCGCGTGCACGCTCATCGAGTGCGGTACACCCGAGCAGCAGGCGAAATATCTCCCCGGTATTTTGAACGGCGATATCTGGTGTCAGGGTTTCTCCGAACCCAACGCCGGCTCCGATCTCGCGTCGCTGCGCACGCGCGCCGAATTGCGCGGCGACAAATATGTCGTCAACGGGCAGAAAACTTGGTCGACCATGGCGCAATACGCCGATTACTGTTTGCTGCTGACGCGCACGGGCGGCAAAGAAGGCCCACCGCAAGCCGGCATCACGTATTTGTTGCTCGATATGAAATCGAAAGGCGTCACTGTGCGTCCGATCGAACAGATCACGGGTGACGATGAATTCGCCGAAATCTTTTTCGACGATGTCGAAATTCCCGTGGAAAATCGCGTCGGCGCCGAAGGCGACGGCTGGGCGGTGGCGCAGGCGACGCTTGCGTCCGAGCGCGGTCTCACGCTGGTCGAGCTCACGCAGCGCATGCGTTATTCGCTGAAACTCATCGCTGCGACGATGAAAGAGCAGGGTCGCTTTGACGATCCCGTTTTGCGCCGCGATCTCGGCAAATTAATTCCGAAAATCGATGCTGCCTGTGCACTCGCCGATCGCTATCTGATGAAACGCATCATGCACGATGAACAAGCCGGCGATGCGTCGATCGTGAAATTGTATTACGCGCGCACGCTGCGCGAATTCGTCACGCTCGGTCTGCGCATCAAAGGTCTGTCCGGTCAATATCGCGAAGATTTTACGCGCGGCGGCAGCATGGAAACCGGCAACTGGGCAGTCGACTTCATGAACTCGTACAACTGGTCGATCGCGGGCGGCTCCGACGAAATTCAGCGCAATATTATTTCCGAGCGCATGCTCGGCATGCCGCGCGAGCCGAAAAACTGGAAGCTGAGTTGAGAGCGGCCAGTTCAGAAAATATTAAAGAGAACGAACATGAATAGCGAAATTAAAGAACTCCGCGAATCCGCGCTGCAAGTTATTTCCGATGCGGGTTTCGCCGCTGAAGAACAAACTGCGTGGCCGCAAATTGCCGAACTCGGCTGGCTCATGGTGTCGGCCCCGGAAGATCTCGGCGGTTTAGGCTTCGGAATCGCTGGCGTGTGCGCATTGCAAATCGAAATGGGACGCGGTCTTGCCACCGTTCCGTATTTGCCCGCGATGCTTGCTATCGAAGCGGTTTGTAATGGCGAAATTGACGACAAAGCCGATTGGGTCGAGCGTTTATCGACAGCGGCGGATTTTGTATCCGCACCATTAGCCGATTCTGCGGTCAGCGTTGCCAACGGCACACTCAATGGTTTTGTCACCGCAGTGCCGTCTGCCGACAACGCCAGTCATGTGCTGATCAGCACCAATGATTGCGTCGCGCTCGTGCCGCTTACTGCAACCGGAGTGAAAGTTGTCGCGCGCCAAGCGTGGGACGAAACACGCCGCTTGTTCGATGTGCAATTCAACAACGTCGCGCTCGACGCGAAACTCACACTCGCGAGCGGCACAGCGGCAAAAGCGTTATCACAACGTCTCGCGACATTGCGCGATTTCGGTCTCGCCGCCGATGCCGTCGGCGGCGCGGCAGGTATTCTCGCGATGACGGTGGAATATCTGCAGACGCGCCAGCAATTCGGCCGTCCTCTCGCATTATTTCAAGCACTCAAACATCGCTGCGCCGATTTGAAAGCGCAAGTCGAAGCGGCCGATGCACTGCTGCACGACAGCCTCGGCAAAATCGCCGCGAATTTTGGCTCCGCTGAAATTGCGGATGATGTCGCAAACAAAGGCAAAGCCGCGAAACGTTTAGCCTGTGCAGCATTCGCCTTTATCGCCGAAGAAGCCCTGCAACTGCACGGCGGCATCGGCATGACCGAAGAGCATAACTGCCATCTGTTCCTCAAGCGCGCATTGCTCAACGATCAGCTCGGTCACGGCGACAGCTACGAAATGGACTTGGCGGAGAGTTTGCTGCGGCGGTTTGGCTGACGGCGCGCTGTTAGCGGATATAGGATCGAGTGACTTTGGTGACAAATAGTAGGTGTGATCTATAAGAGGTGGAGGAGCCGATTTGCCGATTGATTGCAATTGGCTTGAGTTTCGAGCAAAAGATTTGATGATGCTTGCTGATGAGTGTAAACCAATTCGTTTGTTCAATCATCGCTCGGCCATGTCGTTTGCGGAGAAATCCACGGGGACTCTGTCCGTCGCGTAACCCAGAATGGCTTTCAGTTCGAGAAATTCCTGAAATCCCCACGCGCCCCATTCGCGGCCGTTGCCGCTTTTCTTGTAACCGCCGAACGGTGCGGTGAAATCATGCGCATTATTCAACGAGACTTGCCCCGCGCGAATTCTGCGCGCGATGGTGCGGCCTTGTTCGATATTCGCGGCGTGCACATAAGCGGCGAGGCCGTACTCGGTATCGTTGGCGATTTCGATGGCCTGATCGATGTCGTCGTAGCCGATGATGCAGAGTACCGGGCCGAATATTTCTTCGCGCGCTATAGTCATAGCGTTAGTGACATTGGCGAACACGGTTGGCTTCACGTAATGGCCGATGGTGAGTCCTTCCGGCTTACCGGTGCCGCCAATAACCAAAGTCGCGCCTTCATCGATGCCGATTTGAATCAGGCGCTGAATTTTTTCGAATTGTATTTTCGATGAGGCCGGTCCCATGCGCACGCTGGTGTTCGGATCGCCGACCGTCACTTGCGCGGCGGTTTCGCGTGCGATCGCGATGGCTTCGTGCATGCGCTGGCGCGGCACCAGCAGGCGCGAACCCGCGGCGCAGGTTTGACCGCAATTGCCCATCATCGACGCCACGCCCATGCTCACGCCGGCGGTAAATAATTCGTCGTCGAGCACGATGCGCGGACTTTTGCCGCCCAGTTCGAGCGATAAACGTTTCACCGTGGGCGCGGCATTTTTCGAAATTTCGATACCGGCGCGCGTCGAGCCCGTGAACGAAATCATATCGATATCGGCATGCGTCGATAATGCAACGCCGACACCCGCGCCATTGCCGTGAATCATATTGAAAACGCCGGCCGGCACCCCGGCGGCTTGCATCACTTCGGCGAAAATCTGCCCTGAAAACGGCGCGATTTCCGACGGTTTCAAAATCATCGTGCAGCCGGTCGCGATTGCGGGCGCGACTTTAACCGCGATTTGATTGAGCGGCCAATTCCACGGCGTGATGAGACCGCACACGCCGATCGGTTCTTTCGCGATCAGCGTTGCACCGCGTTGCTCTTCAAATGAAAATTTCTTCAGCACATCGATCGCAACCGACAAATGACCGACGCCGAGCGGCACATGATTATTTTGCGCGAGCGAAGTGGGGGCGCCCATTTCTTCTGTTACCGCTGCCGCCAGATCGGCCGCGCGTTTTTGATATTCGGCGACAATATTTTGCAATAGTTCGATGCGTTCTTGCCGGCTCGATTGCGACCAGCTCGCGAAGGCGCGCCGCGCTGCCTTAACGGCGTTATCGACATCGGTTTTCGAGCCGAGCGCGATTTTTCCACACGTTTGTTCGGTGGCCGGATTTTCCACGTCGAGCGTTTTTAGCTCGGCCGGATTTTTCCATTGGCCGTCGATATAAAATTGCAAATATTCACGCATGAATTTTTCTCATGTATTGGTTGAGCGGCGGGCGCGCGTCTTCGTCGGTTATCACATCGAGGACGGCGGGGCGCGGATCTTTCAGCGCGCGTTCGAGCGCCGGTGCGAATTCTTCCGGGGATTCCACGCGCTCGCCGAAACAATCGCAGGCGTGCGCGATCGCGGCGTGATCGACGGGACTGAACACGCACGCATCCGAATGATGATTCATGAACCAATCCTCGCCGTGTTTTTGATAGCCGAGAATTTGATTATTTAAAACAATGACGGTGACTTTGATATTCAAACGCCGCGCTGCTTCGAGTTCAGACCAGCAGTGCGCGAAACCGCCGTCGCCGACCACTGCGAATACATTCGCATCGGGGCGCGCGAGTTTGGCGCCCATCGCCATCGGCATGCCCCAGCCGAGTCCGGCGAGACCGCGCGGTTCGAGAAAACGCGCGCCGTGCATTTTTGCATTCAAAAATGTCGAAACCCAGTTGGTCGAATAACTGGCGTCGGCGCAGACGATATCTTCGGGTTTCAAAATTGCATCGAGCGCGCGCATCAAATATTCGGGGCGTACGGCACCGTTGCGGCCGGGGCCGATTTCATCGAGAAATACAGCGCTTTTCGCGCGCGCATCGGCGGTGGCTTTGGCGATGCGTTCGAAATTCATCGCGCGATCGGGAAAATCGTTTTCGCTCAACTCCTCGAGCAGCGCGGCGACAGTCGCTTTCGCATCGCCCGCTAAACGCAGCGCTTCATAATTGCGGCCGATTTCGAAACTATCGATATCGATATGAATGAAACGCGTGTTCGGCGAAAACAATGTCCAGCTCGCGGTGCCGTTGGCGTTGGTGCGCGTGCCGATCAGCAACACGAGATCGGCGTCGGTTGCGAACGAGCGCAAATGCAGCGCGCGCGCACCGTTGCCCATGCAATTGCCGAATACGCCGAGCGCAAGCGGCGAGCGTTCGTCGATGGTGCCTTTGCCCATATTGGTGGTGGCAACCGGAATTGCACCCAATGCGCTGAGCTGCGCGACTTCAGCGGCGGCGTCCGATAAATGCACGCCGCCGCCCGCGATAATTAGCGGTCGTTGTGCGGATGCGAGCGCGCGTGCAGCTTCTTGAATTCGAGCGCGCGTCGGCACCGGACGATCGAGCGGATAATGGCCGAGATGCAGCGTGCGTTTATTCGAGACAACCGCTTCCTGCCCCATGAAATCCGACGGCAGAATCAAAACGACAGGGCCGGGCCGTCCGCTCGTGGCTTGCACGACAGCCATATCGAGATAATCGTCGAAGCGCTCGGGGCGATCGACGCGGCGCGTCCATTTCGAGCAGCTCGCGAACAACGCGATATGATCGAATTCCTGAAAGGCGTTGCGATCGGATTCCGCTTTTGCGGATTCTTCGATGAGCGCCAAAATCGGCACCGAGGCTTTGAGTGCTTCCGCCAATGGCGGTACCAGCAACGTCGCGGCGGGTCCGCTCTGCGCAGCTAATACGGCAATGTGTCGAGATATGCGCGCATAGCCATCGGCCATGTAGCCGCCCGCATTTTCGGTGCGAAAACCGATTTGTCGAATGCCATATTTCGGCGCCACGTGCTGCGTGCGCACGGGAAAACACTGGCTGAACGTGAATTTCACGCCGTGGCGCGCGAGGCCAACGGCTAATGCTTCGGATGTGATCATGAATGTCTCAATAACAATTCAATAAAAAAGAATTTGTTTAAGTTCCCTCTCCCCGCGGGAGAGGGTTAGGGTGAGGGAAAATTAATAATTAGCCTTTGCACACGCTTATCCCCGCCGAGGCGTCGAATAAATATCGATTTCAAAAATAGCGGTGTGCGGCGGTGTTTCGATGGCGAAGCGCACGGCGCGCGCGACATCGTCGGGTTTCATCATCGACTCGCGAATGTCCTGCGACCGCCACGCATGCGCGCGCGTGTCGACACCCGACGGTGAAACCACGCACGTGCGAATGCCATTTTTTAATTCGGATTGATTCAATAATTGCGACATCACGAACACACCGTGCTTGGCGACCGAGTAAGCCACGCCGCCCTCGGGATTGATCTGTTTGCCGGCGACCGAGCTGATATTCACGATCATGCCGCCGCCGTTGGCGCGCATCGATGGCAATACGGCGTGTATCGTGTTGAACGTTCCCGTTAAATTGGTGGCGAGCACGGCATCGAATTGGTCGGGAATCAGTTCATCCCATTTGCGCGCTTTGACGTTGAACCCGGCGCTGTTGACGAGCACATCGATGCGGCCGTAGCGATCGAGAATATCGCGGCAGGCTCGATTGATTTCGTCGCGCTGCGAGACATCGGCGATGACAAAATCGGCGCGCCCATCCGCTCGCGCAAGTTCACTGCACGCTTCGCGCAACGGCTGCTCATTGCGCGCGGAAATGACGACGAGATAACCGGCGTCGATCAGTTCGCGCGCGATCGCGAAACCGATGCCGGTCGAGCCGCCCGCGATCCAGGCGATGCGAGTTGGCGCCGGATCGCGCGCGTCGTTTGCGTCTCGCTTCATGCCTGTTCCCTGCCGTAGATGTACTCGTGCAGGACGCGGTGAAAGTTGGAGATATTGCTCTCCTGGACCGGATTGGGTCGCGCTGCTCGAAAGCCGCGCGAGCGCATGCCTTTGTGCACGGCGATCATGTTGGAAAAATCCTGTTCGAGGATCGGATTCTTGCCTTTGAAGTCTTCGAGTTTTTCGTAAAGCTCCTGCATCACCTTCGGTTCCTTGCCCGGCGCGTAGCGGCCGAGGCTCCAGATATCGAAGATCGTCGAGTTGGGATCGTCGCCGTTGGGGCGCGCGCGATACCAAAACGCGCCCTCGACGGTGGGCAGAATGCTGGAGTTCGGAAATACCTGCACTTCGGTGGGAATCATGTGCGCGGGTGTGAGCTGCTCGGGATAGCGCGCGCCGGATTTGACGATCTCTTCTTTGCGCAGCGCGGCCAGGCGCGCGCGCGCTTCGCTCAGCGTCATGCCGGGCGGGCCTTCTTCGCGCAGACGGCGTGCGGCCGCCAGGCCTTCCTCGTGATAGAGGCCATGCAATTGGTAGTAGGTATTTTCGACATTGGTATAGATGTAATCGCGCGCATCCTTGAATTCCGATGTTTCGTTGAATTCATAATTGCGTCCACCCGTATGCGCGCCGTGACGCTGGCCGGGGCCGTAAAATTCTTCCAGGCCGGGCGTGGGACCGTGGCCCCAGCGCTCCAGTTGCGGATGCGTGGCGCGGACATGATAAGCCTCGACGAAAGCTTCGAGCGCCACCTTCCAATTCACCGGAAATATGAGTGTCTGATACGAGCGCATGCGGCAGCGATCCCATTCGTACACGTCGAATTTTTCCGGCAGCGGCGCCAGGAAGTCACGCAACGGTTCGCAGTCGGGATCCATGTTGATCCAGACAAAGCCCGCCCACGTTGCGGCTTTCACGGGGGGAATCGCCAATTCTTCTTTGCTGAACTGCGGGCATCCCGTCCAATCGTGCTCTTCGTGAATCGAGGCGACTTTGCCTTCCAGATCGAAGGTCCAGGCGTGATAGCGGCAGAAAAAATGTTTCACCGTGCCGCGCGCATCGTCGCGCAAACGGCGCCCGCGATGCGAGCAGACGTTGTAAAACGCTTTGATGCTGTCAGCGGTGTTGCGCACGATCAAAATCGACTCGTCGCCGATTTCATAATTGACGTAATCGCCGACGTTGGGAATTTCTTCCTCGCGGCACGCAATCTGCCAAACACGCGGCCACAAACGTTCCATTTCCAAACGATGAAATTCTTCCGAGTAATCCGCGGCCGGGACAAAGTCGCGGCGTATGGTTTGCTCGGCCGCTGCTTTGGCAATGATTTTCTCGGGCATGGATTACCTCTCGAAACAGTCGCAACCGCTATTTTTGAAAACCTTAAGGCGAAGGTTTTTGCCTGTAAATAACGTCAGCTCTCGAAGGGAGATTTAACGCTAAGAAAACGAAAGGTCGGCGTAAAACTGAAAGATGGCTTCTTTGTATTCCGGTGAATATTTCATATTCCTACCATTAATTGATGCCTCGACGAATTTGTCGCTTTCTGAAGCCAAAACCTCGATTTATAAATGGCATCCGCCCGCGAGCGGTTTCAACAATAAATATCTTATAGATAATAATCAGAGGAGAGAGCGGTGAAGCGGAACAACAGAAAAATTGAAAATCGGATATTCGATGCGTCGGTCGCGCTGCCGATGTCGGTGTTGAGCGCTGGCTTGACGTTGCTGCCGGCGGCGGCACATGCCACGATTGCTCAACCCGAGGAAGTGATCGTTACGGCGCGGCGCACGGAAGAAGTCATCCAGAACGTGCCGATCTCCATGACGGTGTTCAACCAAGATATGTTGAACGAACGCAACGTCACGAGCGGTGCCGATTTGATTAACTACACACCGTCTTTAAACGTCAACAATCGTTTCGGATCCGATCAAGCGTCGTTCGCGATTCGCGGTTTCACGCAGGAGCTGCGGACCACTGCCTCGGTTGCGGTTTACTTTGCCGATGTCGTGGCGCCGCGCGGCGGCGGTTCGGTTACCGCCGGCGATGGCGCGGGTCCCGGCAGTTTTTTTGATTTGCAGAACGTGCAAGTGTTGAAGGGGCCGCAAGGTACGTTGTTCGGCCGCAATACGACCGGCGGCGCCATTCAGCTCGTCCCGCAGGAGCCGACCAACAAGTTGGAAGGTTATCTGGAGGAATCGTTGGGCAATTACAATATGCGGCGCACGCAGGGTGTCGTCAACGTGCCGCTGAGTGAAACAGTTAGGACGCGCTTTGGTGTCGATACGCAGAAGCGCGACGGTTATTTGAAAAATATATCGGGTGTCGGTCCCAATCATCTCGCCAATGTCGATTACATCGCGGGGCGGGCCAGTCTCATCGCCGAGCTCACGCGCGACATACAAAACTACACCATTTTTACCTACACCAATTCGGAAAATAACGGCAACATACAGCAGACTTTCGCGTGCAATCCGAATAGCCCAATTAAGTTCGTGTGTCAGCCGACGCTCGATTTGCTGAAGGGGGATTTCTACGCGGTTGCGAGCGGCGATGTGCCCGATCCGACCAGCAAACTCAAACAATGGCAAGTCATCAATACGACGACATGGAATGCGAGCGACAATTTAACGATCAAAAATATTTTATCGTATGCCGATCTCAAGCAAACGATGCGCACCTCTATTTTCGGCACCGATTTCGTGATGGGGCAGAACCATATCGCGCTATACAACAACCTTTCGGCTCCCGGCATGGATACCAACGCGCAAAAATCTTTTGTCGAAGAGCTTCAGTTTTCGGGTTCCGCGCTCCGTGAAGATTTAACTTGGCAAAGCGGGCTCTATTTCGAGGACAGCAAGCCGGACGGCTTATCGGGCACTCTCTCGAGTATTTTCATGAGTTGTCCGCAGGGTATCACCAGCGCGGATCCGGCTGCGTGGCAATGCGTGGATCCGGCGCCCGGACACCCGGGTAGCGTGCAGTCGAATATCGGCGAGATCGAATACAAAAATATGGCGGCTTATTCGCAGTCCACCTACGACATCAGCGATGAGTTCAGAGTTACGTTCGGCTTGCGCTACACCGTGGATAAAACCGATGCGACAGGTTATCAAAAGACGTACTCGGGCTTCGACGCGTCGACGCTAAGCGGACCGGATTTGACGAAAACCGCTTGCATCATCACCACGTCGACAACGGCCGAGGATTGCAGACAGCATTTGACTCAGAAGAGCGAGGCGCCGACTTGGCTGATCGATTTCGATTATCTGCCGACACCGGACGCGATGGTGTATGCGAAATACGCGCGCGGCTATCGCATGGGCTCGATCAATATTTTCGGGGGCGAGGGGTTGCAAGTATTCGAGCCCGAAAAAGTCGATGCGTATGAGATCGGCACCAAGACGAGTTTTCGCGCGCCGATTTCCGGTACGTTCAATCTGGCGGCGTTTTATAACGAGCTCGACAATCAACAGATACAATTCGGTTTAACCGGCCCCGGCGTCGCAGGAACTACCGCTATCGTAAATGCCGGTGCTTCCACCATCCAAGGTATCGAGGCGGAGACAACGCTGCGTCTGCTCGACGATTTAACGTTCAATCTCGCCTATACGTATTTGGACACCCGGGTTAAAAGCTTGGTTAACCCGGCGCTACCCGCGTTGTACACCGATGCGGTGCCGTCGGCGATTCAAGGCGGCCCGCTGACATTTTCTCCGCATCATACGGGAACGGCGGCCCTGAATTATCGGTTGCCATTGCCGGCGGAGATCGGAGATGTTTCGATCGGTGCGAGTTTGAGCTACACGGGCAAACAGATGGCCACGCTGACGAGCGATCTGGATCCCGTTCACGGCACACCGTACGGCGAGTTGGACCAGCGCAAACTGGTCAATATGAACGTGAATTGGAAAGGCATATTCCGCAGCGGCTTCGATGCGTCGGTGTTCGTGACGAATTTGACGCAGCAAAAATATACGACCTATGTTGCCGGTATGTACCAGACCACGGCGGGCATTGAGAGTCGCGTGGTCGGTGAGCCGCGCATGGCGGGTATACGCGTGAAATATAATTTTCAATAGACGCGGCAGCCGTTTTCCGGTGACGACGACAATTTAACGGCGTTCCCGCTTAACGGCGTCCCGGCAATTCCACGCCGCACCGGTTTTGCAGTTTAAATTTTTAACTGCATAATGACCTCATCCATCCGGGCGAGGCGGGCAATCCGATGAGTAGTGTGCAACGGGATTTTGTGCTGTTCGGCGGTTCCGGCGATCTTGCCTTTCGCAAGTTGTACCCCGCACTCTGGAGCCTTTTTCGCAATGGCGAGCTGACGCCGGGCGATCGCATCATTTCGGTTTCGCGTCAATCGATCGGCGATAGCGAATTTCGCGAGCGCATTCGCGCGGCGTTCGTGAACAGCGGCGACGATACCAATCCCGAACTGCTGCCGCGGTTTCTCGATGGCGTATTCTCATTCACCTGCGATTTAACGTCGGAGCACGATTGGCGCGAGCTACACGCGCTGTTAGCGACAACGGAATCGCGTCTGCGTCTGTTCTACATCGCAACGCCGCCCTCGATGTTCGTGCCGATCACGGAAAAGCTGGGCGCATGCGGACTCGCCGCCGATAACGCGCGTCTCATCGTTGAAAAGCCGCTCGGCTCCGATTTGACGTCGGGGCGCGCGATCAACAATGCCATGCTGCATGCTTTCGACGAGCGCTGCATTTATCGCATCGATCATTATCTCGGCAAGGAGACGGTGCAGAATTTATTGGCGCTGCGTTTCGGCAATTTTTTCTTCGATCATCTCTGGAATTCGAACTGCATCGATCACGTGCAGATCTGCGTCACCGAAACCATCGGCGTCGAAAAGCGCGGCGCGTTTTACGAGGAGACCGGCGCGCTGCGCGATATGGTGCAAAACCATATGCTGCAGATGCTCGCGTTCGTGGCGATGGAACATCCGTTCAGTTTGGCGGCCGAAGATATCCGCGATGAAAAAGTCAAAGTGCTGCGCGCGCTCGCGCAGCCCGATCAGATTCATCCGACGCGCATCGTCGCGGGTCAATACGAGACGGGCTTCGCCGGCGGTGTGAAAGTACCGGGTTATCGCGACGAGGTGCCGGGCGGACGCGCCGAAACGTTCGTCGCGATTCGCACCTATGTGCAGAATCAGCGCTGGGCCGGCGTGCCGTTTTATTTGCGCACGGGCAAGCGCATGCACGAGCAGACGGCCACCATCACGATTCAATTCAAACCGCTGCTGCACTCGATGTTTTCGCGCTACAGCGATACGCCGCCGATTCCGAATCGGCTCATGATCAAATTGCAGCCGGAGGAATGGATTCGCCTCACCATCGCGACGAAATCGCGCATGAGCGAAGCGATTCAATTGGAGGAAACCTCGCTCAATTTGCATCTCGACCGGCGCCAGGTCGCGCGCGCTTACAGCGCGTACGAGCGTTTGCTGGCTGGCGCGCTGCGCGGCGATCAAACGTTGTTCGTGCGCCAGGATGAAGTCGAGGCGTCGTGGGCGTGGATCGATACCGTGCGCGATCTGTGGGCGCGCTCGGGTTACACCGTCGCGGCTTACGCGGCGGGCAGCACCGGGCCGACCAAGGCCGATACGCTGCTGCATATGGACGATCGCGAGTGGTTGGCGTATTGAGTGTGATGGCTCGGTGCAACGACTTTTCTAACAGACCGATTATGCTGCGAGGTGAATGAAATGGCGCTGCACGAAACAATTGCCGAAGTCACGACGCGCATCGAAGCGCGCAGCCGCGATAGCCGGCAGCGCTATCTCGATCGCATCGGGTTCAGCGCCACGCGTGAAAATCCGCGCGCCGGTATCGGCTGCGGCAATCTCGCGCACGTCGTCGCGGGTTGTCCCGCCGCGGAAAAAAATGCCGTGGCCGATAGCGCGCAGCCGCATGTGGCGATTGTCACCGCGTACAACGACATGCTGTCG
Organism: uncultured Verrucomicrobiaceae bacterium; assembly: GCA_964500675.1. GTDB lineage: Bacteria > Pseudomonadota > Gammaproteobacteria > Pseudomonadales > CAMLJR01 > CAMLJR01. The sequence continues at coordinate 263,819 of CAZCNY010000001.1, read as the reverse complement.
GCGCACGTGCCGTTCGCTGAATTTCCCGCGCAAATAAAAGCCGCGCTCGCCGAAATCGGCGCAACCGCGCAGGTTGCGGGCGGCGTGCCGGCGATGTGCGATGGCGTCACGCAGGGGCGCGCGGGCATGGAGCTCAGTTTGTTCAGCCGCGATGTCATCGCGATGGCAACGGCGGTGTCATTGGCGCACGATGTATTCGACGCGGTGTTGCTGCTCGGCACCTGCGACAAAATCGTGCCGGGCATGTTGATCGGCGCGCTTGCGTTCGGTCATTTGCCGATGCTGTTCGTGCCGGCGGGGCCGATGCCCTCGGGATTATCGAATACGGAGAAGGCGCGCGTGCGTCAGGAGTACGCGGCAAAAAAAATTGGGCGCGAACAATTGCTCGCGGCGGAAATGGCGTCGTATCACAGCCCAGGCACCTGCACGTTTTACGGCACCGCGAACAGCAATCAACTCGTGATCGAAGTGATGGGATTGCAATTGCCGGGTTCGTCGTTCGTGAATCCGCACACGCAATTACGCGATGCTTATACGCGCGCCGCCGCGCACGCCATCGTGCAGCATGTTAAAGCGCGCGATTATCGTCCGATTGGAAAAGTCATCGACGCAAAAGCTATCGTCAACGGCATGGTCGCGTTGCTCGCCACGGGCGGCTCGACCAATTTAACGATTCATTTATTGGCGATCGCCGCCGCTGCGGGCATAAAAATTAATTGGTCGGATTTTTCGGAGCTGGCATCGGTGGTGCCGTTGCTCGCGCGCGTGTATCCGAACGGCAGCGCCGACATCAATCAATTTCATGATGCCGGTGGCGTGCAATTTCTCGTGCGCGAATTGCTCGGCGCGGGATTGCTGCACGCCGATGTGTTGACGATGGCGGCGAGCGGTAATCTTGCCGCATACACATCCACCGCTGAATTAAACGGCAGCGACGCATCGTGCGACCGATTGCTATGGCGCGCAGCGTCAACGCAAAGCGGCGATAATTCGGTCTTGCGCGCGTGCAGCGATCCATTCCAGAGCGATAGCGGTATCAAAATGCTGAAAGGCAATTTGGGCGAAGCCGTGATCAAAACCTCGGCCGTGAAAAAAGAACATTGGCTTGTCGAAGCGCCCGCGCGCGTATTCGAATCGCAGGAAGCATTTCTCGCGGCGTTTCAAGCCGGCGAACTCGATCGCGATTGTATCGCCGTGCTGCGCTTTCAAGGTCCGCGCGCGAACGGTATGCCCGAATTGCACAAACTCACACCCGCGCTCGGTGTATTGCTCGACAAAGGTTATAAAGTTGCACTCGTCACCGATGGGCGCATGTCGGGCGCGTCGGGCAAGGTGCCCGCGGCGATCCATTTAACGCCCGAGGCGCTCGACAACGGCACGCTGGCGTATATCTGCGACGGCGATCCGATCAAGCTCGATGCGAAAAACGGCACGCTCGATATTATGCTCGATGTGAACATCTGGTCGCAGCGCGAACCCGCGCGTCAGCGCTTAGCGACCGGGGATAATGATCTCGGCCGCAACCTGTTCGCGCTGTTCCGCCAGAACGTCTCCGATGCCGCCATGGGCGGGACGATTTTTTCCGATTTCCAGAATTAGCGGGTTTCTGTTTTAATCCTCATCATCCGAAGATAGTTTGTTTTACTCCCCTCTCCTTTAGACCCTTTAGGGCCCGCGGGAGAGGGAACACGACACCATTCACGGGAAACTTATGAAACAAGCGCTAATCACGATGCTGACCTTGCAGCATCGCATGAATACCAAGGTTCATCCGCAGTGGATCGCACAGAAGTATGCGTGGTATCGCGCGATTTGGATCGAGTGCGGCGAGCTGATGGAGCACTATGGATACAAGTGGTGGAAAAAACAGACGCCCGAGATCGAGCAGGTGCGTTTGGAGGCGATCGATATTTGGCATTTTGGCTTGAGTGCATTGTTCATTGACGACAAGCCGATCGATACGATTGCCGACGAAGTCGCAATCGCTTTAGGAAAGCATAAATACGCGGGACAGGATGTGCACACGGCTACCGAAGCGCTCGCCGCGTACGCTCTCAATCACCGCGCGTTTTCGGTCGCATTGTTTGCTGATTTAATGCACGCGGTCGGTTTGGATTTCGACGAACTCTATCGTCATTACGTCGGAAAAAACGTGCTGAATTTTTTTCGCCAGGATCACGGCTACAAAGACGGCACGTATCAAAAGCAATGGCACGGCCGCGAGGATAACGAGCATTTGATGGAGTTGCTGAAAGAACTCGATGCCAAAGCCGAAACCTATGCGGAAAATCTCTACGCGGCGTTGAAGCGCCGCTATCACGAAGTGATTGATTGAGCATGAAGTCATTGGCTGAGCGGGTATCGATGGCTATGAGCGGCGCTCTGACATGAGTGACTCGGGGCAAAAATTATCGACTTCCGCGCTCGCGAAAGCGCTCGATATTCCGCTGCAACAATTGTTCGGCACATTGCGCGACTGCGGCTGGATTCGCAAAGTCGAGGACGGTTGGGTGCTGACGGCGAAAGGCGAATTCGAAGGCGGCGAATATGTGCACAGCAAACGCTACGGCCGCTACATCGTCTGGCCCGAAGCGTTGCTCGAACATCAATTGCTGCGCGGCATCGAAAGCAATCGACTGCTCAACAGCGCACAGCTCGCGCGCAAATATCAAATCAGCGCGCGCGAAGTGCGGCGTCTGCTCGGCGATATCGGTTTATTGCATCGCACTTTCAACGGTTGGGAGTTGACGCGCGAAGGCGAGCGTCTCGGCGGTGTCGCCATCGATAGCGATAACGGTGACATTACATGGCCTGAGGGCTTGCTCGAAAACGATCTCGTCGTCGCGCAGTTCGAGTATTTACAGCGCGCGAACGAAGCGCATGAATCTGAAGCGCAAGCGGCCGATCTATTTGCGGGAATCAGCGAATTCGATGCGCGCGACGGCCATCGCTTGCACAGTCGCAACGAATGGCTCGTGTGCGATTGGCTGTATTTCGCCGGTATTGCACATGCGTGCCATTACCAATTGCCGCTGTCTTTGTCGACAAAGCAGTTGCAAGCCCATTTCCACGAACAGCGCGCCGATTTCTGGCTACCGGCCGCGCAGGTATATATCGAAGTCGGCGGCGACGAAAAAGATGCAGCGGAAATTTCCGCGGCGATGCAGCGCATCGAAATTTATCGCAAGCAGCAATGGCGTTTCGTCGAAGTGCGCGCTGAGCATTTCGAGCATCTCGACGATTATCTCACGCGCGAATTACGCGAGTTCGGCGCGCAGATTTTATGATGGCCCTCAATCCGACCACTCTCCCGCAGGAGGGGGGCCGTTTAAATAAGCAGGTAAAAGCATGGTTGATATTGTTTCAGTACATACGCCGGTAAAAGGCGCGACCGATGCACCCACTGTATTTCCGGCGTTGTTGCAGCGTTGTGCGGCGTGCGAGCCGTTACCGGTTGCGGTGTGTCAGCCCGCGAGCGAAGTGGCGCTGGGCGGTGTGGTCGAAGCGGTTGCGGCGAAATTGATTGCGCCGATTTGTGTCGGCAATCGCGCGGCGATCGAAGCCATCGCGGTGAAACATCATATCGATATCAGTCATCTCGATATCATCGATAAACCCGACGACGAAGCGGCGGCGCAATACTGCGTTGAGTTGTGCCGCAACGGCAGTGCGCAGGCGTTGATGAAAGGCAGTCTGCACACCGATGTGATGATGCACGCTGTTATGCAGAGTCAGACTGGTTTGCGCGGCGCGCGACGGCTCAGCCATGTGTTTGTCATGGATGCACCCGCGTACGCAAAGCCCTTATTAATTACCGATGCTGCCATCAATATTCAACCGACGCTCGAAGACAAAGTCGATATTTTGAAAAACGCGATCGAATTGGCGCACGCATTGGGTATCGTCACGCCGAAAGTCGCGATTCTCTCGGCGGTGGAAACTGTCAATGCAAAAATCGCTTCGACGATCGATGCCGCCGCACTCTGCAAAATGGCCGATCGCAAACAGATCGAAGGCGCGATTCTCGATGGTCCGCTCGCCTTCGACACGGCGATCAGCGCGGAAGCGGCGCGCATTAAAGGTTTGCATTCCGCGGTGGCGGGCGATGTCGATATTCTGCTCGTGCCCGATCTCGAATCGGGCAATATGCTCGCGAAACAATTGGAATATTTGGGCGGCGCGAAAACTTCGGGCATCGTGCTCGGCGCGAGCATGCCGATCATTTTAACGAGCCGCGCCGATTCGGCCGAAGATCGTTTGGCTTCGTGCGCGCTGGCGGTGATGTATGCGCGTTGGTGTCAGCCCGCGAAATAGTTGACGAGTCAAAATCAGACAATACGAATTAATCAGGAATGCGAAATCATGGCAAAGGAATTAATTTTTTACACCAATCCGCAATCGCGCGGCAATATCGTGCACTGGATGCTCGAAGAAGTCGGTGCGCCGTATCGTACAGAAGTATTGCAGTACGGCACGACGATGAAATCCCCCGACTATCTCGCCATCAATCCGATGGGAAAAGTTCCCGCGATTGAACACGGCGATACGGTAGTCACCGAGTGCGCGGCGATCTGCGCGTATTTAGCCGATGCGTTTCCCGAAGCGAATCTCGCCCCGCTGCCGTCCGAGCGCGGTGCGTATTATCGCTGGTTATTTTTCAGCGCGAGTTGCGTCGAACAAGCGTGGACAAACGATTCGGCGGGATTCAATCCGAGCGCGGAGCAGCAGCGCATGTTCGGCTACGGCTCGTTCGAACTCACCATGAATACGTTGGCGCAAACCGTGAAGGGCCGCCGCTACATCGCTGGCGATCGCTTCACCGCGGCGGATGTTTATGTCGGCCGCAGCGTGTGGTTCGGCATCCAGTTTGGCAAATTGAGCAAATGGCCCGAATTCACCGCGTATTGGGATGGCCTTAAAGACCGCCCCGCGTTGTTGCGCGCAAGCAAAAAAATTGAGCAACTGCTACAAAACTCATAATCCAAAAGGGGAAGGGAATGCCTGAGATAAGCCGATTTTTAGGTATCATTATTGTGATGTACTACAACGATCATGCGCCTCCGCATTTTCACGCGAAATATGGTGATTTCGAGGCGGTGATCGCAATTGCATCGGGCGAAATGGTGGAAGGTCGATTACCACCCCGCGTGTTTGGGCTTGTGCAGGAGTGGCGCGAGTATCATAAAGTGGAGTTGCTCGAAGACTGGGCGCTTGCGCGTGAACGCAAGGCTTTGAAACGAATTGATCCTTTGGAGTAAAACCATGTTACCCAAGTTGCGCAATGCAGAGTACCGCAAGGACTATCGAGTATGGCTGCAATTCGAAGACGGCGTGGAAGGCGAGGTGGATCTTAAGGATGAATTGTGGGGCGAGATCTTTGAACCATTGAAGGACCCAATCAGGTTTGCGAAGTTTTCGTTAAACAAAGAACTCGGAACTATTGTGTGGGCAAATGGCGCAGACCTCGCGCCCGAGTTTCTTTATCAGCGACTGCGCCCCGGTTATGAGCTAAAACCTGGCGCCAAAAGCAAAGCTGTTTAATCGAGTGGAATAACCATGCCTGAAATTCCGAGTACCTGCGATCTTTGCGACGAATACAAAACCGACGACAGCGGCGCATTTCGCGTGCTGCCGCCGCTGTATAAAAATTTCGGCGCGGTCGAACGCTTCGCGGGTTCGATCGCAACGGTGAAATGTTTTGAAGACAACACGCTGGTGAAAGCCGCCGTGGAAAGCCCCGGCAATGGCCGCGTACTCGTCGTCGATGGCGGCGGCTCGCTGCGTAAAGCATTAGTCGGCGGCAATCTTGCACGCGCAGCGGTGGAAAATGGCTGGGCCGGCATCGTCGTCGACGGCTGCGTGCGCGATGTCGACGAACTCATCACCTTCAATGTCGGCATCAAAGCGCTCGCGGCGATGCCGATGCCGACGATCAAACGCAACGAAGGGCAGTCGGATGTTCCTGTGTTGTTGCACGGCTGCTGGATACGACCCGGCGATTGGCTGGTGTCGGATCGGGATGGGATTGTGATTTTAAAATCCGGACCTGATTAATTAAAAATTTTCCGTGAGAATAATAAAAATATTGCTCCAATCCTTGCGCATCCGCACTTTAAAATGCGGACGCGCAATATCAAGCAAAAATCTCAACTAAGCGCAGGGTTTCCAATCCTCGAATACCAGCGGTTGTCCGCTTTCGAGCAGGGATTTGAGGCTCGACAGTACGGCGGGCCAGCCTTTGCTGACTCTGGCGATTTCCGCGCTGTCCGGCGTGAATTGATCGTGCACCACCGTCAATTTTACCAGGTCGCCATTTTTTTCGAGATTGAACGTGACGCGCGACGGCGGTTCGTCGGCGGCATTGTCTCTCGCGGGTGCCCAACTGTAGGACAATTCGCGCGGCGGATTGCTGCGCAATATTTTTCCTCTTACGTTTTCGGTTTTGCCGTCGGCTTGGTAAAACGTGATCGGCGATCCTTCCTGCCAATCCGATTCGACGTGACTGGAAAACCAATATTGCCGCGTGAACTCCGTCGTCGTTAAGGCTTTCCATAATTTTTCCGGCGTGGTTTTGATAAAGGTTGCGTAAACAAATTCGGGATTACTCATCTTCGATCTCCTTCAGTGCCTGTTTAAGGTTGTGTAACGCTTGCAGTTTGCCTTTGGCGAATTTCCCGACCCAACGGCTATAAATGTCATTGATAGGTACGGGGTTGAAATAGTGAAATTTTTCGCGTCCGCGTTTGATCGTGACGATCAGATTCGCCTGCTCCAATAGGCCGAGATGTTTGGTGACGGCTTGCCGGCTCATCGCGTGCTCGGCGCACAGCTCATTGAGCGTCAGCCCGTTGCTTTCGTGTAAGCGGTCGAGCAATTGCCGGCGGCTGGCATCCGCCAGCGCTTTGAATACTTTGTCGTCATCGATACTCATGCGAGACCGTCGTGATTGCCCATGAATTCTATTATGCAACCAAAAGGTTGCATGTCAAGAAAAATTTTCGCAGCGCGGAAAAGCGGAACTTTTATAAATCGCTCCGGTCTTTTCCCTGTCTGTTAATACGAGCTGATAACAAGGATTGCGTAGCTGATGATTTTTTCGCACGTCAGCATGTCGAGTACACACGATATTTTCTGCAATACCGCGCCGCGTTCGCCGCCTGACGCGTAACTGACTTCGCTGCACTTGCGCGATAGGAGTTAGGCAATCGGCTGCGCCGGTTTTAATTTTCTTCCTTTTTTATAACGGGAGATTTTAACGATGATTCGGGTCGAACATTTGGTGCGCCGCTATGGCGATTTCACGGCGGTCGATGATGTAAATTTCAGCATCGGCCGCGGCGAGGTGGTGGGGCTGCTCGGCCATAACGGCGCCGGTAAAACCACCATCATGAAAATGATCACGGGTTTTTTGGAGCCGACAGCGGGCCGTATCAGTGTCGATAATTTGCAGATCGGCCGCGATACGCGCGCGATTCAAGCGCGCATCGGTTATCTGCCGGAAAATTGTCCCGTATGGCCCGAGATGACGGTGATCGATTACCTCGATTATCAAGCGAGTTTGCATGGCGTGCCGGAAACGCAGCGCGCGGCCGCCGTCGCCGCGGCGATCGATCGCACGGCGTTGAAAGAAAAGGCGACGGCACTGATTCAAACTTTGTCGCGCGGTTATCGCCAGCGTGTCGGCGTCGCGCAGGCGCTGTTGCATAAACCCGACATCATCATTCTCGACGAGCCCACCAACGGTCTCGATCCCACGCAGATTTTGCACATGCGCGATTTGATTCGCGAACTCGCGGGCACCGCCACCGTGATCGTATCGACGCACATCTTGCAAGAGGTGCAGGCCGTGTGCGAACGCGTATTGATTTTGCGCGCGGGCAAACTCGTCGTCGATGCGCGCATCGATGAATTGCAGCAAGCCGATGGGCTGCTCGTGAGCGTCGATCGCGATGCGACGGCGGTACTCGGCAAATTGTCCGTGGTCGAAACCGTCACTATCGAACCCGATGCCGATGGCCGCCATCATTATCGGCTCGACGCCCCGGCCGAAGCCGCGCCCGATATCGCCGCCGCGCTCACGCGAGAAGGTTTCCGGCTTTACAGTTTGCAGCCGCAGCGGCGCGATCTGGAAACGCTGTTCGCCGAAGTGAATGGCGCAAAAAACAGCGATGCAAAAAATTTCGAAAAAACCGCACAGCACCACAATGTGGAGGTCGCTCATGGCTGAGAATTCTTTCTCCAATAACAGCGGCAACATCATGCGCGTCGCGCGCAAAGAATTTCGCGTGTTTTTCGCGACGCCGGCCGCGTATCTTTTTATCGGCGCGTTTCTCGCCGTGACATTGTTTATTTTTTTCTGGGTCGAGAAATTTTTCGCGCGCAATATCGCCGATGTGCGGCCGTTGTTCGACTGGCTGCCGCTGCTGCTGATTTTTCTGGTCGCGGCGTTGACGATGCGCGCCTGGTCGGAGGAGCGCCGCGCCGGCACGCTCGAAAGTTTGCTCACGGCACCCGTGCGTCCGCTCGATTTAGTGCTCGGCAAATTCGTTGCGGCACTCGCGCTGGTTGCACTCGCGCTGGTGTTGACACTGCCATTGCCGATCATGGTATCGCAGTTGGGCCAGCTCGACTGGGGACCCGTGATCGGCGGTTACGTGGCGACGCTATTTCTCGCCGCCGCGTACATCGCCATCGGCCTTTACATGAGTGCGCGCACCGATAATCCCATCGTCGCGTTGATTCTTTCCGCGCTCGTGTGCAGCGTATTTTATCTGATCGGCGCGGACACGCTGACGACGTTGTTCGGCCATCGCGTCGGCGATGTTCTCGCCGATCTCGGCACCGGCACGCGCTTTCAATCGATCACGCGCGGCGTGCTCGATCTGCGCGATTTGTATTATTACCTGTCGATCGTCGGCGTGTTTCTCACGCTGAATTTATTCAGCCTCGAACGTCTGCGCTGGGCCGGCAATCCGTCGAGCCGTCGCCATGTCGTGTGGGGTTGGGCGGTGGCTCTGACGATTATCAATTTCGCCGCCGCGAATTTCTGGCTCGATCAAATTACGTGGGCGCGGCTCGATATCACGCAGGGCCATCTCTACTCGCTGTCGCCGGCGACGCACAAGGCGCTTCGCGATTTGCGCGAACCGTTGTTGATTCGCGGCTATTTCTCGGCGAAAACGCATCCGTTGCTCGCGCCGCTGGTGCCGCAGTTAAAAGATTTGCTCGAAGAATACGCCGCGGCGGCGGGCGGCAAAGCGCGTGTTGAAATCGTCGACCCGACGCGCGACCCCAACATCGCCGCGGAAGCGGCGTCGAAATACGGCGTCAAGCCCGTGCCGTTTCAAACCGCGAGCCGTTATCAGGCCGCGGTGGTGAGCTCGTATTTCGATATCGTCGTCGCCTATGGCGATCAATTTCAGCATCTGGGTTTTCGCGATTTGATCGAAGCCAAGGCGCGCGGTGAAAACGGCATCGATGTCTTGTTGAAAAATCCCGAATACGAAATTACGCGTGCGATTCGTAAAGCGGTGAACGCGTATCGCACGGGCGGCAATCCGTTTGAAACATTGACGCATCCGGTCGTGTTCAACGGCTATTTGTCGCCCGATAACTCCATGCCGGACAAATTGCGGCAATTGCACGGCGATTTGAACGCGTTGCTCGCCGACCTTGGCAAGCAAGCGGGCGGGAAATTGCAAATCAAATTCGCCGACCCGAGCAGCGATCAAAAACTCGCGCAGCAGCTCAAACAGAAATACGGCTTCGGTCCGCAGATTGCGAGTCTGCTCGATCCGCAACCGTTCTGGTTTTACATGACATTGTCGAGCGGCGATCAAGCGGTGCAAGTGCCGCTGCCCGATGCACTCGACAAAGCGAGTCTTAAACGCGCGCTCGATTCGGCGTTGCAGCGGCTCGCGCCGGGCTTTTTGAAAACGGTCGCGATCATGAAGCCGCAGGGCTACGGGCCCGGTAGTCAGCAATACGATGCGCTGACGAAAGCGCTCGCCGACGATGTGCGCGAACAGAATACCGATCTGAAAAATGGCCGCGTGCCGGAGGACGCCGATTTGCTGTTGCTGCTGGCGCCGCAAAATCTCGACGACAAGCAGCGTTTCGCCGTCGATCAATTTCTGATGCGCGGCGGCAGCGTGATTCTCGCGACATCGCCGTTCGATGTGCAGGTGACACAGACGCTGACGGCATCGCGGCAGCAATCGGGACTCGAAGATTGGCTCGCGCATTACGGTGTGAAGTTGCAAGACAGCATGGTGCTCGATGCGCGCGCGGCGGCATTGCCGATTCCCGAGCAGCGCTATATCGGCGGCTTGCCCGTGCAGGAAATCCATATGTTGCCGTATCCGTATTTTGCGGATTTGCGCGGCGCCAGTTTGAACGCCGACAACCCCATAACGGCATCGTTAGATCAGCTCACGCTGAATTGGGCGTCGCCGATCGTCGTCGATGGCAAACTCAATAAAACGCGCAGCGTGGTCGATTTGCTGCGCAGTTCGGATCAAAGCTGGACATCGAGCGGCCTCAATGTGCTGCCGGATTTGCAAAGTTATCCCAACTCCGGTTTCGCGATGACGGGAACGCCGAGCGCGCATGTGCTCGCGGTGGCTTTGCAAGGGCGTTTTGATTCGTTCTATCAGGGCAAGCCATCGCCGTTGCTGGCGACGGCAAACGCCGCTAGCGGCAACTCCAAAACTAATAGTCCCAACGACGCGGCAAATAAACCCGCCACTGCAAAACCGGATGCGATCGCAAAAATGAATAGCGATGAAGTCGGCAGCGTGATCGAGCATTCGCCCGAATCGGCGCGTCTGCTCGTGATCGGCAGCAATACGTTTGCTTCCGACGCGGCGCTCAATCTCGCCTCGCAGGGACTCGAAACGCTGTACACCAAACCGATCGATTTTTTGCAAAATGCGATCGATTGGTCGCTCGAAGATCCGGGCCTGCTGACGCTGCGCGGACGCACGCAGTTCGCGCGCACGCTGGTGCCGATGCCCGAGAGCAGCGAACGTTTCTGGGAATACGCGTGCTATGCGCTTGCGCTCGGCGGTCTGGTTGCGATTTGGGCTTGGCGGCGCTGGGTCGCGCGCGTCGATCGTCAGCGTTATCAGCGCGTTCTCGCTGCGATTTAACCGGTGGTGGATGTTTGATATGAATGAGTGCGGAGGTTGGCTATGACAAAGTCGATACGATTTTTGAGTGTGCTGCTCGCGGCGCAAATAGCGTTGACGATCTGGCTCGCATTCACCGGCAATTCCTTGTCCGCGGCCGAAAGCAATAAACCGTTGCTCGCGCTCAAGGCCGATGCTGTCGATCATCTCACCATCGATGGTCCGAATGATTCGCATGTGGTTTTAGCGAAGGTAAATGGTCATTGGCAATTGCCCGACGTGAACAATTTTCCGGCCGATAGCGGGCGCGTGAAGCGGCTGCTCGATCAACTCGATCAACTGAAACCCGGTGCGCCCGTGGCAACCACGAGCGGTGCGCGCGAACGTTTCAAGGTTGCGGAAAAAACGTTTGAGCGCCGCATCGTGTTCGGTGCGGGCAATAAAGTTCTCGGCACGCTGTATCTCGGCACGTCACCCGCGATGCGGCAGGTGCATGCGCGCATCGATGCGCAGGACGCTATCTACGCGGTGAATTTCGAAACGTACGAAGTTCCCGTGAAGGCGGATGCGTGGGAGGATCACGCGGTGTTGCAAGTTCCGCAGCCCGATATCGCGGGCATCGATGTCGACGGTTTGCAATTGCGCCGCGCGGCGGTCGAGCAAAATGTGACGAAGACTCTCGCAGCCGCAGCTACGGCGCCTGCCGATAAAACCGCGCCCGTCGCCACGCATGCACAATCGAATCCGGCGAAGGTGCTGACTCAATCCGCAGCGAAACCCACGGCTCCGACGACATGGCACGTGGAGCTTGCTCCCGGCGAACATGTCGATACCGCCGCCGTCGATAAACTCGCCGCGCAATTGGCGAATCTGCGCATCGAAGGCGTGCTCGGCAAAACCGCGAAGCCCGAATACGGTCTCGATAAACCCGAGCTGCAAATGACCGTCGTGCGCAAAGACGGCAAATCGGTGCAATACCAACTCGGCAAAATGACGGGCGGCGATTACGCGTTGAAATCATCGGCGCGCGCGGAGTATTTCACGCTGCCGAATTATGCCGCGCAGCAATTGCTCGATGACGCCAAACGCCAGGCGCTAGTTCCGGCCACGAATGTAGCGAGCGCGGAAGTCGCGAACGTCGAAAAAAATTCCTCGCATAAAAAACACTGATTAACCCAGCACCGTATTGATTCTGGCGGCGAGCGCGAAATCGCGCTCGCTGATGCCGCCCGCATCGTGCGAACTCAACCAAATCTCCACGCGGTTGTAAACGTTCAACCACTCCGGGTGGTGATCCATTTTTTCCGCGATCAGCGCGATCTGCGTCATGAAACCGAACGCCGTGGCGAAGTCGGGGAATTGAATATGGCGATAGAGTTTGCCGTCGCGCAATGACCAATCGCTGATTTGCGTTTGCAGGCGCTGTTGAATGTCTTCGATTGAGATTTTTTTGGTGGGCATGATTATTTTTCTCCATGTGCTGGGACGGTTCCCTCCCTCTCTGGGAGAGAGGCGGGGTGTGGAAGGATTTTGCGCAACAACACACCGCATTCCAAATGATGCGTGTACGGAAATTGATCGAACAGCGCGAGTGCCGCGATGCGATGCGTCCCGTTCAATGCGGTGAGATTGGTGCGCAGCGTAATGGGATTGCACGAGATATACAAAATATTTTCAAAGCGCTGCGCCAACTGCAAGGTGGCGGCGTCGAGTCCCGCGCGCGGCGGATCGACGAGCAGCGTGCTGAAGCGATAATCGCGTAACGGTATGTCGCGCAGACGGTTGAAAGCGCGGCCGCCGGATAATGCCGTGCTGATTTCGTCGCTCGACATGCGCACGATGGCGACGTTATCGATTTTATTCGTCAAGAGATTATGCTGCGCGGCGTGCACCGAGGTCTTCGAAACTTCCGTTGCGAGCACGCGCTCGAAATGCGGTGCGAGCGCAATCGTGAAGTTGCCGTTGCCGCAATACAGCTCGATCAAATCGCCGCCGATATTTTTAATCCTTGCGCACGCCCAGCTCAGCATGTGCTGATTCATATAGCCGTTAGGTTGCGTGAAGCTGCCTTCGATCTGGCGGTATTCGAGCGTGCGATGGTGTGCGTTCAGATGGTCGTCAATAACGAGTTTTTCAGTCACGTAATCGCGGCTCAATACCATTTTTTGCCCACGGCTGCGGCCGATGATGCCGGTGTTTAGCTGTGCTTGCAGTTGGGTTGCGGCATGCTGCCACGCGGCGTCGAGCGGGCGGTGATAAACGAGCGTGATCAATGCGTCGCCGCTCAGCGTGGTGAGAAACTCTACCGTGTATAAGCGCCGTCCCAATATCGGATCGGCCAACAATTGTTCGCGCAACGCGGGCATCAACGCGTTGATGCGCGCCGAGGCGGCGGGAAATTCGCGCATGGGAATCGGCGTGCGCGAATCTTCCGGGTTAAACATCACATAGTCGAGATTATCGCCGTCGTGCCAGATGCGAAATTCAGCGCGCAGACGGTAGTGCTGTGGCGGCGATGGAAATATCTGCGGCGGAGGTACATCGAGCGCGGCAAAGTCGGCGAGAAAACGCTGCACTTTGGTTTCGAGCTGGGCCGCGTAACGCGAGGGATCGACGACGGGTAATGGCATGGGCGGACCGGATTTTTGCAGAGGGCGGCATTATACGCCGGGCGGTCTTCCTCACCAGCCCGCAGCGCAGGCGCATCGTCTACAATAAGCGCTGAACGAAATTGCATCGAAAATGGAGTGGAGCATGAAGGTTTTGGTAACGGGCGGGGCGGGGTATATCGGCAGTCACACCTGCGTCGAGTTGTTGAATGCGGGTCACGATATCGTCGTGGTCGACAATCTGAGCAATAGCAGCGCCGAATCGCTGTGCCGCGTCGCACAAATCACGGGTAAGAGCGTGCCGCTCGAAGCGGTCGATGTCCGCGATGGCGGCGCACTCGATCGTATTTTTTCCGAAAACGCGATCGACGCGGTGATTCATTTTGCCGGGCTCAAAGCGGTCGGTGAATCGGTGAGTCAGCCGTTGCGCTATTACCAAAACAATGTGCAGGGCACGCTCACGTTGTGCGAAGTGATGGCGCGCCATAATGTATTTAATTTCGTGTTCAGTTCATCGGCGACGGTGTACGGCGATCCGCACACTGTGCCGATCACGGAGGATTTTCCGCTCTCGGCGACGAATCCTTACGGCCGCTCGAAGTTGATGGTCGAAGACATTCTGCGCGATCTCGGTAAATCCGATGCGCGCTGGAATTGCATTTTGCTGCGCTATTTCAATCCGGTCGGCGCGCACGCGAGCGGCTTGATCGGCGAAGATCCGAACGGCATTCCGAATAATCTGCTGCCGTATATTTCGCAAGTCGCGGTCGGCAAACTCGAATGCCTCTCGGTGTTCGGCAACGATTATCCGACACCCGACGGCACCGGCGTGCGCGATTTTATTCACGTCGTCGATCTCGCCATCGGGCATTTGAAAGCGCTCGAAAAACTCGCGAGTAATCCACGCGTCGCCGCCTACAACCTCGGCACGGGGCAGGGCTATTCGGTGCTCGACATGATCGCGGCATTTGAGAAAGCTTCAGGAAAGAAAATTAATTACCGAATTGCACCGCGCCGTCCCGGCGACATCGCCGCGTGCTACGCCAATCCCGAATTCGCCGCGCGCGAATTACATTGGCGCGCCGAACGCGGCGTGGAAGACATGACGCGCGACGCGTGGAATTGGCAGAAAAATAATCCGCAGGGGTATGGACAGTAATTATTTGCGAAACTCCAATAATTAAAAAGGAAATCATTAAATGATAAGAATTTTTTCCGCTGTATTTTTTTGCCTGCTCTTCAACCAGATCGCGAATGCTGCACCACCGCTGGATGCTTACGGTCATTTGCCCGGCGTGGAACTGATGCGACTGTCCCCTTCCGGCGATCGCTATGCTTTTGTCGCCGTGCTCGGGGAAGCTCGCCGGTTAGTAGTGGTTTCCGATAAAGGCGAAATCCTCTTTTCCACTAAAACCGGTGACGTCAAGGTTCGCAGTTTGCAGTGGGTCGGCGATGACCGAATTCTGGTGTGGTCGTCTACAACCTACGAGATGCCGATTGAGTATGACCAAACGTATGAGCTTTCCTCTGTTACCAATATCGATTTAAAAACGCACAAATTTTCTAATATTTTTGCCAAGGATCAAAATGTTGCACATTTTGTTTTTGGGAACGCTGGTGCTGCGCAGATAAATGGGCATGATTACGGATATTTTGTCGGCATTACATTCGACTTCAATCATTTACGGAATGCTTATGAGTTTGTTAATGATCATCGCGATCTTTACCGAGTAGATTTGGCAACCAATGAAAAAGCGCGCTTGGCTCGCGGCGGTGAGGGGCCTGCGTATGATTGGGTCGTTGGTGCGGACGGTTCGGTGCTTGCTCACTCGATATATAACGACGGCGATGGACGCTGGCGATTGTTTGCCGGCTCCGATGAGGCGAAGCTCCTTCTAGAAAAGACGACTCCTTTCGGGGATATAGGTTTGATCGGCCAAGGTCGCACATCCGATACGGTATGGATAGCCGACGGTTCTTCTGGGGCAAACGTTACCGAAGAAGTTTCGTTAACCGATGGTAAACGCGAAACACTTTTCGCCAACCTGAACACCGAAGGGTATCTGTTTGACCCAACGAATGGCATGGCACTTGGCGCAACTACGCTAGAAGAGCCACGCGCAATGTTTTTCGATGAGAAATTGCAAGCTCGTATAAAGGGCACTCGCAAAGCATTTCCAGGTTTGCAAATGCAATTAATTTCGTTCAGCCATAACCTTGATCGCCTCATCGTTAAAACCGATGGTGGCGATGATTCTGGCACCTACTGGCTGGTGAATATCGCATCCGGGAAAGCCGACCCCATCGGCTATCCGTATCCCGAAATTCATCCGGCCGATGTTGGCCCAACGCAGATGATCACCTACAAAGCGGGCGATGGCTTGGATATTCATGCGGTGTTGACGTTGCCGCCCGGACGCAAGCCCGAGAAACTCCCGCTGGTTGTTTTACCTCATGACGGACCTATCCGCATGAATGATGTTGTTGGTTTCAATTGGTGGGCGCAGGCTTATGCGTCAGTAGGCTATGCAGTATTACAACCCAATTATCGAGGCAGTGGCGGAGAGGGTAAAGATTTTATCAACGCCGGATATGGACAATGGGGTCGCAAGATGCAAACCGATCTTTCCGACGGTGTGGCGGCATTGGCTGCGCAGGGGATCATCAATCCGAAACGGGTTTGCATCGTCGGTGCAAGTTATGGCGGCTACGCTGCACTCGCTGGGGTCACGTTGCAGCACGATATTTATCGCTGCGCTGTATCGGTAGCGGGTCCCTCGAATCTACCTGAATTTTTTAAGTGGGAAAAAGCGAGGCATGGGCGCATAAGTGACGCAGCCCGCTATTGGCGTGCAGTCACCGGTGCTGACAAAGAGGGCGATAGCATAATGAAAGCAATATCGCCGGCGAATTTCGCCGAGCAGGCCAGTGCGCCCATTTTATTGATTCATGGCAAGGACGATACCGTCGTGCCGATTGAGCAGAGCAGGATAATGGAGTCTGCGCTGCGCAGTGCCAACAAACCGGTAGAGTTTATCGAGATGCCGGGTGAGGATCACTTTTTGTCGCGCGATGAAACGCGTAAGACGATGTTGAAAGCTTCCGTTGAGTTCGTGATAAAAAATAATCCGCCGGGTTA
Organism: uncultured Verrucomicrobiaceae bacterium; assembly: GCA_964500675.1. Classification (GTDB taxonomy): domain Bacteria; phylum Pseudomonadota; class Gammaproteobacteria; order Pseudomonadales; family CAMLJR01; genus CAMLJR01. Next base: position 246,942 of record CAZCNY010000001.1, on the reverse strand, counting down.
AACGCTAACTACGCGCTCGATGCGACCACGCCGCCGTCGCAGAGAATATCAACTCCAGTTATGTAGCTCGCCTTGTCGCTGGCGCAAAAGGCGAGCAATTCGGCAATTTCTTCCGGCCGGCCAAAGCGTTTTAGTGCCGCTTTTTTTAGCATGTCGGCGGAGCCGCTTTTTTCTTCCAGACGTCCCATCTCAGTGTCGAAGGAGCCGGGGGAGACGGAGAGAATCCTGGCGCCTTTTTCTCCGAATTTTGCCGCGCATTTCTTGCTGTACCACATAACAAAGTTTTTGCTGATCGAGTAGGCCATACCGGTACGGTAGAGTTGTTTGGGCATGAAGTGGCACGGAAATAACGCTTTTTTGAGGAAGGTGCCGGTGTTGGTTAGCGCATAGGGATAGGCGCGTTTGGGGATTAATAAACCTGGCAGCATGTATGCAGCCATCGATGCAACGTTAACTAGCGCAAAACCATCCGCGGCAATTTCGTAGGCGGCGTCGGTGATATTAATCGTCCCAAGCGCATTAACTCTCATAATTATTTCTGGATTTGCCATCTGCGGGCTAACGCCGGCCGTGTGAATCACCGCTGTCACTCGACCCAGAGCAACGGCGTGATTGAACAGTGCATTGACTGAAGCGCGGTCGGTAATATCGCACACCACCGAATTGCAACTGATGCCGAGTTGCTTCAGTTCGTTGAGCGCGGATTCCAGTCGCTGTTGATTCACATCGCAGATAACAATGTGATGATCGCGCCCCATTATTTTCGCGGCGGCGAGGCCCATTCCGCCGGCGCCGCCGGTAATTACAGCAATGTGTTGCGCAGTTTGATTTTCGACGATAGTCATTGGCTAAACCTGCGAGTTATTTTATAAACGATCGCGGTTGCGATCTTCCCAATAATCTTTTGCTAATTGCATTGCGTCATCGCAATTTTCTGCTTGATGTAGCAATCGCAATGCAATCGCCAATGTGCCGATGATGGCGAGCTCGCCATATTCGTCATTCGTTTCGCCGCGCCACACGTTGCGTAAATGTTCGATGTCGAGGTTGTCGGGTCGCTCCTGGCGGCCGTCGATTAATTTTGGCCAAATCTCTTCGCTGAGTATGCCGTCGTGCACGCTGTACACTTTGCACAACGCCTCGGGTTTGCGTTCGATTTCGCCGCCTTCGCCTTTGAATACGCTCGCGTGCGGTTGTCCCAAGCCGGCTGCGGCATTTTGATGATGCAGCGCATACGCGGGATGAAAAATACTTTGCAGCGAATGCGGCGCTCGCAATGGATTCAGTAAACGCACGAGCGTGTGCACGGGCGAGCGCAGGCCGAGGTCGTTGCGCAAATCGATCATCGCTTGCAAGGGCGGGCACAGATCGCGCAGCGGCATGAAAGCGAAATGGGTTTGATCGAGCGCGGCGCTGACATCGGGCCAGTTAGTCGTCGATTCGATGCCGAGCGCGTTCAATATATTTTCCGTATACACCCGACCTTGGGTGTGTCCCGATGCCCCGTGCATGAATACACGCAAACCGTTATCGGCGAGCGCGAGCGCGCTCAATAAAAACCACGGCAAATGTTTGCGTTTGCCCGCGTAGCTCGGCCAATCGAGATGCACATCGATATCGGTGGGCGCGGCGATCACATCGCGCGCGGCTTCGACGAACCCCATCAATTCGTCGGCGCTTTCTTCTTTCACGCGCAGCAGCATCAGAAACGCGCCGAGCTGAACTTCTTTTACGTCACCCTGCAAAATCATGCGCATCGCGGCGCGCGCTTCGTCGCGTTTCAATGAGCGCGAACCGGTTTTGCCTTTGCCGAGAATGCGCACGAACGGCGCGAAGGCATGCTCGTTGGGCTTGGCGATGAGATCGAGGTTTTGCGGCGACATGAGAGTCCCTTTGCTACAAACAATTTTCCGGGCGCGGCAGTCCGGCAATTTTGCTCGCAATTTTTGCCGGGCTGCCCGGAAATAATTTGAGCAGATAAATACTGTTGCCTTTGTCTCTACCGAGTTGCTGGCCGACATATTTGACGAGCGCGCGCATCGCGGGCGATTGCTCGAACTGCCGATAAAAATCGCGCAGCAGATGCAGAATTTCCCAATGCGCGTCGTTCAGAGCGATATTTTCGTGCGCGGCAATGACATTGGCGACGGCGGCGTTCCAGTCCTCGAAATGTTCGAGGAAGCCATCGCCATCGGTGACGATATCGTTGCCGTCGACGCGCAGCCTATTCATCACTGTGGAGCCATCAATTCCGTGCCATTGAAAATAGGCCTTCAATACCAGGCTAACATGTTGCGCTGCTCGGCGCAGAGTTGCACAAAGCCGGTGTAATCGACGGCTTTGGTTCCTATCGCAATGCGATCGGCAATACCGCGCGCGGCTGCGTCGGGTTGCAGCACGTAAACAGCTGCGGTTTTCGCGAGCAATAACGCGATCCATTCGCCGCTGGCTAGCGCTGCATAAACGCCATCTTCGATCAACAAAATTGCATCATCGGAACCGCATACACGCAGACATTCGGCGAGGCACTGATGCGAGTAGGGCGATTTATTGATCGTATGCAACATGATGGCGAATTTTTCGATTAGAAATTCAAAATGACGTCGTTGTTTCTTAACAGCGCGCCGATCTCTGTATCGCTCGCGATCTGCGCGGGCAACGAGAGATTTTCCACAGCGAAACCGCGTCGTTGCAGCGCTGTCGCATCGACATAAATCGTATTGATGTCGTAGAGCGGCAATGCGCTCAATTGTTTCTCCAGCGATTTTTCACCGATCGCGGCGCTATCGTGAGTTCGAAATAATTGCGCGACGCCGTCGCCAAGAAATAGCAGTGTCACGGGTTGCTCGAAAGCCGCGGCGGCCAGCGCCATATCGAGCGCCTCGCGCGCGTACGCTTCACCGTAGGGCGGGCGCCGGAAAATAATCAAATAGCGTTTTGCATTCATGTTTTGAGAGTCCTGCTCCGAACGTCCTTATTTTAGGCCCCGAATGTCACAGTGCGATCCGCTGCGGCGCAGGCTTCGATCCACTGGCCGAGTCCCGATAAATCGAATTGCGGATGCAGTGTCGATGCGGATTTATCGTAGCGTTTAGCTTCGCTGTCATTGAGTATGCCGCGCTTCAATGCGCTGGCCGAGCACACGACGAGATCGATTTGATGTTGCCGCGCGAGTTCGCTCCACTGCGTCGCGATCGATGTCTGGCCCGCCGGCGGCACCGAATTTAAATTGCCGCAGTGCACGCCATCGTGAAAGAAAAATACGCGAACGATACGATGCCCCGCTGCAATCGCGGCGCGCGTGAAAGCCAGCGCCGTTTGCGGCGATTGCGAGGAGACGGGCCCGCCGAGCACCATTAAAGCGAATGTTGTCATCGCAGCTGTTTGGAAATGTGGGCAGTTAAACAAAAAAGCCCCGGACGCGAGCCGGGGCTTCTGATTGTGCGCATTGCGTTAGCGATTATTGCCACCGCTGAATGCCATCAGCAAATTGAGCAAGCTGATGAACAGGTTGTAAATCGAAACGAACAGTGCAACCGTCGCGCGAATATAGTTGCGTTCGCCGCCGTGAATGATCGCGCTGGTTTCAAACAGAATCATCGCGCTCGCAAACAGCATGAAACCGGCGTTGATGGCGAGTTGCAGCGCGGGCATGTGCAGGAAAATTCCCGCGACCATGGCGAGGACCAGCACGATCGAGCCCGCGAACAAAAAGCCCTGCAGAAATGCGAAATTCTTGCGCGTTACCAGCGCGTATCCCGACAGCGCGAAGAAAATAATCGCGGTGCCGCCGAGCGCTTGCGTGACGAGTTCGGCACCGTTTGCGGTCTTCATGACGAAGCCGATCAGCGGGCCGATGCTGTAGCCGAGGAAGCCCGTGAAGCCGAACACGGTCACCAGTCCCCACGGGCTGTTCGCGAGTGCCTGCGTGGCGAATAGCAAGCCGTAGGTGCCGATCAGCATCATCCAGATATTCATCGGCGCGCTGTCGCGCGAGAGAAATGCGGTGAGGGCACTGAACGCCAATGTCATGGCGAGCAGCATATAGGTGTTCTTGATAACCTTGTTGACGCTGATGCTGCTCTCAGCATAGCTGTTCGGGATTACGACGCGCTCTTGCATACAATTTTCCTCCAGTGCTAAAGCACCATTCCGAGCCATGATACCGATCGAACTCTAAAAAGCAAGGAATGACGCAAGGTTAGACATTGCTTCGCGCGGAAGTTGCAGCGACGAATACGTTGCGGATTTGGCGGTATGTAAGGTGCTTGCGCGGAGCATTCGCATCAGCGATTGCGGCGAAATTCGCTGGGATTTATTCCCAGCAGCGAACGAAATGCTTTCGCGAAAGCGCTTTGATTTTCGTAGCCCAAATCGAAGGCAATATTGCTTATCGGCGCGCGCGTCGTGGCAATTCTCTCGACGGCAACCAGCAGACGCGCGCGGCGTCGATAGTCCTCCCAGCTCATGCCGGTACCCGTTTGAAAGCGCCGGCGCAGCGAGCGCTCGGAAAGATTCGCCGCCGCGCTCGCCGATGCGATGCTGGCGGTCGCGAGTTGTGTCCGCGTGTGCTCCATGGCCGCGCGCAGTGCAGGATCGTCGCTCGACGGCAGCGACAGCGGCGCTTCGCGCTCGATCCATTCGCGACTCAGCAAAGCGAGCGCTTGGAAATAGGCGTCGCCGACGGCATCGAGCGGCGCACCGATTTGCCAGCGCATGGCGCCGATCACCATTTCGCGCATCAAGGGCGACACCATGACGATGCGCACACGGCCGCCCGCGTTTGGCACCATGTCGGGCGCAAATAAAACACAGCCCGAGCGCACGCGATGAATGCTGGTGCGATGCGCGACACCGGCGGGAATCCAGGCGGCCAAGGTGCGCGGCAACAAATGGCGCCGCGCTCCGTCCTCGACCTCGATCGCACCTTCGAACGCGTATTGCAATTGATGCATGTCGTGGTGATGCCACGGTGCATCGATATCGAATTCATCCTGTACGAAAGCACCCGCGCGCGGGTTATCGGTTTCGCCAGGCGTTAGGTCGCGCACCTGTTTCAGCGGCGCCGTGATGGAATCTGCGGGCATATTCAGGCTCTTTGGCCGATACGGCGTCATCATTGTCCGCTGTGCGTGCGACAGTCAAATCGGCGCGGTTTACGATCGGCCCCAGAAAAAATGAGGAGCCAATCATGTCGAACGAATTCAATCATAACGCACGCGTTCTCGATCAATTCACCAAACAAGCGGCGAGCTATGCGGCGCTCGTCAATAGCAGCAAGGACGCGACGCTGCCGATACTGTTGGAGGCTTTGAGACCGCTGCCGTCCGATCGCCTGCTTGATGTCGGTTGCGGCACCGGACGTTTCGCGGTCACGCTGGCGCCGCTCGTCGCGAATGTTGTGGGCATCGATTTGACCGATGGCATGTTAAAGCAGGCGCGGCAATTACACGCCGATACGAATCTCCTCAATATCGAATGGCGTCAAGGCGATGTCGCCAAGCTGCCGTTCGCCGACGGCGAATTTACTATCGTCACCACGCGCGCGATGTTGCATCACGTCATCGAGCCCGCGCGCGTGATCGCGGAAATGAATCGTGTGTGTGCGCAGGGCGGGCGCATCGTCGCGATCGATTTAACACCGCAGCGCGAAAAAATCGCGGCATTCGATGCGGTCGAAATTTTGCGCGATCCCTCGCATGCGCATGTGCTGACTACCGCCGAGTTACGCGCGATGGGCAAGGAATTGGGGTTGATCGAAATCGCCGTGCATGTCTACGCAGCGCGCATGCCGCTCGAACCGATTTTGCAAACTTCATATCCCGCAGCGGGTGCGCTCGATCGCGTCAGAAAATTGTTTCGCATTGATGCCGAAAGCGGTGTGGATGCATTGGGTTTTAGCGCGCGCATCGAAAACGGCGAGATTACGGTCGCGTATCCGATGAGTATGGTGGTATGGGGAAAAAGTTGTGGCAGGGAACCATGAAATGTCGCATCGTGCAGGGAACCATAAAGTGTCGTTTGCGACATTTTATGGTTCCCAGTCACAAATTACATAAGCCGCATGAACTGCGAGGTCTGGCGGAAGAGGTGAGATTCGAACTCACGAGCCCCGCGAAGGGCCGCCGGTTTTCAAGACCGGTGCATTCAACCGCTCTGCCACTCTTCCGGTTTTTTGGGCAATACAACGGAGTGCGAATTATATCGGGCGCGAGTGATTACACAAGCCTACGTTGTTGTGTTGTGAAAAATTAACCGCGTGCTTGTTGATAAATAAAAGTGATTTAAAAATTGTGCAATAAAAAGCCCGGTAAAACCGGGCTTTTTATTGATCTGCAGAATTACTCTGCCGTGCGTTGCAGGCGTGGATCGTTGCTCGCACGCGGCGGCGGCGCGCGATTCGGATCCGGCTGCGCTGCTGCGTTGCTACCGAATTCGATCTGCAATAACTGTGTTTGCACATCCGGAGGACCGATTTCGCGACGGTTCACGCGCGGGTCGTTGCTTGCGCGTCCGCTGGATGTGCTCGCAGGTTCTACCGCTGCCGCCGATTTTGGCGCGGCTTCTACAGCGGTAACAGCAGGCGCAACGGTTTCGGTCGCGATGGCGGTTGTTGTTGCAACCGAAGCGGCGATTGCGGCGGGAGCCTCGTGCACCAAATCCAATTGCTGTTGCGCCGCGATAGGCTGCTCCGGTGCAATAACAGGTTGCGCCGGTGCTGCCTCAACCGCCGGCGCCATCGCATCGATCGCGGTTTCTTCAGATACCGCGACAGCCGCATCAGCTACCGCACTATCTGACGTCGATTCCTGCGGGCGTCGTTCGCCGCGGTCACCGCGCTGACGGCGTGGGCGTTCACGGCGCGGGCGTTCGCCGTCGCGGCGCTGCGGTGTGCCTTCGCTTGCTTCGGCGATCGCCGTGCTTTCCGACTCGACCGAATTTTCAATAGAACCTTCTGCGGGTAGCGGTTGACGATTGCGTTCGGCTGGACCGCGCGAGCGACGATTATTCGGGCGGCGCTGCGGACGCTCTTCTTCACCTCCGACTTCAGCGCGAACCGTTTCAGGTTGCTCCGGGCGCTCTTGTTGTGGTCTTGTGCCCTCCCTCAAGGTGTTTATGCCCTTCGGGGTATTTGTGCTCTGCTGGGTATTGCGTTCGGGGCGCTGCTCGCGGTTATCGAGACGCTGTTCATCGCGTTCGCTGCGATTGCGATCGCTACGCCCGCGTCCGCGCCCGCCGCGCGAGCGTTGACCCCCGCGGCGTTGATCATAACGCTGACCACTCGTGGCCGGTTTGGTTTTGATTTCCGCTGCGACGGTGGGTTCGGCTTCATCGCCGAACAGCATATTGATGAATTTCGTAAACAGTCCGACCTGTTTTTTCTCTTCTTTCGGCGGTTCCAGCGGCGCCGGCGCGCTCGGCGCGATAAATTGTACCGCTGCTTTTTGCACGGGTGCGGGTGCCGCTTCGGTTTCTGCGCTTGCCGCTTCCGCTGCGCTTTCCGGTTGCATTTCGAAACTCAGCTTGCCGTCTTCATCGATTTCATCATCGCGCAGACGTTTCATTTCAAAGTGCGGCGTTTCGAGATGTGCGGAGGGCACGATTAAAATGCGCGCGTTGGTGCGCGTCTCGGCGGCGCTGATCGCGGCGCGTTTTTCGTTGAGCAGATAGCTCGCGACATCGACGGGAACGATGGCACGAATTTCTGCGCTGCGCTCTTTGTTGGCCTCTTCTTCAACCAAACGCAGAATAGAAAGCGATAGCGATTTGGTATCGCGAATCGTGCCTTGACCGCTGCAGCGCGGGCACACGCTGGCGTTGGTTTCTTCGAGAGACGGGCGCAGGCGCTGGCGCGACATTTCAAGCAGACCGAAGCGCGAAATGCGACCTACCTGCACACGCGCGCGATCGGGTTGCAGCGCATCGCGCACGCGATTTTCGACTTCGCGTTGTGATTTCGGCGAAGTCATGTCGATGAAATCGATCACGATCAAGCCGCCGATATCGCGCAGGCGCAATTGCCGCGCGATTTCATCGGCGGCTTCAAGGTTGGTTTGCAGTGCGGTCTCTTCGATGTCGCCGCCTTTGGTTGCACGCGCCGAGTTGATGTCGATTGAAACGAGTGCTTCGGTGGGGTCGATTACGATCGAGCCGCCCGACGGCAACTGTACGACGCGCTGATACGCGGTTTCGATTTGTGTTTCGATTTGGTAGCGATTGAACAGCGGTACGGGGTCTTGGTACATCCGCACTTTGTTTTGATAGTGCGGCATGATTTGCTTGACGAAACTTACCGCGTGATCGAGAGCTTCGGGTGTATCGATGAGCACCTGGTCGATATCGTCGCGCAGGTAATCACGAATTGCGCGGATGATGACGTTGCTTTCCTGCAGAATCAAAAACGGCGCGGCTTTTTCTTCGGCGGCTTTAGTGATCGCCTCCCATAATTGTTGTAGGTAGCTCAAATCCCACTGCAATTCTTCAGGGCTGCGGCCGACGCCGGCGGTGCGCACGATTACGCCCATGCCATCAGGGACATCGATCGAAGACAACGCTTCTTTCAGCTCGTTGCGCTCGTCGCCTTCGATGCGGCGTGAAATGCCGCCCGCGCGCGGGTTGTTCGGCATGAGCACGAGATAGCGGCCGGCGAGACTAATAAAGGTGGTGAGTGCAGCACCTTTGTTGCCGCGCTCTTCTTTATCGACTTGCACAATAACTTCCGTGCCTTCCTTGACGACATCTTTAATTTTTAAGCGCGCGCCAATATCGCCGGGCTGGCGATAAAAATATTCGCGCGAAATTTCTTTAAGCGGGAGAAAGCCGTGGCGCTCGGCACCGAAATCCACAAATGCTGCTTCGAGGCTCGGCTCGACACGCGTGATGACACCTTTATAGATGTTGGATTTCTTTTGCTGGCGGTTGGTGTTTTCGATATCCAGATCGTAGAGGCGCTGCCCTTCGACAAGCGCTACGCGCAACTCTTCAGGTTGAGTTGCATTGATGAGCATTCTTTTCATGTTGACGTTAATCCACATAGGAGCGGATTAATCGCTACACCATCGATGCGCAATGATGTTTGGATACGCGGTGCTGTCGCTAATCAACGGCGAAGCGCTGGCGGGAACCACAGAGGCGCCAAGGGCGCTTCAATGCAGTAAAAACCACAAGCCAATGCACCATATTTTGTGATACGGCGCTGCGGCGGCGCTTAATATTCAATACTTGGGCGCGCGGCCGTTACGATTCGTTGCGTTGACTACAGTACCGGCGAAGTCGACTCAGGGGCGGCTTCCGCAAGCGAGTGTGCTGGTTCGTGTTTCAACACGCCTAGAGTGTTTTCAATACAGCTAGGGTGTCGGCAAACCAGTCGCTTAATCCTGACGCCTAATAAAACGTGCCTGCCCAAATTGCTTCGCGGGTGTCACAAACATTACTTGCAAAAACGGTGCAACGATCTGCCGCTGCACAGTTAATAATGACGCTTACTTAATAATCGAAAGCATGAGGGCTATCGACGCGCTTTAGCTGATACGAAGCAGCCCAAGCTGTTAAAGTAAGCGTCTGTTAAATTTGCGGATAACGATAGTGTTTCAACTGAAATCGTTTCGTTATCCCTCGATACACATTAAGTGATACCTATTTAAGGTCTGCCTAACTTAAAGTGTATCCGTACCAATTGCACCGACCGTTGGCGCGCACTTCGATTTTTCTATAGAGGCCATCGGGGCCAATGGGGACTATCGAGAGGCGGCGAACATTTCAGCGCTGGTGCAATATATCAGCGATTTTTAGTTCATTCAATTAGTTACAACTACCTATGACGGAAAAGAGTAATGTGGGTGGCGTGCGTGTGGTCGAGATTGATGCTGGCAGCGATGGTCAGCGCATCGACAATTTTTTACTGCGCGAACTCAAAGGCGTGCCGAAGTCACGCATCTACAATCTGTTGCGGCGCGGCGAAGTGCGTGTCAATAAAGGGCGTGTGAAGGCCGAGCATCGCCTGCATGCGGGTGACGTCGTGCGTATTCCTCCGGTCCGGGTGGCAGACGAGGGGGCGGCGCCGAGCGTTTCCGCTGCGCTGTCGGATCGTCTGTCCGAGGCGATTCTGTTCGAGGACGAGGGGCTCATCGTTGTCGATAAGCCAGCGGGGTTGGCTGTGCACGGCGGTAGCGGCGTCAGTCTGGGTTTGATCGAAGCGCTGCGTGCGATGCGTCCACAAGCGCGCTTTTTGGAATTGGTCCATCGGCTCGATCGCGATACCTCGGGTTGCATCATGGTGGCGAAAAAACGCAGCGCATTGCTCACTTTGCATGAAGCCCTGCGCGGCGATGGTATCGATAAACGCTATCTGGCACTGGCCACGGGCGCGTGGCCGCGTCAGCGTACGCGCATCGAGGCACCGCTCGAAAAAAACACGCTACGCTCGGGCGAGCGCGTCGTACGGGTGTCTACTAATGGCAAACCCGCAGTAACCGAATTTGCCGTCCTCGAATCGTTCTCTATCGCCACCTTAATGGAAGTTGCGCCAATCACTGGCCGCACGCATCAGATTCGCGTGCATGCCCAATACGCCGGCCATCCGCTCGCGGGGGACGATAAGTACGGCGACAACACCGTCAACGCGCGCTTTCGCGAGCTTGGGTTGCGCCGGTTGTTTTTGCATGCACATTCGCTGTCTTTTGAATGGCAAGGCCGGCGCTTACAACTTAAAGTAGAACCTCACCCAGAGCTGCGGTCATTTCTGAAAGTGTTACGTAATAACTTGTAATTATGCTGTTTATTTTTGATTGGGACGGTACATTAATCGATTCAACAGGCCACATTATCAATGCCATGCAAGCGGCTGCCTCGGAGCTGCGGCTGCCGGCATTGAGTGCTGATACGGTAAAAGACATTATCGGATTAGGCCTGCCCGAAGCAATTCTTGCGCTCTATCCCGAGCTTGATGAGGCCGCGCGCGCAGAGTTGAAGTCCGGCTACGCGCAGCATTACATCGCGCTCAATGAAGAGCCGCCCCGGTTTTTCCCCGGCGTGATCGATACGCTTGATCAACTGAAATCGGCAGGGCATTTGTTGGCGGTAGCGACGGGCAAGAATCGGCGCGGCCTCCAGCGCATACTCGATCAGCATGACATGCTCGATTTTTTCCACGCGACGCGCTGCGCCGATGAAACGCGGTCAAAGCCACATCCGCAAATGCTGCATGAACTGCTCGACGAGCTGGCGACCCCTGCGCAAGGCGCTGTCATGATTGGCGATACTGAATACGATATGGCGATGGCGCGAGAAGCGGGTGTAGCGCGCATCGGCGTCGATTATGGCGCGCACGCAGCCGAGCGGTTGCGACTTTATGCACCTGAAATAATTCTGAGCGACTTCGCTGAGCTGATGAATTGGCGCGGATCGGTGGTCGCGGGTTAGATAACCTCGATACCAGCCCGTTGCAACAATGTCACCAGCCGAATCAGGGGCAGGCCGATCAGGGCGTTCGGGTCGTTGCCCTCAAGCCGTTCGAGTAAGGCGATACCCAAACCCTCTGCTTTAAAGCTTCCCGCGCAGTCGATCGGTTGTTCGCGTGCTAGGTAGCGATCGATCTGCGCATCGTTGAGATCACGAAATACCACAGCGAAGGGCTCGACGACCGTATCGGAAGAGCTGTTACGGCCGCTGAGCACACATAATCCCGTTAGAAACTCTACGCGCCGTCCGCTGCATGCGCGCAGTTGGCGATGTGCGTTGGTGAGGTTGCCGGGTTTACCGAGGATGCGGCCGTCGAGACAGGCGACCTGATCGGAGCCGATGATCAAATGCTCTGGATAATTTGCCGCGAGCGCCCGGGCTTTCGTCTGCGCCAGTCGAGTTACCAGCGCTTGGGGAGTTTCTCCCGAGAGTGGGGTTTCATCGACGGCGGGGCTGGCCCATTCAAAGGCAATCCCGAGTTGTTCGAGCAAGCGTCGACGATACGGTGAACTGGAGGCGAGAAGGATTGGGGGCATCGTATAACCGCTATCAGGGAGGTAGGAAAAGCCTGTAAAAACAGCAGTTCCGGCGCGACTTGCCACACAAAAATTGTTTTGACAGGCAGGGAGGTCGGCCCTATGATTGCGCGCCTATGTCAAGTACCCCCCTGCCCAGACAGGTCGATATCCGCAAATTGATCGCGACTGGCGCTGAAATTTCGGCGCGGGAACCGCTGCAAAATTTTGCGCGACTCGCGACCCTCTTAGCAAGAGGCGATGGGTTGGCAGAAGGCTGTGGGTTGGGAGCGGGCGACGATGTCGAGGTGAAATTGCATCTCTATGTCGACGACGCAGGTACCCGGCGGGTCGATGGTGAGGTGCGCGCGGAAGTGGCGGTGTTATGCCAGCGCTGTTTGCAGCCGATGCGGTTGCCGATCGATTCGTCGTTCGCCGTGGGCGTGGTGTGGTCGGATGATGAAGCGAGTCGGCTGCCAAAATATTTGGAGCCGTATATTGTCGAAGAAGGGCTGCACGATATTCGCGATTTAATCGAAGACGAGTTGATATTGTGCGTTCCGTACGCCAGCTATCACGACAATGAGGATTGCGCCGGCGAATATCGCCAAAGTGTCGCTCGCGATTCCGACGCGGCGGAGGGGGAAGAAAAACCGAATCCGTTTAAAGTGCTTGAGCAATTGAAACCCGGTAAGCATTAAAGCCACTAAAAGTAATCTTAATTTTTTTGATTTGAGCCGTTTCGTAATTTTAAGTCGTTTCGTAATTTAGAGGAATGCCAGCATGGCTGTACAACAGAACCGCAAAACCCGTTCGCGTCGCGATATGCGTCGTTCGCACGATGCGCTGACCGGTCCGACTCTCTCGGTTGACGCTACCAGCGGTGAAACGCATCGCCGTCACCATGTGACTGCCGATGGTTTTTATCGCGGTCGCAAAGTGATTCAAACCAGCGACGACGAATAAATCGCGCGGCCATTCAATTGGCCCCCTTGATTTGGCCGAATACACATTTGGCAAAGCCACTGCGATTAGCAATCGATGCGATGGGCGGAGACTACGGTCTCCGCTCTTCGCTTCCCGCCGCAATCAATTGTCTCGAACGATTTCCTCAACTGTATATCACGTTGGTCGGCAATGCCGCGCAGATTCGTGCAGTATTGCCTGCATTGCCGCCGCGCGCCACCATTGTCGACGCCGCGCAAACCGTCGAAATGAGCGATCGTCCCGCGCAGGCGTTGCGTCAGAAAACGCAATCGTCGATGCGCGTCGCTATCGATTTGCTGGCGCAGCACGAAGTCGATGCCGTGGTCAGCGCTGGCAACACCGGCGCCTTGATGGCAATGGGGTTGTCGGTGCTGAAAACATTACCGGGCATCGAGCGCCCCGCGATATGCACGGCGATTCCGACGCAAACCGGACCGTGTCTGTTGCTCGATTTGGGCGCTAATACCGATTGCAGTGCGGTGCAGTTGCAGCAGTTCGCAGTGCTGGGCAGCGCGTTGGCGCAGAGCGAAAATATCGTCAATCCGCGCGTTGCGTTATTAAATATTGGCGCCGAGAGCGGCAAGGGTAACGAGCAGGTCAAACAGGCTGCTGAACTTCTGTTACATGATGCGCGAGTAAATTATTGCGGCTTCATCGAAGGCGATGCGCTGTTTCGCGGTGAAGCCGATGTGGTCGTGTGCGACGGCTTTACTGGCAATGTTGCGCTCAAGGTTAGCGAAGGCACCGCGCATCTGATTGCCAGCAAAGTGCGTCGACAATTTTTTAAAAATGTGTGGACGAAAATTTTGGGTTGGATCGCGCGCCCGGTGTTGAATGCGCTGTACCGAGAGCTCGATCCGCAACAGTACAATGGTGCGTGTCTGCTCGGGTTGCAGGGCGTCGTGTTTAAAAGCCACGGCAACAGCAGCGCGGCCGGATTCGAAAATGCGATCGCACGCGCGATCAACGCCGCGGAAAAAAATTTAACCGATTTAATTTCGCAGCGGCTTGCGCGCGCAACAATCGACGTATAGCTGTGTTCTAAAAAAAGCGGGGGAGCGATGAATAACGCGCAATTGGCATTTGTATTTCCAGGGCAGGGCTCGCAGAAAGTCGGCATGCTCGCCGATATTGCGGCGGCATATCCGATCGTCGAAGAAACCTTTGCCGAGGCGTCCGACGCGCTCGGTTATGACATGTGGGCGCTGATTCGGCAGGGTCCGCAGGAAGCGTTGAATCTCACGGAAAAAACGCAGCCGCTATTGCTGACATCGAGTGTCGCGCTATGGCGCGTGTGGCAGCAGCGCGGCGGTGCTCAGCCGAGTTTGTTCGCGGGCCATAGTCTCGGCGAATTTTCCGCGCTCGTGTGCGCGGGCACGATCGATTTTCGCGATGCAGTGCGACTCGTGCGCGCGCGCGGACAGTTCATGCAAACCGCCGTGCCGGTGGGTGCCGGTGCGATGGCGGCAGTGCTTGGATTGGAGGACGAGCAAATTGTGCATATCTGCCGCGCTGCCAGTAGCGGCGGCGAAGTGGTTGAAGCGGTGAATTTCAATTCGCCGGGGCAAATCGTTATCGCGGGAACTGTCGAAGGCGTCGGTAAAGCCATTGAGTTGTGTAAAGCCGCGGGTGCCAAGCGCGCGTTGCCGCTACCCGTCAGCGCACCTTTCCATACGTCGCTGATGCGTCCCGCCGGCGATCGATTGCGCGAGGCGATGGCGGCGTTGAAATTTTCCGCGCCGACGATTCCGGTCGTGCACAACGTCAACGCGCGGACCGAAACCGATCCAGAAAAAATCAAAGCAATTTTGTTCGAGCAAATTTTCAGCCCGGTGCAATGGGCGCAATGTGTGCAGACACTGGCGGCGAACGGTATCACCACTGTTATCGAATGCGGTCCCGGTAAAGTGCTATGTGGTCTCGTCAAACGCATCGATAAAAACATCCATTGCTTGGGTATTGAAGACAGTGCCGGTTTGGATGCAGCGCTGGCTGCCATTTGAAGGCGCAGGAATTTATTTAGAGGAGAAAAACGATGAGCGAAACTTCTGCCGCGCATAGGGTTGCGCTGGTTACCGGGGCGAGCCGCGGTATCGGTCGCGCCATAATTGAAACGTTAGGCGGGCTGGGGCTGATTGTGGTCGGCACCGCAACCACCGAGGCAGGCGCGCAGGCAATCGATACACGTTTGCGTGAGGCCGGAATCAAGGGCGCAGGCATCGCCTTAAATGTCACTGATAGCGCAGCGGTGGAGGCGGCTATCAAGGGTATCAACGAGCGCTTCGGCGCGCCGCTCATTCTCGTCAACAATGCGGGTATTACGCGCGATAATCTTTTGATGCGCATGAAAGACGATGAATGGGACGATGTGATCGATACCAATCTCAATGCACTTTATCGCGTTACTAAAGCCTGTCTGCGCGGCATGACCAAAGCGCGCTGGGGACGTGTGGTCAACATTACCTCGGTGGTCGGCTCGATGGGCAATGCGGGACAATCGAATTACGCCGCGACCAAAGCTGGCGCCGAAGGTTTTACGCGCGCACTGGCACGCGAGCTCGGTTCGCGTGCGATCACGGTGAACAATGTTGCGCCGGGTTTCATCGATACCGATATGACGCGCGAGTTGCCGCAGGAGCAGCGCGATATGCTCGTGAAGCAAATTCCGCTCGGCCGTTTGGGGGGGGCTGAAGAGATTGCGGCGGCGGTGGCATTTCTCGTCAGCGATGCGGCAGCGTATATCACGGGTGAAACGCTGCACGTCAACGGCGGTATGTATATGGCCTGAGCAGACGTTTATATAGGCCTTAAATTGCTGATTTGAATTGTTTTTTTGATTAACTTTGAGTAATTTGTCGGACGCTGTGTTCTCTTGATGAGAAAAACGGGTAGAATGCACGCCTTCAACATCGTGGCGAATTTCCGGAGTATTAACTCACGCCGTTTTCGTCCGCAGCGTGCGCGGCAGATGTCCTGTTTTATTTGAACCTAGGAGTCGATAGAAACCATGAGTAGCATCGAAGAACGCGTTAAGAAAATCGTCGCCGAACAATTAGGCGTTAAAGAAGAAGACGTACAGCCGTCGGCCTCTTTCGTCGAAGATCTGGGGGCAGATTCTCTTGACACGGTGGAGCTGGTGATGGCTCTTGAAGAGGAATTTGAAACTGAAATTCCCGATGAAGAAGCGGAAAAAATCACCACTGTGCAATTGGCTATCGACTACATCAAAACTCACCTGCAATAAAACCGACGGCGCTGCAGCGCCGCTTTTTCTGCAGTGAAACGATTTTACATCGAAGCTATTAGCGAAGCCGTTTCTATGTTATGTAGAACGGCTTTTGTTTTTTTCGCGGCCAGTATTTTTCGCGCGAATGATTAGCCCGGCGCGAGTGATTGGGAGATAAGCGTGTCGAAGAAACGAGTGGTGGTCACAGGGTTGGGTATGATCACGCCGGTTGGTAACGATGTCGAGTCCACCTGGCACAGTATCGTCAATGGGCGCAGCGGCATTGGTCCAATCGAAACATTCGATGTGTCAGCGTACGCCACACGCTTCAGTGGCGCCGTTAAAGATTTCGATGTCGATCATTATTTCGATGCGAAAGAAGCGCGCAAGATGGATACGTTCATTCAATACGGCATGGCCGCCGCGATGCAAGCGATCGAAGACAGCGGTTTGCAATCGACACCCGAAAACGCCGATCGTATCGGTGCGGCGATCGGTTCGGGTATCGGCGGTCTCAACAATATCGAAAAGTGCTACGACATCATTTTGCATAGCGGTCCGCGCCGCGTTTCGCCTTTTTTCGTGCCGGGTTCGATCATCAACATGATCGCTGGCAATATCTCGATTAAATACGGCTTTAAAGGACCGAATATTGCGCTGGTTACGGCCTGCACGACGGGCACGCATTGTGTCGGTCTCGCCGCGCGTTTGATCGCTTACGGCGATGCCGATGCGATGATCGTCGGCGGCTCTGAGATGTCGACGACACCGGTAGGTCTCGGTGGTTTCGCGGCGGCGCGCGCATTGTCGACGCGCAACGATGATCCGCAACGCGCGAGCCGGCCGTGGGATCGCGATCGCGATGGCTTCGTGCTGGGCGATGGCGCCGGCGTGCTCGTGATCGAAGAATACGAATTTGCAAAACGTCGCGGTGCCCGTATTTATGCCGAGCTGACAGGGTTTGGCATGAGCGCCGATGCGTATCACATGACGTCGCCGCCTGAAGATGGCAGCGGTGCGCTGGCTGCGATGCGCAATACATTGCGCGATGCGAATGTCGCGGCCGATGCGATCGATTACATCAACGCGCATGGCACCTCCACCCCAGCGGGCGATATCGCTGAAAGTCGCGCGATCGAAGCATTGATGGGCGCTGCCGTGAAAAAAGTCGCGGTGAGTTCGACCAAGTCGATGACGGGGCATTTGCTCGGCGCCGCCGGTGCAATCGAAGCGATCTTTTCAGTGCTTGCCATACGCGATCAGGTCGCGCCGCCAACCATCAATCTCGATAATCCCGACGATGGCTGCACGCTCAATTTCGTGCCGCATACCGCGCAGCAAAAATCGATACGACACGTACTGAGTAACTCGTTTGGCTTCGGCGGCACCAACGGCAGTTTGTTGTTTAGTCGCTTGTCCTGACAGCCATAAGCCAACGGAGCCGCCGTGGAATTATCCGCATTGCGCTTGTATGCACTGCATAATGGCAAACCCACTACCGCTGTGCCGCTTGCGAATCGCGGTTTTGCTTATGGCGATGGGCTGTTCGAAACAATCAAAGTTGTCGATGGATGCGCGCAATTTTTAAATGAACACCTACGGCGCCTGCAGCGCGATTGTGCACGCCTTGATATCGATCTGGATCGCATTGCTCTCGAACGCGAAGTTGTATCGCTGCTCGCCGCTCACAGCGATGGAGTTCTAAAAGTTGTTGTGACGCGCGATTCCGCACTGCGCGGGTATGCCGCGGTGTCGCGGGCGCAGGGCGAGCGTTTCCTGTTGTTCTATCCGCAGCGATTTTCGGATGATGCGCGTGCGCGCGATGGCGTCGCGGTGCGTCTGTGCCGTCAGCGCTTGAGTGAGCAGCCGGCATTGGCAGGCATGAAACACTTGAATCGCCTGGAGCAGGTGCGCGCGCGCGCCGAATGGTCCGACAGCAGTGTTGCGGAAGGTTTAATGCTCGATACCGCAGATCGTCTTGTCGAAGGCACGATGAGCAATCTATTTTTGGTGCATGCGGGTCGAGTCATGACTCCGCGTTTGCATCGTTGTGGTGTGGCTGGTGTAATTCGTCACGTCATTCTTCATGCGCTATCGGAACACCGCGCACCCGTTATAGAAACCGACTTGACGCTCAACGATTTATACTTGGCCGATGAAGTATTTTTGAGTAATAGCCTTATCGGAATTTGGCCCGTGCGCAAAATTGAGTGCATTCATAAAGCGATTGGCGCCGTTGCTATCGCGTTTCAAACTGCACTGACTGAGTTGGCGACTGCCACCCGATATCGTCGATGAACATTTTGCGCAGCTTTCGCGGTGTTTTTGTTGTTTTATTGATTGTCGTACTGAGCGGGATCGGTATCCTCGAGTTTCAACGTTATTTGCATACGCCGCTAAACATCGGCGAAGCGCAGGAGTTGAATGTCGCAAGAGGCAGAACGTTTGGTCAAGTGCTGCGGGAATTATCCGCGCGCGGTGTGTTGCGGCAGCCGCTGTTGCTGCAATTGTATGCGCGCCTCTCGAATCGGGGTCATCGTATCCAGGCCGGCGATTACTTGCTGGGGGCTGGCACCACCCCGCTCGATTTGATTGACATGCTCGAACAGGGACATGTGCGCACGCACGCGATCACATTGGTCGAGGGCTGGACGCTGGCGCAGACGCGAGCGCAAATTGCCAAAGACAGTTTTTTGCAGAGGTCACTCGATGGTGTGAGCGATACTGAGTTGTTGGCGGTGTTGGGTATTGATTCCACGCCGGGACGCAATGCCGAAGGTTTATTTTTCCCCGATACGTATGTGTTTTCGGGTGCGACATCCGATCGCGATATTTTGCGGCAGGCGTATCGCCGTATGGTAAAAATACTCGACGAGGAATGGCAGCAACGCGCACCCGATCTGCCGTATAAAAATTCATACGAGGCGCTGATTATGGCGTCGATCGTCGAGCGCGAAACGGGAGCGGCAAACGAGCGTGCGGCTATCGCGGGCGTGTTTGTGCGACGCTTGCAGCGCGATATGTTGCTGCAGACCGACCCGGCGGTGATCTATGGCATCGGCGCGCAATTCGACGGCAATTTGCGCCGCCGCGATTTGGAAAATGCGGATAATCCGTACAATACCTATTTGCATCGCGGTTTGCCGCCGACGCCAATTGCGTTGCCCGGACGCGCGGCGCTTCATGCCGCGTTGCAGCCGTCGGCGGGTGATGCACTGTATTTCGTCGCCAAGGGCGATGGCCGTCATCAGTTTTCGGCAACGCTTGCGGAGCACGAAAAAGCCGTACGAAAATTTCAGATCGAACAGCGGCGTGCGGATTACCGGTCGCATCCGGAAAAATCATCAGACAAATAAACGATGAGCTGGCGCTCAACATTTCCCAGGTAACGCTATGTCGCAGACGCGCGGAATGTTCATTACGGTGGAGGGCGGTGAAGGTGTCGGCAAGTCGACCAATCTCGCGTTCATCGCCGAGCGCATTCGCGCGAGCGGACACGAGTTAATTACGACACGCGAGCCGGGCGGTACGGTGATCGCCGAATCGATTCGACATTTGTTTCTCGAACAAAACGACGAACCGATGGCGGAGATGACGGAGCTACTGCTCGTCTTCGCCGCGCGCGCGCAACATATCGAGCATGTAATTAAACCGGCACTCGCGGCAGGTCACTGGGTTTTGTGCGACCGGTTTACCGATGCGACGTATGCCTATCAGGGCGGCGGTCGCGGCCTTGATACTGAAATTATTGCCAGGCTCGAAAATCTTGTGCAGCGCGAGTTGCGTCCCGATGTGACGTTTTTGCTCGATGCGCCCGTCGAGATCGGTGCCGCGCGTGTCGCTGAGCGCGGTGCGAGCGATCGTCTCGAGAGCGAAAAGCAGGCTTTTTTTCAACGCGTGCGCGAATGTTATTTGCAGCGCGCGCGCGCTGAACCGCAGCGCTTTCGCGTGATCGATGCCGCGCAGCCATTGATGCAAGTGCAAGCGCAACTGGAGGCGGTGTTGAAAACGGGGATCGCAAGCCGATGACCGATTTGGTTTCGCATACCCTGACGGGCATAAGGCCGCTGCCATGGCAGCACGCCCAATGGCAGCGCTTATCGCAGCAAATCGAGGTCGGGCGGCTGCCGCATGCGCTGCTGCTCGCCGGACCGCTGGCGGTGGGCAAGCGTACGTTTGCGCGCGCGTTTGCGGCGTTATTGTTGTGTCATTCGCCACAGTACGGTGCGGCCTGTGGTACTTGCAAAAGCTGCCAGCTGCTGGCGGCGCAAGCGCATCCTGATTCGTATTGGCTGGCTCCAGAGGAGACCGGCAATACCCTGAAGGGCGCAAGAGCGATCAAGATCGATCAGGTGCGCGATTTGGCCGAGCGCATGACACAGACCGCGCAGCAGGGTGGGCGGAAGGTGGCGGTGATTGCACCGGCTGAGGCGATGAACCGCAACGCTGCCAATGCACTTTTGAAAACGCTGGAGGAGCCTGCCGGCACGGCGCTGTTGATTCTGATCAGCGACACGCCGGGCCGTTTATTGCCGACGATACGTTCGCGCTGTCAGCGCCTGGATTTCCCGATTCCCATGCGCGCCGAAGTGCAGGATTGGTTGCATCTGCAAGCCGCGTCCCCGGAAAAATTGGAGCAGGCGTTGGTCGAGGCTGAGGGCAGGCCGCTGCAAGCGCGCGATTTGCTCGCCGGAGATGAAGCGGTGCAGCGTCATGAATTGGATGTGGAGTTGGCTGCTGTGCTCGGACGCCAGCTCTCCGTGCTGGCGGTCGCGGAGCGTTGGAAACAGTGCGATTGGATTCCGCTGTTGTATTGGCTGGAGTCGCGCTTGGTCCGCGCGTTGCGGGCGCAGGTCTTGCCACCTCAGTCGGGTGTCTCCAAGGTGGTCGCACAATTGGCGGGCGCCTCGGCGATGGCGCTATTCGGCCTGCTCGATCAACTGCGTTTGCTGCTCAACCAGACATTGGCCGGCACCAACCCCAACCCGCAGCTGGCGCTTGAAAGTCTTCTCTTTAACGCTTGTGACGCAATTAACAAAAAAACATGACCGCAAGCGCTTGGTCCTGCTGGTTAAAGCGAGCTATCCTTGCGAAGTGACAAAAAATTCGACAAATTGTCACGATCCTCCAGAGTATTTCTACAGCCATGAATTGGTTGTAACTAGCGGAATCGGTTGAGTTACATGAACAGTGCGACTGCTGCACCCCAAGGCGCCCGTAATGGAATCCTGTCCCTGACGATCAAGGATAAGGCTGTGCTTTACGCGGCTTACATGCCTTTTCTTGAGCACGGCGGCCTGTTCATTCCGACCAATAAGCCTTATCGCATTGGCGATGAGGTGTTCATGCTGCTGAGTTTGATGGACGAGCCAGAAAAAATCCCTGTCGCCGGTCGGGTTGTCTGGGTGACGCCGAAGCGAGCACAGGGCAACCGCGCGGCCGGTATCGGCGTGCAATTCAACGCGCAGGACGATACTGCCAACAAGAAAATCGAAGCTTACCTGGCCGGCTCACTCGAATCGGACCGACCCACGCATACCATGTAAAATACCGCGCAGGATCCCTATCGATGGCTCGGATTGCGGGCTGTCCCGTTTTATTGGACGCGGTTTTGCTGGAAACGAGCCCTATGCTGGTCGACTCCCACTGTCACCTCGATCGAATCGATTTGGCGCCGTATGGCGGCGATCTCAGCGCCGCCATAGCTGCTGCTCACGAGCGCGGCATTACGCGCATGCTCTGCATCGGCGTCGACCGCGATAATGCGGATGCTGTGTGTGAAATCGCACGTACCTATCCGGGGGTTTACGCATCGGTTGGCGTGCATCCGCTCGATTTGAAAGATGAACTCGAAAACGTCCAAAGCCTGATTGCGCTCGCAGATCGCCCCGAGGTTATCGCGATCGGTGAAACAGGTCTCGATTATCATTACAACCGTGAAAATTTTTCCGCGCAGCAGCAAAGTTTTCGCGCGCACCTGCGCGCTGCGGCGCATTTGCGTAAACCGACGATAGTCCACAGCCGCGAAGCGCGCGCGGATACCTTGGCGCTGATCCGCGAGGCGGGCGATCCCGAGATCGGCGGTGTATTGCATTGTTTCACCGAGAATTGGGAAATGGCGCGCGCCGCGCTTGACTTGAACTATTACATCTCGTTTTCGGGGATCATCACGTTCAAGAATGCGGCTGAGTTGCGCGAGGTGGTCAAGCAGGTGCCGCTCGAGCGTATTCTCGTAGAGACCGATTCGCCGTATCTCGCACCGATTCCCTTTCGTGGCAAATCCAATGAGCCCAAATACACGCGTGAAGTCGCGCAGTGTGTCGCCGATTTGAAAGGTTTGACGCTCGAAGAAATTGCAGCGATCACCAGCGCGAATTTCGATCGGTTGTTTGGGTCGGGCACACGTGAGGTCCAATAGAAAAAAACCCGAAACCTGGGGGGATTTCGGGTCAAGACCATTAGGAGTGAAACGTTGAGGATGGGACTCCTCAACCGGAGCGACAACGCGCCCCGGAGATGCCGGAGAACAAAGGGGGTGGGCATCTCATTAGAAAGTATTAGTCATGATCCGCTGTCGAGTGGCACTTTTTTTAAACTGATTTGCAATTAGCTGAAATATCCAAACGCCTGTTTCTAATTAAAGCGGTTTTCATCATTTTAGAGCCCCTTTGTTACCGCCGCGAATGTTACCGTCACGAATGTTAAAGCCATAAATGCTACAACCACAAAACGACTTACCGATCACCGCTGTTTTGTTGCAATTGTCTGCGGCCCTGGATAGTTGCGCGCGCGCAGTACTCGAAGCGCCGCCCGGCGCAGGCAAAAGTACCTATTTACCCCTGTGGTTGTGCGCGAGTGGCGCGACTGCGTCGCAGCGCATTGTGCTGATTCAGCCGCGCCGGCTTGCGGCGGCCATGATCGCGACTTATCTCGCTCGTCAGAGCGGTGGCTCTGTCGGTGATCGCATCGGCTTGCGTACGCGTTTCGATAACAAGGTTTCAAATAACACAATAATCGAAGTCGTCACCGAAGGGATTTTCTTGCGACAGATTCAGCGCGACCCGGAGTTGAAGGGCGTGCGTTATGTGCTGTTCGATGAATATCACGAGCGCAGCTGGCAGGCCGATCTCGGTTTGGGGCTTGCACTCGAAAGTCAGACGCAATGGCGCGACGACAGTAATCCGCTGCGGTTGATTGTGATGTCGGCAACGCTGCCTGCGGCGGCGGTAGCGAATTGGCTGGGTGCGCCCGTGGTGCGTGCCGAAGGACGATCGTATCCGGTCGCGATCGATTACCGTCCGCCGGGCCGCGCCGATCTCATCGATCACATCGCCACGGAAACTCGCTATGCATTGTCGCGAGGCTCGCGTCGCGTGCTGGTATTTCTCGCCGGCTGGCAACAGATGCAAAAAGTGAAGCAGCGGCTGGAGAGCGTCGATTGTGATGTGGCGATGTTGCATTCGAGCGTGCCACCCGAACAGCAACAGCGCGCGCTCGCATTTTCCGAATTGTCGCGGCAGAGCGTGGTGTTGGCGACCAACATTGCGGAAACGAGCTTGACGATTACAGGCGTCGATACCGTTATCGACAGTGGCCAAGTACGGCGTGCGCAATTCGATCCCAAGCGCGGCATGGATCGACTGGAAACGGGCTGGATTTCGCGCGCGTCGGCGGAGCAGCGTGCCGGCCGGGCAGGGCGTTTGGGGCCGGGACGCTGCATTCGTTTGTGGAGCCGCGAGCAACACGGTCGCCTGCTGGCGCACGACCCTGCCGAAATTCACAGTGTCGACCTCGCGCCGCTCGCCCTGGAGCTTGCGCAATGGGGCGGGGACGAGCCCGCACAGGTGTTGCCTGAGTTACCTCCTGCGCAGCGTTTGCTCGAAGCGCGCGCACTGCTGCAACGCTTACACGCGCTCGATGAAAAGTATCGTATCACTGCGACCGGTCGCGCGATGTCCGCACTCGGTTTGCACCCGCGCTTGGCGCGTCTCGTATTGCTCGGCGCTGAACAAAATCAAATCGCCGTTGCGAGTTTGTTAGCGGCGTTATTATCCGAGGGCGATTTTTTAATAGGTGCGAATTTACCGGTCGATATCGATTGGCGCTTGCATATTTTGTTTGGTGACAAATCGTTTGGTAACGAGTCGTTTGGTGGCAAGTCGTTTGGTAATGAGTCGCTCGGCGAGCAGTCGAATGCGTCGGCGCAGCGCGGCACCGCGCAACGTATTCAACAGCTCGCGAAGCAATTGCAAAATCGCAGTGATTACGCAAAATCGATTGGCATTAGAAAACGAAATGCAGAAACGGCGAGTGCCGGCGAATTATTGTTAGCCGCGTTTCCCGATCGCATCGCGCGTCGTCGCGACGATAAAACAACGCGCTACCTTTGTGCCGATGGCGCTGAAGTCGTGCTCGGCGAGAACGATCCGCTGCGCAATCACGAATGGTTGATTGTTGCCGAGCACGATGGCAATCGAACCGGAGCACGCGTGCGACTCGCGGCTGCAATCGATCGACAACGGATTAAAGAAGGTTTGGCCGATCAAATTGCCGTGTTCGATACGACCGAATGGAATGATGAAAAATCGATGCTGATCGCGCGCCGTCAACGCAAGCTCGGTGCGATTGTGCTCGATGAGAATCCATTGCTGCTCGACGATGATCGAGCAAACGCGATGTGGCTACAACTGCTGCGCGAAGAAGGTTTCGATTGGCTGCAATGCTCCGATGCGGTGAAACAGTGGTTGCAGCGTGCGCGCTGGCTGCAAACGAGAGTTTCTGCCTGGCCGGATTTTTCCGATGCTGCGTTGCTCACTGAGCTTGAAGCGTGGCTGTTACCGTATCTTCACGGCGCGCGCAAATTGTCCGACTTGCGCGCGCTTGATTTTGGCGCGATGCTGCGCGCGCGACTGACGTTTGCACAGCAGCAGCAACTCGACCAAGAAGCGCCAACGCATTTCGTGCTGCCTAGCGGCACGCGCCAGCCTCTCGAATATCGCGACGAGGGCGCACCGAAATTGGCTGCGCGTCTGACCGAATTCTACGGCCTCGATAGCCATCCGCAGCTCGCGGGCGAGCCGTTGCTGCTCGAGTTGTTATCACCATCGCGACAGCCGTTACAATTGACCCGCGATTTACCGAATTTCTGGCGCAGTGCGTACGTCGATGTGCGCAAGGAAATGAAGGGGCGCTACCCAAAACATTTCTGGCCCGAACAGCCGTGGTCGGCCCCGGCCACCGCGACCACCAAGAAACATATGGAGAAAAAATTTTGAACGAGCCTGTGAGTGAAAACATAACCGAATTGGCGCAGACGGCCCTGTACGATATGCATGTGAAAAGCGGTGCGCGCATGGTGCCGTTCGCGGGTTACGCAATGCCGGTGCAATATCCCGCGGGAATTTTGAAAGAGCATTTGCACACGCGCGCGGCGGCGGGGCTGTTCGATGTGTCGCATATGGGGCAGGTGCGTTTGCATGGTGCTGAGGCCGCCGCGGCGTTGGAAAAATTAGTGCCTATCGATGTGATCGATCTTCCACTTAATCGTCAGCGTTATGCGGTGTTTACCAATGCGGCGGGCGGTATTCTCGATGATTTGATGGTGACGAATTGCGGCGATCATTTGTTTCTCGTCGTCAATGCGGGTTGCAAAGCCGACGATATCGCGCATCTGCGCGCGCTACTGCCGGCGTCGGTGGAAATCGAACCGCTGCCACAACACAGCTTGCTCGCCCTGCAGGGACCGGCGGCGCGCACGGCGCTCACGCGTTTGGCGCCGGCAGCGGGTGCGCTGAAATTTATGCAGGCTGCGGCGATCGATATTGCAGGCATTGCTTGCTGGGTTTCATGCTCGGGCTACACGGGCGAAGATGGTTATGAAATTTCCGTACCCGATGCAAAAGTTGAAGATCTTGCCGCGCGCTTGCTCGCCGAAAGCGAGGTCGCGTTGATCGGTCTCGGCGCGCGCGATTCGCTGCGTTTGGAGGCGGGTTTGTGTTTATACGGCCACGATATCGATCGTACCACGACGCCGGTGGAAGCCGGCCTTGTGTGGTCGTTGTCGAAAGCGCGGCGCCCGGACGGTGCACGCGCGGGTAATTATTTCGGCGCGGCGAAAATCGAAGAACAGTTAGCCAATGGTGTCGCGCGTCGCCGCGTGTTGCTGCGTCCACAAGGCAAACAACCGGTACGCGAAGGCGCTGCGATCATTGATGCTTCCGATAATAATAGGGGTGTGATCACGAGCGGCGGTTTTGGTCCGAGCGTAGGCGCGCCAATTGCGATGGGGTATGTCGCCACCGCAGCGTTGCAAAGTGAATTGTTCGCGGTCGTGCGCGATAAAAAAATTCCGCTCGCGGTGCAGTCGAGCCCTTTCGTCGCGCAGCGTTATTATCGTTGACGGTGCAGGTTTGCTGAGCGAGTTTAAAAAAACGGATCGTTTAATTCATTGAGTTGTTGAGTGACGTTGTGGCGAAACGAAGGCTGAGAAGACAAATCGATGCGGATTATTTGTGTGGCGTGATCGAAGGCTTTTACGGCCGAGCCTGGTCGTGGTCTTCGCGTCGCACGATGGTCGAGTTTTTGCAGCAGCGCCAATTCAATGCCTATATTTATGCGCCAAAGTCCGATCGCCATCTGCGCCGCGAATGGCGGCAGCCGCACGACGCTGCTGCATTTGTTGAATTGCATGCATTGCGTGTGCATTGTCGCGAGCATCGCATTCAATTCGGTATCGGTTTCAGCCCATGGGGGTTGCAGGATACTTACGACGCCGGTGATCGCGCGGTGCTGGCAAAAAAAATCGAACAGCTGAATCAACTCGACAGCGATGTGTTTTGCATCCTATTCGACGATATGCCCGGTGCGATCGACGATCTCGCGCAGCGGCAAGCGCTGATCGTGAATGACATTATGGCGCTGTCGACGGCGCGGCGTTTTGTGGTATGTCCTACCTATTACAGTTTTGATCCCGTGCTCGAACAAGTTTTCGGCACCATGCCACCGCGCTATTTGGAAACGCTCGGCGAATTGTTGTCTGCGGAAGTCGATATTTTTTGGACGGGGCCACGGGTATTATCGCCAGGCTATACGGTTGACGACATTGCGGCGATTTTCTCGCGTGTGGGTCGTAAACCCGTGCTGTGGGATAACTATCCCGTCAACGATGGCAAACGCATCAGCCGCTTTCTGCATCTGCTGCCGGTGCGCGATCGGCCAGCGCAATTGCGGCAGTGGTGCAACGGACATTTGGCGAATCCGATGAATCAGCCGTTATTGTCGCAGTTGCCATTGGCGAGTTTGGCGCAGTGTTATCGCGATGAGCATTACGATCCCGAGCAATTTTGGCGCGAACGCTTAGAGCAATTTGTCGATGCCGATCTTGCCGCGTTATTGCGACGCGACGCCGACCGCTTTCAAGCGCAGGGGCTCGACGCAATTTCCGAAGCGGAGCGGCAGGTGCTGATCGCGGATTATCGGCGTGTTGCGCATCCGGCGGCGGCCGAAGTGATCGATTGGTTGCAAGAGGGGTATCGTTTCGATCCGGAATGTCTCACGTCGTAACAGTTGTCATCGCTGCACAAAGCGTCTAATTTGGCAGCGGCACCATTTCATCACGCGGAGCAAAGCCATGGTTTATTCAGGCACGGCGATCACCATCAAGGAGATCGAACCCGGATTTGTTGAGTTGTGTTTCGATCAGCCCGGTGCTGCGGTCAACACGCTGGGCACGCAGGTTATGCGCGAACTCGGCGAAGCGACACAAAAATTGAAGACGCACGCGGGATTGCGCGGCGTGTTGATCACGAGCGCTAAAGAAGGTTTTATCGCGGGCGCCGATATCATGGAGTTCTTGGCGCTGTTCGCGAGTCCCGACGCCGAATTGATCGCGAATGTCGGCAATGCAGTCTCGATCATTAATGGTATTGCTGACCTTCCTGCGCCGACCGTGGTTGCCATCAACGGGCAGGCATTCGGTGGCGGTTTTGAGTTGTGTCTCGCCTGCGATTATCGCGTGCTCGCGGCTGATGGCGTCGTCGGTCTGCCGGAAGTCAAGCTCGGTATTTTTCCAGGCTTCGGAGGTACGGTGCGATTGCCGCGCTTGATCGGCTGTGACAACGCCGCCGAATGGATTGCATCGGGCTCCGAGAATAAGGCCAGCGTTGCGCTGGCGGTCGGCGCTGTGGATGCGGTGGTACCGAAAGAGCAATTGCACAATGCCGCTCTGAAACTGCTGAAAGAATGCGCGAACGGCGATTTCGATTATCGCGCGCGCCGTGCTGAAAAAGATTCGCCAATCAAACTCAACACCATCGAAAAAATGATGGCGTTCATGACCGCAAAAGCCGTCGTCGGCGCGCAGGCGGGACCGAATATGCCGGCGCCGATGGCGGCCGTGAAATCGATGGAAAAAAATGTTGATCTCGCGCGCGATGAAGCATTGGCGGTTGAATTGAACGATTTCGTGAAAGTCGCGAAAACACCGCAAGCCGAAGCGCTGATCGGTATTTTTATCAACAGCCAAGCCGTCGCCAAATTAAATCGCCGCTTCGATAACGCTGCGGCGTCGGTGAAAAATAGTGGCGCGGCGCCCGTGCAAAAGGCCGGTGTGCTCGGCGCGGGTATCATGGGTGGCGGCATTGCGTTTCAGTCGGCGCTCAAAGGCGTGCCGGTTTTGATGAAGGATATTGCCGAGGCGGGACTCGCGGCGGGAATGAAAGAAGCGGGATCGCTTTTGTCGCAGCGCGTGGAGCGCGGCCGTATGAAAGCGGGTGAGATGGCGAGTGTGCTCGCGGCTATTCGCCCGACACTCGATTATCAAGGCTTCAATGCGCTCGACGTCGTCGTTGAGGCCGTTGTTGAAAATCCGAAAGTCAAAAAGATTGTGCTCGCCGAATGCGAAGCGCAGTTATCCGAAAGCGCCGTGCTCGCGTCGAATACATCGACAATTTCGATTACCGATCTCGCCTCGGTGTTGAAGCGCCCGCAACAATTTTGCGGTATGCATTTCTTCAATCCCGTGCATCGCATGCCGCTGGTCGAAGTGATCCGCGGTAAACAGACCAGCGATGCCACGGTGGCGCGCGTGGTCGATTATGCGAAGAAAATGGGTAAGACGCCCATCGTCGTCAATGATTGCCCCGGTTTTCTTGTCAATCGCATTTTGTTCACGTATTTCGCGGGTTTTACGTTGCTCCTGCGCGATGGCGCGGATTTCCGCCGGATCGACAAGGTCATGGAAAAGTTCGGCTGGCCGATGGGGCCGGCGTATTTGCTCGACGTGGTCGGTATCGATACCGCGCATCATGCCAGCGCAGTGATGTCGCAGGGTATTCCCGAGCGTTTCGCGTTTGCCGACAAACCTGCGCTTGCCGTGATGTTCGAGCAGAAACGGTTCGGCCAAAAAAATGGCTCCGGTTTTTATCGCTACGAGCTCGATAAGAAAGGCAAGCAGAAAAAAGTAGAAGATCCTGTCGCACTCGATTTAATAAAAGCGTTGCAGCGCGAACAGCGCAATTTCAGCGACGAAGAAATTATCGCGCGCATGATGGTTCCAATGTGCAACGAAACCGTGCGTTGCCTCGAAGAAGGTATCGTCGGTACGGCAGCGGAAGCCGACATGGGTCTCGTGCTCGGTATTGGCTTTCCGCCGTTTCGCGGCGGTGCGTTGCGTTATATCGATCAAACCGATGCCGCGGAATTCTGCGCACTGGCCGATCGCTATGCAGCGCTCGGCCCGGTTTACCAAGCCACCGAAAATTTGCGCCAAATGGCGGCGGAGAAGCGCAAGTTTTTCGGCATGCCAGCGGTTGATTCCATAAAACGCGCTTGAGGAGAGACGACCATGGCTTTGCAAGATAACGATGCGGTGATTGTCGATTGCGCGCGCACGCCGATGGGGCGCTCGAAAAACGGCGTGTTCCGTTTTACGCGCGCGGAAGATTTATCGGCTGATTTAATCGAAGCGGTGCTCGAACGCAATTCCGCGCTCGATCCGGCCGACATCGAAGATGTGATTTGGGGCTGCGTGAATCAGACCAAAGAACAGGGCTGGAATGTCGCGCGCATGATGATGCTGCTCACGCGTATTCCGCACACGGTGGCGGCGCAAACGGTGAGCCGTTTGTGCGGTTCGTCGATGGCTGCGTTGCACACGGCAGCACAGGCGATTCAAACCGGTAACGGCGATGTGTTTGTTGTCGGCGGTGTCGAGCACATGGGACATCTGCCGATGGATTTTGGTGTCGATCCCAATCCGCGCTTGAGCAAACACGTCGCGAAAGCGGCGGGCATGATGGGTTTGACCGCCGAAGCGCTGGCGATGCTGCATGGCATCACGCGTGAAGAGCAGGATCAATTTGGATTGCGTTCGCAATTGCGCGCGTACGCAGCGCAGCAATCGGGTGCGTTCGATCGCGAAATCGTGCCGATCGAAGGTCACGACGAAAATGGCCTGAAACAATTGATTCGTCACGACACGACGATTCGCGGTGATACCACGATCGAAGCATTGCGCGATCTGCCGCCAGCGTTTAATCCAAAAGGCGGCAGCGTGACGGCAGGCACGAGTTCGCAAATTGCCGATGGCGCATCGGCGATGCTGGTGATGTCGGCCGCGAAAGCAAAAGCGCTCGGATTAAAACCGCGTGCGCGTATCGTCAGCATGGCGGTCGTCGGGGTCGATCCCTCGATCATGGGTTATGGCCCGGTGCCTGCAACGCAAAAAGCGCTTGCTCGCGCCAAGCTCGCGATCGACGATATCGATTTTGTCGAATTGAACGAAGCCTTCGCGGGGCAGGCGTTGCCCGTGTTAAATGATCTGAGTTTGCGCGACAAGATGGATGAAAAAGTTAATCTCAATGGCGGCGCGATCGCGCTCGGACATCCATTCGGTTGCTCGGGTACGCGAATCACGACGACGCTGTTGCACGTCATGGAGGCGCGCGACGGTCATTTCGGTTTGGCAACGATGTGTATCGGTTTGGGGCAGGGCATTTCTACGATTATCGAACGGCTGTGAAATCGTAACAGATGACATCCGATGCAAATGCTGCGGCGCGATTGATTCGCGTTGCAGCGCAAAATCCCGAAGCTGAATTAGAAACGTTTCTGCAAAAGACGTCGTTGCCATTCGATGGCGCGATATTGTTAGCGGTCGATTTCGAGTTTCGCGAATACTGGCGCGAAGAAAGCCATGAAATTGCATTAACTGCGTTGTTTTATCTGCAACATAATGCGGGCCCAATCTCGGTTGCTGTGTTGCGTACGGAGCAATTCAATCAGTGCGAAAAAACATGGCGCGCCAGCTCCGCATCACTCATCGATTTATTGAATTTGCTGCCTGTTTCTGCTTTTTCGCTCAATAGCGCGCTGCCGTTGCAGCCGATAGCAATTCCAAAACCGTGGGGTCAAGAAATCTGGTACACCGGAATTGAAAAACGCGGTGTCGCGGAAGTTGGCGTTGCGGGTCGCAGTGTGCCGTTGCCATGGTTGTTGGCGATCGCTCCGCAGCGGTTAACCGGCGGGGCACAGCAGCCGATTTTGCTCAAAATTCTTGACCCGCTACCCGAACCGGTGTTCGGTGATTTGTATTTTGAATTGCATCGACAGAAGCAGGAGGTGTATGTCGTCACCGCGGTTGATCGAGATGCCTGGCCTGATGGTATCGGTGCGATTCGTTTTGGCTTCGATGCAAAACAGCGCGCGACGTATGCAAATGATGCGCAGTTTATCGATGCTTATTTGAAAGCGGTGCGCGATTATCGCGTTGTGCGCAAGGAAATCGATGCGCAAATCGATGAATTTCGCATGCGCGATGGTATTGAACTAAACGCTCCCGTCGCCGCATCGGTACTGGCAAATTGGCTGCGTGAGATTTCTCCATTATTGCAGGAGCGCGAAAGCGCGTTGCTTGCGCGCATGCAGTCGCTCACCGGCTTGGTGCCGCTGCGTGTCGGAGATGTCGTTAAGGTTCCGTGTTTACTGCCGCATTCATTGCAGCACGGTGTTCGCACCGTGGAGTTTCAGACGCCGGTGTATGAGCGACTTATTCTTTCCTTCGCACAAAAGGTGCTCACCCAATCTGACTGGGATACCGAGGCGGCGGC
Organism: uncultured Verrucomicrobiaceae bacterium; assembly: GCA_964500675.1. Lineage (GTDB taxonomy): Bacteria > Pseudomonadota > Gammaproteobacteria > Pseudomonadales > CAMLJR01 > CAMLJR01. The sequence continues at coordinate 214,648 of CAZCNY010000001.1, read as the reverse complement.
TGGCGTATTGCAACTCGACCCGGAACCGCAGGCAGCGTTTCCAGTAATTGCGGAAGGACATGGTTGGAGGGAGGAGCAAATCGTCCAATTCGACGATTTCGAGGTGCGTCGCATCAGCTTGCAACCGCATTCGCAAATACAGCTCGGGCATCAGCGCAGTTATGGTCTTGGAATGGTGGTGGCCCAAACACTGTTGCTTGGCGGGCTTAGTCTGAATCCCGATGAGGCTGTGCTATTGCCAACAAATTTTTATGCGGTGACACTCGCCAACAACAACGATGCAGCCGCTTATTTCCTGCTCGCGTTACCGCTCGCCTGAGACCTCATTGCGACACCATTTGAGCGCGGTTGCCGCTGCGATGGGGGTGTGGCACAATCAGCCCCCGCCGTTGTGTCTCACCGCGCAGCCGAAATATTGACTCCTTTTAAAAACAATGTTTTATGGCGGTTATTTGAAGCTGTTGCTGTGTTGCGCAATTGTCGGTGGTGCCGAATTAGCGAAAGTGGCGAAATTGGTAGACGCACTGGATTTAGGTTCCAGCGCCGCAAGGCATGAGAGTTCGAGTCTCTCCTTTCGCACCAAATCCCGAATAGAGATTTAAGGCGCAGCGCGGGCCCCGCATTGTTTGAAAAACAGTTTTCGATGACGGCTTTTGTAATACAACCATTTTTGGGGAAAAACCATGCAGGTTTCAATTGAGGCGACTTCCGCCCTTGAGCGTCGACTGACCATCGGTGTGCCCGCCGAGCGGGTGGAAAATGAAATCAACGCACGTCTCCAGCGCGCGGCGCAAAATGCGCGCATACCGGGTTTTCGTCCCGGTAAAGTGCCAATGAAGATCGTGCGTCAGCGCTTTGGTGATGGTGTGCGCCAAGAGGTGCTTGGCGAAATGCTCAGCCAGTCGCTTTCTGAAGCCGTGCGGCAAGAAAAATTGAAGCTTGCCGGACGTCCGTCCATTGAGCCGAAGTCTCTGGAAGCGGGCAAGGATCTGGAATACATCGCAATCTTTGAAGTGTTTCCCGATATCGTGCTCGGCGATTACAGTGCAATTGAGGTGGTAAAACCCGTTGCCGAAGTGACGGAGGGAGATATCGATAAGATGATAGATACGCTGCGCAAGCAGCAAGGCACTTGGGAAGTGGTGGCGCGACCGGCGCAAAGCGGCGACGAAGTCAATATCGATTTCGCCGGACGTAAAGAGGGCGAGGTGTTTGAGGGTGGCACTGCCGAGGGTAGCGATCTGACGCTTGGTTCAAATCGCATGATCCCCGGATTTGAAGACGCGATCGTCGGCATGAGTGCTGGCGAAGAGAAAGTCGTGCCGCTGATATTTCCGGCCGATTATCACAGCGAGGCCCTCAAGGGCGCTGCGGTTGAGTTCACCATCAAAGTAAATTCCGTCAAAGAGCAAAAGCCCGCGGAATTGAACGATGCGTTTTTCGCCAAATTTGGTGTTAAAGAGGGTGGCGAAGCGCAGTTTCGTAAAGATGTCGCGCAAAATATGGCGCGCGAATTGAAGAGTGCGACTAAGAACAAAATCAAAAATCAGGTCATGGATGGTCTGCTTAAGCTTCACGAAGAGCTCACGATCCCGAACGCACTTGTAGTCGAGGAAATCGGAGTGTTGCGCGGGCAAATGGTGCAGCAGTTTGGTGGGGCAAACAGCGACATCGATTTTTCGACGATCCTGCCGGACGATATGTTTCGCGAGCAGGGGCAGCGTCGCGTGAAATTGGGTCTTGTTTTGAATGAGATCATCAGCAAGGAGAGCGTTCGACCCGATGCGGCGGATGTGCGCAGTGCGATTGAGGAGGTTGCCTCGACCTATGAAGATCCTAACGAGGTGATCAATTGGTATTACTCTAACCAACAGCAGCTGCAAAGCGTGGAGGCGATGGTTGCTGAGGATAAGGTTGTCGAGCTGCTGTTGTCGCGCGCGAAGGTATCGGAAAAACCGTGTAGCTATGACGAGGTTCTAAAGCCTGAGAGCAAATAGACTTTTGCAAGAGCGAAAAAGCAGACGTCGCTCGTTCGAGCCGCTACACTTGCTCTGTTCGCGCAGCTTCCGGTTTGACAATGACGGGCGGCTCCGCAAGCAGCTGACAGCAGCTTAGAAATCATCAAAAGTAAATGTAGTCGTTAAAAAGTAAAAGCATTAGTGGCGAGAAGAGAGCAGAGCATGTCGAATTATTCGTTCGATGCAGGAAGCAGGAATACTATCAATAATCTCGGATTGATCCCGATGGTCGTCGAGCAGACGGCCCGGGGCGAGCGCTCGTACGACATATACTCGCGCCTGTTAAAAGAGCGTGTGGTGTTTTGTGTCGGTCCGGTCGAAGATCATATGGCCAACCTGATCGTGGCCCAATTATTATTTTTGGAATCTGAAAACCCCGACAAGGATATTCACCTGTATATCAACTCGCCGGGGGGGTCGGTTACCGCAGGTTTGGCGATCTACGACACCATGCAATTCATAAAGCCCGATGTCAGCACGATGTGCATCGGTCAGGCGGCGAGCATGGGTGCCTTTTTGCTGACAGGTGGTGCGTCTGGCAAGCGCTTTATACTGCCGAACGCGCGCACGATGATTCATCAGCCCAGCGGCGGTGCGCAGGGGCAGGCGACCGATATCGATATTCATGCGCGCGAAATTTTGATTATTCGTCAACGGCTTAACGAGCTTATGGCGAAGCATACCGGGCAGCCTTTAGAAACTATCGAGCGCGATACCGAGCGCGATAATTTCATGAATGCCGAGCAGTCGAAGAGCTATGGTCTGGTCGACCAAGTGCTTTCGCAGCGCCCGTCCGCCGCTAAGTAGACCCCAAGCAAGGTCGGTTTCAGGCTATTGTGGCTTGCAAAACCCGGTAAAAGGCAGCATCTTTAGCAGTGGCGGGTTGTCCCCGCCATCTGTACCAAGAGGGTCGAATTTCGATGAGTGATCACACCAAGGACAGCGGCGGCGACAACGGCAAGTTGCTCTACTGCTCTTTCTGTGGCAAGAGCCAGCATGAAGTTCGCAAATTGATCGCGGGTCCGTCCGTGTTCATCTGCGACGAGTGTGTGGATCTTTGCAACGATATTATTCGTGAGGAAGTGCAAGAAAATGGCGGCGACAAGGCGCGCGATCGTCTGCCGACACCGCACGAAATCAAAGCCATTCTCGATCAATACGTGATCGGTCAGCAGCACGCTAAAAAGGTGTTGGCGGTTGCGGTTTACAACCACTACAAGCGGTTGCGTGTCGGCGATGGCAAGAAAGAGGACGTCGAACTTGGCAAAAGTAATATTTTGCTCGTCGGCCCCACGGGTTCGGGTAAAACCCTGCTTGCGGAAACGTTGGCGCGGTTGCTCGACGTGCCGTTTACCATCGCCGATGCAACGACACTGACCGAAGCCGGCTATGTCGGCGAAGACGTGGAAAATATTATTCAGAAGCTGTTGCAGAAATGTGATTACGATGTCGAGAAGGCGCAGATGGGCATCGTCTACATCGACGAAATCGATAAGATTTCGCGCAAGTCCGACAACCCATCGATCACTCGCGATGTATCGGGTGAGGGCGTGCAGCAGGCGCTGCTCAAATTGATCGAAGGCACGATCGCTTCGGTGCCGCCGCAAGGCGGGCGCAAGCATCCACAACAGGAGTTCTTGCAGGTCGATACTTCGAATATTTTGTTTATTTGCGGCGGAGCCTTTGCGGGTCTCGATAAAGTGATTCGCGATCGTTCCGAGAAAGGTGGTATCGGTTTCAGCGCGGAAGTGAAGAGCAAAGACGAGCGCCGCAATGTCGGCGAAATTCTCGCTGACGTCGAGCCCGAAGATTTGATTCGCTACGGGTTAATTCCAGAGTTTGTCGGCCGCTTGCCGATTATCGCGACGCTCGAAGAACTCGATATTAAAGCGCTCGTGAGCATTTTGACCGATCCGAAAAATGCGCTGACTAAACAGTATTCAAAATTGTTCGAGATGGAGAATGTCGAGATCGATTTTCGCGAAGACGGATTGCAAACCATTGCCGAAAAAGCAATGGAGCGCAAAACGGGCGCGCGCGGTTTGCGTTCTATTCTCGAATCGGTGTTGCTTGAAACAATGTACAACATTCCATCGATGGATAATGTCAGCAAAGTCGTGATCGACGCCTCCGTCATTAAAGGCGAATCGGAGCCGCTGCTTGTCTACAAAAATACCGAGCAGCGCAAGGCTGTGCCCGAAGATTGATTGATCGCCAGAGTGACAGCGCGGGGGCCTACGGGCCCCTTTTCGTTGCTGTTCGCTATCCGGCCAGCAAATTAATTGTTGCTGACTTGTTTTTCGCGAAATGCCCCCCAACTCCACGAAGAGTGCTGGATTAACGGCTCAAAACGCCTAATATACCAATTAGTCCCGCGTTTTTTGGCCCTGTGAAAAGGGCGTGTCTTTGTCTGAGGTATCCCATGGCGGATCTGCTGGAGTCAATCGAGTTACCATTACTGCCGTTGCGCGATGTCGTTGTTTATCCGCACATGGTTATTCCGTTGTTCGTGGGCCGCGACAAATCGATTCGTGCGCTTGAGGCGGCGATGGCGGCGGACAAGCAGGTGCTGCTTGTTGCGCAAAAAAGCGCTGCGGTGGATGAACCTGGGCGCGATGATGTCTATCGGATCGGCACGGTCTCAACCATATTGCAATTACTGCGGTTACCGGATGGCACGGTTAAAGTGTTGGTTGAAGGTGGTTATCGCGCCAAGCTCGATAGTGTCGAAGATCGCGAGGAATATTTAACGGCTGTAGCGCAGGAGTTGACGGCTGAAACACTCGAAGCGCGCGAAGGTGAGGCGCTCGTACGTTCAACGCTCGCGCAGTTTGAAAAATACGTCAATCTAGGCAAGAAAATTCCCTCCGAGGTGCTGACGTCGCTATCGGGTATCGAAGAGCCCGATCGACTTGCCGATACTATCGCTGCACATATGACGATGGATCTCGTTCAGAAACAAAATGTGCTTGAAATTCCCGATGTGCGCGAACGCCTCGAACATTTAATGGCGCTCATGGAAGCGGAGATCGATTTATTGCAGGTCGAGAAACGCATTCGCGGGCGTGTTAAAAAGCAGATGGAGAAAAGTCAGCGCGAGTATTATCTGAATGAGCAGATGAAAGCGATTCAGAAGGAGCTTGGTGAGCTTGATGAAGCGGCTCCCAATGAAGCCGAGGAGCTCGAGAAAAAAATCAAACAAGCCGGCATGACTAAAGAAGCTGAAGACAAAGTCAGGGCCGAATTGAACAAATTGAAAATGATGTCGCCGATGTCGGCTGAAGCGTCGGTCGTGCGCAGCTACATCGATTGGATGATCAACGTGCCTTGGAAGAAGCGCTCAAAGGTCAAGCAGGATCTCGCGTTTGCTGAAGAAGTGCTCAACCGCGATCACTACGGTCTCGATGAGGTGAAGGATCGTATTCTCGAATATCTCGCCGTGCAAAAGCGCGTGAAAAAAATTAAAGGCCCGGTGCTGTGCTTGGTGGGACCGCCCGGTGTCGGCAAAACGTCGCTCGGCGAATCGATTGCAAAAGCGACCAATCGCAAATTCGTGCGCATGGCGCTCGGCGGCGTGCGCGACGAAGCGGAAATCCGCGGGCATCGCCGCACTTACATCGGCTCGTTGCCGGGCAAGATCGTGCAGAAAATGGCGAAGGCCGGTGTGCGCAATCCGCTATTTCTGCTCGATGAAATCGACAAGATGGGAATGGACCATCGCGGCGATCCGGCATCCGCGTTGCTCGAAGTGTTGGATCCCGAACAAAACAATACGTTTAACGATCATTATCTCGAAGTTGATTATGATTTGTCCGATGTGATGTTCATCTGCACGTCGAATTCGTTGAATATTCCGGCGCCGCTGCTCGATCGCATGGAGATCATTCGCATTCCGGGCTACACCGAGGATGAGAAGATCAATATTGCCGAGCGCTATTTGAAGCCAAAACAGATGCGCAACAATGGCCTGCACGACAATGAACTAGTCATCGAAGAATCGGCGATACGCGATTTGATTCGTTATTACACGCGTGAAGCGGGTGTGCGCGGATTGGAGCGCGAAGTCGCGAAAATCTGTCGCAAGGTTGTGAAAGAGTTTTCGCTCGGCAAAAAAGCCGGGACGATTGTCGTCACCGCGGCCGATTTGGAACATTATTGCGGTGTGCGTAAATTTACCTTCGGTGTTGCCGAAGAGAAAAACCAAATTGGCCAGGTCACCGGACTGGCGTGGACGCAGGTCGGTGGCGAGTTGCTGACGATTGAAGCGGTGTCCGTCGTCGGCAAAGGCCGACAAGTCAAAACCGGCTCGCTCGGCGATGTCATGCAAGAGTCGATACAGGCGGCGTTGACCGTAGTGCGCAGCCGCTCGCAAATGCTCGGCATCCCTGCGAGTTATCATGAAAAACATGATTTACATATTCATGTGCCGGAAGGAGCTACCCCCAAAGATGGGCCGAGTGCAGGTGTTGGTATGTGCACGGCGCTGGTATCGGTAATGACAGGAATCCCCGTGCGCTCCAATGTGGCGATGACGGGTGAAATTACCTTGCGCGGACAGGTATTGCGTATTGGCGGTCTCAAGGAAAAATTACTTGCAGCGCATCGCGGCGGTATCAAAACCGTGATTATTCCCGAAGAAAACGAACCGGATCTCAAAGAGATTCCAGAAAATATTAAATGCGACATGCAGATTAAACCGGTCAAATGGATTGACGAGGTGCTGCAAATCGCGTTGGAGCGCATGCCTGAACCGCTGTCCGACGAAGCTTTTTTGGAGAAGGATGCGGCGGCAAAAGTCGACTCGCAAAACGATAAGGGCGAGCAAAGTCGCATAAACGCGCACTAATAACTTATACGTTTAAGTGTCTAGGCATGCAATTCTGCTGCTTTCCTTGACCCGCCGCGGAGCACTTGGTGTAGAATCCCCGTTCCGCGGCGCCACCACTAGTTCGCGACCTATTTAAAACGAGTGATATCGTTGGCTGGTTAAAATTCCAGCACACATTTATCGAATTTATATTTTTAATTTTAAGGGGAATAGCGTGAATAAGACCGAGCTTATCGAAGCGATCGCCGCATCTGCCGATCTACCTAAAGCCGCCGCAGGTCGCGCGTTGGATGCGGTGATCGATACCATCACCGGTGCATTGAAAAAAGACGATCAAGTGGTATTGGTGGGATTTGGTACTTTCGCGGTCAAAGATCGTGCTGCGCGCACTGGACGCAATCCGCAGACGGGTAAACCGATCGAAATCGCCGCAGCGAAAATCCCGAGTTTTCGCGCTGGTAAAGCCCTTAAAGACGCGGTTAATTAATACAGAAAGCGGTCGACTAAAAAAAGTAAATGTCATTGATGGTATCGCCTGTTCGTACCAGAGAACTGGCAGCAGTAAAGGGCGCATCGATGGGTGTGCCTTTTTTTTTCGGTGCATGCTTCGCGTAGATTCTTGCGCGACCCCGATAACACGGTAAAACCCGCAGCGTTCAATTGCGATCGCCAGAATAAAACTCGAGGAAATTATGCTGCAAAATATTCGGGACAATATTCAAGGCTTGATGGCGAAAGTCATTATCGCCCTTATCGTTGTTCCCTTCGCGATTTTCGGCATTGTTCAAACATTTGTCGGTGGAGGTGGCTCTGCCGAGGTTGCCAAAGTTAACGGCGAGAAAATTTCAGAATCGGACTTGCAGCAGGCCATTAGAGTGCGCAAGCAGCAATTGCTGTCGACGATGGGCGACAAAGTCTCGCCCGGTATGCTCGATGACACGGCGTTGCGCGGTCCTGCGCTTGATGGTTTGATTACGCAACGTCTGCTGCAACAAAACGCTGCCGATTTGAAACTTACGATACCGGTACCGGTGGTCGATCAAACCATTCTCTCAATCTCGGCGTTTCAGGACGAGGGCAAATTTTCGGCCGAGCGCTATCAGGCGCTGTTGCGCAATCAGGGTTACACACCGGCGTATTTCAAGCACATATTGCAGCAAGAGTTGGTGGTGAGCCAGTTGCACAGCGGACTGTCCGGCTCCGAATTTGTCACGAGCAAGGAGTTACAGACAGTGGCCGGTATGTTGCAACAGCAGCGCACGTTCAACTATCTGACAATTCCTCTCGCTGGTCTCGCCGACAAAATCACTCCCGATGATCAAGCTATCGAGGCGTATTACAAAGCGCATCAAGATCAATACCTCAACGCGGAGCGTGTGAAACTCGACTATATCGAATTGAGTGCGTCGGATTATGCACCGCCGCTTGACGACAAAGCGCTACAGGCTGAATACGATCGCGAAATGGCGGCCACTAAGCCGGTGACCGAGCGCCGGGCGGCCCACATTCTGGTCGAGGTCGATGCGCAACGCAACGAGCAGCAGGCGCGCGAACTGGCCGATTCCATTTCAAAGAAAATCGCGTCCGGAGAGGATTTTGCAAAGCTCGCGGCGCAATATTCGGATGACTTGGGTTCGAAGAATAGTGGCGGCGATCTTGGTATCAGCGACGGCACCGTGTTTTCACCGCTGTTCGAGCAGACGCTGGCGACGATGAAGGCCGGTGAGGTGTCCGCACCGATTAAATCCGCCGATGGTTTTGAGTTGCTTAAATTGATCGACGTGCACACGAAGCCGCTGCCGACATTTGCCGAGAAAAAAGCGGAAATCGCGCAGCGGTTACTGCATGAAAAAGCGCAGCCTGAATTATTGAAAAATGTCGAAAAGTTGCGCGACCTCGTGTTCAACTCCGATGGTCTGAGCGGGCCGGCCGCCGAATTAAAATTATCGGTAAAAGAGAGCGGATGGCTGGAGCGTAAAAATTCCGATCCGCTGCTCGGCAATGACAAGGTCATGGCTGCAGCTTTTAGCTCGGAAGTGTTAAATGATCACAATAACAGCGATGTGATTGAGTTAACCCCCGATCACTACGTCGTTGTGCGTGTAAAAGAGCATGAAGCGGCGGCGCCAAAACCACTGGCGAGCGTGACCGGTGAGGTCAAAACCGCGCTGAAACAAGCGCGCGCGCGCGAACAAGGTAAACAAATCGCCGCTGAGCTATCGCAACGGCTTGAGCAGGGCGAGGATTTCAAAAAAGTTGCGACGGCAGCCGGATACGCGGCTAAGTCCGTCGAGAAAATAACGCGCGGCGGCAGCGCGCCGCCCGAGCTACTGCGCGCGGTGTTTGCAATGCCGCGTCCCGTCGCGAACAAACCGCTTCCTGTCGATACTGTCGATGCGGCCGATGGCGATCTCGTGTTGTTGCAACTGCATGATGTGGTCGAGGGGCAGCCCGACAGTTTGAGTGCCGCGCAGCGCGACGCTGTGATTGCGCAGTTGCAGCAGGGTTTCGGTACCGCGGATTTTGCGGCGCTGTTGGAGAGCCTGCACGCGCACGCCGACATCAAACGCCATTGAGCGCGAAGCGCGCGCCAACAATAAACAGAGGATACGTGGCTATGTTCAAGGTGCTGACGCTGAATCAAATCTCCGTGCTAGGTCTCGATCGGTTGCCGCGCGATAATTATGAAATCGCGAGCGAATTCAGCAATCCCGACGCGATTCTATTGCGCAGCCATAAATTGCAAGCGGCGGATATCGGCGAATCGGTTAAAGCCATCGCCCGCGCCGGCGCGGGCGTGAACAATATTCCCGTCTCCGCCTGCACCGAGCGCGGCATTCCGGTATTCAATACGCCAGGCGCGAATGCCAATGCAGTAAAAGAATTGATTTTGGCGGCGCTGACGTTGGGTTCGCGCGGTATTCTCGACGGCATCAACTATGTGCAAACGCTAGCGCATATGACCGATGCCGCCGAGATGAGCAAATTGCTCGAAAAAGAAAAAGCGCGGTTCAAGGGCAACGAGTTGCTCGGGAAAACGCTCGGTGTTGTCGGTCTCGGTGCGATCGGCTCGCTGGTCGCGGACATGGCGCTGAAGTTGGGCATGGACGTTATCGGTTATGATCCCGCCATATCGGTCGATGCGGCGTGGCGCCTGCCGCGCGAAGTGCGCAAAATCGATAATCTGGTTTCGCTATTCGCGAAAGCCGATTACATCACGCTGCATTTGCCGGTACTCGATTCGACGCGCGGTCTGATCAACGGTGAGCTGTTGAAAAGCGCAAAACCCGAATTGCGCTTGTTGAATTTTTCACGCGAAGAGATCGTCGATCTGCCGAGTCTGATCGAAGCGCTGAGTGCGCGTAAAATTTATCGCTACATCACCGATTTCCCCGCGCCGGGTTTGATCGGCCGCGACGATGTGATCCTGATGCCGCACATCGGCGCGAGCACCGACGAGGCCGAGGAGAATTGCGCGATCATGGCTGCCAATCAGCTGCGCGATTTTCTCGAAAACGGCAATATCAGCAATTCGGTGAATTTTCCAACATTGGCGCTCGATCGCACTTTATCGCTTGATAAGAAAGGGGGCGGCGTGCGTCTTGCGATCACCAATCGCAACATTCCGAAAATGTTGAGCCAGCTGTTGGCGGTGTTGGCCGATGCCAATATCAACGTTATCGATATGCTCAACAAAAGTCGCGATGATGTGGCGTACAATCTGATCGACGTGGCGTCGGAGCCGAGCACCGAATTTTTGCAGCGAATGCGCGCGGTCGCTGGCGTGGTGAATGTGCGTTTGATTCGATAGACAATCGACGGGAGCCGATGATGAGTCAGCTGAAAAAATCCGCTGCGTTATTGTTGCTCCCGTTCGTTGCGACGCTGATATCGCTTACCGCGTGCACGCCGGAATATACGCGTCAGCAGAGCGTCGATCTCGCGGGGCAGGCGCGTCTGCTTGACGCCGTCGATATCGAACGCAGCAGCCAACGCGTGTTGTCGCATCAGGAGCCGGTGTGTTTGCTCAGTGCAAGTGGTGGCACCGAATCCGGGGCGGAATTGCTGCGCACCATGCAAGCGGGTTTCAGCGGTTATTTTGTCGCTGTGGGTGTCAATGGCGAATCGATCGATTACTTGCGCATGATCGGCACCACGCCGTGCCCCGGCGCTTCCTATTTATTTTATGTGCAACCGATCGATGCGCCGAGCTGTGACAATGCCAAACAATGTGGCATTGGCTCCCAATTTGCGATTACGGTGATTAGCGCGGGGGATCACGCGCTAATTGATCGCGTTAAATTCACCATAAAAAATAGCTTCCTGCCCAGTGTGTCGAGCGAGCGCGAGCGCCGCCAAAAAGCTTTTGAGCAATTGGCCATTGTGCTGACAGGCGCGCAATAAATTCATGGTCTCACTCAATGCCATCGAGCAGGCGCTGCGCGGGCAACCGCGTAAACCGCCTATTGAAACATGGCATTCGCCATTGTCTGGCGAGATCGATATTCATATCGACACGCGCGGCGATTGGTATCACGAAGGCACACCAATAAAACGTCAGCCACTGATCAATTTGTTTGCATCGATTTTGCGCCGCGAGGATGACGGTCATTATTATCTGGTCACGCCCGTGGAAAAATGGCGCATTCGTGTCGATGACACGCCGCTGCTGGCTGTCGATATGGATATTGTCGCGCCGGGTGAAAAACAAAAAATCATTTTTCGTCTGAATACGGATGAACTGGTTTCGCTCGATGGCGATCGCAGGTTGCGAGTTGAGAATGCTGAAACGGAGCCGCATCCAGTGATCGAGTTGGATAACGGATTATCAGCGCGCTTGACCTCGGCTTTGTTTTATCGATTGATTGACAGTGCTCAACAGCGCGGCGATGAGCTCGGTGTTTATAGCTCTGGCGAATGGTTTGCTTTTCAGCAGTTCGACTGAAAACCGTGCGCAATAAAAAAGCCGCTTGCGCGGCTTTTTTATTAATCACATATTTGGATAATTCGGTCCGCCCGAACCTTCCGGCGTCACCCACTCGATATTCTGTGCGGGATCCTTAATGTCGCAGGTTTTGCAATGCACGCAGTTTTGCGCGTTGATTTGGAAACGCGGGCCGCTCGCCTCTTGCACGATTTCATAAACGCCGGCAGGGCAGTAGCGCTGCGCGGGCTCATCGTAAAGCGGCAAGTTGCTGTTAACGGGAATGCTCGCGTCTTGCAAATGCAAATGACACGGCTGATCTTCCTCGTGATTGGTGTTCGATAAAAACACCGACGAGAGACGATCGAAACTCAACTTGCCGTCGGGTTTCGGATAATTGATTTTGCCGCACTCGGCTGCGGGTTTTAATTGCGCGTAATCGGGCACCGGATCGCGCATTGTCCACGGCAGGCCGCCGTTGAAAATATTGAGATCGATGTAGGCGTAAGCCGCGCCGATTAGGTTGCCGAATTTATGCATTGCAGGTCCGAAGTTGCGTTGTGTGTACAACTCCTTGTAGGCCCAGCTTTGCTCGAAGGCTGCGGTGTATTCGGTCAACTCTTCACCGCTCTTTTGTTGCGTGGTCAGGGCGTTGTGCAGTACGTCAGCCGCGACTAAACCTGTTTTCATTGCAGTGTGGCTGCCTTTGATTTTCGCGCCATTCATGGTGCCGGCATCACAACCGACGATTAAACCGCCGGGGAAAGTCATTTTGGGTAGCGACTGCGTGCCGCCCTTATTGAGCGCGCGAGCGCCATACACCAAACGTTTTCCACCTTCGAGATGCTTTTTGATTTCGGGGTGCAGTTTGTAACGCTGGAACTCTTCAAATGGACTCACGTGAGGGTTCGAGTAACTCAGATCGGTAATGAGGCCGACGTAGATCTGATTATCATCGCCGTGATACAGAAAACCGCCACCCGTTGAGCCGCTTTCGGTGAGTGGCCAGCCGGCGCTGTGCACAACGAGACCTGGCACATGTTTGCCCGGTGCTGCTTCCCAAACTTCCTTGATGCCAATGCCGTAGTGTGGTGCGTCTTTGCCTGCATCGAGTTTGAAATGCTTGATCAACTGCTTGCCGAGATGACCGCGGCAGCCTTCGGCGAAAATCGTGTATTTGGCGTGCAATTCCATGCCGGGCTGATAGCTGTCTTTGTGCCCGCCATTGTGATCGACGCCCATATCGCCGGTGGCGATACCTTTGACGCGACCGTCCTCATGGAACAGAATTTCGGCGGCGGCGAAACCCGGGTAGATTTCCGCGCCCATTTCCTGCGCCTGATCGGCCAGCCAGCGACAGACTTTGCCGAGGCTGACGATGTAGTTGCCTTCGTTGTGCATGGTTTTCGGCGCGAATAGTCCGGGCACGCGGATGCTGCTGGTTCCACCGAACATATACAGAATGTCGTCACCACTAACGGGTGTGTTCAGCGGCGCGCCTTTCTCTTTCCAGTCGGGAAATAATTCGTTGAGCGCGGTCGGTTCGAACACGGCGCCCGAGAGAATATGCGCACCGACCTCGGAGCCTTTTTCGACGACGCAGACGCTGACATCGTTGCCGCTTTGCATGCTCAATTGGCGCAGGCGGCAGGCGGTGGCAAGGCCAGCAGGGCCAGCGCCGACAATGACCACGTCAAACTCCATCGCTTCGCGTTCCACGGCTAGTCTCCCCGTTAATTTGTTTGGAATGGTGGCGCAAAAAGGCGTGCAGTATAAAAGTTACGCGGCCAAAAGGCCATGTTTTGGGCCGATGAAAGCAGCTTGGTTGTTGACCTACCGGGCAATAAACGTCACCATACGCACCGCTTTTTTATCCTGATTACCACTAGCTAAATGGGGAATCCATGAAGATTCTGGTTGCTGTTAAACGCGTCGTTGACTACAACGTCAAAGTGCGTCCGAAATCCGACGGCTCAGGCGTCGATTTGAATAACGTAAAGATGGCGATCAATCCGTTCTGTGAGATTGCCGTTGAAGAAGCGGTGCGCTTGAAAGAGAAGGGCGTCGCGAGCGAAATCGTCGTCGTTTCGATCGGCGATAAAGTCTGTCAGGAGCAGATTCGCACCGCGCTCGCACTCGGTGCCGATCGCGGCGTATTGATCGAAACGAGTGGAGAATTGCAACCGCTCGCGATCGCCAAACTGCTCAAGGCCGTGGTCGATAAAGAGCAGCCGCAAGTCGTCATTCTCGGCAAGCAATCGATCGACGGCGACAACAACCAAACCGGCCAAATGCTCGCGGCGCTGACGGGTTTTGCGCAGGGTACGTTCATATCGCAAGTTACTATCGATGGCGGCAAGGCCAACGTGATTCGCGAAGTCGACGGCGGCTTGCAGACGGTCGAATTGAAATTACCGATCATCGTCACCACCGATCTGCGCTTGAATGAGCCGCGCTATGCGTCGTTGCCGAATATCATGAAGGCGAAGAAAAAGCCGCTCGATACTTTCACTCCGGCCGATCTCGGTGTCGATATCACACCGCGTGTGAAAACACTGAAAGTCGAGCCGCCTGCGGAGCGCAAAGCAGGCGTGATCGTGAAAACCGTGGCCGAGCTGGTCGACAAGTTGAAGAATGAAGCGAAGGTGATCTGATGAGCATTCTAGTCGTTGCCGAACACGATAACGCCAGCATCAAAGGCGCTACGTTAAACACCGTCGCCGCTGCGCAAAAAATCGGTGGAGATATCGCGGTTCTCGTAGCGGGCCAAAACTGCGGCGCCGCTGCCGAAGCCGCGGCGAAAATTGCGGGCGTTTCCAAAGTGCTGGTGGCCGATAACGCCGCGTACGCACATCAGCTCGCCGAAAACATGGGCCTGTTGATTGCGGAAATTGGCAAGAGCTATCAATACGTGCTCGCACCGGCGACTGCAAACGGCAAAAACTTCTTGCCGCGCGCAGCCGCGTTGCTCGATGTCGCGCAAATCTCCGAAATCATCGAAGTGGTTTCCGCCGACACCTTCAAGCGTCCGATTTACGCGGGAAATATCATTGCTACCGTGCAATCGAGCGATCCGATCAAAGTCATCACCGTGCGCTCAACCGGTTTCGATGCTGTTGCCGCTACGGGCGGCTCCGCCGCAATCGAAACGATCTCTGTGGCAACCGACGCTGGCGTATCAGCATTCGTGAAAGAAGAACTCGCGAAGAGCGATCGCCCCGAACTCACCGCAGCGAAAGTCGTCGTCTCGGGCGGCCGTGGCATGCAGAACGGCGATAACTTCAAATTGCTGTACGCATTGGCCGATAAGCTCGGCGCTGCGGTAGGCGCATCGCGCGCGGCGGTCGACGCGGGCTTCGTGCCGAACGATATGCAGGTCGGTCAGACCGGCAAAATCGTCGCGCCGCAACTGTATATCGCCGTCGGTATTTCGGGTGCGATTCAGCATTTGGCTGGCATGAAAGACAGCAAAACGATCGTCGCCATCAACAAGGACGCCGAAGCGCCGATTTTCCAAGTCGCCGATTACGGTCTTGTCGCTGATCTGTTCGAAGCGGTACCCGAACTCGAAAAATCGATCTAAGATTTTTAAGAGTGAAACAAAAAAGCCGTCCTTGTGACGGCTTTTTTGTTGCTGTGATTTTTGCGCTGATTCAAACGATAACGGTTAACCGCAGCGCGTATCACGCGGAACTCCCCGATAACACATTGACGGGATTCGCCTATGGTCTAGAACTAGTGGGGATATTGTCAGCAATTCTTCCAAAATGGAGACAACCATGAAGGTCAATTTGCCGAGTGCTATTTTTGTTTTGGTGGTCGCAGGTATGCCGGTAGTGGCGGGGGCTGAAGTGCCTGTGGGGGTTTACGCCAAGGCGGGCACGCTGGGTTTTGGTGGCGGCGTCGGTATTGGTATTACGGATTCGCTGCGTGGTCGCGTCGGTTACACGACCTATAAAATTAGCAAAGACGTAACGGAAACCGATGTCAATTATCACGGCGATCTGAAGTTGGGCGGCGCCGAAGCATTACTCGATTGGCATCCGTTCGAGGGCACGTTTCGTATAACCGGAGGCTTGGTCTTTAATCGCAACAAAATCACCGTGGACGGAAAGCCGAGCAACGGCACCTACACGATTAACGATAATACCTATACGGCGGCGGAAGTCGGCAGCCTCGACGGTGACATCAAATTTAAATCGACAGCGCCTTACATCGGCATCGGCTGGGGCGATGTTGCGAAGAAGGAAGGGCACTTCAGTTTCGTGGCCGACATCGGTGTGATGTTTCAGGGAAGTCCGGATGCAAAACTCAATGTGAGTTGCGGCACGGCTGTGCCCACTGCGACCTGCGATCAATTGCATAGCGACGTCGCGGAAGAGCAGAGTAAATTGAATCACGATTTGTCGAGCTATAAATATTGGCCGGTGATCGATATCGGATTGGCCTACCGGTTTTAAGCAAGGCATAACAAGCCGGCGAATGCGCCGGCTTGTTATTGCGCGTTAATTTTCAATTCGAATTGCGCCGAAACCACGGCAACGGTTGATCGATCGCAGCGGAATAGCTGCTGCTGAAATCGTTAAGGCTGTGAATTGCTTTTTCGGGGTCGGTGGTTTCAATCGCATACGCGTCAAAACCGCAGCGGCTCAAATAGTGGAGCTGGTCGCGAATGAATTGCCCGATCGCGCGCACCTCGCCTTGATAGTTGAAATGTTCGCGCAACGAGCGACCGTAAGAAAAACCACGGCCATCGGTGAATAGCGGAAAGTCGATCGCGATGACAGGTAGGTGCGCAAGATCGTCGGCGAGCGGTGCGGGAGGTTGATCGCTCGCGAGCCACACGCCAACTTTTTCGTCGCCTGCGCCACGCGCGCGCAACGCATCGCGATGTTCGAGCCAGTAATGGAGCGGCACGATAATGTTTCCGTTCGGCAAACCACCTGCGGGAATCTCACGCAGCACTTGCCACGCATCATCGATGACCGCGCCGTTTTTGATGAGTCTGGTTTTGGCGGAGTGAGTTGTGATGGAATTAGCCATACACGCGCTCCTTGAACGGTTCGAGACCGATACGGCGAAAGGTCGCGAGGAAAATTTCGCCATCCTGACGCCGGTCGAGATAGGTTTGCAGAATTTTCTCGATCACATCGGGCACATCGGCTTGTGAAAATGACGGGCCGAGAATTTCACCGAGCGCAGCGTCTTTGCCTTGATTGCCGCCGAGCGAAATCTGATAAAACTCCGCGCCTTTTTTATCGACACCGAGAATGCCGATATGGCCGACATGATGATGGCCGCACGCATTCATGCAGCCCGAAATGTTCAGATCGAGTTCGCCGAGATCGTAGATGTAATCGAGATCGTCGAACCGGCGCTGAATCGCTTCGGCGACAGGGATCGATTTCGCATTGGCGAGCGAGCAGTAATCGCCGCCGGGGCAGCAGATGATGTCGGTGAGATGGCCCACGTTTGGCGTGGCGAAACCGATTTGCGTCGCGGCCTTCCAAACCGTGAATAAATCGCGCTGGCGAATATCGGGCAGAATCAGGTTTTGCTCATGGCTGGTACGAATTTCGCCGAAGCCGAATTGATCGGCGAGATCGGCAACGGCTTCCATCTGCTCGGAGGTCGCATCGCCCGGTGCAACGCCGGTGGTTTTGAGTGACAGCGTGACGATCGCATAGCCCGGCTGTTTATGTTTCGCCGTGTTGTATTTGAGCCAACGCGCGAAGGCGAAATTTCCCGCCGCGAGTTTATTGAGCTCAGCATCTTCTTTTTCGCCGTCTAGCTTTTCGTATGCGGGCGCTTGGAAAAAGCTTTGCGCGTGCGCGATGATTTCGTCGGTCAATGTGTTCGCGCCGTCCTTCAAGTACACCCATTCCGCTTCGACTTTTTCGCGAAACGCTTCTGGACCCATCGCGCGCACGAGAATTTTGATGCGCGCTTTGAATTTGTTGTCGCGGCGGCCGAGCTGGTTGTAGACGCGCAGAATCGCTTCGAGGTACGTCAGCAGGTGTTTTTTCGGCAGAAACTCATTGATGACTTCGCCGATCACGGGGGTGCGGCCGAGACCGCCGCCGACGAGAATTTTAAAGCCGGTTTCACCTTGCAGATTGCGCACGATTTCGACGCCGATATCGTGTATGTGCATCGCGGCGCGATCGTTTTCCGATCCGCACACGGCGATTTTGAATTTGCGCGGCAAAAACGCGAATTCGGGATGGAAGGTCGACCATTGACGGATGATTTCGCAATACGGGCGCGCATCTTCTACCTCATCGGCGGCAACACCGGAGAAGTGATCGGCGGTGGTATTGCGGATGCAGTTGCCGCTGGTCTGAATCGCGTGCATTTCGACACTCGCGAGTTCGGCGAGAATCGTCGGCACATCTTCGAGTTCGGGCCAATGCAGTTGCATATTTTGGCGCGTGCTGAAATGGCCGAAGCCTTTATCGTATTTGCGCGCGATTTCCGCAAGTTTGCGCAGCTGGCGCGTGCTGAGGTTGCCGTAAGGAACGGCGATACGCAGCATGTAGGCGAGGCGCTGCTTATAAAGGCCATTTTGCAGGCGCAATGGCAGAAATTGCTGCGGCTCTAATTCGCCCGCGAGAAAGCGCTCGGCCTGGCCGCGAAATTGGCTTACACGTTCGCTGATCATCAGCCGGTCGTGCTGGTTGTACTGATACATTTGCGTTCTTTAACCCCTAAAAACTACCCGCTTAAATCCTGCACAGGTGATGCACTCGGTGCCGCTTGCACGGAATGGGGCGCACCTTAGCAGATTCGTAGACTAAGCCAAACTAACGGATTTCTATAATCCCATAAGCGAAAAGTCTATGCGGCTTCCGCGTTAAAGCGGCGGTTGGAACCGCTAAATAGCATGACGTGTCAGAGTCTAGTCAGCGCGCGCATATAAAAATGCAATTATCGACCCTTGGTTGCTGTCGGGTCTTTGTTGCATAATGCCAATCCGCAATTGCGTACCGTTTTCTTCCAACCGACGATGCAGGTAATATCGCCATGGCTCAGCACGATCAAACCACTCAAAACACCCAAGATAGCGGCGACGGCAAAGCCGATGCGGTTGCCGCCATCGCGATCATCGCCATCGTGGTCAGCACCGTGGTATTTTGGCTCAAAAATATGTGATTAAAGTAAAACGGGCGGGACGATCAATATCCCGCCTGCCGCAATACCAGCCGCACTACTGTAAACACCGTCCCGATAAATAACAGTGTAAAAATAATGCCGCTGATGATGAACACGCGCGCCTTGCCGTGTTTGAAATCGCGTTGCTGATTTTTACTGCTTTGTATGCCGATGGCCGCCGAGAACACGCTGGCAACGATTTGCAGTAATCCTGGCGCTTTTTCCTTGTCGTCGTTCGATGTGTTCATAGTTACCTCTAGCCATTAACTGCTGACGGTTCGTAGCCTAAAGCGGGCGCGAGCCAGCGTTCAAGTTCTGCCACGTTCATGCGTTTGCGCTCAGCCAGCGCTTCGACTTGATCGCGCTGAATTTTTCCCACGCCGAAATAATGCGATTCGGGGTGCGAATAATAAAAGCCACTCACGCTTGCCGCGGGCGTCATTGCGTAATGTTCGGTCAACGCGACCTCGATGCGCTCCGCCTCCAATAGTTTAAACAAAGTTGCCTTCTCGGTGTGATCGGGACATGCAGGATAGCCGGGAGCTGGGCGGATGCCGCGATAGCGCTCGCGAATCAAATCGGTATTGTCGAGTTGCTCGGCCGCCGCATAGCCCCAGAATTCCTTGCGCACACGCCGGTGCATATGCTCGGCTAACGACTCCGCTAAGCGATCGGCCAATGCTTTGACCAGAATGCTGCTGTAGTCGTCATGTTTCGCGATGAACTGCCGCGAGAGTTCATCGGCGCCGATACCGGCGGTTACCACGAAGCCGCCGATATAATCGCGCGCTGGCGTTTCTTTCGGTGCGATGAAATCGGCAAGACTCGCATTCGGTTCGCGATTCGGCTTGTCGATCTGCTGGCGCAAATGATGCAGCGTCGCGATCGACCGCTCACGCTGATCGTCGTCGTACACCTCGATATCGTCGCCGCGCACGCGTGCGGCGGGCCAGAAACCAATCACCGCGCGCGCGTGGATCAATTTCTCAGCGACGATGCGTTTGAGCATGGCTTGCGCATCGGCGAATAAATTGCGTGCGGCTTCGCCGACTTTTTCATCCTGCAAAATATTGGGATATTTTCCGGCCAAATCCCAACTGATAAAAAATGGCGTCCAATCGATCGTCTCGATTAAATCTTCGAGCGGATAATCGTCGAATACTTTGGTGCCGAAAAATGTCGGCTTGGGTGGCGTGTAGTTATCCCAATCGAATTGCGCACCGCGTGCAACAGCTTCTTCGTAGGTGATCGGCACCGATTTCGGCTGGCGATTGGCGTTGCGCTCGCGCACTGTCGCATATTCGCTGCGGCGTTCGGCGATAAACGCCGGTTTCAATTCATCGCTGAGTAAATTCGACGCGACCGACACCGAGCGCGAGGCATCGGGTACATACACGACGGCATCGTTTTTGTACTGCGGTTCGATCTTCACCGCCGTGTGCGCTTTAGAAGTCGTTGCACCGCCGATCATAAGCGGCAATTTAAAATCGAGGCGCTGCATTTCGCGCGCGACGTGCACCATTTCGTCGAGCGACGGCGTGATCAAACCGCTGAGGCCGATGATGTCGACAGTTTTCTCTTTGGCAACGCGCAGGATTTCTTCGCACGACACCATCACACCGAGATCGATTACTTCATAGTTGTTGCATTGCAGCACCACGCCGACAATATTTTTGCCGATATCGTGCACATCACCTTTTACGGTCGCCATCAAAATGCGACCGTTCGGCTTCGCGCCGATTTCTTTCGCGGCTTCGATAAACGGCGTGAGGTAGGCGACGGCCTGCTTCATCACGCGCGCGCTTTTCACGACTTGCGGCAAAAACATTTTTCCCTGACCGAATAGGTCGCCGACCACGTTCATGCCGTCCATGAGCGGGCCTTCGATCACATCGATCGGCCTCGCCGCGGCCGCGCGTGCAACTTCGGTGTCTTCCTCGATAAATGCGGTGATACCTTTCACCAGCGCGTGTTCGATGCGCTTATTGACGGGCCATTCGCGCCACTCTAAATTCTCTTCGATTTTCTTGGCGCCATCGCCAGCGTATTTCGCGGCGATTTCTAGCAGGCGTTCGGTGGCGTCGCTGCGCCGGTTCAAAATCACATCTTCGACGCGTTCGCGCAATTCGAGCGGAATATCTTCGTAAATCGCGAGCTGGCCGGCGTTGACGATGCCCATCGTCAGACCAGCGCGAATCGCGTGATACAAGAACACGGCGTGAATCGCTTCGCGCACGGGATTATTGCCGCGAAATGAAAACGACACATTGGAGATGCCGCCCGAAATTTTCGCGTAGGGTAATTCGCGGCGAATATAGGCGCAGGCGTTGATGAAATCGACGCCGTAATTGTTGTGTTCATCGATACCCGTGGCGACCGCGAACACGTTCGGATCGAAAATAATATCTTCGGGTGGAAAGCCGGCTTCGTTGACGAGCAGGTCGTAGCTGCGCTTGCAGATTTCCTTTTTGCGCGCTTCCGTATCCGCCTGACCTTTTTCGTCGAATGCCATTACGATCACAGCGGCGCCGTAGCGGCGGCACAGTTTTGCGCGCTCGATAAATTCGGCTTCGCCTTCTTTCATCGAAATCGAATTGACGATGCATTTGCCTTGCACGCATTTA
The DNA here is from genome assembly GCA_964500675.1 of uncultured Verrucomicrobiaceae bacterium. Classification (GTDB taxonomy): domain Bacteria; phylum Pseudomonadota; class Gammaproteobacteria; order Pseudomonadales; family CAMLJR01; genus CAMLJR01. Next base: position 193,102 of record CAZCNY010000001.1, on the reverse strand, counting down.
AGGCCAGCTTCGATAACTTCCCATTTCGACGAATCGACCATTATCGGCACGCGCGCGATATCGGGTTCGCCCGCGATCAGATTGAGAAAGCGAACCATCGCTTTTTGCGAATCGAGCATGCCTTCATCCATGTTGATGTCGATGATCTGCGCGCCGTTTTGCACCTGCTGCAAAGCGACGTCGAGCGCTTCGCTGTAATTTTCCTCGCGAATCAATTTGGCGAATTTCGCCGAGCCCGTGATATTGGTGCGTTCGCCGACGTTCACGAACAATGAGCTTGCGTCGATCACGAACGGTTCGAGTCCGCTTAAACGACAGGCTTTCGGCAGCTCGGGAATTTTGCGCGGCGCGAAATCTTTCACCGCTTCGGCGATCGCTTTGATATGCGCGGGCGTCGAACCGCAGCAGCCACCGACGATATTGACCAGACCACTCGACGCATACTCGCTGACAATCGCGGCCATTTCGGCCGGTGTCTGATCGTATTCGCCGAATTCATTCGGCAAGCCCGCGTTCGGGTGCGCTGATACGAACGTATCCGCGCACTGGGCTAACGCATACACATAGGCGCGCAATTTGTCGGCGCCGAGCGCGCAGTTGAGGCCGACGCTGAGCGGCTGCGCGTGCGCAACCGAATACCAAAACGCTTCGGTGGTTTGGCCCGATAACGTGCGGCCCGAGGCATCGGTGATCGTGCCCGAAATCATGATCGGCAAGTCAAAGCCGAGTTCGTCGTAAACACTTTTAACGGCGAAGATCGCGGCTTTCGCGTTGAGCGTGTCGAAGATGGTTTCGATCATCAGAATATCGGCGCCGCCTTCGATCAAACCGAACGCGGCCTCGCGGTAATCCTTCACGAGCTCATCGAAGGTGATATTGCGAAAGCCGGGATCGTTGACATCCGGCGAAATAGTCGCGGTGCGCGAGGTAGGGCCGAGCACGCCCGCAACATAGCGCGGTTTATTCGGTGTTTTTGCGGTCATCGCATCGGCGCATTGGCGGGCGAGGCGAGCGCCTTCGACATTCAACTCGTAGACCAAACTCTCCAAACCGTAATCGGCCTGCGATACGCGCGTGGAGTTGAATGTGTTGGTTTCGAGAATATCGGCACCGGCTTCGAGATAGGCCGTGTGGATCGCCGCGATCACCTCGGGCTTGGTCAATGCGAGCAGATCGTTGTTGCCCTTGATATCGCGGTGATAGTCGGCAAAGCGCGTGCCGCGATAATCGGCTTCCTGCAGCTTGTAGGTCTGGATCATCGTGCCCATCGCGCCATCGAGGATAAGAATTCGCTCCTGCAGGGCTTGCTGGAGAGTGGCAATGCGGCGGTCGCGATCGGTATTCATCGATACTCCGGGGTGTTGGTTAATCGGTTCGGCCGTCAGTATAGGGGGCTGAACAATCTATATCAAAAAATTTTGATATAGATTGTCGGGCTGATTAATCTCCGACCGGATTATCGGGCAAAAGACAGCGACACCCAATAACCGACTATAGTGCTAGGATATGGCTTGTGATAGATTGCGAAGTCTAGCAAAGGCGCCCCGATTTCGGACTTAACCGATATACTGCACGGCGCCTTCAACCTCATCGAATCGATGGACAAGCTCATGACTGAGACTGCACCCGCCTTGAAACTCACGATCACCGAAGCCGCTCAGGATTACCTCGCCGAGCTGCTTGCCAAGCAGGATGCCGAGACGCTGGGCGTGCGCATGTTCATCAACCAGCCCGGCACACCGAAGGCGGAAACCTGCATCGCGTATTGTCGCGCGGACGATAAAAGAGCGGATGATCTCGTCGAGGACTACCCCAAATTCACGGCTTATTTCGAGCGCCGCAGCCTGCCGTTTCTCGAAGACGCACTTGTCGATTTCGCCAAAGATCGCATGGGCGGGCAGCTCACGATCAAGGCGCCGAATGCCAAACTGCCGAAGGTGGGCGAGGATAGCCCGCTCGAAGATCGCGTGAATTATCTGCTGTACAACGAGGTGAATCCCTCGCTCGCCGCGCACGGCGGCGAAGTGAGTCTCATCGAAATCACACCGGACGATGTCGCGATTCTCAAATTCGGTGGCGGCTGCCAAGGCTGCGGCATGGTCGATATCACATTGAAGCAGGGCATCGAAAAAACCTTGCTCGAAAGCATTCCGCAGCTCAAAGGCGTTCGCGATGTCACCGATCACAGCGATCGCTCGCATGCATACGCGTGAGTGTGTTTGGGCGAAGAATTGATGTATCCGGTTTGATTCAGAATAATAAAAAAGCCCGTCAATTACGCTTCCAGGTGCTACGATTACTACTCGCTTAAGTACTGCTTCCTCGGATATCACGGGTCCGTTGTTTCGGAAAAATTATGTGCGGGATCACCGGAGTTTTAGACTGGCGCGGTGGTGATTACGCGCCGCGCCGCGAGCTGTTAACCGCAATGATTGCACAGTTGCGGCACCGTGGCCCCGATGGCTATGGCTATTTAACCAAACCGCACCTCGGTTTCGCGCATTCGCGTTTGAGTATCATCGATTTAAGCGGTGGCGACCAGCCGATTCACAACGAAGATCAAAGCGTCTGGGTTATTTTCAACGGCGAAATTTTCAATTACATCGAATTGCGCGTCGAACTCGAAGCGCAAGGCCATTCTTTCTATACACATAGCGATACCGAAGTCATCGTGCATTTGTACGAACAGCACGGCGATGATTTTGTAAATTACCTCAACGGGCAATTCGCTATCGCATTGTGGGACGATCGCCGCGAGCGTTTGGTGTTGTTGCGCGATCGCGTCGGTATCGCGCCGCTGTTTTACACCAAACAGGGATCGCGATTGCTGTTCGGCTCGGAAATTAAAGCGATACTTCCCGCCTTATCGGAGTCGCCGCGACTCAACGCGAGTGCACTCGATCAGATCATGACTTTTTGGATGCCGGTCAGTCCCAATACGTTATTTGAAAATATTTTCGAGCTGCCGCCCGGCATGCTGTTGATCGCCGATCGCGGCGGCGAACAATTGCACCGCTACTGGGATTGGGAATTTCCGCGGAGCGTGGACGAATACCATCGCGGCAGCGAGGACGACCTCGCGACGCAGTTGCGCGAATTATTGATCGACGCCACGCAAATTCGTTTGCGCGCGGACGTGCCGGTCGGCGCATATCTGTCGGGCGGACTCGATTCGTCGGTGCTGACGAGCTTGATTCATCATCACAGCGCTGCGCCTTTACGCACGTTCTCGATCGGCTTTGAAGAACAATCGCTCGACGAATCATCGTACCAGCGCATGATGATCGAACATTTGAACGCGCAGCACAGCGCCATCGCGTGTACGAATCGCATGGTCGGCGAACAATTCATCGATACGATTTACCATGCTGAAACCGCAATTTTGCGCACGGCTCCGGTGCCGATGAAATTATTATCGGGACTTGTGCATGAGCAGGGCTACAAAGTCGTACTGACCGGTGAAGGTTCGGACGAAGTGCTCGGCGGTTACGATCTGTTCAAAGAAAATAAAATTCGCCAGTTCTGGGCGACGCAACCGCAATCGCAGTGGCGGCCGCTGTTGTTGAAACGTTTGTATCCGTATCTCGATTTAACGCCGGGGCGCGCGCAATCGTATCTGCAAAATTTTTACGGCATCGGTTTGGATAATCCCGCCGCGATAGGTTTTTCGCATCTGCCGCGCTGGGATACAACGTCAAAGGCCAAGGTGTTTTTTTGCGACGAATTGCAGCAGGGTACTGGTATCTCTGCGGAAGCCGCCATGGCGGCGAGTGTGCCAGAGCAATTTTCGCAGTGGCATCCGCTCAATCGCGCGCAATACCTCGAAGCGAAAGCGCTCATGGGTGGCTATCTTTTGTGCTCGCAGGGCGATCGCATGCTGATGACGAATTCGGTCGAGGGGCGGTTTCCCTTTCTCGATCATCGCGTGATCGAGTTTGGCAACAAGCTGCCGCCGAAAATGAAAATCAAAGGTCTCAACGAAAAATATTTGTTGAAGAAAGCCATGCGCGATTATTTACCGGCAGCGATTACCGAACGCCACAAGCAACCGTATCGAGCGCCTGATATCCCCGCTTTTTTTACGGATGAGAAGCATACGCCACTGCCGTTCGTGGCGGAATTATTATCGGCGCAAAAGGTGCGCGATTACGGCTACTTCGATCCCAAGCGCGTCGAAATGCTGGTGAAGAAAGCTGAGCGCGGATTGGCGGTAGGTTCGCGCGATAATCAGGCGCTGGTGGGTATTTTATCGACGCAGATTTGGCATCATTTGTTTATTGAAAATTTTTCCAGCTTTAAATTTTAGTTCCCTCTCCCTGCGGGAGAGGAGAGGCAAGTACGAAGGAGAGCTTCATGTCGAGCAATATCGATAATGTAATCGAAGGTTTGTTGGTATTCGACAAAGACGCGGAAATCGAAAAAATCACCAGCGCTATGCGTAAGCTATTGCGCGAGAATTTGCACCGACGCGGCTTGGTGCTCGGTATTTCCGGTGGTATCGACAGCGCCGTATGCGCCGCGCTTGCCGTGCGCGCGGTCGGTGCTAGCAAAGTGTTTGCGTTATTGATGCCCGAACGCGATTCGTCGTCGGAGAGCGTCGTCAAAGGTAAAATGATGACGGCGCATCTCGGCATCGAATACATCGTTCAGGATATTGCGCCGACGCTCGAAGCCGCCGGTTGCTATCGTTGGCGCGATGAAGCCATGCAAGCGGTATTTCCCGATTACCGCGCCGATTGGAAAAGCAAAATCGTCATCGGTGGCGGTCAGGAAGGGCGCGTCAATTATTTCAAACTCGTTGTTGCCGATACTGTCGGCAAGCAATACGAAGAGCGTTTGCCGCTAAAAGAATATTTACAAATTGTTGCTGCGACGAATTTCAAGCAGCGCACGCGCAAAATGTTCGAATTCTTCCACGCTGACCGTTTGAATTACGCCGTGATCGGCACACCGAATCGCGTTGAATACGATCAGGGTTTTTTCGTGAAAAACGGCGACGGCGCCGCCGATATGAAACCGATCGCGCATTTGTACAAATCGCAGGTCTACATGCTCGCGCGCCACATGGGCTTGCCCGAAGCGATCTGCACTTCGGTCCCATCGACCGACACCTACAGTCTGGCACAGGGGCAGGACGAATTTTATTACGCACTGCCATACCGCGAAATGGATGTGGCTCTGTGGTACCGCAACCACGATAAATCGGCAGCTGAACTTGCACAGATTTTAGGTCTATCGCAAGAGCGTGCCGAATTTATTCTGAAAGATATCGACAGCAAACGCCGCACCACCGCGCAGTTGCATTGGCCCGCGTTGTTGATCGAGCCGGTGATCGGCCCGCATACCAAACCGGATTTTTAATAGAAAAAAACCACCACACCGTATGCAGAATGAAATGATTGAAAAAAGCGATGAAAGCTCTATCGAGACCGATAGTGCGGTATACAAAACCCTGTTGGAATCCACCAAGGCGATTCCTTGGAAAATCGACTGGGCCAGTAAGCGCTTTACCTATATCGGGCCGCAGATCGAGCGTTTGTTGGGGTGGGCGCCGTCGAGTTGGGTTGGCGTGGCCGACTGGGTGGCGCGAATGCACCCGGATGATCGCGATACTGTATTCAATTTTTGTGTCTCGCAATCGTTGGCCGGCATCGATCACGAGGCCGATTATCGCGCTATGACGAATGGCGGTGATTACGTTTGGATTCGCGATGTCGTGCATGTGGTGCGCAAAGACGGCGAAGTGGAAGCGCTGATCGGATTTATGTTCGATATCAGCGAGCGCAAAAAAACGGAAGAGCAAGTGCTGCGGTTGCAAAAGGAGCTTGAAGAACTGTCGTTCAAGGATGGTTTAACCGGCGTCGCCAATCGGCGCATGTTCGATTCGATTATGGAGATGGAGTGGGCCAACGCGCGGCGCAATCATCAACCGCTTTCACTGATTCTTATAGATATCGACCACTTCAAGCAATACAACGATTACTACGGTCATATTCAGGGCGATGATTGTTTAAAGCGGGTGGCGCTGGCGCTGAGTACGGTGGGTACGCGCGCCAGAGATTTTTTCGCGCGTTTCGGCGGCGAGGAATTCGTGCTGGTGTTGCCGGAAACCGATGCTGATGCCGCAAAGGCAATCGCCGAACGCTGTCGCAACGCAATTTTCAAACAGCAAATTTCCCATGAAAGCTCCGCTACCAGTCAGCTGGTTACGCTAAGCCTCGGGGTCGGAACTATTGTTCCCTCGCACGATGCCGAGTCTATCGTGTTTATCGAAGCGGTCGACCGACTGTTGTATAAGGCCAAGCAAAAAGGCAGAAATTGCGCAGAGTACAGTTAAGGCGATAATGCACTGGTTTTATTTGCGTGCACTCCATTTTAAGCGTGTGCAGTACTGGTGCGAGTATCGCCGAAATAAGCCGTCTTCTTACGCTAAGACTACCAAATTCACTGGCACTTCAATTGCAGGAATGATTCGTCGTTTCAGCGGTAGAGGTGATTGTAATGGTTTGGTTTAGTGGTAAGCGAGAGCAAAAAAGTCGTGGCACGTAGTTCAATCGTGCCCTCGAAGAAATGAATTTGACGTTTCGTCTAGAAGACTCCCCGCGTAATCAACAACTCAACAATTTTCTGACAACATTGCAGCAGCGCATCGGTCACAGTATTGCCGCGGCGGTAGAGATTGCTGAGCATGCGCCGCAGCTGGTGCAAATCGCTAGCGATACCGAGCGCGGCGGCGCCGAGCTCGCCGATGCGTCGGCGCTCATTGCGAGTGCGAGCGAAGAGGTGACGACGACGCTCGATGCCGAGCTCGTGCCGCGCGCGCAGGAAGTCGCTGATTTATCCAATCAAGTTGCGGCGGCGATTCGCCATTGCGAAGACGAAGGCAAAGTTGTTGTGCGGCAGGTCGAGGCGATCAATCAGAGTGAAATCGATCTAACGAATTCAATCAGGCGCTTAGAAAATCAGCTCGAAGATGTGGTGCAGGTCATCGGTGTCATCGCAAACATCTCGAAACAGATTAATTTGCTGGCGCTGAATGCTGCGATCGAAGCCGCGCGTGCGGGCAATCAGGGTCGCGGCTTTGCGGTAGTGGCGGACGAGGTGCGCAAACTCGCGCATCACACCACCGATGCTACCGATCGCGTTTACGGCATCGTCGAAAATTTCCGTAGCGATGTTAAGCAGTTGAGCAGCGCTAGTACCGTGATGGGCGATGTGGTCGCCGCGGGTCGTGCCGGTATGGAGCGCATGGGCAATGAATTGCAAAGCGTATCAGTGGCGATGCAACAGCTCGATCAAAAAGTCGATCTTATTGCGGCCGGCACTGAGCAGATCGGTATCGCTGTGCGCACGGTCAATGGCGATGTGCAGCGCGTGGCGCAAGTCGCGCATGAATTGCTTGGCAAAGCCGCGCAGGTGCGCAAACACGGCGAAGCGGTGCGCGGCGACAGCGATAAATTGCTCGACGGCCTCGGCGGTTTTCGCATCGATTTGCACAACGATGCACAGGGCGCGGTCGAGCGCCTTGCGGCGCAGATGGAATTAGCAGGTTCGGCCGAGCGTGCCGAGCGCGCAATGCAGCAGGCACTCAAGCTCGATAAACGCTTTGAGTTGTTGTATCTGGTCGGTGCGGACGGCCGTCAAGTCAGCGAAAATATCGTTGCCGACGATATCGAACAGGCGCGCTCGGGTTCGCGGCGCGGCATCGACTGGTCGCAGCGAGCGTGGTTTCGCGCCGTCGCCGAACGTCTGCGCAGCTATGTGTCGCCCGTCTACCGCTCGGCCGCGACCGATGCGTTTTGTTTTACGGTGTCGGCACCCGTGTTCGCCGCAGATGGCAAATTGCTGCGTGTGCTCGGTGCAGATGTGCGCTTATCCGCGTTGATTTAATTCGGTTTATCAATCGTGCGCCGCTTGCGGCGCTTCGGCACGCGCGGCGATAATCGCGGCTGTTTTTCGTCTCTGTTTTCGATCGCTTCGACGTATGCGCAAACCGATTCCAACCAATATTGTCACGGGCTTTCTCGGCGCGGGCAAAACCACGGCGATTCTCGATGTGTTGCGGCGCAAACCCGCTGCGGAAAAGTGGGCGGTGCTCGTTAATGAGTTTGGCGAGATCGGTATCGACGGTGCGATTCTGGCGAGCAGCGGCGCGGAGATTCGCGAAGTCGCGGGCGGCTGCATGTGCTGTGTTGCCGATCTGCCGATGCAGGTGGCGCTCAATAATTTGATCGCGAAAGTGCAGCCCGACCGGCTATTGATCGAACCGAGCGGGCTCGGTCATCCGCAGGAGATTATCGATACATTGAGCGGCGGCCAATATGCTGATCTGCTCGATTTGCGCGCCGTGTTGTGTCTGCTCGATCCGCGCAAGTTACGCGATGCGCGCTATTTGCAGCATCCGATTTTCAACGATCAATTGCGTGTCGCCGATATTGTCGTCGCCAATAAAACCGATGTGTGCGGCGCTGACGAGCGCGCATGGTTCGAGCAATTTATCGCGCGTATGCAGTTGCCCCCGCAGCTGACCGGATGGGTTGCGCACGGGCAATTGCAACTCGATTGGTTCGATCATGCACGTAAAGCACCGCGTGTGATCGCGAAAACCGCGATAACGCAGGACCATGCGCTGCTATCGGATCCCGCTATGCCGCTGCCGATTGTGCTGTTACCGGGAACGGCGTTCGCGCGCCGCGAACATCGCGGCGATGGCTTTGCAAGTTGCGGTTGGTTATTCGCGGCGGAAACGCGTTTCGATTTTCAGCGGCTGCTGAGTTTGGTGAGCGGTTTGAGCGTGCGCCGGCTCAAAGGCGTGATGCAAACCGATCGCGGCAATTTCATTTTCAATGCCGATGATGGCGTGCTCTCCATCAACGAGATCGGCGGCAATATCGATAGCGTGATCGAGTGTATCGCCGATCGCGAATCCGATTGGCCAGTCATCGAGCAGCAGCTACTCGCTGCGCGCATATAAGGTAGCGAGCCGGTATGACCGCAGAAGGAATTAAACTCATCATGCTGGCGGCGTCGCAGGTGTTTTATGCGACGTCGGTAGCGATGGCGCTGTTTATTATCGATACCGGACGGCGCGAATGGGTGCCGTATCTCGCGACGATTATCATCATCGGCCTGCTCGGGTTCACCGCCGCCGGTTTTGTCGCCTATCCCACGGTCATCGTCGCGATGATCAGTTTTACGCTCGTCGCCACGGTGTATTCGAGGCTGACGGAATTCTGGAAGCGCCAGGTGCGCTACGGCGGCATGCTGCTCGGATTGCTGGCGGGGTTTCATCAGGTGCATGGCATCGAGACCGTGCCGTTGTACTCGAAATGGTGGGAGTATGGCAGCAAATTACTCGCGTTCGATTTTCCGCTCGACAAAGCTTACGCGGGTTTGCTGCTTGCGCTCATCGCCGCGCAATTTCATCCGCAGAAACGCGACTGGCGCTACGTGTGGCTGGTGCCCGTGGGCGTTGGCGCCTTTTTAGTGTTTGTGCGTCTGCTCGGCCATTCTGTGCAAGTCACCGTGCCGCAGTACGCGGCGGCATTTTTATTCGTGAATTTAATGGAAACGTGTTTCGCCGAGGAATTGTTTTTTCGCGGCGCACTGCAACGCGAATTGATGCTGTATTTAGCGCCGCTGCCTGCCATCACGATTACCGCCGTGTTGTTTGGGCTGGTGCATATTTATCGCGGCTGGGAGTTCGTCATGCTGGCGACGATTTCAGGTTTATTGCACGGCTTTGTGTATCGGCGCACAGGGGTGTTGTCGCTCAGCGTACTGAGCCATTTTTTTGTCAACGTGGCGTGGATTGCATTGTTTCCGTCGGTTGGGCATTGAATCGCGCATCGATAACGCGATCCGCCATCTCAAGTCGCGCGGTTTTAATCATTTAGCTAGGGCGCTTGGAGATTCCGTTTTCGATTTCGTCCTGGTATTGACGGCAGAAATCGACGAGCAAGTCCTGCGAGAGCGGCCGGCTGAAATAATAGCCCTGGCCATAATCGCAACCCGATTCGCGCAGGAATTGATATTGCTGTTCGGTCTCGATGCCTTCGGCGACCACTTTATAACGCAGCTTGTGCGCCATCGCGATTACCGCCGCGGTGATTTCCATATCGTCGACATCGTGCGGAATATCCATCACGAACGAGCGATCGACCTTGATGACGTTGACGGGCAAGCGCTTCAGATAGCCCAGCGATGAATAGCCCGTGCCGAAGTCATCGATCGATAGTCCGATGCCGAGCGCTTTCAAATTGTTGAGCGCTTCGACGGTGTCCTCGATATTTTCCATGAGCATGCTCTCGGTCAATTCGAGTTCGAGCTGAGAGGGGCGCAAACCGAATTCAACCAGCGTTTCGCCGATGAATTTGACCAGTTGAAAATCCTCGAATTGTTTCACCGACAAATTCACCGCCATGACGGCGCGATTATTGACGAGCTTGGCGTCGACGAGCGCGCGCATCTGTTGGCAGGCGGTGCGCAGAACCCAGCGCCCGAGCGGAATGATGAGACCGGTTTCCTCGGCGATGGGAATGAACTCGGCGGGGCTGACGACACCGCGGTCTTGCTGCTGCCAACGCACGAGCGCTTCAAAACCGACCGCTGACCGTTGGTGAGATCGATCTGCGGCTGGTATTGCAACAGAAAAGCTTGATTGTCGATGGCGTGACGCAACTGCTGCACGAGATTTAAATGCCGCACCAGCAACGTGTTCATCTCGGTGGTGAAAAACTTGAAGTTGTTGCGGCCTTCGTCCTTCGCTTTGTACAGCGCGAGATCGGAATTTTTAATCAACACCTCGGCAGTATTGCAATCATCGGGCGCCATCGAGATACCCATGCTCGCGCTGATCGTAATCTCCTGATCGCCGAGCAACACCGGCTTGCTCAACGCCTGCATGATTTTTTCAGCGATCGCCGAAACCGTGAGTGTGTCGGGCACGTTGGGCAAAATCACGGCGAATTCGTCGCCGCCCAAGCGCGCGACGGTATCGGTGAAGCGCACGCAATGTTTTAAACGCTCGGAAACGACCGTGAGCAACGCGTCGCCCGAATCGTGCCCCATCGAATCGTTGACGTGTTTGAAATGATCGAGATCGATCAGAATTAATGCTACGCCGGCGCCCGTGCGCTGAATATTGCTGAGCATGTGTTCAAGGCGGTTGCGGAACAAGCGCCGGTTGGCGAGCCCTGTCAATGTATCGTAGAACGCCATCTGCTCAAGCTGATCGTATGCTTCCTTCAGCTCGGAAATATCCGAGAGCGTGCCGAGGAAACCGATCTGCTGTTGATTGGTATCGAACATCGGCGCGATATCGCCCGTTACCCATTTCAGCACGCCATCGGGCAGCATTAAGCAGCAGTCGAGATTGATATGCGGCGCATTTTTTTGCACGAGCAGTTGGAACTGTTCGGTAATGCGGCGTTTGTCGTCGGGATGCACCACGTGCAGCCAACCTTGTTCGAGCAAGACGTCGCCCGTCACGCCTGAGATCGTCGACATCTCTTCATTGGCGTAGATGCAGTTGCCGTGGCGGTCGAGTTGAAAAATACCGACTTTCGACGATTCGCTGATGAGGCGGAATTTTTCTTCGCTCTCGCGCAGGTGCATGTTTTCGTATTCGATCACGGACAACATGTGGTTGAACGAGTCGACCACTTGCCCGACTTCGTCGTCGCTGAATTTATCGGCGCGGATCGAATAATTATCGTGCTCGGCGACGAGAGCGGCGGCTTTGCCCAGCATTTTCAGCGGATGCGAAATATGGCGCGACAGCAGCGCGCCGATTAAAACCGCGATCGCGGCCGCGATGATCACCACCGGAATCATGATGAGCAATTTATGCTGCAAGCGGCTATAGGTTTCATCGAGCGATGCGCGCAAATACAGTACGCCGATGGTCGCATCGTCGAGCACGATGGGCTGCATGACTTCGAGATAACGCTGGCCGATATCGATCCGCTGCTGTTTCGGCGCTCGCATATCCGGGCAGCGCTGATTGGCGTCGAGATGGAAATTGGCGAGCGGCACCAGCGCTGCGGGCTTATCACCACGCTCGGTGTTATTCAGGCGATAGATGCAGCCGAGAATCACGCTGCTGCGATATTGCAATGCGCTCAGGTTGTTTTGCGCGAGCGCTTTATCCTCGAACACCACGGCAGCGCTTGAGCGGTTGGCGATCACGTTGGCGAGCACACTGAATTCTTCGCGCAGCACCGAGCGCAGGCTGTATTGATCGTACGCCGCGATCGCGGTGATAGCGGCGAGCAGGCCGATCAGGCTGGTCGCGAGCGAGAGCAGAATGAGTTTGCTGCTGATCGACCAGTTGTGCAGCCGCAGCGATCGCCGCGCGCTTTTATTTTTTGGCACAGGCTCGGCGCTCACTTATTGAATCCTGTGCGCGATTTCGAGCAGATTTGCGCTGATGCTGAAACCTGCTTGTTTGGCGCGCGTGAGGTTGATGTCGAGCTGAACGTTATTGCTCAAAGTGACGAGGCTGATTTCGCCGCCGTGATCGAGAAAGTCCTGATCGTCGCTGACGGTTAAAATCGGCGGGTAGGGCGGCTGTGCGCTGAGCAGTTTGGGTTGCGTCGTATTGAGCTTTGAAATGAATAATAGCTGGCAGCCTTCGATCGTATCGTGTTCACCGACGAAGCGCACGGCAATCGAGCGTCCACGAATCTGCCGCTCTTGCAGCTTTTCCAGATAGTCCTCGAACGGGTTGTAGCCGTATACGCACAGCGTGATCGGCGCGTCTTTGGGCCTCTCGTCTTCGTTGGGCCAGGTGATGAATTTGCCCAGATTGTAAAGATAAGCGGCTTTGATGCGGTATTCGCGCGAGAGATCATCGCTGCCCGCACGCGAGGCGATGGCGATCAGCGCCAGCAACGACAGCAGAAAGCGCGCGATTAGTCCATGTCGCATGTCGGTCTCAGTGCGTATAACGGCAGCACAGCATTTCTCTGCTGAGTCGTGCAGTCGGGTGAAAGGCTGAGCCAAAACTGCGTATACGCAGGCGGCGTCGGAGGAGGGTGAAGACAGGGCCATTGTGAATATCGGAATCCGGTTGCTGCATCGTTGGCGGCGGTGTGGTCCGCGCGTTACTGAGTCGCTGCAAATACGTCTGTTCGATCCGTTCCACTGGCCTAAATCTCTGTTTCTCCTCGCGGTATTATTGACGTAAGTTAAAGAGATTTCCAGTTTCTGGATGCGATCGAACGCGGCAACGCGCGCCCGTTCACAGGGATGGGGCTACTTGCCGACAGGGCGTGAAAGCGTGCACACTTTGTTGAGCAGCGATTATTTTCGAGAAATACGACTGTTCATCGAGAAATACGACAGTTCATAGAGAAATACAACAGCATAATTATTTTAGTATGGCCACGGGAGCTCAGAGCTCATGTTGAAAAACCAGCAAATGCAGGAGCTTTGGCTGGACAAGGTTTGGATGTATTTGTTCGGCGACAGCGGCGGCCTCACTACTCCGAGACAGATCCGGCGCGAAGGACTTGATCGCGCGCGCGTTCGCGAGGCCGAGCTTGCTGCCATTGAGGCGACGCAACGCGAACTCACCGGTCTGCGCAGCGGTCGTAAGGTGATCGGTTATGGCGGTCAGGTGGTCGATGCGATCGCGGTTGGCGATGTGCCGATGTACGGCTTTATCGAGCAGCCCGCGGTGGACGAAGATCAGATTTTCGCGCGCCTCACCAAACCGCAACAGCTGTTCGATAGTGTCGCCAATGAAGTCGGCCATCGCGATGTCGAACACTCGCTCAACATCCGCCGTATTGCGCTGTTCGCCGAAGACGAAATTTTCAAGAGCTACACATTGCAAGCGCTGTCCGAGCGCGACGTCGGCGCGCATTGGCTGCAGCGCTGGCGCCAATGCGCGCAGGATGTTCATCATCCTGAATTGCAGCGCTTGTGGGCGCGCCTGCTGGCGCGCGAAGTAGCGGCGCCGGGTCGCTACAGTTTGGCGACATTGGAAACGCTGGGCGCCATCGGTGAGCGCGATATCGATGGCATCCAACTGCTCGCGCGCTACGTCTTCGGCGAATTCATTTTCGACGCGCGCGGCCGCTACTTTCAGCCGCAGCTGCACGATGTCTGGCTGCACAGCGCGGAAACGTTAGGCCTGTTGCATCCGATCGATACGCTGCGGCAGGTCAATTTACACAGCCAGGCCGGCGACGAGCAGGAGCCGCTGCTGCTGATCAATCATCGGCGCGCGCTGCAATTGTCGGGTTTGAGTTCTACCGGTGTACCGCTGCCGGTGCTGCGTCTCACCGCGATCGGCAAACAGGTTTTTCATCTCTGCGGCGGTGAAGCCGATATGGCGTATCTGCTCGATCTCGCGGCGTATTTGACGGAGTACGGCGTCAGGGTTGCGCTCGGCGAATGGCATCCGCTCCGCCGGCACTTTGAAAAGAAAATCGACTACGCCGCCTAACCGCGAGAATTAATTGTTTTTGTTCCAGGCCCCGCGCAATCGCCGCGCGATGTGGTTCGGTTGCAGAGATTTCAATAATTTTTAGGGCTGCGATGACAAGCGATTTATTTGCGAACCGATCAATGCCGCGAACTCACGCTTGACGCTTATTGAAATTACTGGCATCGTCGCGACATTAAATTACTGATAATATTGCACCATATATTCATAACGTGATTGGAGAATGATAATGTCGACGATTGATGAAATTGTGGCCAATTTGACCCAAAAGCTTTCGGCTGTGAAACCGTTTGGCAAGAAAATTAAATTCGTGCTCGATGGGACCAATGTTTATCTCGACGGCACAGCTACTCCGCCGACCGTTTCGCTATCGGATGACCCTGCGGACGCGACGATTAGCGCCTCGCTCGAGGTATTCGACAAACTGATGAACAAACAGATGAATCCGCAAATGGCGTTCATGTCCGGTAAAGTCAAGTTACAAGGCGATATGATGGCGGCCATGGCGCTTCAGAAAATTTTCTGATTCTGAAAAGCATGGAAGAATGGGGCTTATGAGCCCCATTTTTTTTGTTGAGTTTTATGGCTGTTGATATCGATTGCACCGCCGAACGGTTTTTTGCCGAGAATTACGCTAACGCGTTGCTGCGCGATGCGAATATGTCCGCGCACGCGCAATGCGTGTCGATGCACCCCGCACTGCGTGCCGCACAATGCGGGCTTACTGCATTAACGGGGCGAGCGGATGGTCCAGCGCAGTTATGCCCAGCGCCATTGGCGGCTTGCGCTGACGGTGTCATGGCCGCGTTGCGCGCGCTCAGCGATAGGCCGGTATTGCATGCAGTGGATGGCGCCGCGTTGCTCGGTGAGCGCGCCGCGTGTTTTGGTTATACACGAGCTGGCGCCGTTTCTACCGGTGGCAGTTGCCGATTGTTTCCCGCAGCCAATGGCTGGCTCGCGATTAATTTTGCACGTGCTGCCGATTGGGAATTGGTTTCAGCTTGGCTGGAAACTCACATCGCATTCGATTGGCAATCGCTCGCTGCGGCGCTGCGACATGTTGCAGTGGATGCAGCGGTAACGCGCGGCCGTTTGTTGGGTCTCGCCGTGTGTGCGATGACTCCAATGGCGTCGCCAGTGCAACCGTGGCTCCGGCAAAAACTGATCGCACCCAAACACGCAGCCGCTACGAATACAGCCCGAGTTCACAATTCAACGCCGCTCGTTATTGATCTCTCCTCGCTGTGGGCGGGTCCACTGTGCGGTCATTTATTGCAAATGCTCGGCGCGCGCGTTATCAAAGTCGAGAGCACACAACGTCCCGATGGTGCGCGTTTTGGCGCCGAAAATTTTTTCGATCTGCTCAACGCGAATAAAGATTGTGTCGCGTTGAATTTGGATACGGACGCAGGCCGCGAGCAATTGCGGCAATTATTGTTGCGCGCCGATATTGTCGTCGAAGCATCGCGCCCACGCGCATTGCGCCACATGCAAATCATTGCCGAAGATATCATCGCGCAAAATCCCACGCTGACCTGGATCAGTATCACCGGTTACGGACGCGAAGAGCCGCAGGCGAATTGGATTGCCTTTGGTGACGATGCGGGTGTCGCCGCAGGTCTTTCGCAATGGTTGTTCGATGCGACCGGCGAAGTGATGTTTTGCGGTGATGCCATCGCCGACCCGCTCACCGGAATGCATGCGGCGTTGGCGGCATGGGCCGGTTATTTACAGGGCGGCGGAAAATTGATTGCTTTATCGCTGCGCGACGTGGTAGCGCATTGCATGCGCGATGACAACGAATTCGATGTGCGCTCTGTGCGCGAACGCTATCGCGACTGGGTCGATGTGTTAGAGAAAAGCGGCGAGTATGTCGCTTCAGCGCGCGCGCGTAGCGTCATCGCAAAGGCGCATGCGTTGGGTGCCGATACGCAAAAGGTGCTCGCGGAGTTCGATATTTCATGCTGATCCGGCGCGCTGAAATCAATTTTTCCGATAGCGTCGATATTCGCATCGCGGACGGCGTCGTCGTCGACATTGCGCATGCGCTGACGCCGCTTGCGGGCGAGCAATCAATCGATGCGCGAGGTCATGCGGTTATTCCCGGACTGCACGATCATCACGTACATTTTCTCGCGAGCGCAGCGGCGCATGAGTCGGTATTTTGCGGGCCTCCGGATGTTGCCGATGAAAATAGGTTACAAGCGGGGTTGCGGCAAGCTGCCCAAAATTTACCCGCTGGCAAATGGCTGCGCGGCGTCGGCTATCATGAATCCATCGCCGGCGAAATCGATCGTCTCTGGCTCGATCGCGTGGTGCCGGATAGACCTGTGCGCATTCAGCATCGCAGCGGGCGTTTGTGGGTTTTAAATTCCTGTGCGCTGTCACAGCTCGGCAGTCTGAATGATTCGCCGCTCGAAAAACAAAATGAAGAATTCACCGGCCGCTTGTACGATGCCGATCTGTGGCTGCGAGAAAGGGTTGGACCGCAGTTGCCTGATATTCGCAGCGCCAGCATGCGCTTGGCGAGTCATGGCGTCACCGGTTTTACCGATACCTCGATGAGTAATTCGGCTGAGTCATTTGCTCAGTTCGCGCGGTGGCAGGCGAACGGAGAGTTGTTGCAGCGCGTCGTAATGATGGGCGATAAGTCGCTATCTGTGTGTGCGGATACGTTTAATTTGCAGCGCGGTGCGTTGAAAATTCATTTGCACGAAAACGCATTGCCCGATGTCGATGTGATGTGCGCGGCCATTGCTTCGAGTCATGCGGCCGCGCGTCCCGTCGCCGTGCATTGCGTTACGTTGGTCGATCTGGTCTTTACGCTTAACATCTTTGCGAGCGCAGGGACGATGGCCGGTGATCGCATCGAGCACGCCGCTGTTGCGCCGCCCGAATTGCTCGAACAGATCGCGCGTTTAAAATTAATCGTCGTGACGCAGCCGAATTTTATTGGCGAACGCGGCGATGCATATCTGCGAGACGTCGAGCCGCAAGATCAGTCATGGCTGTATCGGCTGCGCGGTTTTCGTGAGGCAAATATTGCGCTAGCAGCGGGCACCGACGCACCATACGGTGCGTTAAATCCGTGGGCGGCGATGCAAGCGGCGGTAACGCGACGCACGGCGAATGGGTTTGTGATTGGCGTAAACGAAATGCTCGCACCCGAGCAAGCGCTTGAGTTATTTCTCGGTGATCCATTGCGACCCGGTAACGGGGTCAATCGCATCGATATCGGTATGTCGGCGACGCTGTGCATATTTGATCGTTCGTGGAAAAGCGCGCGTGAAGATTTGTCGAAGGTCAGTGTCGTTGCGACATTGATCAACGGAAAATTGGTTTGGCAAAGTTAATCGACAATTGCGTCGATCAATCCCCACTCAAGCGCGGTTTTGGCATTAACTTTTTTTCCACTCAATGCCATGTATGCCGCGCGCTGTCGCCCGATTCGTTTTGGAATGCTGACACAACCGCCGGCGCCAGGTATCAAGCCGAAATTAATTTCGGGTAATTGAAAAAAGGCATTGCGCGCGGCCGTGACGCGCTGTCCGAACGCGGGGATTTCCGCACCGGCACCGATGCATGCGCTATGCACGTGAAAAGTAATGCGATCTGCGCAGTTGATTAAATAGCGCGCGGGCAGGCGCACGGAGCGAATGGCGTGCGCGTTGGCGGGATCGGGTGCGGTCCCGAATTCATCGACATCGCCGCCGATACTGAAGCAGGCGCCGTTGCCGCTGATGGTAACGTTTTGTATCGAGGTGTCGATGCTGACGAATTGAAATAACTCGGCCAGTGCGTCGCGCATTTCCACCGAAATCGCATTGCGACGGTTTGGGCGATTCAATTGCACGAGCAGCGTATCGCCTGCGCGCTCGATGAACAGCGGCGGTTCTTCGGTGCTCGCGGCAACAGCGGCGGGCGGGTTGGCGCGGCTCCAGATTTGAAATTCGGGACCGGCTTGCAAAGTGGCATACGCCAGCGATTCAACGAGCAAACCGTGCGCCGCGGGCAGCGTTGTTGTGCAGCGCAGAACCTGCACCAATGTCATTGCAGCGATCGGTGTGCGTTCAATATTGCTGCAAATTACTTTAGTCTCTTCGAGCGAGGCGACGATGATATCGAACGCATCGTTGAGTGGATGTGCGGTTGTAATAGCGATGCTGGGGCAGGGCAGTTGTTGCAGAAAAGCGCGAATGCTTTGCTCATCGAACGGTGGTAGCGTTTCTGCATGGGCGCGTAAATCGACAACTAAATAATGCTGCTCGCCGAATGGCGAAAAATTTTCGCGCGCGTGTGGCGCGCGCGCGAGTTCGCAGAGTTGTTCGATGGCTAACGCGCTGACTTCATTCATCGCGAACAAATATCAGATAGTAAATTACGCGCGCTCACCGCGCGCAAACAAACGGCTTTTCAATTCGCTGTAACTGGGATCAGCGCCCGGAACTTTACCGGTCTCCGGCGCTGCGATTGGCCGGCGGTTGTTCATGTCGTAGGTGACGACACGCTTGGAGAAACGCCAGCGGCCGTCTTCCTCTTTGCGATAGTTATCGATATAGCGCACGGTCATCAGATCCTCCAGCCAACCGCCTTGGCCGTCGGGAATGATGTGAAAAGCGATCGCGTAAACTTCGCCGTTGCCTGTGTTGCCATTCACCGAAATTAAATGGTTGCAAACGTGATGGCCGCTGTAGGGCATATACGGAAACGAGCGTTCGAGAAAGTCCACGTAACCTTTCGCATCGCCATCGTAGGTGTTGCCGTGCGTGTCGGTAGCGTCTTTCGTATAGAGCGTGCGCAACAGTGGACCATCTTTGCGATCGACGCCGCGCGAGTAGAGCAGCGCCAGCTCGCGAATTTCCTCTTTGGCGATTAGCGTGTCGAGAATTGTTTGATCGATGCCCATGAGTTTTTTCCTGCAATGGAGTTTTTGTGTTTAACCGGCCGTGATGCCGTTGTCGATATTGATCACCGCGCCGTGATAGCCGCGCGCGGCATCGGACGCGAGAAAGGCGACCATCGCGGCGACATCGTCAACTTCCACTAAACCGCGCAGCGGTGCATAGCGACCGAGCAGCGATGGATCGGGATTTTGCAATTTGAGCATGCCCATTGCTAACGCCGTCATCATGCCGCCGGGAGCGACCGCGTTGAAGCGAATCGATTTGTACATGTATTCCATCGCGAGCGATTTGGTCATATGCGTCAGACCAGCTTTGGTTGCGCAATAGGCTGCCGTGTAAGCCTGGCCGACGTGCGCCGCGCACGAAGTGACATTCACGACGGCACCTTTGGTTTCGAGCAGATGCGGAATTGCGGCCTGAATTAAATGAAACGGCGCGCTCAGATTGACGGCGATGGTCTTGTCCCAATCGACAGTGCTCATTTGATCGGTATGACATGGAATAAACACCGCGGCGACGTTGCAGAGTGCATCGAGACGATTGAATGCTTGCACCGCGGCCGCAACCGCATTGCGACAATTATCGATGGCGGCCAAATCGATCGCTTGCGTAATGGCTTTCACGCCGAGCGCGCGCACTTCGTCGGCGGTTGCTTCGAGTGCGTCGGCATTGATATCGACGACACAAACATTGGCGCCAGCACGCGCAAGTTTCAGCGCGGTTGCCTTGCCGAGCCCGGCTGCGGCGCCGGTGACGAGCGCAGCCTTGCCGGTCATATCGCTAGGTGATTGCACAGCAAAATCTCCAAAAAATTATTCAGTCAACAATGCATCGACGCTTAATTACTGTGCAAATGTGTAACCGCCGTTGACGGGATAAGTTTGTCCCGTGATCCAAGATGCCGCATCTGAACACAGGAACAGCGTCATATTGGCGACATCGTCGGGTTTGCCGAAGCGCCGAATCACATACCGCCCGACATGCGCCTTGGCCTGCTCGCTGGCGAGAAATTGTTCTTTCGCTTCGCCTTCGAGCGGCGGCTCCAGTGTCGATAACGAAATCGCATTCGAGGTGATACCAAAGCGGCCGGCTTCCTTGGCGATCGAGCGCACGAAGCCATTCGCGCCGGCCTTCGCGGCCGAATACGCGGCCAGTCGCGCCTCACCGACACGGCCGGAGTCCGAGACGATGGTGACGATACGACCTTTGCCCGCTTTGACCATGCTCGGCAGCGCGATGTGACAGCAGTTCATGACGCCTTGCAGGTTGGTGCGGAAGTAGCGATCCCACTCCTGCGGGTCGGCCTCCCAAAACAGCGGGGAAGGACGCATCTGGACATTCGGACCGGCGTTGCCCGCATTGTTGACGAGGATGGTGACAGCGCCGAGCGCAGCTTCGGCTTTGGTCATTGCCGCTTTCACGGACGCGTAATCGCCGACGTCCGCTTGCACGCCGATGGCAGGCACACCGAGCGCATTGATTTCTGCGGCGACTGCGTCCGCGCGCTCGGCCACAAAATCGTTCACGGCGACCCCGCCGGCATTGTGACGAGCGAGCGCGATGGCGATGGCTCGACCGGCGCCTTGACCAGCACCGGTGACAAAGGCGATTTGTCCGCCCAGATCTAACGGATCGTTTCCAATCACTTCTGCTACCCCTCGTGAATAGTCGGTATCGATTGCCGACCTGTAGTTGACTTCAGTTCCAGCGGACGGGCAGGAGCCCAATTGCGAGAATATTGCTGCCGCGAAATTTCGCGGGTTTATCCGGGTCGAGCCGCAAGCGCGGCGACTGTTTTAATACTTCGGTTACAGCGTTTCCAATTCGATGCGCTAGTCTATCCGCTGGTGCGGGATGGGTGAATTAAAATACTGTCATGAACGCGACTCGTTACGCTTGCGAGGGGACTTCAAAAAAGACATAATTGCGCCCGCTGTGAATGCCCGGTAGTTGGGAAAACTCAGCAATGACAAGACGTTGGCGTAAATATGTGTATTTTGTTGCCGGCGTCGAATTTCGTGAACAATTTTCAAACGATTAACGGCGCGGTAGCAGAGTGGTTATGCACCGGATTGCAAATCCGTGAACGCCGGTTCGATTCCGACCCGCGCCTCCATTTCCGTAGTTAAGTAGAGTCCACGCTGACAAGAGTCAAAAACAATAATAAGAACACATCATCGGCATCTGGTCTCGCTCAGCAAAATCTATACACCCGCCCGGGTGGTGAAATAGGTAGACACAAGGGACTTAAAATCCCTCGGCTGGAAACGGCCGTACCGGTTCGATTCCGGTCCCGGGCACCAAATTCTCTTCCAGTAACATCCACTGGAATCCAAAACTCCTAGAAAATCCCTATTTTTGCAGTTTATTTATTCCAACAAAGTCCAAGGTCGTACATAGACAGCGTGTAGTTGTCGTTGGTATTTTTATTGGTATCGCGCCTACCAACAACTCTAAATACCAACAGTAATTTGTTTGGTGTTCAGGAAATACCAACATGGCTAGGATTTCCGACAAACTCACCGATAAGGCATTGCGCAGCAAAGTGCGTGACAAGCCTTTTAAACTCTCTGATGGCGGCGGCCTTTTTCTTTTTGTTCAACCTGATAACCGCCGTTATTGGCGGCTTGCATATCGATTCAATGGAAAACAAAAGCTACTCGCTTTAGGTGTATATCCCGAAGTTTCGCTTACTGATGCCAGACAGAAGAAAAACGCAGCTCGCATATTGCTGGCTGAGGGCAAAGACCCCGGTGAACATCGAAAGGATGAAAAGCGCGCACGCAAACTTAACGCAGAAAATGCGTTTGAAATTATTGCGCATGAGTGGTGGGAGCAGCAGCGTGAAAAATGGAGCGTTGAGCATTCCAATCGTGTTTTGCAGTCAATGAAGGATGATGTATTTCCTGAGATTGGCAGTAGACCCATCATTTCAATTCAGCCGCCTGATGTGTTGCATGTAGTTCGCAAAGTAGAAAAACGTGGCGCCCTCGATGTTGCTTCTCGGATATTGCAGCGAACATCGTCAGTGTTTCGTTATGCAATTCAAACGGGTAGGGCAACGATAAACCCTGCGGTTGAATTATCCGGGGCTCTTAAAGCGCGTAAACCGCAACACCAAGCATCACTTCCTCGCACCGAATTATCTGAATTTTTAAAACGATTACAAACCTATGATGGTTATCCGCAAACTATTCTCGCGATGCGCTTACTGTTGCTGACATTTGTGCGGCCAGGTGAATTACGCGGCGCGCGTTGGTCGGAGTTCAATATCAAAGCGAAGGAATGGCGCATTCCGGCCATGCGCATGAAGATGAAAACGGAACACATCGTGCCTCTCTCGAAGCAGGCAATTGCGGTGCTCAAAGAATTGCAGCCGATTACCGGTAAGTACGAGCTACTTTTTCCGAGTGAACGTCAGCGAACGAAACCTATTTCTGAAAACACGTTGACCTTTGCGTTGTATCGCATGGGATACAAAGATCGCGCCACCCCGCATGGCTTTCGTGCTACCGCGTCATCGATCTTGAACGAAGAGGGGTTTAACCGCGATGCAATCGAGCGTCAATTGGCACATATGGAACGCAACAAAGTACGCGCCGCATATACGCACCATGCCGAATATTTGAAAGAGCGAGTGCAAATGATGCAATGGTGGGCCGATTATCTCGACAGCCTGAAAGCCACGAATTAAACGGAGTACACGAGCGGGCGCAGCCGGTGCGCTAACACCGACTGCGCCCTAACCAGCAACTGCACCCCACAGGAGGATGCAATCATGGCTAACGCCGATAATACCACCGAAGACACGCCCAACCTGTCGCAAGACAAATGGCCGCACGAGCCGGAGGGCATGATTGAGTTCATGCCCGACGACCTGAGCGGATCACCTTACGACATGCTATTTAACGTCCTGACACGAGCGCAGGGCGTTGTTGCTGTATTGTGTTCTGAATTTATGGGCGACGACGATTATCGTCCCAAAGCACCCGACATTGTTGGCGCTCAGCGCATTCACTTTCATCCAGAATGCTCTTATCTTTTCGTCCATGTATATTACCTAATAAGAGCGAGTCGGATTATGGCCACTCGGCTCGTAGCCCAAGCTCTTCAAGGCGAATCGCCATAGCCGGAACGGATACGTTAAATTGCTCTGCAAGTGATTTGCTTTGAGGGGAAATTCTGAATCCAGCCAGAGCAAGGGCGCGGCTTTTTGAGTTAGGCTCGGGTCTTATAATTGATTCGATATCGTTTGGGCTCAATATCCACGCTGCATTTTCGCTGAATTCGAATTCAGCAATTGAACATACGAATCGCTTTTTGAACTCCTGTTCAACAAATTTTCTGGGCATCAGGTAACAGGCTGCAAAATAATCCGCTTCTTGCTCATGGGGTGCTTTGGAGCCCAGCCGCTTGGCTCCATTCACAGGGCGATCTCGATGGGCAGTTAATTTATCTTGGTGCAAAACAGCGTGGCCCAATTCGTGTGCTGCAGTGAAGCGCTGTTCTTCCAATGAAAATGAAAGCGACGTCGATATAGCGATAACTTTCGATTGTTGGTTAATGTAGCCAGCTACCTCAAATTGTTCTTTGCCGTTACCAAATCTTCCCAGTTCGGGCACATACTCGAATTTGAAGCCCAAGCGCTTGGCCCCATAGAAGGGCTCCAACACATCGAAGTGACTTGGAGTGTGGGGCAGTATTCCGGTTGGGTGCTCCCATAACCCACGTTGTAGAGAGCTTACGATTTGCTCGATCTCGCTTTTACGGCGGTTGGTTAGCATTTGATTGTCTACCTTTTATTGCGGAATCCACAATATGTGGTGCCTTAGAAATGATCAAGGCACAAGATAGTGGGGTTTTTCGCCGTATGCAAGAGGGTTAAATTGGTCACAGTCTGTGGATAAGTTATGCTGGCGGTACGTGGTGGGTGGGTGCTAACCGTGGAGCCCGCTTCTTACCATTCTATAGGGGCAATGGACTACTTCATCACTACTTAAACAACGTTATTATGCTTTTTGGGTAGGCTTAAAACTCTTCCCTTATTTTGCCAACTTTTTAGGGGAGTTCTTGGTGCGAAAGCAGGTTGAGGTAAGCAAAGCATGCGAGCGCGGTTATAAGCCGCGAAGAAGAGTATTTGTTGGTATTTATGTTGGGACTTCGTTAAATTTTTTCTTCTAAAAGTTAATAAAAACAGGTGTTATTTGGTTAATTCGAGACCGGTCCTGCCAATTCAATGAATAAATTATGTGTTAATTTTCGCTGGCTAAAATTCTCGAAAGCGCAGTCGGATATTCCCGCGCAGTGACGCGTAGTGAATTGTCGGTTGATTGGGGAGATATTGATTTGCGGTCCTTCCGGGCTCGAGTTTCAACAGTCGTTATTGATGGGTATTAAGCGAACACGCAGAACTATGCGCGATGCTAGAATGCAAAAAGTTAATATTTTCGTCAGTGAATATTTCGTCAGTCATGGATTCCACGATGCCCATCTATATCCTTCATCATCTCCCTAAGACTGGTGGTGTGAGCCTGCGTAACTGGTTGGCGTATCATCTCGGTCTGCATAAAGGTATGGTTCACTACGGGGTGGCGGGAGAACAGTTCTGTGTGCAGCATCGGTTGCCCTTTTTGGAGCAAATGACGATCGAGCAGCGGCGGGATATTCGGGTGGTTATGGGACATTATGTGACGGAGTCTACCGCAGAATTTTTCTCCGGCAGGGAAATCCGGCGACTGATTGTGCTCAGAGATCCTGCCCGGCGCATCATTTCACAATACAACCATGCAATGTACTACTGGTGTCAGGGCATGAAACGACAACAGATCGATTTCTACGACTGGTTTGAGCGTCACGCAGTCGAGCGTTATGACTACAAAGATGCAATCCGTCGCCAAGGTCTGACACCGGAGCTTGCTTTTCAGTCACAAGCCCCTTTGGGTTCAAACTATATAGCGCGTTTTATCGCACAAAATTTTCAAAAGGCAGATTGGCCCACGCTGGATTCCAGCGAATTTGCGGCGCAGGTGAACAATCTACTCGAGTCCTTTTGGCGAGTGGGCGTAATGGAGCGGTTAAATAACTTCGCCGCTGAATTCGGGAGTATGCTCGGCATTCCCGGAGATATTCCTCATGAGAATCAAGGCAACCAGCGCGGAGTTTACCTGGAGCCCGATGCGAAATTGCTCGAATTTATCCGCGCGCATAACCAAGCTGATTACCTAATCTACAATTTTTGGAAAGCCAGGCTTGAGGCGGACGGTTGAGTTCAAGCAGATAACAAAAGCGTACAGCCTTCTCTTTTGTTATCTGTTGAGATTTATTTGTGATTGTCAAAGCTTTTTCAGTTCCGCTTCGGCTTCGTCGCGACCCGGATATTGGGCGTTGGTTTCAGTCGCTTTCGTTAGCTCCACCTTGGCTTTATCTTTGGTACCGTTTTTCAGGTACGCCATACCTAAGTGATAACGTAGTTCGGGCGCTGTCATATTTTCATTTAACACGCTTTCTAGCAGCGCAATGGTCTGCTGATAGTTTTTCATTTTGTATTGCAACCATGCGTACGTGTCGACAAATAGCGGGTTTTTGCTATCGGTAAAACTCACGGTCAAGCTTTGTGCTCGGCGCAAATTTTCCTCCGAAGGAAATTTTTCCATAAGCAATACCGCTAAATTATTTTTGATGATGTCTGAGTCCGGCTGGAGCTTGAGTGCCTTATTGTAGCTGTCTAGTGATAATTGATTATTGTTGACGTTCTGTGCGTATTGAGCTTGCAGCAATAATAATTCGACATTGTCCGGAGTTTTCTGGAGGGCGTTGCTAAGCAGGGAGTTCACCTTTTCTTCTGGCTGCTTTTCGCTGATATATACCGCCATCAGCTCACGATAAGCCGAAGTGCGCTGCGGTTCTTGCTTGATTACTTGCTCTAATATCTGTTGTGCCTGCGGCAATTTACCGGTTTGACGATAAAGCGCGCCGAGCAGTTCTTGAGCGTGAATCAGGTCGGGGTGAGCTTTGACGTAGGCTTCAAGATAGGTCGTAGCGGTGTTGGTTTGTTTGGTTCCGACATATGCGGAGATCAACATCTGTAATGGTTCAATCGCGCGAGGCTCCTTGTCCAATGCCTTTTTTAGAGAATCGATACCCGCGCTCGTGTCTTTTTTCTGTAACTCCACCAGGCCTTTCAGATAGAACCCCACGGCCGCGCTATTGCTGTTGAGCGTCAATTGATCGCACAACTCAAGTGCTTGCTGCCATTGTTGTTTGCGTGTGTACAAATCGACAAGCAGTCGCGCCACGTCCACGTTCGTACCCGCGAGTGAGCGCGCGTGCTCAAGTAACTTTTGCGCCTCGTCGAGTTGGTTTTGCTGAATATCCAGCCGAGCCGCGCCGAGCAGAGCAGCCAAATCGTTGCCATTTTTATCGAGTATCTTTTTGTAGGTGTCGAGCGCGAGATTAAGCGCGCCAGTACGCTCCTGCGCAACTGCAAGTAGAGTTAGCGGCTGTGGCGCATCGGGAGCATTTTTCAAAATGGAGCGCAGATCGGCAATTGCGTTATCGGGCTTGTTGTCGATAAGCTCCAGGCGTGCTCTCGCCATAAGACCATCGGGGTTTTCAGGTTCTAACTTGAGCACGTCTTTGAGCAGCGCCTCGGCCTCAGGACGCTTGTTTTCCTTTAACAGAATTTCCACGACGCGATTGCGTGCGTCGATGCCTTCGCCATGTATATCTTTATCGATAGTGTACTGATAAGTCGCAATCGCTTTATCGGGGGCATTGGTGGCGAGATAAAAGCGCGCCAGAGTTGCGCGCAATTTGTAGTTGTCGGGCTCGGCTTTGCTGTACTGCTCAAGAAGGCTGAGCGCATCCTCCAGCTTGTGCTGCTTGGCGATGAATTCGACTAAAGCCAGCTTAAGGTCTGTGTTTTCGGGTTGATCTTTAATGGATTGTTGCAACAGTGCTTCGGCATCGTTGGGGCGTTTTTGCGAGACGTAGTAGCTTGCCAACTGCGAGACGTAAATAACTTTATCCGGACGCAGTTTGATCAGCCGTTTCATGACGTCGATCGCTTTCTCGGGTTCATTTTGCTTGGCATAGATGCGCGCTTGCATGACGCGCAATTCATCTTCATCGGGATTGGTCTTGACACTATCCGCCAATACTTGCTGCGCCTTTACAGGGTCCGTATCCGCATAGATAGAAGCAAGAATTGCCGAGGCGCCAAGGTGTCCGGGTTTAATTGCTAGCGCCTTCTGCGCATTTTGAATGGCATCGTCGGTTTTCTTTTGATGCACCGCAATCGCCGCCAGTGTCGAATAGTAATCGGGGCTATTGGGGTCGAGTTCGTGGATTTTTTGCGCCTCTTCCTTGGCCTTATCAAGCTCGTTGAATGCCGCGAGCATTTGCGCGAGTTTGATATGTGCCTTAAGCAGTTTGGGATCATTTTGGATGGCCGCATTGAGCTCACCGTACATCTGCGGCCAATCGCTCTTCTGCTCTGCAATTTCTGCAAAGACGTAGTGAGCCTCGGCATTGTTGGTATTGATCTGTAAAACGTTTTTGGCTTCGATGCGCGCTTTTTCGTAATCTTTTTTTGCCAGGTATTCTTCCGCGCGGTGCAGGTACTTGGCTTGTCGCTCCTCCTTGCCGCTGCAACCAGTCATCAATGAGCCCACAAGGGCGATGCTGAGTGCAACCGTCAACGCTTTGCGTTGTGTCGGTGCGCTGTAATGATTTTGAGACATGATCCTCTCCTAAATTTAGAAACTAAAATTCCAAGCTCGCGCGATCGCGAACAACATTGATACGACGGCGACCCCAGTCACTGGCAATAATGCCTTGCCTGAAGATCTGCCGATAACGAATTCGCAGCTATACATCAAGACCGCCAAACGCAGCGCAAATTCACCGATCGCATAGCGGTTGATCGATTCGAACGGCAACAACGGTACGACCATTATCATTACCAGAATGAGTAGATCCTGTGTGTCGAGCCGAAATTGTTCGCGACGGGTCATGCGTATGGCTAGTCCTAAAATAACGGCAAGCGCAATAAAAGCCCCGTTGATCCACTGCTTCCAGTCTCGCAGCAGCGGATTAACCGCTATTAGGTATACACTCAGAACGCTCGCTGAATAAATACTGAGTCGCGTCCCCCAAGCGGGAAAGCGCGGATAGGTGAAAATCGTCGTTAATAGAATCGCAAACAAAATCAATGTGACGGGACGAATTCCGAGCCCATCGGGTCGTGGATAAGCCGTCGAAATAATCAGCAGCGTAGCCACGAGTATCTGTACAACGAATCCGGAGTGTCGATAAAACCATTCGAGTTTACGCAACAGAAAGTTACGTCTGTCGATGAAATTCGCGCCCGTGTTATCGGCCCGAACACGCCAGCCGATATGGCCGGCAATAGTCAAAACAGAGACGAGCACCGCTGAAAATATCGCATACATGCCGAGTAACAATGTATCTTGCGCGTAGCGCGAGACAAAAGCCAAAGCCAACAGCGCTATTTGCAATAGGTAAATGATGGCGACAGCTTCATTGTGATAAAAACCGAGCGCCATGATCCGATGATGTAAATGATTGCGATCGGGCGCGAAGGGCGATCGTCCCTGTGCCAGCCGAATCGTCATCACCATTGCAGTATCCAATACCGGAAGACCGAGGATTAACAGCGGTAGCGCGGGGCTGACGGCGCAGGTTTCGGCCTGGGTAATAAAAATGCTTAAGCACACGGTGATGAAGCCGAGGAACTGACTACCCACATCGCCCATGAATACGCGCGCTGGATAGGTGTTGTAGCGCAGGAATCCAAGGATGCTACCGATCACGGTGAGGGCGATAAATGCTGCGTTGCCGTTATCGCTGAGTTGCGTTAATGCGAAAAGAATGGCCAAGGCCAGCAGCGTAGTTCCAGCGGCGAGCCCATCGAGTCCATCGGTCAAGTTGACGGCGTTGGTCACTCCCAAAATGAAGAAAAATGTCAGGGTATAGGTAAGCCACAGCGGGGCGCTGTCGAATTCAAGCAGGGGTATGCGATGAATCAATATGCCGCCGTGCATGGCAATAAGGACGGCAACAATTTGCCCGAAAAACTTCCATCGATAATCGAGATTGCTGCGATCGTCTAAAGTGCCGAACAATACAATCACAACGCAAGCCAACAACAAGTGCAGTAAGGGTGCCGTGGGCGGCAAGTACCACAGCAATGGTGCCGCCACTCCGAGCGCCATCGCCAAGCCACCGCAACGGGGGATGATACGCGTATGCATTTTGCGGCTGGCATCCGGCCGATCGATCAATCCCAGGGCTGGTGCGAGGTAAATGGCCAATGGCATCAACACCGCCGTGAGCAGCATTGCAATCGTGAAGCTATACAGCAGTTGCATGAAAGCAAAGCTCATCGGCGCGATTTCACATTGTTTATATATGTCATATCGCGGTGCATCGCGTTACGGTACATAAGCTGGAATCAGTGGGTAAAAATCTTTTAGGAATTTTTGCAGGCGCTGATCGGCCGCGGCGATTGGCGTACCATCAGGCACTGGCGTGACTAAGCGAATCAATGCGCCGTCGGAGCGAGAGCGGGTTAACGAGTCCCAAAAGATATACCACTTTTCCATATACTCGTTGGTGATGTCGCGACCGCGACCATCGAACCAGTAGTAAACGACGTTGAGCGTGTCACCTTTACGAATAATCGCGCGATTGATGTGTAATGGCCGGCTGTTCTTTCGCAGCACACCCGGAACATTGCGCTGATCAATGTTTTCAATACGCCAACCTCCTCCGGGAATGCATGAGCGAGGTGAATGAATCGATGCTCCCTTCTTCTGGGATTCATACCAAGCAACATAGAAGTTGACAGGAATGGGATCGCTTTCGGTGTGATAGTCCGCAATGATGTAATCGCTGAATTTTAAAGCTCCGATAATGTTTTGTTCGAGCGCGCCCTCGCTGCCCAACCAATCGCTGTGACTTAATGGGAAATTAACAAACGCTTGTCGAGGCGGAGCAACTTCACTGCGTTCGCTCAATGTAGCGAAATAGGGTGTAACGATCAGAATAAGTGCGAAAGCAACCAGAAAAGGACGCTGTTTGCGCACATTCAGATCGAAATCCTTGAGCTTTATTGATAGCTTCGGAATATCGAGATTGACCAAATCGAGCACTCGGAGTCGCTGTGAGCTGAACAATTGAAACAACGCGATTTCTAGAAATAAAATACCTACGCAGCCCATAAACACGACCCAGCCTTCAAAGTCGTGCAAGAATCCTTGTGCCATTTCGATACCCCATTTGTCGACGGTGACACCGATC
Organism: uncultured Verrucomicrobiaceae bacterium; assembly: GCA_964500675.1. GTDB lineage: Bacteria > Pseudomonadota > Gammaproteobacteria > Pseudomonadales > CAMLJR01 > CAMLJR01. The sequence goes on along the minus strand of CAZCNY010000001.1, from coordinate 162,421 downwards.
ATGCCGATGCGAAAGCTATTCATGAGTACCGTGATTGGAACCGTCGATAAAAAAATAATGGCGCGTTGCCACAAGCGGCCGCGGTATAAATAGCCGATCAAAAAGCCAAAACTCATCAAGGGAAACAAATAGCGCAAACCGGAGCAGGCCTCTGCGACTTGTAATTGCATCGAGCCTAAATCGATAACGTTGCCTTCGAGGTTTACGCTGATATTGAAGAAGCGAATTACCGCAACGCCGATGGTTGAAGACAGAAGCTGTAATTGGCTCGATAGATTGAAGTACAGAAAATTGGGCAAAGGGATCATGAAGATCAGGTAGAAAAAAGCCGCCCACAGCAGGCGCATGCTGGAGTTGCCTAGAAATGCCCAGGTAATGCCAGCGAAGGAGAACAAAAATCCATATTGTATCAGCGTGTAAATCGCGCTCAGCTCGCCGAGCAAGAAACACAACAACCCGATACCGACCAGAACGGTGCCCGACCAAGCTCCCGAGTTGGTCACAGCTGGAAGTAAATTAATGCGTTGCCATAACAAAAAGAGCGCAACGAACGGAATCATATAGCCATGGCTGTATTCCTCGCGCTCCCACCACCGCACCATTAATGCGAGCCCGTCCCAATAGATGAAAATCAGCAATGCAAAAGCGATTAACAATAGACCCCATAACCAGAGGTTTTTGGAGGTGGCAGGAGCTGAGAGGGAAGTGAGATCGGAGCTTTGATTCATTGTTTAATATCCGGCTTTGGCTGCGGTGTATGTTCGCGCGAACGTCCTTTTGATGTGCTTGGTGCAGTTGCAATTAACAACCGTTCGAAGCGATCCGCCAGTATAGTGCGATCGAAATTGGCTTCGACATAGCGCCGCCCTTTCGCGCCCAGCTCGTGCCGCAATGTGGTGGAGTCGGCTAGGCTCAAAATCGCGGCGACCAATTGCTCTACATTTTCGGGCTCGATGGCGATACCCGCGCCGCTCTCTTGGATCAGCTCCGCGCTTTCGCCAGCTACACCCAAAATAATCGGTTGGCGCATCGCCATACTTTCAAAGATCTTCGACGGAATCACCGTTAAAAATAAATCGAGTTTTTTTAATATGACCAAGCTGACATCAGTGATCGACCACAGTTTGGGCATTTCTGTCTTCGGTAGCTGGCCGAGCAGTTTTATATTGGTTAATCCACGGTTTTCGATTTCGGCAAGCAACCGTTTTCGCTCGGCTCCATCGCCCGCTAATAAGATAACAATATCGTTGCGATGTCGAAGTTTTTCTGCTGTTTCGATCAGCAAGTCGAGGCCGTGCGCCATGCCGTGCGTGCCGAGGTAAGCGGCGATGAATTTGCCTTCGACACCGAGCCGCCGTGCAAATTCGCTATCTTTTGTGCGTGGCTCGAAGAATTTAAGATCGACCCCGTTGCGAATCACCGTGATGTGCTCGGAATTACCCCCGTGCGCGGCAATATGGCGCTCGAACGCATAGGTAACGGGGACGATGTGGTCTGCCTTGTGGTAGACAAAACGTTCGATCGCCTCAAGGACACGGATGACATGGCGATTCTTGATTGCTCCGACGGCAAGAATCGATTCAGGCCACAAATCGCGAATTTCGAGTACCCAGGGGCAGCGTTTAAGTCTCGACACGAAATAGCCCGCGAGGCCGTTGAAGAACTGCGGCGAGGTCGAAATCACGATATCCGCGCGCGGTAGAAACGGGGCGATGACAGTCGCCATTAACATATAAAATACGTAGTTCCAGGTGCGCTTGAGAAAGCCTTCATTGGCGGTGATATAGGTCAAAACCTTGACAGCTCGAATCCCATCCTTGTATTCGGTTTGAATCAGCCTGTTGCGATAGCCTGGGTAGGCTTTGCCCATGGGGTGGTGCGGCACGCAGCTGACAACCGTGACCTCGTGTCCCAATTCAACCCAGCGTCGACAGTGTTCATATGTGCGCGTGGCCGGGGCATTGACCTCGGGCGGGAAATAATGCGACAAAAACAGTATTTTCATTATCTGGAAACGCTGACGCTAGGGTCTTTGCTGCCTATGTTATTAAGTTATTTTGTCTGCAAAGTTACAACCAATCGGCTAGGTCCGTAGCAGAATCGAAAATGCTGATACGGGCAACCTCGAACGCGGATCCAAGGTACCATTCCAACAGCATTTTTACCAGATTTGTTGATTTAGTGTCCGTCGACGAAGCATGTCGCCGAGCCTGGATAGCCCTTGATCTCTGGGAGCATAGTCACAAGCGGGTCAACTCAATTTTACCTCGCAAGGGTATTTTTCCAAACGAGATAGTCAGCTGAATTGTTGGTTCACTGCATCCAAAATCTAAAAAGCACTGCACTAAATCTGATTTCATTTCTCCGCTAGAATGAATTTTAATGAGCAGATCATTGCACCTACAGATGACATGGTGGGAACTTGAAGATTCGATTCTCCAGTCGGGATGTAGCATTAATCTAGCCGTGGCATTTTGTCCATTACCGTTTATTATTTCATCGTCAATTTTGATATCGCCGGGCATGATGTTGAATGTACGTCGGTGAAGCGGTTTCCCAAGTAGACGGCTATAGCCATTATGGGTGCCCGATATAAACAGCGATTGATTATCCCATTGAACGTTTCTATCAATGATGCGAGCACGCCGCCCAACTCTAAAGGCTTTCCAGAATTCACTTTGGTCGGCATCATCAATGCTAACCGTATTGTGCATGGTTGTAGAGCGCGAAAGCGATCGTAGCAACCCGGAGTTGTATTCAAATACCCCTGGGTCGATGACAACTCGAGTTTTCCCAATGCTCCACTCGAATGAAAACATATCCCCATGTCCATGCGCGGGGAGATAATCGGGTCCTAAAGGACCGAAATCGGCCAAGAAAAACTCGTCGCTCATTCTCAATCCGAAATATCCCGCATCGGGATAGCTCATTTGCTGCCGAGGCTCGACTTTTTCTCCGATGAGTTGGGCGTAAACCGCAATACATTCGTCGGTGCTATAGGCCATATTAAGGCCACCATCGTTAAACAGGCTGCACTTGCCATCTGGGTGTGTTAAGTCGACAAGGTTTTGAGCCATTTTGTTTAAGTTTTGATGTAACGTGTTGCGAATTTTGGAGGGATCAAGTACCGAATAACACTCTAGCAAATCCGCAAACACCTGCGCGTGATAGGCCGGGCTAAGTTCGTAATGCATGCCATCATTTAAAATCTGCTCATCGAGTTGAGCTGCAAGTAACTCGACTCCATACTCGCGCCAACTGTCCGCTTCAGGGCCTTCAAAAAAGCGACCGGCCCATAAGAGGGCTTTAATATTTTTGAGGATGTGATTGCCACCGATGTCGAGCTCGATATTGCTCCGCAAAAAACGAGTTTGCGCGACTAATGAGCGTAAGACCAATTGCTGCTGACTGGAGTTGATGGCGGTAAATTCGCGTGCAGCAATCTGCTGCATCCAAACGACAATTCGAATTGAAAGTGAAAAACTATTCCAGTTGTCGAGCCAGTATCCCTTCTCGTAAGGCAAATTATGATGTATCCAATCCAGGATGTATGCCGCACATTTGCTATCGTCGAGCCCTTCAAGGAATTCCATGTAATGAAGATTCAGCAACCACAGCCGGGTACCAATTTGCAGATCCTTCGGCCGCCATTGAAGGGGTAGAGTGATATCGCGCTCGGTGTTCAGGAAACGTACCCGGGTGGTAGTAACGTAATCAATTACCAAGTGCGATCGTGGTGAAAATAACGGCGCGGGAAGTGCGTGACGGAGAGTTGTAGTATTGTCAGTTGCGATTGCCGTGTCGCTTTTAAATTTCGCTGTAGCTAACCGCTCCAAAAGTTTTCGCTTCGTCAGTAGTAGCACTCTATAAATTAGCTGTTGAGGTTTTGTGTAGCGTACCGAGTAGAAAAAAAGACGGGCCGTTCTCAACATGTCTAAGCGCTTATAATTGATTGAGTCGGTATTGCAGCAAGTCCTTCAATACAGGCGCCATGGTGTAGCATTGTCGACCTGGATTTCGGTTGGTGGCGCGAATGCGCGGTAGCTGCTCAAGCGAGTGTGATGACTTTAGTTGTTTGACGAGGGCGCAAATACCCGAGATAACGGCGCGAGTGCGTAATGAGTCAATACTCTCTGACTTTATGAGGCGGATGGGTTGTCTTTCGATAATATCGCCGGTATCAATACCTTCATCGATGTAGTGTATGGTGATTGCAGGCTCTTGTTGTAAAAGAACAGCCCACTCGATTGCATTCATGCCGCGTATTTCAGGTAATGGCCCACAATGCGGATTTATGATCGACCGCTTGGCTGCGGTTATAAAAGATTTTCGTAAGATGCCGCCGCCGCCATAAATTACAGCGTCTGCTACAGCTGTATTTAGATGAGTGATTGCGGGCTCTTCATTGATGTCCTTTACGCTTGCGAAAGGCACTTTGTATTTCTGGCTCCAATCTTTTAGAGATCGTTCCGTAATCTTTTCTGAGACAAGAAAGTTTTTAAATTGGTCGCTATGTTTATTGATTGGATGACCTGTCAATTTACGCAGCCCCGAGCGAACGAAACCTATGCCGCGCTGCATAATCAATGAGCGAATACGCTTAATGGTAAACGGCGTGACGACGATGACGCATGCAATTTGATGCCCCTCGCGACGCAGCAGTTCGCAGAGCGCTAAAGCGGCGGGGGAACGATTAAATCCCGCTGTTATGGCTAGTCGCATCGCTAAGCTCTTGCTCAATTCTATTCATTAATAATATTAGGGCATCGCAATAATATTTTGCGGCCCAATTCGGATAACGCAACCGCATATAACGCCCCCATAAAGGGTAGGAGCCTGCGACCGCTCCGCGCATGCCTTCGGGTACACAAGTTGTTCTTTGTGTTGATTCAACGAAATCCACAAGTTTAGCGGCTGCATTAACAATGCGTAAATCAGGTTGTCGCTGTTCTAGCAATAACATGCAAATCGCTAATTGCGCATTTCCAGTTAAACATACGTAGTTGCCAGTGGTGCGCCACTCTTCATCAAATTCTCCAGGGAGTCGGCCATTTCTGAGCTCTGCTTTTTTGATAAATACTTCCAGCGCAGGCTCAACTGGACGGCCATACTTTTCATAGTTATCAAGGAGGCGAGCGCACTCTTGAAAGCCGCGAATCGTATAAGCAATAGTGTGGGTAAAGGCAGGATCGCTGTCACCAAACCCCCATTTCGCGATAGCGCCGTTGGATTTGATGCGAGCAATCACGCGCTGCAAAAAGCACTCCGTCGCAAAACGAATCGAGTCGTCACGCGTCTCCGACCATACTTCAAGCATCGGCCATGCAACGTGTGTGTAATAGGATGGCGTTTCAGAAGCTCGATAGTCGCCAGCTTGCCATAGCCCAGCTTCACTAACTCCTTGAGTCAACCAGTGCGCCCCCCGCCGCGCTGCCTCAAGATAGCGTTCATCTTTGCAGGTGCGGAAAAGTGCCATCATCCCTTTTAATATTTGGCCGGTGTTAAAGACAGAACCTGTTGCATTGGGGTTTGGATGCAAGCCGCCATGCCACGATCCGTTTTCGTTTTGGATTTTTAGCAGCCACTCTCCAAGCTGCTTGGCGCCACTCACATAACGATCATCATCTCTTATGCGAGAAGGTAGCGCTAGTAGTGTTGGAATCAAATAGCCTGTTGTTTCGGGGTACGGCTTGGACCAGCCGAGAACAGGCGAGAAGTGCGCGCAGGAGCCTCCCTTGCCATGTTCAAGGCTGCGAAGTAGCCATTCAGCAGTGCAACGAAGGTGTATTTCATAACGATGAAGGCTGGGAATCTCGTGATTGTTGATAGCAGCAGAAGTCACAATTGGTACTCATAAACTGGTATCGATTATTGCTGTTTAATCGATAGATTAGTAAGGTGTCTGTTTCACTGTGATCAATATCAGCAATTTCTTTATTGTTTTGTTGTCGGCTATTGCGGGCAATATTAAGCAACCTGGCTACAAGTTGCAATTGAGCAGCTAAGTTGCTTGGACATATCAGTCTTCGAGGTTAAATTAGTTGATCAACTGCGTCGAAGCAGGCTTGCATTACTTCGTATAATTCCCCGAACGGAATTAATGTATTATTGTTGCCAGTGACAATAGCCTCCACAAATGCCTTCGCGCATTGCCGCTGGCCTTTATCCTGACGCCAGCTGCGTTGGCTGCTCACGCCGGGCCAATTAAAGCTGCGCAATGAGCGGAAATTATCGAGCTGCAAAATCGAGCCTTGGGCAAAAATATCGAGACGCTCTTTAGGGAAAGCTTTCGAGCCGTTCGCGAAATAATTGACAGTGCCGATCGAGCCGTCGGCGAATTGCAGCGAAATTACCACCGTGTCGTGCGGTGCAGCACTGCCCATAGCAATGGCGCGAGTGGAAACAATCGGTGCTGCTGCGAGAAAACGCAACAGGTCAATGAAGTGACAGCCTTCGCCGATGATACGGCCACCACCGATTTCCATATTCTGTATCCAGTGATCGCGCGGAATCGCTCCCGCGTTGACCGTCATGACGAAACTCTTCGGTCCTGATTTTGCTTGCAGTGCGCGTTTAGCGGCAACCACATGCGGCGCATAGCGGCGATTGAAGCCGACCATCAACAATTGCCGTGGATTTTCCGCGTGAGCAAGTTCAACCTGCTTAAGTTGTTCGCGCGTGAGCGCGATGGGTTTTTCGACAAACACATGTTTGCCGGCGCGCAAGGCTTTGCATACCCAATCGGCGTGGCTATCGTGGCGCGTGGTGATGACGACGGTGTTGATAGAGTTGTCGCTGAGCAATGCATCGCTATCGGTAGAGGCACTTTCTATATTGAATTTTTTCGCGACGTGTACGCCGCTAACGCCGCTGGCCGATGCGACGGCGACCAAACGTGCTTCGGTTTGCGCAAAAGCAGGAATCAGCACCGCAGTGGCGTAATTGCCGGCGCCGATAAATCCGAGAGCAGGCTTGCCGCTCGCTGTAGAAGAGGGCAGCGAGATCGCAATACTGCGTTCCAGCGGTGCCGAATCGTTCTGAGCATATTCGAGCAATACGCCCAGCGGATTGCCCTCGCTGATTAATTTATAGGCCTCTTCGGCTTCGGTTACCGCGAATCGATGCGAGATAAGCGGTTTAAAATCGAGCCGTCCATCCGCAAGCATATCGAGAATCGCTTCGAAATTGCGTTGCTCGGTCCAGCGCACAAACCCGATCGGATAATCGTGGCCGCGTTCTTCATATTCCGGGTCGTAGCGGCCGGGTCCATACGAGCACGAAACCTGAAACGATAATTCCTTCTCGTAAAAATCCGCCCGCGACATTTCCATGCCGACCACGCCGACGAGCACGATGCGTCCGCGCTTGCGACACATCGTTGTAGCTTGGTGAATAGGCTCGTTACTTTTGGTCGAAGCGGTGATCAATACCGCGTCGACACCGCGTCCGCGCGAATATAACTCGGCCACTGCAATCGGATCTTCGCCGGCGGCGAGATTCACTGTTTCCGCACCGAATTCGCGTGCCAGCGCAAGTTTCGATGCATCGAAATCCAAGCCGAGCACACGGCAGCCGTGCGCGCGCAGTAGTTGCACAGCAACTAGACCGATCAGTCCCAAACCAGTGACGACTACGGTTTCGCCTAACGTCGGTTGCAACAGGCGAATACCTTGCAGCGCAATCGCGCCGATCACCGTAAATGCCGCCGATTCGTCATCAACCGAATCGGGGATTTTGGCGCAGAGGTTTTGCGGTACCGCGACGAATTCGGCATGTTTTCCATTCGATACCACGCGGTCGCCTACAGAAAAGGCAGTGATGGAATTGCCAACCTCGATAACGCGACCAACGTTGCAATACCCCAGCGGGAGCGGGGTATCGAGTTTATTGAGCACTGTGTTGATGGTGGCCATCAGTCCATCGGTTTTGATCTTTTCCAATACCTGCTTGACCTTGTCGGGTTGTTGGCGGGCCTTTTGTAGCAGATTGCCTTTGCCGAAATCGACGAGCATGCGCTCGGTGCCGGCAGATACCAGCGTGCGCGAGGTGCGAATAAGTATTCCACTGCGGGGCACTTGAGGTACGGGAATTTCAGCAATCTCGGTATTGCCGTCTTTGAGGTTTTGCAGTATCTGTTTCATCGTTAATTATCTTAAACCGTTATGCGAGGGGTCGGACCATCCACAAACTGACGCGCCCAAATCTCAATACAAATCAGCGAGAAAATCGTATAGGCCGCATCGATTTTGCCGTTGCGATCATCAATAATCAATTGCTGCACTGTTTTGCTATCAAAAATGCCGCGTTTGTTGATTGCCGATACTGACAGCATGTCTTCGACAAAGGGTTTCAGCGGTCCGCGCAGCCACGCGCGTAACGGGGCGCCAAAGCCGGTTTTGGGGCGGTAAAGTACATCGTGCGGCAAAATATCTTCTAGAGACTTTTTCAGAATCCACTTGCCCTCGCGGCCCTTGTATTTCCAATCGATCGGCAGCCGGTTGGCAAACGTGACCAAATCGGGATCGAGGAAGGGGACGCGCACTTCCACACCCGCAGCCATCGAGGTTTTGTCGGTGTAGTTGAAATTATGATCGAGCAGAAAATATTTCTGCTCCAGATACAGCATCTGATTGAGCGGCTGTGAACCGGCAATACCATCGGCAAGCGTTGCGCGCAGCGGTGCAGCGATATCATTCGCGGCTATTCCCGCGCGAATGGTGGGATTAAACAGCGCAAGACTCTGCTGCGGTTTGATCCAGAAAAAATAACTGATGAGGCGATCGATGGCCGGAATATTTGCGTAATTAAACGCCTTACTGATGCGTCGTGTTAATTGCGAGTTTTGTGGCAGTGCGGCAGTTGCGCTACGTAAAATATCTCGGCTTGTAGTTGGCAACCATGACCATAATTTTTCTTGCAGCAATGCGTAATGGCGACGGTAGCCCGAAAATATATCATCGCCACCAGCACCTGATAGCAGCACTTTAATATTCATCTCCCGCGCTTTTTCTGAAATATAAAGTGCATTGATGGGAGCGGGATCGGCCTGCGGTTCATCGAGCGCGAACAGCATGCGCGGCAAATCGTGCACGATATCCGGTGTGACCTGCACGACTTCGAGCGGCACGCCCAAATGTTTCGCCATTAACTTGGCGTAGTGTAGATCATCCGCCATATCCTCGGCTTCACCGCCTTGTAGCTCGATGGTAAAGCACTGCAATTGTTTATCGAGCGCCTTAGCCGCGAAATGGCAGATTGCACTCGAATCGACACCGCCAGAGAGAAATGCACCGACCGGCACATCGGCCACCAGTTGACGCTGCACGGCTTGTTCGAGCAAATGCCGCGTTTGCTGAACCCCTTCTCGCAGAGAACCATTAAACGCAGGTTCAAACGCGGGATATTCTGCAAAAGCTTTTTGCTCGATAACGGCGCGATTTTTAACGCGTAAATAATTACCGGGCGTTAGTTTTCGCACGGTGGATAGTGTCGTACGCGGCCCCGGTACCCACAGATAGGTAAGCGCCTGCCACAGCGCGGTATGATCGAGATCACGCGGAATATCCGGGCTGCACAGCAGTGCTTTTATTTCGCTGGAAAAAATGAAACCACTGGGTACTTGCGCATAATATAGTGGCTTGACGCCAAAGGGGTCGCGCACCACCAGCAATTCTTCGCTCAGGTTATCCCAAATTGCGAACGCATAAATGCCATTTAAACGTTTGAACGATTCGATGCCGCCGCGAATATATGCATAGAGAATAACTTCGCCGTCGCCGTTCGATTGAAAGGTACAGCCTTGCTTAATCAGCTCATCGCGCAGTTCGCGATAGTTGTAAATCTCGCCGTTGAAAACGATGCAATAGCGATCGCTGCTATCCCACAGCGGCTGATTGCTACGCGCAGACAAATCGATAATGGAAAGTCGCGCATGAACCAACCCAATGCCTTTTTCGGCATTATGCCAATACGCTTGATGATCTGGGCCGCGATTTGCTAGCGCATTGCTCATCAGCGGCAGTAGTGAGGCGGAAAATTCCCCTTGAAATCCGGCAATGCCACACATGGCGATTATCCAACGTTATTGTCAACAATGATTTTTTTATACATCTCGTACTTCTCATGTGCGCTGGGTAATGATTTGGAAATGATACTGGCTTCTTTCAGTGCCGCTGCTCGAGCATTTTCATCTTTCACACAGGTGATTATCGCTTGAGCGGCTTTCTTGGCATCGTTGGGCGGGAAATAAAAAGCACCATTGCCACATACGCTCCGAGCGAAATCCAGATCCGTTGTGACGATTGGCATGGAGCATGCCATCGCCTCTGAGTATGTTGCTGAGAAGGTCTCCAGCAAGGTAGGGATGAAGGCGATGTGAGACGTCTCGTATAGATTGCAAACTTGCTCCAGATTAGCTTTTCCAATCAATTCCATGCTGCCAGCTACCCCTAAATCTTGAGCGACTTGGAGAACGGCGTTACATTCATTTGATGATATCGTTAATACAAACTTAACGTCGTAATCCGGTAGGTATTTTTTTAAATAAAAAGCCACATATGGAATCATTTCTATATTTTTATGTGGATAGTAAGCGCTCAAATACAAAAGACGTATATTTCTTGAGCCATTCAAAATGGCTCCTGAAGAAATTTTTTTGAATATTTCTCTGCAAGAATTTGGGACTACATAAATTTTTTTGGCTTCTATGCCGGGAATTTTTGCAAGGCCTTTGCGTGCCGCATCCGTTTCTACGACCCAAAAATCTGCATATTTCAACCAATATCTTTTATATACATTCAAGAGAAAGGCTTTTATTTTTTCTTTTAATGTTTTTAAGGTTTTAATCGCATATTTATTTGCATTTATTGCCCAGGCATCTGCGAAGCCTAACAAATGCCGCTGCTTGAAGCGCACGTAAGAAGGCCCAAAGAAAGTGAATACCCAGCTTGGGTTTAATTCATCCGCGATCCCTTTGACGAATTTTCTTGAATTTTTGTTGCGAGCTGGTGAAGGTGAAATGACTTTAAGTTTATCAGGCGCAACCTTGATTCCGGCAGGATGCAGCTGTTCGGCAACTTCAGCTGAAACGAAAAAGTGCCAGTCTATTTGTGGATCGTTTACCGCCTCGCCAATAAAATTGACGCACGCTTGCAAAGCGCCACCCATGACCAATGTCGTGCCGTTCAAAATGCAAACAGGGCGAGACTCATTTTTTGTCATGGCTAGAAAATCCAGGAAGATTAAAATAGGTTTTCTCCGTCGCTTGCGGAGCAGAAAAAGCTTTTGATAATCGGTTAGTCGGCTGAGGTTTGAGGGGATTCGTCTTTTTCAGAATGAAGCGCATATCAGCTTTAATAAGTGTAATCATACATCGAATGTTTGTGATTTTTTAATGGCCTTCATAATGCCGTCTACGTAAGTCGTTACGTTGTATTTTTGTGAAATGGTCTTCTTTGCGGCAGCTTTCATGCTTGTGATCAAATCAGGATTTTTATAAAGAGCGGTTAGATGATCCGTTAATGAAGTTTCACTCAGTGTTTCGTCAAGAATACCTCCGCCGTCTTCCAGTAAATCGACTTCACAGCCATCACCTATGCCGGCAATGACGGGCACACCGTATGCCATGGCTTCCGATACTGCTAGGCCGCCGAGGCCGGGCAAAACAAAAATGTCGGCCATCGCAAAGTAACGGCCAACGCCATCGACGACATGTCCGGCAAATTCTATGCGTGCGGATGGATCCGCTGTTGCTATCGTCTCGAGGCGTTTTCGGTCATCGCCATCGCCGACAATAAACAATTTTGCATTTGCTCGCGTGGCACGACAAAATGTTTGAAAGGCTTTGATAAGCATGTCAACTTGTTTTTCTTTATTCAAGGCGCCCACAAATAACACGACAAAGTTGATATCGCGATGCGCGTCCCGATGGATTTGCTTCATATCCAGTTGAGAGGAAAGCTGCACAACGCGATCCGTATCGACAACATTGACCGCGATAAAAATATGGTCCGAGGGAACACCTATTTTTTCATAGTAGGCATACCCACGCGAACTGTATGCGATACAGGCATCAGTGCTGCGCTCCATGGCCTCGATGAGCCAGTCCAACATTCGCCGTAGTCGAGATTTTTTCCAGCCTTTGATTTCGCCTAGCCCCCATTGCACGAGCTTTGCACCAAATAGTTTGGCGTAAATGTAGGTGAGAATATTATTCGGCAGATTGGATGCTCCCTCGCAAACGATTACATCTGGTTTGAGCTTTAATAATGCGGCGAGTAAGCCGGGGCTGAAAGGCGCTACGGCTAAACCATTCGAAGTCTTCAAGCGAATAGGTAACGAACGAAGTTCTACCGAGGTAAATCGGTGTACAGCTTTGGAGTTTACAACTTTGGTGCCTGGAAAATCGCAGCCATGAACGATAGTCAATTCGATATCAGGAAAATCATTCAATTTTTCAAGAATAGGCACTCTGTAATGCGACAGCACGCGATACAGAATAACTACTTTAGTTTTTTTGTTCATGAAATAAACTCGACCTTAAGCTCTTAGACTTTTCTAAGTAACCAAACTTTATAAATATTCTATTTATTATAGGTGCTTTATTGTTGTTTGAAATAGGTCGATGCCATTTTAGAACTTGAATCTGATGGGCTGGTCGTGATCTATTGACCGTTGGAGTCCCAGCAAGATCGATGATGTTATCTACAACCTGTGTAATTAGAAAATCACTTAGTAGGCGCTGATATGTGCGCTCTCTTATTTTTTGTAAGCGATTAAGATTGCATTGCAGATATGAGAGTACTTCGAACATATCGTCGGGCCAGCGCTTCAGCCGACAGATATATCCCTCTTGTGAGTCAATGATTATGCGCTGCATCGCGCCAATTCCATTGCTAACAATAGGAACAACGCCATAACTCATTGCTTCTAACATGCTCATTGGACAACCTTCCTGATAAGAAGGCATTAAGAAGATATCGGACTCTTTTAGATGTGCGAGAAAAGTTTCGCGTTCAGTGCGCCCGTAGACGACAACGTTATTTACTCGTTCGAGAATCGAGCGCGAGCGATTGTTCATATGGCCGAACCATTTCAAGTGACACTGGAGTGCCGGCCAACGTGAGTCTTGAAGAGCCTTAAGCATCAGATTACCCCCTTTGTTTGGGTGGTAACCACCAGCATAAATCAGCTGTAGCTTTCTATCATAAGTTTTCGGGGGAAGTCGTGCGCAGTGTGGATCTGCGATCCCGTTGTAAATGAGGGGAACCTGAGAGGTTTTCATTCCCTGCTCTTTTAAAAAAACACGCTTCATGTCTTGAGAAATAGCGACGATGTGGTCAACCCATTCCGGGTTAAAGCAAGCTAATTTGGCGACGCTGGTAAAAGACATATGACCAATTGCGACAAAAACAGTATTGCAAAGGGGGGCGGCAGCTTGTAGATACGGATGGTCATTGTTTACTACTAATAAAAACTTCTCGTTCTGAAATAGCGTATATAGAGTTTTTAGTGCCTTTAAAGGATCATATTCCTGCCCCATTTCAATATGCTGAATGGGCCACGGTAACGGTGCGTTGAATTTTTTTGGGGGAGCAAGATATACAATATCATAATCGCGCTGTAGGAGTTCTCCCACAAGTTGATTAACATAGGTGCAAATACCCGCGCCACTATCGGGAGCGCTTGATGAGCCAATAAGTATTTTTTGTTTCATTATGATGGTTCTTGGATTGACTTTAAATAGGTCGTCTGTTGAGCAAGGCCGCGGTGCAAGCTCCGGCCCAGAGCCAAACTTGTTCATATTGTGCAGCGGGTAACGAGAAGGCGGCAATAAAGCTGATAGTACTCCCAATGATTATGCCAGCATGCTCCTGAGTAACCTTACGCTTGATTATTTTTGTAATACCTTTGCATGTCGGCCAGATGATTAATAATATCCATGCTATCAATCCTAATATGCCCGCATTTAAAAAAGCCATAGTCAAGGAGTTGTGCGCTTCTGTACCATTGTGGGCGGCCATATATATATGCTCTCCCCTAGGATACCAGTAATATGGATCATAAATCATTGTAAATAAGTAAGTGAACGATTCAATTCGCCCCCAAAAAGTCCCGTAGCCGCTGTCAGTAAAACGATGGACTAAGCCACTAGCTGTTTCCTGCAGTGCATGCAATTTAAAGAGTAACAGGCTTAAGCCGATGGCTGCCGATATAGCAAGGCTTTGGAGAGCACCTTTTTCTCTATACCACATTCGTAATAGAATGCCACCGAAGGCTGTCATTAAAAGTAAAATGATGCCGCTTCGGGTTTGAAGCTTGATCATTGTAAATGTGGCGACCGCTAGTCCAATAATCGTTAAAATTGATTTAAAGTTTGATTGTTTGACAGAAAAGCAGAGTGCTATCATAAACAAATAGAAAATTTGATAGTTTTCATTGGTCATTATCCGTGCGCGCTCGATAAGTGTTCCGTCGGTGTCGTAGCCTGTATCGTAGATTACTGGTAGATACGTATTACTTAAACCGAGTATTGCGAGGGTACAAATAATACCGTATGCGAGGCCGACCGATAAAAAGAGGGTGTAAAGCAAGCGGAGATTTCGCTGGTTAATGATGGCCTGATACCCAACAATAAAAGCGCAAGTTAAGGTTATAGTTTGTTTGAAGACATCATAAGGCTTATTTGCATCGTCGATTGCTCCAAGCATGTAACCTACTGAAAATATGACGAGCAACACCAAAGGCGTCGGCTTGATTATGGGCTTTTGTATTTTTGTGGTAGCTAGCCCAATAATCACCAAAAGCGGCATAAGGGCATTAATTGGAAAGAAAAAGAATGGTTGTGATAAGTACATGAACAATGCATCTAACATTTGCCATGCGAATAGAAATTGCCAGTACGTGGCTGAGCGTTGCCGCTCCTTAGTAGTTGAATATTGAACTTTTGATGCGTTGGCGTGGAAAGGGGGTTCCATGTGCATTAGCTTTCTCGCAGAACTGGTGGTAGCAGAGGTTGGCAGGTTGTGTTGAACCCCATTTTTTCGTACGTGGTAAGCACCATAATGATATCTCGGCAATTACAATAAAAGCGACTACCCATATTGAGCTGACCAGCTCCCAGGTGAAATAAACAATGTTTGTGGCATTGATGCTGAATCTGCTTTCGAGTGAGGATGATAGGTGAATTCCTTAGCGGGCATTGATCTGGAGCGGTGTACTGCAAGTTCATCTCCACTAGGGGGCAGCCGATATTCGATGGAAGCAGGGCGTATATCAAGCCGGAGAGCCAGTATTTTCCATCTGTATCGGATATATATAGATTCAATATATACAAAAATTATTTCTTCATTTGGACAGATTTGAGTTAGTGTAAGTTTGAGCTTTTTAAGGCAAATGGTTTCGTAACGATCCCAGTTGAGACTTGTTGTGGATGATTTCATGACCTATTTAAGATACCTCCCTCGTGAGAAGCAGGTGGTATCTATTCCAACCAATTTATGCGCGTAAATCACTAGATAGAGATTCCAAATCACTGTCGATGTTATGGTTGCATAGGCGGCGCCATTTATTCCGTATTTTGGTATTAACACGCAATTGGCGATGATATTTATTGTGGCGCTTAAACCCAGGGCTCGAATTGAGTAGTTCTGATAGCCGCACATGTTCATCAGAAATCCCACAGATCCAGCGGCCGTATTAATCACTTGCGCTATCAATAAAATGGCGAGCGTCTCGTGGGCGGATCGAAAATACTCTCCAAACATGCCTAATATATCGTTCGACAAAAACAGCAGGCCAACAACAACTGTTGTGGCCCCCAAGGTTGTTAGACGGGCGGAAACGGCTAATATTTTTGCTAGGCGATCAAAGTCTCTCTTTGCATAAAGTTCGGAAATAATCGGGGAAATTACTACATTGACTGCTGTTAAAACAAAAATGACGAGATTTGAAACTTTGACAGCCGCAGCGTAAAGCCCGGTAGCGGCGTTGCTCACCATGCCCGCAATCATGAGAATATCAAGTTGGTTGAGAATAATGTTAAACGCGCCAATAGCTGCGAATGCCAGCGAGCTCTTTAACCATACCTTACTGGATCTGAAAATCCAAAAGCGCCTTTTTATACAAGGCACAACTAAAATGCGCCTCATCATAAATAGATAGAAAATGCACATGGATAGCAAAGTCATTGTAATGATAGCGATCGCTTGGATAACATTCGGTGCGGCACTAAGGTGGGAGGTAAGAAAAATACCTATCAATATGAGTAAGGGTCTGAACAGAGCAACAGGGCCTTGTGCCAGCAACACATGTCCAGTTCCCTGAAAATAGGAAGAAAATAACTGGAGAAGCGATTCAAGGGGAATCATGAGCGCGATTGCCGTAACAATACCTCTGCTCAAGCCCAGATATGCATTAAATAGCGGGTGAAGCAAATATATCAATGTTGCCGATAAGAGGGAAAAGGCGAGGCAATAACAAAATGATACATTGATGTAATTATTTCTTGCGGTGATTTGGTTTTTCACCCGATATCGCGCAATATATTTCAGGGACGATGTATCGAAACCGGCCACAGAAGCCACCAGAACAAACCCAACAATTGCCATGCCTGTGTTGAAAGTACCGTAGTTTAGTACGCCCAATATTCTCGCCAAATAGACCTGAACGGCATACGCGAGAAGAGCGCCAATAGCTTTAATGACTATCGATAAAATGGCTCCACCAAATATTTTTTTTGTAAATTCTTCGGACTTCAAGGCTCACCTTGACATATAAATGCGGCAGTCTTTTATGATTGCTGCCAGCGTTTCGTCGATTAAGTCGCTGTCGATCGTCTTGTTTGAAAGAAGGTCGGAAATACGTTGCGTCATTGAGCTTCTAGCACACCCCTGATGCTCCAGTGTCATGAGTAGGGACATATCAAATGCGCCAGCCTCAAAGGCTAGCCATCTTCTACTAGGTATGACGGTGTTGCCGTATTCGTATACCATGCTGTAATCGGCTGCTGTGCCGTCAAAATCATTCCAGCTTGAACTTCCTTTGCTGTCATCAAACGACCAGACGCCAATGCCTTTCGATCCGATCACCCAGGCTCGAATCGCAGGCAGTCTGTACTCTAGTAAGGGATCTGCTGCCTTTGCTGGATAGGGTGGATTGTGATAAGTCCAGCGATCGACTCCCATTTTTGAGAACAATGTCGGGTAAGTTTCGGCAAACTCTAAGCGAGGCTGCCAAATCTCAATTTTACCGAGGTAGTCTGGTAAAGCCTGTGCCAACGCCGAATAATCCTGTTTTGTTGCGCTGGGGTTTATATATAAATTAATTTTACTATTATGTTCGCGCGTCCATGATGCAAGCTCAGAAAACGCTGCGACTTTTTTTGCATTCACTTCATCGATTAAATAAAGTGCCCAATTATTGTACCCGACATTTTCTTTTTTCAATTCCGAAACGACGTCATCTAGCCAATTAAAATAGGCTTGTTTCAATTGCAGTTTATTAAACCGGACGGCTTCGTTATCTTCGAGTTTTACATAATAATTATATACTTCAGGTTCGATTAATAGCTTGCCATGGTTCTTAAACATCTCCACGTCCTGGCGAAATCTAAAAAGAGCCATAGGGTCTTTTCTTTGAGAATACTCCATCAGCGGGGTATTTACATAGTGAATGTTGAATAGATTCACACCTCCATCCAGTAAGGTAGTTAAGGCAGCATCTTTGTTATTCCATATGGGTTTGTCCTGAGAGTAGCTCCACACCACGATGGTAGGCTTTATATAATTCAGAGGTAAGATTTTCGATGGGCGCGAAATTACGACACTTTTAGACCAGGCTCCGTATTGAAAGTGAAGAATCCCCCCGTCATTTGACGCGTCATATTTAAACAAGAAGAAATTAGCTTGATCATTACTAACTTCTAGATCGCTCCAATTATCAATCGGTACCGCAGCATCCGACACCATTTCGCCATTTGCGGCAACAACATCTTTTAATTTATATGTGACGAAATTTTTTGGCGTGAAGGTATTCGAAGTGATACTTAGCCTATCGGTTACGCCTTGTTTCGGAAAAAAAGCTACGCAAAACACGCCCTGAGGAAGATTTAAACTTATCTCCTCGAGACCGGAGGAGGAAGTATTCTGTTTTGAATCGGTATCTGATCGATATTCTCTGTAAGGATCACACGAAACT
Source organism: uncultured Verrucomicrobiaceae bacterium (assembly GCA_964500675.1). Lineage (GTDB taxonomy): Bacteria > Pseudomonadota > Gammaproteobacteria > Pseudomonadales > CAMLJR01 > CAMLJR01. The sequence continues at coordinate 144,226 of CAZCNY010000001.1, read as the reverse complement.
AATTTGGTTTCAGTTGCTGTATTTTGGTTTTTGGCAGCGCCTTTTGCGAGAAAGAAACTTTCTAAACGATGCCCGGCATCTTGAATAACAGCGTTGATATCATCTGCTTTTTCAAGAGACTGAGTAATTGCATTTAAATTCTCATTTTTCGATGATGCTGAACCAACTTCGTTGGCGATATTGAATTTGTCGGGGGGGCTCGGTTTTGCTTTCCAAACTTCGTTGTTCGATGGTTCCGGAGTTATTTCAATTTCATCCAAAAATATATCATGTCCGGGACTTTGTATTACTATAGCAAATTGATTGCCAGCAAAAGGAGTCCTTATTTCTATCCAGTGACTCTCGAGATCTTCATATTGTGATCGTTGAACGTCAATGCTCCCAACGTGGACATATTGAGATTGTGAGCCTCCACTGTAGACGTCGATGCGCTCAGGCAAATATATCCCCGCATATAGCCCCATGGGCATATGCAATCTTATCACTGCCACACTTGCATTTTTAAGCTTATCATAATCCTTGAGTTTGACTTCTATGGCTACGCGGTCGTAATGGCTCCATCCAATGCTGCCTTTCCTGATCCACATCGGAAAGGTCGTAGTTGCCTTATCAACAAGGGCGTTATATTCCTGTTGGTCGTAAGGTTTGTAATTTGGTTTTGGCGTTAAGCTTATTAGCTCCAGATCAGCGCAAAACGCAATGCTCGCGTAAAAAGTAACGAGGAAACCTAAAAGTATGCTAGTTTGAAAAAGCCTAATACACATGAGTTTTATCTCGGTGAGGTCCGGAATTTGCTCGTATGTGTTTTTGACTCCATTGACAGAGCAGCCCACGCGATTGCGTGTTTTCAGAGAGGCGCACTTGCTCGCCACAGTGAAGCCGTATTAAAGGACGGGAGATGCCGATCCTGGCTCGCGCTGGAGATGATTTTAGAGCAGAAAGCGAAATGCTAGCTACGAATACGCACGATTTTTCATGTCCATAATCAAGTCGAAGTTGCTTTTGATCTATCAGGGTCATTAATCAAAGCCCCAAGCTTGACTATAATTTCTTCCGATCAGTAAGCTTAGCTTCTCAACGTCACTCCGAAAATACTCTCGTAGCTCGGTCTCAAGCTCGGGACTAATGGGCTTTCGCTTAGTTTTATCGTCGGAAAATTTTCTAATAAAATCCATAACTCCTAGCTTTTTTATTTTGGCCGCCGATTTAAATGCTTTTAACAGTTTAACTAGAGCTTTTGGCGGTCGTACAGTGAATTTGGCTAACCATTTTATTTTGTGGCGTTTGTTTTCGTTGACTCTGCCAAAAACTTCCCTTTCGTCATCTTCTACACCAATAAAATCCAACACTTGCCTATAAACAGCTCTGACGTTTTTGTTCATGTCGGCGTTGTCGATAAACAGAATCTGTTCTTTAGAGAAGTGATACAAAAGCCGCTCTACTTGGTCGCCTAGGCTGCATAATGAGCCGTACTGCAAAAATAAAGGCTCTCGGCATAGCTTAGGCAGCTTTTTGCCTCGCAACCTTTCATTCTGTAATCTCCATGCTTCTTCAAAAACAATGACATCTTCGTCGTATGTCCAAATAAGTTGGCTGTGCATTGATTGAGCCATGTCAATGGGGTTACGCAACATGACAATAATTTTCGCATCTTTATTATATTTCTTTACGTTCTCTATCGATTTTTTGCCATAGAGATAATAAACGGATCCCTCCATATAGATTTTTTCTGTGCCTTTAGCATGAGAGAACTGGTCCTCGTACTCATCTAAATTTCTAATAACGTTGCGAAAATGCCTGAACTCATGCGCAAAAAAGTGAGGTTCTTTCACCTGAGAAAGACAGATATCTTTGTGGTCCGCGAGATACGAACATAACGCCGTTGTTCCGCATTTTGGTGCTCCAACGACGAACAAGTTAACTTTTGCCTTTTTATCCATACTAGCTCTTTCTGTAAAAAAGTTGAAATAATTTCATTGGAATATTCCACGGGTATCGATTACGATTTTCTCTTTTAGATTCGTCGCGGTAATTTTTCGGAATGGTTTGTGATCGACGAGTAATAATACGATATCGGCTTCTTTCAAGACATCGTCGACGCTCACTAGATTGAATTCTGAATGTGATTTCAGGTTGGGCTCGCAAATTAATAGTTGGCCGATATTTTCTTTTTGCAAATGACGCACAATGTCCATTGCGGGGCTTTCGCGCAAGTCGTCGACATCGGCTTTGAATGCAAGCCCCAAGCAGCCGATAATGGGTTTTTTGAATTTGATGGCTTGCTTGCGTACGCGCTCCAGAACCCATTCTGGTTTATGGTCGTTGACTTCGCGCGCAGTGCGAATCAAGCGCGCGTATTCCGGCGAGCGGTGGACAATGAACCAAGGGTCTACTGCAATGCAGTGACCACCCACACCGGGTCCGGGGTTAAGAATGTTGACGCGCGGGTGGCGATTTGCGAGCGCTACGACCTCCCAAACCTCGATATTTTCGCTATCACAAATCATTGACAGTTCATTCGCAAAAGCAATGTTTACATCACGGAATGAGTTTTCGGTAAGTTTAACCATTTCGGCAGTTTTCGCAGTGGTTGGAAGTACATCGCCACGCACAAAGGTTTCATAAAACTCTACAGTTACTTGGGTGGACAAATCGTTGATGCCGCCGACCACGCGATCATTTTCAACCAGCTCTATAAGGATTCGTCCTGGTAACACGCGTTCAGGGCAGTGTGCAACGTAAACCTCTTCGCCTGTCTTATGGCCGTGCTCTTTTAGTATGGCGGCGACCACCTCATCTGTTGTGCCTACAGGGCTGGTGGATTCCAGTATCACTAGATTCCCAGGCTTTACATAGGGGGCAATCAGGCGCGTTGCGTTTTCGACATAAGATAAATCAGGTTTTTTCCCCTCTTTAAACGGAGTAGGTACAGCAATAATAAAAATGTCGGATTCGACAGGTTTTAAGCCTGCTTTGAGATTGCCGCTACCGACAGCTGATTTGACGAGGATGTCTAGATCCGGCTCGACAATATGGATTTTTCCCTGGTTGATCGTGTCAACGACTTTCTGGGAGATGTCTACGCCATGAACCGTGTAGCCCTTGGTGGCGAGCAGCGATGCCGTGGGCAAGCCGATGTAGCCGAGGCCAATGACGCAAATGTTTTTAAAGTTGGTAGTCATATTAGTAACCTCAGGCTCTCAATTGGTAAAGATAATTTTCGCAGAGTTAAATACTGTAATTGACTGTAATCTTATGTAAAGCAACTAATAAAACTGAAATTCGGCATGGATAAAATTGAAGCACTTATATATTCGTACGCTGAATCTCTGGTCTAAATTTCGGTATATAAAATGAGATGTCTGATGCTACAAAACCTTCAGACTCACTAAAATGATGCATACCAATTGCATTCGGGAACCCCTCGGGATGAACATCCTCGATTTTAGTTTCGGAATATGATGTTGTTGTAAGTTCGTTTATTCGGTATATCACAGTGGAGCCTCCATAACCGATGCTGCAGTTTTGAGCTAACCGCATTAGCTGGCCATTTCTTAAAAAAATATTACCTGCCGGTCTTCCTCCACTTATATCGCATTTCACAGGGTTGAGTGGATGCGGAGTCCATGCACCATCAATTGGATCGTCGCTAAAAAAAATAAAAAACAATTCATTGCTATTTGGGTGGTTAGCACCTGGTCCGCCGCAAAATAGCCACCATTTGTTGTTAAAGAAAAAGACACTGCTATCGACAATTCGTTGGTTTTCCAGTAGATCGCGATATTTTTGCCATTTATCTGGAAAGGAGGTGCACTTATATAAAGTTACTTTTTTATTGGCTTTTGATTCAGGGATCATCCAAAACGTTCCGGCGTGTTCAAAGACAAACGGATATGATAGATGCCACGGTTCCTCCAGAACTTTTCTAACCTCCAATAGATTTAATTTTAAATCTAATTCTAAAACGGAAATGTATCCTTTAAATTTCTTGTACTCGGCTACCTCAATAAATATATAAACTTTATCGTCGCGTTTAACAACAAAAGGGTCAGCCCAAAAGCAATCTCGCGGCGGGGTAAGGAGCTTAAATTTGCTGAAATCTTGCTTACCAATTACGCCTTTTTGTACCAGTATTTCCCAATGAACACGGAAGAAAAGGAAGCGATATGTCCTTCTGAATAGCTTTCTCAAGTTTTGCAGCGGACTCATGTTTGGTTGAACTCAAGAGTGAAAATCGAATATTTTAAGAGTTGTAACTCATTTTCAAAATTTTTCTCTTTTTGGTTGCGCACAATGATTATTTTTCAAATAGTCCTTTAACGCGGAAAGGATTTTCTCTGCTGCAGTTCCATTACCAAAAGGATTGCGGGCGGTAGCCATTGACCTATATTCGGGTTCATTATTTAAAATAAGTTCGACAGCGCCGATGATGCGTTGTTTGTCTGTACCTACGAGCCTTACTGTGCCGGCATCAAGCGCTTCGGGGCGCTCGGTAACTTCGCGCATTACCAGCACCGGCTTGCCCAGCGCCGGCCCTTCCTCTTGAATTCCCCCTGAATCGGTCAGAATTAGGTCGCATTGATCCATCAGCCATACGAAAGGCAAATATTCTAACGGTTCGATTAAGTGTACGTTCGGCAGGTGGCTCAAAATATCGAGCACGGGCTGTTGTACATTTGGATTGAGGTGCACGGGGTAGACAAGCAGCCAGTCGGGGTGCGCGAGCGCGAGTGTGCGAATGGCGTTGCAGAGATCGATAAAACCTTGACCGAAGTTTTCGCGGCGGTGGCCGGTAATTAATATGAGGCGTCCGCGGCGTTGCTCGATGCATTCACATAACGTGCTACCGATGCTGCTGTGCCACGCGCTTGAAGGCAGGGTCTTAACTTTGCCGCGTGCAATCAGCAATGCATCGATAACGGTATTGCCCGTGACGATAATTTTTTCGGGTGCAATATTTTCTGCGAGCAAGTTGTCGCGGGCACGCTCAGTCGGCGCGAAATGCATTTCGGCGATACGTCCGACCAGTGAGCGATTGGCCTCTTCGGGAAATGGCGCGAGCAAATTGCCCGTGCGTAATCCCGCTTCGACGTGGCCGACCGGAATGCTTTGGTAAAACGCGGCGAGGGCAGCAGCGAAGCACGTGGTGGTATCGCCGTGCACGAGCACCAGGTCGGGTTTTTCGCGCTTGAGTACATCGCGCATGCCGAGTAAGACGCGACTCGTTATGTCGTAAAGATCCTGGCCTGGCCGCATCAAATCCAAATCGATAGCGGCGCTCAAATCGAAAATGCGCATGACCTGGTCGAGCATTTGCCTGTGTTGGGCGGTGATGCACACGATCGACTCAAGGTTGGAATCCGCCGCAAGTGCGAGCGCAACGGGCGCCATTTTTATCGCCTCGGGCCGCGTTCCAAATACTGTCATCACGCGTTTGGACATTTGCTCTTTTACCTCATTCCATGTACCGATTTGGTTATTATTTCGATACTGATACGTCTCTATGGTCGATTAATTATGACGCGATGGATGTTACAGGTTTTGGTGCAGGAAATAGGGATTCCAGATCGATACCGCGTTCGGAGGCGATCGCATCGCTGACTTCTTTAATCGCGGGATTATTCCTGTCGTGATAATTGATTCCGCCCAGTCGACGCCCTTTGGCGGATTCCAGTACCGCCGCAAAGCCAATTTTATGCGAACCTTGTGCGAAGCCGTAGACGAGGGCGTAGTCGCACAATGTATTGATCAAACGCGGTACGCCGCCACTCAGACAGTAGATAATGTCGCATGCTTTGTCGGAAAAAATATCAGCGGCACCACCGGCTTTTTCGAGCCGGTGGTGAATGTAATTGCGCGTATCGAGGCGGTTAAGCGGTTCAAGATGATATTCGACCGACACGCGCTGCGCGATTTGCGACAAGCGCGGTTGTGAAAGGAGCTCCAATAATTCGGGTTGCCCGAGTAGCACGATTTTTAGGAGTTGGTCGCGCTCGGCGTTGATATTGGTGAGCAAACGCAGTTCTTCGAGCGCCTTGTCGTTGAGATTCTGCGCCTCGTCGACTATCAATACGGTAATTTTTCCTTGCGCATACTGGTTGATCAGAAATTGCTGAAACTCGCGAAAAAGCGCGAGATTGTCGCGGCCTTCGTAAGACAGATTGAACGCCGATACAACCCAGTGAATCAACTTCTCATCGAAGCCCAGCGTATTGTTGATAACGCCGACGGTCAGCCGCTCGTAGTCGAGTTGTTGCAAGAGTTTGCGCAGCAGAGTGGTTTTGCCCGCGCCGACCGCGCCTGAAATGACCGTCAACCCGCCGACCGATTCAGACAGACCGTATTGCAGTAAGCTCAAGCCCAGGCGGTGCTTTTCCGATAAATACAGGCAATCGGGATCGGGGGCCAAGTTGAACGGCATTTGCGTGAAGCCGTAGTGAGCGAGGTACATATTTTTAATAAACCTCTGATCTTGACTCAGCGTACCTTGTTCAGCACGGTGCCGAGCAGCCGCGTGCCCTGCAGCAATTGCAGCGAGCGTTCGATATCGTCGCGCTTGCTCACACAATCCTCAACTACAAGCAGTGTCGCATCGGCATACGGCGCGAAAACCAGCGCATCGTCGTCGTCGAGTAGAGCAGGCAGATCGAAAATAATTAAGCGCGATTCGTAACGATGCACGATGTCGTGCAATAGTGCGCCCATTTGCGGTGACGATAGCAGCTCGGAGCGGCGCTTCGTGTTGCCGCTATTGGGTAAAATCACCAGCCGTTCAAATCCGGGATTGACGAGTGCTTGGCTTAACTCCGCTTGACCCTCGACAACATCAATAAGGCCGTATTCGTGCTCGATGCCCAATTTGTTGAGAATGCTGGGGTTGCGCAGATCGAGTTCGACCAGCATCACGGTTTGGTTGACTTCGAGCGACAGACTGATTGCAAGGTTGATTGCGGTAAGAGTTTTACCGGCCTGGCTGTTGGGGCTCGTAATCGCGAGCGTGTGCCAGTTGTTGTCTCGAAACGTACGCAAAATTTGCGTTCGCAGCTGACGATAGCTATCGCCGCGCTTGTCATCATCGGAGGCGGCGATAATGCGTTCGCGACGCAGGTGCTCGGGGTCGAGTTCGGCCACGCGCGTTTGCGTGTACTCGATTTTCTGCGTACCGGGTTTTGGCGGTGGCGCTTTTTGCGAGGTTTCGCGCGTCTCAGGCGCGCCGGTTTGCCGCTGTTCGCGCGCCTTATCGATCGCCTGCTGAATAAAATCCACGATGGTCTCTCTCAGTAAACAATAGTTAAGCTCAGTAAAAAATGCCTATGCTCAGCAATTAATAGCCAAGACCAAGCTTGCGTAAAATGACGAACCAGAGCACGTCGAGCGGTTTGTAAAAGAAATGGATCAATACCAGTGCGACAACAATTCCTGCAGCGAGTGCAATCCACATCAATTGCTTCTTCTTATCGACTTTTTTCTCTTCTTCCGCAATCATCAGATAAGGAATGCTGCCGAGCGGCGCCGCACCGAGCAGTTGGATCAGTTCAAGGCGACCCTTAACGCTTTCATCGAGCATTTCGAGCGCGCCCGCGGTAGCAGCGGCTGCTACTCCCGCCAGGATAATGCCGATTAGAAGAATGGCGATACGGTTTGGGCTGACTGGATCGTCCGGTAGAATCGGCGGCTGAATCAGGCTGTAGCGTTGCCCCTTGCGTTCGGTTTCGAGGTTTTGGGCAAGGTCAGCTTCCATTTGCTTACCTTTGATATCTTGGTATTTCAGCGTTGTGGTTTGTAGATCGCGCATTAAATCGTTGTAGGTTTTCTCAACATCGGGGGCTTTTGAGATATAGCCTTCAAATTTGCTGATTTTTTCAGTGAGGTCCGCGATGCGATTTGTCAGTGATTTGATATCCTCATCCATGGATTTCACTTGCGTATCGAGCAGAACATAGGCTGGGTTATCTGCGTGCGTGACGCTGTTCTTCACGGCATTCGCTTTTTGGTTCAACAATGCTTCGACTACGCGCTGCTGTTTGAGCACTTCGGGGTGGTCGGCCGTATAGGTTTGCTTGAGCTGCGCGAGCTTGTCTTCCTCGGCGCGCAACTCGGCATCAAAATCTTTATCGCTGCTGCCGGCGCCCAATTTTTCCTCGAGCTGTTTAATTTGGCGTTGCAGCTGAATGATATCGGGGTGATCGGGGCTGTAAATCGCCGATTTGGCGCGGTACTGCGATTGCAATGCACGCAGGCGATCGGGATCGCTGAGCGCCTTGTCGCCGTTCGGTAAATCGGTGGCGGCATAGGGGCTGATCTGAGCCATATTGGATAACAGTTCAATGCGATGTTTTTGCAGTTCGGACAAGTGCGACTTGGCATCGCTCAGCTCCATGTCGGAGCGTTCGATGACGTTAAGGTTGTATTGATAGAGTTCAGGGAGCGCGCCTTCGTTTTTTTCTTTGAAATCGGCAAGCTTTTGTTGGATTTCTTTGAGGTGGTTGTCGAGATCATCGGCCTCGCTTTTCAAAAACTCGGAAGTGGTCGTCGATTTTTCGGTGCGGTTTTTTAAGTTCTCATTCATGTACAAATTAACGAGTTCATTCGTCACTTTTTGCGCGATGGCTGGGTTGCGGTGATCGAACGACAATGTAAACGCAATCGTTGCTTGAGTCGGCCGACCGAAACGGGGGTCCATGACATCGGCGTTGACCACATCGAGCTTCATGCGCTTTTGAAATTTTTCCATCATATCCGTACGCGGCATGCGACGGATCTCGTCGTCGCTCCATAATTGGTATTTCTGCACGATATCCATAATCGTGTTAAGTGTGAGCACGCGCTGCGAGATGACTTGAAGTTCCTGATTAGCAAAACCTGTCACCGTCGAGCGCACGAGGTCCTCGGGAATTTCTTGTTCTTCAATTAAGATCGTCGCGGTGGCACGATAGGTCGGCGGCCAAAATAATGCGGCGAGCACGGCGAGAGCGAGCACAATGAGTGCTGCTATGCGCATCTGCCTCTTGCGGCGCTTCAGAATGCTTAAATAATCCGCCAGCGACTTGCTGTCGTCTTCAAGCTCTGCTGGCGTTGTACTTGCCATATTCATAATTGCTTCATTCCGTAAATTAGTAGCTAATTGAGCGATTTATCGAGACCAATGCCATTGTTGCGGACGGTAGTTTATGCTGAGTGTAAGAATTTTCGAGCTAGCCCGGGAGTTATTTTGAGTATATTTCTGTTCGGAGTATGTGTAACTTGCACGTAAGAACCAACGTTCGCTCAACTGGCGTTGGTAGGCGAGCGTAGCTGATCCGTAGTCCCGATCGGCAATAGAGGCATTTTGCAGAGTGCTTTTCTTGTCGATGGCGCGGTTGCGAACGAGCGTTAGATTGGCGGAGAGTTGATTAAGCGCGGTGAATTGATAGCTCCAGCTCGAACCTATTTGTGTCGCATCGACGGTGTAGCCGTTGCTGGTTGGCTGTGTCGATTTTGTTGTGTTCAATTTGAATTGTTGCCGCTCGTTGCTCCAACCCCATTCGATTTCCGCCGTTGATAGCCATGCTTCACTGTTTGGAAGGGGGCTGCAAATAGTCTCGAGCGAGCCGCTTCCTAGTACCGCCACTCCGCGATTAAAATCAGATATTAGTCTGAGATAATCAGAATTACTGCATATGTTATTGGGGTCTTTGATGGGGTATGTGGAGGTGTTGCGTGACCGGCCGAAGCGTCCGCTTAGCAGAGATTGTTCAGTGGACTGGTAATCAATACCAATTTGCCCACCCACATTTTTGGTGCGGGGCGCATAACTTTGTTCGCCAAACGCATCGGCGGATATTCCGACAACATCTATTCCAGGTAGGAAATATTTATGCTCACCGGGGGAGGTTGGGTCGCTCGTTGTGTACACAAACTCCGAGGTGGGTACGCCAAATTTTATGTCGTCGGACTGATAGTCCGAGTAAGTAACTGCGGTCACCAATTTTATTCTTTCATTGATCATATGAAGCCAGTCAACTTCCGCGCCAGTATTTTTGTAACCGGTGTACGCGTTGGAGTGATAGTCTTGAGCCGTAAAGCTCGCTTGAGTTTGTAATAAGTTAGTTTCATTGATGGAGTACGTCCATTGTGGGGACAGCTGGTATTGCTCGGTGCGCTCGGCTTTATTGCCGATTCTACCGCTTGTCAGCAATTCGCTGGTTAGCGTCGAGTTATTGATATAGGCGACATTTAGCCCGATGGATCCGCGCTCAAGTTGGTGCGAAAGCGCAAGTGCAAGGTTTTGATCGTTGCTGTCGAATTCGCTTTTGTCGTAGCGGTTGAAATCAAATGTTGAATTGAGCTCGATCTTCGTGTTTTCTGTTGCCGCACTAAAAGTCAGTGTGGGTGCCGCGTGGTATTTTTGAACAGAGGTTTTGTCGCTTGGTGCAAGGCGGATATTGTCGTTATGGCTGGCGTCGACATTCATATTGAAACCGCCAGCATAATCCGCTGCGGATACCAATAAGCTAATCGATTGCAGCACAATCGCGGCGAGTAAGCTTATTAGGAACTTTTGTGCGTGCATTCTTGCTGCCTTTAGGGCACCACCACCACATCACCGCTTTGCAGCAAAATATTGGTTTGCAATTGATCGCCGTCTTTCACATCGCTGTAGCGGAACGGGATCGCTTTTTGTGTACCGTCTTTGTCGCGGCGCAATATATTAATGCTGTTTTCTGCGGCATATGGATTCAAACCACCGGCCATGGCGAGCGCTTGCATTACATCGGTCGGTTGATTGATCGGGAATTGCCCGGATTTAAGGACCTTGCCTATGACATAAATGGTGTTACCGGTGGTTTGTTTCACCATCACGGTCACGGATGGTTCATCTTTCATGTACTTGGCGAGCGCATTGCTCAAGTTCTTTTCAATATCCGGCACGGATAGTCCGCCTGCCTGCACTTGACCGGCTAGCGGAATGCTGATCGTTCCGTCGGGACGCACCAACACTTCTAGTGTTAGGTCTTTCTCATTCCAAACGTAAACATCGAGGAGGTCGCCTGGATTGACGTGGTACGGCACCGTTTCAGCGCGGGTGAATGACGTAATTGATAGCAGTAGTCCGAATGTCACGAGTCGGATTAAGGACATAAAATTACACCAGTTATTATTAATGGAGGGTTTCATGGCTATGGCGCGTTTGTGTGGCATGGATCGGTTTTGGAAGATCGCATAGGGTGCCTAGCAATTACTGCAATAGTGTTACCAATCTAGGCCTCGGTCTGACAACCGAACCCCAACTGCCTCACCCAGAGAGCGTTGTTGTCTTTATAAAAGGGGCTTATCGCACACCTTTATTTTTATTCTGGTATCGAAGCTGCGCAATGGTACGTGGTTATTGCGCACAGGTCAAAAGGAGCAGAAGAGTGACAATGGCACTGCATGGGAAGTGATTTCATCGACCACATACCTCCGATTGAATTCTGTCTTGAGAAGACTACATGCCTTCAATATTTCTTTTCTAATCAAAGCGCGGGGCAGAGCCCCGCGCTTCTTCGACGTCCTGTCGATTTAAGTCCAATAAACAGCGATTAAGATGTGCGACGACGGCGAGCGGTGCCAGCCAAGCCGAGCAGGCCAGAGCCGAACAACCATGCGGCAGCCGGAACCGGAACAGCAGGTGCTTGCTCAGACAGCGTTACAGTAAGCGGCAGTTGCGCCAGCGTGTTTTTGCCATTGACGGGGACGTTAGCGATGCCAGTCCACGTATAGGTACCAGGGGCGGCCGTGAACGGCGTGCCCGACGAAGCGTCGAACGTGCCATTTTTGTTGGAAGTGGTGTGAAAGTTAATAGCATTATACAGCGGGAAAACGAGTGCTCCTGAGAAGCCGGGGCAACCGCTGCCAGTGTTGTCCGTGCAGTTTGCGGAGGACGCATCTGGAGCAATTGTTGAGCCGAGGCCCGTTGCACCATCCATAACGAAATTCATCGTATTGTAATGGATCGAGGTGCTAAAGCCAGGGATATACACATTGCCAGTCAGCGTGGCCACGCCTGTGACGTTAGTACCAAGCACCGCACTAAACATGCTCGCTGTGGTGTCGTAGGTGCCAGAGAGGTCCATAATGAGATTGCCGCCCGCTGCCGCGAAAGGCGTATTGGTGTAAGCGGTCATGTCATATACCGTCGCGTTGGCTGCGGCGGCGACAGTTGCCAGAGCGGAAACTGCCATAAGGGTTTTGATAGCTTTCATGTAAAATTCCTCGAGGTTGCTCGAGAAAGTGGTGGCCCGACTATCTTGGCATACAGCCCGAAAAAAGCTCTCAAACCTCGACCACGGCTTTTTATCTTTATTGCAAGACTCGTAGCTTTCCGTCCCCGACTCACATCGGGTTTGGCCTTGTGCAGCTTTCCCAGTGGTTATTAGATTTAGTACTTCCAGCGTGGCACCAAGCAAAGGCTCCTTCACTCGATGCAGCGAGCATAGAAATACCCTAGTGCGAGGCATAATGCAATACCCCCTACATAACTTTATGCAATGGTTCACATTTTTATATAACTGGGCTGAAACGGGGCTTGGCTAACTGACGCGTTTTCAAATGCGCCATAGTGAGAAATTCAAAACTCTTTATGATGGTTCCTAATTTAATCGCATTTTGACAAGCCCGGTCACCACCCGGTCATTTTTTATCGATCCGCTGTAGCGACAAATCCATGGGTCCGAGTTACAACAGTTACTAGCCTCCGCTAGAGTATTACGCGACGGCATTGATTGGCGCGCGCTGAGATAATGTGGGCCGGTTCGGTTATTCATATTGCGAAGAGGTGAATTTGTGGCGGAGCTCATTCAGCGGCTGGCGGCGCTAAAAATTATTCCGGTCGTCGTCGTCGAGCGCGCCCGCGATATTATTCCATTGGGCGAGGCGCTCGCGGCAAATGGTTTGCCGGTGGCGGAAATCACGTTTCGCACGGGGGCGGCGGCAGAAGCCATTGCGCTCTTGCGTCAATCGCAACCGCAGCTGCTGATCGGTGCCGGCACGGTATTAAACCGCGCGCAGATGGAGCAAGCGCAGCACGCGGGTGCGAGCTTTATCGTCAGCCCTGGGCTCAATCCCAACAACGTTCGCGCGGCGCAAAGTTTGGGGATTCCGATTATCCCGGGTATTAATAATCCCAGCGATATCGAATTGGCGCTTGAGCTCGGCCTCACCGCGCTGAAGTTTTTTCCGGCCGAAGCATCCGGCGGCTTAAAATTGCTTAAAGCGTTGATGGGCCCATTCAACCAAGTGAAGTTCATGCCGACCGGCGGCATCGGCCCGCACAATATTCGCGAATACCTCGCGCTGCCAGGCGTGATTGCGTGCGGTGGCAGCTGGATGGTTGAAAACGAACTTGTGAATGCCGGCAATTGGCCTGAAATTGCACATCGAGTGCGCGCAGCGGTGGCGCTAGCTGCTTAGCTGCATCAGCGCATTGGTCGCATTGCGCAACTGCTGTTCGAAGCTGCGCAATCCGGTTTCACCGAGTATCTCGATAAATTCGCCGCGCACCTCGTGCAATATTTCCGCGATATCGCTCTGCAGCAGTATTCCCGACGCAGTTAACAAGACAATGCGTGAACGCTTATCGCGGGTATCGAGATGGCTTTCAACATAGCCGGCGCGCTCCAAATCGCGCACGAGCTTACCGGTCGCCTGTTGACTGATGCCGATGCGGTCGGCCAAATCACCGAGACACATGCCGACGTTATCGAGTTGCGCGATTATCGCGCCGTGCGAATTGCGAAATTTGCGATGACCGCGCTGGCGACATTTCGTCACTGCGCGCAATTCGAAAACGTCGGAGAGACAATGCAGCAATTGACCGAGGTGCTGAGAAGTCGCAGGGGAGGTTGATGAAGAAGCTGAGCGCGTAGTGCGCCATTGGGTTGAGTGTTGTAGGTTCATTATCGCGTCCCGAGTTATTGTTATTGAGAAACTATTGTTATTGAGAAATTATTGTTATTGCGAAGCTACCACCATTAACCACACCGAGAACGTTAGATCGGGCCGCTACAACTGTCCAATGACGAATTTGTAACTTGCGAGGTCGCGAGATCGGCGCGGTGTTTGCGAGGCGCGCCGCTTCGGCACCATGTTTACCAGAGACCCGAACCCGGTTACAGTACGGCTCCGCCGGCTCTTTGACGCCGATCCTGTAATAATCTTGTTAGGACATTGACGATGAGTTTTTTGATTTCCGAGGCCTATGCCCAAGCTGCGGCACAACCGGCGCCAACGAGTTCGCTTGGTCAAGCAGGTCAGATAGGTCAAATCGTATTTCTCGGCGGCCTCTTCGCCGTATTTTACTTCCTGGCGATTCGCCCGCAGCGCAAGCGACAAAAGGAGCATGCCGATATGGTGGCCGCGATCGCGAAAGGGGATGAGGTCGTCACCACCAGCGGTATTCTCGGCAAGGTCAATAAAGTGGATGACGATTATGTGGTGCTGCAGGTGGCCGACAATGTCGAGCTCAAATTCCAAAAAGTATCCGTGCACGCGGTGCTGCCGAAAGGCACTTTGAAATCGATTTAACGGCCTGATCCATTTAATGAATCAGTTGAATTTATGGGTTAAGTTAGGTGGGGCGGTGATCAATGCTGACTTATCCTTCCCGCCTTCAACTCGCGCTGACGCCGACACCGCTGCAATGTCTCGAGCGACTGTCACGCGAAATCAGTGGTCCGCGCATCTGGGTAAAGCGCGACGATTTAACGGGCGCGCTGCTCAGCGGCAACAAAGTTCGCAAACTCGAGTTCACGCTGGCGCAGGCGTTGGCGCAGGGCTGCGATGCGATTATCACGTGCGGCGGTCTGCAATCGAATCACTGTCGCGCGACGGCGGTACTGTGCGCGCAGTTGGGCTTGCGCTGCCATCTCTTGTTGCGCGGCGAAGCGCAGGCGCCGCACGACGGCAATCTCTTGCTCGATTATCTCGTCGGCGCCGTAGTGCGCACGTTTCCCGCCGATTTTTTTCAAAAAAATCTCGCGAATTTATTGCGTGAAACCGCTGATGAATTGCGTCGTGATGGCCACAATCCGTTCGTGATTCCAACCGGCGCGAGCGACGGTATTGGTTTATGGGGTTATATCGCAGCGTGTGAGGAGTTGCGCGCCGATTTTTCTCGCTATCAAATTCAGCCGCGCCATATTATCTGTGCTACCGGGTCGGGTGGCACACAAGGTGGACTCACGGCGGGTGTCGCGTTGCACGGCATCGACGCAAAAGTTTGGGGTGTCGCGGTCTGCGATGACGAGGCTTATTTCATCAATAAAGTGCGCGCCGATTTGCGCGATTGGCGCAAACGCTGGCAGCAGATGCTCGATGTCGAGCAATTACCGATTCGTGTGATAGACGGGTATGTCGGTCCGGGTTACGCTAAAGCTGGCCCAGATGTGTTCGCGACGATTGCGCGCGTTGCGCGCAGTGAGGGCTTGGTGTTCGATCCGGTCTACACGGGGAAAGCATTTCACGCCTTGTTGAGCGAAATCGAGCGCGGTCGCTTCGACGATAGCAGCGATATCGTATTCATTCATACGGGCGGCGTATTCGGTTTGTTTCCGCAGCGCGAGCAATTTCAATTTTAGCGGCATTGCTGCGCTCTCTTCCGGGCACTAAAGGATCTAACGGAGATGGATGAGGGCGTTGAATTATTCGCTTAAATAATTTCGATCGACGCGAGCGGTGACGCCGGTAAACAACGCATAGCTAATCGTGTCGGCATGACGCGCGACGAGATCCGCCGATAAATGCATTCCCCACAACTCCGCTTCGTCGCCGATGGCTACGTCGGCGTGACCGGTGATGTCGACCGTAATCGAATCCATCGATACGCGTCCGGCTAATGGCACGCGTTTGCCGTTGAGCCATACCGGCGTGCCATTGCGCGCGTGGCGCGGATAACCGTCGCCGTAGCCGATGCCGATGGTGGCGATTACGCTATCGCGCGGCGCAATCCAGGTGCGGTTGTAGCCGACGGCTTGGTTTTTCTCGATGCGACGAATCGCGATGACATTGGCGTGCAAAGTCATCGCGGCTCGCAGCGCGTGCGCGTGCGTTTCGTGAAGTGGATTCATGCCGTACAACATGATGCCGGGGCGCACCCACGCTGCGTGCGTGTCGGGCCGCGCGATGATCGCAGCGGAGTTGGCGATGCTCACGGCACTACCCTGTTGCGCGCGCGCCGCCTGCAATACTGCGAGTTGCTGATCGTTGATGTCGCTGCGAAGATCTTCGGCATCGCTGAAGTGGGTCCAGTGCAACAATTCAATTACCCCGGAATTTTTACGCAACTTGCGGTCGGCCGCTGCAAACTCTGAAGCGGTAAGGCCGAGGCGATGCATACCTGAATCGAGTTCCAGCCAGACACGCAGCGGGTGTTGTGCGGCAGCCACATCGATGAGTGCGACGGATTCGGCATCGTGTGCGGTGACTTCGATATTCTGCGCCGAGCACAAATGCAACTCGTCGCTATCGAGCAGCGTGCCGAGCAATAAGATGCGCTGCGCGATACCGGCACGCCGCAATTGCAGCGCCTCATCGAGTCGCGCCACCGCGAAGCCGTCGGCGTTCACCAAGGCGCGCGCCACTGGCAATAAACCGTGACCGTAGGCATCGGCCTTGATCATTGCCATGATCTTGCTGCGCGGACAGAGTTGGCGTACCACGGCGAGATTGTGGCGAAGGGCAACGAGATCGATGGTGACGCGGGCAGTGTTGAGCATGATCGATTTCGAAAGAGACTGGTTGGCGATTGTACTCATTGCGCTGTGCGAAAGCAGTGCCTTTGCGCGCGTTTGGCGATATAGTCAAACGTAGAAAATATATCGCCGATCGTCGCGCGCAATTTTGATAGGTTTTTATGACCAATAAGTTAGTCATCGCCATTTCTTCGCGCGCACTGTTCAATCTCGATGACAGCCATCGTGTCTTCAAAGAACAGGGGCTCGATGCGTTTCAACGCTATCAAATCGAGCACGAGGAGCAGCCGCTGGAGCCCGGTGAAGCGTTTCCGCTCGTGCAAAAATTATTGCGCTTGAACGAGCGGCTTGTCGGCTGCAATGCGCCTGCTCGCCCTGAAAAAGCGGGCGATCGCGTCGACGTGATTCTGCTGTCGCGCAATAGCGCCGACACCGGACTGCGCGTGTTTAATTCGATCCAGCATTACGGTTTGCCGATCTGCCGCGCCGCGTTTTGCGGCGGACAAAGCCCCTATCGATATGTGGCGGCGTTCGGCTGCCAGCTTTTTTTATCGACCGATCCCGAGGATGTTCGCGCTGCGTTGGCGCAGGGCGTCGCCGCGGCAACATTAATCGCTTCTAGTCGCGGCGACCGTGCCGATAGAGAGCAACTGCGCATTGCGTTTGACGGTGACGCCGTGTTGTTTTCCGATGAGGCCGAGCGCATTTACAAAGAGAACGGATTGCAGGCGTTCGCCGATAGCGAGCGCGCTGCTGCCAAACAACCGCTGAGCGGCGGGCCGTTCAAACCGTTTCTACAAGCATTGCATACGCTGCAAAGCGAGCTGCCGCCCGACCGATCGCTGCTGCGTACCGCGTTGGTCACGGCGCGCTCGGCGCCTGCGCATGAACGTGTGATCCGCACCTTGCGCGCCTGGAATATCCGCATCGACGAAGCATTATTTTTGGGCGGCTTATCCAAAGGCGAATTCCTGCGTGCGTTCGGTGCCGATGTATTCTTCGACGACCAGCTTGGACATTGCGATTCGGCGAGTCAGCACGTTGCGACCGGGCACGTGCCGCACGGGATCGCCAATATCCGCTGAGTCCATAGCAAACCCGGTGCACTAAAAAATCATTTCCTTGTGCCAAAAGCTCGTCCTTTTCGTTTAAATGCGCTATGTTTGGCTATAAGGAGTGGCGCTGTGGTAACCAAGCGTACAACACCACTAGATAATGGATAACTGCTGTCCAAATGAAGTTTCACTAATAAAATAAGTCACTTATAGAGTGATTTGGGGGGCGTACATGAAGTTACAGCAACTGCGTTACATTTGGGAAGTTGCCCATCACGAGCTTAACGTTTCCGCTACCGCGCAAAGCCTTTACACCTCGCAGCCGGGTATCAGCAAACAGATCCGTCTGCTTGAAGACGAATTGGGCGTTGAGATTTTTTCGCGTTCGGGCAAGCACCTCACGCGCGTGACGCCGGCGGGCGAAGCGATTTTGAAAACGGCCGGTGAAATTCTGCGCAAGGTCGAAAGCATCAAACAGGTTGCGCAGGAATTCAGCAATGAGAAAAAGGGTAGTCTCTCGATTGCGACAACGCACACCCAAGCGCGCTATGCGTTGCCACCCGTCATTAAAATTTTCATCAAGAAATATCCGGAAGTAGCACTGCACATGCATCAGGGCACGCCGATGCAAATTTCCGAATTGGCGGCGGATGGCACCGTCGATTTTGCCATCGCCACCGAAGCGCTCGAATTGTTCAGCGATCTCATTATGATGCCGTGCTACAAATGGAATCGTTGCGTGATCGTGCGCAAGGATCATCCGCTGGCGCAGGTTTCAAAACTCAAGCTTGAAGATGTCGCCGCGCACCCGATCGTCACTTACGTGTTCGGTTTTACCGGTCGTTCGAAACTCGACGAAGCGTTCCTCGAAAAAGGTCTCGCGCCGAAAGTGGTATTTACAGCAGCCGATGCCGACGTGATTAAAACCTATGTGCGCCTGGGGCTTGGTATTGGCATCGTCGCGCAGATGGCGGTCGATCAGGAACAGGACGACGATTTGGTTGCGCTCGATGCGAGCCATTTGTTCTCGCCCAGCGTCACCAAAATCGGTTTTCGCCGCGGCACATTTTTGCGCGGTTTCATGTACGACTTCATCCAAATGTTCGCACCGCATCTCAAACGCGATGTTGTCGAAGAAGCCTTGCAGCGCCACACCAAAGCCGATCTCGACGAGCTGTTCGAGCACATTCAATTGCCGACCTATTGATGTTCACAGGGGTGCTGCTTATTGCGCCCCTGGCTTTACCCTCCGCACATCGCTTTTCCCATCGCCAAGATTGCCTGACTCACGTGTTCCCGGTATCGTGCCGCCTGTTTTTCTCTTTGATCTTAGGAGTTATCCGTGGAAATCGCCTGCCTCGACCTCGAAGGGGTTCTCGTCCCTGAAATCTGGATTGCTTTTGCCGAGAAAACCGGCATCAAAGAATTGCGAGCGACGACGCGCGATATTCCCGACTATGACGTACTGATGAAGCAGCGCCTGCGCATTCTCGACGAGCACAATCTCGGCTTACCCGATATTCAGGCTGTGATTGCGGAGATCAAACCGCTTGAAGGTGCGAATGAGTTTGTCGATTGGCTGCGCGAGCGTTTTCAGGTTGTGATTTTATCCGACACGTTCTACGAATTCGCACTACCGCTTATGCGTCAGCTCGGTTATCCGGCATTGTTGTGTCACAAACTTGAAGCGGATGAAAAAGGTCGTGTGGTGAATTACAAGTTGCGTCAGGCCAATCCCAAGCGTCAATCGGTGCTGGCATTCAAAAGTTTGTATTACCGTGTCATTGCTGCGGGCGATTCGTATAACGATACGACGATGCTCGCTGAAGCCGACGCAGGCATTCTGTTTCATGCGCCGGAAAATGTGATTCGCGAATTCCCGCAATTCCCTGCGGTGCACACGTATGACGATTTGAAACAGGAGTTTGTGAAAGCGAGTGCGCGCGATTTAATGGTTTAAATTTTTTCATTCAGAAATAAAAAGCCCGGCTTAAGACCGGGCTTTTTATTTATCGTTGACTACCGTTTCGGCAGCACGACTTTCAATTTTTCGCGCATCGTGCGCAGCGCCTGCTCGGTGGTGTCCCAGGCGATGCAGCCGTCGGTGACGGAAACGCCGTATTTCAGTTTGCTCAAATCCTCGGGAATGGCTTGATTGCCCGCGAATAGATTCGATTCGACCATAAGACCGACAATCGATTTGTTACCTTCGAGCACTTGATTGGTGACGTTCTCGATAACGAGCGGTTGCAGTTCCGGCTTTTTATCCGAGTTGGCGTGGCTGCAATCGACCATGATATTGGGTTGCAATTTGGCCTTCTGCAGTTCCTGTTCGCACAGCGCGATGTGCACCGAGTCGTAATTCGGGCCGTTGCTGCCGCCGCGTAAAACGATATGCGCGTATTTGTTTCCCGTTGTCGTGATCACGGCGACCTGGCCGCGCGAATCGATGCCGAGAAAACGGTGCGGTTGCGAAACCGATTTGAGTGCGTTGATCGCGACCGCGAGGCCGCCATCGGTGCCGTTTTTGAAACCGACCGCCGAGCTTAAACCGCTCGCCATTTCGCGGTGCGTTTGCGATTCGGTCGTGCGCGCGCCGATCGCGGACCAGGTGATGCAATCCTGCAAATATTGCGGTGAAATTGGATCGAGCGCCTCGGTCGAAGTGGCGATTCCCATCTCGGCGATATCGAGCAACAATTTGCGGCCGATATGCAATCCTTCCTCGATCTTGAACGTGTCGTTCATGTGCGGATCGTTGATGAGGCCTTTCCAGCCGACCGTGGTGCGCGGTTTTTCAAAATACACGCGCATGACGATGAACAGCGTGTCGCCGATTTCATCGGCTAATTTTTTCAGGCGGCGCGCGTAATCGTGCGCGGCGTCGATGTCGTGAATCGAGCAGGGGCCGACGACGACGAAGATGCGATGATCTTTGCGATCGAGAATATCGCGAATGATTTTCCGGCTGTGCGTGATGGTTGCGCGCGCGGCATCGGACATCGGCAATGCGGCTTTAAGCTGATCGGGCGTGATCAGAACCTCTTGCGCGGCGACATTGAGGTTGTCCACCTGAGCATGGGGATTGGCGACGAGATTGTTGGGTGTCGGAGCGGACATGGCGATATCAACTGCTTCAATCATGCAATAGGGCCAGCAATTGTACCGAAAATAGCGCCCCATCGGTACCTGAGAAGAAGGGCGAGTCGGTACAATAAGGCATGTCCGAATTCACCGTGCTGTTTGATCCCGCCGTGCTTGCGCCCGCACTTGCGCGCGGTGCCGTTGTGCTCACGCCAAACCGTCGTCTGGCCAGTCGTATTCGCGTGGCTGTGGCGGCGGAGCGAGCGGTGGCACCGGCAGCACCCGTGTTTGCGATCGGTGATTGGATCGAGCAACTCTGGCAGCAGATGGTGCTGCGCGCCGATCCACTCGCTGCCGGGGTTTGGGTGCTTAATTCCGCTCAGGAATTATTGTTGTGGGAGCAGGCGGTCCGCGCCGATGATGTGCCTTTGTTGCGGCCGGGTCAGGCGGCTTTGCAGGCGCAAAGCGCTTATCGCACACTCGCGCTGTGGCGGCAATTGCCGCTCGCGAATGCCGTGCGCAATGAATGCGAAGCGCAACCCGACAGCGCCATGTTTGCGCAATGGCTCGATCGTTTTCTGCTGAGTTGTGACACGCACCAGGCGATCGCTGCTGCGGAGCGCGATCGGCGCGTTGTCGACGCGGTGCGCGCGCAGCGTGTGCAATTACCGCAGGCGATGGTGAGCGCGGGTTTCGACGATCTGCCGCCGTTGCACGCTGAATTATTGCAAACGATTGCGGATTATTCGACGCTCGCATTGCCCGATCGCAACCAAAATGCCGTGTGTGTAGGTTTTAGTTCGCTGGAAGCGCAATTGCAGGCGGCAGCGTTGTGGGCGCAGCGCGAATTGCGGAAAAATCCCGCCGGCCCCATCGCGATTGTCGTGCCCGATTTGAATTCGCAGCGCGCATTTGTCGAGCGCGTATTGCTCGATGTGCTCGCGCCCGCAACCGCGTTACCGCAAACACCGCGCAGCTTGCCGCCGATGAATTTTTCCTCGGGGCTGGCGCTGGCGCAAATGCCGCTGATTCGCAGCGCGTTGCAATTGTTGGAATTCGCGGCAAAAGATATTGAACTCGAAACCTTGCTGCAAATTGTGCGTTCGCCATTTTCCGCATTCGGCAATGAAAATATTGATGCGCAAGCGGCATTTATCGAAATGCTTTGTGCGTTGCGCGCGACGAAATTGCGCGCGGCACAAGTGCGTCATTGCGCCGATGGTGTTGCCGAGCGTTTTCCGTCGTGGCGATGGGGCGCTGTGTTGCATGAGCTGGCCGAGCGTTGTCGACGCTCGCGCTGGCTGGAAAAAAAATATGCTGCGCAGCGCTGGAGTGAATTATTCAGCGAAGCGCTGTTGTTGCTCGGCTGGCCCGGTACGCGCACGCTCGATAGCAGCGAATATCAGCAGTACACGCATTGGCAGCAAGCGCTCATCGAATTTTCGCGATTCGATCAAATCAGCGCGCCGATTGATTTTTCCGTCGCGTTGCAGCGCCTGCGCGGTGTGATGCAGGCGCAGGTGTTTCAGCCGCAGACAGCCGATACGCCGCTGCAAATTCTCGGCGTGCTCGAAGCGGCGGGCTTGCAATTTAAATCGTTGTGGCTATGCGATATGGGCGACGATTGCTGGCCCGCTGCGGCTGCGCCGCAGCCGTTATTGCCGCGCGATTTACAGCGCCGTTTGCGCATGCCGCGCTGCGATGCTGAGCGCGAATTTGCGATTGCGCAGCGTCTCACGCGCTCGTTGCTCGCGAGCGCCGAAACGATAGTCGTCGCGTATCAAAATGAACGCGAGGAAGTGGCGTGCGGTCCTAGTCCGTTATTTCACGCTGTGCGCGCAATAGCGAGCGCCGAATTGTTCAGTGGCGCGTACGACGTGCAATTGCCGGCGTTTATTCGTCGACAAGAAAACAATGCGCGGTTCCAGCTCGAAACATTCGCGGCAGGCAGCGCGCCGCCGTGGTCAACCGCCGAAGTGGCGCGCGGTGGCAGCGCGTTGTTCAAGGATCAAGCCGCGTGCGCCTTTCGCGCATTCGCTGCGCATCGGCTCAATGCGAGACCGCTCGACGAGCCTGTGGCTGGGCTCGATGCGGCCGAGCGCGGCAGTATTTTGCATACGGCGCTCGAAATTATCTGGCGCGAATTGAAAACTCAAACAGCGTTACTTGCGCTCGATGAAGACGAGCAAGCTCGAAGGGTTCGGCGCGCGGCGGAAATTGCACTGCGCGATTTCAGCGAGCGCGAACCGCTGCGTCTCGGCGCGCGTTTCTGCGCGCTGGAAGAACAGCGGTTAGTGCGCGTGCTAACGGGTTGGCTTGCGATCGAACGCGAACGCGGCGAATTCAGCGTACATGCCATTGAGCAAACCAGTCGCGCCGAATTCAACGGCCTGCCGCTGCGTTTGCGCGTCGATCGTATCGATCGATTGCGCGACGGCCGTTTTCTTATCATCGATTACAAAACCAAAAACGCCGATTGCTCGATCAACGAATGGCTCGGCGAGCGGCCGGATGAGCCGCAGTTGCCGCTGTATGCGCAAATATTTGAAGAGCACGGCGCGCTGGCCGGCGTTGCGTTTGCGCAGGTGCGGTTGGAAAAACCGCAAATCATCGCTGTCGGTGACTCTGAAGAAAATAATTTTTCGCTGCCAGCGCAATTTTCTGATGAGGTTGCCATCGATAGTTGGGAGAGTTTGCAAGCGCGTTGGCGTGAAGTGCTGCAAACGCTCGCCCGGCAATTTATCGATGGATACGCGCAGGTCGATCCGAAAGCCAGAAATACTTGCGATTTCTGCGCGCTCGACAGCATTTGCCGTCGTTATCACGAAGCA
This sequence comes from uncultured Verrucomicrobiaceae bacterium, assembly GCA_964500675.1. Lineage (GTDB taxonomy): Bacteria > Pseudomonadota > Gammaproteobacteria > Pseudomonadales > CAMLJR01 > CAMLJR01. Next base: position 120,547 of record CAZCNY010000001.1, on the reverse strand, counting down.
GATTCTTCCCCTCTCCCCGCGGGCCCTGAAGGGTCTAAAGGAGAGGGGTAAGAGGTGTTGTGATGAAGCCCATCGATCATTTTTATCGAGAAGCGGCGCTCGATCCGACGCGCTCGTTTTGCGTAACGGCGCCCGCGGGTTCCGGCAAAACCGAATTATTGAGTCAGCGCGTGCTGGCGTTGCTGGCGCACGTGCAGCAGCCCGAGGAAATTCTCGCGATCACGTTCACGCGCAAAGCCGCCGCCGAAATGCGCGAGCGCATTTTGCTTGCGCTGCACGCCGCGCAATACGACGAGCCGAGCGAAGACCACAAACGTAAAACCTGGGGGCTCGCGCGCGCAGCGCTATCGCATGCGCAAAATCGAGGCTGGAATTTACTGCAAAACCCGCAGCGCTTGCGCGTGCAGACTATCGATGGCTTCTGCGGCAGCCTGACCGCGCAGATGCCCGTGCTGTCGCAATTCGGCGGTCAACCGCGCGTAACAGAGCGCGCGCAACCGCTGTATCGCGAAGCGATCGATACGCTGTTGCTGCAACTCGAAACCAATAACGCCAATAATGACGATAAATTCAGGGCCGATAGCCTCGGCGCGTTGCTGCTGCATCTCGATAATCGCGTCGAACGCTTGCATGAATTATTGGCAGGATTGCTCGCGTGCCGCGATCAATGGCTGCCGCATATCGGTCAAGGCATTAGAAATCAAAAAAATGGCACCGAGGCCGTGCGCGATCGTCTTGAACTGACGTTGCGGCAGGTGCGCACCGATGCGCTCGCGCGGGTGTGCGAAAACATGCTGCCGTATCAGGGCGAGATGTTGCCGCTGCTGGATTTCGCTGCGACCAATTTGTCGCAAGAAAAGCCCGATCATGCGTTGTGCAAATTCAAAGGTTGCGTTGATTTACCCGGCGACGCGTCGGAAGCGGTCGCGCATTGGCAATGTCTGGCCGATTGGCTGCTGACAAAAGAAGGTTCCTGGCGAAAAAAAATCACCAAAAACGAAGGCTTCCCACCTGGTGAAGGCGATCGAAAAACGCTTTTCAAAGAATGGAAGAGCGCGATGGAAGCATTGCTCGAAATATTCGCGCACGATGCGGCTTTACTGTCTTCACTGCAGGAGGTGCGTTATTTGCCGGCGGACAGCTATCCCGATTCACAATGGCAAATACTCGTGCATTTGACACGCGTGCTGGTGCAAGCCGTCGCGCAACTGGAGGTGGTGTTTGGGATTCACGGTGAAGTTGATTTCACCGAGATTTCGATACGCGCGAATGCGTCGCTGGGCGGCGCACTCAATCCGAGCGAATTGATGCTCAAGCTCGATCAACGTATCAGTCATTTGTTGATCGATGAATTTCAGGATACTTCGTCGACCCAATTTCGTCTGCTCGAACGCTTGGTTGAAGGTTGGCGCGAACAGAATGAAAGCGGCGCTGTGCCGCGCACGTTATTTATTGTCGGCGATGGCATGCAATCGATTTATGGCTTTCGCGAAGCCAAGGTCGGTTTATTTCTCGAAGCGCGCGATGCTGGCGTCAACGCATTGGAGTTGGTCAGCGCGCCGCTCGCGGTCAATTTTCGCTCGACGCCGACCGTGGTCGATTGGAACAACCGCGTGTTCGCGCAGGCCTTTCCGCAGGCGCAACATATTCCGCGCGGCGCAGTGCGTTACGAGCATTCGCAAGCATTCAAGCGCGACGATCCGCTCGCTGAAGTTGGCGTATTGGGTATTCGCAATGATCCCGATCGCGTGGCCGAAGCACAACGTGTCGTCGAGCTGGTGCAAGCTGCGCTGCAAAAATCGAGCGATGGCGAGATCGCAATTCTCGTGCGTAGCCGCCCGCATCTGCGCGCGATAGTACCGGCCTTGCAGCACGCAGGTATCGCGTTTCGCGCCACCGAGATCGATCCGCTTGCGCAACGCGCGCATGTGCAGGATTTACTCGCGCTGCTCAAGGCTGTGCTCAATCCGGCCGATCGCATCGCCTGGCTGGCGCTGCTGCGCTCGCCGCTGATCGGTCTCACCAATCGCGAACTGCACAGCGTTGCGAATGGCGGCGATAGCGGTGGTTTGCGCGTGCCGATTGGGATGCGCTTGCGAGCCGCGAATGTGCTTGCTCAATTAAGTGAGTCGGGGCAATTAAATGCGGACACATCGCAGCGGCTGCAAAAAATTATCGCGTTGATCGACATCGCGCATCGGCAGCGTCAACGCAAGCCGCTGCGTATTTGGCTTGAAGGGCTTTGGCGCGCGCTCGGCGGCGATTTGCTCGCGCACAGCGAAAATGCGGCCAGCGATATTCACGTGCTGCTCGATCTGATCGAACAGGAGGGCGATGATCTGCAATTTCCCGCGTTGGAAGATCGTTTGCGCACGTTGTACGCGCGCCCTCAACACGAGGCGTCGGCCCGCGTTGTGGTGATGACGATACATAAGTCGAAGGGCCTCGAATTCGATACGGTGATTGTGCCGGCGCTCGATGCGGGCACAAAAGCTGACGACAAGCCATTGCTGCGCTGGGGTGAGTATCTCGCCGAAGATGGCGCGCTCGGCATCGCGATTGCGCCAAATGCCGCCGTCGGCGGTGAGGACGATACGATTTACAATTGGCTCGAATACGAAAGCAAACAACAAAAACAGCTCGAAGATACGCGGCTGCTCTATGTGGCGGCGACGCGCGCGATCGAGCGTTTGTATTTGGTGTTTCGCGCGAAAGATGCGAAAGAATTCAAACCCGTCACGAATAGTTTGTTGAATCGGATTTGGCCCGCGGTGAAGGATGAAGTGGTGTGGAGCGAGGCTTCGGTTGCGAGTGCTGTCGACGCGGCATCGGTTGGAGAAAATTTGCTGCGAGTGCCGCTTGCCTGGCATTTACAAACGGAAGTCGCGACACCATCGACATTATCGGAAAATCCGCCGGCGGCGAGCGCGCACTCGCTGGAAACCATGATCGGCACGGTCGTGCACCGGCTTCTCGAACTGTTGGCGCGTTATGGTATGGCGCAATGGCGCGGCCACGACATCGTTCAGCGGCAAATGGTGGCTGGGCAACTCTTGCGGCAAATGGGAGTTGCGGATGCGGATATTGAAACGGCTAGCGCGCAAGTCGTTGCATCGATCGAGCGTGCAGTTGCGGACCGGCGCGGTAACTGGTTGTTGTCGAGTGAGCACGGCGAAGCGGTGGCGGAATGGGAGTTGCTCGCGGCGGGTAAGCGCTATGTCATAGACCGCAGCTTTGTCGATGAGGAAGGCTCGCGCTGGATTGTCGATTACAAAAATTCGGTGCCGCGCGAAAACGAGTCGATCGAGCAATTTTCACAGAGAGAATTAGCAACGTATGGCGCGCAATTGCAGCTGTACCGCGAGTTGGTGTCGTCGTTCGATAAACGCCCGATTCGCACGGCGCTGTATTTCCCGCGCATTGCCCACTGGCTCGAACTCAACTAAGTGATCGAATGACCAAGCATAAGCATACCGCTCCTCTGTTTTTTAAACCCGCGCGGGCGAGTAAAACTAAAACGCCGCAAGGTGAGATCGATGTCGCCATCGAAAAACTCAGCGCGGAAGGGCGCGGCATGGCGTTTCACAACAGCAAACCGCTGTTCATAGCCAATACGTTGCCCGGCGAAACCGTGCGTGCGCGCATCATTCGCGATAAGCGCGAATTTGCCGAAGGCGAACTGCGCGAAATCATTGTACCCGCCGCTCGGCGCATTGCAGCGCGCTGTGAATTATTCGGACGGTGCGGTGGCTGTTCGTTGCAGATGCTCGATTATGAAGAGCAGTTGCGACACAAATCCGATACGCTGGCGCGCGTTTTAAAAGCGCATATCGATTCGTTCGATGAGCCGATTGTCGCGGCGCCGTGGCATTACCGGCATCGCGCGCGGCTCGCCGTTGGCGAAAGCAATGGCGAGCCGGTGCTTGGCTTCAAGGCGGTCAACTCGCATCGTGTTATCGACGTACACGAGTGCGCAATTCTCGACGCGCGCTTGCAGCGATTGCTCGTGGAATTACCGCGCTGCCTGGCGCAGCTGGTGCAATGGCGGCGTATCGAGGAAATTCGCATCGCGATCGATAGCGTTGGCAAAATAGCTTTGACGTGGCGCGCGAAACGAGCGCTGCCGGCCGGAGACGAAAGTAAATTGATCGAGCTTTGCGAATTGGAGAATGTGATTTGCGAAAATGCTGCGAAGCTTTTATATAGCGTGCCCAGTGAAAACACGGCGTTTCATTTTTCAGTCGACGATTTCACGCAGGTCAATCCTGCCGTTAACGATCAGCTCGTTGCGCGTGTGTTGAAATGGTTGCAGCCATCGTCAAGCGCAAGCGTTGCCGATTTCTTTTGCGGTCTCGGAAATTTTTCGCTGCCGCTGGCGCGATGCGCCAACCGCGTGACGGGTTATGAAATCGATGCGGCGATGGTGACGCGTGCTGTCGTTAATGGGGAAGGCTTTGTCAATCTTGAATTTCGCGCGGCGGATTTATATGCTGCCGACGCAGTTATCGCCGATGTCTACGATGCCGCGCTGATCGATCCACCTCGCGCCGGCGCCAAGGTGCTGTGCGAGCGTCTCGCCAGATCGAAAAAGCTGCGACGCATCGTCTATGTGTCATGCAATCCGCAAACGTTAATACGCGATATCGATATGCTCGCGCGCGGTGGTTTTCGCGTCGAACGCGCGGCGCTGGTGGATATGTTTCCACAGACCGGACACATCGAAGCGATTGCGCAACTCGACCGAAAAAATTAATCGCAGCCGCAATGGAAGATCCGACTGCAACGGTTTGCATGTCGCGTTCGTTAACGTCGTGGACGAGTTGTTGTACGCATTTGAGTTTTGCCTGTGACTGATTGCAATCAAGGTCTTCCATTTCCGCGCCGCATCGTCGCAATTTTTGCCAGCTTTATCGGCGCATTCGCGCTGCAGATCGATGTTTCGATTGCCGGTGTGACGCTCCCTACGATTGCGCGCGCGTTGAATATCGAGGGCGCGTCGGCAGTTTTGATTGTCACTACGTATCAGCTGATCCTCGCCATGACCGCGCTGCCGTTCGCTGCGCTCGGTGAGAGAATCGGTTATCGACGGCTCTATCAAGCCGGTTTGCTGTTGCAAATTGTTGGCGCGACGCTGTCTTTTTTTGCTAATAACTTGCCCGCGCTGATGGCGGTGCGCTCGCTGCAGGCGGTGGCGACGGCGGCGGCGATGAGCGTCGCTGTCGGTCAGCTGCGCGCGATTTATCCGCTGGCGCGACTGGGCGGCGGGCTCGCCTTCAACACCGTCGCGAACGCTGGCGGCACTGCGCTCGCGCCGGTTATCGGCGGTTTGATTCTGTCGATGACCAATTGGCATTGGGCGTTTGCCGCGATGGTGCCGTTTTCAATTATCGCGTTGCTGTTCAGCCGCTCTTTGCCCGATCCCGTACCGCATCGAAAACCTTTCGATTTGCTCGGTGCCGGGCTTTGCGCATTCACGTTTGGCTTATTGATTTCAGGTCTGGAAAGCATCATTCACGGCGGTCATTTATGGCTGTCGCTCGGCGTGATCGCGCTGGGCTTCGCGATCGGATGGATTTTCGTTCGGCATGAAATGGGCGAAGCGGAACCGGTGCTGCCGATCGGTCTGCTCAAGTTGCCCGTGGTCGCATTTTCGGTGATGTCGTGCTTCACCGCCGTGCTCGGCTCGATCATTCTGATGCTGTATCTGCCGTTCCGGCTGCAACACGGTTACGGCTTCAGCCCCGGCGAAATCGGTGGTCTTATGTCGGCGTATGCGGTCGCGACATTCATGGTGGCGCCGACGGCCGGCTTTTTGTCGGACCGCATTCCCGTGGCGCTGCTCAGCAGTATCGGTATGGCGATTGCCTCGCTTGGCTTGCTGTCCGTCGCGCTCTTTCCCGCGCATCCCAGCCACGTCGATATCGCCTGGCGAATATGGTTGTGCGGAGCGGGTTTCGGTATGTTCTTCTCGCCGAACGCGCGGCTGATTGTCGCGTCGGCACCCGCGGCGCGCTCGGCGGCGGCGGGAGGTTTGTTCACCACCAGTCGCATGTTGGGGCAGGCAACTGGCGCGACCTTGGTTGCGGCGCTGCTTGCATTGAAGTTGGGTGACGGTCCACTGCCTGCGATCGTCGCGATGTGTCTTGCTGTCGTGGCGGGTGTGATCAGTATCGCGAGTTTGCGCAGTGCTAAAAATTAATCAAGCGCTAGGCGTTAAGACGAGCTGCCAGTACGACAAATTTTGCATGGGCGGCGATCTGGCGGCAATTGCCGAATATTTTCTTCAGCTTGATGTGATAGTCGAGATGGCGATTGCCGACGATCCACAATTCGCCGCCGCCGCGCAGATGGCTCTTGCTCTGCATAAACATCTGCCAGGCGATATGATCGCCGACAACATGCCCCTGGTGAAATGGCGGATTGCAGAGAATTAAATCGAACGGCTCTCCGGCATAATGCGAGAAAATATCATCGCTATGAAAATGCGCATCCGGCGCTAAAAGGCTCAAGCCGTTTGCGGCGTAATTTTTTTTCGCGGCGGCGATGGCCTGATACGATTCATCGAAAAATTCGACTTGCGCTTCCGCTTGCAATTGCTTGACGCGCAAGCCGAGCAATCCATTGCCACAGCCGAGATCGGCGATGCGCCCGGCTCGCGGCAGCTGTGAAAATTGCTCGATAAAAAAGCGCGTGCCGATATCGAAAGTGTCGCGCGCGAATACATTGGGTCCGGCATGCAGGCTTAGATCGTGCTCTGCGATCTTCAGCGGCTGGGCGCCTGGCATTTCTCCATCGGAGCCGTCGCGGTGTAAGCGTATGGCAAATAAGCGCGCTTTTTTCAGTGTCGGGAAGGTCTCTATTTCGCCGAACGCTCGCAGCAGTTCGAGCGTGCGCGGCGGCAGATGTTTTTGCATGCCGCTGGCGAGAACTACCGCGGTACCGCCAACACACGTTTGCAGCGCGCGCGCTTGCTGCTGAAAAAAACGCAGCGTTTTCGGAATGCGCCACAGCACATGATCGAATCGTTCAGCCGGCAACTCCGTCGACGGCAGCAACACGAGACGCGATGAATCGAGCCGGTTGCGCGCGAAATTATCCAGTGTCGCGCAATGCGCCGTGTAGGAATCGCCCCAGCTGCATACGTTGGCGGCGCTGCATGCGATCGCGAGCGCGCCAAACTGATCATTGATAACCAGCACATTTGTTTCAGCGCCGACGTCGCCGGCCATGCCCGACAGCAGATATTCGTCGGCGGCATCCCATGCTTGCAGCGGCAGGTGCGGAGTCGGCGGACGTCGCAATAATTCGAAATCGCCATTTTTACAGCGAAAAGTAGTAGTGGTCATTTTGTTTTATAGCTAAAGAATGGCTGGCGATTATGACATGCCGGTCGGGATACGCTAAAGTTTGAGATGGCGTTTCCCGTCTAACGGGTATGCTTAGCCTTTGGAGATTTTCCCGACAGCTCGTATGAGCCGTGCGGGGTCTGCTTATAGGGATTTTGGCGTCAGAGGTCATGGCTTTGGAGCAACAACCCGCTTTATTTACAACCAGTGGTACATCAGCGTTTGCCTACGCGCTGGAAACCGCGGGTATTGGTTTTTGGGAACTCGATTGCGGATCGGGCCGCGTTGCCACCTCCTGGCAGCACGATCGAATATTTGGTTGCGAACAGCCGTGCGCGAGCTGGCAATTACCGGATTGGCACGCGCATATTTTTGTCGATGATCGCGATGGTTTTGCCGCGCAGTTGGCCTTGGCAAAATTGGTCGGCACCCTGGCCTTCGAGTGCCGGATCAAGCGCAAAGATGACGCGCTGCGCTGGGTTGCATTATCGGCGGCGTTGCGCGTCGATACCGCGAGCAAACGGCGCTTGCTGGCCGGTGTAATTGTCGATATCACCGACAGCCGGCGGCGCGAGTTGCAGGCGGCGGCGCCGGGCGAAAGCGATTTTGCCGATAGCATTTTTATCACGCAAATGCACCATGAAATTCGCACACCGTTACACAGCATTCAAGGTTTCAATTTTCTTTTGCAAAAATCGACGCTAACTCCGGGGCAGCAAGAGTACGTCCGCAAAATAGAAATGGCGGCGCAGGTTTTGCTGTCAGCGCTCGACGGCATCGCCGATTATTCGAAAATTGAAATGGGCGCCTTGAAATTCGATAGTGTCGATTTCAGAATCGATCGTCTGCTTGAAGAAGTAGAGGCGAAATTTGCGCCGATGTGTGAAGTCAAGAGCGTGAGTTTCGTGCCGTTTATCGCGTCTGATGTGCCGTTGTCGCTGCGCGGTGATGCACGCAAGTTGCAGCAAATCTTGCTTAGCCTTGGCCGTTACGCGCTGTGCACCACGCATCGCGGCGAAATAGCCCTCTCCGTGTTCGTGTTACAAGATGCCGTCGACTCGTCGGAAAATCAGGTGCAGCTGTATTTTTCTCTGCGCGATACCGGTGTCGGCGTGAGTGCCGCACAGGTGCAGCAGGCGTTCGATGCTTTCCATCGCGTCGATCGCAATAGCCGCAGCGGCGTCGATATCGGCGTGGCCGTCAGCAAGCGTGTGATCGAATTGCTGGGTGGCACGCTCACGCTGAGTTCGGTGATAGGCAAGGGCAGCGAATTCAATTTTAACTTACCGTTCGCACGGTGCGGTAATAATGATGCGGTCACGTCGAGTACGGCGTTACCGCGCGCAATGGATCGAGCGATCGGCGATATCCGTGTGCTGTTGGTCGACGACGACAGTTTGAATTTGCTGGTGGCGCGCGCCATGCTAAAACATATCGGCGTGACACACATCGACACGGCGACCACGGGCCTTGAAGCAGCCGATTTTGTCGAACATCACGGCGGCGATTATTACCAGCTTATTTTGATGGATTTGCAGATGCCGGTGATGGATGGCTACGTCGCCGCACGCGAAATCCGTCGCTGTCCGGGTGCTGAAACCGTTCCCATCGTGGCGATGACGGCCGATGTATTGACCGATGGTGAAAACTGTTTTATCGCGGGCATGAATGAATATTTAACCAAACCCATCAATATTCCGCAGTTGACGGCGCTGATCGAGCGCACGCTCGATATCAAAATCGCAGCGCAATAGTGCGCGCTGGTTTAATCCGAATTAATCAGGCGAAGTGACACGCGGCGTAATGTGTGTCGCTCGCGATTACTTTTAATACCGGCGCCTGTGCGCGACATATTTCCTGCGCTTGCGGGCAGCGTGGATGAAAACGACAACCGCTTGGCGGTTCAATCGGACTGGGTATTTCACCTTGAAGTGTTATGGGCTGGCGCGAGCCCGGTTCTGGTTTGGGAATCGAGGCGATCAGATATTGCGTGTACGGATGACGCGCATCGCGATAAATTGCATTGGCATCGGCAATCTCGACAATTTCACCGAGATACATCACGGCGACGCGGTCGCTGATATGACGAACGACGGACAGATCGTGCGAAATAAACAGCAGCGACAGATTCATCGAGGTGCGCAGTTCGAGCAGCAGATTGATGATCTGCGCTTGCACCGAAACATCGAGCGCGGAAAGCGGTTCATCGCAGACGATAAAATCGGGTTTCAAGGCGATCGCGCGCGCAATGCCGATGCGCTGACGCTGTCCACCGGAAAATTCGTGCGGATAGCGTTCGCCGCTTTCGGGCGGCAACCCCACTTGTTGTAACAGCGCTTGCACCTTGGCTTTGCGCTCGTATTTGTCGCCGGCATTATGTATGAGCAACGGCTCTTCGATAATATCGCCAACGCTGTGCCGGCTGTTGAGTGAATCGTACGGATCCTGAAACACCATCTGCATGCGCTTGCGCAATACGCGCATCTTTTCGCGCGATAGCGAGCAAATGTTATTGCCATCGAAAATAATTTCACCCGCATCGGGCTCGTGCAGACGCAGCAGCGTTTTGCCGAGCGTCGATTTACCGCAGCCCGATTCACCGACCAGGCCGAGCGTTTCGCCGCGTGCGATGTCGAAGCTCACCGAATCGAGCGCATGCAGATATTTTTTATCGCGTCTGAGCAGACCGCCGCGCTGCGCGAAATATTTGCGCAGGTTGCGTACGCTTAATAACGCTTTGCTGTTTTCAGTCATAAATTTTCCGCCAGTTAAAACAGGCCACCGCATGACTGTCGGAATTGTCCGGCGTCGGCGACTGTTTCTCAAGAACCGGCAATCGGGCGCAGATATCGCTGCGCAACTGACAGCGATTTGAAAATGCGCAGCCGTGTGGGCGTGCATCGACGGATGGCACTTGTCCGCCGATTGTCGCGAGCGGGATTTGTGTCGCGGTTGCGCGTGCGGGTAACGAACTTAAGAGACCGCGAGTATACGGATGGCGCGGCTGCGCAAATAGATCGCCGACCGCTGCTTCCTCAACGATGCGGCCAGCGTACATCACGGCGACGCGGTCGCATGTCTGCGCGATCACGCCGAGATCGTGCGTGATGAGCAATACGGCCATGTGCATATCGCGCTGCAATTCTCGAATCAACTGCAATACCTGCGCTTGCACGGTGACGTCGAGCGCGGTGGTCGGCTCATCGGCGATCAACAGTTGCGGCTCGCACGCGAGCGCCATTGCGATCATCACGCGCTGGCGCATGCCGCCCGACAGTTGATGCGGATAATCGCCGAGCCGCTGCGCGGCGGCGGGAATGCGCACGCGATCGAGCAATTCGATAACGCGCTGCAACCGTTTCTGCTTGCTCCAATCGGAGCGATGCAGCAGCAAAACTTCGTCGAGCTGACGGCCGATGGTTTGCACGGGATTGAGTGCGGTCATCGGGTCCTGGAAGATCATCGCGATACGATCGCCGCGCAGAGTGCGCAATTGGTCGGGCGATAAATTGGCTAAATTTTTGCCATCGAAACCTTTTCCGTCGAAAAAAATGTCGCCGCTATCGATGCGCAATACCGGCTGCGGCAACAGACGCAAAATCGATAGTGCAGTGACGCTTTTGCCGCAGCCCGATTCGCCGACGAGGCCGAGCATTTCCCTGGGCTCGATCGCGAGCGAAATATTGTCGAGCACGGGCCAGCGTTTGCCGTTGCTCTCGACGCTGACGCACAGTTGCGAGATTGTCAACATGCTCATGGCTTGCGCTCCGTTTCCGGCTTGAGCGTTGTGGTCGGCTGAACGCGCCAGCGCTCATCGAGAATGTTGATCGGTGCGAATTTCTCGCCGAGGATGCGCGCTTTCTGCACTTTTTCTTTTTCGTCTTCGTCTATCCAGAACAAGCCGCCGGTGTTGCCGAATGGCTCGAAGACTGAATCCGATGTGCGCGTCGCATGCTCGGGCGGCAACTTGAGCCAGCGCCAAAAACCCTCGCGCGTATACGGCACTTTGTAACCCGGAATATACGCACCGTCGTCGTAAATCATCCGCTCCAATTCGTGCGCGAGTTGTACGCGCACTTGTTTGGTGGTCGCGTCGCGATATTCAATAATTTTTTTATCGAACTCGGGATTATCGGTGTTCGTGATGTTATTGGTTTGCGGCTTGTGTGCGTTATCGGAATGGTAAAACTCCCAATACACGGGTGCGATGCCGCCGCCTTGCCAACCCATCCAGGCGATTTGATGTTTTTTCTCCATGACCTGTTTGAAGAACGTGGTGCCGTCGAGTAATTGCAAGGTGAGTTCGACACCGGCCTTTAGCGCTTCCTGTTTTAGCAGTACGAGACGATCGGTGTCGTCGCCGTGGCTATAGCTCACGCGCAGCGTCAGGCGTTGACCGTTCTTGACGCGAATACCATCGGGGCCACGTTCGCTCCAGCCAGCAAGGTTGAAATAGTGATCGGCTTGCGCCAGATCGAAAAGGCGGGCGTGGATATCGAGATCGCTGTAATCGCCGTAGCCTTCATTTTCGGTTTGTTTGCGCTCGTAGTCGCCGCGCAATAAGGTTCTTAGCAGCTTGTCGAAATTCATGGCATAGGCGAGGCCATAGCGGACATTGCGGTCGGCCAGCATTGGGTCGTCTTCGTTGAGAAAAAATCCCTGCGCGGATCGCGGCACGTCGTTATAAAACTTTATCCGGCCGACATAGCCGTTGTCGTAAATGCGGCCTTGTGCTTTCTTGTACCAGAAGCGTGGCATTATCAGTGGAAACGTATCGAGTTCGCCTTTGGCAAAATAGTTGTACGCGACATTGGGATCGCGAATGACCTTGATGCGCACGTAATCGACATTGAAGCGATGACGAAAATATTTTTTATCATTGCCCCACCAGTCGGCTTTGCGTTTGAACTCGATGTATTTGCCCTTGCGGATATCACCGATTTGATAAGGTCCTGTATTGGGCTCGATACGCCAATTGTAAGCGTCCACCCAATGCTCATCGAGTTTATGAAAATGTTTCGGTACGGGGCTCAGCGCGACATCGAATAGCAGCTCATTGGGCGGCTTCGCGCTGGCTTCGCGCACGGCGATGGTGTAATCATCGTACTTGATGACGTCGGTAATAATCTCGGTGTAGTAGTTGTTGTACCAGGGCGCGACGATATATTTCGAGCGCATGAATGCGAGCGCGAACACATAATCGTCGGCCGTGACGGGCACACCGTCGGACCAGCGCGCATCGGGATCGAGTTTGAAGTATACGGTTTTGCCATCGGCATCGAAGGCCCAGTGCGTCGCCAACTCCGGTATCGGGTTCAACGTGTTGGGATGAAGATCGACGAGCGCAAGATTATTCGCGCGCAGATAGCTCGCGAAGCTGCTGTTCGAGTCGGGCCCGACAAGCCGCAACGTGGGTGGAAAACTCGATATGAATGTGCGAAAGCGACCGCCGCGTTTTGCATTCGGATCGGCAAATACCGGATCGCTGTCGTTGGTTTGCCAGTGCAGGTTGTCGGGAAGCTTCGGCGCGTCTGCATGAGCCAACGCCGCACCGAAAAAAAACAACAGCGCAATAAAATTCCACACGAAGAATTTTTTATTCACACGTGCGCCTTATTCATAGGTAAAAAAGGCCTTCGGATCGAACGCTTCGCGAATCGCTTCGCCGATAAACGTGACGAGCATAAGTACGAGCGTCATCGCCACCACGACGCTGGTAACGATCCACGGCGATTCGAGATTATCGGTGCCTTGCTTCAATAATTCGCCCCAGCTCGGTGTCGGTGCAGGCAAGCCGAAGCCGAGATAATCGAGAGCCGTCAGCGCGGTTACACCGGCGGCGACAGAGAAGGGTACGAAAGTGACGACGGTGGAAATGCTGTTCGGCAAAATGTGTTTGAAGATAATACGCGATCCACTCGCGCCGATCGCGCGTGCCGCGAGTACATAGTCGCGCGTATTTTCGCGATAGCTTGCGGTGCGCATGTACCACGTCATATTGGTCCAGCTGAACGCGATCATGATGAGCAGCAGCGTCCAGAAGCCGGGTGGAATAATCGACGCGACAATCATGATCACGTATAGCGTCGGGATATTCGACCAGATTTCAATTGCGCGTTGAAATATCAAATCGAACGCACCGCCCCAATATCCCATGAGACAACCGAGCGTAATGCCGATCGCGTATTCAAACAGCAGTAACGCCGCCGAAAACGCGATCGCGATACGAAAACCGTAGAGCAAACGCGCGACGACATCTCGGCCGGTGGCATCGGTGCCGAGCCAATGTTGTCGAGAGGGCGCGAGCGGAGGAAAATCGTTGCCTACTAAATCGGTTTCAAGCGCGTTGTACGGAATGAGCGGCAGCAGTACCCAGTCGTCAGAATGGTTTTTCGCAGCCTGTTTGTCCGAGAAAATGGTTTTCAATGTTTTGTAATCGGTTTCGTAATCGTAATCGAGACCGAAAGTCTTGCCGCTCAATATGGCGCCATAGGTGGGGAAATACCAATGGCCGTGATAGTGCACTATCAACGCGCGGTTGTTGACGAGCAATTCCGCGCACAAGCTAATCAAAATTAGCGCGCTGAGTATTAACGCCGAGATATAGCCGCGTTTGATCGAGCGAAAGCGTGCCCAGCGCCGCTTCGTGATCGGGTTGAGTTTTTTAAGTACAGGCATGCGCTCAGTTTTCTCCAAACCGAATACGTGGATCGACGAGCGCGACGCAAATATCGGACAAGATATTGCCGAGCAAAAATAATAAAGAGCTGATCACGAGAATACCCATGACGACGGGATAGTCGCGATCGAGCACGGATTCATAACCGAGCAGACCGATCCCGTCGATATTGAAAATGGTTTCGATCAGAAACGAGCCGCCGAGCAGCAGCGAAATGTTATTGCCGAATGACGTGGCGATTGGAATCAAGCTATTGCGCAGTGCGTGATGGCGCACCGCGCCTTTGAAGTTCTGGCCCTTGGCGATCGCCGTGCGCATGTAATCGGCCGCGAGATTGTCCATCAGCGCATTTTTCATCATCAGCGTGGTGAGCGCGAAGCTGCCCGCAAGATAGGCAGTCAGCGGCAACGCGGCGTGATAGCCAATATCGAATATTTTTTTGCCGAGCGAATATGTGTCGAAATCGTCGTCGACAAAACCGCCGAGCGGAAACCAATCGAGCTGCGCGGCAAAAATCGTGATAAGCGCGATGCCGACCACATAGCCCGGAACGGCATAACCGAGAAATACGAGTACGGACGAAAAATTATCGAACGCGGTACCGTGGCGGATCGCTTTCGACATGCCGAGCGGAATACAAACCCCATACGTGATGATCAGCGTGGTGACGCCGTAAAAGATCGAGATTGGAAAGCGCTCCTTGATGAGGCTCCACACCGGATCGTGATAGCGCGTCGAGTTGCCGAGATCGAGGTGCAGCACGCGCCACAACCATTGGCCATAACTCACGAGTATCGGTTTGTCGAATCCGTAATACGCTTTCAGTTGCGCGAGCTGTTTCTCGTCGAGCGTGTTGCCGCTGCGCGTGCGGGATGCGTGCTGATCGCTTTGTTGCAATGCGGCCTGCGTCATCATGCGCTCAATCGGTCCGCCCGGTACCACGCGCGTGATCGTAAAGACGAGCAGCGTGATGCCGATAAACGTCGGAATGATCAACAGCAGGCGGCGTAGAAAATAATTGGTCATGGCAGGGCTATTGAGTAAGGCGCGGCTAACTTAACAAGTTCACTCACCTTATGACAACAGCGCGCTGGTCTACACTTCATGCCATCGAATAATTTTTAGCGCCGGGGCGAAATGAGCAGCCAAGCAACCATGGGTATCGATGCGTGGGTCACGCGTCTGAGCCGTACCGAATTGCCAGTGTTATCCGAGGTCATGCGCGAGATAAACCGTCTCACCAGTGGCTCGGATACGTCTGTGAATCAGCTGTCTGCGGTTATTCTGCGCGATGCCGCGTTGACGGCGAAAGTGATTCGTCTTGCCAATAGCGCCTATTTTAACCCTCATGGTGATCAGGAGGTCACCACCATCAGTCGCGCTGTGGTGAAATTGGGCTTCAAGGGCATCAAGGCGATTTCGTTGTCGGTGATGTTGATCGATTCGCTGCTTAAAAAGGGCGCGAAGCAACGTATGCTCGAATGGCTCGCGCGCGGCTTTCACGCGGCGGTTCAGGCCGAACAGTTGCTCGGCGGTCGCGACAAAGCGATGAAGGAGGATGTGTTTATCGCCACGCTGCTGATGCACGTCGGCGATATGGCGTTCTGGAGTTGTCGCGGCGCGCAGATGAATGAGCTCGAACGCATTCTCGGTGAGCAACGCGACAACGCGGCGTACGAGCGCTCGGTATTGGGCACGACGCTGCACGAAATCACGCAACAGCTGGCGCATAACTGGCAGCTTGGCGATACGCTGAACGAAGCATTGAGCGATGGCGAGTGCGATACGGTTGGAGCACAGGCGGCGCGGCTCGGCAACGAGATCAGTCTGGCTGCGGAAGCGGGTTGGGATTCCGACGCGGTTGAAAATGTGCTCGACAAAGTCGCTGCTTTCACAGGGCAGGGGCGCGAGGAGGCGCGGCAGATGCTGCTGAAAGGCGCTGAAAATGCAGCGGCCGTTGCGCTCAATTACGGCGCGAATAAAGTCTGCAATTTTATTCCGAGCACATCGGACGCGCCGCAGCCGATAACGCGGCAGACGCGCGCCGATCCGCAATTGCAGCTCAGCATATTGCGCGAGTTGGCGAGCATGATCAACGAACGCGTCGACGCCAACACGCTATTTCAAACCGTGGTCGAAGGCGTGCACCGCGGCGTTGGCTTCGAGCGCGTGGCGCTGTTGTTGATCGACACGAAGAAAAAAATTCTGCAGGCGAAATATGCGTTATGCGAGGATGCCGCGCACTGGCGCGAAGCGATGCAATTTTCGATTAAAGCGGAGCAGGATAATGTGCTGTCGTATTGTCTGCACACGCGGCAGCTGGTTTGGATGCGTCCCGCTAATCCGGGTCAGTTAAAGCATTTGCTCGATGCGCGCACGAAAACGGTATTGGCCGCGGACAACTGTGTGATCGCTGCGCTCTATGCGGGATCGCGTCAAATCGGTGTGTTGTACGCTGATCGGGGTAATGACGGCGACCCCATTGAGCAGGACCAGTACGATAGCTTTTGTCACTTCGCACAGCAGGCCAACATGGGGTTGTCGATGTTGGCGGAGCGCCGCACTCGCTGACTAATCAGCCAGAAACAAGGTGAGGCGTCGGCCCGGCTGTAACAAAGAGCGCGGGTTGATTTGATTCCAACGCAGAATATCGTCGATCTCGAGATTGAATTTCGTTGCAATCGCGGTCAGCGAATCGCCGTTCTGTACGGTGTAACCCACTTTTTTCGGCGCTGCGCTGGCGGTGACCTTCGCTGGTCTGCTGCCGATTTCATCGGTCCAAATATTGAGCTTTTGTCCGAGTTTGATCGGATCCTTGGGGCCGAGTCCGTTCCAACGTTGAATGCTCTTAATGCTCACTCCGTATCGCTGTGCTAAATGGCGCAAATTGTCGCCGGTTTGAACCGTGTGGAAAATCTGCGTCGAGCCGAAGGGGGTTTGCGTGGTAACCGGTGTCGGTGCATCGAGACGCGCAACCGTATTGCGGCCGCCTTGCGGTATTAGCAATTCCTGTCCGGGATGCAGCAGCTTGCCGCCTAAATCATTGGCGGATGCGAGTGCGTTGGGCACGGTGTCGAATCGGTGCGCGATGCTGATGAGCGTATCGCCCTTAACAACTTTGTAGTGGCGCCATTGCACGCGCTCAGCGGCGGGCAGTGTTGCCAGCTCGCGCGTAAATTGATCGAACGCATTCACCGGCAGCAGAATGCGTTGCGGTGTGTCTTTGGAGACGGTCGCGTGATTGAGCCCAGGGTTCAGGCGGAACAGTTCGTCGATATCCACATCGGCAAGACGCGACGCTCGGGCGAGGCCCAACTGACCATTGGTATCGGCGGTGGCGAAGTAGGCGCGATCGGGAATCGAAAAGAGACTAATACCGTATTGCTGCGGTGCGCTGACGATTTTTGCCAGCGCCAGCAGGCGCGGCACATACGTGCGCGTTTCTTCCCGCAAACTCAAATGCCAAAAATCGGTGGGGAGGCCTTTGTGAAGATTGGCATCGATGGCGCGCTGCACCGTGCCTTCGCCGCAGTTGTACGCGGCAATCGCGAGCAGCCAGTCGCCGTCGAATTTATCGTGCAGAAGCTGGAGATAGTTGAGCGCGGCATCGGTTGAGGCGACGACGTCTTTGCGGCCGTCGTACCACCAATTGCGTTGCAGCCCAAAGGTCGTTCCGGTTTGCGGGACGAATTGCCACAAGCCCGCGGCGCCACTGTGTGAGTAGGCGAATGGATCGTACGCACTCTCGATAAACGGTAGCAGCGCCAGCTCGGTCGGCATGTTGCGCTGTTGCACAGCGGAGACGACGTAATGTAGATAGCGGCTCGCGCGCTCGGTGGCGCGATAGACGAATGTGGGGTTTTTACGGTACCAGGTGAGTTCATTGTCAATCAGCGGGTTTTGTATTTTTGCGTCAAGTAGATAACCGGCGCGGATGCGCTGCCAGATCGAATCGCTGTCTTCGTCATACGAGTGATCAGCGGAATTATCCCCATCGGTTGGGTTTAAAACAGTTTGAAGGGCGGTGTTGCGGGTGATTTTTTCGTCTGTGTGTACTGGGGAATCGATGTCGGCGACAGTCTTTGGGGTGTGGCTACAGGCGTTAAAGCAAATTGTGAAGAGCACAATAAGAAACGATTTTAGTAAGTTGATTTTAAATCGCTTTTTGATTTTTCTTTGGTGAAAAAAAAGCATTGCTGGCGGTCCTTATCGGGTGCGTCGTCGAGTGCTCAAAGTTTCAACAGTTTATGAATCGAACTGAAAACGGTCAAAAAACTGGGTCTCAAAATTGGTCTTTCCAGCGTCGAATGGCGGCAAAAACTTCAACTTCGTTTGCACTTTGCGAGCCGTGTCGCAATGCCGCGGCGCGCACCGATGATTGTTCGGTGCGCAAAAATGGATTCGTTGCCAGCTCCAAGGCCAGCGATGAAGGCAGCGTTGGCTGGTCATTCGCCCGCATATCATTGGCGCTTTGCGCGCGCTGTGCGAGCGCGAGGTTATCAGGCTCGACGGTTTGGGCAAAGCGTAAATTCGCCAGCGTGTATTCGTGCGTGCAAAAAACGCGCGTTTCGGCCGGAAGTTTTTTGAATTTATTCAAGCTCGTAAACATCTGCGCCGGGCTGCCTTCGAATAGACGCCCGCAACCGGCTGCGAATAACGTATCGCCGCAAAATAGCGCGGGCGGTTGCATGTGCAATGAAAAGTAAGCAATGTGATCGAGTGTGTGCCCCGGTACTTCGAGTACGCTAAACGGTTGATTGAGGATGCTGATGACATCGTCTTCGCGCACAACATGCGTTATGCCGTCAATCTCCGGATTATCAGGTCCGTAAATCGCGGCGAGCTCAAAGCGTTTGCGCAGCTCCTGAACTCCTCCAATATGGTCGAGGTGATGGTGCGTGATCAGAATGCCTTGCAAATGCAGATGGTGCGCTTGTATGAAATTGATAACAGGCGTTGCATCGCCTGGATCGACAACCCACGCGGCGCTGCCATTGTGCGCACACCAAATGTAATTATCGGTGAAAGCGGGAATGGGTTCGATTGTAAGCATCGGGGGATTCTCCGCGCGGAGCGCCATTGGATGAATCTGCAGAAGGTCGTGTAGAGTGCGTAATATACTCGCGCTTTGCTGAGCGGACAAAACAAGTCGGGAGAATGGGTCTATGCGCGTGTGGAAACATCAGCCGCAATTCGCAACGTTAGCGCCGTCGTTGCACGCGTGGTTTGAAACCGAACTCGGGTGCGCGGTGCTCGCAGCGGAGCAGCAACTGCTGGAGCGCTGTCTGACCGATTGTTTTGGTTATTATCTGCTGCAATTGGGTGTCGACAGTGACCTTAATTTTTTTCGCGACTGTCGTGTTCAGCGTTGCTTCAAAGCAGGTCCGATTCAGCCGCAGCCATTCAGTACTGCGCAATCCTGCAGTGAACAGTCCTGCGGTGAACAGTCCGCTGCGTTTGTGCAGTGCAACTTTGAAGAGCTGCCGTTCGAGTCCGACAGTCTCGACGTTGTGGTCGCGCATCATGTCGTCGAATTTTCGAGCGATCCTCACGCGATGTTGCGCGAGCTTTACCGCGTCACAGTACCTGAGGGGCGCATTATTCTGGTGGGATTTAATCCGCTATCGTTGTTGGGTGTGCGCATGGTATTCGGGCGTTGGAAGAGCGCGAGCATTTGGCGCAATCACTGGTTGTCGGTGTCGCGCATGCAGGACTGGTTGCAATTGCTGGGTTTTGCTGTCGAGCGCACCGATTACGGTTTTCATCGTTTGCCATTGCAGCGCACGGCGCGCTGGGCGAAAGCCGATGCAAAGTGGGCGCGGCACTGGCCTGGCGGCGGCATCTACACCATTACTGCTATCAAGCGGGTGGCGAAATTTATTCCGATGCGGCCGTTACGCATGCGGCCCGTTTCGGTATTGACGCCATTACCTATCGCTAAACCTACCGCCGCGATTGGCCAGCGTCGAGGGCGGCGGCATTGAAGCAAGTGGAAATCTTTACCGATGGCGCCTGCAAGGGAAATCCTGGCCCCGGTGGTTGGGGGGCAGTGTTGCGTTTTCAAGGGGCCGAAAAAATGCTGAGCGGCGCTGAGGCTGAGACGACGAATAATCGTATGGAGCTGACAGCGGCGATCGAGGCATTGAGCGCACTCAAAGAGCCTTGCGAGGTGGTATTGACCACGGATTCGGAGTATGTCCGGCGCGGGATCAGCGAATGGATGGAGCAGTGGAAGCGCCGCAATTGGCGCACTGCGGCTAAAACCCCCGTGAAAAATGTCGATCTTTGGCAGCGCCTCGACGCGCTCAATCAATTGCACGCGGTGCGCTGGCATTGGGTGAAGGGGCATAGCGGTCACCGCGAAAATGAAATGGCCGATGCGCTCGCCAATCGCGCCATTGAAGCGCTGGGCTGTCAATAAAATATCCGATCGAAAATAAAACATCGGCAACAGTGGAGATAGATTGGTGCGGCAAATTGTTTTAGATACTGAGACGACAGGCCTGGAGCACACGCAGGGGCATCGGCTCATCGAAATCGGTTGCGTCGAATTGCTCGACCGCCGCCTGACGGGGCGCCATTTTCATCGTTACATCAATCCCGAGCGCGAGATCGATGCGGGCGCGATCGAGGTGCATGGTATTACCAACGAGATGCTCGCAGACAAACCCTTGTTCGCGCAAATCGTTGACGAGCTGCTCGATTTCGTGCACGACTCGGAATTAATTATTCATAACGCGCCGTTTGATCTCGGCTTTTTGAACAGCGAGTTGGCGTTGCTGGGCCGGGACGAGCGCATCGAGCAATTCTGCGGAGTGATCGATACGTTAGTGCTGGCACGGCAGCGGCATCCGGGGCAGAAAAACAATCTCGATGCTTTGTGCCAGCGTTATGGTGTCGATAACTCGCAGCGAGAGCTTCACGGCGCATTGCTCGATGCTGAAATTCTCGCCGATGTCTATCTGATGATGACAGGGGGGCAGACCGCTCTCGCGTTGGCGAGCTCCGAGGTCGAGAATTCAAACAGTGCGCAGCAGCCGGTTGAGATTCTACGCTCCACCATCCCGGCCGGTTTCTTGAGAGTGGTGCGCGCAACTGCGGAGGAGATCGCGGCACACGCGCAGCAATTGCAGCGAATCGACAAGGCAAGCCATGGAAAAACTGTTTGGAAAACAATTGATTAATTTATACTCCTAATCTTTTTTATAGGACGCTGTGCAAACCCGTGTCGGAAGCGTGATCGCGTGCATTGCGGCCTCCGTTCCAAGGCGATGGCTGGCGGGTCGAGGCTAGCTTTGCTATACCTGACAAGCATTTATTTCAGTGAGTGACATCGGGGCGAGAACTAATGTTCGTAGGTTTTCATGTCAGCTGAAGATTAATCCGCAACGTCGAAATAATTAGCCGAATCGCAATCAAGCAACTGTAGGAATCGCGCAAACGTGTCGCAGGAAGTAGCTGTCAATCTGAATTCACTCGCACTGATCCGCGAAGAGCTCGATGCCACGCTGCAACGCGCAGCTGGCGAATTCGAGGCGTTTCTGCTCGATTCCGCGAACCGCAGCGCGATTGATAATTGCCGCACCGATGTCACGCAAATTGCGGGTACGCTGCGCTTGATTCAATTTCCCGCCGCAGCTCTATTGGCTGGTGAAATGGCGGCTGCGCTCGATGATATCGCCGCGGCGCAGGGTCCGAGTGCCGAAGCGTTGGCCGGTGCGTTGAGCCATGCGTTTTTCGTGTTGCCGCGCTATGTCGAATTTGTCGGGTCGCGGCGTTTTGCGGGACCGGTTCTAATTATTCCCTATGTCAACGAGTTGCGCGTCGCGCGCCGGCAGGGGCTGGTGCCGGAGTACCATTTCGAACAGACTCCGTTAGCGTTGCAACCAGCAAAACCTTTGCCCGTAAAGCCGTTACCCGATACGGGTGCGACACCCAACAAAGAAGCGCTTGAGCGGCTGCGTCAGATGTATCAAGTCGGCTTGCTGGCAATACTCAAACAGCAAAATCAGGCGCTGAATCTGCAACTCATCGCGCGGGCCGCTACGCGTTTTGCGGCGCAAACTCCGAGCACCTGCGGCAACGGCTTTTGGTACCTTGCAGCGGCAGTGGCCGAAAGCTTGGCGCGCGGTGGTTTGACGCTCAATTTAAACCGGCGCCGCACGCTCGGCATTATCGAGCGGCTCATGGCAAAGTATCTCAAAAGCGGCGAGGCCGCTCTCACAGCTGCGATTGACGATGCTACGCGGCGCGAGCTGATCTATCTGCTGGCGCTGTCCTCGTACCGCGAAGGCGCAGCGCAAATTGCCATAGAAGCGTTCGCGATTCCGCATTTGCAGCCTGATGATCGCGAGCTAACGGCGCAACATGAGGCGATGCGCGGTCCGGGGCTTGAGGCGATCGACTCGGTCGTCAAAGTGCTTAAGGAAGAACTGCGCGGTGCCAAGGATATCCTGGAGATCGCGTCGCAAAATCAGGGAATTTCGGCCGAGGAGCTGACTCCGCTCAAGGACACACTGATGCGCGTCGCCGATACGCTGCGCGTGGTTAATTTGCGCGCGCCGGCCAATATCCTGCGCGAGCAATTGCAATTCGTGGAGAATTGGGCGACGCAGAAAAATGGCGTACCGCCCGCCGAGTTTTTAGCGGTTGCCGATGCGCTGCTATTCATCGAGAGCAGTCTTTCCGGTCTTTACCGTAACGAATTGACGGCGAGTGATTTGGAGCAGGTCACCGATGCGATGCGCAAACAGATCATCGCGGACAGTCAGTTGGCCGAGGCCGCGCGCATCGTTATCGATGAAGTGCAGGCAGGAATTTCGCTGTGCAAACGCGCGATCACTTCGTATGTTGAATCGAATTTTGATGCGGTGCATATCGCCAATGTCGCAGTGACTCTGACGGCTGTACGCGGCGGTGCGGAAATGTTGAATCACGCACGTGCGGCCAATATCTTGAAAGGTTGCGTCGCGTTCGTCGAGGCGAGTTCGCGCGATAAGCAGCACAGTGCACCGCAGCGGCATCAATTGCTCGAAACATTGGCCGATGCGCTGATCAGCCTGGAGTATTATTTTTCTGAAGTCGCCGCGGGCCGCACGCCCGATGAGAAAATTCTCGGCGTGGCCGAAGAGAGCTTGGCGGCCCTGGGGTTTGCGGTTATCAAATAGATTTTCTTAACACTGAAGACTGTGCAGTCACCGCGTCACGGAGCGCAACGGAGTCATGATCTACATCGGCGTCGCCATTGTTCTTGCGCTCATCGCGGTGTTGATTTTGGTGCTGTCGCTGCGGCTCTTGATCGGCAATTGGATAATCGCCTGGCTGCGCGGCAGCGCGGGTTTGTTGCTGGCGGGCTGCGCGGTGGTCCTGACTCTGGCAGCGTGGGATGTGCACAGCTATCAGCAGATATCCGATGTGAGTCCGATCGCCACATTGGCCTTCAATAGGCTCGACAACAAACAATTCAACGTCAGCGTTATCGATCAAGCCGGCAATGAGCAGCGGTATCAGCTCAGCGGCGATCTTTGGCAGATTGATGTGCGCCTGCTGAAGTGGGTCGATACGTTGGCCCGTTTGGGCATTAAGCCGGGCTATCGGCTCGATCGTCTTTCCGGCCGTTATCTTTCGCTGGAAGATGAACAGAAATTGCCGCACACGGCGGTGGCTTTGCATCCCGAACAACCGCTTTTTGATGCGTGGTCTTTGCTGCGCGAAATCAATCGCTATTTTCCGCTGATCGACGCGCAATACGGCAGTGCGGCCTATTTACCGATGGTCGATGGCGCACTCTACAGTGTCGGTATCGGCTCCAGCGGCGTCGTCGCCAAGCCCCTGAACGAACGCGCCAAGCTGGCTGTCGAGCAGTGGCAATAAGCACGGCGACACGGAGCATTTGACGCTGCGTACCCCTCGCTTGACTTCGCTCAAGCCAATCGCCACCATGACCGCCGCTTTTCGCAACCCTTTCCCGCGTGCATTTTCATCGAACATTTTTTATCGGGCTTTTTTTGCTAGGAGATAACGCTTTGCAATTTCTCGCCGATTACGGCCTCTTTCTTGCCAAGTCAGTCACGGTCATTGTTGGTCTATTGATACTGATTGCCAGCATCTTCGCGTTGTCGCAGCGCAAACATAAAGAGAGCGAGGGGCATATTGAAGTCAAGGATCTCGGCGCGCGCTTTGAAGGCTTCGAAGAAGATATCAAACACGCCATTCTCTATGAAGACGAATTGAAGGCGGAACACAAAGCGCAGCGCAAAAAAGATAAGCTGGAAGAAAAGCGGCGGAAAAAAGACAAGAAGCACGAACATGCGAAAAAGCGCTTATTCGTGCTCGATTTCGACGGCGATGTGAAAGCGTCTGCGGTGGAAAATTTGCGCGAGGAAATCAGCGCGATTTTGACGTTGGCGCAGCCGGGCGAGCAAGTATTGGTGCGGCTCGAAAGCTCGGGCGGAATGGTGCACAGCTACGGTCTCGCCGCATCGCAATTGCAGCGTCTGATCAACGGTAATCTCGATTTGATCGTCGCGGTCGATCGCGTCGCCGCGAGCGGCGGTTATATGATGGCGTGTATCGGCAAGCAAATCATCGCCGCGCCGTTTGCGATCATCGGTTCGATCGGCGTGATGGCGCAGCTGCCAAACGTCAACCGTCTGCTGAAAAAACACGATGTCGATATCGAACTGCATACGGCGGGCGAATATAAACGCACGCTGACCGTATTTGGCGAAAACTCGGAAAAAGGCCGGCGCAAATTTCTTGAAGAGCTGGAGGAGACGCACGCGCTGTTCAAGCAATTCGTCGCGCAGCATCGCCCGCAGCTCGAAATCAATAATGTCGCGACGGGCGAGGTGTGGTATGGCACGCAGGCCGTCGACAACAAATTGATCGACGCCGTGAAAACCAGCGACGAGTTCTTGATGGAGCAGCGCAAGGATAACGATTTATTTCTTGTGCGCTACGTCGAGAAAAAACCGTGGCAGGAAAAATTGGGTATGGCGGCGGAGGCGAGCATTGAACGCGCGCTTCTGCGCTGGTTCAATCAGTTGAGCCAACGCTTTTTCTGGTAAATGTTTTGCCTCTCTCTCATCGCGGGAGAGAGGTGGGTGTGAGAGCTGTTACGGTTTTGCGCGCACGGGCGAAAAGACATCGAAGTCTTGCATCTTGCCAGGCGGCTCCGGATTTTTTTCGGTCGTTGGACGCGGGGGCTGCAACGATTTTTCTTGTGCGCGCTGCATGTACTCGTAATTCTGTTGACTGATCTGCCGCGCGCGATCGTCGTCGCGCAGAATCACCGGATGAATAAATACCATCAAATTGTTTTTGGTGTGCTTGGTGCTGTCCGAGCTGAATAATTTTCCGATCAACGGCAGATCACCGAGGATTGGCACTTTCTGTTTGCTTCCCGTTTGCTCATCGCTGATTAAACCGCCCAGCACGAGAATTTGATCGTTGCCTATCAAGACTTTGGTATCGATCTCGCGTTTGTTGGTGACGATATCGGACGCGCCGCTCACATCATTCGTAACGCTTTCGACTTTTTGTTTGAGATCGAGCGTGAGCGTATTGCCTTGATTGATATGCGGCGTGATTTGCAGCGAAGTGCCGATATCTTTGCGTTCAATGGTGACGAATGGATTTGAGGTCGAGGACGATGAACTGGTTTCCTGTCCGGTTTTTAATGGTATGTTTTGGCCGACCAATAACGATGCTTCTTCATTGTCGATAGCGACGATCGTTGGCGTCGATATAATATTTGCTTTTGTGTTGGAGCTTAAAGCGCGAATGGCGGCTTGCAGGTTGCCGCCGGTATAGTAGCCCAGCGTAAATCCCGCGCCAGGAGCTGCCAATGTCGTGGACGTGCCATCCGACTTGATTCCGGGGACGGTGCTCAACGGCGACAAGGTACCGAGTGTATTGACACCCGCGACACCGCCGCTACCGCTCAAATTATTGACATTGGTGGTTCCCCAAATCACGCCGAGATCGTTGGCTACATCGCTGTTCACTTCGACGATCAATGCCTCGACTAGCACTTGCGCGCGGCGCACATCGAGTTTTTGGACGACGCTTTTCAGCGATTCAGCGAGGCCGGGCGGGGCGTTGATGACGACCGCGTTAGCGCTTTCGCTTGCGTCGATACTGAAACTGGTCTCCTTGTCTTTTTGATCTTTCAGCACGCTCTGCGCGATGCTTTTTAAAATCGGCACGATTTCTTTGGCCGTCGCGTACTGCAAATACAGCACTTGTGTATTGCCGCTGCCGCTGATTTCGGTATCCATCTGTTCGATCAAGCGCCGCACCTGTGCGCGTTTGCCCGCGTCGCCGCTCAATAAAATACTGTTCGAGCGTTCGTCGGCGGAAAGACTGAAGGGAAGATTCGTCTGTCCCGGCATACCGCCACCGCCACCCGCGCCCTGCGCTGGAAACAGTGTGCTCAGGCTCGTTAATACTTGTTTCGCGTTAGCGTGCTGCAAATGCACGAGCTCGACTTCGGACGCACCCGCGCGATCGAGTTTTTGCACGAGGTTCTGCAATTGCTCGACGTTGCTGGCGTGATCCGCGACCAGCAACATATTCGTGCTCGCATCGGCATTGATCACGGCCTCTCTGCTCGCGAGCGGTTTGAGCATTTGCGCGATCTCGGTTGCGGCGACGTTATTGACCTTGAACACCTGCACGACCATATCGTCGCTATCGGAATTGCGCATCGGCAGGCCACTTTGGGTGGCGATATTGGCCGGCACGATTTTCACGGCCTCGGGAGTTTCGATCGCAGCGAAACCATGCACCTGCAACACGGACAAAAATATTTGATACGCTTCCTCGCGCGTGACGGGCTTTGCCGACAGCACCGTGACTTTGCCCTGCACATCGCGATGCACCACCATATTCTTGCCGGTTTGATCGGCGATCCATTGAATCAGCGTGCGAATATCGGCGTCGCGCATATTCATCGTCACCATATCGCTGTGAGATGCGGCGGCGGTTTGCGCCCAGAGCGGTGATGCCGGCAGCGCTGCGGTGACCATGCTCGCAAGCAGCGAGTATCGAATGAGTGGGCGGCGAATTCGCATCGCGGTAATCCCTAGTTTTAGCGCGCTGTGCGCGCAATTAATTGAGCGCGTTAGCGCGGAGAGCGCGCGCGTAATTCTTCAAGCCGCTGCAAAATGGCGGCGCGCTTGATTTCGTCGGCTGACGCGTCGGGCGGCAAATTCAAGGCGGCTGGATTTTGTGCATTTGGCAGCTGGGTATTCTGGGCCACGCTCGCTGCGGATGATTCCTGCGGTGCGGGGAAATATAACGTTTCCAGCACGCCGTTGCGTGATAGCACCACGCGGTTCGGATACACCGCTTGCAGCGTCGCCGAGGAGCCGACCGCGCCGCCGATTTTCACCATCTGTGCACTGCCGTCACCGGTTTCAATCACGGCGCTCGCCATGTTCGGATCGGTTGCCGCGAACACCGCGCGCAACGTTACTTGCAGATCGGTCTGCGGCAAATTGGCATTTTGGCTGGCGGCGTGACCGAACAGATCCGCCGCGGTGATTTGCTCGATATTGGCCGCATCGCTTGTCGCGCTGGCAGCGGCATGAGGGCGAGCAGCGGTCGTATTGAATTGCGCGGAAATCGCAGACCACAACTCGAAGCCGATCAACGCGATGGCTAAGACAACGCAAAGCGTCAGCGCGATCGGCTGTGGATTTTCGATAGCGCTACGCCAGGTTGGTAAGCGGCCCGCTTGCAAAGCGATATCCTCTAGTGTCCACGAGTTGATGGATGGTCGTGTGAGTTGAAGTTCTTGAGTGCGCCCGAACTAGGAGCCATTATAGCAGCCGTGACAAGTATTTATGCGCGACAGTTAGAAGTGACTCCACATTTGCGATGGTTTCGTGCGGGGCTGCGCCGAAAATCGTGAAGCGAGTCGCATCGAAATAATAAGCACTTGTTTTATCGATGTTTTTTACTATACAAATGAAGCGGGCGCAGCCGAGAATAGCGCGGCGTCGAATTCAGCGGCTAAGCACAGCGGAGAGCGGCCTTATTATGCAGATGCAAGCAACGCAGCCGGCCACCGTGCTGCCATTTAGTTTTGCGCGGCGTTTTGGTGTGTTTCTCGACCCGCGCGCCGCTACTCCCGTCGTTTGTCACCGGCCCGACACCACACCACAGGCATTGGCCGAAGTTGCGCGCATCCTGCAGACGCCGTTCGAGTGCCGCGCCTTGGGCAGCGAGCAATTCGATCGCGAACTGGCGCTCGCGTATCAGCGCGATTCGAGCGCGACGATGCAAATGGTGGAGGATCTTGGCGGCGAAATGGATCTCGCGAGCATCGCCAACTCGGTTCCCGAAACCGAAGACTTGCTCGAAAAAGAAAACGATGCGCCGATCATTCGCCTGATCAACGCGCTGCTCACCGAAGCCATCAAGCAAAATGCCTCCGATATTCATCTCGAAACGTTCGAGCGCCGCCTCGTCGTGCGTTTTCGTGTCGATGGCGTGTTGCGCGAAGTGGTGCAGCCCAAGCGTGAATTGGCGCCGCTACTCGTGTCGCGCATCAAAGTCATGGCTAAACTCGACATCGCCGAAAAGCGCGTGCCGCAGGACGGGCGCATTTCGTTAAAAGTCGGCGGCCGCGAAATCGATATTCGCGTGTCGACGATGCCGTCAAGCGCGGGCGAGCGCGTGGTGCTGCGTTTGCTCGACAAAGAAGCGGGGCGGCTCAACCTGAGCGTGCTCGGCATGGCCGATAATTTGCGCAAACAACTCACCGAATTGCTATTGCGTCCGCACGGCATTCTGCTCGTGACAGGGCCGACGGGCTCGGGTAAATCGACCACGCTGTACGCGGGTCTTTCCGAAATCAACGATCAGACGCGCAATATTCTCACGGTTGAGGATCCGATCGAATACAACATCGAAGGCATCGGCCAAACGCAGGTCAATGTCAAAGCCGATATGACGTTTGCGCGCGGCTTGCGCGCGATGTTGCGACAGGATCCCGATGTGGTGATGGTCGGCGAAATTCGCGATCGCGAAACGGCGGAAATCGCCGTGCAGGCAAGTTTGACGGGGCACTTGGTGTTATCGACGCTGCACACCAATTCCGCGGTCGGCGCGATCACACGTTTGCGCGATATGGGTGTCGAACCATTCCTGCTCGCATCGAGCTTGCTCGGCGTGCTCGCGCAGCGGCTCGTGCGCGTGCTGTGTTCGCATTGCAAAGAAGCGCATAAGCCGAGCGCGATGGAGCAAACTTTTTTAGGTTTGAAAGGCGCGACAATTTATCACGCCAAGGGCTGTGCGCAATGCAACAACACGGGTTATCGCGGGCGCACGGGTATTTATGAGTTGCTCGTCGTCGATGAAAACGTGCGGCAGATGATTCACGCGCAGGATTCCGAAGAGGCTCTGCTGCAAGCGGTGCGCCCGCACGCGCGCAGTATTCGCGACGACGGCATTCAGCGCGTGCGCGAAGGCATCACCACGCTCGAAGAAGTGTTGCGCATGACACAGGAAGAATAATTGGTGAGACCGAAACAACGCGCCATGCAGGAGATGTGATATGGCGGCATTCACGTTTGCCGCGCTCGATACCAGCGGCAAGG
This sequence comes from uncultured Verrucomicrobiaceae bacterium, assembly GCA_964500675.1. GTDB lineage: Bacteria > Pseudomonadota > Gammaproteobacteria > Pseudomonadales > CAMLJR01 > CAMLJR01. The sequence goes on along the minus strand of CAZCNY010000001.1, from coordinate 90,914 downwards.
AACAGCGCGGTGTGCTCGAGGCCGACAGCTCGCGCCAGGTGCGCCAATTATTGCGCGATCGCGGTCTCGCTCCGCTGCGCATTGAACCCGCATTAAAATCCACTGCTCAGCGCACGCGCGTTGGTACCAGCGGTATCTCAATCGGCGGTCCGTCGCTGCGTGTCGCCGAACTCGCGCTCATCACGCGGCAGCTTGCGACATTGTTGCAAGCTGCAATGCCGCTAGAAGAGGCGCTCAGCGCGGTGAGCCGTCAGTCCGAGAAACAGAAAGTCGCGAATATCGTTTTATCGGTGCGCTCGAAAGTTCTGGAAGGACATTCGCTGGCGAACAGCATGGCCGAATTTCCCGCCGCGTTTCCGAGTTTGTATCGCGCCACGATCGCGGCGGGTGAGCATTCGGGCCATCTTGATCTCGTGCTCGGCAAGCTTGCGGATTACAGCGAAAACGCGCACGCATCGCGGCAAAAAGTGCAGCTCGCATTGTTGTATCCGTCGCTGTTGCTGATTGTCGCGATCGGTATTGTCGCCGGCTTGATGACATTCGTCGTTCCGAAAGTCGTCGATGTGATCGTGGGACAGGGTCAGGAATTGCCGCTGCTCACGCGCGGGTTGATCGCGCTCAGTCATTTCGTCGTACATTGGGGTTGGCTCGCGTTGATCGGCATCGTGTTTGCGGCATTCGCGGTGCGCTCGGCGCTGCGCAGTGAAGCGTTGCGTTTGCGTTGGCATCGCCGCTTGTTGCATTTGCCGTTGTTGGGGCGCTTGAGTCGCGGCAGCAACAGCGCGCGCTTTGCGAGTACGTTGAGTATTTTGACGAGCAGCGGCGTGCCACTTGTCGAAGCGCTCGGCATCGGCGGTGCAGTGCTGTCGAACGAATGGTTGAAAAACGCGGTCGCGGTTGCGACGCAGCAAGTCAAAGAGGGTAGTGCGCTCAATCGTGCGCTCGAACAATGCGGCTATTTTCCGCCGATGATGATTTCGATGATTGCGAGCGGTGAAATGAGCGGTTCGCTCGACACGATGCTCGAACGCGTCGCTGCGAGTCAGCAGCGCGAGTTCGACAATATCATCGCGACGATTCTCGGTATTTTCGAACCGATGATGCTGCTCGTGATGGGCGCTGCGGTGTTGCTGATCGTGATTGCGATTTTGCAGCCGATCTTCGCGTTGAATCAGTTGGTGTGAGTTCAACTTGCACGGATTTCTCCCCTCTCCCTGCGGGAGAGGGGCCGGGGGTGAGGGCTTCTATCGTGAGCAACTTCGCCCTCGCCCTAACCCTCTCCTTTAGACCCTTTAGGGCCCGCGGGGAGAGGGAACTAAACCGAGATTTGTAGAAATTTGGGAGCACAGAGTGAATATTCAATTTAAAACTCGTGGTTTTACGCTGATCGAAATCATGGTGGTCGTCGTGATCATCGGTATTTTGATCGGCTTGGTGGCGCCCAATATTTTAGGGCGCGTCGACAAGGCGCGTGTCACCGCCGCCAAAACCGATATTGCGACGCTGGAGCAAGCACTCGAAATGTATCGGCTCGATAATCATGCGTATCCGAGCACCGATCAAGGCCTCGAAGCATTGATTACGAAACCGAGCGGTGAGCCCGAAGCGAAGAACTGGAATCTCGAAGGTTATCTCAAGAAAAAACAATTGCCGAAAGATCCCTGGGGAAATTCTTATCAATACGTAAGTCCCGGACAGGAAGGACGTCCTTTCGATCTGTATTCATTCGGCGCGGATGGTCGCGAAGGCGGCGAGGGCTACGATGCCGATATCGGCAATTGGTCGAAAGAGTAGTTTTCGTTTGCGCAAGCAGTGTGGTTCTTTCCGCGAACAGGGTTTTGGTCAAAAAAAAAATTCTGCCCGCGCAAGAGGCTTTACGCTGCTCGAAATTTTAGTCGTGCTTGTCATCGTCGCGGCGATGGCAGCGCTGCTTGTGTTCTCGTTTCACGATTCGTCGCAGCAACGGTTGCACCGCGAAGCTGCTGATTTTACCGCGCTGCTCAATGCGGCTGCCGATGAGGCTGTCATGCGCGGTATCGAACTCGGCGTGATTGTCGATCATGACGGCTATCGCTTCGTCATCTTCGATCCCGCCACCAAACAATGGCAGGAGGCTGCGAGCAGCGGTCTGGCCGCGCATAAATTCCCCGAACGTTACGCGATCGATTTCGCGCTCGATGGCAGCGCAGTCGATCAGCAGACCATCGAACGCATAAAACTTTTTGCGCAGCAAAGCGACGATGAAAGACTGCGCCCGTCGATCTTGATTTTGTCGAGCGGTGAAATCACACCGTTCAAATTGACGTTGCGCACCGAGGCCGAGGCTGAAGGAAACACGCAAGCGGGTGGCGCAATCTCGTTGCACTGCGACGGTATAAATCCGGTAGCGCTCGATCTGAACGGCTCTGTCACCGCGACGAAGGATCAGCGCTGATGCGACGGATACGCGGTTTTACGTTGCTTGAAGTGCTCATCGCGCTTGCGATTTTGGCGTTGTCGGCGGCGGCTGTGTTGCGGCAGACGCAGCTCGAAGTCAAGCAGCAGCAAAATTTGGAATTGAAATCGTACGCGTTGTGGGCAGCCGACGATGTGCTCACGCTGGTGATGGCGCAATCGCAATGGCCGCCGCTCGGTCGCATCGAGCAAAAGCAAACTTATGAAGGACAGGACTGGCGCGTGATTACCGATGTGCAGGCGACGCCCGATCCGTTGCTGCGCAAAATCGAAGTCAGTATCGCGCCCGCGCTGCAAGACGAAAACGCAGCGGCGCTGATTACGCTGACCGCGTATCGGGGGCAATATTGATGCGGCGCTCTCAGCGTGCGGGTGTGCGCGGACTTGCCTCCGTGAGGGGGTTCACGTTGATGGAAGTGCTCGTTGCGATCAGTATATTTGCGCTGATCGGCGTCGCGAGTTATCGCATGTTGAGTTCGGTGATGCAGACCGACACGCGCATCGCTGCGCACGAGGCACAAATGCGCGCTGTCAATCGCGCGTTTTGGTTGTTGCAGCAGGATATCGAGCAGTTGATGCGGCGCAATGTGCGCGATGCCAGCGGCGCGATGGCCGCGACCGACAATTATTTATTGGTGCAAAACGATAGTGACATACCGTTGCAATTCACGCGCGGCGGGCGTGCGAACCCGCTCGGTTTATCGCGTAGTTCCATGCAGCGCGTGGCGTATGCCGTCGGTCATCATCCCGATTACGAAAATTCCGACAGCCCGCATTATCACGATGAGCGCTGGTATTTGCTGCGTTACACGTGGCCGATGCTCGATGGCGCGGGCGACAAAAAGCAAGCGCATATTCAAATCGTGTTGCCCGATATCGAAAGCATGACGATCGGCGTGCTGACCAAGCAGGGCACGCAGGCAACCTGGCCGCCGTTGACGAATAGCAGCGATCCGCCGCTGGCGCTGCAAATTGATTTCGCGCTCGCCGATGGCAGTCACTTGAAGCGTGTTTACAAAATATGGTGATGCATCGTGCTGAGTTGAGCGGTACGCGTCAGCGCGGCGTGGCGTTGATCACGGTGCTGCTCGTATTCGCGCTGGTAGCGGTGATCGCGACAGAAATGATGTACCGCAGCCAATTGAGTTTGCGCAGCGTTGGCAATCTGATCGAAACGCGGCAGGCGTATTATTACGCGCTGGGCGGAGAAGCGTATGCGCGGCAATTGCTCGCAAAAGACATTATCGATGGGCACGGTGACATCGACACATTGACCGAGCCGTGGGCGCAAACGAAAGATCAGCAGCCGTTCCAGATCGACGACGGCAGTATGCAGATTGAAATTCACGATCTGCAGGGCCGCTTCAATTTAAATAGCCTGGCCGCGGATGCGCAGGGCGCACAGGTGAATAATGCGGCCCTCGATCAGTTCAAGCGCCTGCTCAACGTGTTGCAGCTCAATCCGAACTATGCCGCCGAGTGGCAGGACTGGATCGATCGCGATCAAACGCTTTCCGCTAACGGTGCCGAGGATGCCGCTTACAACGGCTATCTTACCGCCGGGCATCCCGAGGCCGATATCAGCGCGCTGCGTCTGCTGCACTCGATGCAGCCGCAGGATTATGCGAAACTCGCGCCGCACGTCGCGGTGTTACCGTTCGAGGTCAACTCGATCAATGTAAACACTGCGGACGATGCCGTGCTGCGATCAATATCGCCTACACTTAGCGCTGCACAGGCCGCGCAAATTGTGGCGCGGCAACAAAACGGCGGCTACCGCGATAGTGCGGATGTGCCCGGATTAGCAGGCGCGGCAGCGACGATAAATTCCCAATTTTTTGAAGTCGTGGTCACGGTCAATTATGCGAATCGCTGGCAGCGCGTGCGCACGGTTTTGCAGCGCACAAGTAAAGCGCAAGGCCAAGTCGAAATTACCGTTCTCAGTCGTGTGCGCAGCGCGCTGATCGATGATATGGATCTTTAGGCGACGACTTGAAATTTTAGGCTCCGGCCCGGAACCATAGGCGATAACATCAAGCCATGAAAAAAACGCTGGTCATCAAAATACCTTCGGCCGAATTGCAGGCGGCGACAGCCATCGCCTGGCATGTGTTTGAGGATGATGCGCTGTTGCAAAGCGGCAGCACTGAGCTCGCCGGATTGACAGCGGCAACGCGCGAAAGCTTCGACGCCGGCGACACGCTCGTACTGGCTCCGGGCGAGCTTGTGTTGCTGGCGGCGGTGCGCATTCCCTCGCGGCAAATGCGTCAGATTAAACAAGCGCTGCCGTACATGGTCGAGGAGTTGATTGCCGACAATATCGAAGACGTGCATCTGGCGCTCCTCGATTTCAAGCCCGAGGAAAATACGGCGATGCCGGTGGCGGTGGTGCGACACCATCTGCTTATCGATTGGCTCGATCAACTGTATCAGCACGGCATCAAACCCGATTGGATGTGCCCCGATAGTTTGGTGGTGCCGTGGCGTTTGCACAGCCGCAGCTTTTTTGTGAGCGGGGAGCGCGTTATTTTTCGCAGCGAGCGTTTCGTTGCGCAGGTGTTCCTGCAAACGCAAACCACGGCCTATTTGCAGTTGTTGCGACATCAGTTCACGGCCGATGAACTCGGTGCGGTGCCGCGCTATGTCGTTGCGAGCGGCGCCGGAAGCGCGGCCGCAGCGCGTGAATTGCAGAAAGCCATTGCGGCCGAATTCGGTGTCGAGGTCGATATCGCGGAATACACCGAGCGCGGCGATGAGGTGCTCGCGACCGAAGCGTTGCGCGAACACGCAGAGTTGATCAATTTGCTGCAAGGCGGCTACACCGTACAGCGCCAGACCGGCGGCGCGCAATGGTCGCGCACTATCAAAGTCGCAGCCGCAGCGCTGGCGCTGTATATCGGCGTCACCGCGGCGAGCGGCATTTGGTATTCGTACCGCGCGCGCTCGCTCGAACAACAGACGTTCGCGTATTACCGCGAATTGTTTCCGCGCGAGCACCGTGTCGTGAGTCCGAAAAAACAAATGCTCGCGCATATGGGCGGCAGCGCCGTGACGGTGTCGCCGTTGCCGCTGCTGACCAAAACCGCACTGGGGCTGCGCGCGAGCGTTGCAAACAACGGGGCAACGCAGCTCGATGAGCTGCGCTACAACCAACAGCACGACGATTTGCAATTGCAATTGCGCACGCCGACGCTCGACGCGCTCGATAAAATCAAACAACAGCTCAGCGGTGTCGGTTTGCAGGTCGATATCACATCCGCGGCTCAGCGCGGCCAGGAAACGGTAGGGCGGCTGCATTTAAGCGAAAGCTGAATTTGTGCGAAAACGAAAGTGCGCGCGGAATCGGCGCAAAGAGGTGGTGAATGAAGATCGCTGAAGAATTCTGGGAACAGTTGCGCAATAGCGTTGCCGCCAGTGTGCCCGCGCAAAAACTGTGGGCGCACTACGAGGCGGCGGCGCCGCGCGAACAGGTTATGTTAAAGGCGCTCGGGATTTTTCTCGGCGCAGTGATGATTTTGCTGCTCGTGATCTTGCCGCTGCACCGCTTCAATAGCGAGGCGATTGCGGATTACCGCGCGCAACGCGAGACGCTGCAATGGATGCATGACAATCGCGCGAACGTCGGCAGCAGCGCGCAAAAACAACGCGAACCGGGTTCATCGCTATTGACGCTCGCCAATCAAAGCGCGCGCAATTTCGGCCTTGCGTTTAAACGCTACGAACCGAACGCGAACCAAGGTTTGAATTTGTGGATGGAGCAGGTGCCATTCAATCAAGTCGTGAAATGGCTCGAAGCACTGGAGCGCGATTACGGCATTGTCGCTGTCGAGTTTACCGCGAGCCGTCGCGACGAAGCGGGTATCGTCGATGTGCGCGTCGTGTTGCAAGGTTAACGTGCGGGGCTGATGGCGCACCATGTATAACCATCATTTCGGGCTGGCGGAAGCGCCGTTCTCGATCGCGCCCGATCCGCGTTATCTCTATTTGAGCGAACAGCATCGCGAAGCGCTCGCGCATCTTGCCTACGGCATCGGCGATCACGGCGGTTTCGTCGTGCTGACGGGAGAGGTCGGGACGGGAAAAACGACGGTGTGCCGCTGTTTGCTGCAACAGGTGCCCGAGCATCTCGATATCGCGGTCATCGTCAATCCGAAACTCGACTCGCACGAGTTGTTGCAGACGATCTGCGAAGAACTCGGGGTGGCGTGCGCGGAAGAAAATCCCACATCGAAGCAATTGCTCGATGCGTTGAATCAATTTTTGCTCTCCACGCACGCGCGCGGACGCAACGCAATTTTGATCGTCGACGAAGCGCAGAATTTGGCGCCCGATGTGCTCGAACAATTGCGTCTGCTCACCAATCTCGAAACCAATGAACGCAAATTGCTGCAATTGATTTTGCTCGGTCAGCCCGAGCTCAATACGATGCTGGCGCAACCGTCGCTGCGCCAGCTCGCGCAGCGCATCACCGCGCGCTATCACTTGCGCCCGCTCACCCGCGAAGAAGTTGCAGGTTATATCGAACATCGCCTCGCGGTGGCGGGCGGGCGCGCTCATCTGTTCAGTCCGGCGGCGATGACGGTGGTTTATCGTTACAGCAAAGGCATTCCGCGCTTGATTAATTTACTCTGCGATCGCGCTCTGCTCGGCGTTTACGCGCAGAGCGGTTCGAGTGTCGAGGTTGCAATGGTGCGGCGCGCAGCTGTCGAAGTATTGCCTCTCCGTGCTCCGGGTCGAGGTGATTTTCTCAAGCGTATCGCCGCCGTGTTTGCAATCGCCGCCATTGTATCGGCGCTGCTTGCGACAGGTTTTTATTTTTATCGGCAGCAAGAGACGGTTGCCAGCACTATTCCATCCAAAACTCGCGATTGGCGCGCTGCACTCGATCGCGCAACCGCCGACAAAACTGCAGCACTGCGCGAGTTGTATCGATTGTGGAATGTCGATGCGACACAAATTGCCGCGATAACCGATTGCGCTGCTAACGCGCAATTGAGTTGTGTCGCGTTGCAGGGTCTTAAGCTCGACGATTTGCGTCGATTCAACGTTCCTGTCGTACTGCAAATGCAGCGCGCCGACAACATGACTGCGCAATTCGTGGTATTGAAACACATCGATGGCGAGCGTGCGCAAATCGATTTCGACGGCGGCGATTGGTCGGTGGCGTGGTCCGATATCGCCAAGTTTTGGCGCGGACAAGTGTTTCTGTTAGCGCCGATACCGATCGCGCAGTTGCCTTTGCAACCAGGTGCGAGTGGGGAGTTGGTCGCATGGTTCGACACGCAACTGTACCGCTATTTTCATCCGCATGAACGGCGTTGGCAGCGCACGGTTTACGATAGCAGCGGTAAACTCGCCGACGGTGCCGCCAAGCAGGCCTGGCTGGCGAGTCATTTTTTGGCGCTGCGTGAAGCACCGGCGAGCGAGGTCTACGATGCGGCGCTGCTCGCGCAGATAAAGCGCTTTCAGCAGGCGCAGGGGTTGCCGGAAAACGGTGAGATCGATTTGCAAACCGCGCTGGCGTTGAGCCGTGCCACCGATACCGCGCAACCATCGCTCGCCGCGGCACAGAAGAAGCGGGGCAGCTGACGTGTCGCTCATCCTTGAAGCCTTGAAGAGGTCCGAGCAGCAGCGTCAGCGCGAGAAAGCGCCGAGTTTGCAAAGTATTCATCAGCCCGTCGCCATCGCCGCAAAAAAATCCGTTCACCCTTGGTGGATATTGCTGGCGATTATTGTTATTTGCAATGCCGCTTTTTTTGGCTATTGGTTTTGGCGACAACAGGGCGCCGTCGCGGACGGAGCACAAAAGACACAGGTTGCAACCGTGGCGGCACCCCCTTCGACGATGTCCGTTGAAAAGTCGGCGCGAGCAACGCCATCAATTTCGCTGCCATCAACAGAAACTGCAAAGCCTCGGGAGGCGCAGCCCGAATTCACGCGGATTGCACCGCGCGAATCAACGGCGCAACCGGAGCCTGCCACGGCTGCGCAGCGCATCGAGGAAGTCAGCGAATTACCCGATAGTGTGCGCAACAATCTTCCCGCGATGACGTTTTCGTTTCACGTCTACTCGGAGAATCCCGAGCAGCGGACCATTATCATCAATGATCGGCGCGTGCGCGAAGGCGATGACATCAGCGCGGGCGTAAAACTCCAGAGCATCACGCAGGATGGAGTTATCCTGTTGTTTGAGCAGCATCGTATTCACATCAACGTGCTCTCTGATTGGTGATTAAAAGCCGAATTGGTGGTCAAAAAATAGCGAGCAAAAATTAGGGGTTGCTCGCAGCGCTATCGTCGGTTTTTTTCTGCGGCGAGATTTTCTCGAATTCGGGCAGGACGGGTGGCCCTTTGGATTCGAGTTTGCCATTTTCGTATTTCATTTCCTGTACGCGCATTTGTTCGTATTGATTGCGGCTGATTTTGGTTGCCGTCGCGGCGTTGTCGACAACAACGGGGTGGATGAATACCAAAAGATTTTGCTTGGTATTTTTGTTGTGTGTCGAGCGGAACAGGCGACCGATCAGCGGCATGTCGCCCAGTATCGGAACTTTGCTGTGCACATCTTCGCTTTCATTGGAAATCAGTCCACCGAGCACGAGTGTTTTGTCATCGGCCACCAAAACCTTGGTGGTGATACTGCGTTTATTCGTGACGATATCCTTGGCACCGGCCAGCGCGGTATTCGCGGTGTCGGCAACCGTCTGCACTTCCTGCAAAATATCGAGCGTCACCGATTTGTTCGCATTGATCTGCGGTGTGATTTTGAGCGTCACGCCGATATCCTTGCGCTCGTAAGTCGTGAACGGGTTGGTGGTACTCGACGCCGACCCGGTACTTTGTCCCGTGATCACCGGAATATTTGAGCCAACCACGATCTGTGCCTGCTGATTGTCGAGCGTGAGCACGGAGGGTGTCGATAGGATATTCGCTTTCGAGTTCGCACTGAGCGCGCGAATTGCGGCTTGTAAACTGCCGCCTGTGTAGTAGCCGAGCGTTAATCCTGCACCGGGTGCAGCTTGCGAGATAGCGTTGCCATTGGTATCGATACCTGTCGTCGTGCCGATCGTATCGAGGCTGCCCAGCGCGTTCACGCCGGCGACGGCGCCGCTGCCATTTAAGTTGTTTACATTGGAGGTCGCCCACAGTACGCCGAGATCGTTGGTATTATCGGTGCTGACTTCAACGATCATGGCTTCGACTAATACTTGTGCGCGCTGTACGTCGAGTTTGGTAATGATGTCGCGCAAATTATCGAGTAAATCGGGTGGGCCGCTCATCACGATGGCGTTGTTGCTTTTGCTCGCTTCGATACTGACTGCCGCGTTTTTAACGGATTCTTCTTTCGCTTCTTTTTGTGCGTTGGTAGTGACGCCTTTTAATATCGGCAGCACATCATCGGCGGACAAGTAATGTAAAAATACCACGCGCGCAGAACTTGCCGCAGCGAGCGGTTGATCGAGTTGCGCAATCAATTGCTGCGCGCGCTGGCGGCTGCCGGGTTCACCGGCCAATAAAATGCTGTTCGAGCGCTCGTCAGCGGCGACTGATAGCGGCGAACCGGCGTCGCCACTCGCTGTTTGCGATGCGCCGTTAGCTGTCGCCAAACTCGAAAGTACTTGCGCCACATCGCGTGCGTTAGCGTGTTGCAGTTTAACGACGTCGATATCGAGTGAACCGCCGCGATCGAGTCGCCGCACCAGTTCAGCCAACCGTTTCACGTTGTCGCCGTTATCGGCGATGATGAGGTTGTTGCTCGAATCGAGTGAGGCAATATATCCGGATGGAGACAGCAGTGGTTTTATAATCTGCGCCATCGCTGCCGAAGAAACATTTTTGACTTCGAGAACGTAAGCGATTTGCGAGCTATTAGTGATGCTGTTGAAATCGTCGACGACTTCGCGCGGCGAGGTTTTGGCGAGCGCGTTAGGATAAATGCGCAGAATGCCATCGGCTTCGGAGCTGCTATAACCATAAACCTCGAGCAAGGCGAGAAAGACCTGATATGCCTGCGCGATCGTCATCGGTTTGTCCGCGTATGCGGAAACGCGTCCTTGCACGCGCGGGTCGATCACGATTTGCTTGTGCGTTTGCTCGGCGATCCACTGGATGAGCGCGCGGATATCGGCGTCGCGCATATTGAGCGCAACGAGGTTAGTCGTGTTATTCGCAGTGTCGCTGACCGCATTTTGGGCGGTCGAATAGCTGGAGGCTGCTATCAGCGACGCCGCTAGTGCGGTAGCTGAGAGCAGGCGGCGCAGCGAAGGGCAGCGATGCGCTTCGCGCGAGAAACGCAAGTAAATAATGACAGAACGCATTGATTTAAGTTATTGCGCCGACCGGCGATGGATTGAAATGCCAAGTGCGACAAAAGCTTAGCTTAGATTGCTGCAATTGCCTATCGACGTATTCAGTGTCGTTTTAAGGATGGTTGCAAATTGGTGCGCGGGTTTGCGGCGTATAAATACGTATGTGTAATGTGTAATACACAACTAAAGTTAAGGCGGCCGCCGCGCATTGTTCTATAAGTTATTGGTAAATTTTGCTTGACCAGATAAATTACCAATCTTTACACTTGCTTGCCTTTTAAGTCAGGGGTGCTTTCGAGCGCTTCTGCGGTGAATAATATTAATGTAGGCCGTTCCGTTGATGCGTGTGCTTGGCGTTGCGATCTACTAAAACCTGACTCGCGCGCTTATAGCGTGCTGCGGTTAGCCAGGTTCTTGGCTGAAGCATCAGCAGTGGGCGGCGCGAGTTAATACGAATAATAGAGCCAATCGTTTGCGCGATTGGGTATCGTGTGGTCCACCTCGCCAGCCGAGGGGGAGTAGTTGCGGAAACTAGCTGATTCATGACTTATAAATCTCGAAAAACCGCGTCGCAGCAACTTACTGGAATAGGTTTTGTCGTAGGGCTTCATCTCGTCGGTATTTATCTGGTCGCATCAGGTTTGGCTCATCAGGCGGTGGAAACCGTAATGGGGCCGATCGAGACGAGAGTCATCGAGGAGGCGAAACCAAAAGCGGAGGAACTGCCGCCGCCGCCGCCGAAACTGCAAACACCGCCGCCGTATGTGCCGCCCCCCGATATCGACATTGCGCCTGATGTACAAGCACCGGCTGAGTCACACGCAATCCAGGCGGTGACAAATAAAGCTGCGCCGCCACCGCCGCCGACCCCGGATGTAGAGCCGCGGTTTGACCCTCATGGCCGCTACAATGCTTTTCCCGAATCAGAATATCCCTCTCAATCGCGCCGTCTGGGCGAGGAGGGGCAGGTCCTCATCGCGATTTTGGTTGAAGCCGATAATTCAGTCGCTGACGTCAAGGTAGTAAAAAGCAGCGGCTTTGAAAGACTCGATCAAGCTGCGGTCGATTGGTACCGCAGACGCGGCCGATTCCTCGCAGCTACGAAGGATGGCAAACCAATGGCGGCGTGGAAAACGTTAGCGGTGACATTCAAGTTGAAGAAATAGCGGCGGGAGCCGTTACGTAGACAGCCAGGAAGCGTTCAAACTTTTATTAGCTTAAAACAATTGTTAGGAAGGAAGATGCAATGATTACCAAACGCTTTATTCCGTTGCTGCTCCAGTTGGTGCTAGCGATTGCCGGTCAACAGCTACTGGCCAACGTTGCCACAGCGCAAGAGCAGAGCGCAGATGCTGCTGCACCTGCTGACGCGACTGCGACTGCGACCGCACCTACAGCTGCGCCTGCGGCAACCGACGAGAGCGCAGCAACTGCAGCTCCTGTCGAAGGGCAGGCTCAGTCGGCAGCCACCTCTGCTGAGGAGTCGACTAAACAAAACAATCCGTATGGCCTCGACGCTCTCTGGGCCAAAGGTGACTTGGTGGCCAAAGGCACCCTCGTGTTGCTGGGCATTATGTCTGCATTCACGTGGTACATTATGTTCACCAAGTTGTGGGAGCAGCAGCGTTTGTTCAATCAAGCGCGAGAGGCTCGCAGACTGTGGGATTCTTCCAGTTTGTCCGATGGCGTGCAGAAACTTAGCAAAAATAGCGCGTATCGCGGCTTGGTCGATGACGGACTCAAATCGGTTAAGCATCACGACGGTCGTTTGACGGACAAAATTGAACTGCAAGAGTGGGTGACGCTAACCGTGCAGCGCGGTGTCGAGTCGATCCAAAGCGGTCTGCAAGGTGGGTTAGCATTTCTGGCGACGACGGGCTCCACCGCTCCGTTTATCGGTCTTTTCGGTACGGTGTGGGGTATCTATCATGCACTCGTCGCGATCGGCCTGGCCGGTCAAGCGAGCATCGACAAAGTAGCCGGCCCTGTGGGTGAGGCGCTGATTATGACGGCGATTGGTCTTGCGGTCGCGGTACCCGCGGTACTGGGTTACAACTGGCTAGTACGTCGCAACAAAGTTGCACTCGACGATGTTCGCGCCTTCGCGGATGATCTCAACGCATACTTAGTAGTGGGCGCGCGCGTCGCCGATCAAGGCGAGACTCCGCGCGTTGCGCAGCGGAGTAAATAAAAATGGGGATGAGCGTTTCCTCCAGTGGTGACGACGAGCTGAACTCCTCAATCAACACGACGCCGCTCGTCGACGTCATGTTGGTTATGTTGATCATCTTTTTGATCACTGTTCCGGTTGTTGTGCATACGGTACCGGTGGAGCTGCCTAAAGCCTCCAACGTACCGACGCAAACAAAGCCTGAGAATATTGTGATTGCGGTCGATGCCGAGGGCGAGCTGTACTGGAATTCAGCGCGCCTTCCGGATTACGCCACGTTGCTCACAAAGCTGAAAGAGGTCGCGGTACAGACTCCGCAACCTGAAGTTCACATCCGTGGCGACAAGAACGCGCGTTACGAAAATGTGGGCAAGGTAGTTCTCGCCGCACAACGCGCTAGCATACATAAAGTCGGTTTTATCACTGAGCCTGCCCGCGCGCAGTAAATACATCAGATTAAATCCTCGGGAGATTTTCCATGGGAATGAGCGTAGGTAGCTCCGACGGCGAGATGATGATGGAAATGAACACCACGCCGTTGATCGACGTGATGCTCGTTTTGATCGTGATGTTGATTATTACGATTCCTGTGCAAACGCATGCAGTGAAGCTGGATATGCCTCGGCCTAATTCAACACCACCGGCAGTGCAGCCGGAGGTCATTGACCTGGAAGTCGATTTCGATGGCACTTTGCTATGGAATGGTCAGCAGGTTCCCAACGGCGATACGTTGGTGAGTTATTTTGAAGAGGCCGCCGCAAAAGATCCGCAGCCCGAGCTTCATCTACGTCCGAACAAACTTGCCAAGTACGATATCGTCGCGAAGGTATTGGCGACTGCGCAACGCAAAGGTATTCGTAATATCGGTATCGTAGGCAACGAACAGCTCTAATGAATGTTGATAGTAGCAGTGTTGGTCTGAGGTGAGTTTTTTCAATGCGTATAATTAAAGCTTTAGTTTTATCTCTTCCCGCTGTCGGCCTTTCGCTTGCTGGAATCAGCGCTGTTGTTGCTGTCAACTCGATCGCTTCTGCTCCAGCGTACGCTGCGGAAAAAGATACCGCAAAAAAGGTGAGTCCAAAAGTGGGTAAGCCTCTTCAAGAGGCTATTCAGCTGGCGCGATCGAAAGACTTTAAAGGGGCTTCGGAAAAGCTCGACGAGGCGCGATCGGCGCCCAAGAAAACGCCTTTCGATGAATATAAAATCAACGAAGTTACCAGCTTTGTAGCCTTCGGAATGGGGGATCCGGCAAAAGCGGTCAAATCTTTGGATGCAATGCTCGATAGTCCAGAAGCGTCAGCTGAGGATCGGAAGAGGCTTCTCGATCAGCTGACGAAATTCGAATATCAGTCGAAGGATTATCCTAGTGCGATCAAATATGGTTCGAGATATTTGAAAGATGTGGGGCCTAACGTCGATATCGCGATATTGATTGCTCAGGCGTATTACCTTCATAAAGATTATCCACAAGCAATCGTTGCAACACAGTCGTTATTTCATCTCGCAGAGCAGGCGGGTCAGCCTGTACAAAAATCCTGGTTAGATCTTCTGCGCAGCAGTCAACAATTGGCTGGAAAGGATGACGATGCCAATGCGACGCTTGAGTTATTGCTGGCGAAGTTTCCAGCACCAGAATATTGGCGCGATGCTTTTGTTATCGAGCAAAACAAGGGCAAAACTTCTGATCGGAAGAGCTTTGAACTGCTGCGCCTGAAAATGATGACAGGCCTACTAAAAGGTCCTGATTATATGGAGATGGCGCAGTTGGCGTTGGCCCTTGGATTTCCAGGGGACGCCAAAATGGTGCTCGAAAAAGGTTTTGCCAACAAAGTGTTAGGGGTAGGGGAAAATAAGGACCGCGAAAATCGGCTATTGGCGAGAGCGCAAGCCGATTCGGCGGCGGATTTAAAACAGCTTCCGGAATATGAGAAAGAAGCCAGTGCCGCCACCGGGGGGGACGCGGATGTCAAACTCGGTGAGACATATGCAAGTTACGGCGAGTATGCGAAAGGCATAGAAGCGATGAAACGCGGGTTGAAGAAAGGCAAAATAAAGGCTGAAGACGAGGCGCACTTGCTGCTGGGGATCGCGTATATCAATTCGAAAAAAGCTGCGGATGCGGTAGCGCAGTTCAAAGCGGTTGGCGCGGATTCGAAACTGGCTAGCATCGCCCATTTGTGGACTCTTTACGCCAACAGCCAGAGTTAAGGCTGCGCAATTAATTAAAAGGCGGCCAATGGTCGCCTTTTTGCTTTTTGGATTTGTTATTTCTATTGGGCTACATGCTCGCGACACAAAGATAGCCAGCGCTGAATACCTGCGCTCAGATATTTGTGACGGTGGATAATGAAATAAAAATTGCGTCGTAAATCGCGGCCAGCGACAGCCAGTGGCACCAAGGTCTTACGCTGGAATGCCTCACGCAATGCGACGCGCGATATACAACCGATCCCTAACCCCGTTTCGACAGCGCGCTTGATCGCTTCAGTATGCTGGAGCTCAAGCATGATATTGAGGTTTGGCAGCAAGCCATGCATCGCGCGATCAAACGTTTGCCGTGTACCCGAGCCCGGTTCTCGCAAAATCCATATCGCTTCCAGCAAGTCTTTTTCGCTCAGGTTTTTCTTTCGAGCGAACGGATGACTCGGCGCGCAAAAGACGGATAGTTCGTCTTCGCGCCAAACGCTAACTTTGAGATCCGGGTGCGAAATCTCGCCTTCGACGAGTGCGACGTCGAGTTCAAAATTTGCAATTTTATTCACGATCTCGGCGGTATTCGCTACTTCCAATGTGGTTTGCGCACCGGGCTGTTCGCGCATAAATTTTGCCATCAACTCCACTGCGAGGTAGTTACCGATGGTCAGTGTGGCGCCGAGTTGTAGACGACCGATATCGGAGTGCTGGCGCAATGCGCTTTCCAAATCGCGCGCCTGCTCGATCAACGCCTGCGCTTTGGGGCGCAATGCTTTACCGAACTCATTGAGTTGAATACGCTTGCCGATGCGGTCGAAGAGCTTAACGTCAAAGTGCCCTTCCAGGTCCGCTAACGAGCCGGACACCGCGGATTGCGACATGGCAAGCGCCTCGGCAGCGCGGCTGATATTTTGGGTGCGCGCCACGGCGAGAAAAACTTCGAGCTGGCGCAGGGTGTAGTGCATCATCGGTTTATCCGAAAATAAAAATCACAATAACCTTGTTTGCCGATAATGTAAAACGGCTTAAAATAACGCATGCTGCGACGGATTTTTTCGCTCGTTATGTCCGCGATATTTGTAACAAGAGGTTTGAAGGCTAGATTATGGCTGCGTTTATTACCGAACACGTGCTCAGCGTCCATCACTGGACCGATAAGCTGTTCAGCTTTACGACAACGCGTTCGAATACGCTACGCTTCAAGAATGGGCATTTCATCATGATTGGGCTCGAGGTGAATGGTCGGCCACTGATGCGGGCGTACAGCATCGTCAGTGCGAACTATGAAGAGAATCTCGAATTTTTCAGCATCAAGGTTCCCGACGGTCCGCTCACATCGCGTTTGCAGCATTTGCAGGTTGGCGATTCAATTTTGATGAGCGTGAAGCCGACGGGGACGCTGGTCACCGACTATCTGTTGCCCGGCAAGCGTTTGTATATGCTCAGCACGGGGACCGGGCTGGCGCCGTTCATGAGCATCATCAAAGATCCTGAAACCTACGAGAAATACGAG
This sequence comes from uncultured Verrucomicrobiaceae bacterium, assembly GCA_964500675.1. GTDB lineage: Bacteria > Pseudomonadota > Gammaproteobacteria > Pseudomonadales > CAMLJR01 > CAMLJR01. The sequence goes on along the minus strand of CAZCNY010000001.1, from coordinate 74,275 downwards.
AAGGTGATTCTGGTTCACGGTGTGCGCAACGTCAACGAGTTGGCTTACGATGATTTCATCACCCGTGAACTGCCGCAAAATGAGTTTTTTGGCGATGAGGTTAAAGGAAAACTGTTGTATTACCCAACAGTGACGCGCGAACCTTTCCGCAACCAAGGTCGTATCACCGATTTGATCACCAGCGGGAAATTATTCACCGATCTGGGACTACCACCGATGAGCCTCGAAGAAGATCGCTTTATGCTCTGCGGCAGTCCGCAAATGCTCAAGGATACTTGCGTAATCTTGGACGGCATGGGGTTTATTGAAACTCGTCATGGCGACGCCGGGCATTACGCGATCGAACGCGCTTTTGTTGAGCAATAAAATAAATCTGAGCAATAAAATCTTTTCGCGATCGCGTTTAGCGGCTGCGTGCGATCACGCAGCGCGCCTGTCCACGCGTTGCTGCGTGTTCCAGGCGGATTAAATCGCGCTCGCAAAGTGTCTCCGCCTGACAGAAAACAGTATGGCTCTTTCCTGCTACGAGCGCGCGCTCGGCGATATCGATTACGTTGCAGCGCTGGCTCGGCAAAACCTGTAACAGCCTATAACGATTAAGTCCGAACTGACGGCAATCCTTCTTCGACAGTAGCAATGGGCCAATGCAAGTGACCCAGCGCGGGTCTTCGCTGAAACTCAAATGCCCTACTAGCGGAAAAATAAACGCGAGCTGCCGCAGCGATATTTCGGGCACGATGAATTCGACGACGCGAGACGTCGCCGCAGATGTACCGCCAGCGTTTAGTAACGGTTGTTGAAAGCTAGACATCTCAAATACCTCGCCGCAAGACACCGACACTCAGCCCTTCGATCGAAAAATCCTGGGTGCGCAAATCAACTTCGATTGGTCGGTAATCCGTGTTTTCGGGCAGCAAGCGCAGTTGATGTTTACTGCGGGTGCGCTGCAGACGCTTCACGGTCACTTCATCGTCGATGCGCGCCACAATGATGTCGCCATTATTCGCATCGCTCGTGCGATGTACCGCAAGAAGATCGTCCTCGAAGATGCCGACATTGATCATGCTGTCGCCTTTGACCCGCAAAAAATAATCAGCGGGCGGGTGAAATGTGCTGGGCGGTATCGCGCAATATTCTTCGATATGCTCTTGCGCGAGAATCGGGTTGCCTGCAGCGACTCGTCCTATCACAGGAAGACCTTTGGTTTCCTCCGAGAGCCGAATGCCGCGCGAAGCACCGGCGATCATCTCGATCGCGCCTTTGCGCGCGAGTGCTTTCAGATGTTCTTCCGCGGCATTGGCAGAGCGAAAACCCAGTTCGTGCGCGATATCCGCGCGGGTGGGTGGATAGCCGGTCTCGTCGATATAGCGGCGAATCACGTCTAGGACTTCCTGCTGGCGCTCGGTCAACTTCATGGCTATCCCTCTGGCTTAATATACAGGTGCTGTGATTATATACAGTAAATCCGGGATTGCAAATCTGCGCGTGACTATCGCGTCATGCGCGTGGTGCGTTAGGCTTTCACGTGCAACTCAATGTGCGCCGTCGAACAGCGTGGCGTGGGATAAATCAACGGGCGGAGCATAGCGGCAGCCATGACAAATGCGTGGGCCATTATCGGCGGTTCGGGAGTCGATAAATTCGAGAGCTGGGAGCTTATAGATGCACAGGCGGTGGCGGCTGACTGCGGTGCGCCATCGGCGCCGATCGAGGTATATCGCTGCGGAGGCACCGAGTTTTATTGGTTAGCGCGCCATGGGCGCCCGCATCGCATCGCGCCGCATCGCATCAACTACCGCGCGAATTTGCGTGCGCTATACGAGTTGGGAGCGCGGAGGGTTGTCGCGATCAATTCGGTGGGCGGTATTGCCGCGCATGCGACGGCCGGTACGGTGCTGATTCCGGATCAGATCATCGATTACACCTATGGCCGCGAACATACGTTTTATACGAACGACGATATTGCGCCACAACATGTCGATTTTACCGAGCCCTATTCGCAGGTACTGCGTGCGCAGTTATTGCAGGCAGCGATGCGCGCTGATGTCGATGTTGTCGACGGCGGTGTCTACGCAGCGACGCAAGGGCCGCGGCTGGAGTCGGCTGCGGAAATTAAACGGCTCGAACGCGATGCCTGCGATATTGTCGGTATGACCGGCATGCCAGAAGCGGCATTGGCGCGCGAGTTGGGAATCGATTACGCGTCGCTCTGCGTTGTCGTCAATGCAGCAGCGGGAAAAAGCCACGAGCCGTTAACCGTCGAAGCGATGCAAACCGTAATGGCTTCAGCGCTGAGAAAAATCGAAAAAATTTTGCGGGTTCTTTTTATCCAGCGAGCGAAAAAGAGCGCGCAATGAAATTACTGCGGATTTGGTACCGGCGTTACGAGGACCAGTAAACCAAATAGTGGATGATCGAAGTAATGCAATTCACCGCTGCGTAAGCGCCGCTGCTCTTGTAGCACGACGGTTTGTGTCGCGACGTACTGAATCGCGTCGTTCTGGCTATTGTCGCCGACGATAGGCGCAATCGTCCCCGGAGGATTGGGTAGCGTTGTCGCAGCAGGCGTTGCTGCGTTGGCCGAAAAACGACTCAACCATAAATTGACGTCGGCTCGCAAAAAGTGCTCGACGCTGAGTGTAAATGTGCCTTCCAATTCGCGATGCATGCCGAACGGTTTGCCGCCGCTGATGATCACCGCCGTTGCGTGCGCGGGGTCATCGACGGTTTGGCGCCATGCCGTGTGCAACAGTACGCGCCAATTGCGGTGGCCCGCGATCGCATCGGTTTCCTTGTTTAATTGCAGCGCGTCGGCAGCGAGCATTTGAATCGGCGCGCCGCTGCCATCGGCAGCTTGCAGGCTGACGTAGCGTTCGGGGTAGCGCAGATTGTATTGCCTCTCCCAGTTCTCTTCATTTTTGGCTTCAGCACTGTTGCGCGCGAAGGCGATGAGCTCGACTTGATAGAGCGTTTCCGCGCGCAAGCTGGTACTGAACAACAGCGAGAGCGCTAAAAAGCCAACAATTTTTTTCATCTCGAAACCTTATGCTGTTTCATTGAAAAACTTTAGGCGCTGCGGCGTTTGGCCGATGCCGGAGTCAATGTATCGAGCAACTGTTCAATGAACTCAAAGCGTTGTTCGCTCTCGCCAAGCTCTGCTTTGAACGCTAGCGCCGACGCGCCTGCAAGCTTATACGTCGACGGTTTGCTCTGCACCAATTTCACCAGCGCGATCGGTTCGATATTGGGCTGTTGCAGGAATTCGATCTTGCCGCCGGCAGCGCCGGCTTCGATTTTGCGAATTCCCAAATGCTGCGCACGCTGTTTGATTAGCGTCACGTGCAGCAAATTTTTGAGGGAATCGGGCAACAGGCCGAAGCGATCGATCATTTCGACCTGCAGTTCGCGCAAGCCGTCTTCGTCGCTCGCGTTGGCGATGCGCTTGTACAGAATAAGCCGCGCCTGCACATCGGCCAAGTAATCCTCGGGGATTAGCGCCGGTAACCGCAAATTAACTTCCGCACCGTGATCGAGCGGCTCTTCGATATTCGGCGTTTTACCGGCGCGAATCGCTGTTACGGCGCGTTCGAGCATTTCCATGTACAGCGTAAAACCGATGGTGTTGATTTGTCCGCTCTGCTCCTCGCCGAGCAATTCGCCGGCGCCGCGAATTTCGAGATCGTGCGTCGCGAGCGTGAAACCGGCACCAAGATCCTCGGCCATGCAAATGGCCTCTAGGCGTTTTTCGGCATCGGCGCTGATCGAGGTTTCGATCGGCGTCAACAGATACGCATACGCTTGGTGGTGCGAGCGACCGACGCGGCCGCGCAATTGATGCAGCTGCGCAAGTCCAAACTTGTCGGCGCGCTCGATGATGATCGTGTTCGCATTCGGCACGTCGATACCGGTTTCGATAATCGTCGAGCACACGAGCACATTGTGACGCTTATGATAAAAATCCGACATCACCTGTTCGAGTTCGCGCTCGCGCATTTGGCCGTGGCCGATACCGACCCGCAGCTCGGGCATCATTTCGTGTAAATCGCGCGCGCATTTTTCGATGGTCTTGACATCGTTGTGCAGGAAATACACCTGACCGCCGCGCAGAATTTCGCGCTGAATCGCCTCCTTGACGAGTTCGTTGTCGTATTTGCGCACAAAGGTTTTAACCGATAAACGCCGCGCTGGCGGTGTGGCGATAATCGACAGGTCGCGCATGCCAGCCATCGCCATATTGAGCGTGCGCGGAATCGGTGTTGCGGTCAGCGTGAGAATGTCGACGTGCGCGCGCAGCGCTTTGAGCTGCTCTTTTTGACGCACGCCGAAGCGATGCTCTTCGTCGATGATGACGAGCCCGAGATTTTTATAGCGCACATCGGGCTGCAACAGTTTGTGCGTGCCGATCAAGATGTCGACTTTGCCAGCGGCGAGGCGTTCCAGCACTTCGGCCTGTTCGGTATCGGAGCGAAACCGCGACAACACTTCGATCGACACGGGCCAATCGGCGAAACGGTCCTTGAACGATTCGTAATGTTGCTGCGCGAGCAGCGTGGTCGGCACTAGAATCGCGACTTGCATGTCGCTGTGCACCGCAACGAACGCGGCGCGCATCGCCACTTCGGTTTTGCCGAAGCCGACATCGCCGCAGACGAGACGATCCATCGCGCGCGGCGCTTTCATGTCGTCTAACACTGCATCTATGGCGCTCAGTTGATCGGCGGTTTCCTCGAACGGGAACCCAGCCGCGAAAGCGTCGTAGGCTTGCGCGGGATCGGCGAAAGCATGGCCCGGACGCGCGGCGCGGCGCGCATAAATGTCGAGCAGCTCGGCGGCGACATCGCGAATTTGTTCGGCGGCTTTGCGTTTGGCTTTTTGCCATTGTTCGCTGCCGAGCTTGTGCAACGGCGCGGCATCGCCTTCGGCGCCGCTGTAACGGCTGATCAAATGCAGCGAAGCGACGGGCACGTATAATTTCGCGCCGTCGGCGTATTCGAGCGTGACGAATTCGGCTTGTTGATCGTCGATCGTCAGCGTTTGCAAACCGCAGTAACGGCCGACGCCGTGATCGATATGCACGACGGCTGTGCCGATGCGCAATTCGCTGAGATTGCGCACCGCGTTTTCGGCAATTTCGGTTTGGCGTTTGCGCCGGCGTGTTTGCAACACGCGTTGACCGAACAATTGATTTTCGGTGACGAGTGCGATGCGATCGTTTGGCAACAACAAGCCGCGATCGATCGGTGCGACGGTGATTGCGAGTGTTTGCGTGCCTGCAATGAAATCTTTCCAGCTGTCGACAGTTGTTGGTTTCAGCCGATGGCGCGCGAGTAAATCGAGCAAAGTTTCGCGCCGCCCCGGCGATTCGACACAGAACAAAATACGCTGTGCTTTTTCTGAAGGGCTGTGCGCGATGAAATGACGCAGCGCGGCGATTGGATCCGTCGCTTTCGCGTCGATCGGCAATGGCGGCGGAGCAAGCGTGTCGAAGGTAATATGGCTCGTGCCTTCGCTATCGACAACAATTTGTTGATAGGTTTTGATGCGGCCGAAAACGCTTTCTACCGCATCGAAAACTTTCTGCGGCGGCAGAATCGGGCGTTCGATATTATGGCGGCGCTGCTCAAAACGCTCATTCACTTCGATCCAAAATGTTTGCGCTGCCGCAGGCAAATGCGTGTCGACGGCAACGATGGTTTGTTGCGGCAGATAATCGAACAGACTCGCGCAAGCATCGAAAAACAGCGGCAGATAATATTCGATGCCGGCGGGTGCGATGCCCTGGCTTACATCCTGATACACGGTACAGCGGCGGTGGTCGACATCGAATTGCTCGTGCCAGCGCTCGCGAAAGCGCTTAATCGCTTCGGGTGTGAGCGGAAATTCGCGGCCCGGCAATAATCGAATGCTTTCGACTTGATCGAGCGTGCGCTGCGTTTCGGTATCGAAGGTGCGCAGTGAATCGATTTCATCGTCGAGCAGATCGATGCGAAACGGCAGCTCGCTGCCCATCGGAAAAATGTCGAACAGCGAACCGCGCTGCGCGAATTCGCCGTGCTCGTACACAGTGGTGACGGCGCGATAACCGGCGGTGCTGAGACGCGTCCGTAGTTGCTCGATATCGAGTGTCTGGCCTTTGTCGAGCATCAAACTGTTGCCCTGCAAATACGCCGGCGGCGGCAGTTTGTGCATGAGTGTGGCGATCGGCACGACGAGCACGCCGCGTTTGAAATTGGGCAAGTGGTAGAGCGTGGTCAGACGCTCCGAGATGATGTCCTGGTGCGGCGAAAACGAGTCGTAGGGCAGCGTTTCCCAGTCGGGCAGATGCAGCACGTCGAGATCGGCCGCATAAAAACGCAGTTCCTGTTCGATCAGTCGCGCACTCGCGGTATCGCGCACAATCCACAGCAGCGGCTGTTGCAAATTGCGCGCGGCATTGGCGAGCGCCAGGCTGGCAGCGCTGCCGAGCAGTTGACCCCAGTGTTGGCGGTCACCGCTTTTTTGCTGGGAAGGAGCTTGCAGAGTGGCGTTGAGCGGGGATAGCGACATCGAAGTAGGTGAAGGTTCCGTAGCGTGGGGCCGCATTGTAGCCGGACTTGCGCCGTGGCAGAAATGCGCGAATTGCCATCGCTAATGCGGCGCGTGGCTATGGATCGGACCGGGCGATTGCCATAGACTAGCGCTTTTTGTTGTCGATCAACCTGATCTAGGATTTCCATGAAGACTCGAATTACAGAAATGCTCGGTATTCGCTACCCGATCATTCAGGGCGGCATGATGTGGGTGGGGCGCGCAGAAATGGCGTCCGCAGTTTCCAATGCCGGCGGTCTCGGCATTCTCACGGCGCTGACGCAGCCGAGCCCGGAAGCTTTGACGAAAGAAATCGAACGTTGCCGCACGCTGACCGATAAGCCGTTCGGCGTAAACCTGACCATTCTGCCGTCGGCCAATCCACCGCCTTATGAAGCCTATCTCGACGCGGTGATCAATAGCGGCGTGAAAATTCTGGAAACGGCCGGCAACAATCCCAAGGAGTTCATCCTCAAAGCGAAAGCAGCGGGGGTCAAAATTATTCATAAATGCACGGCGGTACGCCACGCATTGTCGGCCGAGCGCAATGGCGTCGATGCCATCAGTATCGATGGCTTTGAGTGCGCGGGCCATCCGGGCGAGGACGATGTGCCGGGCCTGATCTTGATTCCGGCAGCGGTCAAACAATTGAAAATTCCGGTGGTGGCATCGGGTGGTATCGGCGATGGCCGCGGCATGGCGGCGGCGTTGGCGCTGGGCGCTGAAGGCGTGAACATGGGCACTCGCTTCTGCGCGACCAAGGAAGCGCCGATCCACGAGAACATCAAAAAGATGATGGTCGAGAAGAGCGAGCGCGATACCAACCTGATTTTTCGCACGCTGCACAACACGGGACGCGTGCTTAAAAACTCGATATCCGATGAAGTCGTCGCGACCGAAAATCGTCCGGGCGGCTGCGAGTTCAAGGATATCCATCATCTGGTCAAGGGCGCGCGCGGGCGCGAGGCGCTGGAGACGGGCAATATCGAGGAGGGGCTCGTGTGGGGCGGTCAGGTGGTCGGTTTGATCGACGATATCCCGAGCTGTGCCGAGCTGCTCGAGCGCATGGTCAAGGAAGCGAAACAACATCTAACCCATGCATTGGGCATGTTTGAATAATTTAATCCATCCAGTGATTGACGATGGCCCGCCAAGTATCCTCGGCGGGCCATTTTTGTTTGAAGCGATACATAATGCATCGCTGTGAGAGTGCTGATTTTTTAACCGTTTATCACGGCGTGGTTGCAGGCGATTTGGCGAATAAAGATAATACGCGCCTTATTTAAAACGGCTAACGGTGCCCCAATGGAACAGAGAAAACGCGGTCGTCCCGACGATTACTTCAAAGATTGGAAACAGCGCGAAGCATTGGCCGAAGGCCTGATTCCGCTGGTTGGCAAGCTGTATCGGGAAAACAACGTTAAGACCTATATCTACGGTCAAAGCCTCGTCAATCAATCGCCGATCGACATCATGCAAGCGCACCGCTTTGTGCGCCAGGTCGAGCGCAACGAGCTCTCCGAATTTGAAACCTTTCCCGTGATAAAGGCGCTCGCCGCGCTCGATCTCGGCACCGCGCATATCGATGCCGGCCGCATCGCGGTGATGTACGAAGCGGTGAAGGCACAGGGCGTCACGGTCGATGCTTTCGTCAAGCAGCAGGTTGCCGATCTCATCGGCGTCAATATCAAACCGATCGAGAAACCGCGCGATATCGTGCTGTTTGGTTTCGGTCGCATCGGCCGTTTGATGGCGCGGTTGCTCATCGAAAAAGCCGGCGGTGGCGATACGCTGCGCCTGCGCGCGATCGTTGTGCGCAAAGGTAAAAGCGACGACGATTTGATGAAGCGCGCGAGTCTGCTGCAACGCGATTCGGTGCACGGCAAATTCAACGGTACCATTCGCGTGGATGAAGAGCGCCAGTCATTGGTGTGCAACGGTAACGAAGTCAAAATCATTTACGGCGACACACCCGATGCGATCGATTACACGCAATACGGTATCAGCGATGCCATCGTGGTCGACAATACGGGCAAATGGAGTGACCGCGAAGGGCTGTCGAAACACTTGAAATGCCCGGGCGTTGCCAAAGTCATTCTCACCGCACCCGGCAAAGGCGATCTCAAAAATATCGTGTTCGGTGTCAATGACGACGAAGTATTGGACGATGATCAAATCATCACCGCCGCGAGCTGCACCACTAACGCGATCGTGCCGCCGCTCAAAGTGATCGATGAATATTTCGGTATCGTCAACGGTCACGTCGAGACCGTGCATGCTTACACGAATGACCAGAACCTTATCGATAATTATCACAAATCGAAGCGCCGCGGCCGCAGCGCGCCGCTCAATCTCGTGATCACTGAAACCGGTGCGGCAAAAGCGGTGGCAAAAGTATTGCCGCAATTGCAAGGCAAGCTGACCGGCAACGCGATCCGCGTGCCGACACCGAACGTATCGCTCGCGATTTTGAAATTGAATTTGAAGCGCGATACCAGCGTGCAGGAGATGAATGAGTACATGCGTAAAATCGCGCTGCACTCGCCGCTGCGGAAACAAATCGATTATTCGAACTCGCCGGAAGTCGTTTCGACCGACCTCGTCGGTTCGCGCCACGCCTGTATCTACGATGCCGAGGCTACCATCGTGAACGGCAGCAGCGTTGTACTTTACTGTTGGTACGACAATGAATTCGGCTATAGCTGCCAGGTGCACCGCGTGCTCGAAAAAATGGCAGGGGTCCATTATAAAATTTATCCCAAGGAAGATTGATTGCAGGAAAATAACAACCGCCTTCGGGCGGTTTTTTGTTTATCAATTCAATAAAATAATTTTTTAAAATTAAACTAATTGCTTCGGTGTATAACAATGGATAATTGGCCACAAGATTATAAAAAACCGGCAAATCCGCCAGAATTCGTTGATCTTGTAATCAGCGCCGCAGTGGGAGATGGGCTGCCGTCCGAACCACCTATCGATTTCAGCGCACGTCGCTCCAAGCCGCCGATAGTCGTAGCGTGCGCACCGAAATCTGGATCGACGTTTTTGTCGAATGTCCTAAGCCAAATCACGGATATGCCTTATTTTCGTCTTTCTAGCGCTTATGGTACCAACGAGCACGATTTATACCTGCCTGCGCTTTATATGGCAAATGAAAACGGTTGTGTCTCTCAGCTACATATGAAAGGTACGTTCCACAATGCCGCATTATTGAAAAAATTTGGCATCAAGCCGGTTATAGTGGTCCGTAATATCGAAGATACCATTGTCAGTTTAGCCGACGATTTGCGCTCAAAAGAAGCACATCTTTATTTTGGTAGCGGAGATTTGGGTTTTTCTTTTCTTTGGCATGATCATGCGATCGCAAGCCTCAATGAACCCTCGTTGATAGATTGCCTTATCGATCTGGCTATTCCTTGGTATGTTAATTTTTATGTGTCGTGGCACCGTTTATGTGAGCGTTGCGATGTCGATGCCATGTGGATCACCTATGAGGAGTTAATGCAGGACAAAAGAAAAACGATAAGCGATATATTGGAGTTTACGGGGTTTGGCAAAGGCGTTCATATTGAAGATGCGCTACTGGAGAAGCGTTATCCTAAATTTAACAAGGCGCAAAGCGGTCGTGGTTCTATCATTTTGTCCGAAGAGCAAAAAACGAAAATAAGACGACTTTTCTCTTACTATCCTGATATCGATTTTTCGAAATACGGCATCGAGAATAATAAAGTATCGATAAAAATCTCAACCGACACAGAAAAATCACCCACTTCGGACGATTTGGTTGATATCGGCGAACAGCATAATCAGGCTGGCCATTTGCAAGAAGCGGAATCGTGTTTTCGCAAAGCGCTTGAGCTGGATCCAGGACATCCGGGCGCTCTATTTTATCTTGCTAATATCGCTTATGAGGATAATCGTTTGTTGTTCGCCAAGCAGCTACTCGATGATCTTTTGAGGGGCGAACCGAATGACGCGGAAGCCTGGTATCTGTTGGGGGTGGTTGCGCTTAAAGAAGAGAATATTCCAAGGGGAGTTGAATGTCTCAGAAAGGCGGTAACACTACAGCCCGATTATGTACAAGCTCATTACAGTTTGGGTGTTGCGCTTGGTGCATGTGGTGAGCTAAACGCAGCACTTGATAGTTATCGAAAAGTGTTGGCTTGCAATCCGCAGGTCGCCGAAGTTCACGCCGCACTGGGAATGATTTACCAACTTCAAAATAATTACGAAGCGGCGTTATCAAGTTTTCAGCAGGCTGTGAATATCAACCCGCATTTTGAAATGGCATATTTAAATATTGGGCAGATTTTTCGTTCGGAGGCCAAACTAGAGGACGCTATAAAGACATACCAAGCTGCCCTTTTAAAGCTTCCGAATGCAACGGAAATGTACCTAAATCTTGGAATCGCGCAGTTGGAAAGTGAGCAGCTCTCGGCTGCGACTTCAAACTTCGAGCGCGCAATAGCGCTCGATCCCAACTGCGCTGAGGCGCATCGTGGAATCGGTATCGTGTCGCTTCAAAGCGGTAAGCTGAGTGAGGCGGTCGCATCATTTAGACAGGCGGTTATGTTGATGCCGCAAAATGCGCATCTACGCATGGATCTTGGGGATGCATTTAATCGCATCGGAAGTTTGACGGAGGCCATCGACTGTTGGCGGGGGGCGATAGCAGCCGATCCAGATTTTGCTGAGCCCTACCATCATCTGCTGCATTATTCCCAATATTTTCCTGGGTACTCGCGCAAGCAAATTTTTGACTCTCATGTAGCATTCGGTAATCGCTTCGAGACAGCTTGGCGAGGAAAATGGTTCAGTCATGTAAAACCCGTTAATTCAAAGAAGCGGCTGCGCGTAGGCTTTGTATCGGGGAACATGAACAATCATCCGGTTGCTCACTTCTTGGAAAGTGTTCTACACGAGCTCCGTAAGCTGGATGACGTCGATATCATTTTATATTCGACAAATGCGACAGAGCACGAAGTGACCGAACGGATTCGCGCGGAGGCACATGCGTGGATACCTGTTTTCACGCTTTCTGACGATATTTTTGCGCAAAAAATCCGCGACGATCAAATTGATATATTGGTGGATCTCTCAGGGCATACGCATTTTAATCGTTTGTTGGTGTTTGCACGCAAACCGGCGCCGATCCAGGTTACCTGGTTGGGTTATTGGGAAACCACTGGCCTGCAAGCGATGGATTATATTCTGTGCGATCGCTACAGCGTTCGAGACGACGAAGCGAATTGGTTTGTGGAGAGGCCTTGGTATCTGCCCAATACGAGATTGTGTTTTACACTTCCTGCAGAAGCTGTAGCCGTTGCGCCGCTACCCGCGTTCAGTCGAGGATATGTCACGTTCGGCTGTTTCAATAACCAGATAAAAATAACCGATCGTGTCGTTGTGGTTTGGTCTCGCATATTGAAACGTGTGCCAAATTCACGCTTGTTGCTGAAGTGGCAGTCATATGCCGATATGGCTGCTCGCGAAGCGTTAGCGTCCCGCTTTGTAAACGAAGGCATATCGACTGAGCGGTTGGAGTTTCAGGAGGCTTCTCCGCGCAGAGAATATTTCCTGGCGTATAACCGCGTCGATATCGCGCTTGATCCGTTCCCATTTCCCGGCGGTACGACCAGTATCCAAGGCATTTGGATGGGCGTGCCCATGGTCACGCTGCAAGGGGATCGAATAGTTTCTCGGCAGGGCGAGAGCATATTGCACAATCTCGGTTTATCGGACTGGGTCGCACAAAGCGAAGATGAATACGTGGATCTCACGGTGCAAAAGGCTGCGGATTTAGCAGGTTTGGCGAGGCTGCGTGGCGAGTTGCGCGCGAAATTGGAATCGTCGCCATTATGTGATGCGAAAACATTTGCGCAAAACTTGGAAGATGCTTTTAAGCAGATGTGGGAAAAATTTGCGAGCTCAGTATAGCGGTTGTCGGTGTTAATTTTTTAGCGTGACACTAAAGTGACGGCTAGTGGCCGAGTTTGTCTGAATCAGTGCTGAAACAAGTAGTTGTCTCGACTGTATAATAAAATGTTAGAGAGGCATGGCAAAAATGGATAACTCGTTGCTTGAAAACCTCCAACGGGCGGTATCACTCAATCCACAATTTGCCGAAGGCCATCTTGCAATCGCCAATGTGTTTCGCGCGCAGAAAAACTTCAATGCCGCACTATCCAGCTATCAAAAGGCCATTGATGCAAATCCGCGCATTGAATCGAGCTATTTAGCGATTGTTGAGATTTTACTTTCATTAAAAAAATTAGAAGAGGCAGTCGCGTCGGTTAAAGAAGCGTTAGCTGCAAACTTGAATTCATCGAGTTTGTATCTCAATTTGGGGCGGTTGCTCATGGAGAGGGATATCGCTGTCGAGGCGATAATTTGTCTTGAGCGCGCTGTTTTGCACGATTCAAATTGTGTCGAGGCTTACGGCCGTCTCGGCCTCTTGCTCGGCAAGCAAGGTAGAACGGTGGAAGGAATAACCGCTTTGCAGCGCGCTGTTGCGTTGAAGCCGCAAGATTCCCATTTGTCGTACTATTTAGCTCAAGCGTTTCACAGAGCGGGAAAATTGGTTGAAGCGATAGGCTGCTTGCGGAAATCGATAGAGTTAAATCCAAATAACATTGAAGTTCAAACAGATTTGCTTGCTACGCTGCTGTATTCGCCCGATTATACGAAGGAGCAATCGGTTGCCGATCGCACCGCGTTCGGAGAGCGAATGGAGGCGCCATGGCGAAAAAAATGGCCCAAGTATAAGAAGCCTATCGATCTGCACAAACGGCTGCGTGTGGGCTTTGTCTCGGGGGATTTGTACAGTCACCCTGTCGGCTACTTTCTAGAAAGTGTTTTACGCGAATTACGCAATCTGGATGTGCTCGATATCATTGTGTATTCGACAAACCCAGTCGTGGATGCAGTCACCGATCGCATACGCGATACAGTGCATACCTGGATTCCCGCGTATTCGTTATCGGACGATGCCTTCGAAAAAGAGATTCGCGATGAGGGTATCGATATCTTGGTCGATCTCTCCGGCCATACGCCCGGCAATCGTCTCATGGTCTTTGCGTGCAAGCCGGCGCCAATTCAAGTGACGTGGCTGGGTTACTGGGAAACCACCGGCTTGCGATCGATCGATTATATTCTGTGCGATCGCAATAGCGTTCGCGATGACGATGCCAATTATTTTGTTGAGAAGCCTTGGTATCTACCCAACACGAGATTGTGTTTTACGGTGCCGGATGAGCCCGTGGTAGTTGCTCCACCGCCCGCGCTCAATAACGGGTTTATCACGTTCGGTTGCTTCAATAATGTGTTGAAGATGACCGATCGTGTTGTCGCGGTTTGGTCTCGCATAATATTGCGCGTTCCTAATTCACGTTTGTTGCTCAAGTGGCCTTCGTTTTATGATTTGAGTATTTGCGAAGACGTCAAAGCTCGATTTATAAAGGAGGGGGTTTCGGCCGATCGGCTGGAGTTGCAGCAGGCATCGCCGCTTCAAGAATATTTGTCGACCTACCATCGCATCGATATTGCGCTCGATCCATTTCCGTTTCCCGGAGGGACTACCAGCGTTCAAGGGATTTGGATGGGCGTTCCCATGATTACGCTGCGTGGGGATCGCATGATCTATCGGCAAGGAGAAAGCGTGCTTCACAATATCGGTTTGCACGATTGGATAGCAAAAGACGAGGACGAATATATTGAGCTGGCGGTACAAAAGGCAGGAGATCTAACCGGTTTAGCGGAACTGCGCCGAGAGTTGCGTGGCAAGCTGGAGTCATCGCCGCTATGCGATGCAAAGTCGTTTGCACGAAACTTGGAGAACGCCTTTAGGCAAATGTGGGACAAATATTGTTGCGAATGCTGAAAGACTTTTTTATAAAAAAGCGCGCGTGAATAGGTAGCCAAATAAATGGATAGTTCGTTGAACTCGGACGATATTGTCGATATCGGGGAGAAACATCATCGGGCGGGGCGATTGCAGGACGCGGAGTCGTGCTATCGCAAAGCCCTGGAGATCGATCCTGGTCATCCGGGTGCGCTTTATGGTCTTGCTAGCATCGCTTGTGACGATGATCGATTGCAGTTCGCCACGCAGTTGCTCGATGAACTTTTGCAGGGCGAGCCCAACGACGCGGAAGCGTGGTATCTGCTGGGTGTGATCGCGCTTAAAGAAGAAAATGTTGCGAGAGCGATTGAGTGTCTTCGGCGGGCAGTAACGCTGCAGCCCAATTACATTCAGGCGCATTACAGTTTGGGTGTTGCGCTTGGCGGGTGCGGCGAGTTAGATGCCGCACTGGAAAGTTTTCAGAGGGTGGCGGCTCTCAACCCAGGGCTTGCAGATGTTCACTTTGCGATAGGGAGCATATTGCAGACACAGAAAAAGTTCGATGCGGCTTTATCCAGTTATCAAAAAGCGATAAGCGAAAATTCTCGTCACGAATCGACTTATTTATGCATTGGGCAGATTTTGCGCGTGCAAAATAAATTAGATGAGGCCATTGCGAGTTACCGTCAAGCGCTGGCAAAGCTGCCCAACGCAGTGCTGATTTATCAAGACCTCGGAACTGCGCTACTGGAAAGTAAACAATACTCTGATGCCATGCTCAGCTTGGAGCGCGCCATTTCACTTGACCCCAATTGTGCCGAAGCACATCGTGGAATCGGTGTCATATTGCTTGAAGCAGGGAAAATGCATGAAGCCGTGATAGCATTCAAGCGGCTAGTTGCGTTGACACCGCAAAGTCCGCGCCCATGGATGCATCTCGCAGATGCATTTAGTCGCATGAGCAAACTGGCTGAGGCCATTGATAGCTGGCGGCAGGCAATAGCGATCGATCCGAATCACGTAAGAGCACACCAGCTCATATTGACTTATTCCCACACTCTGCCAGCTTATTCTCGAGAACAGAGTTTTGCCGACCATGTGGCATTCGGTGAGCGCTTCGAGGCGCCTTGGCGAGAAAAATGGCCTAAGCACTCAAAGCCGATCAATCCGCAAAAGCGATTGAGAGTGGGATTTGTATCAGGAGATTTGCGGAATCATCCAGTCGGCCATTTTTTGGAGGGTGTTTTACGCGAGCTGCGCAAATTGGATGGAGTCGATATCGTCGTATATTCAACGAACGCGGACGTGGATGAGATAACTGACCAAATTCGCACCGCGACCCATAGTTGGGTACCTGTGTTTGCACTATCTGACGATGCCTTTGAGCAGTGTATTCGCGAAGATGCTATCGATATTTTGGTTGATCTCTCCGGTCACACTTCCAACAATCGTTTGTTGGTCTTTGCGCGCAAGCCGGCGCCAATTCAGGTGACGTGGCTGGGTTACTGGGAAACCACCGGCTTGCGATCGATCGATTATATTCTGTGCGATCGCAATAGCGTCCGCGACGATGTCGGTTATTTTGTTGAGGAACCTTGGTATCTGCCTCATACACGGTTATGTTTTACATTGCCCGATGAGTCTATCGAGGTTGCGCCGTTACCTGCACTCAATAATGGATATGTCACATTCGCTTGTTGCAACAATTTGATAAAGTTAAATGACCGCGTAGTCTCGGTTTGGTCGCATATCCTAAGACGAATTCCCAATGCGCGTTTGCTGCTTAAGGGCGTTTCCTTGGGCGACTCGAACATCCGCGAAGAGACTGCGGCTCGTTTTGCCGCTGAAGGTATCTCCGCAGACCGATTGGAACTTCAGCAGGTCACGCCGCTTCGAGAATATTATTTGACTTACCATCGCGTCGATATTGCGCTCGATCCATTTCCGTTTCCCGGAGGGACTACCAGCGTTCAAGGGATTTGGATGGGCGTTCCCATGATTACGCTGCGTGGGGATCGCATGATCTATCGGCAAGGAGAAAGCGTGCTTCACAATATCGGTTTGCACGATTGGATAGCAAAAGACGAGGACGAATATATTGAGCTGGCGGTACAAAAGGCAGGAGATCTAACCGGTTTAGCGGAACTGCGCCGAGAGTTGCGTGGCAAGCTGGAGTCATCGCCGCTATGCGATGCAAAGTCGTTTGCACAAAATTTGGAGAATGCTTTTAGGCAAATGTGGGGAAGGTTTGCGCTTTCGGTCTCGTAGTGGCTTGCAGCAAGTCTTTGTAGAAAGGTTGGTATTTTTCTTACCATTTGCCAAAATCCAATTCGTAATTGGGAAGCGTAGCCGCAGTACTTCCCTTAAGTTAAGCAAAATGCCAGCAAAATAATAATGCATCGACTGGGGTAAAATTATATAAATGGACAAGTCCTTGCTTGAAAACTTGCAGCAGGCGGTATCACTCAATCCGCAATTTGCTGAAGGTCATTATGCGATTGGGAATATATTCCTAAAACAGAATAGCCCGAATGCCGCCCTATTAAGCTTTCAGAAAGCGATCAGCGCGAAGCCGGATTATGAGACGGCTTATTTGAGTGCTGGGCAGATCTTGCGTTCACAGGTAAAAATTGATGAAGCGATAGCGATCTACCAGAAAGCGTTGCTAAATCTCCCGAATGCAACGGCGGTTCATTTAAGTCTCGGAGTTGCACTCTTAGAGCGTGAGCGGTTTTCTGAAGCAATTTTAAAATTTGAGCGCGCAATAGCATTGGATTTCAATTGTGCAGATGTGCTTGCAAATCTCACGCAGGTGCTGCGAGATAGTGGGAAAATGACAGAGGCAGTGCAGCTAGCTGCAGTAATGCCAAAAAATTTGCGCTCGCGAATGGTTCTAGCAACGTCCTATAGTGCGGTGGGAAAAGTAGCCGAGGCCATTGCTTGCTGGCGTGAGGCGGTTGCGATCGATCCGAACTACATAATAGCGCATCAATTCATCTTGAATCATTCACACTTTTTACCGGATTATTCACGGCAGCAAAGTTTTTCTGACCATGAGGCCTTCGGTGAGCGTTTCGAAGCTCCTTGGCGCGAAAAATGGCCGAAGTTTTCAGGGCGTGTCGATCCACGAAAGCGGTTGCGGGTAGGATTTGTGTCGGGAGATTTGGGGGGGCATCCGGTTGGCCATTTTTCGGAAAGCGTTTTACGCGAACTTCGCAAGCGGGATGGAATCGATATCATCGTTTATCCGACGCAGGCGTTAGAGGGGGCTGTGACCGACCGGATTCGTGCTAGTGCCCATACCTGGGTACCCGCGTTTGCGCTATCCGACGATGCGTTTGAGCAGCGCATTCACAAGGATAATATCGACATTTTGGTCGATCTTTCAGGGCATACCAATTTTAATCGACTACTCGTATTTGCACGCAAGCCCGCACCGATTCAGGTCGCGTGGTTGGGCTATTGGGATACCACAGGCCTGCGAGCCATGGATTATATTTTGTGTGACCGTCATGGCATTCGCGATGATGAAACGAATTATTTTTTCGAGAAACCATGGTATCTGCCCAGTACACGACTGTGTTTTACGGTTCCCAATGACCGCTTCGCAGTTGAGTCGTTACCGGCTCAGCGCAACGGTTACGTGACATTCGGCTGCTTTAATAATTTATTGAAAATGAATGGCCGTGTGGTATCGGTGTGGTCTCGTCTATTGAAGCGCGTTGTTGGTGCACGTTTGTTGCTGAAAGGCGGTTCGTTTGCTGACATCAATGTTCGCAAAGAAGTTGCGGATCGCTTTGTGAAAGAAGGTATTTCCACTGATCGATTGGAATTTCAAGCGGCCTCGTCGCCCCGGGAGTATTACTTAGCATACAATCATGTCGATATCGCGCTGGATCCATTCCCGTTTCCTGGTGGTGCTACCAGTGTCCAAGGAATTTGGATGGGTGTGCCGCTGATTACCCTGCAAGGGGATCGAATGCTTTCCCGGCAAGGTGAAAATATTTTACACAACATCGGCCTCCCTGATTGGATAGCGAAAGACGAGGACGAATATGTAGAGCTGGCTGTACGGAAGGCAGAGGATCTAGTGGGTTTGGCGGCAATTCGCAGTGAGTTGCGCGCGAAACTGGAATCGTCGCCTTTATGCGATGCAAAAGCTTTTGCGCAAAATTTGGAGAATGCGTTTGAACAAATGTGGAAAAACTTTTTGAATTGAGTCTTTGATTTGCGAATCCTATTTATATAAAGAACATGTCACATTGGGCAGGCTGGTGAGCTTTATATGACACAGCTGGCGATCAGCTGATAATTGAACCGGGTCATGACGTTATGGCTTCTGATTTGGATCCGAACAAAAATATAGATGAAACAATTGCGATTTATCGCATGTTGGTAGCTCAGAACCCCGACTCCGCGAGTCTCCATCTCTATTTGGGAAGAGCTTTGATGGAGAGAAATCTGCAATCTGAAGCGGTGGCGATGTTACGGCGCGCTGTTATGCTCGATTCGACCAGTGCTGAGGCATATGGACGCTTAGGCTTCTTGCTGACGAAGCAGTATAAGCTGAGCGACGGCATGGCTGCATTGCAGCGAGCTGTCGCATTGATGCCCAAAAACCCGCAATTGTCTCTTTATTTGGCCGAGGCGTTTCATAAAGCAGGGAGGCTAAATGATGCGCTCCATTATTTTCGACAATCGGTAGCATTGAATCCAAATAATATTGACACGCTTACTGCTTTACTCGGTGTGCAGCTTTACTCACCCGACTATTCCAGAGAACAAATGTTTGCTGATCGCGCGACGCTTGGTAAGCGTCTCGAAGCTTCTTGGCGTGCAAAATGGCCTAAGCCTTCAAAGTCTGTCGATCGGCAAAAACGGTTGCGTGTGGGGTTTGTATCCGGGGATTTGGGTAATCATCCAGTCGGCTATTTCTTGGAAGGAGCTTTGCGTGAGCTGCGCAATCTGGGCGAGATCGACCTCATCGTATATGCGAGAGATGACGTGAAGGGCCCAATCACCGATCGGATACGTGCTGCGGCACACGCCTGGGTGCCCGTATTTGCGCTATCCGATGATGCGTTTGAAAAATGCATTGAAAACGATCGCACCGATATTTTGGTCGATCTCTCCGGCCACACAAGTTTGAATCGCTTGTCGGTATTTGCGCGCAAGCCGGCGCCGATACAGGTGACATGGCTGGGGGATTGTGCAACCACCGGGCTGAGCGCGATAGATTATATTCTTTGCGATCCGTATGGAATTCGAGACGATGAGGAAAAGTTTTACGTTGAAACGCCGTGGTTTCTGCCGCAAACGAGGTTGTGCTTTACGCCGCCAAGCGAAACTATTTTGACGGCATCACTGCCAGCATTAAGTGTTGGTTACGTTACGTTCGGTTGTTTTAATAACATCATAAAAATGACCGATGCTGTCATTGCGGTTTGGGCGCGCATATTAAACCGCGTTCGGAGCGCGCGCCTGATGCTCAAGTCGTTGTCATTTAATGATCCCGGTGTGCGCAGTAATGTATTGGCGCGCTTTGCAGTTCATGGGATAGCGCCAGATAGGCTGGTATTGACCTTGGCTAAATCCCGAGAAGAATATCTTGCCGATTATAATCAGATTGATATAGCGCTCGACCCATTTCCTTTTACGGGGGGAACGACCACTATCGATGGGCTGTGGATGGGTGTCCCGGCGCTTACTAAGCGCGGCGACACAATGGCATCACGCCAGGGGGAGGGTATTATGCATAATATTGGGTTGGGTGATTGGATTGCTGTTGACGAGAACCATTATGTCGAGTTGGCGGTTCAGCATGCGCAAGATTTATCGAATTTAGCGAAGCAGCGCAGTGAATTACGCGCATTGCTGCAGGCATCTCCGTTGTGTGATGCAAAATTATTTGCCAAAAATCTTCAAAATGCATTCAAGCAAATGTGGGAAAAGTATTGCGACAGCTTTTGCAGCTAATCTGACGGGTTGTGTTCATGGATAACAAGCTAGTTATAAATAAAAACGCAGTGGTAGTCGACCTTACAATTATCATTCTCGGCTTTTGCATCGGCATTTTCATTGTAAATCCGATTGGAAATTTTCCGCTCAACGACGATTGGTCTTTCGCCACCACCGTCAAGCGATTGGTCGATATAGGAATTTATGTGCCGAATGGCTGGGCAGCCATGACGCAGCTCACGAATATCGGATGGGGCGCTCTATTTTGCTTACCGTTTGGCTTCTCCTTTAATGCATTGCGGGCGTCCACCTTCGTAGCATCCATTTTTGGAATTATTGGGGTCTATTTGTGTGCGCGAGAATTGAGGTTGTCCAGGGTATGCCGGATTATTGCTTCGTTGACTTTGGCTTTTAACCCGATTTATTTCGCGCTATCCAATACGTTCATGACAGATGTTTTATTTTCCT
Source organism: uncultured Verrucomicrobiaceae bacterium (assembly GCA_964500675.1). Classification (GTDB taxonomy): domain Bacteria; phylum Pseudomonadota; class Gammaproteobacteria; order Pseudomonadales; family CAMLJR01; genus CAMLJR01. Next base: position 53,442 of record CAZCNY010000001.1, on the reverse strand, counting down.
CTTTGCAGACAATCAGCGCGCTCTTTTTTTTACGTTGCTTGAAATATGACGAAAGTCTGAGTTTATTTGCCGGGATTGTCACGGCTATTGCCGCAACGATGTCGCGACAGTTGGGCATGGCCGTTCCCATAGCATTTTTTATTGTTTACATTCTACTCCATGGTGTGAATTTTCGGGCAATCGTTAGAGGATTGCTTCCCCTGTTGTTTTGTATCGGAGCGTTGGTGCTATACCAGCATTGGCTCTCTACAACAGGGCGAATCACGGTACAGTTTTCTGGGCAGAACGAAAAAATATTTACCGCGCTTCGACATCCAGGCAACCTGATACTATCTGAAACAATAAATGCCTATGTGGCGGCGTTGTATTTTGGCTTGTTTTTGTTGCCGGCGCTCTTATTGTTCGCTCCAGCGGCGCGGCAACAGCACGTTCGTAAAAATATCAATATTTGGCTTGTGGCAATACTGGTCGGAGCTGCCACTTACATATTTTCCCGTTTTTTTGGCGAACCGAGATTGCCTATGCTCGGTAATATTTTGGCGCGTTTCGGTATTGGTCCTCTGACGCTAAAAGATACCTATATTCTTGGGCTCTCTGCGCCTGAGTTGCCTCGCAAGTTTTGGTTGATGTTAACTTGGATCGCCATAGTTGGCATGGCGCTGATACTTTCCGCCTTCATGCTGCTGATAAACAGACTGATTTTCGATACTCGACGGCGGAAAATTACTACAGAAAATTCAAGTGTGCTTTTTTTTGTGCTTAGCGCAATTGTCTATTTATTTGCAATATTTACATCTAATGTCTTTGATCGTTATCTTGTGCCGGCGATTGCGTTGCTCATGCTGGGAATTTTAGGATTGATTGCTGACGAGAAATTTGAATTTGATTCTGTATTTCGCTGCGTAGGCATTGTTGCAACTCTCGGTTTTTCTATATTTTCAATTTGTACCACAAGAGATTACATAGAATGGAATCGTGTACGCTGGCAAGCTTTAAACGATTTGACCCAAGTGCAAAAAGTCAGCAGAAATGAAATTGATGGAGGCTTTGAGTTTAATGGTTTTTATCTTTACGATAGAAACTATCGACCCAGAATCGACAAGAGTTGGTGGTGGGTTGAAGATGACACTTACCTGGTTAGTTTTCACAACGTGTTCGGCTATGACACAATTAAAGCGTATCCGTACTATCACTGGCTTCCTTCGTATCGAGGTAAAATATTAGTCTTGAAGAAGTCGGAGTTTTAATTCTTTATCGATCATCCCACAATGCCTGCCGCGCGAGATAAGCCTGCCGTGCAATCTCGACATCTTTTAAAAACTTATCGAGTTCGCTGAGCAGCAACGCCTGCGGCCCGTCGACGAGCGCTTCTTTCGGGTTTGGGTGAAAATCGACGAGGATCATATTCGCGCCTGCGATTACACCCTGGGCGGCGGCGTGCATTAAGTCGAGAATCCCGTCGGGTGATTGTTCGCGCGAACCGACCGAGTGCGAGGGATCAATGCACACGGGCATGCGCGTTAAACGCTTGATCACGGGAATCTGCGCGAAGTCGACCATGTTGCGGTGCGGTGCGCCGAATTCGCTTTTCATGCCGCGCAAACAGAAAATGACGCGATCGTTACCTTCGCTCGCTAAATATTCGGCCGCGTTCAACGACTCGCTTAACGTAATACCGAAACCGCGTTTAAGCAGAGCAGGGTGACGATTCTGTTTACCGATCGCTTTCAATAATTCGAAATTCTGCGTATTGCGCGTACCGATTTGCAGAATGACGCCGGTCGGTTGCCCGGCTTGCGCAAGCGCGATGTCGATGTCGGCGATGTGGCTTTCGTGCGTGACTTCCATCGCGACGACTTTGATGCCGTACTTGCCCGCGAGCTCGAAAACCCACGGCAGGCAGTCGGCGCCGTGGCCCTGAAATGCGTAAGGATTCGTGCGCGGTTTATACGCACCCATGCGCGTGCACATCAGACCGTTGTCGCGCAGTGCGCGCAGCATTAATTCGACATTCTTGGGATTATCGACCGCGCACAACCCGGCGAAAATGTGCAGTGTGTTTTGATCGAAGCGCAGGCCCTGATAATCAAAGCCGCTGACGCGCTGATCGTCTTTGTGGCGGCCGAGTACGCGATATTCCTCGGAAATTTTAATCGCGCGCTCGACGGCGGGTAGCATCTCGAGTTCCGATTTATCGAGCGCGTGTGTATCGCCGATCAAATAGATTTCGGTAAGCGCCTGCTGTTGACCCTGCACGAGGTGTTTCTTGATTTTGATGCGGGGTAGGCGCTGCAGATAATCGAAAGTGGTGCGATAGGCTTCGCTGTTTTCGTCGATGTTGGGGTGCAGGATGAGCAGCATAAAAACGATCCTTTGTGAATTTTTTTACAGTCCTATTTACGCTCGTCGCCGCTTTGGCTCTGTTGTTTTTTTGCAGCGATTTGTACCTGCAGAATATGCCGCGCGAGGATTTGCCGATCGCTTTCGCGCAAGCGTATGAACGACACGACGGTGAGTCCGTTGGCATCGCGCGTGTCGAGCACTTCGCCATACAGCGCGAGCCCGGTATGGCTCGGTAGCAGCACCAATTCGAGCGCGACGAAGCTGCCCACTCCGAGGTTGACGGAGGTGTGGAAGGCGATGCCGCCCTCGCTGATCGACGCGTGCTGCGGCGCCTGCTGTTGCTGGCCATCGCTGAGCGTCGCGAGTGCATTGGCGACTAGGTCGATTTTGCGGTTGAGGCTTTTCAGATAGGTGCCGAGTTCGCGGTTTTGTTCAGCCAGCCCGCGCAATACGTTATTATGTTCCTGGTCGATATGCCGCAATTCGCGCAGCAACGCAAACATTTCGCTGTTGTCGAAATGGCGTTCGGCGGGCGTATGTCCGACCGCTTCGGCCGGCACGCTGCGATAACGCAGAACCAGTTGATCGTCAACGCGAAAATACTCGCGCCGATCCAGCGCGGAATCGAGGTTGTCGGTAGAAGAAACGTTTTGGTCGGCCAAGGTAGCGTTCCCCGCGCGCCTTTATTGCTGTTCACTCTAGTATAGGCGCTGCTCGAATGATAGAAGGTGCACTGCTCGTTGCCTTTAAAGTTAACCAACGAGGGCTCGGCCTCAATGCGAAAAAGCCCTGCTATTCGGCGAGCATCGCGGATTAAGGAATAATTGATGTTTCAGCCGCTCGCGGGCTTCATCGGCTGGCGCTACACGCGTTCGCGCCGTCGCGATCAATTCATTTCATTCATCGCGCTGATTTCACTGTTCGGTATGATTCTGGGCGTCGCCGCGCTGATTGTCGTGCTGTCGGTGATGAACGGTTTCGAGGCTGAATTGCGCGGCCGCATTCTGGCGTTGGTGCCGCATGGCTTCGTCGAGGCGCGCACAGGCTATCTGCATGACTGGCAACCGCTCGCGGACGATCTTGCGCACACGCCGGGCATCGTTGCGGCGGCGCCCTATATCGGCGGCAGCGCGATGGTAGCCCGCAGCGGTCCGGTGCGCGGCGTGCAACTGTGGGCGATCGATACCGAATACGAAATGCGCGTGTCGTCGGTGCAGCGTCATATTGTGTCGGGGCGCTTCGAGAGTCTGGCGACGACGCCATTTGGTATCGTTATCGGCGATATTCTCGCGCGCCAGCTCGACGCGATGGTGGGCGACAGCATCGATGTGATTTTGCCGCAAGTCACCGTGACTCCGCTCGGAATTTTCCCGCGCCAAAAACGTTTCGTCGTCGCCGCGATTTTTCGCAGCGGTTCGCAGCTCGACAGTACGACCGTGTTTATCAATTTGCAGGACGGGCAGCGTTTATATCAAACCGAAGGTGGTGTGAACGGTTTGCGCGTCGCCACGGTCGATTTGTTTGAAGCCGGACCGCTGTTGCAACGCTGGAATGCGCAGCACGGCGATCGGTATCGCGTGCGCGATTGGAGTCAGACGCAGGGCAGTCTGTTTCAATCGGTGAAAATGGAAAAGACCATGGTTGGGTTGCTGTTGTTCGTTATCGTCGCGATCGCGGCGTTCAATATTGTGTCGATTCTGACGATGATGGTAAATGAAAAACGCGCGGATATCGCCGTGTTGCGCACAATGGGCGCATCGCCGCAGGCCATGATGGCCATTTTCATGGTGCAGGGTGCCGTGATCGGCTTGGCCGGCGTGGTTATCGGCGCACTTATCGGCGTGCCGATCGCACTCAATGTCGGCAGTATCGTCGCGGCGATCGAGCAATTGGCCGGCGTGCAAATTTTTGACCCCAGCATCTATTTTATCAGCCGCATTCCATCGGTCGTCGTGGCGCGCGATATTGTTGAAATTTGTTTGATAGCCTGGGTGCTGAGCTTGCTGGCAGCGCTTTATCCAGCCTGGCGCGCTGCACAAATTCATCCGGCGGAAGCCCTGCGATATGAGTGAACAAAACATAATTCTCGAATGCCGCGACCTGTGTAAAGCCTACGACGAAGGCCCGCAGGTGTTGGCGGTGCTTAAAGGCATCGATATGCAAATCCAGCGCGGCGAGCGCATTGCCATCGTCGGCGCATCGGGATCGGGTAAATCGACCTTGTTGAATTTGCTCGGCGGTCTCGATACACCGAGTAGCGGTAGCGTACGGATTAACGGCGAAGCGATTTCAGCGCTCGATGAAAAACAGCGCAGTATTTTGCGCAATCGCACGCTCGGTTTTGTCTATCAATTTCATCACCTGCTCGGCGAATTTACCGCGCTTGAAAATGTGGCGATGCCGCTGCTCATTCGTGGCGAAAAAGTTACGGTGGCGGCGCAAGCGGCACGCGCCATGCTGGAACGTGTCGGGTTGGGCGCGCGGATCGAACACAAGCCCGCGGAGTTATCGGGTGGCGAGCGCCAGCGCGTGGCGATTGCGCGCGCGCTGGTGGCACGGCCGCTGTGCGTATTGCTCGACGAGCCGACGGGCAATCTCGATCGCAATACCGCGGAATCGATGCATGAATTAATGCTCGAACTCAATCGCGAATTCGATACCTGTTTCGTCGTCGTCACGCATGATCCGCTGCTCGCGCAACGCATGGACCGCGTATTGCAGTTACGTGATGGCCTGCTCGTACCAGATGGCGTCAGTGACGGCGTGCTTGGGCACGATGATCAAGCGGTGGCGCGGTGATGTTTACGCCCTACAGCGTTTTTATCGGCGCGCGCTACACAAGTTCAAAACGCGGCTCGCGACTCACAACATTTTTATCGCGTACCGCGATCGCGGGGCTTGTGATCGGTGTCGGTTTGTTAATCGTTGTGCTGTCGGTGATGAACGGTTTCGAGCGCGAAATGCGCGAGCGTATTTTAGGCCTCGTGCCGCATATCAGTTTGTACGCAGCGGATCCCAAAGCAGATTGGCACGTCACGGCCGATCGCGTCGAAAAAATTCCGGGCGTGGTCAGCGCATCGCCGCTGTTACAGCTCAATGCCATGCTCGTGAACGGGCGCGGTGCGCAGGCGACGTTGTTGTTCGGTATCGATCCTGAGCGCGAAACAAAAGCGACAGCGCTTTCGCATTTTCTCGCAGCCGGTGCGATCGCGCATTTGCAAAACGATGCCGACGCGATCGCATTAGGGCAGGGGCTCGCGCACAAACTCGGTGTCGATGTCGGTGCACGCATTACTGTCATCGTTCCCGATCGCGATATCGATTCGGGCAACATGCACCCGCGTATTGCGCGCTTCACACTGGTGGGGCTAATAAAAAGCGGTACCGAGCTCGATCAAAGCTTGGCGTTATTGCGGTTAGATGCCGCGCAAACGTTGAGCGGCGATCACAGCAATGCGATCGCGCTGCGCGTGACTGTGAATGATTTATTCGCCGCGCCGCGTATCGCCGGCGATTTGTGGCGCGTGCTCGGCGGAAAATATTACGCAAGCGATTGGACTGCATCGCAAGGCAATTTGTATTCGGCGATCGCGTTATCGAAACGGCTCGTCGGTATGATGCTCGCGATTATCATCGCCGTCGCCGCATTCAACGTCGTCTCGGCGCTCGTACTCGTGGTGAACGATAAGCACGGCGACATTGCGATTTTGCGCAGCCAAGGCGCGACATCGAACGGCATCGTGAAAATATTTTTAGTGCAGGGGTTTTTAGTGGGATTGATCGGTACCGTTGTCGGCGTGATTTTCGGTGTGGCGCTGTCGCTTGTCATCACCGATCTCGTCGCTGGGATCGAACATGTATTGCACGTGCAATTCCTGCGTTCGGATGTTTATCCGATCAGCTATTTACCGTCGGATGTGCGCGTTGGCGATGTGTTGCGCGTCGCTGGAACGGCGCTTATCATGAGTATGATCGCCGCGATTTATCCGGCATGGCGCGCCGCGAAAGTTCAACCCGCGTTGGCTTTGCGATACGATTAAGAAAATAAAGGCTCGTTATCTGCGATTTAATCACCAAAATCTTTGCATTTTTCACGGAGAAAGTTGCGAGTCTAATCTTGCGACTAAAAATAAGATTATGAATCCTGCAATAAAGGAACGTATCAGAATCAGCGCGCAAGGTAGAGTGGGCACTGTTTTATTGATAAGTCTATTTATCTTGATATCTCTCATAAAAATGTCGGCTTATGCTAGAGGTCGATTTTGGGCCGAGGAGGGCTCCGTTTTTTATAAGGAGATAAGTGCGATGCCGGGTTTGAGAGGTCTTTTATTTTTGTATTACGGGCATATTCAGCTAGTAACAAATTTTATTGTTTATATCTCAACATTGGTCAATTTTAGATTCGCCCCAACAATTACAACGTATCTGGCGTTTTCTGTCCAGTCAATTCCCGTGGTCTTGTTAATTCGATACCGAAACTCCATTAATTTATCCTTTTTTTCGACAGTATTTTTTTTGATTGTTTTGATCGGCTTACCGCAGAGTGCAGAAGTTTGGGCTACTGCAACAAATCTACATTTTCATTTCTCTTTGTTGTCGGCGCTGCTGTTGGCTATCCCCGTCAGTGTTAATTATCCAAAATTTATTTTTAGATTTTTGTTACTTCTTTCTGGTCTCAGTGGAATTCCGGCAAACTTTTTGTTTCCGGTTTATATGGCTAGCGCATTGATTGAAAGAGATAGGGAGCGAATTATTCAGGCGGGAATTATCTCATTTACGACTATCATACAATTGACGCTTTTGTTTTTTTACGGTCGCGAAACGGTGGCCGACCGCTTGGGGTTCGATATAGTCGTTATGTGGTTTTCTATATTGGCCCAGCAATTTATCGCTCCGATATCTGGGTTTTATGTGACATATCATGGCTTGTCTTTTATGGTTGGTGGCCGCCTGACAGATCTGCTTTTATGGGCGTTATTGGGAAATATCTATGCAATAATTTTTTCCATAGTGTGCAGCATTCCATTGTTTTATTTTTTTATTTCAGCAGTGAGATACAAAACAAGGGAGGCGCTAGTGTTAGCGTCTTCTATGCTTTTTATTGCTGTGCCTTCATGCATAACATCGCTTGGCGATAAAATTGGTGCTGTCTCTTGGGCAAATAATGGTCGTTATTTTTACGTTCCAAATGCCTTGATGGTTTTATTTGTTTTAATTGTTTTCTCCAGGCATAAAAGTTATCCGGTGAGGATTTATCTTGCGGCACTGTTTCTCTCTTCTTGTGTAAACGTTCCGGCTTACTTTGGTGGAAAGCCATGGATGCAGGCGTATCGAGAGGCCATAGAGCGGCACAAAGATCAAGTGGAAATATGGCCAGACGGATGGTCCATGCCATTGCCGGAAAAACATATTGCTAATTGACGGAGACCAGGTTTTCTCTGAGGGAAATAGAGTGTTTTGATTAGAGGTATTTATATGTACAAAATGAAATTCGTGGTGGCAACGAGGTTGAATGAAAATGACTTTTATCAACAGTCGGCTACGGGTAGATCATTGAGTCTTTACAAGTATCCTTTTGTGCAAGTCAGACTATTTCCTGAGAACACGATCGGTCTGCCGAAAATTTATAATATCGCGATTGAAGAATCGAAAAGCGATCCTTGTGTTCTAATTTTTTGCCATGACGATCTACATCTTACCGATTATTTCATGTGCGATCAGATACTGGCCGGACTAAAGAAATTTCAAATTTTAGGAGTGGCCGGTAACAAGCGTCGAGCGCCTAATCAACCGGCTTGGTGTCATCTCGACTGTAGATTTATTGGAGATCGCCCGGAAAACCTTAGCGGTATTGTTGGGCATGGGAACGGATTTCCTCCACAGATTTTATCAACGTTTGGACCTACGTGCCAAAAAGTTAAGCTTCTCGATGGTTTGTTCCTGGCAGCTTTCAGTAAAACCCTTATTAAATATAATCTGAGATTTGATGAAAGATTCGATTTTCATTTTTACGATCTTGATTTTTGTAGGCAGGCCGAAGCAGCGGGCGTAATTTGTGGTACTTGGTCTTTATCTCTTATCCATGAAAGCGGCGGCAATCCTTACACCGATGGCTGGCGTAAGTCATACGAACAATATATTCAAAAATGGGGGGATTGATTTTTTTCTCCTTGAAAAACCATGCGCTATCACGGCGAGCTTTCAGGGCGGCAGAGCGCATGAGTACTTTACAAGCCTAATTATGCGGGAGGCCGCCGGTCGAAAACCCACTGGTGCCGTGATGTTAATATGCAAGCAAATTGGTGGGGTTTAGTCCAGCATGACATGCCGTAATATAAGATGTATTATGCATCAATCTTAATTGATCGCAATGTCTTTCCCGAAAAATGCTCACAAGGAAAGGGCATGAATACGCCTGGAAACGACGATGTGATTTTCATCTTTGCGATCGGCCAAGATACCCGGAGTAGATATGCAACTAAACCGATTTACTGATTATTGCCTGAGAGTACTCATGTATCTCAGCTATAAAGAGGAGCGAGGCGCATCGGGCCAACTCACCACTATTGCGGAATTGGCGGAGGGTTATCAGATATCCGCAAATCACTTGATGAAAGTGGTACATCATTTGGCGCAAAAGGGTTACATCGAAACAGTGCGCGGTAAGGGTGGGGGGATGCGGCTGGCATGCGTGCCGTCTGCAATTAATCTGGCGACGGTTATCGATGATTGCGAGGAATCTCGGGCCATCATCGAATGTCTGTCCAAAGATTATGACGGCGATTGCCCGCTGATGCCGCAATGTGAATTGCAAAAAGTATTGCGAGATGCGCAAAGAGCTTTTATGGCGCACCTAAAAAAGTTTTCATTACATGATTTGATTTCAAGCAGGAGCGCGCAAAAAGCGCTGCAGCCATTACTGTTTGTCGATGCAAAAAATAGTTGAGTGGCGGCACGGGCCGAGGGAGCTATGCAAGTGGCACGCACATTGGCATTCAAAACCGTATTCAGTTATGCATTCCGTCCGTTATTTGCGTTATTGGGAATATATGGATTACTGATCATTCCCTATTGGACGCTGGCCTGGTCGGGGCATTTGCCGCTGCCCGCCATTGTCAATCCACTGATATGGCATGGACACGAAATGTTGTTCGGTTTTACGGGCGCGGCGCTCGCCGGATTTTTGTTGACGGCTGTTGCGAACTGGACACAGCGACCGCCCGTTTCTGGTTTTCCTCTACTACTGTTGTGCGCGCTTTGGCTGCTGGCGCGATTAGCGTGGTGCATGCCTAACGCCGCTGCATTGCCAATCGCTGCGGCGCTCGATCTGGGATTCGATGCGCTGCTGCTGTTTTTATTTTCGCGCGAACTGATTGCCGCCGGTAATCGACGCAATCTGAAAGTCGCGGCGGTATTGCTGTTGTATGCCACAACAAATATCGGAATATATTTCGCGCTATTCACAGGGATCTCGAATCCCTCGCAGTGGCTATTAGCCACAATTTATTGGGTCATTTTGTTAATCAATATTATCGGCGGCCGCGTGATTCCGATGTTTACCGGTAACTGGTTGCGCCAAAACGCTTCGACACACAAACAACCGCCAACTTTCAATCGATTTGATCTGGCGGTTGTATTAGTCACCGGATTATTCATGCTGACCGCGCTTGCAAGTTTGCCGGGAGCCGGCGTGCTGGGTATCGCGGCGGGATTGGCGCAACTGCTGCGTCTGTCGCGCTGGCAGGGCTGGAGTACCCGTCGCGAACCGCTGCTCTGGAGCTTGCATTGCGGTTATGCCTGGGTCGGGATAGGACTGCTGCTCAACGGGATTGCGTGTCTCGGTGTGATCGCACCCAGCGCGGGCATGCACGCGCTGACCGTCGGCGCGATCAGCGGGCTGATACTGGCAATGTCCGGCCGCGCGGCGCTCGGACACACGGGCAGGGCGCTGACGAGCCACCCGTTGCTAACGGGTGCATTCGTATTGATTAATATCGCAGCGTTCGCGCGCGTGCTCGCCGCACTTTTTCCCGCCACATTGATTTTTCTTTTTATAGCGGCGCTGGCGTGGTTTATCGCGTTTTCCAGTTACTGCCTGCGTTATTTTCCAATCTTGCTTTTGCCGAAAGAAAACATTATTCAAATCGGATGATAGCCAATCGCTCATTGCATGGTGCACACCGGAGGTCGAGATGCTGAAGATTCGGATCTACCGCTACAACCCCGAGGTCGATGCTCAACCGCGCATGCAAAACTATAACCTTGATAGTGGCGATCGTGATTTGATGGTGTTGGATGTGCTGGAGCGGTTGAAACAAAAGGATGCAAGCCTCGTGTTTCGGCGTTCGTGCCGGGAGGGTGTTTGCGGTTCGGACGGCATGAATATTAACGGTAGAAATAGTCTGGCCTGCGTGACGCGAATATCCGACGCCATGAAAGGCAGTGATACTTTGGTACTTCGCCCCTTGACCGGCATGCCGGTGATTCGCGATCTCGTCGTCGATCTGGATTTATTTTTCCGCCAGTACAAAAAAATTCAACCGTGGTTAATTAACGATGGCCCAGTGCCGGCAATTGAGCGATTGCAGTCGCCGCAAGATCGCGCGCGTCTCGACGGTTTGTACGAATGCATTCTGTGCGCCTGTTGCACTTCCGGTTGCCCTTCGTGGTGGTGGAATCCCGAGCGTTTTATCGGCCCCGCGGGACTGCTCGCTGCATCTCGATTTCTGGAAGATAGCCGAGACACCGCCAGCGCTGAGCGGCTTGAAGCATTGAAGGATCCCTTCAGCGTATTTCGCTGCCGTCAAATTCAGAATTGCACCTGGGTGTGTCCAAAGGGGCTCAATCCCATGAAGGCGATAGGCACGATCCGCGCGCGTTTGTTAAAGCAGTCCAGCTAAAAAATCTGTACTCAGCGATAGAATTTTTTTCCATCAATTTCGCAGTATGCGCATTTAGAACGCCACACTTTTCAACCACACGGAGAGCGAGACCATGACAGCGGATAGCGTAAACATTTCATCACACCGCGAAGATCCCATCAGCAACGTACTCAAATGGGTATTGTTGATCGTTGCGATCGGCACATTCGGGCTACTTGCCTGGGCAACCGTGGTTACCTACCGCACCGCACCGCCGCAGCCGGAACGCTTTGTCGCTGCCGATGGCGAGTTGTTGATGACGGGCGCCGATGTGTTCGCCGGTAAGGGCGGTTTTCAGAAAGCCGATTTGATGGATTACGGCAGCCTTTACGGCATGGGTTCTTATTATGGTGAAGATTACACGGCATCGATTCTGGTCAAACTGGCGCAAGCGACGCAGCTCAACATCGCGCAGGCGACATTTGGCAAGACGTTCGCAAATCTCACGACCGTGCAACAGAGCGCGGTGACCGCCGAGATGCAACGCGCTTTACAGGATATCGATCTGACCCAACGCGAAGTTGTTCTCCCTGAAGCAGTGGCTAATGCAATAAAAACGGTGCGGGGCGATATCGCGAATAACTTACAAACCACCCATCGCGAAACCGGATGGACGCGCGCGTATAGCCTGGCACCGAACTTAGCGCTTCAAACCACGGATTTTCTGGTGTTCTCCGCGCTCACCACGGTGGCGCGAAGACCTGGGCACGTGCAATCGTGGACAGAAAACTGGCCTTACGAACCGCTGGTGGGCAACACACCCACAACGAATACATTTCGCTGGACGTGGATCAGTTTCTGCTTCACGTTTTTTGCTTTTGGTGTGGTGCTGTTTATCTATGAGTACTATCTCAACAATCCCGACGATGCACCGATGGATCCGTTACTGTCGGTATTCCGGCCGCTGACACCGAGTCAGCGGCGTGTGGGCAAGTATTTTCTGGTGGTAGCGGCGCTGCTGTTGGTGCAGATCGCAGCCGGCACAATCATGGCTCACTCTTATTATGACCGGGCCAGTTTTTACGGCTTCGATATCAACGCGATTTTACCTTTCAATTTTTTACGCGATTTGCATATTCAGGCACCGATTGCCTGGATCGGTTTATCGTGGATCGGCGCCGCATTATTTCTTGCGCCGGCCATTGCGGGCGGGCAGGAGGCCAAAGGCCAGGGTGCATTGGTCGATCTGCTGTTTTGGGTGACATTGTTCGTGGTTGCCGGCGCGTTGATCGGCAACTATTTAGGCATCATGGGCGTGATCGATCAGGGCTGGTTTTGGTTCGGCAATCAGGGGCTTTCGTATATTCAACTCGGTCGCTTTTGGCAGATTGGATTTTTCATTGGATTATCGACTTGGAGCGTGCTGGTGATGCGCGCGCTATGGCCGAGCATGGCGCGCTGGCGGACTGCCGCGGGTGAATTCTGGTCGGGCCGCATTCGTCTCGAACATTTAATTTGGGCATCGACGATCAATATCGCCATTCTTTACGTGTTCGGTATGATTCCACTGACCGGCATCGAGAAATCGTTCACGCTGACCGATTTCTGGCGCTGGTGGGTCGTGCATTTGTGGGTCGAGCAATCGTTTGAATTTTTCGCTGCGTCGATTAGCGCGTACTTATTGATGGCGGTGGGGCTGGTGTCGCGCAAGTTGGCTGAGCGCGCGGTTTATTTCGAATTAATTCTGATTTTTCTCGGCGGCGTTATCGGCACCGGACACCATTTATACTGGGCCGGCGGACCGAGCATGTGGGTGCCGATGGGCAGCATGTTTTCGTTCATCGAAGTATTGCCGCTGGTGCTGCTGATTATCGAAGCCATCAATCACTATCGGCTAATCAAAGCGCATCAGGAATTCAAATATCGCCTTGCTTACATTTACATCATCGGCGCCGCGGTGTGGAATTTCGTCGGTGCTGGAGTTTTCGGTGGCGGCACACTCAACGCGCCGCTCGTCAATTACTATGAGCACGGTACATTTCTTACGCTCAACCATGCGCACACGGCATTGTTCGGCGCATTCGGCGAATTGGCGATCGGGCTGATTTATTTTTGTCTGCGCTACACTGCTGCGGATCACAGACCATTCAGCGAGCGCCTCGGTTTGATGGCCTTCTGGCTTTACAACGGTGGCTTGGTGTTATGGATTTTTCTTAATTTTTTCCCGATCGGCTGGCCGCAGCTCGACGCCGTTTATGAACATGGTCTTGCCTACGCCCGCAGCAATGCGTTTTATAGCACGACGTTATTCTGGCAGTGGATGCGCTTACCTGGCGATGTGGTGTTTGCACTCGGCGCGCTGCTGATGGCATGGGATTTCGTGATCAAACTGCGACCATTTTTGCAGAACGACAATGGCTGATCGTATGCACAATTTACGCATCAAGCGCATCTATGAATCGCCAGCCGCAGATGACGGCGCGCGGGTGTTGGTAGATCGCCTCTGGCCGCGTGGTGTGCGCAAACAAGATGCGGCGCTGACGCTCTGGCTGAAGGATGTCGCACCGACTTCTGAATTGCGCACGTGGTTCGATCATGACCCCGTGCGCTTCCGGGAGTTTAGCCGCCGTTATCGTGCTGAGCTTAAAAATTGTTTAGCCGTCGCACAGCTCGAAGCACTGTTGCACAACGGTCGCGTGACATTGCTCTACGCGGCACGCGATCCGGAATGCAATCACGCGCGCGTACTGGCCGATTACTTAGCCCAGCATTTTCGGGCCAATCACACCGATCACACGACGTAGAATTGCTCGCAATCTATCGGCGCGGAGTCAGCAATGCTTGTCGCCTAATGCGCGGCTACGCAGTAAAATTAATTTCATTACTCTATTCATAAAATCCGATGCTGGAAATGACAGACAATCCTCAACCCGAAACCATCGTTCCTCTTGCGCCTTCTCTTGAACCCACAATGGCCAACGCGCAGATGGCCAAGCGATTTCAGTCGCTCAATCGTCGAGTACTTTTGATCAGCAGCATTGGTATGGCACTGGGTGTTATCGCGGCTTTCGTCGCTTACGCACTCACCGCGCTGATCGGGCTAGTCACCAACGCGGCGTTTTACGGACGCTTAAGCCCCGCCTTTGTCAGTCCCGCCGGTAATCGATTGGGGATATGGGTGATCGCGGTACCGGTGATGGGTGGTTTGATTGTCGGGATCATGGCCCGGTGGGGATCGCGTGCGATCCGCGGGCATGGTATTCCCGAAGCCATGGAGCAGGTTCTACTCAACGAAAGCCGTATTCCGCCGCGAATCACATGGCTCAAGCCGGTTTCCTCTGCAATCGCCATCGGCACCGGCGGCCCGTTTGGGGCCGAGGGTCCCATCATTGCTACCGGCGGAGCTCTGGGCTCTCTCGTTGGCCAGTTGACCCACGTGACCGCCGACGAGCGCAAGACGCTGCTGGCATCCGGTGCCGCAGCGGGTATGGCGGCCGTCTTCGCGGCCCCGGTATCGGCTGTTCTGCTGGCGATAGAACTGCTGTTGTTTGAACGACGGGCGCGCTCACTCATTCCTGTTGCGCTAGCGGCAACAACTGCAACGGGCGTACGTTTCGCGCTGGAGGGCTCGGACGCTGTTTTCGCCATGTCCGCAGTGGCGATCCCCGGACTAATGGCATTGGCAACTTATGTGATGTTGGGAGCTCTCTGCGGCCTGGCCGGTGTGTTGATCACGAAGCTGACCTACGGGATAGAAGATGCTTTTGAAAAGCTGCCGATACACTGGATGTGGTGGCCGGCAATCGGCGGCGTAGTGGTGGGCGCAGTGGGCTACTTCATGCCGCAAACACTGGGGGTCGGTTACGACAACATCGCAGCGATCGTGAATGGGCAGCTAGGCTGGAGTGCGCTGGCAGCGCTTTGCCTACTGAAATTGCTGTCGTGGTCCGTGGCACTGGGCAGCGGTACTTCGGGCGGTACGCTGGCACCGCTGTTTACCATCGGCGGCGCGGCGGGCGGCTTCGCGGGAATCCTTATAGCCGAATGGTTGCCCGCGCTGCAGGTGGATCCGCGCCTGGCTGCGCTAGTTGGCATGGCGACATTGTTTGTCGGCGCTTCGCGCGCATTTTTAGCGGCGGTGGTATTCGCATTTGAAACCACCCAGCAACCTCACGGTCTGCTGCCTTTATTAGGAGCCTGCGCCGCCGCGTATTTGGTGTCGGGCCTGCTGATGCGCAACACCATCATGACTGAGAAAATTACCCGGCGCGGTGTTCGAGTACCTTCGGATTACAGCGCTGATTATCTGGATCGGGTGGCCGTCAGCGAGGTTTGCAGCCGCGATGTTGTTGCTCTGGATGAGTCGCAGCAGGTATCGGATGTCCGCACATGGCTGGAGCAAGACAGTGGAGAAGCTCAGCACCAGGGGTTTCCTGTACTCGATGCCAACCGCCGGATCATCGGCATGGTGACACGCAAGGATTTGCTGCGCACGCAGATTTCGCCGACTGCCGCAGTTCGCGCGTTGGTAAGTCGCGCTCCGTTGATCGTGCAGGAAAGCCAATCGGCGCGCGAGGCTGCCGATCATATGGTCGAATTCAACGTTGGGCGCTTGATCGTGGTCGCCGATGATGATTCCGATCGCATGACAGGAATCATTACGCGCGGCGATCTTCTGGCGGCACACTCACAAAGACTCCGAGAATCACACCAGCGTACCCGTCATTTATCCACGCCATTTCGGCTCCGCTCGGACGACGTTCGGTAACACTCAACAGCAGGGCGACCAAGTAAATCATTCAAGTAGGCGTAAGAGGGGTTGATCTTAAGGCATGCAAAGTTATCGGTACGCTGGAACATCAGAGCGAACCCCAAGGCATTGTCTATGAGCCAACCACCGACACTAAACGCAGGTTGATTTTGTAAGGGGTTGGCTTCGCTTCATGCCGCCACAAAATACATTCATTTAGCAGATATGTATAATGTATTCATTAGGCTGACAAGAAGATATTTCGTCGACTGTAATATTGATTGAGGTGGCTCAATGCGCCTGACACGCCACACCGATTTTGCCATGCGCGTTCTTTTCCATTTGGGCGTGAATGCCGATCGCTCAGTGCCCATTTCGGAAATCGCCCGGACTTACCGCATTTCGCACAACCATTTAGTCAAAGTGGTGCATGAGTTGGTGAAGGATGGTTTTCTGGTCAGCACGCGTGGCCGCAGTGGCGGCATCGCGCTTGCGCGACCGGCGGCTGAAATAGCCCTGGGTGATGTGATACGACGCACTGAACGCGATTTTAGTTTGGTGGATTGCGTCGGCTGCGCCATCGCTCCCGTCTGCGCATTGCCAAGACCGTTACGAGAGGCGACACGTGCATTTTTCGATGTGCTTGATCGCTACACACTCGCAGATATTTTGGCCAACAGCCGTGGAATAGACGCGTTCCTGTCGAGTTGATTGTTCATCGCTTTTCATCAATAACTCCCTTCGTTAAATACCTTCCATCGTTTACTTGATCGAGATCAAGACTTTCCTTGGTCACCCTATCGACAATAAATATGTATATAAAATACATTATTAATCGTCGGGTATAGCTGTTTATTGTTTGGCGTGGCGAGGTGGTTTTTTTCTTGCCGCAAGTATTTCTGCATGATGTTTCACACAGGGGATTGCTTCATGTTTTGTTATCAATGCGAACAGACCGATAAAACCGACAGTGCACAGCCGGGGTGCGCGAGCGCCAAAGGCAACTGCGGTAAAGACGCCACCACGGCGGATTTGCAGGATTTATTGATCTACGCGCTTAAGGGTATTGCGCAATACAGTCTGCGTTCGCGCGCATCGGGTGCACCGAATAGCGCGGCGGGCGGTTTCATTCTCTACGGCATGTTCACCACGCTCACCAACGTGAATTTCAACGCGCAGCGTTTTGTGGCGTTGCTCAAGGAAGCCGTCACCGTGCGCGATCAAGCCAAAGCCATGTATGAAGCTGCGGCGAAAGCGCAGGGCAAAACGCCGGAAGTTCTCATCGGCGCTGCAGCGTGGCAACCGGCGGCCGATCTCAAGGGTTTGCTGTTGCAGGCTCACGAAGTCGGCATCAATGCCGGTATCGAAAGGGTGGGCGCCGATATTATCGGTCTGCGCGCGTTGATCGTGTACGGCCTCAAAGGCGTCTGCGCGTATGCGCATCACGCGCATGTGCTCGGCAGAGAGAACGATGAAATTTATGCCGGTATCGAAGCAGCGCTGAATTTTCTGGCGAATGATCCAACCGATATCGACGCATTGCTCGCTCAATCGCTCGAACTCGGCAATCTCAATTTGAAAGTGATGGAATTGCTCGATGCCGCCAACACCGGCAATTTCGGTTCGCAACAACCCACACAAGTGCGCGTAACGCCGGTGCGCGGCAAAGCCATTCTGGTATCCGGTCATGATCTTGGCGATCTTCACGCCCTGCTTGAACAGACCAAAGACAAAGGCATCAATATTTATACGCATGGTGAAATGCTGCCGGCGCATGCGTATCCGAAACTCAAAGCATATCCGCATCTCGTCGGTAATTACGGCGGCGCGTGGCAGGATCAGCAGAGCGATTTTGCGAAATTTCCCGGCCCGATTCTGATGACATCGAATTGCATCATCGAACCACAGCCGCAATACCGTCAGCGCATTTTCACGGCGGGTCCGGTGGGCTGGCCGGGCGTGCGTCATCTTGAAAACCAGGATTTTTCACCGGTGATTCAAGCAGCGCTTGCGCTGCCGGGTTTCAAAGAGGATCAAATTGAAAAGCACATCACGATTGGTTTCGCGCGCGATGCAGTGCTCGGTGTTGCCGACAAAGTTATCGATGCCGTGAAAGGTGGTGCAATTCGCCACTTTTTCTTGATCGGCGGTTGCGATGGTGCTGCGCCGGGTCGCAATTACTACACCGATTTTGCAACGCAAGCGCCCGACGATACCGTTGTGCTCACGCTGGGCTGCAATAAATACCGCTTTAATCAACACGATTTCGGCGATATTGGCGGTATTCCGCGCCTGCTCGATATCGGTCAGTGCAATGACACGTATTCGGCGATCAAAATTGCGACCGCGTTAGCCGGTGCGTTTAATTGCGGCGTGAATGATTTGCCGCTTACGCTCGTGGTGTCGTGGTTCGAGCAAAAAGCCGCTGCGGTGTTGCTGACGCTGCTGGCATTGGATATTAAAAATATTCATCTCGGTCCAACGTTGCCGGCATTTCTTACGCCGAATGTGTTGCAGGTGCTCGTGGATAAATTCGGTATTCGTCCGATCGGCGATGCCAAAACTGATTTGCAAGCCGCGCTCACACGCAATGCGGCTTAGCGCTTTAAGTCAAAACGGGCCTCATCGTGTTTCTCACATTGTTGGAGTAGATGTCATTCCAGGGGGGGCCTCCCCATTTTTTATGGCGCACGCAATCATGACTTTTCATATTCAGCTAACCACACGCGATCAACAGCAATTGCAGTTTGATTGTGAGCCGGAGCAATCGCTTATCGATGCGGCCGATGCCACGCACATCACCTTGCCATCACAATGCCGGCAGGGCAGTTGCGGGGCGTGTCATGCTCATGTGAGTTGGGGCAATTATCGTCTCGGCGAACATAATCCCGACGCGCTGCCCGCCGACAGCAAAAATGCCATTCTCATGTGCCGCACCACACCGATCAGCGATTTAACCATCGAATTGCCGTACGACCACCGTAAAATTTTGTTTCACGAAATACCGCAACGCAGCGCGGAAATTGTTGTGATCGAACCGATCGCTGAAAACACGGTGCGTTTGCAATTGCGTCTCAACGCCGATGCAGAAGGTTGCTGTGCCGCTGAATTCGAACCGGGCCAATTCATGGAGTTGGACATTCCCGAGCACAATGTGCGCCGCGCGTACTCGCTGGCTAACACAAGCAATTGGGACGGCCTGCTGGAGTTTTTTATCCGTCTGCAACCCCACGGACAATTTTCGACTTTTCTCAAGGAGCGAGCGCGGGTCGGCCAAACAATCACGGTGCGCGGTGCGCAGGGCGCATTCGGTATCGAATCGAACAGCTTGCGCGCGCGCTGGTTTGTCGCCGGCGGCACCGGGCTCGCGCCGATGTTGTCGATGCTGCGGCGCATGGCAGAATTTGGCGAAATGCAGGATGCACGGCTGTTTTTCGGCGTGAACAAAGAAAGCGAATTGTTCGCTCGGCAGGAATTGGAAGAACTGCGCGCACAATTGCCACAACTCAAAATCGATATTTGCGTATGGAGACCACAAAATAAATGGGATGGCTTTGTAGGTACGCCGGCGGACGCGATACGCGAAGCGCTGAAGGATATTCCTGAACAGCCGGATATGTATCTGTGCGGACCACCGCCGTTGATCAACGCTGTCGAAAAAGCCGCACTGGAGTTTGGTGTTCCGGCAGAGCGAATTTTTAGCGAACGCTTTTTGCCAGCTTGAATTGCTGGTCTAATGCGTTCGCTGGTCGTCCGGTTGTGCTAACAGCCTGACGGCTTTTCGCAAGTTTAAATCTCCGATATTTGTGAATATCGGAGTATTTGAAATAATCGTCAAAACAGCTATTATTTGCCCAAACTCCATTTCCCCCGGGCAAAACCCATGACCACCGCGCCGCAGCGCTCCGCACCGACACCCATCTTCGATAATCTCGAATACTTCGGTAATCCGTTCCAGTTGAAGCACGAGCCTCCCACTAGCAATGCGCAAGGTAATCGCAATCCACAAAGTAATAGCAACGCGCGAGGCATCGGTCGGGATTTCGAATTAGCTTCGAAATTTCTTTATAGCTATAACGGCAGTACGGCCACGTTTAATTCCTACCGTCGTGAAATTGAACGTTTGTTGCAATGGGCTTGGCATATTCGTCAGATATCTATTTTGCAATTGAAACGCGAAGACATCGAAGACTTTATCCGTTTTTGCCAAAATCCACCCACGACCTGGATCGGTACGAAAAATGTTCCGCGTTTTTTAAGCAGTAACGGCGCGCGTCAACCGAATAAATCTTGGCGGCCGTTTGTGGTTTCTGTGCCCAAGGCGCAATTTCGCAATGGACACAAACCAGACAAAAAACAATTCGTGCCTTCGCAAGCGGCCATCAAAGCTACTTTTACCACCCTATCATCGCTCTACGATTTCTTAGTTCAAGAGTCGCTCGTTGAATCCAATCCGGTGGCGATGATCCGCCAAAAAAGTAAATTCATTCAGCGCAATCAAAATAGAGATATCGTGCGCCGCATCAGCAATTTGCAATGGGATTACGTGATCGAAACAGCAGAAATCTTAGCCGGCGAAGCGCCAGCTACCCATGAACGCACCCTATTCATTATGAATTGTTTGTTCGCGATGTATTTACGCATCTCAGAATTGGTTGCCGACGAACGCTCGGTACCTGTCATGGGGAATTTTCGCAAAGATATGGACGGCCATTGGTGGTTTCATGTCACCGGTAAAGGCAATAAAAGTCGCACGGTGACCGTTTGCGATGAAATGTTGGATGCATTGCGGCGGTATCGAAAATATTTAGGGCTTGCGCCACTGCCGACATCCGATGAGAAGACACCGCTAATCCCTAGAAATCTTGGAAAAGGTCCTGTCACCAGCACGCGCCAAATTCGAACACTGGTACAGCTTTGTTTCGATGCTGCCTATGAACGGATGCAAGAGGACGGACTTGTCGAAGACGCCGCCGAATTACGCGCTGCGACTGTTCACTGGCTGCGCCACACGGGCATTTCGGAGGATGTGAAAATCCGGCCTCGGGAGCACGTCAGGGATGATGCCGGACACTCTTCCATGCAAACCACGGATCGCTATATCGAAAGCGACGCGCGCGAACGACATCACTCAGGGAAGGCAAAACAGATAAAGGATTTGTAACTCGCTCAAATATTCATGAGCAAAAACGCGTAATTTCCCCAGGGGGCCTCTGAAAAACCCAATAATTTTGCGATAATTGACGCAATCAATCCATTGAATTTCCGGCATTGGCTGGAGCGGCACGGGCTGGGCCAAAAGCTGTAACAGCACGTCGCGGTGTTCGTCGTCGCGAAAATATTCGGCCATCGTCAACGTCGTGTGGCCGACGCGAAAGCGGCTGCCCGGCGGCTCGTTCATCTGGCCGAACACCATCACCATATTCGGCAGCACACCGGCGTCTTTCATATCGCGATACAGCTCTTCACCTTCGCGACAGCGCTCGCCAATACCGCAAAAAATACTTTTGTTCAAACCGTCCACGTCCAGTTACGAATCTCCGGCAGATCTTGCCCGTTTTTGTCGATCTCCTGTTTGTGCCCGATCAACTTTTGCTCGACCCTGCGTTACCGCTTCAGCACACCGCTATTCGAGCACATCAACAGCATTTACCGTCACCTAATTAAATCTTGACTCTTCGGCTATAAAATCGAGAAACGTTCGCACTTTTGCCGATAGGTAGCGTCGGCTGGGATACACGCCGATGAGCGTTTCTTCGGAGGTAAAACGTTCGGGCAACAGCAGCTCTAGCCGCTTATTCGCGAGATCCTGCGCGACTAAAAACTTGGGGAGATACGCGATCCCCATTCCCGCGACAGCCGCGTGATGCAGTAGCGTTTCATTGGCGCTTTTCAAAACTGACGCGAATTTTATCGTTTGCGGGCCGTCCGGTTCGTTAAGCGTGATCGGATTGGCGAACGGCGACAAAACGTAGAGGAGAAAATTGTGTCCGTTCAACTCGCGCACCGACGTGGGATATCCGCGCCGCTCTAGATACAGAGGCGATGCGACGAGATGAAAGCGAATTTTGCCAATGGCGCGGGCAACCAGCCCCTCCTGTGATGTGTGAGTCACACGCAAGGTGAGATCGAATCGTTCGTCGACCAGATTGACCAATCGACCGCTTAGATCCAAATCAAACTGTACGTTAGGGAAGCTTGATTGGTAATCCGCCAGCAGTCCGGCAAAGGTCGAATTGGCCATCCATACCGGCACGCTCATCTTCAGCACCCCGTGCGGTATGAGCGTGGCTTTGCTCACGACAGCCTCGACCTCTTCAAGCGCATCGAGCATCTGACGCGAGTGTTCAAAGTAAAACACCCCGGATTCACTCAGGCTTACATGCCTGCTGGTGCGGTTGAGCAGGCGCGCGGAGAGCCGTTTCTCCAGGTACATGACATGCTTGCTCACCATCGCCGGAGACATGCTCAAATGCGCTGCGGCTGCCGTAAAGCTTTTCAGCTCGGCGACTAGGCGGAAAACCTTCATGCTGAGTAACGTATCCAATAGAATTATTAACCACGAGTAAATGGTGTCTTCGTTATTCGATTAATGATAAGCCATCGGGAAACAATCATACTGCACACGTAACTTCCCACAAATAAAAACAACGAGTTCAACGTATACAGCGGACTCGCACGGAGCCGAGAATGACAATAATCAACCGTATCTTTAACTTCCAATTTTTCACTGTCGGTAGAGCGTTTGTGCTGGTCTGCTCGGGATTGCTGATGAGCGCCTGCGGTTCGCACAGCAGCCCCGCTGCCGGCACGCCTAATCCCAGCATCGAAGGACCGATCGCTGGCACGCCGACGCTATTGGGGTCCACCACATTTAACTTGGCAGATGTCGGTTACGAACAGAGCGAATATTTTATTTCGGGCCAGGCGCGCAGCTACATCAACACCACGGGTCAGACGGAAGATGGCAAATGGAAGATCCGCCTCGCCGACACAGCCGCGTATAAAACACGTATCTTGGTGTATCGACCGATCGACCCCGCCGCTTTCAACGGCACTGTCGTCATCGAATGGCTCAACGTCAGCGGCGGCACCGATTCTTCATCCGCGTGGATCATGGCGCATACGGAGATGATCCGAAAAGGTTACGCGTGGGTCGGCGTATCGGCGCAAAAAGCGGGTGTCGATGGCGGTGGCGCGAATTTGACCGGGCTCGCTGTGTATCTCAAGGCGTGGAATCCCGCGCGTTACAGTTCACTTGTACTTCCGGGCGATAAGTATTCGTTCGATATGTTTTCGCAAGCGGCGCAGGCGGTGTTGCATCCCAGCGGCATCGATCCGCTCGCCGGCCTGCATGTGGAGCGCGCCATTGCCGCTGGCGAATCGCAATCGGCTGATTTCCTGGTCACCTATGTCGATGCGATTGCACCGATTGCAAAATTGTTCGATGGTTATTTGATTCACAGTCGCGTACACGGCACCGTGGGAATGACGCCGCCGGAAATATTCGGGACGGATTTTGCGACGCGTTCGACGGTACACGTGCGCAACGATCTCGATGTGCCGGTGATGATGGTGCAAACCGAGACGGATTTATTCCAGCTCGGCGCGTATCCTGATCTGCAACCCGACGCGGCGAATTTTCGGCTTTGGGAAATTGCCGGTGCCGCACACGCGGATCTTTATGTCTCGAAAACCGGCGCCACTGATCGAGGCACCGATCCGAATATCGCGGCAGTCATTGAAACGACCGCGCCCAATCCTCTCTATAGCTGTCCTAAACCGGTCAACGACGGTCCGCAACATTTCATCATTAACGCCGCGTTGGCGGCGTTGGACAACTGGATTCGCAACGGCGTTGCGCCGGCGTACGCCGCAAGATTAGAGGTCGATGCGCAGGCGCAAACATTTGCGAAAGACAGCGTCGGCAATGTGTTGGGCGGTGTTCGCACACCTTACGTCGATGCCCCCATCGCGATACTGTCTGGCGAGGGACAAACCGGTAGCACGCTTTGCAGTTTATTTGGCACCACGCAATTGCTCGGCAGCACGCAGCTCGGAAGCTTGTACCCCGATCACGCGACGTTTGTTTCCGAGGTAAATACGTCAGCCGACAATGCGGTGAGCAGTGGATTTTTATTGCAACCCGACGCCGATCTCATCAAAACATGGGCACAAGCGTCGACGATCGGCAATCCTTAAGGGGTTTATCAACCGCTCGCTTCAAGTTTGCGGTGGTTGATAACAGCAGTGACAGCAAGTTCAGGCTTGCTGTCGCGATTTTACTTGCGCGCGCTATTGAACAAAAATCATATGCGGGATAAGCAGCGCGCTCATCGTCATCAAAAAATTAAAAATCGGCAGCCCAAGCAAACTGAGCACGATCAATACCAGAAACAATCGCGAACCGTATTGACTATTGAATTGCTCGTAGCGATACCGCAAATCGCTCGGCAGCAGCCACGACAAAATATAGTGTCCATCCAACGCGCCTATCGGCAGCAAATTGAAAAGTGCCAATAGCAAGTTGATATTGGCGACAAAACTGAGCGCGCTGATCGCCGTATCGGCTAAGTGAAATGTCGCCGATTGATCGGCCCACACCGCAAAATTAATGGCGATCACCGCCAGCAACAAATTCATGAGCGGTCCGGCGAAAGCCACCAGCGCGCGCATCCACAGCCGCGGCAACGCCCGTGTATTCATCGGCACCGGCTTCGCGTAGCCAAAGCCGATCAGCACCACCATCAACAATCCGGTCGGATCGATATGCGCAAACGGGTTCAACGTCAGCCGTCCCATGCGCTCGGCCGTGTCATCGCCGAATAGTTTGGCGAATAGCGCATGCCCAAACTCATGCAGTGTCAATGAAAACACCAGAATGACGAGTACGACTACAAAGACTGTGATGTGGCCACTGAGCAGGAGTTGCAACATAATAAAAATAGAAACTCGTCGTGGCGGATTTAGATATTACCGGCAGGCAGTGTAGCACCAAATAAAAATCAATCTGTTGGTAACGGTGATGTTATTGCTAGAAATCAAGGTCAAGTATCTTTCAGTCAAAATTGCCGCCGAGTTTTTGAATCGTTTTTTTTCTGATCCTATCGATGTGTTTTACGAGATGACGTGTGAAATGACTCGGCGGACAGTCCATGCGTTAAGAAAAAAGGAAATGCCGCTCAATAAACATATTGAGCGGCCGATACACCGCAAGCATAAAAATCATGCCGCCAATTAAGTTAACTGGCGACATTTGGCGGTTAATCAAATTGATATCGAACTCGTACACCCGCCATACGCGGCTCGCCCACGACTCGGAACTCTAAGCCCTGACTATCGTAGAAACCGGGGCTAAATGTCGCATATTTTTGTTGTGTCAGATTAGTCACGAAGGCCGATGCATCGAAACCGCTGCCAAAGATGCCCTTCCAGTCCAGATTCGCGTTGACCAGTTTACGCTGACCAAGCCAGCCATAAGTGCCGGTGTTGCTCAACTGCTCGCTCGTGTACGTATAACTCGCTCCGATCGATACATCCCCGATATCCACCGGGAAAGGCAACCGATAATTCAAAGATGCCGTTCCTGTATGGCGGGGAGACAAGGGCAGCGGAAGACCCGCGGCACTGGTCGGTATCGCTGAGGTATACGGTTTTGTAGGCACTGGAATATTCAAACTCTTTAGCTTGGTATCCAGGTAGGTGTAAGCAAGACTAAACGTCAAATCGTCAAGCAACTTGAGCGTTGTCTCTGCTTCGACACCTTCGATGGTGGAAGCGCCGGCATTCAGAATGGCGGTAGTCGACGAAACTTTAGGCCCTTGGTAACCCGCTTGAATCTGTTGATTGGAGAGCTCGTTGTAGAACGCCGCAATATTGAATGTACCGGGAACCGGGCCATGGAAGCCCGTCTTGGCGCCGATTTCATAGGCATCCACTTTTTCAGGCCCGAAGGTTTGGACGCCTTCAGCCCCGAACATATTGATCGCCCCCTGACGATAGCCGCGCGCATACTTCGCATACATCATCACGTCTGGCGTCGGCAGGTAATCGAAGTCAATCAGCCAAGTCGGTGCTTCGCTTCGCTGCGTCAAATGCTGCGTGCAATCAGGCAGTACGACGCCTGTCGTAATGACACAATCTGTTTTAGTCGGATCCGGCGCTCCGGGCGTTGTTTTGGGAAACCCCAGGTAGGTTGTTTGGGAGCCCGTCGAATCGGTTTTATCCAAGGTATAACGCAGACCAGTCGTGACTCGAAATTCATCGCTAATGTCGTACGTGCCCTGCGTGTAAGCGGCCATATTTTTGTATTCGATCTCGCCGGCATTGGTCTGGATACTACCCTGCCCAGATGGATCTACACAGCGCCACGCAGCGGGATCTCGACTGTCGATTCCCTGCGGACAATCCATGAAAATAGTTGATAGCGTGCCCGACAAACCATCCGGTTTGCTGTCCTCGAAGTAAAGCCCACCCTGCCATGTTAGGTTATCGCTGAGAGCGCTCCCTAAAAACTGTAGCTCTTCGACGAAAGTCTTTTGCGAGTTGGTGTCGACACCAGGGTAACCGGGATTGGCGTAAAAACTGACATGTTGGCCCAGATAAACGAAGTCGCCTCCAAAAATAGAGGTGTTCATTGTCTGCTTGAGCTTGGCGTAGGAAAGAATATTTTTAACCGTCAACTTATCGCTCGCGCTCCACGTCGTGGTGTTGATGATTTGCCACTGTTTAAGCTTGGCAGCTAAATCCGGTGCATCGCCGCTTGCAACCGCGTAAAAATTGCCCTTTTGAAGATCAAGCGTCGGTTGACAAACAAATGAGATAGCCTGTTTCGGGTCGCACGCGAACAAGCCTTGGATGTTGCCGTTATTTTGAGAGTTGGTGTAAGTCAGAATTGTGTAGTTCTGGATGGAGTTCGGCAGATCCAGAATCAAGCTCGCTCGTCCGGCGATGTAATTTACATTGGCGAGATGATTGGGACCAACACCGGAAACATTGGTTAGATAGCCATCACGTTTCTGCGTATCGACACCAAAACGCGCACGAGCCGTATCACTGAGCGGCACGTTGATGACACCTTGCGTGCGCCGCATGTTGTAATTGCCAAGGGATTCTTCCAGATAACCTTCCAACTTGTTGGTCGGCTCTTGCGGAACCAGCAGAATGGCGCCACCCGTGGTATTGCGTCCGAACAACGTGCCTTGAGGCCCTTTCAATACTTGCACATTCTGCAAATCAAAAAAGGCACCGGGACCCGCACCATCACCGGCGGTAACATTGCCGCCACCGCGTGGCGCGACAACGTCCGCGAAATAAACCGCAACCGAAGCGGTGGTGCGTATTTCCTGAGTAAAGCCGCGAATCGCGAACGAGGCCTGATCGGATCCAAAACGGTTGTTAACGTTTAAAGATGGCGTGAAATTAGCCAAATCCGCACCGTTCGTGACGTTGCGTTCATCCAACGCGTCCTGGTTAAAAACCGTCAGGGAGATTGGAACAGTCTGCGCTTCCTCTTTCTTCCGCCGCGCAGTAACGATAACTTCCTCGGGTGCTGTGATCGTCGCATGGACTTCTGAAACCGACATCGTGAGGCCAACACCGAATACCGCTTGCGACAACACGAGCGCCTGCGGGAATACATGGACAATGCCTTTTTTGCTATTTGGTTTCATCGCGTTCTCCCGAATTATTATCTTAATTAGTTAGCCGAGCGCTTTCACGCGCTACCGGCTTGATTACATCTGGCTTACGGGAAATTGAAGCGCCAACACTTACAAAACACCTTCGTAGCTCTTGAGCATCTCGGGATCAGGTAATTCCATTTGCAGGTAAATATCGACGTGACGAATTTTGCCGGCACTGTTGAACTCATACACGGACATCGAATTGACCACGCTAGTGAAGTCTCCCATCGTGGCGCGCTCTTCAAGCTCAAGAAACACGACGTTTCCCACTTCGGTAATGCGCTTGAAAGAGCAGCCCCACTCGGACGACATCGCCCAACCGGTGAGAAAGTTTATATAGTCCTGCCAATTCATGACCTCTTTGAAATTGCCTACACGTTCAAACTCATCGACCGCGATTAGCTCTTTCAGCGGCGCCCAGCTTTCGGTGGAAAATCCGGGTTGCTTGGCGACGCTCATCATGCGCCTCATGATTTGGCTGTATTCCAAAACTTTGCGCGATTGACCGGTATAACCCCCGATGACTTCACTGACTTCTTTCAACGCCATAGCCATAATATTTTCTCTTCAATTTAATCGAATAAAACGACCCTCCGGCGATCAACATCGCCGGAGGATTTTCGTCGTGAAGCGCACTTAGAAATTCGCGTCTCCCTTCATATAGCGATCCACTACCGAGTGGAAATGAGCGACGCAAACTTCTTCTTGCGCCAGCGTCAGGTTTTTCAATAAATGATTGCGCAAACCCTTCTGTTGCCGCGGCATTTGCTCATAGTCCTGCTGCAGGGCCAGGAAATAGGGGAAGGTTCCAGCTTCGGTGACCTCGACCAATTCAGCCTTGTATTGCTCTCGTACGGGCTCGGGCAGCCACATGTAACTGGTCACGTGCCAAAAGCAGCGATTGGGATCACCATCGGGATGTGGCGTGGCCACAATAATATGGCACTCCCCCGCGCGAACCGTCATGAAGAAATTCGGGAACAGCAAGTAACCCTGATTATCGGTCATCTGATCATCGCTCAACCCGCTGACATCGAAACCGCTCATGGTCAGGGTTTCGCGTGTCGCCTGTTGCAGCAATGAGCGCCCCGAGACGCCTTCAGGAAAATAATATTTTCCGCTCTCGTCACGATAGGCTGCGGCGAGCTCTTCAAATTTCGGCAGAACCGCGGCGACACCGGGGAAAGTGCCGGGCAGAGCCCTGATCGCCTCGACCTCCTGATCGGCGCCGAAATTGGGGTCGTTGGCATGCTTCACGTCGAAGGGGGCGACCGCAAGATTATGCCGGTCGCTGAAATAATATCGCGTTCGCACGGGGTCAATCACAACCACCTTGAGCAATTCGGGATGCACGCCATCGATGTGATACCCTTCCTGGAAAGCGTCGTTGACGACCTTCCAGTTACACTCCAAGGATTCGCGCACATCCATGACGGGGGTCATCTTTTCGATGTGGTAAGGCTCCAGAAATCTGACCACATCGGCGCCCAGATAATCGGCCAAAGGTTGCGCGTCGGCATCGGGGTTCAGGAAGATGAAGCCGGCAAAAGTGTCGACTGACACCTCGACAAGACCGTGCTGACTTTTGTCGAGCGGACCGACCAGATCAGGCCTGCCTACGCCCACCAAACGCCCGTCGAGCGCGAATGACCACTTATGGTAAGGGCACGTGAAGCGCGCGTCGGAGTGACCTTTTTTCCCCTGGCACAGAACATTGCCACGATGCGTGCAGGCATTGACGAAACCGCGTATTTTTCCATCGTTGCCCTTCACGACCACAAACGACTGATCGTAAATTCGATACTCTTTCCAATCGCCGATTTCGGGCAATTCATCGACACGACCGACGGCTTGCCACACCTTCATCCAAATCAATTCCCGCTCGCGCTCAGCGTATTCGCGGGATGTATAACGGTCCGTCGAAATAATTAAATTGGAGCGGTCGAAGCCCGTCTCCAGAAGGCCTACGCTCTTTTCGATGCGCTCTTTATCGATATATTCAGCAGATTTTACGGATTGCACAGAATCACCCTTTTCCTCGATACCGCCTGACATGCCGTATCTACACACGTCAAACTCTAAGTGGAAGGGTTTTCTGAGTAAATGCGATTGCTTTTAACCAAGAAAATTAACGTTAGGAAAACGAAACTTCGTCATGAAATTAGAACATTAGCTTTCGTATTCCCAGCATTTTTTCGTATTCGCAATCGCGTTGATTGCCGTTACGGGTGCTCGCTGAGCGTCGAGCGGATTTCACCGCGATATTCCGAGGGGGTTTTACCCGTCATCCGGCGGAACGCCGTGGAGAAATAGGCCGGACTTTTGAAGCCAAGACGCATCGACACCTCCTCGCAGCTCAGTTGCGCATCGGCAAGCATGGTTTTGGCGGCTCTCAACCGCTCCTCGGCGATATATTTATGAATCTGCCAGCCGGTCGATGCCTTGAAGGTGCGCGCGAGATGACCTTGACTGATGCCGCAAAGATCCGCGAGATCGGCCAAACTGGGATAACCCAGCTCCAGTGACGCGTGGATGCGCTCCTGAATGCGGCGCAATTGCCATGGAGCCAGTGTCGAGCTGTCGCCATGTTTCGATTTCTTTCTGTCCAGCAGACGCGAATAGCGGGCTAGCTCCATGAGAATCATGGTACTCGCCGCCTCTATCACCAGCGCATATCCAAAATCTGGCTGAATCAGCTCGGCGTAGATCTCCTGCATCAGGATTTCCAGGCGTCGGTTTTTTATGGCGACAAGCGAACCGAGCTGTTCGTCCCATTGTTGTTGCGCGATTCCGGTCGTGCGTTCGAAAAAGTCTTTGTCGAACATGCAGTACAGCACGCGCAGCGGGTTTTCAACCGGAAACAACCGTACCGAGCGACCCGGCGGCAGGAACCCCACTGAATGCACGCGGGGAAGCACTTCCGGCGCCGACAAATTTCCGATCCGCAGGGGTGAATGATGATCGGATAGTCGCTGCGACAGCGTATAACCAAACGATGGCGGTGCTTCTTCGATACCCTTCCAGCTGACCGTGGCAAGCTGTACCAATACATTGGAAAGCGCAATTTCTATTTCGACTTTGTGTTCCATGGCGTTTTATTTGCCGCGCTCACAAGCAGCCGCTTGTGAAATTATTCTTGCCGGGCGATCGCAGTGGTCGTTGCATAATTATCGGCATTTTCGGATTTATCGGGTTTAGCAGACGTCGTCGCCAGCAGCGCATCGACGCGCGCCAGTTGCAAATGGGCGAGCACGGTATACAGCGGCTCACCAAGCAGTCGTGAAATACCGGACGCCAATAACGCCGCCGCCATTAAGCTCAAAACCATACTGTGCCCCTCGGTCATCTCCATCACGATAATGAACGAAGTGATCGGCGCCTGCGTTACCGCAGCGAGAAAACTGGCCATGCCGAGCGCGATCACGGCGGGCGGTGAAATCGCGGCAGTGAGTACCGCGACATCGCGACCGATGCCGGCGCCGATCGCAAGCGCCGGTGCAAAAATACCGCCCGGCACTCCGCTCCAGAATGACAGCCAGGTCGAAATGAATTTTTCGACGAAATACAGCGGCGACACATCGGCGCTTCCCGACAGCAATCCTTCCGACGCGCTGTAGCCGGAGCCGAACGCGGCGCCGCCGCCGATGATGCCGAGCACCGCGACGATGAGACCACAACTCGCTGCGAAACGCACGGGGTAGCGCCCACGCCATTGATTCACGCGCCACGTTTTATTTTGAAATGAGTGGATCACCAATTGCGCGAACAAACTGCCGAATAAACCCGAGCAAATGGTCACCAGCACGCCCGACCAGAGAATTTCCGTTAACGGCGCCGTCGTTTGCACGCGGCCGAAATAGCTCAAATTGCCCATCGCCGAAACCGCGACGAGACCCGCTATCACAATAGCGGTGATGAGCAGGCCCGACGAGCGCTCTTCGAAACGTTTACTCAACTCTTCGATCGCGAATACGACACCGGCCAGCGGCGCATTGAACGCCGCCGCTATGCCAGCCGCGCCGCCGGCCAAAATCAAATCGCGCTCGCGCAGCAGGGATTTGTGAAAAACCCAGCGATAAAAGCTCTGCATGATGCCGGCCGAGATTTGCACCGCAGGCCCCTCGCGCCCGGTTGAAAAGCCCGCGAACATCGCTGCCGCCCCGAGCACCATTTTGCCGACAGTCAGGCGCAGCGATACTAAAAACCTTCTGCCTTCTTCGGGCATATGCGGGTGCAGTGCGGCGATCACCTGGGGAATACCACTGCCATTGGCACCGGCGAAAAAACGCTGGGTAAACCACACCACGACGGCGCCAGCGGCCGGGGTTAAAAGCAGTGGCAACCAGAAATGCGCGGCGTGCAGTTCCGCAAACCACTGGTTGGCGTAATTGGTGAGCATGACGAAAGCGACGACGGATAATCCGGAGACCACCGCCGCGCTCCAGATCAAAAGGCGGTCGCGCCACATGCGCGGGTGTAGTTGTCGATAGAAACGTGTGCGGGTTACAGAAAACAGCATGAAAAGATCTCGGTCCTCGTGCAATGAAAAGTGTAGACAAGTACTGGTGGATAACCGCTGGTGAACAACTGCTGTGGGCAAGGCTAGATGGATGAACGCTTCACTAGCATGAGTCCAAGCAAGAGTCCCAGAATACCCGCCGAAGCTGACGCCAGCAGTACACCGAGCTTGGCAGCGCTGAGCAACGCAGCATCGTCGAACGCGAGCGTGGCGATGAATATCGACATTGTAAAGCCAATGCCCGCCAGGCAGCCAATCAACCACATCCATCGCCACGTCGTGCCTTCCGGTAGGCGGCACCAGCCCAATTGCACGCAAATCCAGCTGACGGCGATGATGCCAAGCGGTTTACCGAACACCAACGCCAACGCAACGCCGAGCATAACCAGCAGCGCGTTGCCGCTCGCGTGCTCGACACCATCGAGACCGACACCCGCGTTGGCCAGCGCAAACAACGGCATCACACCATAGGCCACCCACGGATGCAGCGCCAGTTGCACGCGGACCACCGGCGGCAGCAATTCGCGCTGCGCCAGACCGAGCTCCTTCACCGGGCGCATCAATTCATGATGATCCGCCGCATTGTGCAGGCGCTCGCTGAACTCCTTGATGGCGCGGCGTGCGATGTCGATGGGCCCTTCCCGGCTGCGCGTCGAAATCACCGGCGTCATGAGCCCCAGCACAACCCCCGCCAACGTCGGATGCGCGCCCGTTTTCAGCATGCCCAGCCATAATATGGCGCCGGGAAAAATATACGCATACGCGGAACCGATACCGATTTTTTGAAAAAACAGCACGAGCGCGACGCCGACAGCCGCGATCGCAAAACCGCTCGGATCGAGTCCGCCCGAATAAAATACCGCGATGATCAACACCGCGAACAGATCGTCGATGATGGCGAGCGCGAGCAAAAATATGCGCACCGAACTCGGAATCGATTTGCCGAACAATGCGAGCACGCCGACCGCGAACGCGATATCGGTTGCAGTCGGCACGGCCCAGCCGTTGCGCACGCTGTCGCCGTTATTGATCGCAAAATAAATCAGCGCGGGCAACACCGCGCCGCCCAAAGCCGCCGCCACCGGCAGAACGGCGAGTTTAAAATTCGCGAGTGCGCCGTCGTGTATTTCTTTGCGAATTTCCATGCCGACAACGAGAAAAAATATTGTCATCAGCGCATCGTTGATCCAAAAATGCAGCGAATGCGAAATGGTGAAAGCGCCGAGTCCGAACGACAATGGCAAATGCCACAGATGATCGTAGCTCGATGCGGCCGGCGAATTCGCCCAGATCAACGCCGTCGCCGCAGCGATCAGCAAGACGATGCCGCTGACAGCTTCGACATGAAGAAAATTTTCAAGTGCGTTAAAGGCTTTTTCGGCGACGAGTTGCGCGCGTGGCAGCTCGTTTTTTGATGCGTCTCGGGTCATGTACACTCACCTCTTCGAGTGTGCGGCGGCCCGACCAGCACAAATAAACCTGTCGTCTTGCCTGCGCGTGTATCGTGCGCGCGCTGACGACACCCGCGCCGAACTCTACACTGGCAACATTCAAATTGCCAGATTGATAACATGCAATAGTATGATCAGCGCGGCGAACGTATGATCAGCGCGACGCATGCACAGCACAGTGCATGCGCGGTAAATTTACATGGCAGCGAACACAGCGTGCGGCAGCGAATAGAGAGAGAGTGTATTGAATTCGCACAAGATAAAAGACAAGGCAAAACTGCAAAAGCGTCATTTGGTGCAGGAAGCGGCAGCGCAACTGCGCGATGTGATTCTGGCGCGCGAGCCCGGCGCGCAGATTGGCTCGCTCAATGAAGTGGCACAATTGCTCGGCGTCGGTATTGTCACCGTGCAACAAGCGGCACGCATTCTGGAACACGAGGGATTGCTCGCAGTGCGGCGCGGTCCTGGCGGTGGCTATTACGGCGCGCGCCCAGACGATGCCGCGCTGGAGCGCTCCGTGGCCGCATATATGCGCGTACACGGCTTCGGTTATCGCGATGCATTGGAAATGACGACATTGCTCGATTGCGACATCATTCCGGCAGCCGCGCGCGCTAACGACGAAATTTTTCGCGCGGCCGCACGCGAGCTGCTGGCGCGCATCGATATCTGCAATACGCGCGAATTGCGCGCGGCACTCGAGGTCGATCTGCGCGACCTGTTATTCAAGGTCGTTGCCCGTCCGCTGATGGAGTTGGTGTTGCGCGTGACGACACAGTTTTATAAAACACAATCCCATCCACCGGTATTTTCCGGCGAGGAAGGTATTTTGGCGTGGAAGAACGGCCGCCGCCGTATTCTCGAAGCGATTCTCAAACAGGACGAAGAGCTCGCGCGCTTTGAAGCCGAACGCTATCGGCAACAAGTCGTATTGCGGCTGCATCAATACGACTCGGCGAACCATTAAAGCGCATCAAAAAACAGAGTTAGGCCGCACCGCGGTTGTCATTATTCAATACGATATTAATGCTTCAAATCTTTGAGTGCTTGCGAAACAATTCCGAAAAATCGGATGGCGCTACGGGCCGGCTGAAATAAAAGCCCTGCATTTCATCGCAGGCGCGATTGCGTAGAAAGTCCTGCTGCTCTTTGGTTTCAACACCTTCCGCGACAATCGTCAAACTCAAACTCTTGCCCATGGCAATAATCGCTTCAGTGATAGCTTGATCCTCGCTGTCGTGCGCGACCTCGCGAATAAACGAGCGATCGACTTTCAGCGTATCGATCGGAAAGCGCTTCAATTGCGCCAGCGATGAATAACCGGTGCCAAAATCGTCGATGGCAATACGCGCGCCGAGGTTTTTAATTTCATCCAGCAAAGCAATGGCTTTGTCGACCTGATGCATGACCATACTTTCGGTAATTTCGAGCTCCAGCAAGCCTGGCGCCATACCCGATTCATCGAGCGCCTCTTTGATGCTGCTCAACAAATCTCTGCTCAAAAATTGCCGCGCTGAGAGATTGACGGCGACACAAAGCGGAGGCAATCCCTGCTTTTGCCATTCGACGTTTTGTTTGCACGCGGTCATCAATACCCAGCGGCCGATTGGAACGATCAAACCGGTCTCTTCGGCCATCGGAATAAATACCACGGGCGATACACTGCCAAATTTTGGATTATTCCACCGCAGCAGCGCCTCGACCCCGGTGATGGCATCGTTGCGCAAATCGAGTTTGGCCTGGTATTGCAGAGAAAATTCGTTATTCGCCAAGGCCGAGCGCAACTCATTTTCGATGGCCATGCGCTCCAACGATTGCGAGGTGTTTTCGGCATTATAAAATTGATAGTTATTTTTTCCCGCTTCTTTTGCCACGTACATCGCAGCATCGGCATTTTTCATCAGCGTCAATTCGTCTTCGCCGTGCTTTGGGTACAAACAAATGCCAATGCTGGCCGATATCTGACATTTCTGATTAAGCAAAGTCATCGGCCGCGCGGCTTCGGTAATGATTTTACGCGCGATCACCGCCGCGCTTTCTTCGTCCTCCAGCTCGGGCGCGAGCACGACAAACTCATCGCCGCTGATTCGCGCCAGCACATCGGAAGAGCGCAAACATTTGCGCAGGCGCTGCGAAATTTCTATCAGCAACTGGTCGCCGGCATGATGACCGAGCGCATCGTTAATCGCTTTAAATCGATCGAGATCGATAAACAACACGGCCAGTTTGTTGGCGTAGCGCTTCGCGGTATCGAGCGAATGGCCAAGCAGTTCGCTGAATAAAAAGCGATTGGGCAATCCGGTCAGAACGTCATGCGTCGCGATATATTGCGTTTTTTCTTCGGCTATCTTGCG
Organism: uncultured Verrucomicrobiaceae bacterium; assembly: GCA_964500675.1. Lineage (GTDB taxonomy): Bacteria > Pseudomonadota > Gammaproteobacteria > Pseudomonadales > CAMLJR01 > CAMLJR01. The sequence continues at coordinate 17,480 of CAZCNY010000001.1, read as the reverse complement.
GTCGGTAATATCGATTACGGCACCGGAGAGGTACTCCGGTTTGCCGTCTTGATCGAGTTCCAGCGTGCATTTGGACAATAGCCAATGCGTCGAATTATCGTCCCATTGAATGGAGTATTCGAGCTCATACTCCGACTGGTTCGACGATAACGCATCGATCCCCTTTTTAAAGATGGCCTCTTTATCTTCCGGGCGCATGCGCGCGATTTGCAACTCGGGAGTCATGATCGTATCGGGCGAGTAGCCAAACAGCGGCGCCACGTTGTAATTCCAGGAGTCATACAGCTCTATATTCAAAGCATCTTCCGGATTGATGCAGTATCGAAATATCGCGATATCGGCCGACGATAACGCAGACAATAAAAATTTTTGCGCTTGATTCAGTTTTGCATTGGCGCGCGCTAACTGTTCTTGCTCTTCTTTTTGTTCGGTAATATCGAAACACATGCTGGCCAGGTAACGCGGATTTCCCTGCTCGTCGACACCGATGAGAATGCGCGACATCAGCCAGCGGATTTTGCCGTTGTCCGCACGGCGGATGCGATACTCGCAGTCGCTCTCGCGCAGACGCTCGGTGATCGCCTTGACCACGCACTCCATGAGAATGTGCCGATCGCTCTCGACGATATGAGGGACCAGCTCACCCGAGTCTTGCGGTGATTCCGTCAATCCAAATAGCGGGGCAATATTTAACGACCACGCCTTGTTGGGATCGTGTCCGTGAGTCGCATACGTCTCGATTTGTTTTATTTCCGCCGACATCGGGCTGTAGAACAGACCGGCCCGGCTGGCTTCGAGCATGAGCAACAGTAATTCGGCCGAGATATCGTTGCGCGTGTCGAGACTTTTTTCGGATTGAGGTCCGGTATCCATAAAGGGTTCCCGTCATTATTTGCTTCACTCTCCCATCCAGTGTAGCGAATGTTCGCCATCTTTCCCGGCCGGCAAGGGTTTACGCGAACCTACTCTACTTGTACTTGTACTTGTGCGGTTGCAGATCGTATGTTCTAGCTCAGCGTCTCGAAATGGACGGCGCCGCTGCCGCGGCGGGACAGGCGGCCCGCATGCGGCGCGGCGAAATGGGCGGGAATGATCAGCGCGTTGCGCTCGATACACAAATCGATCAGGCGGCGGCGTGTTGCGATGGCGAGATCGAGATTGTCGCAACCCGGCATGTGCAGCGTGGGTTCGATCATTTGCAGCGGGTGATGAAATACGTCGCCCGTGAAATACGCCTCGTCGGTTTGCGATACCAGATGCAATATCGAATGCCCTAACGTGTGGCCGTAGGCGGGCTCGATGTCGAGGCTCGGCGAGATGCGATGATAATCGTCGACGAGTTCGGCGAGCCCTGCCGTCATCACCGGCAACACGCTCTGCTCGAATACGCCGACGTTGTAGTCGACCGGCACGTGGCCCGGCAGACGTGAATCCCAGCGCTCGTATTCGCGTCGAACATAGATGTAACGCGCATTCGGAAATGTCGGCACGAAACGGCCGTCGCGTAATTGCGTGCTCCAGCCGCAGTGGTCGTGATGCAGATGCGTGCAGAAAACGACATCGACCTGTTCGGGCTTTACGCCCGTTGCGGCGAAGCGTTCAAGATAGGGCGTATGCAAATGATCGAAAAACGGATACATGTGCGGACGGCCATTGCCGGTACACGGATCGATCACCACCACCCTGCCGTCGACAAATAAAATCCAGCTTTGAAACACAAAATCCGAATGGCCTTCAGAATTCAGAAATAACGGTTCAAGCCAGTATCGATTCGCTTCGATAAGCGCTTCGTCCTGCGTCAGCACGTGCATCGGCGAATGAATGATCATTTCTTCGACGCGGCGAATTTCCGCATTGCCGACTTTGATGATGGTCATGTATTTATATTTCCAAATTATTTCTCTGTGGTCACGCAGCGCACCCAGCGCTGCATGCGATGCCACAATTGATGGCGAGTACTCGAAAAATTATGACAATGCCCTGAGTTTGGCAAAATATACAACATGATATCGCGGCTACGTTTGTAATTAATTATTTCTGCGTGCGGATCGGGCGATACATCGCACTCGCCCATGCAAATAAAAACGGGGGCTTCGATGCGCGCCGCATCACGCGCGACCAAACTACTGCGCAGCGCTTCCAAACCGAGCATCGACGGTGTCGGCACCGCGAGCGCATTGTCGAAGGCGATGATATCCGCGGCAACATCGTCCCAGTGAAACGTTTCGTGCAAATACTCGCGACCGCCCTGCGTGTAGTCGTCGACCGAGTCATTGGGCGGCGGATCATTCGCGCGCACGCGCTTGCCGTTGATCGTGAAATGCACGCCGAGCGTGGTGAATCCCAAAATCATCACGGCATCGTAGGTGGCGTATTCGGCCTGCTGCGTGATGATCTGCATGCCGCCCATCGAATGGCCGGCGCCGATTTTTACGAAATCCGCAAACGCCGGTAATTTTGCATGCAGATTGCCTGCGCGCAGACGTTCATAGCATTGCGTCATCGCGGCGTGACAAGCCAACGCTACGATTTGGCGCGTAGCTTTTTTCTGATCCGCCGCCTTCGAGCTGGCGCCTACGCCGAGATGATCGGCAACCAAAACAATATTGCCGAGCGCCGCCAGATGCTCGGCTGCGCTGTAATCCGAATGCCCGGGGATTTCTAAATGAAAATATCGTCTGTCGTAACTGCCGCCACTGAGCAACGTCATCACGACGGGCCTTGCACCGAGCTTCGTCAGGTCATCGGGAAAAAATAGCCACGCTGCGATTTCTATGCATTGCCCACCGGTGATTTCGGCGGGTAGCGCAGCGCTGACATCAAACGCAAGCGAGATCGGCCCCATGCTGAATTTTCCGAAAGAATAAACGCGCAGGCATTACTTGCGCGCGTAGATGCTCAAACGCGTGATCAAGCCGTCGCCGTTGAGATGAAAAAAATTCGCCGTGCGCCGCGTTTCGCCGTTCGGCAAATGTATTTCCAATTCAGCCGCAACCGACTTGTCGCCGATCACCACATTCACCGGCGTGGGCGACGGCGCTTGCGCGGAAAACAGACCGCTGTACATTTCGCGAATCGCCGCGATGCCGCTTAACTCGCGCCCATCGGGCAATGCCAGGGTCGCCTCGGCAACGTACAACGCACACAGGCTGTCGAGGTTGCGCTGTCTGACGCTGGAGAAATAGAGATCGGCGAGCTGAGTTTTGTCCATCATTGACTCCAATTTAACTATTTAAACATATCGATGTTCACGCTGCGCACCCACATGTGCATGCGATTCCACATCTGTTGACGCGTACTCGCGAAATTCTGGCAATGCGCGGAGCGCTCCAATATGTGCAGCGTGAAATCATTCGAGCGTCTGAAGAAGCTGGATTCTGTATGCGGATCAGGCGATACGTCGCGCTCGCCCAAACCGAAATAGATCGGTACATCGATGGTTGCGGCTTCCGCGACAACGATTCCTGTTCTGATCGAATCCAATCCGATATTGGCGGGAGTTTCAACCGCAATCGCATCATCCGCTGCAATGACTGCAGCGGGAACATCCTCCCAATAAAAATTTTGGCGCTGCTTCGTGCGATCATTGGTCGTGTAATCCGGCGAATCACCTTTGGGTAAATAATCGGCCGCTCGCACCTTCTTACCATCCATCGTGAAATGCACACCTTGCGTCGTGTAACCGAGCAACATCACCGCAGCGTAAGTTTTATGCTGCGCCTGCTGAATAATCGTTTGCATCGCACCCATGGAGTGCCCCGCACCGGTCGTCACAAAATGCGCAATTGGAGGTAATGCGGGATGCAGATCACCCGCTTGTAAGCGAGTGCAAAACTGCGTGACCGCCGCATGATTCGCCTGTGCAACGATGAAGCGCGTTGCCTTTTTCTGATCGGGCACGCGGGTGCTTTCACCCATACCGAGATGATCCGGTACCAACACAATATTGCCGAGATTAGCCAGATGCTGAGCAGCGCTATAGCCGGGATGGCCCGGTATTTCGACATGGAAGTAACGCTTGTCATAGCTACCGCCGTTCAGCAGCACCATAGCGACGGGGCGATCGCCCAGTTTGTGAATATCGTCTGGGAAGAAAAGCCATGCTGCAATTTGAATGCACTTGCCGCCAGTAATATCGACGGGTAGTGCAGCGGTCACATCAAACGAAATGGAAATCGGTCCCAAGCTGAAATCTCCAAAACAGTGTTCTATTTTTTGCGCCAATACATTGCATCAATCACAAACGCGGTCGCCCTGTATTGCCGCTGGCAAACTCCTCGATTTTTTTAAGAATGAAATTATCGGGCGATGCTGCGAGTTGCTGAATAATTTCCCAGCCTTCTTGGTGCGTCGAGATAATGATGCGTTCGGCACTCATGCCGTCGGCCAATATTTTAGCAACCTCCTCCTGACTCTTAATGCCGAGGTGACTACCGGGGCCGCGCATAACGACATTTTCCGACCAGGTTTTCATTGCGTTGATCGACGTCGTCATGGTTGGACCAGGACACAAACAACTGACGCGAATACCTTTGGGTAAAAGATAAATTGCGAGATTTTCCGACATCGAAATTAATGCGGCCTTGGATGCTGCGTAAGGAATGCGACTGGTGGCGAAAGGATAAAGACCGGCGAATGAAGCAGTGTTGACGATATAGCCCTGCCCGCGTGCGAGCATTTTCGGCAGCACCACCGCATTCGCGCGCACGGCACCGAAGAAATTAATATCGAACATGCGCTGCCATTCGTGCACAGGTAAATCTTCGGGATTGCCGTTATGCAAAACTCCTGCGTTGTTCATATGAATATCGATATGATCGAGAAATGCTTCGGCCGCGTTCACCGCATCGCTTACGGAACGCTCGCTGGTCACATCACAGGAGATACCAATTGCTTGGCCGCCGGCCGCATTGATCAATTGCGCCGTTTCGTCGGCGCCTGTCTTATTGATATCCGCCGCCGCAACACGTGCGCCAAGGCGCGCAAACTCCAACGCGATGGCTCGACCGATATTTTGTCCAGCACCAATAATCAACGCATTTTTTCGTTCGAACGTGAACATCGATGAAGCCCCTCTATAACGCCGAAATTCGATGAAAATTAATCGGGCAACTGCGACAATAATTTACGCGCGGCACCGACACAGCGTTCCACCCATGCGCGCGCGCTGACACCCGCTTCGGCTTGCGCGCGATTGGGTATTTCAAGCGCAAACACCAAATCGCGCGGCAGCACTTTTAAAATATCGAGCAGCGGCAATTCGCCCTCACCCGGCGGCAGGCGCTCATACATCGCTTCATCCTGATAACTCGGATTGGTCGGCACGAGCGGCACATCGGAGATTTGCACATAGCCCAGGAATTTCGCATCGGCACGCGCGAGATCGTCGATACTCGAACCCGAGCGCATAAAATGCATCGTGTCGATCATCAGTTTCAAATTCGGCATCGCGATTTTCTGCAGCGTCGACAGCGCCGTTTTAAAATTGCCGATCGGCGACATCGGCGGTGCTTCCAACGTCAGCTCCACCCCGGCTGCGTCAGCCATTTCGGCCAATTTACCGATCTGATCGATATTGCGATTCAAGTCGGGATCGAACGCGACCGTATTGATGCGCGTGACGCCGAGTTCGCAGAAAATAGCGAGATCATCGGCGCGATCAGCAACATCCATCCCCGCGCGAATCGCAAAACCTTCGCCGAGCGAAATCGACACACCGCGGTCGCACATTACCGCAAGCATTTCGCGGCGCAATGCCGCATCCTCGCGCAACGACCACGCTGGATAACCGTGAGGATTGTAAAAAAACGGAATCAAACCTGTGGAAATATGCTGGCAACCGACATCGGCAGCCAGCGTGATAAATTCAACCGGAGGTAATCCGAACACCGTGAGGCACTCGATTCCTAATTCACGCATCGTCGACCTCCGGCTGTTTAGTTGTGAATGCTATTTCTCGATCTTTTTTCTCAAAGATCATTTTTCAAAAAAATTACGGCCGCAAAATCCAGCCGCCGTCGGCATGAATCACCTGCCCCGTGATCCAATCGCCGGCTGGCGAGCACAGCAACAATAATGGACCGACCAATTCGTCGGGCGCGCCGCGTACGCGCATCGCCACGCTCATTTCGAGAAATTTAATGAAGGGCGAATCGTCGGGCGTGAGTTGCTTGCCCGCATCGCTGGTCACATTGCCGGGTGCGATGGCGTTGACATTGATTTTTTCTTTACCCAATTGCCGCGCGAGTGTCGTCGTCAAACCGACCAATGCCAATTTGCTGATGCCATACGCGCCGATTGCGGGAAACGCGCCGCCCGAGGTTTGGTTGATGATTTTGCCGCCACCGCGTTTGCGCATGAATGGCACTACGGCTTTGCAGCAATTCAACGCGCCGGTCAGATTCACATCGAAAATGCGATTCCACTCATCGCCCGGCATATCGAGCAGCGAGCCGCCTTTTAATTCCGCCATCAGCGCCGCGTTGTTGACGAGAATATCGACACCGCCGAAAGCAGCGCTCGCTGCATCCGCCATCGCTTGCGCTGATTCCTGCTTCGTAATATCGACACCGACAGCGATCGCTTTGCCGCCCGCTGCGATAATTTCATCGCGCACGCGCGCTGCGCCTTCCAAATTGATATCGGCGACGACAACCGCTGCGCCCGCTTGCGCCAGACCCAATGCATACGCGCGGCCGATGCTGTTGCCGCGCCCGCCTGCGCCGGTGACGATGGCGACTTTATTGTCGAGACGAAATTGATCGAGTGAAAAACTCATAGTCATTTCCTTGCCTAAGATTTGAGAGCGAGATCGAGAAACGGCATTGCTAAATCGCGAAACGGTGCGAAATTCGCGCTGTCACTGCCGAGCGCTTCGCCGAGCAGACGCACATCTTTCGCGAGCAACGCGGCGCCGTGTTTGAACGCAGCCGGGTTCGGCATGCGCGCACGCACATCAAAACCAAAACTGCGGCCGCTGCTGTGTTTGACTAATTCGATCAACGCGGCATGATCGATACCAAGCGCATCGCCTGCCTCGAGCGCGTAATGCGCGATCGACACATGCGCAGCCATCAACGCGTTGTTGACGAGCTTCGCCATCTGTCCCGCACCGACAGCACCGAGATATGCAATTAATCCCGCAAATGTTTCGAAGATCGGACGTGCAGCAGCGACCGCATCCGGCGCGCCGCCAACCATGACCGTTAGAGTGCCCGCCGCCGCACCGGCACCGCCGCCGCTCACCGGTGCATCGATCACGGCAATATTTTTTTCAGCCGCTTGTTGCGCAAGTGTTTTGCACAAATCGGGATGCACGGTGGAGTGAATTGCGATGCGACTGCCAGAGCGCATCGCCGGTATCAACTCATCGCAGACCTGTTGCACACCCGCATCATCGACAACGCAGATGCCCACGTGCTCAACCTGCTCGCCCAGCTCAGCAATAGTCGATGCAACTTGTGCGGAAGTATCCGCAAACGGTGCGAGTGTTTCGGGTCGACGCGCCCACAACACCACAGAATAACCCGCGTCGATAATGCGCTGCGCCATCGGTGCGCCTTGACTGCCGAGACCGATGAATCCAATTTTCGACATATATTTTCCTTAGCCTGCGGTGATGCCTTTATCGAGCGAAATGCAGGTGCCGTGATAACCGCGCGCGGCATCCGAGGCGAGAAATGCGACGAGATCGGCCACATCATCGACCTCGACCACACCGCGCAGCGGCGTGAAGCGTTTGAACAACGCCTGATCGAAACCTTCCGGCATTTTCATGTTGTTGAAAATGTTGGTCGCCATGCCGCCCGGCGCGACCGTGTTAAACCGAATCGGCTTGTGGATGTATTCCATCGCCAGCGATTTGGTCAGATGATTGAGCGCGGCTTTCGCTGCGGTATACACGCCGCAATACGCCTCGCCGATCAGTGCGCCCGACGACGACACATTGACGACGGCGCCGTTGGTTTCGAGCAAATGCGGAATGGAAGCTTGAATCAAAAAGAATGGCGCGTTGAAATTCACCGCCATCGTTTTTTCGAAATCGGCCGCGCTCATTTCGTGCGCGTTGCTCAGAATCAGAATGCCGGCGACATTACACAATGCGTCGAGCCGGCCGAATTGTTTGACGGCCGCTGCAACGGCATTAAAACAATTCTCGCGTTCCATCAAATTGGTCGCGTTCACCAACACTTCGACGCCGGATTTTTTCGCCTGCGCTGCGGTTTCTTCGAGTCCCGCCGCATTCACATCGACGATGCAAATATTGGCGCCGGCCTGCGCGAGTTTGTACGCCGTCGCGCGCCCGAGCCCCGATGCAGCACCGGTCACGAGCGCCGCTTTGCCTTTCATATCGCTTGCCATGGTCACGTTAATTTCTCCTTGGATTACTCCCTTCTCCCTGCGGGAGAGGGGATTAAACTGTGCGTTATTCGTAAGGTAAACCTTCGGCGACGCGCTTGCCCATTTCGATCACCACCGCCTGCATCACCGAGGCTTTCGGCCAGCCGCCGTGAATCGCGTATTGCAAAACGAATTCGTGCATCTCCGCCTGCGTCGCGTTGCCGCTCGCCATCGCCGCATACGTGTGCGTGCGAATCGGCGTGGTCGATGCCGAATCCGCCACGCCAACCATGGTCACCCAGCGCCGCGAACGCTGATCGAGTCCCGGGCGCATCCACATTTCACCGAACACGAAATTGACGATACCGGCTTCGAAATACGGCGTCATAGGTGGCGGCGCTGGAAATGTCATCGTTGCGGTGAAATTCGCCGCGCCTTCGCTCAAACGCAATTGAGGGTCCCACGCTTCGCCGCGAATCGGCGCAATGGCGGCGAGCGGCATAGCCAACTCGTTAGCTACACGCGTAATCGCCTGATCGATCACAGTACCGCGCGACCAGCCGGCATACACCGCGAGATGCAATGCGGCTTCGCGCAATTCGGCCTGCGTCAGCTCGCCCGTGGTCAGCGCGCCGCGCACATAATTATCGACGATATCGTTGGAGCTGCCTTCGCACGCCGCACCCGCGATCGAAATCAAAAAACGCGAGCGTCGATCGAGGCCGGGACGCGACCACACTTCGGCGTAAATAAAATCGCGCCACGATGCTTCGAGCAATGTCGTCGGCTCCGTTGCGGGCTTGCCCTGCAATTCGCTCTGCAATTGCACGCCGCGCTGCGTGCGCTCTTTCGGGTCGAGAAGACTCATCTGCTTTCTCTTCAATTATTTGGATGGTTGGGGTTGCGGCGGTGCAATATTCACAAATACATTTTTTACTTGCAGGAACTCTCTCATCGCGTGCTCGCCGCCGAGACGACCGTAACCGCTCTGTTTCATACCGCCGAACGGCACATTCGGTTGCATGCCTTCGCCCGATGCATTCACTTGCACCATGCCGGCTTGCATTTGGCTTGCGACATAATGTGCGCGGCGCAAATTCTGCGTGTGGATATAAGCGCCGAGGCCATAATCGGTTGAGTTAGCGAGCGCGATCGCTTCCTCTTCGCTATCGAATGGCGTAACGGAAAGCACGGGGCCGAATACTTCGTGTTGCGCGAGCGAACTGTTGTGATCGACATCGGCAATGATCGTGAGCGGCAAATAATATCCCGCCGCGAATTCGCCGCCGAGACGCTCACCGCCCGTGAGCACACGCGCGCCTTCGCTTTTCGCTTTTTCGACAATGCCGACAATGCGATTCGCCGAGGCTTCTGAAATAACGGGGCCCATGATGGTGGTTTTATCGAGTGGATCGCCGACTTTGATATGCGCAGCGATCGCTTGCAGCATGCCGAGATATTGCTCGTAGATCGAACGCTCGACGAGCAGACGCGTGCCATTCACGCAGCCCTGCCCGCTCACAGACATCGCACCCGATAATCCGCGCCGGCCCGCCTGTGTTAAATCCGCATCGGCGAAAACGATCACCGCCGATTTACCGCCGAGTTCGAGTCCGCACGGTTTTAAATTTTCCGCCGCAGTTTTCAATACTTTTTTTGCGGTGGGGCCGCTGCCGACGAATTGAATTTTGTCGATGCCGCGGTGCGCGACCATCGCTTCGCCGACATCGGGACCGCCGACGATCATATTGAAGACGCCAGACGGAAAACCGGCTTCTTGAAACAACTCGGCAAATCGCATTGTTGTAAATGGCGCCAACTCCGGGGCTTTCACGACGACGCAGTTACCCGCAGCGAGCGCGGCAGTGATCGCCATCGTCACCGCGATCATCGGCCCATTCCACGGAATGATCGCGCCGATCACGCCGTACGGTTCGTACGCGACATAATTATGCGAAGGCGCGCCCCACGTCGAAATCGTTTCGCCTTTGATCTTGTCGGCCCAGCCCGCGAAATAGCGAAATTTCTGCACGGCATCGAGCACGAAGAACGGCGTCATCATGCTCGGCGAAGCATTTTCCAGCGTTGATAGTGCAGCTAATTCCTGCGTGTGCGCCTCCAACACCGCCGCCATTTTCAGCATCAGATCGCGGCGCTTGTCGCCCGTTAATGCACGCCACGCCGGAAATGCCGCGCGCGCGGCATGCACGGCGCGATCGACATCGCTCGGTCCCGCCAGCGTAAGTTCGCATGTGACCTGGCCGTTGGCGGGATAGATATGTGCCTGTGTCTGACCGCTGCCGCGTTCGCTTTTTTCCGCACCGGCAATCACGGCGTATTTGGGAATGATGTCTCGATTCGGTAATGCAAAGCTCATCGTTGAAACTCCTGTGCGGGAAGCCATCCGCCGGGTTGCGATCGCGCCGCGAGACGGCGCAAGAAGCCGGTAAAACCGCGGAAGGCCGGATAAATCACATCATGGTGCGAAAGAATAATGGGCATACTTTGCGGCGGTCAAGAGAGAAAATACTTAAAAAAATGTCATCTAAGTTGAAGTTATGTGCACATTATTATCTAATTGCGCACTTTCGCACCGCCTGCGGTATGGTTGGCGCCGCGCTTTAGGTATTTACCACTACGACCGATGTTAGGAGGAAGCATGAGCAACCGCTATGCGGAAAAACTGATTTTGATCACGGGCGCCGCTGGCGGCATGGGCCAGGCTTTCGCGCAGCGCTTTTCCGACGAAGGCGCGCGCCTGATTCTCACCGATGTGAACGAGGCCGGTTTGGAAAAAGTCGCGGCACCGCTGCGCGCAAAAGGCGTGGATTGCTCCATTCATACTTTCGATCTGAGTTCCGAAAGCGCGATCAAATTATTCGCGGAACAGATCTGCAGCAAACACGGCAAGCTCGATGTGCTGATCAATAACGCGGGCCTGGCGTATGGCGAAGTTGCACACGGCTTCGCCGATTTGTCGCAGGAAAAATGGCTGCGCTTTTTCAATATCAACACGATCGCGCCGTTAATACTCGCGCACGCGCTGCGTCCCGCGCTCGCGAGTGCAACCGGCGTCGTTATCAATATCACCTCGATGGCGAGCTATGTACCCGGCACCGCGTATGGAATTACCAAAGCGGCATTGAATGCGATGACCTTCGGCATGGCGAACGATTTCGGCAAGGACGGCATTCGCGTCACCGCAATTGCCCCCGGTTTGATGGAAACACCGGCCTCGCGCGCGAGTCTGCCCGAAGGTTATTTCGAGCGCCTGCAAGGTCAGCAGGCGCTGCCAAAACTCGCCGGCACTGCCGAGGACATCGCCGCGCTCGCCGCGTTTCTCGCCTCCGACGATGCGCGTTTCATCACGAGCGAAACCGTGATCTGCGATGCGGGCAATCGACTCCGAGGCTGGCGCGTTTAACGCACTTTGATCTTGATTCATTCGCGACTGCGCCAAGTGCGATAAGCTAGCGCGTAATTGTCGGAATGGATCAAGATCATGGAACCCTCGCACGATTCGCAAAGCGCACCCGAACAGCATCACGCCTGCTGCGCGCACCAACCGCCGAATAACCCCGACGCGCCATTGCTCGATCCCGTCTGCGGTATGAAAGTCACGCCGCAGTCGCCGCACCATTCGCAATTCGAAGGCGTCGATTATTATTTTTGCAATCCGCGCTGCAAAATTAAATTTGACGCCGAACCCGAAAAATACCTTTCGCCGCGAGAATCGGAGAGCGTTGTCAGTTCGTCAAAAATAGCAGGCGCGATATACACGTGCCCAATGCATCCGGAAATCCGGCAGGATCATCCGGGCACTTGCCCCAAATGCGGTATGGCGCTCGAAGCCGAAATGCCGTCGCTCGATGAGGGCGACAATCCCGAGCTCGTCGATTTTCGCCGCCGCTTTTATTTCACGCTGCCGTTCTCGCTTGCGGTGTTTGCGCTCGCGATGCTCGGCCACGGTCTGCAATTATTCGCGCCGCCAACGCAGAACTGGGTCGAGTTTTTATTAGCCGCGCCCGTCGTATTGTGGGCCGGCATGCCGTTGTTGATACGCGGTGTGCAATCGATTCAATTGCGCAGCCCGAATATGTGGACATTGATCGGGCTCGGCACCAGCGCGGCCTTTATTTACAGCGCCATCGCGACCATTGCGCCGCAGGTATTTCCCGCCGAATTTCAGATGCACGGCCGCGTCGGCGTGTATTTCGAAGCCGCTGCGGTGATTATTTCACTGACGCTGTTCGGCCAAATTTTGGAATTGAACGCGCGCGCGAAAACATCGAGTGCCATTAAATCATTACTCGGCCTCGCACCGACTACCGCGCGCATTATCGAAGCCGATGGCAGCGAACACGATATTCCGCTCGCGCATGTGCACGTCGGCAACCAATTGCGCGTGCGCCCCGGTGAGAAAATTCCTGTCGATGGTGTTGTCGTTGACGGCAGCAGCGCGGTCGACGAATCGATGCTGACGGGTGAGCCGTTGCCCGTCAGCAAACGTGCAGGCGACAAACTGATCGGCGCCACGCTGAATACCACGGGCAGTTTGATCATGCGCGCGGAAAAAGTGGGGTCGCAGACGATGCTCGCGCAAATCGTGCAGCTCGTCGCGCAGGCGCAGCGCTCGAAAGCGCCGCTGCAACGTCTGGCCGATGTCGTCGCGGGTTATTTCGTCGGCGGCGTCGTCGCAGCCGCCGTTCTAACGTTTATCGTATGGGGCATATTCGGTCCGCAGCCGAGCTGGGTGTACGCGCTCGTCAATGCAGTGGCTGTGCTGATCATCGCGTGTCCGTGCGCGCTCGGCCTCGCCACGCCGATGTCGATCATGGTCGCGACAGGAAAAGCCGCCACGCAGGGCATTTTATTTCGCGATGCCGCCGCGATCGAACATCTGCGCCGCGTCGACACTTTAGTCATCGACAAAACTGGCACACTCACCGAAGGCAAACCGCGTTTCGAGCGCGCCATCGCCAACACCAATAATTCCGACCCGCTGCTCGCGTCGGAAAATAAGCTACTGCAACTCGCGGCGAGTTTGGAGCGCGGCAGCGAACATCCGCTCGCGAAAGCGTTGATCGATGCAGCCACTGAACGCGGACTGAATTTGCAGGACGCGCAGAATTTTCAGGCCATTGTCGGTTTCGGCGTGAGCGGAGAGATTCAGGGCAGAAAATGTTTGCTCGGCAATGCGGCGCTGATGGCAGAAAAAAATATCGACGTTACATCGATCGTCGAACCGGCCGAAGCACTGCGCACGAGCGGCGCCAGCGTGATGTATCTCGCCGTCGATAACACTTTCGCCGGATTACTCGCGGTGTCGGACCCGATCAAGCCCACCACGTTCGCCGCGGTCAAACAATTGCAGAGCGCAGGTTTGAATATCGTCGTTGCCAGCGGCGATGCGAGCAGCACCGTGCGCGCGGTCGGTGCGCGTTTAGGCGTTAACGAAATGTACGGCGATATGAAACCCGCCGATAAAGCCGCACTGATCGAAAAACTGCAACGCGCAGGCCGCGTCGTCGCGATGGCCGGCGACGGCATCAACGACGCCCCCGCGCTCGCGCGCGCCGATGTCGGCATCGCGATGGGCACCGGCACCGATGTCGCGATGCAAAGCGCGCAGGTCACGCTCGTCAAAGGCGACCTCAACGGCATCGCCCGCGCCCGCACCCTCTCGCTCGCCACAATCCGCAACATGCGCCAGAACCTCACCTTCGCCTTTTTCTACAACGCCCTCGGCGTACCGCTCGCAGCCGGCGTTTTATATCCGTTCACCGGAATATTGCTATCACCGATGATCGCGGCGCTGGCGATGAGCTTTAGTTCGGCGTCAGTGATCTTTAATGCGTTGCGGTTGCGCGGAGATACAACCAACTAAAACCCCAATACCTATTTACAAGGGTGTAGTTTATAAACTACAGTGAGCCATGATAGAGATAAAACAAACGGAATTGTTTCGCAAATGGCGCAATCGTCTCAGGGATCAGAGGGCGCGGGCTTTGATCGCCTCGCGAATCGACCGTCTCGCTTTCGGTCACGCGGGCGATGCCGAACCGGTCGGCAATGGCATCAGCGAATTGCGGATTCACTACGGCCCCGGTTATCGAGTTTATTATCAGAAGCGCGGAGATGTTCTGATTGTGCTGTTGTGTGGTGGCGACAAGAGCACGCAAGACAAGGATATTAAAGCGGCCAAGAAATTAGCTGAGCTGTGGAGCGATGAAGATGGCTGAAAAACTGACGACCTATGATCCAGCAGAAGATTTAAATAGCGATGAAGCCATCGCTGTTTTCATGGCTGAAGCATTTGAAACCGGCGATGCAACATATATTGCTCACGCACTCGGTGTAGTTGCGCGTGCAAAAGGCATGGCCGATATCGCCAAACAAACCGGCCTCTCGCGCGAACAGCTTTACCGCTCATTCAGTGAAAACGGCAACCCAACGCTGAAAACCACTTTGGCTGTGATGAAAGCCTTGGGAATTGATCTCACAGCGAAGGTGCATGCTATGACATAAAACTACGCGCACCTAAAAAGAAATACTTTTATTCTCTTCGCCGCCACCTTGATTGATCAACATATTGATTGGTTAGATTTCTATGACAGCGCTAAGCAAACAAGTCGTTAACCAATTTTGCCAGTTATGTAGTTGGGCGCACGAGGCGTGGGCCACTCATCGAACCATGTTTGACGACAACCCGTCCATTGAAAGCATTCGTCTAATTGGACACAATTCAGCCTTTCTTGATCGCATCAGTATCGTGACACAAGAGTATGCATTGCTCCAGATCGCAAAACTGCATGATCCTGCCTTACAGGCGAATCAGCTAAATCTGACACTTGAGTACGTCGTGCGTTATGGTGGCTGGGACGCAGTCACATTGACCAATCTTGAGAAGCTTAAGTCGCAACTGGATACACTTAAATCACAGATCAAACCAGCCAGAAACAAGGTCATTTGTCACAACGATCTTTTATCGTTACTTAATCCAACCCCCTTGGGGGCTTTCACCAAAGATGCCGATGTTCAATACTTCAATAACCTTGAAGAGTTTGTCTCAATTGTATGTCTGCAGGTTGTTGGAACCAATTTCGAGTTTGCTCATTTTGCGCAGCATGATGCAAAGAACTTCATGGAGTGTTTGCAACGTGGATGAATTTAATAACTCATTGGCTGTTACGTATCGAAAGACACAACATCGTGATTGACTCTCAAACCGCCAACCAATTCGCCGACCACTGGATCGAGTCGTGGAACTCCCACGATCTCGACCAAATCCTCTCCCACTACACCGACGATTTCGAAATGTCGTCGCCTGTGATCGTCAGCACCATGAACGAGCCTTCGGGCAAGTTGAAAGGCAAAGAAATTATTCGCACGTATTGGGCGAAGGCGCTGGCGAAATATCCCGATCTGCATTTTGAAAAACTGCATGTGCTCGCGGGCGTCGATAGCGTCACCATCATCTACAACGGCGTGCGCGGTTTATCGGCGGAAGTGTTTCATTTCAACGATGAAGGCAAAGTGTACGCGGCGTTTGCGCATTACCTCCCGTAACTGACAGCCAAAGGAGGCGCATCATGAAAAAGATGCAAATCAATCAAGCATTTACCTTAATGGAGTCCGGCCCCGTCGTTCTCGTCACAACGAATGATGGCAAGAAAAATAACATCATGACCATATCGTGGACCATGGTGATGGACTTCACCCCAAGATTCGCGATCACAACCGGCCCCTGGAATTACTCTTACGCCGCGCTAACAAAAACCAAAGAGTGCGTCATCTCAATTCCCACGGTTGACCTGATCGATACCGTTGTCGGCATAGGAACCTGTTCGGGTGCCGATACCGACAAGTTCGAAAAATTCATGCTCACACCCGTTAAAGGCAGGAATGTCAGAGCCCCCTTGATAAAGGAATGCCTGGCCAATATTGAATGTACAGTGGTCGACATAATTAAAAAACACAACATCATTGTTCTTGACGGCATCGCCGCCTATATCGATGACAAACGCAAAGAGAAACACACCTTGCACGCCGTCGGCGATGGCACCTTCATCGTCGATGGACGCACACTAAGCCGTAAGCGAATGATGCGATCGAAGATTCCCGAGGGCATCTAGATTTAATGGTTTTGCACGCGGCGTTTGCGCACGATCTGCCGACTTGAAAGATGAATGCCTGTGCGATGGACAGCACCCCGCCTTCCGGTTACTTTAGGGGGCCGCTACGGAGAGTTGCCCATGTACAGACTATTTGAATACCCCACCTCCGGTAACTGCTACAAAATCCGGCTGCTAATGACGCAATTGGGAATCGAGTTCGAATCCGTTCACATCGACATTCTGAAGAAAGAATCTCGCACCAAAGAATTTCTCGCCATCAATCCGAACGGTCGCGTGCCCGTGCTGCAAATCGGAGAGCGTTATCTGCCCGAGTCCAATGCCGCGCTGTGGTATCTGGCCGATGGTACCGACTTCATTCCCGACGATCGTTTTGAAAAAGCGCAAGTGCTGCAATGGATGTTCTTCGAGCAATACAGCCATGAGCCCTATATCGCCACGGTCCGCTATTGGATTTCCATTCTGAAAGACAAAGCCGGCAATCTGGAGCAGATACAAAAGCGAACGCCATTGGGTTACGCCGCGCTGGATGTCATGGAAACGCATCTCGCCCTCAATGATTTCTTTGTGGCGAACCGCTACACCATCGCCGATATCGCGCTGTATGCGTACACACACGTCGCGCACGAAGGCGAATTCGATTTGTCGCGCTACACCAACATCAACAAATGGCTGGATCGCGTGAAAAGCCAAAAACGACACGTCGCGATTACGGACATTTGATAGGCAACCATCCGAAAGCCTTGCGCATCGAGATACTTTACACCTACAGAGGGATATTATGATTCTCACCGTTTTCCGTTCACGCCTGAATGAAGAAGCGCTGGACGAATATTACGAGCTCGTTCCCAAGATCGTCGCCGTTGCGGAAACCATGCCTGGCTTTCGCTCGCGCAAATCATTCGTCGCCGAGGATGGCGAACGTCTGAGTCTTGTCGAATTCGAAGACGAAGAATCCCACAGGAACTGGGCGCACAACGCGGAGCACATCGCCGCGAAAGAGCG